>CALFLK010000013.1 GCA_937880095.1 uncultured Faecalibacterium sp. | reverse complement strand
GTTTGCCCAGTGCCCGATTGTATCCGTTTACATCGTCTACGGGGAAAGTTTCCACATTGGCCCAGAAGCCGAAGGCGGTTTTGCGTGTTCCGTAAATCAGATAGAATCCCAGACCGATAAAAAACAGCCCAACGGCAGACCAAACCAAAAATCCAATCCAAGCCATACAGAACCTCCGAAGCAGAAGAAAAATTTTCTTGCTGTGATTATACATCGAAACCGATTAAGAGTGTATTAAAATTTGCAAAAAGAGCTGCACCCGTACAGAGTGCAGCCCTTTTTATAGTTGGAAAATCAATTTTGCTTGCGGACGATTTTGTATTCGTCACCGCCCTCAAAGAAAGGGCAGGTATCGTTGGGGTGCGCCATCAGGCGGACGTATTCGTCCTCATCTAAGCTATCCGCAAAATTGCAGTAGCTTTCGCCGTATTCATCGGTCTGGTTGTTCAGACACAAATCACACCTGGGCATCATTTGCCTCCGCTTCGTCGGCTTCCAGCTCTTTTGCCAGAGCCTTCGGCTCGACCCAGGTAACGCTCTCATCGCCGGGCAGCTTGCGGGCAATCAGTGCCTTGATTTTGATGCCCTGCTCGGTGAACATACCCTCGTGCTCGGTACGGATGTTCCATTCCGGCTCGTTTTCGTGCAGGTCGAAGGTCTTCCATTCGATTTCAAAGCCAGCAGCGGGGAAGTAGTTCAGGCTGTCGCGGAACAAATCATCATCGTCGGTCTTGAAGTAAATTTCAGCGCCGTCCTCCAGGAAAGTGCGGTACTGAATCAGCTGGCGGGGATGGGTCAGGCGGTGCTTGTTGCTGCCTGCATTCTTGCTCCAGGGGTTGCAGAAGTTGATGTAAATGCGGGAAACGGTGTCCTGTTCGTTCATTACCTTCAAGATGCGCTCGATGTCAGCCGACAGGATGCACACGTTATCGGGGGTCAGGTTCTTTTCGGCATAAGCAGCTTCGATTTTGCGCTTTGCCAGAATCAGGACCTTATCGGTAATATCAAAGCCCATGTAGTTATTTTCCGGGTGTGCGCTGGCAAGCTGGCTCAAAAAACCGCCCTTGCCGCAGCCCAGCTCCAGCATCAAAGGCTGTTCGGGGCGTGCAAAACGCTCTTTCCAGTGACCTGCGCAATGGAACGGGTCGTGTGCGTGGAAATCACAGGCCAGCAGCTCGGGACGGGCATAGGGTTTGAAACGCATTCTCATAATTGGGAATCTCCTCTGTATCTTATTGCAATGTGTGGTCGGGTAATTAGTCGTTTTCGGCTTGCTGCGCCAACCAGTGCGCCAGCGTTTCCGGGTCGGCCCCGGTGCAGCTGCCCTGACACAAAATCGGCTTTCCGCCGCCGCGTCCGGCAAAGGCTGCATTCAGCTCTTTTACCAGCGGGCGGACATCGCCGTTTTGTTTGCCGATGCAGTAACCGACACCCTTTTCGGTTTCGGTCAGTGCAACGCACAGGTTGTCCGTTTGCTTGCACAGTGCTTCGGTCAGGCGATGCAGTTCGTCCGGAGTCAAACCGGGGACAATATGAATGGCAGGTTTGCCGGGTTCCGCCTGTTGAGCCAGTGCAGTAAACAGCTGGTTTGCCATGCCGAAGTGGGCAAACTTCAAAGCGGTGTAATCATCAAACAACCGCTGTGCAGCGATGGCGGTCTGGTCGCTTTGGGCACTGAGCAGTGCGCCGATTTTCTGCTGGCGGCTGCGCATCTGCTGCATTTCCAAAAGGGCACGCTTGCCGCACAGCACGGTCAGCCGTTCGCCGATTTTGTAATGTTCAGATGCGATGATTTTAATCAGACCAACCTGCCCCGCGGTGCGCACATGGGTGCCGCAGCAGGCGCATACATCGCCGCCCGGAATATCCACAATGCGGACCTGACCGGTCAGCTCTTTTTTGCTGCGGTACGCAATGTGGGTCAGCTCTTCCGGGGTAGGATACAAAACCTGAACCGGAGCGTCTGCCCAGATGCAGGCGTTGGCTTCGGTTTCCGCCTGACGCAGCTGTTCTTCGGTCAGATGGATGCTGGTATCCATACGCACCACTTGTGCGCCCAGATGAAAGCCCACGTTCTCCGCACCGAACAGCCGATGCAGCGTTCCGGACAAGATATGTTCACCGGTGTGCTGCTGCATATGGTCAAAGCGGCGTTCCCAGTCGATTTTTCCGTGAACGGTACAGCCTTCTGCGGCCTTAGCGGGGATGTGCTCTACCGTGTGCCATACGATGCCATCTTGAATCTGTACATCCGTAACAGCAACGGTTTCCCCAGCGAGGGTCAGGGTACCCCAGTCCGCAGGCTGACCGCCGCCTTCGGGATAAAATACGGTGGCCACCAGTGCCAGACGGCTTTTGTCAGCATCGACCGCCGCCAGCGTGGTATCCATTTCCTGCAGGAAAGCATCCTGCTCATATTGTTTTTGTGTCGGTTGCATGAAACAACTCCTTGGAATTTAGTCTTTCCCTATCATACCACGAAGCACCGGTCATTTGGTACCCCTTTTGCTGCATTTAACAGCGTTTCAGCATGAAAAAGAACAGAATTTGCATAGGATTATTATAGCACGTTCCAAGTGAGTAGAAAACCGTCGGCAAAGTGTGTATAATGGGTTTTAAGAGAAAATGCCGTGGGTAGGCATTTCAAAGTAAAGTGAGGGAACGAGTTATGCGGCAATGTGGTATTTTGATGCCGGTTTCCAGCCTGCCGGGTCCCGGAGGAATCGGTTGTTTTGGCAAGCAGGCATACGCGTTTGTGGATTTTCTGAACCGTGCAGGGCAGCAGCTTTGGCAGATTCTGCCCTTGAGCCCTACCGGCTACGGCGACAGTCCTTACCAAAGCTGTTCTGCCTTTGCGGGCAATCCGTACTTGATTGATTTGGAAACGCTGGTGGACGAGGGTCTGTTGGAATCCACCGATATTACAAAATGGGATTGGGGCGAGGATGCAACGCGTGTCGATTACGGCAAGCTGTATAACAGTCGTTTTGTAGTGCTGCGCAAAGCCTATCGGGCATTTCTGGAAAAATGTCATGGGGTGCATGGTATGGAGCAATACCTGCCGGATGACTGGTATGCCTTTACCCTGAAAAATGAAAATTGGTTGCCGGATTATGCCCTGTATATGGCAGGCAAAAAAGCATTCAAAATGCAAAGCTGGCAGCAGTGGCCGGAAGAACTGCGGGACCGTAAGCCTGAAGCAATGAAAAAATTTGCGTCAGAAAACGCCGACGAAGTGGGCTTTTGGACCTTCTTGCAGTATGAGTTCGACAAGCAGTGGACGGCACTGAAACAGTACGCCAACCAAAAAGACGTGCGCATCTTGGGTGATATGCCCATCTATGCAGCAGCAGATTCTGCCGATGCATGGACAGGTGGTAAGCTGTTCGAGCGCAATGAGGATGGCAGCTTTGCCCGTGTGGCAGGCTGTCCGCCGGATTTCTTCTCCGCAACGGGTCAGCTGTGGGGCAACCCGGTGTATGACTGGGAATACCATCGACAGACCGGTTTTGCATGGTGGGTGCAGCGCATGCGCCGCAGTCTGGAGCTATACGATGTAGTGCGCATCGACCATTTCCGTGGATTCGATACCTATTGGGCAATTCCTGCCGGAAGTGAAACCGCCATCAACGGCAAATGGGAAAAAGGTCCCGGTATGGAATTGTTCCGCGCAATGGAAGCTGCCATTGGCCATCCGCTGCCCATTGTGGCAGAAGATTTGGGCGAGCTGTTCGACAGCGTGCGGGAGCTTCTGCGGGAGAGCGGCTATCCGGGCATGAAGGTGCTGCAATTCGGTTTTGGCGGCGGCAATGAATTTCTGCCGTACAACTATACCCGAAATACAGTGGTATATCCCGGTACCCACGATAACACCACCCTCACCGACTGGTGGCAGAATGCTGCCAGCGAACAGGAAAAGAACTTTGCTCGCGTTTATCTGAATCTGAAATCTGACGAGGATGCCGTACCGGCTTTGTTGGATGCGGTACTTTCCAGCGTGTCGGATACGGCAATCGTGCCCATGTTCGACTGGCTGGGTCTGGGCGGAGAAGCACGACTGAATTATCCCGGACGCACAGACGGCAACTGGAGCTGGCGTATGCTGGACGGTGCCGCAACGGATGCGCTGGCATATCATATTCGCAGCCGCTGCTGGGTGTATGGACGTACCTCGGCACCTGCTGAAGTACCGCAAGTACAATCCAAACCGCAACAGGAAACCCAAAAAGCCCCGGCGGAGCAAAAGCAGTCGACCCTGCGTACAGGTAAACAGAAAAAGCACAAGAAGCATAAGAGATAACTGCATAAACAGCCCCCGATCGGCGCATACTGGTGTCGAAAGGGGGCGTTTTTATGTCACAGGAACGCGCACAGACCCAGCAGAACGGCGACAACAACGGGATGCTGGAAGCTATTTATGAAAATACCGAAATGGGCGAAAAAGCACTGAACCAGTTGATCCCCATGGCAGAAGAAGGGTTATTCAAGGCAGAGCTGCAGCGTCAGAGAAACGTATACCATGATATGGCAAGTCAGGCAGAGCTTTGCCTGACGGCTGCGGGGGCAACGCCGAAGGGTCAGTCGGCTTTTGCTAAAATGAATACCCAGCTGGGCATCAAGATGAAAACCATGACAGACAAATCCACCCGCAATCTGGCAGAAATGCTGTCGGAAGGTAACTATCAGGGCGTTTTGGACTGCCACAAGTGCGAGACGGATTTCCCTGGTGCCACACCGGGTGCAAAAAAGATGCTGCGTGAGCTGGAAGCCTTCCAGGAGGATAACTGTCAGCGACTGGAGCAGTATCTGTAAAATCAGCAGAAATCTGACGGTTTTATTTGGAATGTAATCAAAAAGCCGCTGTGTGTAACACACAGCGGCTTTTTGTCGATGTAAAATTGTTATTACAGCTTACAAGCGGGTGAGCATATCTGCTACGATGTTGGTAGCGGTTTTTACATACTCGCCGATGCTGAATTTCTTCACTACTAGAACCTCGTGACCAGCTTCGTCTGCGTTGTCGCTCATTGCGCGCAAGATGACGCAGGGAATCTCGTTCTTAGCGGCAATCTGGCTGACAGCTGCGCCTTCCATCTCGACACAGTCGGGAGCGCACTTGGCAGCGATGGCATTCTTGGTTTCAGAGTCACCAACAAACAAGTCGCCGGTAGCAATCTTGCCCACCAGAGCCTTCACGCCCTGTGCTTCGCAGGCAGCCTGTGCTGCGGCAATCAGAGCAGGGTCACCGGTATATTCGGTGAGGAACGGGGGATTCTGGCAAATCATGTCCAGCTGTGCGTCATGATACAAAACGGTCTTGCCGATGACCACATCGCCAATGCCAATTTTGGAGGTCATGTTGCCGGCAATGCCGGAGAAAATGATGCTGCCTGCACCGTACTTGGTGATGAGTACCTGCGTGGTAGCAGCAGCGTTTGCCTTGCCCATACCGGCGCAGCAAACAACAACCTGCTTGTCACCCAGATGGCCCAGATGATACTCCACACCGCCGTAGGTTTCGCGGGAAACATCCGTCAGCTTTGCACACAGCTGATCGACTTCGTCGGGCATTGCGCCCATAATTCCGTATACCATGGAAACTTCTCCTGTATTTTAATTAGACGTTGAACAGGAACTCGATGATATCGCCGTCCTGTACCACATATTCCTTGCCTTCGGTGCGCTGCAGACCCTTGCTCTTGACAGCAGCGTAGTCGAAGCCGTTTTCTTCCAGTGCGCCATAGCCGATGACCTGTGCGCGGATAAAACCACGCTCGAAGTCAGAGTGAATCTTACCCGCAGCCTGAGGTGCCTTGGTGCCACGACGAATGGTCCATGCGCGGCATTCCTTTTTGCCGTCGGTCAGGAAAGAAATCAGACCCAGCAGATCGTAGCTGGCAGTGATCAGGTTATCCAGACCGCTGGAAGTGACGCCCATTTCAGCCAGGAATTCCTTCTTTTCTTCGGGGGAGTAATCGGCAATGTCCTCTTCGGTCTTTGCGCAGATGGGAATGACCTTTGCGCCTTCCTTGGCAGCACGCTCAGCCACCAGAGGAACGTACTTGTTGTTCTCGATGCCTTCCATCAGGTCATCTTCGCCCACGTTGCAAGCGTACAGAACGGGCTTTGCACTCAACAGGCCCATTTCACGCACAGCCAGTGCCTGATCCTTGTCGCCTTCATCGAAGTCGAAGCTGCGGGCAGGGTTGCCTGCTTCCAGATGAGCAGCCAGTTCACGCAGCCAGACAGCTTCTGCAGCAGCAGCCTTGTTGCCGGTCTTTGCAGCCTTTTCCTGACGGCCGGCACGGTTGGTGACAACTTCCAGATCGCTCAGGATCAGCTCGTAGTCGATAGCGTCAATATCAGCAATGGGGTCAACGCCGACGGGCTTGTTGACGTCCTCGATCACATGAACGATGTTGTCGTCGTCGAAGCAGCGCACAACGTGAACGATTGCGTCACACTCGCGGATATTGCCCAGGAACTTGTTGCCCAGACCTGCACCGTTTGCAGCGCCCTTGACCAGACCTGCAATGTCAACGAACTCCACGATAGCGGGGGTCTTCTTGTTGGTTTCCCACAGCTCAGCCAGCTTGTCCAGACGTGCGTCCGGCACAGCGACAATGCCGCTGTTTGGCTCGATGGTGCAGAAGGGGTAGTTGGCAGCTTCTGCGTTCTTGGTGGAAGTGATGGCGTTGAACAGCGTGGATTTGCCTACGTTGGGCAGGCCGACGATACCTAATTTCATAATGCTGTGTCTCCTTTTGTATCCAGCCGGAGCATGGTCCGGTTATGTACTGTAATCCTTACTATTTTAGCAGAAAGTGCGATACGGCGCAACGCACCCATACCCCTTTTTGGCGGGAAAGTGTGCGAAAAGTGCATAGATTGTTCTTTATTTATCCACAAGTATCTTATATAATGAAGGCATGATGATAACTTTTACCTGCTTGGGATTGGCATAAAAGGAGTGGATTACATGGCAAACGAAAAAATCCTGGTCGTAGACGACGACCAGAACATCTGCGAAGTACTGCGACTGTATTTGGTCAAGGAAGGCTATGCAGTGATTGTGGCAAACGACGGCGCACAGGCGCTGGATTTGTATGAAAAAGAAAAGCCCGACATGGTGCTTTTGGATGTTATGATGCCGCGTATGGATGGCTGGGAAACCTGCCGCCGCATTCGCCAGCAGGGCAATACACCCGTCATTATGCTGACGGCAAAGGGCGATACCTTTGATAAGGTGCTGGGTTTGGAGCTGGGCGCAGATGACTATGTGGTCAAGCCTTTTGACGCAAAAGAGGTTGTGGCGCGCATCAAAGCCGTGCTGCGCCGCTGCGGCTACGCCGGCAAGGAAGAAGAAAAGCAGGACGGCGTGCTGGAATTTGAAAACCTGCGTTTGGATATGAACAGCTACGAGCTGCGCGTCAACGGCAAAGTTGTGGAAGCACCCCCCAAGGAGTTGGAGCTGCTGAACTGTCTGGCAGGACATCCCAACCGTGTTTATACCCGCGACCAGCTGCTGGATGAGGTATGGGGCTTTGAATATTACGGCGATTCCCGTACCATCGACGTACACGTTAAGCGTCTGCGTGAAAAGTTGGCGGGTGCTTCGGATAAATGGGAACTGAAAACCGTTTGGGGCGTCGGCTATAAATTCGAGGTGCGTCAGTAAATTATGCGGAGAAGTATTTCGGTTTCCTTCTTTTCCATGGTGTCCACGCTGCTGGTGGTAGGCACGCTGGTGATGGGCCTTTCCCAGATGACCTTGTTCGCAAAGTATTTTGCGGAAGAACACTATGCCACCGGTGACCAGATGGTGTCCTTGGCAATTCGTGTGGTGGAGCAGGCCTATGCGGACCGGGATGGAGTCCAGCAGGAGGATGGTGACGAAGCAGCACGAAAAACGCTGGAGCTGATTTGGGAAAGTTCTGGTATGAACCTGCTGGTTACCGACCAGTCGGGCAATGTTTTGCTGGAGCTGGACCCGGCGGTGGATACGAACAAACCGCTTTCTGCGAGCTGTCTGGACAAGATTACAAGAAAAATCAATGCAGAAGAAAATCGTTACCACGGTCTGACTGATTTGGGCGGATTTTTGCCCTATCGCAGTTATGTGACAGCAACACGGGCAGATGATGGCTATTTGTTCGTGTATACGCCGGTGGAAGCATTCAACGACTTTTTGGGTCAGATGTTCTCCAATTTCCTGCTGTCGGCCAGCCTGATGCTGCTGTGCGCTATGATTTTGACCATCTATCTGAGCAACCGTCTGACAGCACCGCTACACGAAATCAGTCAGGTAGCACGCAAATTTGGCGGCGGAGATATGACGGTCCGTGTAGAAAACGTAAACAGCGAGGACGAAGTGGGTCAGCTGGCTGCTGATTTTAATACGATGGCTGCCAATCTGGAAGCAATGGACCGTTCCCGCGCACAGTTTACGGGCAACATTGCCCACGAACTGCGCACGCCTATGACCACTATCAAGGGCTTCATTGACGGTATGCTGGATGGTACGATTCCGCCGGAGCTGCAGAACCATTACCTGAACATCGTATCCCAGGAAGTAGGTCGTCTGGCACGTCTGGTGCAGAATATGCTGGATATCACCAAGCTGGAATCCGGCGAATATCAGGTGCACGCGCGTCTGTATAATGTATGGGAAACCCTGGCGGGTGCGGCAATCAGTGCGGAACAGCGCATTACCAACGGTAAAATCAATCTGGAAGGCTTGGAGGAAATGGGTCAGACGCTGGTCTATGCAGACCCGGATCTGATTCATCAGGTAGCATATAACCTGCTGGATAATGCCATCAAGTTTACACCGGAAAACGGCACGATTCGCCTATCGGCGCAGCGGCTGGGTCCTGAAGTAGAGATTTCCATTTGGAACAGCGGTCAGGGTATCAGCGCAGAAGCACTGCCTTTTGTGTTCGAGCGTTTCTATAAAGAAGACCAGTCCCGTGGTCTGCACGCAAGAGGCAGCGGTCTGGGCTTGCACATCTGCAAAGTGCTGGTGAATTTGTCCGGCGGTCGGATTTGGGTAGAAAGCAAGCAGGGCGAATGGTGCAAGTTTGCCTTTACGCTGCCCGCAGAGCTGCCCAACAAAAAGGATTTGCTGAAGCTGTCGGACCAGACAGAAGAAAGCAAAAATCAGAAAAACGAAAAGAAGCACGCGTAATTTGGCTCTGCGAATCCGCAGTGCAGAATGAATGTAAAAAATCCCCGGACAGAAATACTGTTCGGGGATTTTTGTTGGTAATGCACGCGTTTTGTATCCTTTTGTACATGGAGCAGGACATCTGTTGCAAGAAAAGTCCGGCGCGGGAAAAAATACAGGATATAGGTGTAAAAGATTTGTGGAGATACCGCTTCATCGTTTGATTTTTACCAGCTGATACGGTACAATATACAATGATGTACTATGGATTTTGTGCGCCTTTCCAGCACCAGCCGGGTACAGTCTATTCTGAATTAAAGGAAGTGTTTCGATATGTCGATGGTTAGCCCTTCGATTTTGTCGGCAGATTTCGGTCACCTGGCGGCAGATTGCCGTATGGTGCTGGACGCCGGCGCAGCAATGCTGCACTATGATGTTATGGACGGTCATTTTGTACCGAATATTAGTTTTGGTGTGCCGGTTCTGAAGAGCCTGCACAAGAATCTGCCGGATGCGTTTTATGATGCGCACCTGATGATTTCTCATCCGCTGGAATACGTCAAGGCGTTTGCAGACGCAGGCGCAACGCTGATCAACTTCCATCTGGAAAGTGAAGATGATGTGGCGGAAACGCTGGCTGCTATTCGTGCAGCAGGCTGCAAGACCGGTTTGACCATTAAGCCCGGTACACCTGCAGAAGCACTGGCTCCTTGGCTGGACCAGCTGGATCTGGTTCTGGTTATGAGCGTGGAGCCCGGTTTTGGCGGTCAGAAGTTTATGCCTTCTGCACTGGATAAGCTCCGCTGGCTGAAAGCCGAGCGGGAAAAGCGCGGTCTGTCTTTCCTGCTGGAAGTGGACGGCGGCGTGGACGCAACGACCGGCCCGGCTTGTGTGGAAGCAGGCGCAGATGTTCTGGTGGCAGGCAGCGCAGTTTTTGCTGCCGAAGATCCGGCAAAGGCTGTGAAAACGCTGGCAGCCCTGTGATGAATCAGCGAGCAGAATAAGGAGCGTTCAACATGTCCGAAAAACTAAAAATCCAGGCCGGGAGTGATCGGCACTATTATTGGGATGTTTGTCTGCTGGGCTTGCCGCTGGTCAGTATGGCATTCTTTTATTACGGTGCGCGTCCGGTTTGGATGTGCCTGTATGCTACAGTGCTGGGCAATTTGTGCGATCGACTGGTGTGCTTTCTGCGGAAACGCCCCTATGAGCGCAGCGACTGGTCCAGCGAGTGTTTCAGTTTAATTATTGCGCTGCTGATGCCCGCCAGCTGCCCCTGGCCGATTCTGACCGTGGCAGTGCTTGCCGGTATTTTGATCGGTAAGGAAGCATTTGGCGGTTATGGCAGTTATCCCTTTAATCCGGCTGCGGTTGGCTATGTAGTAGTAGCCGTATCCTGGCCGGAACAGGTTATGCGATACCCTGCACCGGGTACTATGGTACCCTTTGTTGTAAACGGAGAGCTGATCTTGTCCGGCGGTATGTCCAATATGCTGCGCAACGGCGGTATCCCCACAACGGATATGTTGCATATGCTGCTGGGTAACTATGCAGGTCCGATGGGTACAACGGCAATTCTGGTTTTGATTGCCTGCGGCATATTTTTGCTGGTGCGCCGGGATATTAAGCTCTACACGCCGCTTGCCTTTTTGCTGACCTGCGGCGCAGTTGCATTTTTGCACCCCCGCGACGCTATCGTGGAAAATGCTGTGATTGCACAGACCACGACCGGTCGTGTGATTCTGGCTACCTACGAGCTGGTTTCCGGTGCAATTTTGTTCGGCGCATTGTTTTTGGCAACCGAGCCGTTCACAACCTCGCAGCGTCACCGCGGCGGTCAGGTTTTGTACGGTGTGCTGCTGGGCTTGCTGACGATGGCATTCCGCTATTTTGGCGTTTACGATACCGGTATTTGCTTTGCAACGCTGGTCGTCGGCAGCGTGTCCCAGTGGCTGGATCGCCTGACAGAAAAAATTTATGAAGTTGTGGCAATGATCCAGCAGAAGGGAGGTCCGGCAAATGCGAAGTGAGCGCGCGCAGATGATTCTGGCGGAAGAAGAACACTACTTCCACCACGATCGAATCTTTTTGAATAACCCGGCAGTTATGCAGGGTATGGGTCTGGCTCCGCTGGTCGTTATGGCGACCAGTGGCCGTAAAGCGATGCTGCTGGCTGTGGCGGTTGCGCTGCTGCTGACACCGACCCGTGTGCTGTGCAGTCTGCTGCTGCGCAATGTGCGCCAGCAGCTGCTGCGGACAACCGGATACTGCACCATTTCTGCGGTAGTATATTGTTTTGTGTGGCTGGCAATGCGCAATATGTTCGGCAATGATATTTTGACACTGGGTCTGTATTTGCCGCTTCTGGTGGTAGACCCGCTGGTGGTTTACCGCAGCGGCCGTGTACCGGAGCCGGTGCATAAGGCATTCTCAAAAGGTCTGCGCATTACGCTGGGCTATGCGCTGGTATTGATGTTGACGGGCTGCCTGCGTGAGTTTCTGTCGCTGGGAACTATCTTCGAGTACCCGATTGTGAATCGGACCATGCTGTCGCTGGCAGCAACCCCGGCGGGTGGCTTTATGCTGGTTGGTGTGCTGTTTGCCATTTGGCGCAGTATCGGCAGCGCCTGGCGCCACTATCTGGAACAGGAGGCGAAGAAAAAAGCATGAATGCAGTGATTTCGGCAGTCTCGACCTTTTTTGTATATGCATTGATGGCGCTTTTTGCCCAGAACACCGTTCTGGCGCGTGGTACAGGCGTTTCCCGTCTGGTCCAGCTGGTTGGCGATGATGACACATCCAGCCTGCTGTTTGGCTTGCTTTTGAGCGTGATTTGTGTGCTGAATGCACCGCTTTCCTGGCTGATCGGCACCCAGCTGAACAAGCTGGAGCTGCGCGCAATGCTGCGCCCGCTGGTCTTTGTAGCGTGTACCTTTGTGGTGTGCGGTCTGATTTGGCTGGTGCTGACTTATGTGCAGAACTTTCCGTATAAAGACCGCCTTCTGAAAATGCTGCCCAATGCAGGTTTCAATACCTGTGTGGTGGGTGCTATGCTGGTTACTACCGTACAGCGTTTTACGCTGGCACAGACCATCGGTTACAGCTTGGGCAGTGGTGTAGGCTATCTGGTTGCAGTATTGATGGTTGCGGAAGCGCGCCGCCGTCTGCGCAGCAGTGCAGTACCCGGACCATTCCGTGGTTTGCCCATCGTTATGATCTATATCGGCATTCTGGCAATGGCAGTATATGGTTTCACCGGTCATACTGTGGCAATTTAATGATTAGGTAAGGAGCGAGCGTTCTATGGCAAAAAGAAGAAAAAATATAGGGCGTGTCAAACGGTACAATCATAATTTCTACCGCAGTGGCCGAACCTATTGGGCAAAGCGAATCTTGACAGGTCTTGTGGTTGTTGCGCTGGTATTTGTGCTGGGTTTTGTCGTGGCACCGGGTGTGCTGGATTGGGGCACAAACTTCTGGTACGATACCATCAAGCATGAAGAACACAACACGGCACAGCCGACACCTCCGGCAGAAAATGACACGCCGGATCAGGATGCATCGTCGGAAGTGGAAGATGAGCCGGTTGAGCCGACCGCAGAACCTGCCGCACCGGAAGCATCCGGTTATACGGCGGGCAGCCTGAAAATGCTGAGCTTGTCGGCATTGCAGAGCCCGGACGCTATGGAAACAGCTGCGCAGGAACTGCACGACCAGGGCGTGACCTATGGTGTCGTACCCCTGAAGGACGAGAGCGGTTATCTGTACTATGATAGCGCGGTGCCGCAGGCGGCAGCCAGCATCGCAGCAACGACGATTGACCCGGCAGCTGTGGCAGCTGCGCTGCGCGCAAAGGGTGTGCAGCCGGTGGCATCCATTGCAGCATTTAAGGACCCCATGGTAGACCGTGCAATGGGCATTCAGTATGTGGGTCAGGATTATACCTGGCTGGACAATAAGGCAGAAGCTGGCGGCAAACGCTGGGCAAACCCGTATGATCCCGCTGCGGTGCAGTATATCGGCGATTTGATTCAGGAAGCCAAGGATATGGGCTTTGATATCGTGATATTGTCCGGGGTACAGTTCCCCCGTCAGGAAAGCCCCAAGCAGGACTTTGGCGATACTGGCGGACGTGACCGCGCAGCACAGCTGAGCGCAGACATTGCTGCATGGGAAGAACGCTTCGCAGGCAGCTGCACGCTGGTATACGAAGTTCCCTATGAAAGCTGTGTAACGCCGTCCTCCACGTTGGGTACGGTGCTGCCCAGTGAGCTGGGAATAAAGAAACTGATGGTAGAGGCAGCTTCCGAAGAACCCGATGAAGATGCGGAAGGCGGACAAGCACCGATTACGCAGGAGGAAGTATTTGCTGCCCTGCGTGCAGGCGGTGTGGAGAGCATTGCTGTGCGTGACGGTGTCACCGGCGAAGTGCTGCCCCAGCCCTGATGATCCCGCGGGCGGGAGCCCGAAAAATGACAAGGTAAAGGAATCTGCATGACTTTTGAACAACTGAAACTGTCTGCTCCGCTACTGCGTGCAGTGGAAAAGGCAGGCTATACGGAGCCTTCGCCCATTCAGGCAAAGGCAATTCCTCCGGTGCTGGCGGGTCACGACCTGCTGGGCTGTGCCCAGACCGGTACCGGCAAGACTGCGGCTTTTGCGCTGCCTATGCTGCATCGTTTGGCGGAAATGCCGGCTCGGCAGAAAGGTGCAGTGCGCGCACTGATTTTGACCCCGACCCGTGAGCTGGCCTTGCAAATTGGTGAGAGCTTCTCGGCATATGGCAAGTATCTGAAACTGCGTCATACCGTTATTTTTGGCGGTGTGGGTCAGCAGCCGCAGATTGCGGCACTGAAGCACGGTGTCGATGTTCTGATTGCCTGCCCGGGCCGCCTGAATGATTTGATCAGTCAGGGACATGTGGATTTGTCGCAGGTGGAAATCTTTGTGCTGGACGAAGCCGACCGTATGCTGGATATGGGCTTTATTCACGATGTGCGCAAGGTAATGAAACAGCTGCCGCCCAAAACGGCACGGCAGACCCTTTTGTTCAGTGCGACGATGCCCAAGGAAATCGAGCAGCTGGCAGAAGATTTGCTGACCGAGCCGGTGTTCGTGAAAGTAGACCCGGTTTCCAGTACCGTGGACCGCATTGCGCAGACCCTGTATTATGTGGAAAAAGGCAACAAAAAGCAGCTGCTGCCGTATTTGATTCAGAAGCTGGACCCGCCTGTGATCAATGCACTGGTGTTTAGCCGCACAAAGTATGGTGCAGATAAAATTGCAAAGGATTTGACTAAGCGCGGCATCCCCGCTGCGGCGATTCATGGCAACAAGAGCCAGACCGCCCGCGTGACTGCGCTGGAAAATTTCAAAAATGGCAAGACCCGTGTTTTGGTGGCAACGGATATTGCTGCCCGCGGTATCGACATCAGCGAGCTTGCCTATGTGTTCAACTATGACTTGCCGGAAGTACCCGAAACCTATGTGCATCGCATTGGCCGTACCGCTCGTGCCGGTGCGGAAGGCTGCGCGGTGAGCTTCTGCAGCCCGGAAGAAATCGAGTATTTGGCAGGCATCGAAAAGCTGAATCGAAAAAAGATCCCGGTCATCAGCGGACACCCCTGGGATGGTGTGCCTGCACCGGTCAAGCAGCCGGCAGCACCCCGTGCTGAAAAAGCTTTGCTGAAAAAAGACCGCGGCAGTAAGCGCAGCGGTAAAACAACTCCGGCAGAGGAGAGAATCGAGGAACATACTATGGAGGAAAAGCAGCCGCAACAGGCGCAGCAGGGCGAAAAGCTGTCTGCAAGCGCAAAGCGCCGCCGTCGCCGCCGCAACAAGACTGCTGCCGCAGCGCAGCAGCCCGCAGCAGAAAAAGCAACCCAGCAGCCGAAGCAGAACAAGGTAAAGAATCCGCCGAAGGCACAGCCCCGTCGGGAAAAGGCAACTCCGGCACAGCCGAAGTTTGACCCGCACTTTTTGAGTGCTGCTGCGGCAGATCAGGCAAGAGGCGTTGCACAGCCGAAGGCAGAGCGCCCGGCACCCAAGCCCGCACAAAAGGCAGAAAAGCCCGTGCAGAAGAACGAAAAACAGCCCCGCAACGGTCAGCAGCGTGCAGAAAAGCCTGCACGCAATGCACAGACCCGTGCGAAGAACCAGCCCAAAAATCAGCCGCGCCGGGAAAAGAATGCCGCTCAGCCCAAAGCAGAGCGTCAGGAACCCAAAAAGGCGCAGCCGAAGGCAGAGCGCAATCGTCAGCGTGCAAATGCAAACCGTGAGGAAAACCCTGGTTTGATGCTGATTTCCCGTCGTCCGCCTCAGCAGAAGTATGCCAGCTTTGAGGAATATATGGAGGCACGCGGTGGCGTGACCGCTCCGGTCGAGGACTACGCAGATGAATGAGCAGTGGGCTGCGCCTTGGATTTGCCCGATTTGCGGCAGCCGATTGGCACAGAGTGAAAACGGCGCACTGCGCTGCGAAAAGAATCACTGTTTTGATCGCGCCAAGGAAGGGTACTGGCATTTGCTGCCGGTGCAGGGAATGCACTCCAAAGTACCCGGCGACAGTAAGGAAATGGTTGCCGCACGCCGTGCATTTTTGCAGGCAGGCTATTACGATGCCTTCGGAAAAGCACTGGCAAAGCTGACCTTACAGCAGGCAAAGCTGGATCAACCTTTGCACCTTTTGGATGCAGGCTGCGGCGAAGGCTGGTATGACCGTGCTTTGGCAGAAGCCGCACAGGCGCAGAATGTGGCGCTGGAGCTGGCTGGTTTTGATATTTCCAAAACTGCGGTTCGCCTTGCAGCAAAAGCCCTGCACAGCGGACGATATGCAGTTGCATCCAGTTTTCATCAGCCGGTGGCGGATGGCTGGGCAGATGTGGTGTGGAATATCTTTTCCCCCATGGCACGGGAAGAATTTCTCCGTGTACTGCGTCCGGGTGGTGTTGTACTGTATGCGGTACCGGGTCCCCGACATTTGTTCGGCATGAAAGAAGCCCTGTATCGCACACCTTACGAAAATCCGGAGCAGGAAATTGATTACGCCGGATTTGAACAGGTGGATCGCTGCCGGGTAGAGGATACCATTACGGTACCTGCCGATATGCTGGAAAATCTGTTTGCGATGACTCCGTACTACTGGAAAACTCCGGCAGACGGTGCAGCGCGTCTGCGTCAGTTGCCCCAGCTGACTACTGAAATCTGCTTTGATTTCCTGGTGCTGAAAAAAGTATAAGAAAAGCGGCGTGTTCATTTAGGTATGCCCCATGATGGCATCGTTTTCACTTGTAGAATCATTCATAGCCATTCATAAATCGAAATTTACGGGGGAATAAATATGGATCATTTTACTGTAGAAGAAATGCTCTCCATGCAAAAGCAACTGCAAGATCAATATAAAGGTAAGTGGGAAGAAATTGGCCCCGAAGCCGGAAAACATAAGTTGTTATGGATGATTGGAGAAGTAGGAGAAGTTATCGACATCATTAAGAAAAATGGAGACAAAAACTCCATTGAAAACAGCGAAATCAGACAACATTTAGTTGAAGAGATGTCGGATGTTTTAATGTATTTTAATGATGTGATGCTTTGCTATGGGATAAGCGAAGATGAATTGAAGCAGGTATATATATCAAAATTTGAAACGAATATGAAAAGGTGGTAAATTCCAGTTTATCTGGCAGTTATATCACAAAAAGCGGAGTGTACCGAATTTCGGTACACTCCGCTTTTTTCATTGCCGAAGCGTTACAGGCCGGGCCAGGTTTCCGGCGGAACAGGGGGATCTTCCTGCGGGAGATTTTTCGGATTTTCGGACGGCACGTCCGACCGCCAGTCGTCCGGCCAATCCGGCATGGGGCGGTAAATCGTACCCATGGCGGCTGCGCGGAAAGCCGGGTCGTCCAGATTGGTGGGCGACAGCTTTACCCAGAAATCGTCGGGTTCGGGATGAGACGAATGTTTCATACAAAAATACCTGCCTTTCGGATAGATTCTGCATACAGCATCTCCGGATTGCCCATGCTTTATGCAAAATAGGAGGACAGGACGATGAAACAAAAGTTTTGGAAACAGGAAAACTGGCGCAGTTTCTGGGTTGCTTTTGGGCTTACCATTCTGGTTATGGTGCCGGGAATGGCGGCAGTATGGGCCGCATCCAGTATGCATAAGGAGCCTGCCGCAGAGTCGAAAAGCGGCATCCCGATTCGCTTGCCGGATGAAAACCACCAGACGACCCTTTTGGCGGTAGTCGTGGATGAAGAACCTGCCTTTATGTTGGTACGGCTGGATGCGGTGAACGAGGCATTTTTCTTGGGTGCGATTCCGGCGGAAAGCGTGGTGCGTGCCGGTGCAGAAAATCAAACCGTAGGGGAATGCTATGCCGCAGCAGGTCCGGCGCGTGTAACGCGCCTTCTGACTGACACACTGGGGATTCCCATTGACCGTTATGTAGCAGCAACCCCGGATACCTGGCAGGATGTTCTGGAAGACGCTGGCACAGTACGGGTCGGGTTGAATGGTGCTTTGACCGAAGCACAGCGCAAAGAAGCCGGTTTGGCAGAAGATGCGGAAAGCTGGACGGTAACGGGAGCCCATCGCTTTTTACAGCATTTGACGCAAATGGATTCGGCTCTGCTCCCTCCGCCAACCGTATCGCTGGCGCGCGCTACGTTGTGGCAGGGCTGGGCAAGACAAAAACTGGATCTGCTGCCTGCGCTTTTGCCGGAAGGACTGAAACACTACAGCGATAAATTACTAACCGACTTGACGGGTACGGAACTGATTTCGTTGGAGCAGAATTTGGAATTCTTATCCAACAGTGAGATGCAGCCCGAAGCCGGTGTATTGCCCGGGAAATGGAACGGAGAAACGCACCGTTACGAATTCAATGAGGAAACGCTGGGCTGGCTCCAAGCTTCTTTCAAGAGCGCAGCCAGCGCAGGTGCAGCAGATTCCGACAAAGAGCCGTAACCCAGCACAACCGTATGCGCAGGGCACTGGGAGGGGTCGGTGTGATAGTAAGAAGAAAGACCCGTTAACCGCACACCTGCCGCAGCAGCAGTGCAGACCATTGTTTCTTCATCCGGACCGTTGGGCAGGGTCAGCAGCAGATGCAAACCGGTGTGGATGCCGCTGAGCCGAATGGCGTTTTTTCCAAAGGCAGATTGCAATGCAGATACCAGTGCATCCCGCCGATGCTTGCAGGTGTTGCGGGTGCGTGCCAGATGTCGGGTGAAATAGCCGTCCTCGATAAATCGACAGAAAGTCTGCTGCTCAAAGCGGCTGACGGTGTTGGCGTAACTGCCATAACGACTTTTCCACCGAGGCAGCAGTTTTTGGGGCAAAACCATATACGCCAGACGGATGCTGGGTGCAAGACTGCGGGAAACCGTGGACAAATAAACCACAGAACCATCTGAACCAGCCATGCCCTGCAAACTGGGCAATGGTTTTTGGTCGAAGCGGAACTCCGCATCGAAGTCGTCTTCTAACAAATAGCGGTCTGGTGATTGTGCCGCCCATGACAGTAGAGCAGCGCGTCTTGGCGCACTCATGGTGACGCCGGTGGGGAACTGGTGGCTGGGGGTGATATAGCAAAGATTTGCGCCGCTTTGCTCCAAAGCCTGCGCAGAAAGACCATATTTGTCTACAGGGACGGCACAGCAGGGCAGACCGCTGTTTTCTAAAATATGGCGGGTAGAACCATAGCCTGGGTCCTCTACGGCGCACACGCCGTCCAAGAGCGGTGCAAGCAGACCCAACAGGTACTCCAATCCGGCACCTACAACAATTTGGTCTGGGGGGCATTGTACGCCACGATACGCCGCTAAATAATGGGACAGCGCAGCACGCAAATTTTCGTCACCCTGCGGAGTGCCGTAAGTCAACAGCTGGGGAGAAGAATACAAAAGTTCTTTCTGGATGCGTCCCCAAGTACGAAAGGGAAACAGGTCGGTATCAACGCTTCCCGTGCGCAGGTCGAATTTCCAACTTTTTTCCGGTGGGGTCTGTGGTGCGGTGTTGGGCGCAGGAGATGTGGGCGGCGTGGGGAATTCCTGCGTAAATGGCAGTACGACAAACCCACTGCGGGGACGGCTTTCCACATAGCCCTCGGCAGCAAGCATTTGATACGCTGTGTCTACTGTATTGACTGAAATGCCCAGCTCACCGGAAAGGGTGCGTTTACCCGGCAGACGGGTACCGGCAGGCAAGGTACCACAGCGAATTTGATGTGCCAGTGCGCGATACAGCTGTTGATATAATGGACCGTCGGATTGGTCGAGGAACAAAGGAAATTGCAGCATAAAAGCCCTCTTTTCAAAAACTGAACCCATAAAAAATAAATATACTGGGTATTTTAATGGTGTCAGAGATGCATATACTGGAAGTATCCGCTGTACGGCAGAAAAAGTCAAGCACGGCGGATGCACATAGAGAGAAAAGAGGAAATGTAAGATGACAACAACAGAAATGTGGTTGATGTTCGGTGCGGCAGTCGTGATTGTGCTGCTGTTCTCACTGGCTTGCCACAAAAAGTTTACGGCGAAAGAGATTTCGATTATCGGTTTGATGGCTGCGCTGAGCTATGTGGCATATTTGTTCCGCGTACCGTTTATGGGCAGCGGTTCTTCCTTCCACTTGGGCAATACCTTTACCGCACTGACTGCGCTTTTGCTGGATGGCGTATCCGGCGGTCTGGCTGGTGCAATCGGTTTGTCGATTGCGGATATTGCTGCCGGTGATCCGGGCTACGCAATTACCACCTTCATTCTGAAATTCATCATTGGTCTGGTTTGCGGTCTGGTTGCACACAAGGTCCTGCACCTGCACGACAAGGACCCCAAGACCATGACGAAAACGCGTTATGTGGGTCTTGTGAGCGCAGCTGCATTCTCCGGTTTGCTGGTGAATGTGTTTACAGATCCGTTCCTGGGATATTTCCGCAATCGGTTCATTTTCGGTATGGATGCGGATTTGACCACAGCGTTTGCCAAGATCGCTTCTGGCGTTACGCTGGTAAACAGTATCGTGTCCTGCGTGTGCTGTGTCGTGTTGTTTTTGGCAATTTATCCGGCTTTGAAAAAAGCACGTCTGCTGCCAAATCAGAAAAAAGAAAACGTGTAAAACCATAAAACAAAAGCCCGTTGCGACGTAGCAACGGGCTTTTTCTTGTGAAAATGAAGCGATAAATTGTAAAAAATTACGGATTGACTGGAATTATTTGCAAAATTGATGTAAAATAAAAAGAAGTGTGACTGGAAACATTACGAGATGAACTACGATATTAGAGGTATCCAATATGCAGCCTAAAGACAAAAAACTCCAAGACTGGATCGCACAGCTCAAAAACTTCCTGTCCAAACCGTATGGCATTGCAGTTGCTGTAGCGGTTGTATTTGCAGTATGTATTCTTTTGGGAATTGGTATTTCCCATGTGGTATTCGGAGATGACAAGCCCACCGAGGTGGTGACTGCTACAGCAACTCCGGAAGATGCGGACGATTCTGCATATGATGCCGAAGCGGATAAGCTGAATGTGGAACAGTTTACCGGTACGATTCTGCCGGAAACAGAAGATGCCGGTCAGGAATATGTGGATAATACCCTGTTCGTTGGCGATTCTAATACAGCACGCTATATGAACTACGGTTTTGTCACGCTGGATAACGGCATTGGTGTAATTGGTATGAATGCCGGTCAGATCACCACTCTGCCCAGCGTCAAGTTCAAGGGCAATAAGAGTCTCGTCACGATTGATAAGGCAATCCCTGTGATTCAGCCCCAGCGCGTGGTCTTTGCGTTTGGTACCAATGATTTGACCAGCAAGCCTGAAACCTATATCGAAACCTATGAAAAGGCAATCAAGAAGTGCTATGATGCCTATCCGTATTTTGATATCATCGTTTCTGCTATTCCGCCGGTAGATCGCTACCGCGATTACACCTATATCTCCATGCAGAATGTGGATAAATTCAACGCTGCACTGGTAGAGATGTGCGAGAAGAATGACTGGAAGTTCCTGAACACGACCGAAGTGCTGAAGGACGAAGAAACCGGTTTTGGCAAAACGGATTACACCGTATATGATGGTCTGCACCTGTCCAAAGAAGGTGTAACGGAAGTCTTTGATTATATCCGTACTCATGCGTATGAAACGGAGGACCGCCGCCCCAAGCCGCTGAAGGAAAAGATGGAGCGTGGCGAAACCCCGCCGGATTTGATTCTGAAAGACCCGGTAAAGCACGATGGTCCTCACGCAACCCCGACGGCTACGCCGACAGCTACCCCCGGTACAGTTCAGGTCATCTTCAAGGCGGGCGAAGGAGGAACGATCAAGGGTACGAAGGAGCAGAAGGTTGCTTATGGCGGTACCTGTGAAACGGTAGAGGCAATCCCGGATGAAGGTTATACGTTTGAAAAATGGAGCTGCACCATTGGTCATATTGATGCGGAAGACATCGAATGGGAAAAGCTGGCGTTTACAGTGCCCGGCAGTACGGGCTCGGAAACCTCTATCACGGTAATGGCGCATTTTGCGCAGGAAGAGGCTACAGCTACACCTACGGCTACGGTAGCACCTACGGCAACCCCGACGGCTACGCCCACCGCAACGCCCACTGCAACACCTACGGCGACCCCGACGGCTACGCCCACCGCAACGCCGACTCCCGAAACACCGGATGTCCCCGAAACGCCGGTTGTGCCGGAAACACCGACCACACCCGAGACACCTGTTGCACCGGAACCGGCAGAGGATGAAATGGTAAATCCGTAAAATTGTGCAAAGACACGGTTGTTTTGCGCGATGTTCGTACGGAATGTACAGTAAAAAAAGAAATTCAAAGAAATTTAATAATTTACTTGACAAAACATAGACGTTGGTGATAGAATTCAGCCAACAAATTCATATAGCTTTATACAACAGCGATGACGAAGACGGATTTAGCAGAGCGTTTTCCAGAGAGTCAGGCATTGGTGCGAGCCAGACAAACAGCGGCTAAAAGATCCCATCCCTTCCGAGCTGAAAGCCTAAAAACAATGTTGTAAGTAGGGCTTTCCGTGCATGCTACGTTAGTGCATAGGGCTTGTTAGAGTCCGAAAGTGGTACGGCGAAAGCCGTGCAATTTGAGTGGTACCGCGGGTATTGTTTTTGACAAGGCTCGTCTCAAAGCAATTTGAGACGAGCCTTTTATTTTTCCGTTTAGGGAGCGGATAAAAATTTGGGGAAAGAGAGTACGTAAAGTAGGAAAAGAAAAGAGGAAAAGGAGAATCGTTATGAAACTAAGCAAGAAAAACCTGTTGGTGGTCAGCTTTATGCTGTTTTCCCTGTTCTTTGGCGCGGGTAACCTGATCTTCCCGCCCTTCCTGGGACAGAATGCTGGCGGCCACACCGTAAGCGCATTCGTTGGCTTCTTTGTCACAGCAGTTGTTCTGCCGGTGCTGGGTGTCATCGTAGTGGCAGAGTTTGATGGTCTGGAAAAGCTGGGACGCAAGGTCGGTAAACGCTTTGCACTGGTCTTCACCATCCTGATCTATTTGTCTATCGGTCCTGGTTTGGGCATCCCCCGTGCGGCATCTGTGCCGTTTGAAATGGCGGTTGCACCGTACCTGCCCGAAGGCACCAACCTGACCCTGTGCATGGTACTGTATTCGCTGGTATTCTTCCTGTTGGCTTTGTGGCTGTGCCTGAATCCCACCAAGCTGGTAGACCGTATCGGTAAGATTCTGACCCCGCTGACGCTGGGTTGTTTGGGCTTTTTGTTCCTGAGCTTCTTGTTCCGCGGCGATGTGCAGGTGGCAGCTCCTCAGGTTGCATACGAAAGCACCGCATTCATGCAGGGCTTTACCGATGGCTATCAGACGATGGATACCATCGCAGCACTGAACTTCGGTCTGGTTATCAGCTTGACGTTGGCATCCTTTGGCATCAAGGAAAAGAAATCCACGATTCATTATACAGTGGTGGCTGGCACCATCGCCGGCGGTGTTCTGGTTCTGGTTTATGCAATGTTGGCTTATATGGGTATGTGCAGTTCTGGCGTGTATCCCATTCAGGATAACGGCGCATGGACTCTGCGCTGCATCGTGTATCAGTTGTTCGGCAATGGTGGTGCTGTGCTGCTGGCAGCGATCTTTACGCTGGCTTGCCTGACTACCTGTGTTGGCTTGATCAACTCCATTTCTCGTTATTTCTCTACGCTGTTCAGCAAGATTTCTTATCGTCAGTGGGTGTACATGATTGTTGGTTTCTCCTTCCTGGTGTGCAACATGGGTCTGACTGCAATTCTGAGCGTTTCTGTTCCGGTTCTGGATGCAATCTATCCGGTATCGATCGTTCTGATCCTGATGGGTCTGACCGACAAGCTGTGGAAGAACAGCCGCTTCGTATATCCTTGTGTCGTAACAGGCACTGGCGTTGTCAGCGTTGTGTATGCAATGCATAATGCAAAGCTGCCGCTGGGCGTAGTAGGTACTGTGTTTGGAAAGCTGCCCATGTTCAATGCTGGCTTTGGCTGGGTAAGCGTAGCAGTGGCAATGCTGCTGGTGGGTCTGCTGGCTGACCGCGTGGCAAACCCGCTGGTAGAAGCAGAAGCATAAAATACAGCAGATGTTTTCATAACGAAATTTCCGATTCCTGAACGTACCTGAAAAATAGCAGGCGCTGAAAAGCGCCTGCTATTTTTTTGTGGGAACACAAAAGAATAAAATTCCAGTTTTGGCAGATACTAAAGGAAAACCTGTTAAGGAGGGCTTTTTATGAAAGCAACCGGAATTGTGCGCCGTATTGATGAACTGGGTCGAATTGTGATTCCCAAAGAGATTCGCCGTACCCAGAGAATTCGCCGAGGCGATCCACTGGAAATTTTTACAACCGGAGAAGGCGAGGTCATCTTCAAAAAGTATTCTCCGGTAGCGGAGATTTCTGCTGCGGCAGAACAGCACACAGCCGTTTTGGCAAAACGGCTGGGCACGACGGTGTTTGTCTGCGATCGTGACGGCATCGTAGCGGCTGGAGGCAGCGGGAAAAAAGAACTCTATGAAATGCGGGTGGCTCGCCCGCTGGAACGGATCATGGACCAGCGCAAAACGTATACAGCCAGCCGGGACGGGGAACAGCTGATGCCTTGTGAAGGATGCAGTCGTGCGATTCTGGTAGCAACTCCTGTGGTGACGGCAGGAGATGTAATTGGTGCAGTGGGCATTTTGGCATCAGATGGCATGACAAGCCCCAGCGCCGAACAGGTGCTTGCGGTGGAGCTGAGCGCAGAGCTTCTGGCAAAGCAGATGGATGAGTAAACTGCCATAATAGAGGAGAGACCGGGGATGGGTCTCTCTTTTTTCATTCTTTTTCAGAGAAAGAAGAGAAAATGCAAAAGAGCGTGAAGCGTTATACAGATGAGCAGAAGTGAACTGAAATAAAGACATTTGAACGGGGAATAAGCGTTTCGGTCTGAAAAAGTAAGCCCGATTATGTCAGAATTATGAATGTTTTTGAAACTTGTATTTATAGGGGTTGACAGATTGCAGGAATCGCATATAATGGTTTTAGCACTCAAGGAGAACGAGTGCTAAAGATGAGAAAGAGAGGCGACCACGATGTCGATGGATGATAGAAAACGACAGATCATGCAGGCCATCGTGCAGCTTTATGGGTTGGAGGGCGAACCAATCGGCAGTGGCGTGCTTGCCAACTACTTCGACTGCGCGGTGTCCAGTGCGACATTGCGTAACGAAATGGCGGCACTGACCAAGCTGGGTTTGCTGGAGCAGCCCCACACCAGCGCGGGACGAGTTCCCAGCGCAAAGGGTTACCGCTTTTACCTGGACAACCTGCTGGACGATGACATGAAGCTGGACCCGCAGGATGCACAGGAGATCCGCAGAGCATTTGCTTCGCTGGATCAGGAGCCGGATAAGCTGGCACAGGGTGCTGCAAAAGCACTCGCTAAGATGACCGGCTGCACAGCGGCGGTTACGACCCCGCGGGCAGATGACTTGTGCATTGCACATTATGAAGTAGTACAGGTTGGCCGCTATGCAGCGGCGGTGCTTGCCGTTACCTCGGCAGGTGGCGTGCGTACCCGTGTGGCGCATGTGACCCGTGGTTTGACCCGCAGCGATGCCGCAAATCTGGCGGCACTGCTGAACAGCAATATGACATTCGTGGCACCGGTTGACCTGAATCAGGCAATGCTGAATGCGCTGTGCCAGCAAGCCGGTTCCGCATTGGTTCCGGTGATTATGGCAGCCGCAGGCATCTTGGAGGATTCCTCCAAGCCCCATGTATTTCTGGGCGGCGAGCAGTACCTGCTCCAGTGGCCAGAATTGCAGCCCTATCTGCCGCTGCTGGTAACACAGCTCAACGACGATGAGCGCGCAGGTGCCATGATTACACCTTCTACCGGACGTACCACAGTTTTTCTGGGAGAGGACATGAAACCTGCAATGCCCGGTCTGTGCATCGTTGCAAAGCGATACATGGTTGGCGGCGGTTTGACCGGTACGATCGCACTGGTTGGTCCGGCGAGAATGCCGTTCTCCCGTTTGATCCCGGTGCTGGAAGCCTGCGCACAGGAATTGGGCAAGGGAATGTCCGGTCGGACAGGAACCAAAGGATAGCTTAGATTTTGCCTGCATTAAAGGAGGATATAGAAGATGAGCGAAGAAGCCAAGCGCGAGCAGGAAGCTGCCGAAGCAACGGTCAACGAGACCAAGGCAGCTGCCGAGGAAACGCAGCAGGCTCCTGCTGAGGAAAAGGCAGAAGGTACACCTGCTGCCAAGGAAAAGAAAGATCTGTTCGGCAAGAAAGCCAAAGAGATCGAAGCACTGAAAGCAAAGCTGGACACCGCAGAAAAAACTGCGGCAGATGCAAAAGATCAGCTGCTGCGTACCGCTGCGGAATATGAAAACTTCCGTAAGCGCAGCGCACGCGAAGCAGACCAGAAGTTCAACGATGGTGTGAGCTTCGCAGTCAATCACATCCTGCCGATTCTGGACACGCTGGAGATGGCAGCAAACGCTCCCACCACCGACGAAGCCTACAAGAAGGGCGTTGTGATGACGCTGGACAAGGCTGCACAGGCACTGGAAAAGATGAACATCACCGAAATTGAGGCAATGGGCTTGCCCTTTGACCCCAACGTGATGAACGCGGTATCCCAGATGCCCGCACCCGAAGGAATCGAGAGCGGCTGTGTTATGACGGTTTACCAGAAGGGTTACCGCATCGGCGACCGCATCATTCGCCACGCTACTGTTATCGTAGCAGAATAACGCTTCAAACGCCTATCGCGTTTTTGAATAAAAAGATTTTTCAACATCCCAATATAAAAACAACTTCCAACCATTTAGAGAGGAGAAATTTATTATGAGTAAAATCATTGGTATTGACTTGGGTACTACCAACAGCTGTGTTGCTGTTATCGAAGGCGGCGAGCCTGTTGTTATCGCTAACGCTGAGGGCGCTCGTACTACGCCTTCCGTTGTCGGCTTCACCAAGACCGGCGATCGTCTGGTAGGTCAGGTTGCAAAGCGTCAGGCTATCACCAACCCGGAGAACACCGTTTCTTCCGTCAAGCGTGATATGGGTACCAGCAACAAGGTTCACGTCACCCAGGCAAAGCTGGCTGACGGTTCCATCGGCGAGGCTGATTACACTCCCCAGCAGATCAGCGCTATGATTCTGCAGAAGCTGAAGGCTGACGCTGAGGCTTATCTGGGCGAGACCGTTACCGAAGCAGTTATCACGGTTCCCGCATACTTCAACGATAGCCAGCGTCAGGCAACTAAGGACGCAGGCACCATCGCTGGTCTGAATGTTAAGCGTATCATCAACGAGCCCACCGCTGCTTCTCTGGCATACGGTGTTGACAAGGAAGATGATCAGAAGATCATGGTTTACGACTTGGGCGGCGGTACGTTCGACGTTTCCATCATTGAGATGGGCGACGGCGTTACCGAAGTTCTGGCTACCAACGGAGATACCCGTCTGGGCGGCGACGACTTCGACCAGCGCATCATCGACTGGATGGCTGATGCATTCCAGGCTGAGAACAACATTGACCTGCGTCAGGACAAGATGGCTGCACAGCGACTGAAGGAAGCTGCTGAAAAGGCAAAGATCGAGCTGTCCAGCGCAATGAGCAGCCAGATCAACCTGCCCTTCATCACTGCTGACGCAACCGGCCCCAAGCACCTGGATATGACCCTGAGCCGCGCAAAGTTCAACGAACTGACCGCAGACCTGGTCGACCGTACCATGCGCCCTGTGCGTCAGGCTCTGGCAGACGCTGGCCTGAAGGCTTCCGACCTGAAGAAGGTCCTGCTGGTTGGCGGTTCTACCCGTATCCCCGCAGTTGCTGAGGCTGTTAAGAAGGAACTGAACTGCGAGCCCTTCAAGGGCATCAACCCCGACGAGTGCGTTGCAGTTGGCGCTGCTATTCAGGGCGGCGTTCTGCAGGGCGACGTGAAGGGTCTGCTGCTGCTGGACGTTACCCCGCTGAGCCTGGGCATTGAGACTCTGGGCGGCGTTTGCACCAAGATCATCGACCGTAACACCACCATCCCCACCAAGAAGAGCCAGGTGTTCTCCACTGCTGTGGACAACCAGCCTTCTGTTGAGGTCAACGTCCTGCAGGGCGAGCGTGAGTTCGCTAAGGACAACAAGAGTCTGGGAACCTTCCATCTGGACGGCATCGCTCCGGCTCCCCGTGGCGTGCCTCAGATCGAAGTTACCTTCGATATTGACGCAAACGGCATCGTGCATGTAAGCGCTAAGGATCTGGGCACCGGTAAGGAGCAGAGCATCACCATCACTGCTTCCACCAATATGTCCAAGGACGATATCGACAAGGCTGTTCACGAGGCTGAGCAGTACGCTGCTGACGATAAGAAGAAGCGCGAAGAAATCGACCTGCGCAACGGCGCTGACCAGATGGTCTTCCAGACGGAGAAAATGCTGAAGGAGAACGGCGACAAGCTGCCCGTTGACGTGAAGAGCGAAGCTGAGGCAAAGCTGGCTGACCTGAAGACCGCTGTTCAGAGCGGCACCGTTGAGGACATCAAGGCAAAGCAGGAAGAGCTGAGCAAGGTGTTCGAGCGTATGTATCAGGCTGCAGCTGCTGCACAGCAGGCGGCTGGCGCACAGCAGCCCGGCCCCGATGCAGGCGCACAGAACAACGGCCCTGCAGATGACGGCGTTGTGGATGCAGACTTCAAGGAAGTCTAATAACTGAACAAAGAAAGCGCGGCGGTCCTTAAAGGGGCAGGCTGCCCGATAGTGCAAAGCCGCTCCGGAACCCGGGGCGGCATTTGCCGGTTATAAGGTGAGAGTGTATGGCAGATAAACGTGATTACTATGAGGTGCTGGGCGTTGCGAAGGGCGCTAGTGCCGATGAAATCAAAAAGGCATACCGCAAGCTGGCACTGAAGTATCACCCGGACTACAACCCCGGCGACAAAGAAGCTGAGGAAAAGTTCAAGGAGATCAACGAAGCAAACGAGGTGCTCAGCGACCCGGAAAAGCGTCAGCGGTATGATCAGTTCGGCTTTGCCGGTGTAGACCCCAACTATGGTGCCGGTCAGGGCGGCGGCTTTAATGGCGGCGGCTTTGGCGGCTTTGGGGATTTGGGCGATATCTTCGGTGATATCTTTGGCGGTGGCTTCGGCGGCGGTTTTGGCGGTGGACGCTCGAACCCCAACGCACCCCGCAAGGGTGCCGACATCCGTGTGCGTGTGGTTCTGAGCTTCGAGGAAGCTGTTCACGGCTGCAAGAAGAACGTGGAAATCACCCGTCAGGATACCTGCCCCGAATGTAACGGTACCGGTGCAGAAAAGGGTACTTCGCCCGAAACCTGCCCGGACTGCGGCGGTCGCGGTTACACCGTGCGCCAGCAGCGTACCCCCTTTGGCGTAATGCAGAGCCAGCAGCCCTGCCCGCGCTGTGGTGGTAAGGGTAAGATCATCAAAACGCCTTGTAAGAAGTGCCACGGCGGCGGTAAAGTCGGCGTGAAGAAGCGTCTGGAGGTCACGATCCCTGCGGGTATCGATGATGATCAGAGCATTGCACTGCGCGGCATGGGCGATGCAGGCCAGAATGGCGGTCCCAATGGCGATGTAATCGTAATGGTTACGGTTCACCCGGACAACCTGTTCCAGCGCGACGGCTATGATATTTGGGTCAACCTGCCCATTACCTACAGTCAGGCTGTTTTGGGCGCAAAGGTAGAAGTGCCTACCGTGGACGGCAAGGTGGAATACTCCATCCCCGAAGGCACCCAGAGCGGAACCACATTCCGTCTGCGCGGCAAGGGCATTCAGTATGTGAATGGTCGCGGTCGTGGTGATATGTACGTCAAGTGCGAAGTGGAAATCCCCAAGAAGCTGAACCGTCACCAGCGTGAAGCTCTGGAGAAGTTCGACGGAACCATGAAGGACGACAACTACGAAAAGCGCAAGGGCTTCTTCAAGAACCTGAAGAGCCATTTCGGCGGCTGATTCCGTCCATAAAATGACAAAAAACGGCACACAGAAATTCTTCTGTGTGCCGTTTTTATTGGATTCAGATATAGTGGTGGATGATTTCAGCAGCACCGTCATGGTCGTTGTCTGCCTGAGAAATATAATCTGCCAATTCTTTCGCTTCGGGGAAGCCGTTGGCTACCACACCGGCAAAACCAGCACGGCGCAGCATGGCGAAATCGTTCTCGCTGTCGCCCAGCGCAAGCGCACAAGCAGGGTCAATGCCCAACGCTGCACAGGCTTTTTCCAGTCCCAGACCTTTATCTACGCCGGGAGAGGTGACTTCCAGATTATCCGGTGCGCCCTGTACCACTTCAATGTTGGGCAGCTGATCGAGGGCTTTGCGTGCCTGCTGGAGCTTTTCGTCGGTTTCAAAGAACATACAAACCTTTTCGATTTGTCCGTCCCAAGCCGGGAGAGCTTCGCTCAGGTTGGGTACGATGGCAGCAAGACCCGGTTCGTGGCGGAAACCTACTTTGCCGTTTTCCTGTTCCCACTGAAAGCTTGCAGGCTCATACAGCATTTTACCGGAAACGAATACCTTCAAAACACCGGGCAGGAAAGGACGCAGTGCTTCCACTACCGTAATGGCGGTTTCTACCGGCAGGGGGGACAGTGCGATGCAACGTGCATCCGGAGGCAGTTCACCCTCCGGTGTGCCCATCAAATCACCACGACAGCTGCGCACGGTTGCGTAAGGGTCGCTGCCCACATCCCAGATGGCGGCACCGTTAGAGGTCAATACATAGCGCACACCCGGCACTTCGATGATGGGGCCGTACAGCATACACAGCGGACGTCCGGTTGCCGGCAGCAAAACACAGCCTTTGTCACGGGCTTCAGCCAGTGCGGCAAGGTTGGCTTCGGAGATTTTTTTATCATTATTTAACATGGTACCGTCCAGATCATAAGCAATCAGGCGGATCGAAGATTTTGACATAGCAATGGTCCTTTCTGTGTTGCGGGTTGGGTCGTTTCTCTATTGTACACGCCGTATGCGGCTTGTGCAAGAGGCGTGTTCTGTGCTACAATACTTTTTAATGTCACCGGGAGCCACCCCGGCGAAAGGCAGTTTTGCCGGGAAAGGAAAAAGATTTTATGCTGACGAAAAAGCACCGTTTACAGCTGCGGCCATATTTGTGGTATCAGCTGTACTGGGTTGTGTATCTGGTTTGGTTCTTTACGATAGACCATTTGATTACTACGCCGAAATATATTATCTGGTCGCCGCTGGACGATAAGATCCCGTTTTGTGAGTGGTTCTTTTTGCCCTATTGCAGCTGGTTTTTGCTGCTGGCAGGTGTGTTGGCGCTGCTGTGGTGGAATGATACCCCCAACTATCGACGGTTGTGCCTGTGTATGTTTTCCGGCATGACCTTCTGCTTGATTTGGTATATGCTGTTCCCTAATGGCTTGGCGCTACGCCCGGATTTGTCCACGTTAGGACGGGAAAATCTGGGAACCTTTGTGATGTCGCTGCTGTGGCGAGCGGATTCGCCCACCAATGTATGCCCATCCATTCACTGCCAATCCAGCGGATGCATGGCACTGTGCATCAGCAACAGCAAGCTGGCGCAGGATCGCCCTTGGCTGAAATGGTTGGCGTGGGTCTGGGCGCTGCTGATTTGTGCATCGACTGTGTTTACAAAGCAGCACTCGGTCATTGATGTGGTGTGGGGACTGGCAATGGTGATTCCCTGGTACTTTATTTTTTATTTCCGAAAAAAGGAGCGAGTAGAATGCATTTGAGCGTGAGTTTGTTGTGGAAGGTTCTGCTGCTGCTGAACCTGTATTCCTTTGGTCTGTACGGTGTGGATAAGCGCCGCGCAAAGCGTAACGAATGGCGCATCCCGGAAAGCCGTCTACTGCTGGCAGCAGCGCTGGGCGGCGGTGCAGGTGCACTTTTGGGTATGCTGGTGTTCCATCATAAGACCAAGAAAAAGAAGTTTATGTGGGGCGTTCCTGCCATTCTGGTGGCGGAAATCGTGGGATTTGTGCTGCTGGTGCAGACGAATCTGCTGCTGCTCTACTAAATTGAAACAAAAAATCCGCAGTCCGTTTGGTACGGTCTGCGGATTTTTTATATATACCAGTTTGCTTATTTCAGGAAACCGTTGACGATCTGCTCTTCTGCTTCCTGCTCAGTCAGACCCAGACTCATAAGTTTAATGAGCTGCTCGCCTGCAATCTTGCCGATGGCAGCTTCGTGGATCAGGCTTGCGTCCACATCGTTTGCGGTCAGCTGGGGGCTTGCCAGAACGCTTGCCTTGTCCATAATAATAGCGTCACATTCGGTGTGACCTGCACAAGGTGCGTTGCCGTTCAGGCGGCTGGTAAAGTCCTGATGGCTGTGATCCTTGGCGACGCTGCGGCTGACGATGTTGCAGCTGCTGTTTGCGCCGTTCAAATCTGCCACGAAATCCGTGATAGCACGCTGATCGCCGGTGGTCATGATCTTTTCATGTACGACCAGCGTAGCACCTTCTGCCAAAACAGCAGAAGTGCGGCGGGTGGTGTCGTCAATGCCGGAAATCTGGGTGGTTTCCATATCCATGGAAGCGTTCTTGCCCAGATTGATGATGGTGGTGGGGTTCATCAACTGCTTGCCGGATACGTCTGCATCGCGCTCACCGTAGTGCTTTTCCACATAGCGAACCTTGCTGTTTTCACCGATGAAGAAAGCATGGATGCCGTCGTGTGCGCTGTCCTGATTGCCGCAGTTGTGGATACCACAGCCTGCGATGATGGTAATATCGCAGTTGGGACCGATGAAGAAGTCGTTGTAGACACAGTCCTTGATGCCGGTTTCGCTGATGATGACCGGGATGTGCATACTCTCGTTTTTGGTGCCGGGTGCAACATGAATGTCGATGCCGGGCTTGTCGGTTTTGGGAGTAATCTGGATGTGTGCAGTGGAATTCAGCTTGGCGCTCTGGCCGTTGGCGCGGATGCTGTAAGCGCCTACCGGCAGGGCGTCCAGATCGGCGACCTGATGCAGCAGGTCAGTTTTGAACAGATCTACCATATCAATGCACCTCCTTTGCGCAGTCCATGCTGCGCTCCATGCCCTTGCAGGGGCGACCGTTGCCCAGCAGACCGGGCAAGATCTCCTCGCGGGGACCGTACTTGTCCACATTGCCTGCCTTGACGTAAATGATCTTGTCGGCAATGTTCAGGATGCGCTCCTGATGGCTGATAATCAAAATCGTGCCTTGGGTCTGCTCGTGCATCTTTTCAAACACACGAATCAGGTTCTGGAAGCTCCACAGGTCGATACCGGCTTCCGGCTCATCAAACACGGTCAGCTTCGTGCCGCGTGCCAGAGCCATAGCGATTTCGATACGCTTCAATTCACCGCCGGACAGGGTGTCATTCAGCTCACGGTCGATATAGTCGCGTGCGCACAGACCTACTTCGCTCAGCATATTGCAGGCCTCTGCCATGGTGGTGGTCTTGCCGCCAGCCAGCTTGAGCAGATCCTTTACACGCAGACCCTTAAAGCGGACGGGCTGCTGAAATGCATAGGTAATGCCCTTGTTTGCGCGATCGGTGATAGAAAGATTCGTAATATCCTCGCCGTCCAGCAGGATACGGCCAGAGGTGGGCTTTTCGATGCCCATAATCAATTTTGCAAGCGTAGATTTACCGCCGCCGTTGGGGCCGGTAACAGCCACAAAGCGGTCATCGATTTTTAAGTTAACGTCGTGCAGGATCTCCTTCTGATCCTCCGCAACAAAACCAACATGTTGTAATTCCAGCATGGAACATAACCTCCCGTTCGTTCCTGTTATGGGGCGTGGCCCCAGCAAATATACTGCAACACAGGACTTCTTCTAGTATACGCTATTTTCGCCGCAGAAACAAGCATTTTACGACAGGAAACCTTGGCGTACAGGGAATTTTCCCAGATGAACAGAAATGCAAGCTGATGGCAATTTTTGAAATCCGTTGACAGAGAAAAAACACTGGCATATAATGAACATGTGAGCAATTGTTCAAATGAAAAAAGGAAGGATGTCCGTAATGCACAAAGAAAAAAATCCGGCGATGCCCGGTGACGAAACCCTGCGCGCGCTGGCGGATGTGTTCCACATTTTCGGCGATGAAACAAGGCTGCGCCTTTTGTATCGGATGTCCGACGGTGAGCTGTGTGTACAGCAGCTTGCCGAGGTGCTGGGCATGACGCAGAGTGCGGTCAGCCATCAGCTGCGTGTATTAAAGAATGCACGGTTGGTGCGTTCCCGCCGTGCGGGCAAATCGGTGTTCTACACCTTAGATGATGACCATGTACGGTCGATTTTAGCCCTTGGCATGGAACACGTGGAAGAAAATATTCCCCATACAAACGGATAAAGGAGAGTTTACCATGAAAAAGACCTACAAGATTGAAGTGGACTGCGCAAACTGTGCAGCAAAGATGGAACAGGCTGCCAGCCAGGTTTCCGGTGTGGAAAAGGCAACCGTTAGCTATATGACCCAGAAGATGCAGGTCACCTTTGCAGAAGGTGCAGAGCCGCACGCTGTGATGCAGGAGGTTTTGAAAGTCTGCAAAAAGGTTGAGGACGACTGCGAAATCTACGGCATCTAAGCAAAACAAAGCAGAACCAAAAGGAGGCACCTTCTTTTATGACGAAAAAACAAAAGCATTCCCTGCGGAACATTTTGACCGCTGTGGCACTGATTCTGGTAATTACCCTGCTGCCCCTGCCGGAAGGAATGCGGATGGCGGCATACCTGCTGCCGTATCTGGCGGTAGGCTGGGGAACTTTGAAAAAAGCATGGAAAGGTGTGCGGAACCGCCAGCCGTTTGATGAATGTTTTTTGATGGCAGTAGCGACGGTTGGCGCATGGTTGCTGGGCGAATATACCGAAGCGGTAGCAGTTATGCTGTTCTACCAAATCGGTGAGCTGTTTGAAAGCTATGCGGTGGGTAAGAGCCGCAAGAGTATTTCTGATTTGATGGATATTCGTCCGGACAGTGCCCGGATGCGTTTGGAGGACGGCTCTTGGGAAGAAACTGACCCGGATGACGTTCCCGTTGGCAGTGTGATTTTGGTGCAGCCCGGCGAGCGTGTACCCATTGACGGTGTGGTGCTGACGGGTGAATCTACCCTGAATACTGCTGCTTTGACAGGTGAAAGTCTGCCCAGAGATGTGCATACCGGGGATGATGTAATCAGCGGCTGTGTCAACTTAACGGGTGTGCTGGAAGTGCGCACCACAAAAGAGTTTGGCGAATCCACCGTTGCAAAGATTTTGGATCTGGTGGAAAATTCCAGTATGAAGAAGGCACGCGGCGAAAACTTTATTACACGCTTTGCCCGCGTGTATACGCCGGTTGTGTGTTATTCGGCGCTGGCTTTGGCGATTGTACCCCCGCTGGTGCTGGCACTGATGGGCAGTGATCCGGATATCGGCAGCTGGGTGTACCGTGCGCTGTCCTTCCTGGTTGTCAGCTGCCCCTGTGCGCTGGTGATTTCGATTCCTTTGAGCTTTTTCGGTGGTATCGGCGGCGCAAGTGCGCGCGGTATTCTGATCAAAGGCTCCAACTATCTGGAGGCTTTGGCACATGCCGGTGTGGTGGTCTTTGATAAGACCGGTACGCTGACCGAAGGTAAGTTCTCGGTGTCGCAGGTCCATCCGGCAGACGGCATTACCGAAGCAGAACTGCTGGAAACCGCAGCGCTGGCAGAGCAGTATTCCAACCACCCCATCAGCCGCAGTTTGTGCGCAGCCTGCCCGGCGGAACTGGATCTGTCCCGTGTGGCAGAAGTAAAAGAGCAGGGCGGTCATGGTGTTACTGCACTGGTGGACGGAAAACCTGTTGCAGTAGGTAATGCACGTCTGATGGAGAGTGAAAACGTCCAACTGCCGACAAATGAGAAGCCGATTGGTACGGTGGTATATGTGGCGGTAGATGGTGTATATGCAGGTTGTATCTATATCAAGGATATGATCAAGCCCCATGCGGAGCAGGCAATTCGCAGCCTGAAAAAAGCTGGTGTGCATAAGACTGTTATGCTGACCGGCGACAGTGAAGCTACGGCAAAAGAAGTGGCAAATCATCTGGGTCTGGACGAAGTTTGTGCCCAGCTGATGCCCGGGGATAAGGTTGACCGTGTGGAAGCATTGCTGGCAGAAAAGCGCAAGGACGAAAATCTGGTTTTCGTGGGCGACGGCGTCAACGATGCGCCTGTTTTGAGCCGTGCGGATATCGGCGTTGCCATGGGTGCGTTGGGCAGCGATGCTGCTATTGAAGCTGCCGATATCGTTTTGATGGATGATGACCCGGCAAAGCTCAGTCTGGCAATGGCAATTTCCCGCCGCACGACCCGCATCGTATATCAGAACATTGTTTTTTCCCTGCTGGTAAAAGTACTTTGCTTGGTGCTGATTGCACTGGGTCATGCCAATATGTGGGTGGCTATTTTTGCCGACGTGGGCATTATGGTGCTTGCTGTGCTGAACGCAACCCGTGCTTTGTACACCAAGGATTTGGAAAAGAAATTGCGCTAAATGTGTAGAAAGGAGACCACCGCTGGTGTTTCGCATTACTTTGTGTTTGCCCAGTGCCGCACAGCGGCGCGCCATCCAGACATTATGTCAGGACTATTTTACCCGCCGGTCGGAAGAGTTGCAGATCCATTCTGTGACGGAAAAAAAGCTGGATGCGCTGGTAAAAAGTGATTTGGTCTTTTTGTCGGTGGAAGGTCCCCGACCCAATGGGTTGGATACGGCACAGGCAATCCGCAGTGCCGGTGGTACGGGAGCAATCGTTTTTCTTGCCGCAGGTCCGGAGTATGCGATGGATGCCTTTGGCGTCTTTGCGACCCAGTATTTTATTCCGCCGGTATCCCGAAATCAGCTGTTCGCTATGCTGGACCAGCTTTTGCTCACCCGGCGGGGACCGTATTTTGTGGTTTCCACCCGTGAGGGCTTGGTGCGGGTCGCCCATCGGGATGTGGAGTATGTGGAATGTACCGACCATATTCTGCATTTTCATTTGCGGGATGGCAGTCTGGTGCGCAGCATCACGCTGCGGGTTCCGCTGAAAGAAGCGCTGGCGGATTTGATGGCAAAAGGGCGGTTTTACCAGCCGCACCGCAGCTATGTCATCAATCTGGATGCAGTGCGCCAGCTGACAGACAGCGAATTCATCATGGAAAGCGGCGCACAGGTCCCGGTACCTCGCGGTCGCGTTGCCGAAGCGCGGGAGATTTTCCTGCATTTATTTGAGGAAGAAACCCCGGAAGATACGATGGTGTCAGAATAAAGAAAGAGGGAGCGTGTAATGCACGCTCCCTCTTTTGTTTTTTTGGGGAAAAGGTTTCATAAAGTTTTTACAGTTTGTGCGGCAAAGTTCGCTGGAAAGCGCTGGGTCAGCATGATATACTTGGCAAAAGAAAAGAGATGTGAAAAATACATCATAAGGAGGGCAGAAACGTGGCAAAAGGATTGGTTTTAGCAGGTGGCGGCGCAAAAGGCAGCTACCAGATCGGCGTGTGGAAAGCGCTGACCGAGCTGAACTGGATGCCGGAAATCATTACAGGTACCAGCATCGGCAGCCTGAATGGTGCGCTGTTGGCGCAGGGAGATTATGAAACAGCTCGCGCCATGTGGCTGACGCTGCATGAGGAAGATATTCTTTCGCTGCCGGCGGATAATACACTGCCGGAAATTTCCGCCTTTGTAAAGGATGCCATCCGCAGCGGCGGTATGGATGTGGAGCCGCTGGAAAAAATGGTGATGCACTTTGTGGACGAAAACAAACTGCGTCACGGCAAGGTGAAATTCGGTCTGGTCACCGTAGAGCAGAAAAAGCTGAAAGCCTGTGAGCTGGCGCTGGATGAAATCCCGGAAGGTCGTCTGGCGGAATATCTGCTGGCATCGGCGGCGTGTTTCCCCGCATTGCGCCCCCGCATCATTGACGGCAAAAAGTTTATTGACGGCGGTTATCGGGACAATATGCCCTTTAATCTGGCAAAGCGCATGGGCGCAACCGAGCTGGTCACAGTGGACATCAACGGCATCGGTATCACCAAGCCCAACCTGACCGGTTTGCCTACGATTGCAGTACATTGTTATTGGGAGCTGGGCGATTTGTTTGCCGTGAACCGGGAGCAAGCACAGCGCAATATGGAGCTGGGCTATAACGACACATTCCGTGCGTTTGGCAAGCTGCGCGGTACTGCATACGCCATTCGTCCCGAACACGCCAGAGAGCAGCTTGCAGCACTGCGCAAGCCTTTCAATGCCTGTATGCGCCGTTTGGCGGACGAAACCCTTGCGCTGGAACTGACAGGGAAAGCTGCGCTGACCCTGTTCCGTGCAGAAGATAAGCCGCTGGCATTTTTGGAATGTGCCGCCAAGGCGGCAGAGGTAGCCCCCACCCCGATTTATACTGTGGAAGAGCTGGCAAAGGCATTTTTGAAAGCATACGACCCGGAAAAGTTCCGCCGTCTGGACGGTTTGTTCGATCCGGACGGACCGGATGGGCTGGATATTCTGCGCGGCATTACCGACCCGCAGGAGCTGGTAGCAGCAGTTGCTTATCGTGCTTGGGCACCCCAGTTTGCGCCGGATCAGTGGGATGTTTTGGATGAAGCAAATGACCCGGACCCTTGGTGGGAATTGTTTGCGAATGATGAGAAGGAGAACCGCAAGGTAATTTCGGCACAAAGCGCCTTGCGGTTGCCGGAAAACGAATCCACAAAGCCGTAAAAAAAGCACCTGTCCCACGCATTCCACAGGAGACAGGTGCTTTTCAATTTAAGAAAATCTTAAAGGGGAAACCCCTTACTTGTTTGGAAATAGTCTGCTATACTGAAACGGTGCTGCGAGATTATTCCAGATTTCCGGTCAGTGTCATAACCGCAGCGGCAGCAGCCAGCGGTGCAGTTTCGCAGCGCAGAATACGGGGACCAAGTCCAACCTGTTTTGCGCCAGCTGCCACAGCGTCGGCAGCTTCCTTTTCCGAGAAGCCACCTTCGGCTCCGGTGACCAGAGCGATACGGGGCTTGTGCTCCGTACCGGGTTTTGCATTCGCATAGGGTACCAGCAGCTGGGTCAAAGGTTCGCCGCCGCACTCGTAGAAGAACAAAACCAAGTCGTAATCGGCAAAGCTGCGGCAAACTTCACCGAAGTTTGCCATGGGCATGGCAACATCCGGAATGATACCACGACCGGACTGCTTTGCTGCTTCAAAAGCGATGCGGGCATAGCGCACATTCTTCTGCTCTTCCTTTTTGGGTGTGACCACGCAATAACGGCTGAAGAACGGCACGAAGTGGGAAATGCCCAGTTCGGTGCCGTGGCGGATTTCATCCTCCAGCTTGTCCTGCTTGGCGTAACCCATGAACAGCGTTACATCCACGCCGGGTTCTGCGGCGGTGGGGCGGGCATCGGAAATAGAAAAATCCACTGCATCTGAAGAAATCCCGGTGATGACACCGTTATATTCCATGCCGTGACCATCGCAAAGCACAACGCTTTCGCCCAGTTTGGCGCGCATGACGCGTGCCAGATGGTGCGCATCCGCACCGGTCAGCTGTGCTGCGTTCTCGCTGATTTGATTGGTAAAATAGCGGTGAGGCATAACGGATCTCCTTTACTGAGCAGCACGGCAGACAATACACTCCCAGCCGCGCTTTTCGTGTACAGCGGTCACTTCCAGACCGGCAGCCTGCAAACCGGCAATGACTTCGTCCTTGCGGGTGTCGATGATGCCGCTGGCAATGAATACACCGTTCTCTGCCAGCAAAGCAGGCACAGCCGGAGCCAAGCTCAAAATCGCATTTGCGACGATGTTGGCGGTAATGATCTGGTACTTGCCGCTTGCCTGATCGCTCAGGTCGCCAACCAGGACCTTCAGCTGATTGGTAACACCGTTGCGCTCGGCGTTTTCGCCGGCAGTACGGACAGCGACAGGGTCAATATCCACGCCGTCAGCGGTGGCTGCGCCCAGCTTCAAAGCTGCGATTGCCAGAATACCGCTGCCGGTACCAATGTCCAGCACACGCTCGCCGCCCTTAACGACAGAATCCAGTACTTCCAGGCACAGAGAGGTAGTCTCGTGGCTGCCGGTACCGAAAGCCAGACCCGGGTCCAGAATCAGTTTGACACGGTCAGTTTCTTCGTCTTCCCAGCTGGGTACAATGGCAAGGCGCTTGCCGATTTCCAGCGGGTGATAGTACTTCTTCCAGCCGTTCTGCCAGTCCTCCTGCTCGACGCCTGCGGTGTCGATGGTGCAGGAAATGTTAGCAGCCTCCATACGGGCGTGCAGCATTGCCAGCATTTCTGCAGGGGAAGCACCCGGCTCCAGATACATATGAATAATTACCTGATCACGGGGCTTGTCCAACAGCTCTTGCTCGATCAGGTCTACATGAGCGATTTCTTCTACCTGCGTTTCAATATCGCTGTAATCTTCAATATAAATACCGGCATCTGCCAGCACAGTTGCGATGGCTTCGGCTTCTTCAGCCTGAGGCTTGGGTACGGTGATGCGGATATCGGTCCATTCCATAGTAAATCCCTCCGGGGTTCGTTATTTGATCGTAAGGATACCGTTTGGTATCAGAAATAGTATAACGCAAAAACGAGGTGAGAGCAATGAAACAAACAATGTTTGCGAAAGTGCGCCGCCGGTTGTATCGGCATCCGGTGCTTGTCATGATTCTGTTTGGTATGGTCTATCTGGTATGTTTTAATCTGCTGGAGCGTATCCCCCGGCAGATCCATCTGGTAGAGTGTGCTTTGGACGCCTACATACCGTTTGTCAGCAGCGCGATCATCCCGTATGTTGCTTGGTTTGCATGGGTGCCGGCGGTGCTGTTTTACCTGATTTATACCGATCGCACACGTTTCTGGCGGGGATTTTCCGCTATGGTGGGCGGTATTGTCGTGACCTTGATTCTGTATACCGTATGGCCTACCGGATTGAATTTGCGCGGTGCTGTGCCGGATACCGGACTATGTAATGAGCTGGTGCGGATGATTTATCAAATGGATACACCCACCAATGTATGCCCTTCGCTCCATGTGTTTGTTACGGTCGTGCTGCTCTGCACCTTGTGGGGTAAGCTGGGTATGACAGGACGCATTTTGAACGGTACGCTTGCAGTGGCGATTTGCTGCTCTACCGTGCTGCTGGACCAGCACTCCATCATTGATGTGGTGATGGGGCTTGCACTGGCGGTTTTGATGTGGTACGTCACCCGCTGGACGCGATATGGACGCAAAGAAAGACAGACAGAGTTTTACACTGTGAAAGTAAAAATAGTGGAAAGTTAACGGTACATATCCAAAAATAAAAAGCACCGCGGAAGCAATCAGCTTCCGCGGTGCTTTTCTGTTTAGAAAATCCAGTGGAACAATCCGCCAATCAGGCTGAACAGAAGTCCCAGCACGAGGCAAAGACCGTTCAGACCAAAGCTGAGCATACACCACAATTTTCCACCGCCGGACTGCCAGCCCTGAACAGTCAGAATAACACCCACGATACTCAGAGCCACACTGACAGGCGCACCGCCCAGAAAAACAAACAACAGCCCGACACCGCCTAAAATCAGACCGGCGAGCGTTTGACGAGGAATATCCATAAAAATCCTTTCTGCCCGCGGCGGGATAAATCGCCGCCAATGGGGCACACTGAAAACAAAATGAGAAAGGGGGCAGCGTCTGTGCCGGATTATAAAAGCCTGTACTATCAGCTGTTTCGCCGTACCGAGCAAGCACGGCGTTTGCTGGAAATCGCCCAGCAGGAGGCAGAAGCTGCCTTTTTAGCGGAGGAGGAACCGCCGCTGTATCTGCAAAAAAACGATACAGACGACACGCAGTGAATCACTGTTCCAGATAAGCGCGGATGGCTTTTTCCACAGCGTCCACTTCCTCCTTGAACATACGGCAGGATACACGCAGACCGCCCTGACCCAGAATGATGAGCTGTTCCATACCGTCGCTGGTGACCACACGCACCCGATGTTTGCGACCGATTTGGTGTGTCACCTTTTCGATATACATATCCGCAGTCTCGGCTTCCTTGGTGTATACCACACTGATGTTGTGGTACTGCTCCACTTTGCCGGGATTGTTTTTTACTTTGTAGGCGTCGAATACCAGAATGACCTGACATTTGCGGTAGCCCTGATAATTGCACAGAATATCCATCAGGCGATGTCGTGCGCCGTCCAGATTCTCCTCCAGCATATCCGCAAATTCCGGCCATGCGTGCAGTACGTTGTAACCGTCCACCAAAAGATATTCCGGTCCCTGCGGGATGGGTTCAGCAGGTTTTGCACTGACAGCGGGTTCCGGCGGTTTGCGGAAGGCTTTGCGGGGGTCACGCTTAATAGGACCATAGGTTTGCTCAAACAGCGCCAAAAGCTCTTTATCTTCTGCTAACGTACCAGCGTAACGCTGTACCCGGCGGGCAGGAACATCAATGGTGTCCAGTTCCGGTTCGGGCTTACCCCAGCCGGTATCCACATGCATATGCTCCCGCACCTGATTCCATTTGACCGTATAGCCGGCGCCGTGACCACAAAAAACAGAATCGGCAGGGTCGGACAAATCCCGGTCGGGATCATAATCCACCGCAGCAATCACAGCATCCGCATCGTGGCAGGGCTGATAACCGGATACCGCACAGGACAGTCGACCACGACCACGGGTGTAGCTGGTGACTTCCTGCTGATAGGGGCGCATCTCACTGACCGGTGCGGAACCGGTCAGTAGCACCATATCTTGCAAAGGTATGGGCGGTTCAAAGCTGCCGCCCATGCGCTGAATGTCGGTCATAGCACGACCTACATTGTCAACAGGCACCTCCAGACGGAAATGATACCAAGGTTCCAGCAGGACGCTTTCTGTGCTGCGCAGACCCTGACGCACCGCCCGATAAGTCGCTTGGCGGAAGTCACCGCCGTCGGTGTGTTTTGCATGGGCGCGACCGCCCAGCAGGGTGATTTTTACATCGGTCAGAGGAGCACCAATCAAAACGCCGCGGTGTTGTTTTTCTGCCAGATGGGTCAGAATCAATCGCTGCCAGTTTCGGTCCAGTGCATCCTCACGGCATTTGGTGCCGAATACCAGACCGCTGCCGCGTTCGCCCGGTTCCAAAAGCAGATGGACTTCTGCATAGTGACGCAGCGGTTCATAGTGACCGACACCTTCCATGGGGGCAGCGATGGTTTCTTTATATAAGATGCCGCCCTGACTGAACTGTACCGCCAGACCGAACCGCTCGGCAATCAGGTTTTCCAGAATTTCCAGCTGCACTTCGCCCATCAGCTGCATATGGATTTCGCCCAGATTTTCGTCCCACAGAACATGAAGCTGAGGGTCTTCTTCAGCCAGAGTGCGCAGCTGGGTCAGTGCAGTGTGCGCATCCGTTCCGGCGGGTAAATCTACCCGATAGGTGAGTACCGGTTCCAGACTGGGGCTGATGGGGTCAGCTTGTGCGCCCAGTGCTTGTCCGGCAAAGGTTTTCGTCAGACCGGTTACCGCCACTACCTGACCGGGGAAAGCCTCCGGAATGGGGGTGAACTTTGCACCGGAATACAGACGCAGCTGGTCGGCTTTTTCTTCCCACTGGACTGCATCTTTCGGGCGGGAGCGCAGCATGGTTTTGCTTTTTAAGCTGCCGCCGGTAATTTTCATCCAAGTCAGGCGCTGACCGTTTTCTCCGGAACTGATTTTATAGACTGATGCAGCAAATTCATTGCCAACAGCGGGCGTTTGGGTGTAGCGGTCCAGTCCGTCCAGAATGGCATCCACACCTTGCAAACGCAGCGCAGAACCAAACCAGCAGGGGAACACACCCCGGCGGCGTACTGCATCCGCAATGGCATTGTCCGGTACAGAACCGGTTTCCAGATAACCGTCCATCAAGGCTTCGTCGCACAGCGCGAAAGCCTCGCTGCGCGCATCCGCAGAAATATCCTCCGAAACATCCACACAGGCAGGGCTGAGCCGCTTGTGCAAATCTTCCAGAATCGCTTCTCGACCGGGACCAGGCAGGTCCATCTTGTTGACAAAAATAAAAGTAGGCACATTGTAGCGTTGTAGCAGCGTCCAGAGGGTTTCGGTGTGGGGCTGAACGCCGTCTACACCGCTGATGACCAATACCGCATAGTCCAGCACTTGCAGCGTTCGCTCCATTTCAGCAGAAAAGTCCACATGGCCGGGAGTATCCAACAAAGTCAGTGTGCCATTGGGACGCTCCAGCACAGCGGGCTGGGAAAAAATCGTAATGCCGCGGGCGCGCTCGCGGGCATCGGTATCCAAAAAGGTACTGCCTTTATCCACACGCCCCAGACTGCGCAGTGTACCCGACTGGTAGAGAAAAGCCTCCGAAAGGGTGGTTTTTCCGGCGTCTACATGGGCCAGTATGCCGATTACAAGTCGTTTCATTCTTATTCCTTACCGGGTGAAGAAAACCACCCATTTTAGTCATGATTTGCTTTTATCCTACCGTTTTCTGTGTAAAAAGACAAGAGGAACCTACAGAATCCGAGCTTTTCCACAATCGGCACAGGGAAACAAAACCAATATTTGCGAAGATAAGCAGCTGCTAACCACTAAATATAGAAGGTTTCCACTCTTTCCACCGAGTTTTCAACATTCCACAAAAAAGGGGGTGTGAAAAGCGGTGAATAAATGGAAACTCATTACAAAAGCCCCCTGCACAGTTTCCTGCTGCAGGGGGCTTTTTGATTCATTCGTTATGGCATAGATACCACAAGAAAAAATTTTTACATCAGCTTGCGGAACAGATCCTTCAGATCCTCAACGCTGGTATCCTTGGGGTTGCCGGGACGGCAAGCGTCTGCATAAGCGGATTCAGCCAGGAACTGCAGGTCTTCTTCCTTCAGAGCGGGCAGCTTGGTGGGAATACCCACATCTACGCTCAGCTGGCGGACTGCATCGATCGCAGCTTTGCGGTAGGTTTCCTGATCCATACCGGTGGTGTCCACGCCCATAGCCTCAGCAATGTGCTTGAACTTATCGCCGGTGGTCTCTGCGTTGTATTCCATAACGATGGGCAGCATCATTGCGCAAGCAACACCATGGGGAGTATCGTATACAGCGCCCAGAGTATGTGCCATGGAGTGTGCAATACCCAAGCCAACATTGGAGAATGCCATGCCGGTGACGAACTGACCCAGAGCCATGCCTTCGCGGCCGTCCGGATCGTTTTCCACAGCGCCGCGCAGGCTCTTGGAAATCAGGCGGATTGCTTCCAGATTCAGGCAGTCAGCCAAATCCCAAGCAGCCTTGGTGGTGTAGCCTTCGATTGCGTGGGTCAGAGCATCCATACCGGTGGAAGCAGTCAGACCCTTGGGCATGGAAGCCATCATATCCGGGTCAACGATAGCGATATCGGGAATATCATTGGTGTCCACGCAGACGAACTTGCGCTTGCGCTCCACGTCAGTAATAACGTAGTTGATGGTTGCTTCTGCAGCGGTACCTGCAGTAGTGGGAACAGCAATGGTGTAAACGGTGCGGTTCTTGGTGGGTGCAACGCCCTCCAGGCTGCGCACGTCAGCAAATTCGGGGTTGTTGACAATAATGCCGATTGCCTTGCCGGTATCCATAGAGGAACCGCCGCCGATTGCGATCATGTAGTCGGCACCGGATGCCTTGTAAGCAGCAACGCCGGACTGTACGTTCTCGATGGTGGGGTTAGGCTTAATATCGGAGTAGATTTCGTAGGCCATGCCTGCCTCATCCAGCAGATCGGTTACCTTTTTCGCAACACCGAACTTGAGCAGATCTGGGTCGGTAGCAATGAAAGCCTTTTTCAGACCCTTTGCAGCAACCAGACCGGGGATTTCCTTGATTGCACCTTTGCCGTGATAAGAAATTGCATTCAGAACAAAACGATTTACCATGATAATTACCTCCCTTATAAAATAGCGCACACAGATGCGCACAGACCATACTAATTTCAGTATAGGATTATGATAATTGTTTGTCAATTAGAGGAACAGACGATTTTTATATGGCGCAGAGAGGCACTTTGCTGATAGTTTCCGGGAATATCAGATGTAGGATTTGTAGCAGGAAAAAGAAAAAACGCACGGTTCAAACCGTGCGTTTTTTTCATAGAATGATGCGTGAATCAGCAAGAGGATTCATCGTTTTTGGGCTTGGGTTCTGCCATCTTTTTCAGCGGTCTGTGCAAAAACAGCAAATACAAAAGTCCGCCAATGACCAGATACAACCCAGCCAGTACAAACGGCAGCACTTCAAACGCGGTAAGCGGACCGCTCAGCAAAGTACTGAAGAAGCCTACGCAGTTGTAAGCGATCTGCCGCAGCGTGTAGGGTGCTGTCAGACCAGCCAGCAGCAGTACCACGCCGGAACATACCAGCAAAACTTGTACCAGTTTGGACAAACCACGCTCATTCAGTGCATCGTAGCGTGCCTGCAAAGCGGGGTCGGCGTTGCGCTTGCCGAACAGGCAAACCAGTAGTTTGATTATCGCAGCAACGCTTGCACCGCAGCTGAAAATCACCAGCCAGGAAATCAGCTGGAAAGTCTGGATGCCGTATCCATCGGCGGGCAGAGTGATGATAAAGCTGTGCAGTGCTTTTTGCAGCAGAGTCAGATTGATGGAACCGAAGAACAGCGGCACACCGCAAAGGGATGCACCCGCCAGCGCAAAGCCGGCAAACAATGCCTTTTTGCCACGACCAAAACCACACAAGGAGGACAAAGACAGGTCGGGCTGATGCAGGCAAATCGTACCAGCACACAAAAACAGCACCATCTGACACAAACCGTGATGCAGGCATTGCAGCACAACTGCTTCTGCGGCAAGGTGGTTTTTATCTGCCAAAAGACAGTTCAGACCCAGCGTCAGCAGGATCAGACCAGTTTGGCTGACGGAAAGCATTGTCAGGGTTTTCTTGAGATTGGTGTGGAAAGCGGCAGAAACTGCACCGCTTACGGTCATAAAAATACCCAATCCGGCAAGGAAAAAGCCCCAGAGACTATCCCACCAGAACAAAAGCCCGCTGAGCACCATAGCGGAAAACATCCAAGCTACCGTGACCGCACCAGCCAGCAGCGCAGCGGCAGGGCCGGGGGCAAAGGTGGCGCTGGGCATTCGCTTCGGCAGCGGCCAAACGGCGCAGCTGATGGAAATACCAATCAGGACCAAGAAACCGCCTAAATACAAAAGCTCACGATTTTTGCAGGTATAGCCTAGCACACGCAGCGCGGAGAAACGTACTGTGCCCAGCAGATTGGTCAGCAGCAGGATGCCCAGCAGTGCGCACAAACCACCCGCAACAGCGCCGATCAAAGCGCGCGTACCTGCCATGCGAGCCGCTTCGCTTTCCCGGTGACCGGTAAGTACCCAGCACGCCAGATTCAGCACCACAAAGCCCGTCAGCAGCGTGTACAAATCAGCAGAGAACAACACGCACAGGATGCCGTTTTCACCCAGCAAAAAGAAGAAATAATAGCGCATCTTGTGGCTGGATTGGGCAAGATACCACCGACTGAACAGGCTGGAAAGCAGCCATAAGGTAGACACCAGCGCAGCCAGCACATAGCGCAGTCCGTCGATACCGAAACTGTAGCCCACGCCGCCGGAACCCAGCAAAATAAATTCAGTACCCCAGTAGGGGCGCAAAGCCAGCACACCCAAAAGAGTCAGGCTGCAGCAGGTCCAGATGATAGCATCCCGTCGATCACGCCAGCCATTGCCGGGGATGGTTTGTCCGTACAGGCTGATCCCCCAGACCCCCAGACTGCCGATCACAGGAACCATTAAAAGAAGCAAAAGCAGTTTTGCGGCGCCGGGGGTGCCGCTCAGCATTTTAATAAAATCCACAGTGGCACCTCCTTAACCGAACAGGCAGGCTGCCGTTTGCACCAGCTGCAGCAGGTGAATGGGGAAAAGCCCCATAAACAGCAGAACTGCGGCAAGAATGGCAATCGGAACGCCCACACAGGCACCATAGTGCAGTTTGGTATCAGTCTCGTATTCGCGGCCGGGGAAAAAACCCTGATTCAAAGGCTTCAGCAGAGAAAGTGCAGTCAATGCTGCCAAAAGCAGCAGCGCCAGCACAGCAAAGATACCCCAGTCCAAACCGGACAATGCGCCGCACGCCAAATGCCAGCGGGAAACGCTGCCGGCAAAAGGCGGCAGACCTACCAGACCAAATGCAGCACAGCCAAAACAGAACAGAGCAAGCGGCATTTGCCGACCGATACCCTCCAGCTGAGAAACCAGAGTCTTGCCTTGGGTGTAGCGGAATGCGCTGCTGCACAAAAGCAAAGCAGTCATGCAAATATCACCCAGCACAAGCAGCAGAGCCGCACCGATGAACAGCTCTTTTTGCAGCGCACACAAGCCAAAGAGAATAATGCCGCTTTGGCTTGCCGCAAGGCAGCCCAGCCGCTGAGTCAGATTCTGGCTGCGCAGTGCCAGCAGACCCGCGGCAAAGGCAATCAGCAAAAACACCGGGGGAAGCCAGCTTTGCAGGAAAGTGCCTTCCAGTGCCGAAATTCCAAACAGATAGTAGATAGTTTGTATCACGCCAAACAGTCCTACACTGCCCATGCCCACATACAGGACAACAGACGTGGGGGCAGCAGCAGGCGTCAGCTGACAAACCAGCGTATGCAGCGCAAAGCCTGCAACAAGCAGCGCAGCCGGCAAGGCAATGTCGGTTTTTACCGTATGCGGCAGGAAGGTCAGTGCAGTACGCTGGCTGATAGCCAGTGCGGTACCAACTACCAGCAACGCACCACTGATGGCGGTACCGATGCGGTAAAAACGCAGCCCTTTGGGATTGCGCTTTACCAGCGCATCGCAGGCGATTGCGCCAGCCAGCCATGCCGCCAAGAACAGCGGCAGGCTGCCCATACAAGCAACTGCCTGTACAGCGATACATACGGTCAGAAAAGCAATATAGTAATTTCGCTCTTTGCCGTCCAGAACTTCAAAGCCGAAGATTCCGGTCAGGCACAGCAGGACCGCCATGGAGAGAGAAAATACCCCGCCAAGCGGTGTGCTCTGCAAACTAAATTCCAGCCATCCCACAGAAGCTGGCTTTACAGAGCCTTGCAGCCCCATCCCCAGAAAAGCGAAAACAATCGTAAACAGCAGCCCGCCGGTGATAAAGCGGCGTCGGCGCTGTGTTTGCGGGGTAAAAAACAACCCTAAAAGCGGTATCAGCGGGATGATGACTGGTACCAGAAGATATCGGATGCGCTCCATAGAGAGCTCCTTTCCCAGAATGCAGGTGCGGACAGCAGATTAGATTGCAGCGCACTTAGCAGCCAGCCAAGCAGCTTCGCCCTCGTTCAGCAGGGGACGCAGCTTTGCCAGCACCTGTGCATGGTAGTCGTTCAGCCACTGCTTTTCCTCACGGGTCAGCTCGTCGACCAGTACGCAGGAAGTGTCGATGGGTACATAGGTCAGCGGCTCAAAGCGCAGGAATTTGCCGTATTCGCTTTCGCCAGCTTCAACACAGATCAGCTCGTTTTCGATGCGGATACCCATGTGACCTTCTTCGTAGATGCCGGGCTCGTCCGTGATGACCATGCCGGGTACGAACACAATGTTATTGTGGGGACGCAGGCTCTGGGGACCTTCGTGGACAGCACCAACGTGAGAAACACCGTGACCGGTACCGCAGCGATAGTCCAGCATATGACGCCACAGCGGCTGACGGGAAATCATATCCAGCTCGCCGCCGGTTGCGCCCTCGCGCCAGACAGCCATTGCAATGTCGATATGGCAGCGCAGTACACGGGTGTAAGCCAGCTTTTCTTCCTCAGTCAGGTGACCAAATGCGTAGGTGCGGGTGATGTCAGTGGTGCCGTCATAGTAGGTAGCGCCGCTGTCCACCAGCAGAAAACCGTTCTTTTCCAGTGCAGCGTCTGCACCCACCTGCGGTGCGTAGTGCATCATAGCAGCATTGGAACCCCATGCAGCAATGGTGGGGAAGCTTTCGGTGATAAACTTTTCTGCGCTGCTGCGATATTTGTGCAGGATGGTGTCGATATCGGTTTCACGCAGGGCTTCACCAGCGGCCACACGCTGCTCCATCTCCATCTGTGCACGAACCATAGCGGCACCGTCCACCAGATGGGCAGCACGGGTGCAGTTCAGCTCGGTTTCATTCTTCACTGCCTTCATCATAGCGATGGGGTCTGCACCCTCCACAACCGTGTACAGTGCGTTGCCGCGCAGTGCATTGTCCAGTGCAGCATTCAGGCTGACCGGGTCAACCAGCACGGTCTGTGCGGTAGTACCGGCTGCCAGATAAGCAGGCATACGGGTGTAAGCGTCTACGGCAACGCCAGCCTGTGCCAGCTGTGCCATTGCGTCCGGAGACAAGCGACTGGTATCGGTGAACAGTACTGCGTTGTTCTGGTCCACATAGCAGAATGCTAGTGCGTAGGGGGTGTTGTCCACGTCAGCAGCACGCAGGTTCAGCAGCCATGCAACGCTGTCCAGCTTGGTGACCAGAATTGCAGTGCAGCCCTGCTCGTTCAGAGAAGCACGCAGCTGAGCCAGCTTTTCTGCGGGAGCCTTACCGGCGTAAACGGTGTTCAGAATCCATGCCGGGCTGGTGGGCAGTGCAGGGCGGTCTTCAGTCCATGCTTGATCTACCAAAGGCAGGTCGGACAGCGTTGCGCCTGCTTTTTCACAGACAGTAGCCAGTGCGCGATACTGTGCAACCGGCATGGTCTCGGCAGCATAGCCCAGAACCTTACCTGCAGTCAGCTTTTCAGCCAGCCACTCGTCTACCGTGGGTACACCCTTAACACCCATGTGCATGGAAGCAATACCGGTGCCAGCCAGTGCTGCGTCCGCTGCACCAAAGAAACGACCGTCTACCCACATGGCAGCTTCGTCTGCGGTCACAACCAGATTGGAGTTCTCGCAGGAAAAACCAGAGAAATATTCCCATGCGGTGTAGTGTGCGGGTGCATATTCGCTGGAGTGGGGGTCACTGCTGGGCATGATGTAAGCATCGCAGCCTGCCTGTGCCATAGCGGCACGCAGGTCTGCCAAACGTTCCGAAACAGGTTTCATAAAAAACGCTCCTTTATTATGATTTGAATGAAGATACAGAAATTAAAATTGTATCGGATAGGTACAATATTACAGTTTATTTTAGCATTCCCGGCGGGGGATTGCAAACGCGTTCAAACCAAGAAAAAGTTACAGATTGTTTTTTATTTTATGATAAAACCCGGTTATACTCTTCTTAGCAGGGAAAACTGTAGAAATGCTGGCAAACGCACGGCAAATTGTGCTATAATTTTATGTTAGGGCCGTCATTTACGGCTCTGGACAAACAATACAACAGCAAACAAAACAGAAAGGCTGAAAGATATGACTAAAATTGATATTTTTTCCGGATTTCTCGGCGCAGGTAAAACTACGCTGATCAAGAAGCTGATCCGCGAAGCATTCGCAGGTCAGCAGATCGTTCTGATTGAAAACGAATTCGGCGAAATCGGCATCGACGGCGGTTTCCTGAAGGAAGCTGGCGTGCAGATCAACGAGCTGAACTCCGGTTGCATTTGCTGCAGCCTGGTGGGCGATTTCCGTGAAGCTCTGAAGCAGGTCATCGAACAGTATCACCCCGACCGTGTCCTGATTGAGCCCTCGGGCGTTGGCAAGCTGAGCGACGTTACCCGTGCCGTTGAGGCTGTGGCTGACGAGCTGCCCCTGCAGCTGAACAGCTTTGTTACCGTTGCAGACGCTGGCAAGGTCAAGATGTATATGAAGAACTTCGGTGAGTTCTACGATGACCAGATCAGCCACGCAAGCTGCATCATCCTGAGCCGTACCCAGTCCATCTCTGAGGAGAAGGTCGCAAAGGCTGTCGAGATGATCAAGGAGAAGAATCCGGACGCAACCATCATCACGACTCCTTGGGATTCTCTGGAAGGCGCACAGATCGTTTCCGCAATGGAAAGCCGTGACGACTTTGTGGCAGAGCTGCGCAAGCTGGCTGAAGAAGCCAACGAGCACGCACATCACCACGACCACGAGCATCATCACGACCATGATGAAGAGTGCCACTGCCACGACCACGAGCATGAGCATCATCACGATCACGACGAAGAGTGCCACTGCCATGACCACGAGCACGAACATCATCATGAGCATGACGAGCACTGCACCTGTGGCTGCCATGACCACCATCATCACCACCATGCAGATGAAGTGTTCACCAGCTGGGGCGTAGAAACTGCTAAGAAGTACAGCGAAGCTGACCTGCGTGCGGCACTGGACGCACTGGACAGTGGCAAGTACGGCACCATCCTGCGCAGCAAGGGCATCGTAGACGGTCCCGATGGCTGGCTGGAGTTTGACTTTGTTCCCGGCGAGGCAGAAATTCGTCATCGCAGCCCCGACGTGACCGGCAAGCTGGTTGTCATCGGCTCTCAGCTGGATGAAAACGGCGTAGCTGCTCTGTTTGGCGTATAAGCATAAAAGGAGATACACCATGGCAAAAGAACTTCCGGTTTACCTGTTTGTCGGCTTTTTGGAGTCCGGCAAGACCAGTTTTATTCAGGAAACATTTGAAGATCCCCAGTTCGATTCCGGCGACAAAACCCTGCTGCTGGTTTGCGAAGAGGGCGAAGTAGAATATGACGAGAGCAAGTTCGCTTTCTCCGGCACTACCGTTGCTGTGCTGGAGGATAAGAGCGAGCTGAACCCGGAGAATCTGGCTCGTCTGGCAAAAGAGTCTGACGCAGGCCGTGTTGTCATTGAGTACAACGGTATGTGGCTGATGAACGATCTGGCACAGGCTATGCCCGAAAACTGGATTGTCTATCAGGTTATCGCAACCGCTGACGGCAAGACCGCACTGACCCATGCACGCGATAATGCAATGCGCAGCCTGATGCTGGATAAGCTGGCAGGCAGCGAGCTGATTGTGTTCAACCGTGCCGAGGCTGTCAACAGCGACGAAGCACATATGGAGCTGCACCAGCTGGTGCGTCAGGCATCCCGCAGCTGCGACATCGCTTATGAATTTGCAGACGGCTCTGTGGCTTACGACGATATTCCCGATCCGCTGCCGTTTGACATTGACGCGCCGGTGATTGAAGTCGGCGACAAGGACTTCGGTATCTGGTATATGGATTGCCAGGACGAGCCTGCAAAGTATGACGGTAAGACCGTGCGCTATCTGGCACAGGTATGCCATTCTGATCTGGCTGGTCCCAATTCCTTTGTGCCGGGTCGTTTTGCAATGACCTGCTGCGTGCAGGATATTGAGTTCGTGGGCTTCCCCTGCGAATATGACAAGGCAAACACCCTCAAGCAGCGTGACTGGATTCGCATTACCGCAAAGATTCAGCACAAGTTCCATAAGATTTATGGTGAAAAGGGCGTTGTACTGAAGGCACTTTCCGTCGAGCCGGCAGAAAAGCCGGAAGGCGTGGAGGATTATGTGACCTTCTATTGATGAAGGACAAAACGGAAAGGAGTCTGTTATCATGCAGAATTTGATCTGGAAAATTGCAGGTACGGTTGCAGCGGTCGCTGCTGCCGGTGCCGCAGTTGTTTTTGTAGACAAGCTGATGCAGAAGCAGCAGGACAAAATCGACGAGATGATTCGTACTGCTCCCGAAACCGACCCGGAAGAAGCACCGCAGCAGCCGGAACAGGAAAAAACGGTTTACTGCGCTGTACCGGAACCGGTGGGTGAGGATCGACCCAACCCCAACCCGGTTATGGCAAAGCCCATCGAAACGCCTCGTACAGAAGATGGCAAAATTGATGTGAGCAAGCTGTGTGACCCGGCAGATTTCTGCGACTGGGACGATCTGGGCTGCCAGTCCTGACCGAAAAGCAAATAAAAAGGAGCCCCCGACAAGTTGTCGGGGGCTCCTTTTTCATACAGCAGTCGCATTCCTTACTGCTGCGGATAGGTATCAAAGATTTGGATGCATTCGCACATTACAAAGCGGAATAACCGAAGCTGTTCACCAGTGCGTCGATGTGCTCACCCTTCTTGCACCAAGGACAATCCTTGCTTTCGTAGCTGGCATAACCGGACAGGTCACTGGGATTAAAAATCGAAGTGATGGGGAATCCTGCGAAATCATCCATGGTAGAGTAAATGGCAGACAGACCCGCAACCGTGCCGCCGTAGTAATTGACCGCCTCAATAGCCGACTGGATGGTGTAACCGGTAGTGACAGTTGCAGCCAGAATCAAAACGTGCTTGCCGCTGATGGTGGGGGAGATATTATCTCGGAAAATAATCTGGCTGCCGGAGGTGTATTCCGGAGTAACTACATAAATAGTCTGGTGGGCGTTCAGGTTGGTAAAGCCGCTCTTGGTCAGCTCATTTGCCAGACAGGTACCGATGACCTGCGTGCCATCCAGACACAGAATCGTGTCGACAATGGTATTGCTGCGGTAAACAGCAACCAGCTCCTGCGCAACAGCCTGCGCCTCAGACAAACGGGCTTTCTGCGTGGTCACATCAATGTAGTAATTGATGTGGCTGTGGTTGGTAGCAAAATGTCCCTGTGCAACGCGCAGACAGAGATTACCCTTTTTTGTAGGAAGCTTAACCATGTTCATTCTCATACAATGCTACACCCCTTGTTTTCTTTTGTGAACAAACGTTCTTATGCCTATTATTGTAGCCCGAAAAGACCCGCACGACAAGGAACAAAGCTAACAAAAAAGCGCCGCTTGTTTTGAAACAAACGGCGCTTTTTTTATCGATTTGATGAAAGATTTCTCCGAAAATTGTGCAACTGTACTTGTGCGGTTCCAGCCGCATCCGGAAAGGAGAAATTACTTTGCGTACTCGGTAGCACGGCTTTCGCGGATTACGCTGACCTTGATCTGACCGGGGTAGTCCAGCGTGTCCTCGATTTTCTTTGCAATGGCACGAGCCAGCAGAATGACCTGATCGTCACCGATCTTGTCAGGCTGGACCATGATGCGAACTTCACGGCCTGCCTGAACAGCAAATGCCTGCTCAACACCTTCGAAGCTGGAGGAGATTTCTTCCAGATTTTCCAGACGCTTGATATAGTTCTCCACGTTTTCACGGCGTGCGCCGGGGCGTGCAGCGCTGATTGCGTCAGCAGCCTGTACGATGAATGCCAGCGGAGTCTTGGGCTCTACGTCGCCGTGGTGTGCCTCAACAGCATGGATGACAGCGGGGCTTTCCTTGTACTTGCGGCAGATATCTACGCCGATCTGTACATGGCTGCCTTCGATCTCGTGGTCCAGAGCCTTGCCGATATCATGCAGCAAACCTGCGCGGCGTGCCTGCGGTACATTCAGACCCAGCTCGCCAGCCAACAGACCGGAAATCCATGCAACTTCCATGGAGTGGTTCAGTGCATTCTGACCGAAGCTGGTGCGGTACTTCAGACGACCAATCAGTTTGACCAGATCGGGGTGCAGACCGTGGATACCCAGCTCCATAACAGCCTTGTCGCCTTCGCGCTTCATCTGCATTTCCAGCTCGCGGCGGCACTTCTCCACCGTTTCCTCGATGCGTGCCGGATGGATACGACCATCGGCAATCAGACGCTCCAGCGTCATGCGAGCAACCTCGCGGCGGGTCTGGTCGAAGCTGGACAGGGTAATGGCTTCCGGGGTATCGTCGATGATCAGATCCACACCGGTTGCGGTTTCCAGAGCACGAATGTTGCGGCCTTCACGACCGATGATACGACCCTTCATTTCGTCGCTGGGCAGGGAGACGACAGAAACAGTGGTCTCGCTGGAGTGGTCAGCAGCACAACGGCTGATTGCCTGACCAATCAACTGCTTTGCAATGGCGTCGCATTCGTCCTTCATGTTGGTTTCGTAAGCGGCGACGCGGATTGCCTTTTCGTGGTGCAGCTCTTCGTCTACGCGATGCAGCAGAAGTTCCTTTGCATCTTCCTGAGACAGACCAGCCAGCGTTTCCAGCTTTTCGTTCTCACGAATCTTGATCTGCTCCAGCTCGTCCAGGCGGGCGTCAACCAGTGCAGTGCGCTGCTTCAGGTCTTCTTCCTTCTTTTCCAGAGCCTCAACCTTCTTGTCCAGGGTAGTTTCCTTCTGGTCAATGCGGTTTTCCTGGCGGGACAGCTCTGCGCGGCGCTCTTTGATTTCTTTGTCAGCTTCTGCTTTCAGCTTATAGACTTCGTCCTTGGCTTCTACGATAGCTTCCTTGCGCTTCTGGTCAGCGGTACGGATTGCGTCGTTTACGATGCGCTTTGCTTCGTCATCAGCGTGTGCGATGGTTTCGATCGCGTCGCGCTGTTTGTTCTGGAATACCGTATAAAGAACAACGGCACCGACTGCGAAAGAAGCAAGTGCAATCAGAACGACAGCCCAAATGGGAATCGTCATGGTATGGGTTCACTCTCCTTGTTATTTAGAATAATAGAGGAGATGCTTCCGCAGCGGTGCGACGTCAACAAAGTGTAATATTTATAAGTTATAATTACAAAAGGGATAACAAAATTAGGGAAGAAATCCCACGTTTGGTTAATATTCGGATTTATATCTTATAAACAGGCCTGTGCCCGAATGTTAATGCCTGAAAAACCCTGCTTCCGCATCTTATATGCTATTGTTAATAGTAAAAGAAAGGGGACGGAATGTCAAGAATAATCTTGACAATAGAATGGATATGGACTATCATGAACCATGAAGACACCCGGATACAAAAGGGGTCTTTCCCATATCCCGCAAAAGCGTCGATGCGGACAACGCCGCTGAAATGCACTGTACCAGAGAGAACCGCCGCGGTTAGCCGTGTGATGCAAGCGGTTTGACAGTGAATCAGTTGGATACCACCGCAGAGCGCAGAGGTGAACCTCTGCCGGGGCTGGCCCGTTAAAGCCGGAACGAGTGGGCAGCTGCTGTAAGCGTGCTGCAATTCGGGTGGAACCGTGGAACATTTGATTTTACAAATGCTTCATCCCGTGTAAGTGTTTAGACGGGGTGGGGCATTTTCTTTTTATATCCGCCATTTTGGCGGGGAGGGAGCATCACAATGATCAACGTAAATCTGAAAGGCGAAGTCAAGCAGTTCGAAGCCGGTATCTCGGTCGCAGAACTGACCAAGACCATCAGCATGGGTCTGTACCGCAATGCAACCAGCGCAAAGGTGAACGGCGAGGTCGTAGACCTGCGCACCGAGCTGAACGAGGATTGCTCTGTGGAAATCTTGACTTTCGACGATGAAGCAGGCAAGCACGCTTACTGGCACACCGCAAGCCACATCCTGGCACAGGCTGTTCAGCACCTGTTCCCGGGCACTCACTTCGGCATCGGACCTGCACTGGAAAACGGCTTCTACTATGATATGAAGTATACCCGTGCTTTTGGTCCCGATGACTTCGCAGCTATCGAAGCTGAGATGAAGAAGATCGTCAAGGCAGACCTGCCCATCGAGAAAAAGCACATCACGGTCGAAGAAGGCCGTGAGATCTTTGCAGATCAGCCCTACAAACTGGAGCTGCTGGAAGAGTACGCAGCTAAGGGCTGGGATCTGACCGTCTACACGCAGGGTGACTTTACCGACCTGTGCGCTGGTCCTCACCTGATGAGCACCGGCGGCATGAAGGGCATCAAGCTGACGCAGGCAACCGCAGCTTACTGGCGCGGCAATGCAGAGAATGATACTCTGACCCGTGTTTACGGCATCACCTTCCCCAAGGCAAGCATGATGGACGAGTACTTCAAGAAACTGGAAGAGCTGCGCAGCCGTGACCACAACAAGATCGGTCGTGAGCTGGAGTACTTCACCACTGTTGAAACCATCGGTCAGGGTCTGCCTGTTCTGCTGCCCAACGGCAGCCGTGTTATCCAGCTGCTGCAGCGCTGGATCGAGGATACCGAGCAGGCTCGCGGCTATCTGCTGACCAAGACCCCCCTGATGGCAAAGCGCGAATTCTACAAGATTTCCGGCCACTGGGATCACTACCTGGATGGTATGTTCATTCTGGGCGATCCGTACGATGAGGACAAGGAGTGCTTTGCACTGCGTCCCATGACCTGCCCGTTCCAGTATCAGGTTTTCCTGAACCGCAAGCGCAGCTATCGTGACCTGCCCATGCGTCTGGGTGAAACCTCTACGCTGTTCCGTAACGAGGATTCCGGCGAGATGCACGGTCTGACCCGTGTGCGTCAGTTCACCATTTCCGAAGGTCACCTGATTGTCCGCCCTGACCAGCTGGAGGACGAGTTCCGTCAGTGCTTCGAGCTGACCCAGTACACCCTGAAGACTCTGGGTCTGGATCAGGATGTTACCTACCGCTTCAGCCAGTGGGACCCCGCAAACCCGGGCAACAAGTATGAGGGTACTGCAGAGCAGTGGGAAGCTGCACAGGCTTCCATGGGCAAGATTCTGGATCATCTGGGCGTCAAGTACGAGGTCGGTATCGACGAAGCTGCTTTCTACGGCCCCAAGCTGGACATTCAGCTGAAGAACGTCTACGGCAAGGAAGATACCCTGATTACCATTCAGATCGATATGCTGCTGGCAAAGCGCTTTGATATGTACTACACCGGTGAGGATGGACAGCCCCACCTGCCCTACATCATCCACCGTACCAGCGTAGGCTGCTACGAGCGTACTCTGGCTGCTCTGCTGGAGAAGTACGCAGGCGCTCTGCCCACTTGGCTGATGCCCACGCAGGTTGTGGTTGTGCCCATCACCGAGCGCACCCACGAGTATGCTGCTGAAATCAACCAGAAGCTGCTGGATGCAGGCATCCGCAGCACGGTGGACGCGCGCAGCGAAAAGATGCAGTACAAGCTGCGTGAAGCTAAGCTGAAGAAGACCCCCTACATCCTGGTTGTTGGCGACAAGGAAATGGAGGCTGGCTCTGTGGCTGTCAATGCTCGTAATGAAGCAAAGGGCGGCGTGAAGAGCCTGAATGACTTCATGGCACAGATCCTGATGGATGTTGCTACCAAGGTCATCGACTGATTTTTATAAAATAATGCGCATAATGCGCAGAAAAGGCAGCGTTCCGCTTTTGGTGGGGCGCTGCCTTTTTGTGCGTCGAATACAGACAAACCAGAGAAAATAGCTGCTAAAATTTGGAAAAAAAGCAAAAACACTTGCAACTGACTGGGAAATATGATACACTTACTGAGCGGTTCATAAACCGCAGGATTTGTGCCTGTAGCTCAGTTGGTAGAGCATCTGACTTTTAATCAGAGGGTCTGGGATTCGAGTTCCCACAGGCGCACCAAAAAACGCCCGCACGGTAACGTGCGGGCGTTTTCTGTTTTTGCAAGAATCGCTGTTCAAGGATAGCTCACTGTGCTATATTAGCAGTAATATAATCATAGCTTAGAAAGGAGTGCGAGGAACTTTGGCGATTTTATTATATGTCGGTTTCATGGCATTGATCTTTTATGTCCTGTATAGCGTTGTGAAGATGGCAGTTCGGGATGGTATCAATGAATCGAAGCTTTGCAAGCGGGATGATGACAAAGCATAAATCGAATACAAAAAGGCAGGCAGAAGTATCGTGCTTCTGCCTGCCTTTTTGATGTATGAGATAGTGTATGCGGTTTGTGAAAAAAGAGGAAACGCTTAGTCTTTTTTCGGCTCGTCCTGCGTTAAATGGGCTACCAGCTTATCGAAGCTCTCCTCGCTCAGATCGTGTTCGATCTTGCAGGCATCCTCGGCAGCGACTTCAGGGTCTACGCCCAGCTGAATAAACATATTCGTAAGTACCTGGTGACGGTTGTAGATGCGCTGTGCAACTTCACGACCCTTTTCCAGCAGTTTGATCTGTCCACTGGGTTCCATTTCGATATAGGCGTCGTTGCGCAGCAGTTTCATGGCACGGCAGACGCTGGGCTTGGAAAAACCCATTTCGGCGGCAATATCAACAGAGCGCACGGAGCCGTTGCGTTCCTCTAATTTCAAAATGGTTTCCAGATAATCCTCTGCGGATTGGTGGATTTTCATACGGTCAGCTCCTCCTTTTCGAGCAAGTGATACTATTTATAGGGTAACATATTATAAAAAATTTGACAAGTCAGGCGGCGTTTTTCCTTGACAGCAGGGGTGGACGGTGATAGACTAACACTGCGAATAATAGTTAGTTGGTGCTAACAAATCGGCGGCGGGGTCGCTGCCGTAGGAGGAAATATGAAAACATTAAAGGATGCAAAAGTCGGTCAGACCGTTACGGTTGCGCGCGTTACCGGAGAAGGTCCGGTGCGCCGCCGTATTATGGATATGGGTATCACCAAGGGTGTTCAGATTCTGGTGCGCAAAGTAGCACCTCTGGGCGACCCGATGGAGCTGAATCTGCGTGGCTATGAATTGAGCGTGCGCAAGGCGGATGCAGAAATGGTAGAACTGACGGAGGATTGATTCCGCCAAAGCGAACAAAAGAGAAAAGAGGATAATCCATGGCAGATATCAAAATCGCGCTGGCGGGCAACCCGAACTGCGGTAAAACAACGCTGTTCAATGATTTGACGGGTTCGAACCAGTATGTGGGCAACTGGCCCGGTGTTACGGTAGAAAAGAAAGAAGGTAAGCTAAAAGGCAGCCGGAATGTAATCATTCAGGACCTGCCCGGTATTTACAGTTTGTCCCCCTATACGCTGGAAGAAGTGGTGACCCGCCGCTATCTGGTCAACGAAAAACCGGATGCGATTCTGGACATTGTGGACGGCACGAATATCGAGCGTAACCTGTACCTGACCACGCAGCTGATTGAGCTGGGTATCCCGGTGGTTATCGCTGTGAATATGATGGACTTGGTGCGCAAGAACGGCGACAGCATTGACCTGAAAAAGCTGGGCGAGCTGCTGGGCTGTCAGGTAGTAGAAATGAGCGCACTGAAGGGCGAAGGCAACATGGAAGCTGCCAAAGCTGCAATCGTAGCAGCACACAAGGGCAGTGCAGGTGCAGAACTGCATATGTTTACCGGCAGCGTAGAACACGCGCTGGCACATATTGAAGAGTCCATTCAGGATAAAGTAGAGCAGCGTTTCCTGCGCTGGTACTCCATCAAGCTGTTTGAGCGTGACGAAAAGATTCAGCAGGAACTGCAGCTCGACGAATCGCTGAAAATGCACTTGGAGGAACATATCGCAGACTGCGAAAAGGAAATGGACGATGATGCAGAAAGCATCATCACCAACCAGCGCTATGAGTACATTACCGGTGTGGTGAAAAAAGCCGTTGTGAAAAAGCACGCACCCGGTACGCTGACCACTTCGGATAAAATTGATGCGGTCGTTACCAACCGCATTCTGGCTTTGCCGGTATTTGCGATTCTGATGTTCCTGATGTACGCCATCGCCATGGGTCCGTGGAAGGTTTCTATTGGTACGGTAGGTACCGATTGGGCAAACAATGTGCTGTTCGGCAAGTGGGTTCCGGGATTCTTCGACAGTATCCTGTCGGCGCTGGGTGTATCCGGTTGGCTGCACAGCCTGATTGTAGATGGTATTCTGGGCGGCGTAGGCGCAGTTCTGGGTTTTGTTCCGCAGCTGGCAGTGCTGATGCTGCTGTTGAGCCTGTTGGAAGACTGCGGTTATATGTCCCGTGTGGCATTTATTATGGACCGTGCGTTCCGTCGGTTCGGTTTGTCGGGTAAGAGCTTTATTCCGCTGCTGGTTGGTACTGGATGCAGCGTGCCCGGTGTTCTGGCTACCCGTACCATCGACCAGGACCGTGACCGCAAGATGACCATTATGACTACGGGTTTCATCCCCTGCAGCGCAAAGATGCCGATCATCGGTTTGTTTGCGGGTGCAATCTTTGGTAACTCTCCGCTGGTTGCCGTTTCTGCTTTTATGGTGGGTATTGGCGCAGTTGTGGTTACCGGTCTGATTATGAAAAAGACCCGGCTCTTTGCCGGTGATCCGGCTCCCTTTGTTATGGAGCTGCCGGCTTACCATATGCCTTCGGTTACCAACGTAGCACGCGCTACCTGGAACCGTGTTTGGGACTTTATCAAACGTGCCGGCACCGTGATTCTGGTTGCTTCCATGATTCTGTGGTTCCTGCTAAACTATGGTTTTGCAAATGGTGGTTTCCACATGGTTACCGATTGTAACCTGTCCCTGCTGGCTATGCTGGGCAACGGCATTGCATGGCTGTTCGCACCTCTGGGCTGGGTCGGCGATATGGCTTGGAAAGCTACCGTCGCAAGCTTTACCGGTCTGATTGCAAAGGAAGCTGTTGTTATGACCTTTGGCACAGTTTACCACTTCGGCGGCGAACTGAGCCAGTCCGGTCAGGAAATCTGGCCCATGATCGCACAGGATTTCGGTGCTGTGGCAGCATACAGCTTTATGATTTTTAACCTGCTGTGCGCACCGTGCGTGGCAACGATTGGCGCAATCCGCCGTGAGATGAACTCGCGCAAGTGGGCTGCTTTCACCATTGCGTATATGTGCGTGTTTGCTTACACGATTTCCATGATCGTGTTCCAGATCGGAGGTCTGTTTACCGGCGAAGCAACCTTTGGTATCTTCACCATTCTGGCACTGGCAGCACTGGGCGTACTACTGTATCTGCTGCTGCGCAAGGGTTACCAGCCGGACAAGGCAAAGAAGAAAGCACAGAAAGAGCTGACCCACGAATCCTAAGGAGGAATCTGTTGTGTCTGGTGATGTAATCGTGATTCTGGTACTAGTAGTGATTGTGTTCTTTGCGGTGCGTGCGATGTGGCGCCGTCGGAAAGAGGGCGGATGCAGTGGCTGCTCCGGTTGTTCCGGCTGCTGCAATGGCAGCAGCTGTCAGACCAATCCAACAAAGCAGTAAAATATAAAAATCCCCGATGTGATTTCACATCGGGGATTTTGCTTTATGCCGGAAAAATTTAGCTTTGCTTGGTATTGTTCTTGGCTTTTCCCAGTTGCTTTACCGGGATAGCGGGGGCAGCTTTCAATTCAAACCAGAACGTACTGCCTTTGCCTTCGGTAGAATCCACGCCGAATCGGGCTTTATGCTGCTGCAAAATTGCCTTGGTAATGGAAAGTCCCAATCCCGTACCCTGACGACCCGCATTGCTGCGGCAACGATAGTATCGGTCAAACAGATAGGGCAATTCCGATGCGGGGATACCGGGGCCGTGGTCCTCGATTTCGACCCGAATGCCGGTATCTGCCCGATGAGCGCGCAAAATGAAAATACCATCTTCGCCCAAATGGTGGGTAGCGTTGCCCATCAAGTTGTGCAGGACGCGTTCAATCATGGCAGGGTCAGCCATAACATCCAGTGTGTCATCTTCGGGCAGTTCCAAAAGCAGCTGCCACTGATTTTGCTGGCACATAGCGGTATAGCGGTCCGCAACCTCTTCGCACAGTTGACACAGGCTGAACCGCATCATGTCGCATTTTTCTGCGCCGGAGGAAACCTTGCTCAATTCCAGAACGCTGTTTACCAGTGCGGTCAAACGGTCGCTCTCCCGAATGATGATGTTCAGCTGTCCGTCTCGGCGGGTGCGGTCATCACCGGTCAGGTCGCGCACGGTTTCGGCGTAACCCTTAATGATGGTCAGCGGAGTGCGCAGGTCGTGAGATACGTTTGCAAGGATGTCTCGCTGCAGCTGTGCGCTCTGCTGCACCTGACCCGCCATGTTGTTAAAGTCGCGGCACAGCTGACCAAATTCGTCCTGACGGGTATCGGGGACAACAATGCGAACGGCATAGTCGCCGCGCGCCATCTGATTGGCTGCATTGGACAGCTGGGTCAGCGGGCGGGTAACGTGGCGGCTGAACAGCCATGCGATTGCCAGTGCAGGCAGAATCAGCATGATTGCAATACCCGGCAAAAGCAGGCCCAGTACCTTGCTGGCTTCATTGACCTGTGCAAGGCCGGTGGAAATCAAAACGCAGTACTGACCGTCTTTCGTGGTGCGCCCGACCACCATCTGGCGGCTGCCGCTGGTGGTTTCGGTAATGTGATACAGCGTACCTTGCTCAAAACACAGGTTACGCATCCGCATCACAAGCGCGTTGTCACGGTCGGTGGTGGAAGTGTTATGACCGAAAACATTGGTGCTGGAACCGTGCAGAAGACAGGGATAAAGGTTTTCGCTGTACATCACACTGCGCAGGGTCGTATCCGAAATATCCACACAGCAATTGGTCAATACCAGAGAACCGTCGGTCAGAGACTTGTTCATTTCGCCCCAGAACTCGGCATTGACGGTCAAGCCGGCAATATCCCGGCGGGATAGCTCCACGCCGTTTTCCAGTGCTTCATCCATGCGGGATACAGTCTGGTCCAGCCGACGGACCAGCATATCCCGAATGAAACGGTTATAGCGGGGCTGCAAAAGATTTGCGGAAAGAAACCACACCAGCAGCAGAATGGCAACAGCCATACCAAGCAGCAGAATGAGCAGCTGGGTACGAATGCGTACCCGATGGGGTCTATCGGAAGTGCCTTTCCGCATGGGACCGTGCGGGGAATTTTTTTTCATTGTCTATCACTTTCTTTTATCGGGGTCGAACTTGTAGCCGACACCCCAGACGGTGACAATATAATCGCGGCAGTTGCCAAGGTGGCTGCGCAGCATTTTGACGTGGGTATCTACGGTGCGATCTTCGCCGAAGTAGTCGTAGTTCCACACCTTTTGCAGAATCTTTTCGCGGCTGAGGGCGATGCCCTTGTTGGTTGCTAAAAAGACCAGCAGGTCAAATTCCTTCGGGGTCAGGCTGACCTCGTTGCCTTCCACCAAAACGGTGTGGCTGGCGGTGTCGATGGTCAAATCCCCAAAGGTCATGCGTTCTGCATCCTGTTCGGGGCGGGGCATTGTGCGGTTCAGCACAGCTTTGATGCGGGCGACCAGCTCGCGGGGGGAGAAAGGCTTGACCACATAGTCGTCTGCGCCGCCTTCCAGACCAGCCAGTTTGTCATATTCTTCGCCGCGGGCGGTCAGAATGATAACCGGGGTCATGATTTTGCGGCTGCGCATTTCCCGCAGACAGGTCAGACCATCCATAAAAGGCATCATAACATCCAGCAGTACCAGATCGAAGTTGCCGGTGGACAGCATAGCAAGTGCAGCGCTGCCGTCGGTGGCTTCTTCACAGGAGAAACCGGCAAACTGAACGTGCTCTCGAATCAATTCGCGAATCAACGGTTCGTCATCGACGATCAAAATTTTAGCCATAAGGAAACTCCTCCATTCGGAATAGAATACTCTTATTTCAGCATACCATCTTTTGATGAAGATTTGATGAAAAGTCGGGAATTATTCGATTGCATTCTACCATGATTTTTCATTCAGTGCAAAAGAAAGTGCTAAAGCCGGTGCGGTTCGCATACGCTGTATCAAAATGCGGCGGCGTGGGCGTTGCCCGCTGCCCGGCAGCAAAATAGGGGGCTATAGACTATGTTCATGCTTACGATTCAAAAAGCAAGCCTGAAAAAGGTAGGGGCAGTGGCGCTGTGCGGCGTAGTACTGATTGCAGCGGCTGCGGCAGGAAAACTGGTGGGGAAAAATGCGCATAAATCCGTGGCAGCCAGTGCCAGCATTACCTCTACGCAGGACATCCAAACGTATTTTATGGGGTTTGGGCTGGAGACAGATCCTACCGATGTGACAGCTGATAAGGTAAAGGTGCCGCGCAAGTGGGACGACAGCTTTGCGGCATTCAATAAAATCGTGTCCCAGAGTGGGCAGGATCTGACCGAGTGCAAAGGCAAAACCGTGGAAAAATGGCTGACAGAGATTCCGTCTCTGGGAACAGGCGGACAGAGCGTATACGGCGTTCTGCTGGTGCGCAATCAAAAAGTTGTAGGCGCTTATCTGCTGGAGAAACCTTCCGGCAATGTGAGCGGTTTGTCGGATGTGGTGCAGACTATGGCAGAAGATGAAGCAAACACAGAAAGTGAAGCGGCAGCACAGCCAGAAGAAGAAACACCGGTCAGCCTGGATACGGAGGTCGTCGCGGGGGTAGATGGATTCCCGGTGGACTGATGGCAGCACATTTCAAAAGAGCGATGCGTGAGCATCGCTCTTTTGCGTAATTACGGCGAGAAAATCGCAGTTTTTTTGAGAAAAGTATGGCTGGAAAATTTGCGAGGGAATGTTTATAATAAGGGCAGATAGAAAAGCCGGGCATCCGGTATCGCGAAAGGAAGTTGGAATCATGCAGCAGTGCTCCTATACAATTCAGGATCAATATGGAATGCACGCCCGCCCCGCCGGTCAGTTGGTGCGGCTTGCAAGTGCTTATCATAGTGCAGTAATCGTGCAGCACGGGGATCGCAGCTGCACCTTGAAAACGCCGATGCATTTGATGGCACTGGGCATTAAACAGGGAGATAACATTACGATACAGGCAGAAGGTACGGACGAAAGCGAGTGCATCGCTGCCGTACAGAAATTTCTGGCGGAAAATGTTTGACAAGTCCTGAATGCCAGCAAGCCCCCCGGCAGCCGGTCAGGCTGTTGGGGGATTTTTGTAAAAGAGGGAAAGAGAAAGGAACGACTATGTGTAAATGCCAGGGAACCAGTGTAATGGCGGGCGTAGCAATCGGTCCGCTCCATTTTTATCAACGTCCGGCGCGCCGTTATGTGATACCGCCTTGTACCGATCCCGAAGCGGAGCTGGAGCGCATGGAAGCAGCGCGCAAACAGGCGATTGAGCAGCAGAGTGTCTTGTACGAAAAGGCGCTGGAAGAAGCTGGTGCGGAAATCGCAGCAGTATTTGAAGTCCATGCGCTGATGCTGGATGACCGGGAATTTGTGGAAGCAATCCGGGAAAATATTCTGACCCACCATATGCACGCGGAATATGCGGTGCGCTGTGCCGCACACGCAATGGTAGATCGCTTTGCGGATGTGGAGGATGAATACATCCGTGCCCGTGTGGATGACATTATGGATATGGCGCGCGGTGTAATTTATCTTTTGCAGGGTGGTGTGGAAGAAACCGCATGGGGCGAGCCTGCCATCATTGTAGCAGATGAGCTTTCACCGTCCGAAACGGTACGGATGGATAAAAAGAAGGTTCTGGGTTTTGTGACTCGTCTGGGCAGTGCCATCAGCCATACCTCAATTCTGGCGCGCAGTATGGAGCTGCCGGCGCTGGTTGCAGTAACAGACACTAATCCGGAATGGGAAGGACATATTGCGATTCTGGATGGTCTGCATGGGGAACTGATTGTAGACCCGGATGTGGATACCTTGATTAAGTATCGCCAGATTCAGCAGGAAATTGCCCACCGCAAGAAACTTTTACATCGCCTGAAAGGTTGCCCCAACGAAACGCTGGACGGACACCGGGTGGAAGTCTGGGCGAGCGTAGGCAAGCGGGAAGATTTGGAAAGCGCAAAGGAAAACGATGCGGGCGGTATCGGTCAGGTGCAGTCGGATTATCTCTATGTGGGGCAGTCGGTTGCACCGGATGAGGAAACCCAGTTTAGATTTTATAAAGAGCTGGTGCAGGCTATGCCGCATGGTCCGGTACAGATTTCTACCGTAGACTGGGGCGCAACCAATCCGCTGCAGGATCTGCAGTCCCCCTGCCAGAAAGAAACCAATCTGTTCTATCGCGGCATCCGCCGTTCGCTGACCAATGCGGAAGAATTCTGCGTTCAGATTCGTGCCATGCTGCGTGCGGCAGCACTGGGTGATGTGCGGTTGATTCTGCCGGAGGTCACAAACGTGCAGGAAGTGCAGCGCGCAAAAGAATTGGTGGAAGCCTGCCGACAGGAAATGATCGAAAACGGGGTAACCGTTGGTACACTGCAAATTGGTATTCTGATCGAAACGCCTGCGGCTGTCTGGATTGCAGACGAACTGGCAGAAGAAGCAGATTTCTTCCTGATTGGAACCAACGATTTGACCCAGTACATTTGCATTCTGGACCGAAGCAATATGCAGGATATTCCGTATGCGGATTTGTATCACCCGGCGGTCATGCGTGCCATCTATGAAACTATAAAAGCAGGTCATCGTCACGGTATCCCGGTTGGCATTGCCGGTGCGCTGTGCGAGGATACTACCATGGCAGAACATTTCCTGCGGATGGGTGTTGACAGCTTTACCGTGCCGTCTACGACGGTTTTGCCGCTCCGCAACTGTATTTGCCATTTGGATTTGCGGGAGCCTGCCAGCAAAATGCCGGGCGGAAAGCTTTGATTTGAAATAGCCAGATTCAGTGGAAAAGTAAATAAAAAGGGCACGATGCATTGCATCGTGCCCTTTTTCACGTTATTAGAGAAAACTGTTTATTAGGATTCTTTGCTTTCTTTGCCGTCCTTGCCTTCTTCGGTTTCGGTACGCAGCGAAAGGCGAACCTCCAAAACACGGCGCTGTGCAGCTTTTGTTACGATACCATCGTAATTACCCCACTGGAAGGCATCGCCAACCTTGGGCAGACGACCCAGCTTTTCCTGAACCAGACCGCTGACCGTGACAGAGTCGTTTTCTTCCGGCTCCCCAATGGAAAGATCTTCTTCCACATCTTCGATACCGGCATCACCGGAAACCAGATAAGTACCGTCAGACTGAAGACGAACCTGTACGACTGCGTCGTCATGCTCATCCCAGATTTCGCCAACCAGCTCTTCCAGAATATCCTCCAGCGTGATAATACCGGAAGTACCACCGTATTCGTCCACAACGATTGCCAGATGCTGCTTGTTTTCACGCAGGGTGCGCAGCAAATGAGAAATCTGGGTGGATTTTGTGGTATAGGTTACAGGGGCTACCAGCTTGTCCATTTCGATCACACCGGAGCGCAGCGCGGTAAAGTAATCTTTCTCGTGCAGCACACCAATCACGTTGTCGATGGTGTCGTGATAGACAGGTAGGCGGGAATATCCATTCTCAGCAAAAATTTCGCCCAGTTCAATGACGCTGATATCGTCCGGAACAGCGACCACATCCACACGGGGGGTCAGCACATCCTGCACTTCCACGTCATCAAATTCGATGGCACTGCGAATCAACTCGCTCTCCTGGCCAGTCAGGGAGCCGTCCTTTTCCGCTTCGCTGACCATCGTGACCAGCTCGCCTTCGGTGATGGCGTCGCTTTCTTCGCTGTGGAAGAACTTGCGTAGCAGCTTTTTCCACGCGCCGAACGCAGCGTTCAGCGGGCGGAACAGCACCATCAGCACCTGCAAAATCGGTGCAAAGGCAAATGCGAAGGTTTCCGGCATTTCTTTTGCCAGACTTTTGGGACTGATCTCACCAAAAATCAGGATGACAACAGTCAAAATCACTGTGGATACCGGGGGACCATAAATGCCGCCCAGCAAGCCCACAAAGAAAACCGTTGCCAAAGACGAAGCACCGATGTTTACGATGTTGTTGCCAATCAGAATCGTGCTCAGCAGGCTGTCGTATTGTTCTGCAATACGCAGTACGCGGACAGCACGAGCATCGCCAGCATCGGCACGGCTCTTGAGTCGAATCGGATTCAGAGAAGAGAATGCCGTCTCAGATGCGGAAAAGAATGCGGAAAGGATCACCAGAATAATCAGCGGAATCAGTATCGTAATACTACTGCCATCTCCCATGGGGAAAAATCAACCTCAACTTTCATTTCATATAAATAGAATAATATGGTACTTCATCCCCAGAAAGGAATCGGTACCCCGATAATAGTATCCATCATATCATAATGTGCCCCGCTTCGCAAGCGAAACGAGGCACATAACAACTTAAATAAATGTGAACACGCAAAATTTGCGGCGGAATTATCGCAGGATCAGCTGTCCGTCCTGTACATCCAGCGTCGGGGTATCACCCTCAGTATACTGTCCGGACAGAATCGCCTTGGCAGCCATGGTTTCCACATGGCTCTGGATAAAGCGCTTAATGGGGCGGGCACCGTAGATGCTGTCGTAAGCGCTGTCGATGATAAAGTCACCAGCAGCGGGGGTTACATTTAGGTTCAGGTGCTTGTTTTCTGCCATACGGCTGCGCAGGTCATCCAGCTGCAAGTCCACAATCTTGCGGACTTCTTCTTTGGTCAGGCTCTTGTAGTAGACGATTTCATCCAGACGGTTCAAGAATTCCGGACGGAACTTGGACTTCAGCAGTTGGTCGATGGCGTCCGTAGCGTTCTTGCTCAGCTCGTTGGAGCCGGAAGCACGGCGGTTTTCCAAATCATTCAGAATGATGTCACTGCCCAGGTTGGAGGTCAGGATGATAACGGTATTCTTAAAGTCTACCGTGCGGCCCTGGCTGTCGGTAATACGGCCGTCATCCAGTACCTGCAGCAGAATGTTGAACACATCCGGGTGTGCCTTTTCTACTTCGTCGAACAATACGACGCTGTAAGGTTTCCGGCGTACAGCCTCGGTCAGCTGACCGCCTTCTTCATAACCAACGTATCCCGGAGGCGCTCCGATCAGACGGCTGACGCTGAATTTCTCCATATATTCTGTCATGTCGATACGCACCATGTTGCGCTCGTCATCAAACAGATTTTGTGCCAGTGCCTTTGCCAGCTCGGTCTTACCAACACCCGTGGGACCCAAGAACAGGAAGCTGCCGATGGGTCGGTTGGGATTTGCAATACCGGCACGGCTGCGCAGGATAGCGTCGCTGACCTTAGCGACAGCTTCGTCCTGACCGATGACACGCTCATGCAGTACATCTTCCAGATGCAGCAGCTTTTCCCGCTCGCCTTCCACCAGCTTTGCCACCGGGATTCCGGTCCAGCGGGCAACGATACGAGCAATTTCTTCGTCGGTTACGGTGTCACGCAGCAGGGTGTTGTTGTCCTTGCGCTGTGCGGCAGCAGCTTCTTCGGCTTCCAGCTGACGCTGTAGCTCCGGCAGACGACCGTATTTCAGTTCAGCTGCCTTGTTCAAATCATATTCGCGCTGTGCCTTTTCAATGTCCGCGTTGACCTGCTCGATTTGCTCACGCAGGGATTGCACCTTGTTGATGTTCTGCTTTTCATTTTCCCAGCGGGCTTTCATTGCCTTGAATTTGTCCTGATTTTCTGCCAGCTCTTTCTCCAGCTCTGCCAGACGGCTCTGGCTCAAAGCATCGGTTTCTTTCTTCAGGCTGACCTGCTCAATTTGCAGCTGGGTAATTTTACGCGCCAGATCATCCATTTCGCTGGGCATGGAATCCATTTCGGTCTTAATCATAGCACAGGCTTCATCCACCAGGTCGATGGCTTTATCCGGCAGGAAACGGTCAGAGATGTAGCGGTTAGACAGCGTAGCGGCTGCAATCAAAGCGGCATCGTGAATCTTTACGCCATGGAACACCTCGTAGCGTTCCTTCAAACCACGCAGAATGGAAATGGTATCTTCCACCGTGGGTTCGTCTACGGTGACCGGCTGGAAACGACGCTCCAAAGCCGGGTCTTTTTCGATATACTGGCGGTACTCGTCCAGTGTGGTTGCACCGATGCAGTGCAGCTCACCACGCGCCAGCATGGGCTTCAGGATGTTGCCGGCATCCATTGCGCCGTCGGTCTTGCCGGCACCCACGATGGTGTGCAGCTCATCGATGAACAGCAGGGTACGACCCTCGCTCTTTTTTACTTCGGTCAGAACGCTCTTCAAACGCTCTTCAAATTCGCCGCGGTACTTTGCACCAGCGACCAGCGCGCCCATGTCCAGACTGAACACAGTGCGGTCTTTCAGGTTTTCGGGTACGTCACCGCGTACAATACGCTGTGCCAGACCTTCTGCGATTGCAGTTTTACCAACACCGGGTTCACCAATCAAGCAGGGATTGTTCTTGGTTTTGCGGCTCAGGATACGAATGACATTTCGGATTTCCTGGTCACGACCAATCACAGGGTCCAGTTTTTGCTTGCGTGCCAAATCGGTCAAATCCTGACCGTACTTTTTCAGTGCATCGTAGGTGCTTTCCGGGTCATCGTTGGTGACGCGCTGATTTCCGCGCACATTGGTCAGCTGGCCGAGGAATGCGTCCTTGGTAATGCCGAAGGTCTTGAACAACTGCTTTACGGTGTCGTCAGCCTCCTGCAACAGACCGAGCATCACATGCTCAACGCTGACATACTCATCCTGCATATTTTGTGCAGCGGATTCAGCAGCCAGCATAGCTTTGTCGGCGGCGGGGGAAATGTAGATTTTGTCCGGGTCACGGCCGGAACCGGATACCTGAGGCAGTGCGCTCAGTTTTTCGTTGCAGGCACTGACAAAAGCAGAAGGGTCAGTACCCATGTGCTGCAGCAGCTGCGGAATCAAGCCGTCATCCTGCGATATCAGGGCGGAAAGGATATGCGTCTGTTCCAATACCTGATGCTGATAGGTTACAGCCAGTTTTTGGGCGGCCTGCAGAGCTTCCAGAGTTTTGCGGGTGTAACGATTTGCGTTCATATAATGCGGCCTCCTTTATTTCATTCGTTAGAAAGCAAAGATTCGTTGCAAGTGCCAAAGCATTTTGCAGGCAAATTGCATTTGCCAAAATTCGCCTGAAAGTGCCATGAAACAGTGTCTTTCAACGGTTTTTGTAGTCGTATTAGCACTCTAATGCTTTGACTGCTAATATGGTACATCTGCTGCAAGAGAAAGTCAAGAGGCAGGCAAAAAGTTCACAGAAAGGTAAAAAATCGGAAAAAGAAAACGTGAGAACGCAAAAAATCCCCCGACACGCAAGGCGCCGGGGAATTGCAGAAAGCTTTTTGGAATGTTTAGGACTCAGAAACCTTCAGACCATCGGTCAGCAGCTTGATGACCTGACGGTTCAGTGCGTACTGATTGACGTAGGGCTGACCGTAGCTTTCGACATACTCATCGTATTCAGCGGCAGCAGCAGTATCCAGCGTCACACCAGCATCTTCTGCCAGAGCCTGGAACACCAGCTGGGTCTGTGCAGCGTGCACGATGGTCTGCTCATTGTAAGCCAACAGCTCATCAATGGATGCAAAGCCGCGTTCCTGTACGAACTGCTCCAGAGGAACACCTTCCATCTCAGCGTACTGGTTGATGGAGGACAGGTAACGGCAAACCATGTAGTCCAGAACGGGTTCGGGTACGGTTTCGCCGAAGGTGGAATTCTGAACAACAGACTCAACAACGAAGCCTTCCTTCAGGGAATCCTGCAGGGTGCTGGTAACATAGTTCTTCAGCTGTTCGACCGTAGAAACATCGAACTCGGAATCCTTCAGGTTTTCCTTGACCCACTCATCGGTCAGCTCCCAGCCGTAGGAGATGTGGTTCACAGTGATAGCGAACACAGCCTCAGCGCCGGACAGCTTGATGGGGTTGCCTGCACCGTCGGTAGAATCCTGATAGCCTTCGGGGAAGGTGACCGTGATGTCGAAGTGGTCGCCGACCTTGTGACCAACGATGCCTTCCTCAAAACCGGGAATGAACTGACCGCTGCCCAGAACGATGCTGCTGCCCATACCGTTGGTATTGCCGCCCACAAATTCCACGCCGTCCACGCTGCCAACATAGTCTACGTTGACAGTGTCGCCGTTAGCTGCGGGTGCATACTGACCTACGACGGAATCCAGAGCCCACTGAATCTGCTCGTCGGTGGGTGCGATGTCTGCCTTGGTAGCCGTCATGGTCTTGTAGTCTTCCGGCAGAGCGACATAGTCCAGTGCTTTCACACCGGTGAACATACCGGTTTCATCAATGCCCTGGCTGTCGGTGTAGTTTGCGTAATCATACTGGGATGCTTCTTTGAAGGTGTCAGAAGTCATCACATTCTCCGGAGAGGGAGAAGGGGAAGCTTCTACTTCGGAAGAAGAATTCGAGGATGCGCCGCAAGCGGTGCAAAGCAGCATCAGACTCATAGCTGCACACATCAGTTTCAGTTTCAAGGGGAGGACCTCCTGTTTTTTATTGTGGCTTCGTGTTCGTGATTGGAAAAAGACTAAACTAGGTTTTATTATACGCCGATAGAATGTAAAAAGAAAGACGAAGTCGGGAATTGATACAGAAGTTTCACGGAAAACAGCATAAGTATCTGCACGGGTATGGGATAAAGCAAAAATAAAAGGGCACAGCAGAAAAGCTGCTGTACCCTTTTCATGAATTCGATCAGTTTTGAACCATGTGGTTTGCAAAGCCGCTGGACTGCTGGGTGGTACCGTCCGTCAGGCACCAGAAGGCTTCTACATTGTCCAAGCTTTCCACCAAAGCCAGACCATCTTCCGGCGTCATGCAGAACAGACCAGTGGACAGGCAGTCTGCCAAGCCAGAATCCGATGTGATAACGGTGACACTGTTGCAGTTTCGTGCGGGCTGCAGGGTGTCGGGGTCAATCAGATGATGATAACGCACACCCTCTGCATCGGTGAAGTAGCGCTGATAGTCACCGCTGGTGACCATAGCGGCATTGTTCGTCAGGTTGACAGCAGCCAGCGTTTGGCTGGTGTTGCCCATGGCTTCGGGGTCCCAGGGGTTTTCTACACCACCGGTCCAGAAACGTCCGTCCGGTTTGGTGCCGATGGAGCGCAGGTTGCCGCCCACGCTGATCAGTGCGCTGGTCAGACCGCGTTCTTCGGCTGCGCGTGCGGTCATTTCACAGGCATAACCCTTACCGCAGCTGCCCACATCCAGACGCAGATTGGGGTCTGCAAAGTAGACCGTACCAGCTTCTTCATCAATAATCAGATCGTCGATGTTAGTAAATGCGGAAGCCTCGTCCAGCAAAGCCTGTTCCGGCGGGGTACTGATGCCATCCACAGCAGCATCACGGGCATCATGCCACAGAACCAGCACACTGCCCATGGCAATGTTAGTCTGCCCCTGGGTGACCTTGTACTGCTCCTTGGCTTCCAGCAGCATATCCAGAATGCGCTGGTCCACTTTTACAGGACCCTGTGCAGCCGTGCGGTTGACAGTAGCCATGTTTACCATGCCTTCGTATTCATTATAAATATCGAACAGCTGGTGGTATTGCAGCAAATCCTGATGCAGTGCTTCCATCTGTGCGTCAAAGCTTTCCTGACTGTCAGAGTAGGCAATCACGGTGGTGACGGTGTCGAAAACATCGTAAAAAGCAGCGGTATAGCGCTGCACCTGGTTTGTATCTTCCTGCGGCTTGGCGTTGTCAGCACAACCGGACAGCACACCCAGCATCAGTGCGCAGGCAGCAAATAAAGAAATAATCTTTTTCATAAGTATCCTTTCCATAAAAAAAGCCCCGGCGGTGAACCGGGGCAGGGTCACTTTCCTGCGTATAGTTTACTCAAAAAAGGAAAGCAACGCAAGCATCATCGTGCGGTGCGTGCGCGGGGCGCAGCGCTGCTGTCAGGTGCCGCACTGGGATTGGCAGATGCATTGGGCGTCATGGAAGCGTCCGGCATGGCATCCGGGCTGCGCTCCGGCCAGGGAGAAGGTGCGGCAGAATGTGTGGGCGTAGGCGAAGGACAGGGCGTGGGATTCGGCGTATTGCTTTCACCCCAGCAGCCGCTGAACGCCAGCGCCATGACAGAAGCAAGAATCAGGCTAAACAGAGTCTTTTTCATAAGATGCGGTTCTCCTTTCACAGTGAACAGCACCCGGTCGGGTGCTATGTAAAAGGAAAACAGTCAGAAAAAATTACTGCTGTTTCTGTGCAGCCTGATAGGCTGCGTGTTCTTCTGCCAGATGCTCCAGCAGATATGCAAAGCTCCAGCGCTGGTTAGAAGGTGTTGCAACCGCTTTCAGCGGAGCGTAAACCTCCATCTGGCGGCACAGGGCCAGCAGATGGTCAATCTGCTGGTCAGTAAAGTTTGCCATCAGCATAGCGGGTGTAGCAGCAGGCAGCGCAGCAGGTGCAGCATTGCGACCCGGTTCGCCCAAAAGCTGCGCAACGGTACAGCCGGTATCTTCCGGGCGCACCACAACAACGCGCATCTTGAAGGCATCGGCAATGCCGTCCAGCTTACCACGGTCACCTGTATTCAAATTCCAGATCAGCAGCGTAGGCACGCCGGAAAACTGGTTGCGGGCAATATGTGCTTTCATAAGTGTATCCCTTTCCCGGCGAAATATACCGCCGCGATAAAATCATCCCTTGTATTATACCCGGTTTTTGCGTATTTCGCCATATTTGCGATTGAGAAATCTCTTCAACGCGGCATTCCTTTTTCCAAAAGTTGGTGCTACAATAAAGTCAGTAATTATATAAAGGAGTCAAATGTATGGGCAAACAGGCAAAAACCAATGCGATGCGGTATCTGGAAAAATGTAAGGTTGCGTATACTGCGCATGAATATCCCCATGAGGATGGCGTAGCGGTTGACGGCGTAACCGTGGCACACAGCTTAAACGAAGATGTGGCAGAAGTGTTCAAGACATTGGTGACACAGGGGGCAGACCGGAATTATTATGTGTTTGTCATCCCTGTGGCAGAAGAGCTGGATCTGAAAGCCGCTGCCCGCTCCGTCAAACAGAAAAGCGTAGCCATGATTCCGGTGGCGGAAATCAATAAAGTAACAGGTTATATCCGTGGCGGCTGCAGCCCGGTTGGCATGAAAAAGCAGTTTGTTACTGTATTTGATAACAGCGCACTGGAACGGGAAAAAATGTATGTTTCCGGCGGTCGTATTGGTACGCAGGTGTGCTGCGCACCGAAAGATTTGATTGCCGCAGCGCGCGCAACCACGTCTGATCTGATTTTTCATCGTGCAGATTGACGGATAAGTATGACTTATGGATGTTTGTTGTGGTGAATATTGACAAAAAGAATAAATGGCCTTTGCACAGAAAGGACACTTGGCTGAAAATGGTTCCAAGCCCTTTGCAAAACGCAAAAATTGACGTAAAATTGAAGCGAATTGGTAAATGGCTATGGAGGAAAAGGGATGCAGAGCAAGGGTTTTAACACGGAACGCTATGTGTTTTATACCGCTGACAAAGGCATCTTTGCACCTTTCTGCGCCATTTCACAAAGGAAATAAGCCAAAGGCCGTGGTACGGGTGTACCACAGCCTTTTTTGTTTGAAAGAGGAGGAACCGCAATGATTCGTAAAGTAGCAGTTATCATGGGCTCTGACAGTGACTGGCCGGTTGTGAAAGGCGCTTGCGCACAGCTGAAAGCACTGGATATCCCGTTTGAGGCACATATCCTCAGCGCACACCGTACCCCGGCTGCTGCGGCAGAATTTGCCAAGAATGCCAAGAAAAACGGTTTCGGTGTGATCCTGTGCGCTGCCGGCATGGCAGCACATCTGGCTGGCGCATTTGCTGCCAATACCACTCTGCCGGTGATCGGCATCCCCATGAAGGGCGGCGCAATGGACGGTCTGGACGCACTGCTGGCTACGGTTCAGATGCCCAGCGGTATCCCGGTAGCCACCGTTGCACTGAACGGTGCAAAGAACGCTGCATGGCTGGCTGCGGAAATTCTGGCTCTGGGCGATGAAGCACTGGACGCCAAGCTGGAAGCTGCCCGCAAGGACATGGAAAACCAGATCGCAGAAAAAGAAGCAAAGCTGCAGGCGGAAGCCGCAGCACTTTAATGACGAATCAACACAAACGGAACGGTAAAGGAGACAGCATCATGGAAAAGAGTTATTCTGCAAGCTACGCCGCAGCTGGCGTTGATATCACCGCTGGTTACGAAGGCGTTCGCCTGATGAAAAAGCACGTTGCCCGTACCATGATCCCCGGTGTGGTTTCGGACATCGGCGGCTTTGGCGGCCTGTTCACCCCTGACATCACCGGTATGCAGGAGCCCACTCTGGTTTCCGGCACGGACGGTGTCGGCACCAAGCAGCGCATTGCACAGCTGATGGATAAGCACGATACCGTTGGTATCGACTGTGTCGCAATGTGCGTCAACGACATTGTCTGCTGCGGCGCAAAGCCCATCCTGTTCCTGGACTACATCGCAATCGGCAAGAATGAGCCGGAAAAGGTTGCAACGCTGGTTTCCGGTGTTGCAGAAGGCTGTGTTCAGTCCGGTTGCGCTCTGATCGGCGGCGAAACCGCAGAGCATCCCGGCACCATGGCTCCCGATGATTACGATCTGGCAGGTTTTGCTGTCGGTATCGTGGACAAGGCAAAGGTTCTGGACCAGAAAAAGATGAAGCCCGGCGATGTGATTCTGGCTCTGCCTTCCAGCGGTGTACACTCCAACGGTTTCTCTCTGGTGCGCAAGGTGTTCGACGTGGAGAACGCTGACCTGAACAAGTACTATGATGAGCTGGGCATGACGCTGGGCGAATCCCTGCTGACCCCCACCGTCATTTACGTCAAGCCGGTTTTGGCTGCTCTGGAAGCTGCCGAAGTACATGGCATCAGCCACATCACCGGCGGTGGTTTCTATGAGAACCTGCCCCGCTGCATCCCCGATGGCCTGTGCGCAAAGATCAAGCGTGAGGACATCCGCGTGCTGCCCATCTTCGATCTGATTCAGAAGACCGGCAACATCCCTGAGCGTGATATGTTCAATACCTTTAATATGGGTGTTGGCATGGCTATGATCGTCAGCCCCGAAACGGCAGAAGCTGCTAAGGCAGCTCTGGCAGAAAACGGCATCCAGGCTTACGAGCTGGGCCACATCGTGGAAGGCGAAGAGAAGGTGGAGCTGTGCTAAACATCGCAGTTTTGGTTTCCGGCGGCGGCACAAATTTGCAGGCTATTCTGGATAGTCAGGCACGGGGCGAAAATCCCAACGGCCGTGTAACGCTGATTGTAGCATCCAAGCCCGGCGTTTATGCGCTGGAGCGTGCAGCAGCAGCCGGTGTGGAAAGCGTTGTGGTTTCCCGTAAGGACTATGCGGACAGCGAGAGTTTTGATCAGGCACTGCTGGACACCCTGAAAAGCCATCAGATCGATCTGGTGGTTCTGGCAGGTTTTTTGTCTGTGCTGGGTCACTCGGTTGTCGCAGCATATCCCAACCGCATTTTGAATGTACATCCCGCACTGATCCCCAGCTTCTGCGGCCCAGGTATGTATGGTCTGCGCCCCCATCAGGCAGCGCTGGCTCGTGGCTGCAAGGTGACGGGTGCAACGGTACATTTCGTCAATGAAGAATGTGACGGCGGTCCCATCGTGTTGCAGAAGGCCGTGGAAATCCAGCCCGGCGATACCCCCGAAACGCTGCAGAAGCGTGTGATGGAGCAGGCCGAGTGGAAGATCTTGCCTCAGGCAATCCGTATGGTATGCGATGGCGAAATCTGATTTCGATACGCAACAGTGTGTATAGTGAATAAAGGTGGAATAAACATGGAAAAGATTGATCTGTGCCAGTATCTGGCCAATAACGAATATCCCGGCCGCGGCATTGCAATCGCAATGGCTCCGGACGCAAAGCAGGTTTTCATTGGCTACTGGATTATGGGCCGCAGCGAAAACAGCCGTAACCGTGTGTTCGAGCCGGTGCCCGAGCGCGGCGGCATTGAAACCAAGGCTGCTGACCCGGCTAAGCTGGAAGATCCCAGCCTGATTATCTATAACCCGGTACTGACCCTGGGCAAGACCCACATCGTTACCAACGGCGACCAGACCGATACCATTTACGATCTGATGAGCCGCGGTAAGAGCTTTGAACAGGCTCTGCGCACCCGCACTTTTGAGCCGGACGCACCCAACTACACCCCCCGTATTTCCGGTATCGTGTTTGAGGACGGCAGCTACCGTATGAGCATCCTGAAGTCTGCTGACGGTAACGGCGACAGCGTTCAGCGCTACTTCTTTGATTATTCTCAGCCGGTTGCTGGCGAGGGTCACTTCATCAGCACCTACAAGTGCAATGGCAACCCCATCCCCAGCTTCGAGGGTGAGCCCCTGCGCTTTGCTTGCCCCAAGACCATCGGCGAGTTTGCCAACGGCATTTGGCAGAGCCTGAACGAAGAAAACAAGGTCAGCTTCTTTGCTCGTGTGATCGATCTGGAAACCGGCGAGAGCGGCGACATGATTTATAATAAGTACGACGCAGTGGACAGCGATCTGGAAGATCCCGAAGAGCCCGCTCTGCTGCCCGAGGAAATGGAATAAACCGTACTGTGCGATAGAAAGGAAGTTATCTCCATGAATGAATTGGCACTGAAATATGGCTGCAACCCCAACCAGAAGCCTTCTCGTATTTATATGGAAGACGGCAGCGACCTGCCCGTTACCGTATTGAATGGCAAGCCTGGTTACATCAACTTCCTGGACGCACTGAACAGCATCCAGCTGGTAACCGAGCTGAAGCGCGCTTGCGGTAAGACCGCAGCAGCTTCTTTCAAGCACGTTTCTCCGGCTGGCGCTGCTCTGGGTCTGCCCCTGACCGATGTGGAGCGCAAGATGTACCACATTGCTCCGGATGCAGAGCTGTCTGAGCTGGCTTGTGCATATGCACGCGCTCGCGGTGCGGACCGTATGTCCAGCTTCGGCGACTGGATCGCTCTGAGCGATGTGTGCGATGTGCCCACCGCAAAGCTGATTCAGCACGAAGTTTCTGACGGCATTATCGCTCCCGGCTATGAGCCGGAAGCACTGGCTATCCTGTCCAGCAAAAAGAAGGGCAACTACAACGTGGTCCAGATCGACCCCAGCTACAAGCCCGCTGCTATCGAGCGCAAGCAGGTTTACGGCATTACCTTTGAGCAGGGCCGCAACGAGCTGGACATCAATGCTGATACCATGCTGAACAACATCGTGACCGAGAATAAGGCTATGACCGAGGATCAGAAGCGTGACCTGATCATCAGCCTGATTACTCTGAAGTACACCCAGTCCAACAGTGTCTGCTATGTACAGAACGGTCAGACCATCGGCGTTGGTGCTGGTCAGCAGAGCCGCGTACACTGCACCCGTCTGGCAGGCCAGAAAGCTGACAACTGGCAGCTGCGCCACATGGAAAAGGTGCTGAATCTGCCCTTCCGTGATGATGTTGCAAAGCCCAACCGTGACAATGCAATCGATGTTTACATCGGCGATACGCCCGAAGATGTCATCGGTGATGATGTTTGGGCAGAAACCTTTACCCGTCAGCCTGAGCCGCTGACGGTAGAGGAAAAGAAGGCATACCTGTCCAAGGTTACCGGCGTGGCACTGGGCAGTGACGCATTCTTCCCCTTCGGCGACAACATCGAGCGCGCACGTCGTTCCGGCGTTACGGTCATCGTACAGCCCGGCGGCTCCATTCGTGACCAGCAGGTCATCGACACCTGCAACAAGTATGGCATTGCCATGGCTTTCTGTGGAATTCGTCTGTTCCACCACTAATTCTTTAGAAAATTGAGGACTTGATTCTATGCCCGCTTCGCAGCCCACCCAAAAGCAGCTACCCCGCCTGCCGATGATTTGCGGCGGTATCACCGCAATCCTTTTGATTGCAGCGCTGGTGTTATACACGCGCTGTGGTGGAAGTACCTTGTCGGCGGTATGGGTTTGGCTGGCGGCTGCACTGGCTGTGTATGGACCCGGCAGTGCGCTGCGTGTTTTGCTTTGCAAAGATGCCTCCGAAACCATCCATCCGGTATTGGATGTGGTCTTTGGTGGTGCGGCGTTTGCACTGGTCACTTTGCTGGCAAGCATGACCGAGCTGCACCTGCTTTTGTGGATGTGGGTGCTTGCGGGCTGGGGGCTTTGGCTGGTGCAGCACCGCAAAGGGGAGCACCAACTGAAAAGCCCGAATCAGGAAATCTGGATTTTAGCCGTAATCGGGGCGGTTTACGTTTTGCTGAACGCCCTGTGGGCAATCCGATATATGCACCCGTCGATTGTCACGGTGGCACGTCCCAGTCAGGATTTCTTCTGGAATCTGGGCAACACCGAAAGCCTTTTGGCGGGGTTCCCCATGGCGGATTTACGCGTGAACGGTGTAACGGTCAGTTATCATTTTCTGACCGAGCTGTGGGGTGCGGGTCTGTGTATGCTGACCCGTATGCCGGCTTATGATGTGGTAGCCTTTTACGGCTATGCACCCATTGTGGCGGAGATGGTGTTGTGCCTGTACAGTCTGGGCAAAGCCCTGTGGAGCGAAAACGCTTCGATTCGTCCTTTGCTGCTGGCTAGCCTGCCCCTGTGGCTTGGCTGTGCCAGCTTGTGGAAGGTGATGGCAAACGGTACCGGTCGTTTCGGTAACGTGATGGCGCTGTATGTGGTTTCCAACATCAACGGTCAGGCAACTGCCTTTGTGATGCTGGCTGCATTTTTTGCCGTCTTTGCTGTTTTGGAGCAAAGCAGCTGGAATGCGCCGTCCGGGTTATGGGCGGCTGCAGTGGCAGTCTTTTACCTGCTGGTGTTCGCCAAGAGCCCGCAGGCTGCCATTCTGGCGCTGGCACTGCTCTGTGCTTTTGTAGTACGGGCTATTACCGGCACCCGCATTAAACGGCGTGCCTCTGCCGGACTGATTCGATTTTTCTTTTTGGTTCCGGTGGGCTTCTGGCTGGTGTACGTGCTGTGCTTTTCGGCTGGTGCTGACTCCAGTATGTCCTTCTCGCTGACAGGTACTTTGAATCTGTATTTCTTCGCCAGCATTTTGCAGGCATTGCGAATTCGCTTCGCCAGCTTGTGGATGGTATTTCTGCCAGTGCTTTGGCTGGCACAAGCTTTGCTGGCTGCGCCCGCAGCATTCTGCGTGTGGGTTGTGGTTGCCGTGCAGGATTTGTTCCATCTGGGCAAAGCGAGCGCACAGCGTTTGACCTGGCACGCTTGCATTGTGGGCGGTCTGGCTGCATTTTTCTGGTTTGACCACTATTCTTCCAGCCAGCTGTATTTCTTCATTCTGGCTCTGTTCTGTCTGGGTCTGGTTTTGCTGGATCGCTTGCCGGAGCTGTGGTACAAATTGTCGGCTTGCCGTGGTACGGTTACGGTTTGGCTGGCACGGCTAGTAAAAGCCGGATGTGCATTGCTGCTGACCGTTGGCTGCGCAACAAACCTGCTGCTTTGCGTGTGGCTGGTGCGCACCGCACCGGTCCAACTGGTAGGTGGTGTACCGGACGAGCGGTATTACCCGCTGACCGCACAGGAAGAAGAAGCCTGTATCTGGCTGGCAGAAAATATGGAAGAAGATGCCTTGTTTGCAACCAACCGGATGCATACCGGTACTGCGCTGGAAGGCCTGTCCAACGTATACACCGGTCTTTCGGGTCGGCAGGCTTACTGCGAGAGCTTTAAGTATGCCGTATCCAATATGGGCGATAACGCCGGCGATGTGATGACACGCTACGACCAGATGTGCCGTCTTTTCGCGCCGGATACCACCGAAGAAGAAGTAAAAGAAATTTGTCGGGAAACCGGCGTGACGTATCTTGTGTATCATGCGCTTTCTGAGGGCAGTGACGCACAGTTTGCCTGTTTTGAACAGGTCTATCAATCGGATGTCATCTCTATTTACAAAGTAGCGTAAAGGAGTGCTGAAAAAGATGAAAATCCTTGTTGTAGGTGGCGGCGGCCGTGAGCACGCCATCATCAAAGCTCTGAAAAAAAGCCCCGACTGCACCGAAATCTGGTGCGCACCGGGCAATGGCGGTATCGCTTGCGACGCAATCTGCAAAGATATCAAAGCCACTGACGTAGAGGCAATGGTAGCTTTTGCCGCAGCAGAAAAGTTCGATTATGTAGTCGTTGCACAGGACGACCCGCTGGCTCTGGGCATGGTGGACGAACTGGCAAAGGTCGGCATTCCGGCGTTTGGCCCGGACAAAGCTGCTGCCCGTATCGAAGCATCCAAGGTGTTCTCCAAGAACCTGATGCAGAAATATGGCATCCCCACCGCAGGCTATGCAGTGTTCGATGATCCGTCCAGCGTAATGGATTACATCCGCAGCCAGGGCAAGTACCCGGTTGTCATCAAGGCAGACGGTCTGGCACTGGGCAAGGGTGTTCTCATTTGCGAGAATGAAGCCGAAGCCGAGGCTGGTGTGCGTGAAATCATGCTGGACAAGAAGTTCGGCGCATCCGGCAACAACGTGGTCGTGGAAGAATTTTTGACCGGCCCCGAAGTTTCTGTTCTGGCATTTACCGACGGCAAGACCCTGAAGCCGATGGTTTCCAGCATGGACCACAAGCGTGCAGGTGACAACGATACCGGTCTGAATACTGGCGGTATGGGTACGGTTGCACCGAACCCCTACTACACCCCCGCTATGGCAGAGCGCTGCATGGAAGAAATCTTCCTGCCCACCATCCGTGCGATGGAGGCAGAAGGCTGCCCGTTCCACGGCTGCCTGTATTTCGGCTTGATGTTGACCCCGAACGGCCCCAAGGTGATCGAGTACAACTGCCGTTTCGGTGACCCGGAAACCCAGGTTGTCCTGCCGCTGCTGGAAAGCGATTTGCTGAAGATCATGCGCGCTACTACGGATGAGACTTTGGCAGATGTGGAGGTCAAGTTCTCCACCGGCGCAGCAGCCTGCGTAATTCTGGCTTCTGGCGGATACCCGGTTGCTTACGAAAAGAACAAGGAAATCAGCGGTCTGGAAAATGGTCAGCTGGCACAGCCCATGGACGGCATAACTGTGTACCATTCCGGTACCGCCCAGAAGGATGGCAAGCTGGTTACCGCTGGCGGTCGCGTGCTGGGCGTAAGCGCAACGGCAGAAGATCTGCCCGCTGCACTGAAAAAGGCATACGCGGCCTGCGAAACCATTCACTTTGAAAAAATGCACAAGCGTACCGACATCGGCGCCCGTGTCCTGAAGGCACTGGAAGCCCAAAACGTATAAACACGGAGGAGATGTGCGATTATGGTGTATCGTATTTATGTGGAAAAGAAACCCGGCTTTGACGGCGAAGCAAAAGGTCTGCAGGAAGAACTCGTCAGCCTGCTGGGCATTGAGCATCTGACCAGCCTGCGCCTGCTGAACCGCTATGATGTGGAGGGTATCTCCTCTGAGCTGTTCACCCAGTGCAGCACCACCGTGTTCAGCGAACCCCCGGTGGATTTCATTTACAGCCAGATTCCGGCACACGACGGCGTGGCTTTTGCTGTGGAATACCTGCCCGGTCAGTTCGACCAGCGCGCAGACTCTGCTTCTGAGTGCATTCAGCTCATCAGCCAGGGCGACCGCCCGCTGGTGCGTTCCGCACGCGTTTACCTGCTGGAAGGCGCTCTGACCGACGAGGAGCTGGCTGCAATCAAGAAGTATGTCATCAACCCCGTGGAAGCACGCGAAGCAAGTCTGGAAGAAAAGGCAACCCTGAAGATGGAATACGCAGTACCTACTGAGGTTGCTGTGCTGAACGGCTTCAATGAGCTGGACGCAGAGGGTCTGAGCAAGTTCCGTAGCGAGCAGGGTCTAGCTATGGACGATGGCGACATCGCATTCTGCCAGAAGTACTTCCGCGAAGAGCAGCGTGACCCCACCATCACCGAAATCAAGATGATCGACACCTACTGGTCCGATCACTGCCGCCACACCACCTTCGGCACCATTCTGGACGATGTACAGATCGACGACGAAGTTGTACAGGCTGCTTTTGAGCGTTACATGGCACTGCGTACTGAGCTGGGCCGTGAGAACAAACCCCGCTGCATGATGGATATGGGCACTATCGGTGCAAAGGCACTGAAGGCACGCGGTATCCTGAAGAATCTGGACGAGTCCGAGGAAATCAATGCCTGCACCGTCAAGATCAAGTGCGACGTAGACGGCGAGGATCAGGACTGGCTGTTCCTGTTCAAGAACGAAACCCACAACCACCCCACCGAAATCGAGCCTTTCGGCGGTGCAGCTACCTGCATCGGTGGTGCAATCCGTGACCCCCTGTCCGGCCGCAGCTATGTTTATCAGGCAATGCGCGTGACGGGCGCAGGCGATCCGCTGGTTCCCGTTTCCGAAACTCTGGAAGGCAAGCTGCCCCAGCGCAAGCTGGTCACCACCGCAGCTGCAGGTTATTCCAGCTACGGCAACCAGATCGGTCTGGCTACCGGTCAGGTCAATGAGCTGTATCACCCCGGCTATGTGGCAAAGCGCATGGAAATCGGCGCTGTTGTTGGCGCTACTCCTGCTGACCACGTTCGCCGTGAGTGCCCCGCACCCGGAGATGTGATCGTTCTGCTGGGCGGCCGTACCGGTCGTGACGGCATTGGCGGTGCAACCGGTTCTTCCAAGGCACACAAGCTGGAGAGCTTGGAAACCTGCGGTGCAGAAGTGCAGAAGGGTAATGCTCCTATCGAGCGTAAGCTGCAGCGTCTGTTCCGCCGCAAGGATGCTTGCGAAATGATCAAGCGCTGCAACGACTTCGGTGCAGGCGGCGTTTCTGTTGCAATCGGTGAGCTGGCAGACGGCCTGCACATCGACCTGAACAAGGTTACCAAGAAGTATGACGGTCTGGACGGCACTGAGCTGGCAATTTCTGAAAGCCAGGAGCGTATGGCGGTTGCACTGGCTCCCGAAGATGTGGATGCTTTCATCGCTATCGCACACGAAGAAAACCTGGAGGCTACCCCGGTGGCAAATGTTACCGAGCAGGCTCGTCTGGTTATGGACTGGAACGGCAAGTCCATCGTGAATATCAGCCGTGAGTTCCTGAACTCCAACGGTGCAGAAAAGCACCAGAATGTCCATGTTCTGCGCGGTACCACTTGGCAGCCCCAGTGGGCAGGCGAGAGCTTCGGCGAAAAGATGAACAACATGGTCAGCGACCTGAACGTCTGCAGCCAGAAGGGTTTGTCCGAGCGTTTCGACTCTACCATCGGCGCAGCTACCGTGCTGATGCCCTTTGGCGGTGAGCGTCAGCTGACCCCCGAAATGTCCATGGTTGCAAAGCTGCCCGTTGATGGTGAAACCACCACTTGCAGCGGCATGGCATGGGGCTTCAACCCGTACCTGATGAGCGCAGACCAGTACCGTGGCGCACTGATCAGCGTTGTGGAAAGTGTTACCAAGCTGGTAGCATCCGGTTTCCGCTATGAGGACGCTTACCTGACCTTCCAGGAATACTTCGAGCGTCTGAACGATACCCCCGAGCGCTGGGGCAAGCCTCTGGCAGCTCTGCTGGGTGCTCTGGACGCACAGATCGGTCTGGGCGTTGGCTCTATCGGCGGCAAGGACAGTATGTCCGGCAGCTTCGAGGGTCTGGACGTTCCCCCCACGCTGGTCAGCTTTGCTACCGCTGTGGGCAAGACCCAGTATGTGACCACCGCTGCATTCCAGCACAAGGGCAGCACCGTCTGCCTGTTCAGCCCGGACTATGTAGATGGTCTGGTGCCGGATCTGGAAAGCCAGAAGAAGGTCTATGAAACCATCGAAAAGCTGATTCGTGACGGTGCAGTTCGCTCTGCATCCAGCGTTGGCTTTGGCGGCATTGCAGAGGCTCTGTTCAAGATGGGTCTGGGCAACCAGATCGGCTTTGCAGCAGATGCAAGCGTCCAGATGGAAGAACTGTTCCGCCCGCTGTACGGTAGCTTTGTTGTAGAACTGGCTGACGGCATCAGCATGGGTCGTGTTCTGGGTAAGACCACCGACAGCTACACCTTCACCGCTTGCGGCGAAGAGCTGGACAGCGCTGCTCTGCAGGAGCTGTGGGAAAGCAAGCTGGAGCCTGTATTCCCGTACCGCAAGCAGGGCGCTACCGTGCAGAAGCTGAACGGCGCACTGAATGCACCGGCTGCTCCGCACATTGGTATCGCTAAGCCCAAGGTCATCATCCCGGTATTCCCCGGCACCAACTGCGAATACGACACCGCTCGCGCTTACCGCCGTGCCGGTGCTGACGCAAAGATTCTGGTTGTCAACAACCTGACCCCCGCTGCTGTTGCAGAAAGCTGCGAAGCACTGGTCAAGGCTATCGACGAAAGCCAGATCGTTATGCTGCCCGGTGGTTTCTCCGGCGGCGACGAGCCGGACGGCAGCGCAAAGTTCATCGCAAGCTTCTTCCGCAATCCTGCGGTTACCGAAGCAGTTCGCCGCCTGCTGCAGCAGCGTGACGGCCTGATGATGGGTATCTGCAACGGCTTCCAGGCACTGATCAAGCTGGGTCTGGTTCCTTACGGCGATATCCGCCCCATCACGGAGGATGACGCAACCCTGACCTTCAACACCATTGGTCGTCACCAGAGTATGCTGGTTCGCACTCGTATCGCATCCAACGGCAGCCCCTGGCTGTCCAAGTGCGAGCTGGGCGAGGAGCACACCATCGCAATCAGCCACGGTGAGGGTCGCTTCGTGGCAAACGACGAGCTGCTGGCTAAGCTGGTTCTGAATGGCCAGATTGCTACCCAGTACGTTGACCTGAACGGCGAGCCCACCATGGATCGCCGCTTCAACCCCAACGGCAGTGTGATGGCAATCGAAGGCGTCACCAGCCCGGACGGCCGTGTCTTTGGTAAGATGGGTCACTCCGAGCGCAGCGCCGATATGCTGTACAAGAATGTTCCCGGCAACAAGTACCAACCGCTGTTTGAGGCTGGCGTAGAGTACTTCAAGCTGTAATCTGCGCACGGGATTCTGAACGAATAAAAAAGAGCGCACCGCAAACTTTGCGGTGCGCTCTTTTTGCTGTATATGCGCGCATAAATTTCCACAGAAAAATGGAAATCGGTGGAAAACAGACACGCTTTCTGGTAAACTAGAAAAGATTTCAAAGTGTGCGGCAGGGGTGTTAAGATTGCCGCAAATCGGTGCTTTGCAGGGGAGAGGAAACCATATGGAAACGGTTCGTCTGGATAAATTTTTGACCCAGGCGTTGGCGATTACCCGCAGCCAGGCGAAAGAGCTTTTGTCAAAAGGACGGGTCGTTGTGGATGGTGTGGTGTGCAAAAAAGGAGATACTAAGGTTTCCTCGACGCAGGAGATTGCTGTGAACGGCAAAAGTGTTACCGCTGCCGCAGAATATGTTTACCTGATGCTGAATAAACCGGAAGGTGTCGTTTCTGCCAGCCGTGACCCGCGAGACCAAACCGTTGTGGATTTGGTGGCAGAACAGTTCCCGAGGCGTGAATTGTTCCCGGCAGGTCGTTTGGATAAGACCAGTACCGGTTTTGTGCTGATTACAGACGATGGCGCATTCGCCCATGAGATTCTGCACCCGAAGCATCATGTGCCGAAAACCTATGTGGTGGGCATTGATACACCGCTGACCGCAGAAATGATTCATGGCTTTGAAACCGGTGTGACACTGGCAGATGGTCAGACAATGGCACCTGCTGGGGTAAAAGCACTTTCTGAGGACGGACTTCTGGTGCGCGTAGAGCTGCGGCAGGGCGTATATCATCAAATCAAGCGGATGTTTGGTGTATATGGTGCAGGTGTAAATACCCTGCATCGGGACGGCATTGGCGGCATTTTGCTGGATGAAAATCTTGCACCGGGGGAGTGGAGAGCGCTGACTGAGCAGGAAGTGCAGACAATTCGCAATGCTGCGCAGAAAAAATTGCCTTGATTACAAAAAAACAACACATTTTCGCGGTAGAATAGGGAACGGAAACGCTGAAAAAACGGCGTTTTTACCCCTTAACATAAATTTTATACAAGAATTTCCGTAGTTTTTTGTGAAAATATGTTGCGAAATACAATTCCGTTGTGTAAAATATAGATTGTATAGTAATGGAATTGTTCAATATGACCTGACTGCGGCTGTGGTTGGGCAATAGGATAAAAAAGGGGTATAACGGATATGGCCAATAGAGTGTTTCAGGGGGTCATCTATCAGATGAAAGATGCAATCGACCGTGTGGTCGGTGTTGTGGACGAGACCGGCGCAGTCATTTCCTGCACGGAACTGAACCAGATTGGTGAGGTTCGTGATGGTTTTGTTGCGGAGCGTTTGACCGCTGGCGATAAATTTACAAAGGACGGATTCACTTACCAGCAGTTCTCTGGCACCAAGCACAACGATTTCGCTGTGTTTGTAGAGGGCGTGGACGAAGAAGCAGATCGTTTTGCTTCGGTGCTGTCCATCAGCCTGCAGAGCATCAAGCAGTACCATGATGAAAAGTTCGATAAGGCAAATTTCATCAAGAACGTGGTGCTGGACAATATCCTGCCCGGCGATATTTACGCTAAGGCACGCGAGCTGCACTTCGCTACCGATGTGACCCGTGTGGTATTGATCATTCGTGTCACATCCGGCAACGATTTGTCCGCTTACGAGGTAGTCAACAGCCTGTTCCCGGACAAGCAGAAGGACTTCGTCTTTAATATCAGCGAGACCGATACCGTTCTGGTCAAGGAGATCCGCAAGGGCATCGACCACAAGGATCTGGAAAAGCTGGCTGCCAGCATCGTAGACAACCTGTCCGGTGAGCACTACATCAAGGCAGTCGTAGGTATCGGTACCCCGATTTCTAATGTAAAGGATCTGGCTACCAGCTTTAAGGAAGCTCAGATCGCTATGGAAGTCGGCAAGGTGTTCGACACCGAGCAGCAGATCGTCAGCTACGACAATCTGGGTATTGCACGTCTGATTTATCAGCTGCCCACCACCCTGTGCGAAATGTTCCTGAAGGAAGTGTTCCGTCAGGGCAGCATCGAAAGCCTGGATCAGGAGACCCTGTTTACCATTCAGCGCTTCTTTGAGAACAATCTGAACGTATCCGAAACCAGCCGCGGCCTGTTCGTACACCGCAACACGCTGGTCTACCGTTTGGAAAAGATCAAGAAGCTCACGGGTCTGGATCTGCGCCAGTTCGATGACGCTATTGTCTTTAAGGTGGCATTGATGGTCAAGAAGTATCTGGCAAACAATCCTGCAAAGTATTGATTGCGGCGGTACAGAACATTTGACTTTACAAAAAGCCGCCGCCAAACGGGCGGCGGCTTTTTCCTTTTGTATACAGTGGGTTGACAAATTGTTCGTCCTTTCGTATGCTTTTTCATGCAAAGGCGTCTTTTTTTGTGCCTTTGCCTGAAAACGAGATTCATTTTTTTCAAGATAAGCCGATAAGGAGATCCCATGATCACATTTGACCATGTTTCAAAAGTCTACCCCGGCGGCATTCAGGCACTGAACGATATGAACCTGCACATCGAGCAGGGCGAGTTCGTTTTTGTACTGGGTCGTTCCGGCGCGGGTAAATCTACCTTCCTGAAGATGATTCTGCGGGAAGAACTCCCCACCGATGGCGTTGTGCAGGTGGCGGGCCACGATGTGGCAAAACTGAAAAAGAAAGAAGTTCCTTACTTCCGCCGCCAGATGGGCGTGGTGTTTCAGGATTTCCGCTTGATTCCCAATATGACCGCTTACGATAACGTGGCATTCGCAATGCGAGTGACCAACGTGCCGGAAAAAACCATCCGCAGCCGTGTGCCGTATGTGCTGGGTCTGGTCGGTCTGGAAAATAAGCAGAAAGCGTACCCTAACGAGCTGTCTGGTGGTGAGCAGCAGCGTGTAGCACTGGCGCGTGCGCTGGTACATACACCGCAGCTGATTATTGCTGACGAGCCCACCGGTAACATTGACCCGGAGCTGAGCTACGAAATTATGGAGCTGCTTACCGCAATCAACAGCGTAGGCATCACCGTCGTTGTCGTTACCCATGAACACGAGCTGGTACATCGCTTCAAAAAGCGTGTCATTACCATCGACGAGGGTCGTGTGGTCAGTGATATTCCCGCTGGTGAAGAATACACGGGAGGTACCGAAGCATGAACCGTTCCTGTATGAAATATCTGTCCGCACAGGGCTTGCACAATTTGGCACGCAACCGACTGATGAGCCTTGCAGGCATTGCGGTTCTGTCGGCATGCCTGATTCTGACCGGTGTGGCATGGCTGTTTACCACCAACGTCAACAGCTTGGTGGAGTACATGGGCAACCAGAACGAAACGGTTGTTTATGTTGACCCGGAAGCAGAAGAAGCTGTAGTCGAAGCGGTCGGCGAACAGATTCTGAAAATTGAAGGCGTAGCCAGTGCTTCCTTTGTATCTAAGGATGATGCGCTGGATACCTACCGCGGCTACATGGAAGAATATGCCGATGTTTGGGATGAGTTTGAAGACGACAACCCCCTGAAGGCAAACTACCGTGTGATAGTAAAAGATTTGGACCATATGGAGCAGATTACGGCCGAGCTGGAAAAAATCCCCGGTGTGGTTACGGTTTCTGCGCCGATTGATATGACACACGCTTTTGTAAATGTGCAGCAGGTCGTTGTGGTTGCCGGTTATGTGCTGGTTGCCGTTCTGGCAATCGTTTCGCTGGTGGTCATCAGCAACACCATTCGCCTGAGCGTGTATTCCCGCCGTCGTGAAATCAACATTATGAAGTATGTTGGTGCGACCGATGGCTTTATTCGCTGGCCTTTCTTTGTGGAAGGTGTTGGCGTAGGTTTGATTGCCAGTGCGATTGCCAGTGTCGTTGTTCTGAGCGGTTATTACGCATTGACGATGGCATCGGAAAATCTGACTGGTTTCTGGAGCACGCTGCTGGGTGATTCCGTTGTGCCGTTTGAGGCGGTTTGGTACTGGCTGCTGGGCGGCTTTGTACTGGGCGGTATCGTCATTGGCGGTTTGGGCAGTGTGACCAGTGTCCGCAAGCATCTGAATGTCTGATTATGACGAGGATAAAGGGAGAACGCAGAATGAAACAGAAAAAACATTCCCGTTTTTTTCGCAGCCTGAGCATGATGCTCGCCAGCGTAATGCTGTGCCTGGGGCTGATGAATACAACGCCTACAACCGTTTCGGCACAGACCAGCGTAGAAGATTTGCAGGACCAGCTGGAGCATTATGAGCAGAAGCTGGAACAGGACAAAGCGGCGCTGCAGGAAATGAAGCAGAATACCGCAGATGCCAAAAAGCGCAAGGAAAATCTGGAAAGCCAGATCGGTACGCTGAAAAGTCAGATTGGTGTGCTGTTGGAGTCGATTGCTACCGTGCAGAACGATTTGAACAATACCCAGAAAGCAATCGAGGAAAAACAAAGCGAAATTGCGCTGAAGGAAGAAGATATCCACGAGCGCCGTGAAAGCTTTAAGCGCCGTATGGCTGCTATGCAGGAGCTGCATGATGCAGGCGCAATGGCAATGCTGGCAAACGTGACCAACTTGTACCAGCTGCTGACCTTCCCGGAGGTTTTGCAGGACATTGCCAATAAGGATACCGAGATTCTGGAAGAACTCCGCAGCGAAAAAGCGGAGCTGGAAGCCATCAAAGCCGATTTGGAAGCGAAAAAGGCAGAGATGGAGCAGCTGAATGCGGAACTGACCAAGCAAAAATCCGCAATGAATAAAAAGCGGGATGAGCTGGGTGTTGCACTGAAAGATGCCGGTAAGGATCTGGATGAAGCAGCAGCCGCACAGCAGGAAGTGCAGGACATGGTGGACAGCGACGAGCTGAACTATGAGGCACTGCAAAAGCAGATTGAAGCACAGATCAACGGTGCGCAGGATGCACACGGCGATTTGAGCTTTAATGGTTCGTTTGGCTGCCCGCTGCGTTCCGGTTCTTTCCGTATCAGTTCGCTGTTTGGACCGCGTAAGCTGAACGGTAAGAAATACCACTACGGTGTGGATTACGCAGCAGCAGCCGGAACCCCGATTTATGCTGCAGCAGATGGTTACGTTACTTATGCTGGCTGGAACAGCGGCGGCTATGGCAACTATGTGTTGATTTACCATGGTCAGATGTCCGACGGCAATACCTATTCTACGCTGTATGCGCATATGCTGGAAACGCCCTGCGTAACGGCAGGTCAGTATGTGACCCGCGGTACCCAGATCGGTAAGGTCGGTAATACCGGACGTTCGCAGGGCAACCACCTGCATTTGGAGCTGTGGCAGGGAAGCAACATCCACAACAGTGTGGCAAATAAGGCAACCCGCATCAATCCGGCACAGTTCATTCCGATGAAATAATTCCAAAAGAGGAAAAACGCATGAAAGTAAATAAGAAAGCAATCGTACGGGTTCTGTGCTTGGTGATTGCAAGTATCATGACTCTTTCTGTCGTAGGCGGTGTGGCAATGCAGGTCGCTTACATGATGGCAGCGTGAACAACGGAAAGGAGAGTACCGACGCATGAATAAGAAAGTATCCCTCAGTCTTTTGGTCACAGTGGTCATTCTGGCCATGACAGTAACCTTTTCCATGACGATGGTAACCGCAATGCGTATTTTTGACAAAACGGTTTCCAGCGTAAAGGAAAAGGAGAGTATGTATCAGAAGTTGTCTGAAATCGACCGCTATGTGCGGGATAACGGCTACTATCCGATCGACGAAAAGAACCTGAATGATATGCTGGCATCCGGTTATATTCTGGGCAGTGGTGACCGCTATGCCCATTACTACACCCCTGAAGCATATAACGAGCTTTTGAAGGTTCAGAACGGTACCATGATGGGCATTGGTGCCAAGGTCGTGAAGGACGTTTCTACCGGCTATGCCAGGGTAATCCGTGTGGATGAAGGCACCCCTGCGCAGGAGCGCGGCATGACCAAGGGTTGCTATATTACCACCATTGATGGCGTAGATACCAAGGGCGTCCAGACTTCGGAAGCTATGCAGCGCTTGCTGCGCGGCGAAAACGGCACGACCGTTGAGCTGACTTGGCTGAGCACCACTGCAGAAGAGCATACCGATACCATTACACGCCGCGGCTATGTAAGAACGACCGTAGAATATTCTATGATCAATGAGAACTGCGGTTATGTGCGTATCTGGGACTTTGAAGAAAAGACCGCCAGTGATCTGGACTATGCGCTGACCCAGCTGAAGAGCAATGGTGCGCAGAGCATTATCTTCGACCTGCGTGACAATACCAGCACAAACATGGATGCGGCAATCGAAGCAATCGACTTGGTTTGCCCCGCAGGCACCATTGCGACCGCTGTGTATCGCAATGAGGATACCCAGCTGCTGGCTTACAGCGAAGGCGAAACCAGCTTGGATCTGCCCTTTGCCTGCCTGGTCAACGGCAATACCGCAAACAGCGCGGAGCTGTTTGCATCCGCTGCGCGTGTTCTGGCTGGCGCAAAACTGGTTGGTGTAAACACCGCCGGCAAGGGTACGATTCAGAGCGCACCCAAGATGCTCAGCGATGGCAGTGCGGTTACGCTGACGACCGCGGTGCTTCTGGCAGGCGATGGTTCTTCTTACGAAGGTCTGGGCTTGACGGTGGATGTGGAGCGTACGCTGTCCGCCGATGAAATCGTGCTGTACTACGATTTTACCCCCGAAACCGATCCCCAGATTCAGAAGGCTGCAAAGGTTGCAATCGATATGGCAGGCGGTTCTACCGTTGCACAGGAGAGCGCAAACAGTGAGAGTGCCGACGCAGAAAACGGCGGCGAAAACACCGATGCAGACAATGCTGACGAAGATGCCAACGCAGCCTCCAGCGAAGCTGCAGAGTAATCGAATCAAACGATGGAAAGCCCCCGGAAACGCCTGGGGGCTTTTCTCTGATAAAAAGGAAAGTAGGAGTAGCTATGCCCAATCTGACCGACTTGGCGACCATTCGGGATCTTTGCGAGCGCTATGATTTTGCACTGAGCAAGGGTTTTGGCCAGAACTTTATCATCAATCCGGGTGTCTGCCCGAAAATCGTAGAAGCTGCGGGCGTGGATGATACCTGCGGCGTGCTGGAAATCGGACCCGGTATCGGTGTTCTGACAAAAGAACTGGCACTCCGTGCGAAAAAAGTAGTTTCGGTTGAGGTAGATGAGCGTCTGCCGCCGATGCTGGCAGAAACGCTGGCGGAGTTCGATAATGTAAAGATCGTGCTGAACGACGTGCTGAAAACCGATCTGAAGCAGCTGATTGCAGATGAATTTCCCGGAATGCGTGTGTTAGTATGTGCAAACTTGCCGTACTATATCACCAGCCCCATTTTGATGAAGCTTTTAGAGGAGCGTTTGCCGGTAGAGAGCATTACCGTCCTGGTGCAGAAAGAGGCAGCAGAACGCCTCGCAAGCGCGCCTGGTACGCGCACCGCTGGTGCAGTGAGCTATGCTGTGTCGTACTATGCACAGGCACAGCTGATGTTCAACGTGCAGCCGGGTAGTTTTTATCCGGCACCCAAAGTAACCAGTACCGTCATCCGCATGGACGTGCGGGATACCCCGGCGGTTCAGGTCGAGGATGAAGCTGGTTATTTCAAACTGGTTCGCGCAGCATTCTGCCAGCGCCGCAAAACCGCTGCGAATGCCATTGCAGCAGGTTTGCAGATTCCCAAGGAAACCGTGCTGGAAGCATTGCGTGCCGGTGGCTTCGATGAGCGTATCCGTCCGGAAAAGCTGACGCTGGAAGATTTTGCGCGTCTGCAAAAACTGTTGGGCTGAATTTGAAAATCACTTGCAAAAAAATGAGGGATATGTTACACTATCCCTCGTAATGCTGATGTGGCGCAATGGCAGCGCAACTGATTTGTAATCAGTTGGTTGCAGGTTCAACTCCTGTCATCAGCTCCAAAAAGCCAGTCTTTCCAGGTGAAAGGCTGGCTTTTTACGTTTACGTTATAGAATAAAAAAGGACAGCCGAGCTTTCGACTGTCCTTTTTTGTAGTAATAGGGAAAATCAGTATTCCCAATCACCTTCGGAAACAATATCGCAACTATTTGCAAAATTCTCGGCGGCGCTATATTCTACTGCAGAATAGCTGGGAACAACATATTCGCGACCAATCGTGTCCGTCAATACAGCGGCAGTACGGTAAATACCATCCGGCTCCAGCCAGAGATCGTCCGGCAGGCGATAGGAAAGCATATCCGGTGGAAGAGAATCGGTTTTGTCCGGTTCATACCAGGCTACCAGTTTTTGATTGCGGAACAGGCCTACCCGGATGGATTGCAGTTTCGGATAAGCCGGTGCAGATTCGTTCACAGCAGGAGCACTGCTTGACGAGAGGAAAACATCGACATGGGGGGTGGAAAATTGGAAACGTCCATCTTTTCCGGTCTTGGTAGAGCCCCACAGATAATCTGTAATATCTACTTGGGGGAAAGTGCCTGAATAGAGAGAGTAAAATTTTTCTAACAGCTGTGTTTCCTGCATATCGCCCGATTTTAAGAACACTTGGATGGAGATGTGATCGGTCAAAGGGCAGGTGATCTGCGCAGAAAAGGTTTGATTTGTACCCAGAGCAGCATCTGCCGTTACGCAAGTTCCCTCGCCGGTGTCTGCAGTAAAGGTTGCAGTCATACCGTCAATATAGGTCTTGGGCGTTGCCGAAACCGCAAAGGTAACCGTGTTGTCAGTTAAATCAATGCTGGTGATGAGCACTTCATATTGGGAAATCAGCTGGTTTTGCTGTTCCAGTATGTGGGTCACCTGATTTGTAATATCTCCGATTTGATTGGAAACCGATTGCTGCATCTGAGAGATGCTGTTGGAAAGATTGCTGGAATCGTTTTGCAGACGCTGAATGGACTGAAACAGATTCCAGAGTAGTACCAGCAGAGCAATCAGAAAAATGCAAAGCAAAGGGCGCACCCATTTTTTATAGGTAGGTGCAGCAGGGATTTGCTTCGCTTCGGCGGCAAGATACGGATGTACAACCTCAAGCAGCTGGGTGAGTTGCTCCTCGGTCAGCTCGGTGTCGGGATCCTCCATGCCAAAAAGCCAGCTGGTAGAAACAGAGAAAAATTTGCTGAGTGTGATGAACTCGCTTGCAGTGGGAAGTGAAATGTCGTTTTCCCAATCGTAAATGGTTTGCGGAGCGACATCCAACCGTGCGCTCAGAATGCCTGGTGAAAGTTCTAGCTCCATTCTTTTTTGTGCGATACGTTGTCCGACGGTCATGCAGGTGACCTCCTTTCCGGAAATGGGAAGAAAATGGATCTAATAGGCAAAGCTGTTAAAATTAGTATAATTGGATTGTTGGGGAAAAGCAAATAAAGCGAGACGAAAAAGCACTTTTATATTGCTGATTGTATAATCATGCGAAAGTTTTATAAAAATGGGGAGACAGAATTCAGAAAAACGAGAAAAATAAAAGATTTTCAAAAAACTTTGCAAAACCCCTTGATTTTTTTTGTATCTCTTGTTATAATAATCAAGCGTTCCGGGGGACGGAACACACAACTGAATATGGGCGTGTTCCCGAGTGGCCAATGGGGACAGACTGTAAATCTGCTGCTTAATGCTTCGGTGGTTCGAATCCACCCGCGCCCACCAAAAAAGACACATCGCAAGATGTGTCTTTTTGTTTTATACAAAATCAAGTGAAACGCCGTGTGAGAAAATTCTCGTGCGGCGTTTTTTACAGCGAAGATATAGAAGAAATCATCTGTAGTATAGAAAAAAAGGGATACAACCCTTTTGCCGAAAGCTTTTATTTATCGGTGATTGCATAAAGCGGGAGTGATTCTACAAAACTAAGCACAGCAGGGCAACCGCCCCGCACACGAGCAAAAGGAGGCAGAACCATGACCTTTACCAAAAAGGAGCAGAGCCTTTTGAAGGACCTGCAGAACGAAGAAAAGATGTGTGCTGAAAAGTATCGCAAAGCTGCACAGGCAGCAAACGATCCGCTGCTGCAGCAGATGTTTGACCAGATCGGTCAGGAAGAAGAAGAGCATTACGAAACGGTGAGCCAGATGTTGGCTGGCACTGTACCAGAACCCCGCGGCGTGGAAAAAAAGCGTGAAAAATCCCCTGAAACGCTGAAAACCAAAGTAAGCCGTGCGGCAAAGCAGCAGGACCAGTATTTGCTGGACGATCTGCTAGCTACGGAAAAGTTTGTGGCGGGTGCTTACAATACGTCTGTGTTTGAGTTCAGCGATGAAAAAGCGCGGCAGGCACTTAGCGGAATCGAGCAGCAGGAGCAGCACCACGGCAAACGTCTGTCGGATTATATGCAGGCGAACGGAATGTACTGCTGAGTCAAACGGAAAGGGCAGAACGGGCTTCGTTCTGCCTTTTCTTGTGTCCATAGATAGGCTGTGCTATACTGAGGCAAAACACGGGAAAGGCGGCGGTACGATGCCCAGACTGGAACAGAAATTTTTTGAGCGGGATACGCTGACGGTAGCGCGGGATCTGGTGGGGAAAGTGCTGGTGCATCGCACAGCAGAAGGGGAACTGTGTTTGCGCATTTCCGAAACCGAAGCCTATTGCGGCGAGGAGGATACCGCCTGTCATGCCCATAAAGGGCGTACCCCGCGCACAGAGGTGATGTACGGCCCCGCAGGGACGGTTTACATCTATTTATGTTACGGAATGCATTGGCTTTTGAATATCGTTACAGGTGCGGTAAATGAGCCGCAGGCGGTGTTGATTCGTGCTTGTGTAACAGCAGAAGGTCCGGGTCGTTTGACCAAGGCGCTGGGAATTACCGGAACACTAAACCGCACCAGTGTTCTGGACCCGGCGGGAGAACTTTGGCTGGAAGATGACGGCTTTTTCTGCACGGTCGGCACGGATAAACGTGTGGGAATTGGGTATGCTAGCCAGGAAGATCAGGACAGATTGTGGCGGTTCAAGCTGGAGAAACAAAAATAAAAGAGCGGCGCAGCATTTCAGCTGTGCCGCTCTTTTATTGTAAGAAGTCGAAATCAAATGGCTCAAAAATTACTTGCGCAGACGCTTGTCACAATGGACGGCCAGATGGGTACCAATGCTCTGGAAGCACTGTACCAGCACGATCAGCAGAATGACTGCTACCAGCATGACAGGCGTGTTGTAGCGATAGTAGCCGTAGCTGATGGCTACCTGACCCAGACCGCCGCCGCCAATGGCGCCGGACATAGCCGAATAGCCCAGAATGGTGGTCAGTGCGGTGGTGATGTTGGCAATCAGACCGGGCAGGCTTTCCGGCAGCATGACCTTGCAGATGATCTGCAGCGGGGTTGCGCCCATGCTCTGTGCGGCTTCGATGACGCCGTTATCCACTTCACGCAGGCAGGTTTCCACCAGACGTGCCACAAAGGGGAATGCTGCAACCACCAGCGGAACGATGGTGGCATTGGTGCCGACCGTGGTGCCCAGAATCAGGCGGGACAGCGGGAACACCAGAATCATCAAAATCAGGAAAGGAATTGAACGCAGCAGGTTAATCACTACGTTCAGCAGTTTCATCAGCCAGCAGGGCAAAGGCAGAACACCGTTTTCCTCGCCGACAACCAGCAACACGCCCAGCGGAATACCCAGCAGAAGGGCAAATGCGGTGGCGGCAATGGTGATATAAAACGTTTCCCACACAGCAACAGCCATATCCATCCAGAAGGCTGCATTCATAATTTCACTCATAAACCGGTCACCTCCTCAACAATCACACCGGGCTGGTCACGCATATAAGCCAGAGCTTTGCGTGCGTCGTTGGTATCTTTGGGCAGACGCAGCAGCATACTGCCATAGCATTGACCGTCGATATCGCGGGTATCTGCCGAAATGACGCTGACCAGCAAGCCAGTGTCCCGTGCCAGACAAGCAACCAGAGGCTGATCGGTAGAAGCACCATCGTATACGGCACGCACCACGTGATCGTCTGGTGCAAATGCGGAGTAATCCACGCTGGCTGCACCACGGTTGGGCGAAACCAAACGGCGTGCGGCATCCGTCTTGGGATTGCGGAAGATTTCTCGTACTTCGCCATCTTCCACCACCTGACCACCATCCAGAATTGCGACGTGAGAGCAAATCTCCTCCACAACGCTCATCTGGTGGGTGATGACCACAACGGTAATGCCCATCTTTTTGTTGATATCCTTAATCAGGCGCAGGATCGAGCGGGTGGTATCCGGGTCTAGTGCGCTGGTTGCTTCGTCACACAACAGCACAGTAGGATTGGTTGCCAGCGCACGCGCAATCGCAACGCGCTGCTTCTGACCGCCGGACAGCTGAGCCGGATAAGCATTTGCTTTGTCCGGCAGACCGACCATCGTCAGCAGCTCCATCGCACGCTTTTCTGCATCAGCTTTCTTTACACCAGCCAGCTCCATGGGGAAAACCACGTTGGCAAGGCAGGTACGCTGCATCAGCAGGTTAAACTGCTGGAAAATCATGGTGATGTCCCGGCGGGCATTGCGCAGCTCAGCGGCGGTCAGCTTGCCAAGGTCTTTGCCGTTGACAGATACGATGCCGCTGGTGGGGCACTCCAACAGATTGATGCAGCGCACCAGCGTGGATTTACCGGCACCGGACATACCGATGATGCCGTAAATATCGCCGTCCTCGATGGTCAGGTTGATGTCCTGCAGGGCGTCAAAGGTGCCGCCTTTTACAGAAAAGGATTTGCAAAGATGTTTGATTTCGATCACGGGTCTGCTCCTTACTATTTACTGCACCGCTTTGGGATGCAGCAGAAAATGTGGAAGTGTTGGTAGGATTAGCCTTCCAGTGCGTCCAGGCTGCCCTGCTTGCCGCCATAGATGCCCATGGGCTCCACATGGATACCGGCAACACTGACGATGTGAGTGTTGTTCTGTGCGTTGAAATCGTTCAGGTAAGGCTCATGCTGGAAGTAGTTGGTGTCCAGTGTGCCTTCCTCCACAACGGAGTTGGGGATGATGTAATCATCGAACTCCTGAATGTCCAAGGTAATGCCCTTATCAGCCAGAATCTCGGATGCGACAGCCAGAATCTCGGAGTGGGGAGCCGGGCTGCAAGCGCAGGAAATGGTTTCGCCATTCAGTGCTGCGTAATCTACGTCAGCAGCCAGACCGTCAGCCAGCGGGTTTTCTACAGTTGCAACCACTGCGCCGCCGTAGGTTTCGTTGATGAAATCAGCAACCTTCTTGCTGGACAGTGCAGCAGCCAGTGCTTTGACCTTGGGGCTGTCCTGATTGCCGTCCTTGCAGCACAGCAGGTTCACATACTTGGATGCTGCACCCTCGGATACCAGCGCTGCGGTGGTGGGGTCAATACCAGCTGCGATTGCGTAGTTGGAGTTGATAACGGCAAAGTCCACATCCTTCAGCACGTTGGGAATCTGTGCAGCTTCGACTTCAACGATTTCCACGTTGTACGGATTTTCAGCAATGTCCTTCTTGGTAGCGGTGATGTCTACGCCTTCCTTCAGGGTAATGATGCCGTTTTCCTGCAGCAGCAACAAAGCGCGTGCTTCGTTGGTGGTGTCGTTGGGCACTGCGATTTTGAAAGCACGCTTGCTGCCGCAGGCAGTCAGGGTAATGGGCAGGCTTGCTGCGATAGCGGTCAGACCAGCAGCCTTCAGGAAATTACGGCGAGAAATATTGATGTTCTTCATGATGTTGTCCTCCAAATGTTACAAATTCCTGTGTACGGATATTTGCAGGGGCGAGAACAAATAAAAAAGCTCCCGACCCTGCTTGTGCTTTTACGCACAAACAAGGACGGGAGCTGTAAAATACGCTCACGTGGTACCACCCTGCTTCACTGACCTTTCGCAAAGTCAGTCTTGAAAACTGCGCCACAGGAATGGTCTGTGGTTACAGCCAGACGCTTTAACGGGCGTACCCGTCGCGACCTTAGCACTCTTTGTGCTTCGCCCGCGCAGCTCAGGAACCATTTTCGCAACCCTGTATCCTGCCCGCTTTCACCTGCTCGGGCTCTCTGAAAGGACCAATGCGAATCGCTACTCTTTCCTTCATCGCCATTTTTAACTGATATGCCAGCATTTTAGCGCAAACGAAATCCGCTGTCAAGACTTATTTGTGAAAAAAGTGGATATCTTTTTCCGGATGCTGTCGCCGCATACGCGTTGGTGCTATACTGAAACCAGCAAAAAATCGGATGGATAGAGCTTGTCTAGAAAGGAGAAAAGAATCGTATGTGCGAAGAAAAGAAAGAAGATTCAGACGCTTTTGCCGCTTGGCGGGCGATGATGAAGACGAAGCTGGAAAAGGCAAAAAAATTTCAGATTCATTGCTGGAATGAGGAAACAGAAATCATAGATGCTGCACTGCAATATGGTACATTGCAGCCCTCTGACTGGAGCTGGGAAAAGGTGATTGCCGGACCGGTGACACCGGAATTGATCCGTTTTCTCTTAACGACACCCCAGCCCACAGACCGGGAAATTTACGACAAACGAACCCCGTTTTTCTCCATTGTATTGGATGGCGAATTCTGCTCAGAACATTACGGAACCGAGTGCAGAGGAGAAAGCTTTCCACCCGAAACAGAATAAAAAAGGCAGCCCATCCATAGCGGACAGGCTGCCTTTTTTATGATCAGCAATCGAGGGATTACTTGTTTTCTTCCCAGATGGGTTCTTTCAGCATCCAGCGACCGAAGGAATCTTTGTAGAACAGGTCGCGGTTGTAGAACTTGTCGATGATTGCCCAGAATTCAGCTTCGGTATAGCCGCAGAACTCGCAGAAATCACGCACGCTGCGGGGGTCCAGATTGCCGTCGCGCTCCTTGATGATGGGAATTGCCTCTTCGCGGGTCATCATACCGTAGCGGATGTAGCGTGCAGTGTAGTCAGTAGCAGCAGCATGACCGAACTTGGGGTACTTCAGCCAGCTATGCACCAGATAGGCAGGGCTGTCGATCTGGTCGAAGTTTTCTGCGTGATGGGTACGGTCCCACTCATGGGTCAGATCGTGGAAACCACGGCTCTTTGCGACCTGATAGTTCAGATAGCTGTTCCAAGGCAGGAAATAGCTCATATAGAACGGGTCCAGACGCTTCAGATCCTCAGCGGAAGGAGCCTTGGTCAGAGCCAGATCGTTGGGGGTAACGCCGTAGCTGAGCAGTTCTTCTTCGGGGAAACCAACCGCAACGCCGTTCTCGATCTGGTCACGGGCAGAGTAGGTTTCCTGGTCAGCGTTACCGCCGTACTCGAAGCTGACGTTTTCACCGTAGCACAGCAGCATGGTGTTGAACTTCAGTGCCATGTGCAGGGGGAAGGTGTAAATCAGGCGATCAATATACCAAGTGGGCTTGCCGTACTTCTCGAAGAAGTTGCGCATCAGGATCTTCTGAGCCTTGATGTTGGGCTTGCAGCTGATGATAGTGCAGCCGAATGCCTCGCTGATGTTCTTCAGGTTGTGCTTGCCGGCTTCGGTCATGGGGAAGTTATCCTCAGCACAGAACAGAATGGGGTTCATATGCATGACTTCTTTCATGATATAAACCTGAAAGTGGCTGTCCTTACCGCCGGAAACAGCGATAGCGCAGTCATAGTTGCCGGGACCGTTGCAGCCACGGTACTTGTCGCACAGGGCTTCAAATTCCTTCCAGCGTGCAGCCCAGTCCACGTCCTTGCGGTGCTCGTAGTGGCGGCAGGCGCTGCAGATACCTTCTTCATCAAAAGTGATGCCGGGGCGAGTGTCCGGCATGGTGCATCGTTTGCAGTATTTCATATCCATTCTCCTTTTTGGAATGTTTGGAATGTAAATGCGGTCATATAGACCGAAAAAACAAAATATACAGGGCAGCAGCCCCTATAAAGCAGTATAGGGTAAAATTTCGCTGCCGTCAATGAAAGACGCAAGGAACTGCTGGGAATTTATCCCATTACTTTACATAGGGGCGGATGCGGTCTTCCATTGCTTTCACCTGCGCAGGGGTGACATATGCTTTATCCACATAGCCGTAAATGCGCTGGGCAAAATCAGCCAGACCCTTATGGAAGAAGAACACCTTCTTGGGCTCCAGATGGAAGAAGTGCAGGATATGCACGCCCCACAGCGCAAAGAATTTCAGCCAGTTAAAGTGCGGGGTAAAGCCCTCACCCATAGGATTATCCCGCGGGTCCTGTTTGTAGACTTCTTCCAGCAGATCGCACATCCGCTTGTAAGCGGGAACCGGAGAGGGATCAAAGTAACCCTCGATGACCTCTTTTGCGATGGGGAACGGCGGGTCAGATTCTGCCATAGCAGCAGCAAAATCATCGTAGTTGGTAATATAATGGGCGTCCTTGTAAATCACAGGGTCATATTCATGCTCAATGGGGACAGGGCGCAGAATGTGGCAGCTCTTTCCAGCCATATATACTTCGGCAATAGCGGTACTCATCCAAATCGAGATGCTGTCTGCGGCAACGATCCAATCCTTGACGCTGCCGGCAAAAATCACATGGAAGTTTTTGCGCTTTTTTGCCAGAGCGGTCAGCTGTTCACATTTCCACTCGCTGGGGTGGCGGCGGTAAACCAGCTCTACTTCCGGATGTTCGCCCAGATAGGTGTCGAACCAGCGCAGGGTTTCATCCATGCTGATGCGATTGGTGCGGGCAAAACCAGAGAAATCGGTGCCTGCCATTTCGCTCAGTTCCTTGACCTCTGCATCGGTCATGCTGGCATAGCCAAAAGAGGAAATGTACAGATGCAGTTTCTTTTCCGGGTCCAGACCAAACTCTTTGCAGATTGTCTGTTTGTCCTTAAAATAGCCGGAAAATTCCGGACGGAGAAAATCCATCATCACAGCGCCGGTAACGGGGGTGTTCTTTTCCTCCATGCCGTGTGCCTGCAAACGCTTTGCAGTGCGCTGACCCCAGCAGGTCTGCACGCACTTTTTGGCGTTGCCGTTCATGTTGAACCAGTCGCCTTCTTCCTGATCGTCCGAGAGCATCTGCTCCCAGTGCAGGTTTACGATTTTATCGCAGCGCCCCACGTTGTTGTAAACATGGCTGTTGATGGCTTCGTTGTCATACATACAGCTGGAAACCAGCACTTTCGGCTTTTTCCAAGTGAAATATTTCAGCTTTTTGCGGTCCAGCAGCTGGCGGATCTCGCAGGAATAACCGCGGCATTCCAGTTCCAGTTTTAACAAAAGATCACTCTCGTATTCCCGCACGGTGTGTTCGTACAGGATCAGAAAATCCAAACCCATAACAAAGGGCTCCTTTCTTATGCGTCTATGTCGGTAAACAGCATTTTGGTCCACTGGGGCAGACCATAGGTGGTATCCAGATGGAACCCATCAAAAAACTGTTTGTCCTGATCGAAAACAGGGCGGTTTGTCCACTCGTAATCCAGCAGAGTAATGCCATACTGGCTTTCCCAGTTTTGCAGTATAGGCAGTAGGGTTTCCATCTGCTTATCAATGCCCAAAGGCTCGCAGACTTCTTTTAGTACGTTATCTGCCATGGGGGGCAGTACCAGCGTTACTTTTACGCCCTCTGCCTGACAGCGTGCCAGCAGGGCTTCCAGCGCAGCCAGCATGGGTTGATTAACGTACCAGCCAGTGCAGTTGGTCATCAGCTTGGGCGGGTATTCTGCCAGCAGGGTATGTACCTCGTACCGGGTACCATCAGCAGCAATATAATCCGCATCGGTCCAGTCGCTGGTTTCGCTTTCCTGCTGTGCCTGCGTCCAAGTCAAATCAGTTTCACCACGGGCGCGCTGACCGTACCAAATCAAAAAGTTGGTGAAATTGGTCATGGTGTTTACGTTGTATTCCAAATTCAGGATATATGCCAGCGGGTTGTGCAGAGTATCTTCCAGCGTGCTCATACGGTCGGTATCGTACTTGCCGTTAATGGTGTAAAAAGAAAGTCCCAAAAGCAGCTCATCGACTGGGTTACCGCTGTCCAGAACATAGTTGGCAAGGTCAATGCTTTCCCGCAGGGATGCACCGCCGAACGCTAAGTTCTGCCAGCTGCGCCCGCTGGTTTGCTCGACCAAATCCATGTCAAAATGCGCCAGACGGCTGTCGCCCAGAATCAGGCGGGTACCGGGGTTTGCCTGATACGCATTCAGGCGTGCCACCGGCTGGGAAGAACTGCTGACCGGGCGCAGATTAAAGTAATTGTTCGGCTCAAACGCCACGAAAAAGCACAGATACAATGCTACGGGAAGCAGTACCAGCGCCATTTTTTTGAGAATGTGTTTCACAGGTGCGCCTCCTTAAAAGTTTGCGTATGCAAAGTTCATGCCGCTGCCGAATCCGCCGCTTTGCAGAATGAAGCCAGCCAGAATACAAATTACCAGCGTATAGTACAGCACCCAGCGCACAGCGGGTTTCTGCCCTGCCAAAACCTTGTCGGGGGATTTGCCTTTGAAGTGGTGGAACTGCTGCCAGTCCAGATAAAACGCAATGGCAAGCCCCAGCACTACAAGACCGATCCAGCCCAGCTGCATGATGGGCTTGGCATAGAATCCGGATGCAATCGCACCCCACAGCTCACGCCCAAAGCGGGGTAAGCTCCAGCCATGCAGCAGACCGGAAAGATAAGTACCGCATTCGGACAGACTGCCGGTATTCGGACCGCTGCCGATGCGGAAGAATAGCATGGAGAAGGTCCACAGCAGGAACACGACGATGCGCTTGCGCCAAATCACAAACTTGGATACGCCTTTCTTTTTCGGCTTGCCGAAGCGGCGATGCAGAAGTTCTTCGCCGATGCGGTAGGAAGCCTGTAATAGACCCCACACAAAGAACAGCATGGTATTACCGTGCCACAGACCGGAGAAAGTAAATACCAGAAAAACGCAAAGTTCCACCGGGAAATGTTCCCACTTTTTGGCGAGCTGATTGCCAATCAGCGGGGTTTTGCGCACGTCTGCCCATGCCAGCGGCATGAAAATGTAATCCTGCAGCCAGCTGGAAAGGGACATATGCCAACGGCTCCAGAAGCCGGAAAAATTGGTGGCGAAGAAAGGCGTTTTGAAGTTTACCGGCAGCTCGATGCCCATGAGTGCGCCACTGGCGCAAGCCATGTTGGAGTAACCGGAAAAGTCAAAGTAAAGCTGGAAGGTATACAGCACCAGTGCCAGTAAAAGCATGGGTGCGCCAAAGCTGGACATCTCTTTCGAAAAAACCTGATTTACAACCAGCGCCAGCACGTCGGCAACGGCTACTTTCTGGAACAGACCAACCGCAAACAGGCGTAGGCTGTTTACGGTGCGTGTTTCGTCAAAGCGGTGTTCGGTGCGCAGCTGTGGCAAAATTTTGCCGCCACGGCAAATCGGACCACTAGTCACCGTACCAAAGAAATACAGAAAAACAGCAGTGTTCACCAAACTGGGTTCGGCTTCGCAGTCACTGCGGGCAACGTCCACCAGATAACCGATGGCGGTAAAGGTGAAGAAGCTGATGCCCAGCGGGAACGGCAGCTTCGCCAATAAAGTGCCCTCAAAAATGGTCGGCAGAGGAGAGAGATTGTAGTATTTGAAGACTGCAAGCGTGGCGATCAACGTCACGACCGAACCAGTCAGCAATCGGTGCCGATGAGGTTGTTCTGCCCGCGCGATGCGCAGCGCCATCTGCCAGACAAACAGCGCCAGCCCAACGACCAGTGCAACCGACAAACCGCAATGGAACAGAGCAACCGCAGCAGAGCTGTTTTGCAAAGTTGCCTGATAACTGGTGCGCAGGTTCAGCCCATAGAACAGCATCGACGCAAGCAGCAGAAAAGGCGTCTGAACACGCTTGGGCAATTTGAGATAAACCGCCGCAGTGAGCGGCAGGAAAAACAGGTAATAGGGATGCTGGAAGGTCATAGAAAAACACCTTTCTTACGATCAAAGCGCATAATTTAACATCTTATTATACCGCTTATAAAAGAGGGTGTAAAGCAACGGCTGAGTTTTCAACAGGAAAAGCGGGTGCTGTTGAAAAAACAGGCGGAAACCGCTATACTGAAACAACAATAAAATGGTGAAATATGCAAAGCTGGGAGATGAAATAATGGCATTTGCTTCTTTTTTGATGATGTGGCTGGCGATGTTGTCGCTGTGTCTGCTGTTTGCCGTGCGTCCTTGGACGCTGAAAAAAGCAGGTCTGGCACTGGAAAATACCGCGGAACCTTCCACAGCATCTTTGCCGCTGGTGGTGCTGTGCGGCATGATTTTGACTGCCTGTACGGCGGGCTGTTTCGGTCTGTTGAAAATCGGCGTGTGGGTCATTCTGGCAGCTGCGTTGGGTGCATTGCTCTGGACAGGATACGCCTTGTATCAGGCAGGTCCGGATGCAGCAAAACAGCGTTTGCGGGGATGTTTGACCCCTGCATGGTGTGTTGCGTTTGGCGGCAGTTTGCTGCTGGCACTGTTTTTGGCATGGCAGCAGCCCATGCCCACCCAGTGGGACGAGTTCAGCTTTTGGGCTACGGCGGCAAAAGTCGTTAAGAACAACGATGCCCTATATACAATGGTCGCGCAAACCAATCTGGAAGCGCGCAGTTACCCGGCGGCTTTGCCGGTGTTGAGCTACCTGTTCCAGTGGATGGCACCGGCGTTTACACCTTGGCTGATGTATGCCGCTTACGGTACGCTGTATTTTGTCGTATTTGGTGCCATGGTGGGGCTTCTGGGCAAGGAAAATGTGCGTGGTGCCGTATTTGCCGCTTTGGGCTGTGTGCTGGCACCGATTGCAATCGAGAGCTGGTACCCGCAGCAGACACTGGTTGCTTACACCACCGCTTATGCGGATTTGATGCTGGGCCTTTTGACTGCCGGTGGTTGTGCGGTTTGGTTTATTGCGAGCCGCAGCAATGCAAAGGGACCTTTGATGGGGCGTGCCTATGGCGCAGCACTATTCCAGACGGCGCTTGTCATTTTGACCCTGGGTCTGACGAAAGACGTCGGTTTGCCGCTGGGTCTGGTTGTGATGTTTGTATGCCTGCTGGATCACTTTGCCTGCGATTTTCTCCGCAATCCAAAAGATGCAAAGGCTTGGACACGTCTGTTTGGTGTGCTGTTTATACTGACAGCAGCAGCGGCGATTTCTTATTTCGGCTGGGCAGCACACATGGGTACAGCTCTTGGCATTGACCGCTCGGATACAGGTGGTTCCGCACAGATGGGCACCGTAGAGATGGTGATTTGCGGCATTCAGGAACTTTTGGGCATCAACCGCAGCGAAAAGTTTGCCGCAGTGTTGTCTGCAATGCTGGGGGCTTTCCGTGGAATCCGGGTCAGCGTGTTTGGCAATGGCCTGCGCACGATTTTGGCGATTGGTTTGATTTTAGTGCTGGCGTTCTGTCTGGAACAAAAGAACAAACGCCGTGTGGTTTGCTATGGTTTGGCATCCGGTTTGGGATTTGTGGGATACTACTTCTTCCAATTGATTTGCTATGTTTATGTGTTCTCGGAAGCGGACGGTCTGGGTCTGGTATCGTACGAGCGCTATATGAGCACCTACTATCTGTTCTGGCTGCTGGGTGCGCTGTGCGTTTTGTTTTGTGCAGTGCGCAGCGGACATCGCTTTGCCGGGGTAAGCCTTGCGGCGGTATCGCTGGTGGTGCTGTTGCTTTGCGGTCGTTCTGTGCAGGTACAGAATACCTTCTTGGGTCGCAACAAAACCGCATGGTATACCGAAAGCCTGATTCAGGCGCGTGCTGACCAGGCAAGCGCAGTGGCACAGCCGGGGGATAAAGTGCTGCTTGTTTCCCAGTGGGATGACAGCGCTCGCTGGTACCGTTACGCGTATGCACTGGAATCGGTACCGCTGTATCATGCACGAGGGGATAATACCATTGTATTGCCTGGTACAGAAGGCGACTATCCGCTGACGCTGTCCGCCGATACTATTGATGATTTCATGCAGGAAAACGGCTGTACGCTGTTGCTGCTGGATGTGGTAGACTATGATTTCTGGAACGAATTCCGGGGCTTGTTCACCGATGAAATGGAAGGATTTTTGCAGAACGGTCAGGCGGTTTACCGGCTGGAATCTGTCGACGGTATTGCACGCTTTGTGCCGGAACAGGAGGCTGCACGATGAAAAATAAAATGTTTGTGCGGCTGCTGGCTGCATTATATGCGCTGGCGTTTATTGCAGGTGTCGGTCTGCTGGGATTTCGTGTCTGGAGCCGCAAAGGCTGCGCAGAGCAAAATCTTGCAGTACAGGATGCGCAGTGGAATTCCATCATTGACAATCACCCGGTTGCTTGGGCAGGCTATGATGAGGAAAGCTTGGTCACAACGGACAGTGACCCGTATCTGGTTTGGCAGGTAGACAGCAAGGTGTGCAGCCTGCGGGTGCAGATTCGCTCCAGCCAGCCTGTGCGGGACCCTATGGTGTATTACACCACCGCAGAACAGCCTTGGAGCGCGTCCCAGACGATTCCGCTGGTGGAAAGTGACCCGGAACAGGGTATCTTTACCTTTGCCTTGCCGGGGAGTATTTCGGTGCACACCCTGCGGCTGGACCCGACTAGCTGTGCGGGCGCATTCGTTGAGCTGGATGCCGTTACACTGAACCCGTCTGTCCATACTTTTGGTCTGACGGCAGGGGAACTGCTGATGCTTTTGGTACTGCCTTTGCTGGCGGCTTTGACGGTGCAGGAAATTGCTGCACTGAAAAAGGGACAAAAGTAACGGCTTTTGGATTTGCGTTGCAATCGAAAACGGATTATATTATAATGTCTATGTATAAATAGAATTCAAATCAGGCCGCTATTTGTGCCTGTCTTTTTTGAAGGGAGTAAACAGAAATGTCTCATACTGTAATGGTTACCGGTGCCGATGGTTTTATCGGCAGCCACCTGACCGAAGAACTGGTACGCGCTGGCGAAAAGGTAAAGGCTTTCTGCCTGTATAACTCTTTCGGCAGCTGCGGCTGGATCGATACTCTGCCCAAGGAGATCCGCAGCGAGATCGAGATTTTTATGGGTGATGTGCGTGACCCCAACGGTGTACGTACGGCAATGCGTGGTCAGGAGCGTGTCTATCATCTGGCTGCTCTGATCGCAATTCCGTTCAGCTATCATAGCCCCGACAGCTATGTGGATACCAACATCAAGGGCACCCTGAACATTCTGAATGCAGCCCGTGAGCTGGACACCCAGCGCGTGATGGTTACCTCTACCAGTGAGGTATACGGTACTGCACTGTATGTGCCTATCGATGAGAAGCACCCGTTCCAGGGTCAGAGCCCCTACTCTGCAACCAAGATCGGTGCAGACCGTCTGGCTGAGAGCTTCTATCGTAGCTTTGATTTGCCGGTGAGCATCGTGCGTCCTTTTAATACCTACGGTCCCCGCCAGAGCGGTCGTGCCGTTATCCCTACCATTATCACCCAGCTGCTGGCTGGTCAGACCGAAATCAAGCTGGGCAAGCTGAGCCCCACCCGTGACTTTAACTACGTTAAGGACACGGCACACGGCTTTATGGCGATTGCAGACTGCAAGGAAGCCATCGGTCAGGAAATCAACATTGCTACCGGTGTAGAGCATTCTATCGGTGATCTGGCAAACGAGCTGATCGCACAGATTAACCCGGCTGCTCGTGTGATTTGCGAGGAAGAGCGTCTGCGTCCGGAGAAGAGCGAGGTTAACCGTCTGCTGGGCGATGCTACCAAGCTGAAGACCATGACCGGCTGGCAGCCTCAGTATACCTTCGAGCAGGGCTTGGCAGAGACCATCGAGTTCCTGCGCAACAATCTGGATCAGTACAAGCCTGGTCAGTATATCCTGTAAAAAATAAGGGGGTGCGTCTGCGTACCCTCTGTGTGGATTGCCCGCCGTGCATTTGCCGGCGGGCTTCACGCGTATATAAGGGGACGTTATCCCCTAGTAAAAACTGCAAAAAGAGAGGATCGTTCATGGATTGGATCACACGCATGAAATCAAATAAAAAGTTCGGGATAGCGATAAAAACTGCGGGATTTTTTGCGGTGGAGGTCCTTGCTGTTCTGCTGGTTTACTACTGGCGTGTGTTCTATTATCTGGATGCACGGGGCGTTGCTGCTTTGCCGCTGACAGGCGCAGTGTGTGCGGTTGCAGGTGCACTGTATCTGCTGGCTGTGGCGGCGTTTACCCTGTGGAAAGATTTGCCCCGGCGGGCGGCGGTGTGTATTTTTGTCTGCGGATTTTTGGTTTGTTTTGCAAATCCGCCGCTCCAAACGCCGGACGAAACCAGCCATTTCCTGCGCAGCTGGCGCATGAGCGAAGGCTGCTTTGTCTTTGATGCGAACAACACCTATTCGGAGGATCTATCCCGTTTGGTGCAGTCTTTCCCCGGTGCATGGACGACAGCGCATACTTCGCAGGGTATTCACCCGACCGAGCGAGAAAAAGTTGCACCCAAAACAGAGCCGGTACAGCCTGCGGAACAGGCAGCAGATACTTGGAGCGCAGGGGAAGGCTGGTCAACGTACAACACCAAGGGCTATGCGCTGAAACAGTTTGGTGAAAACGGCCCGGTGACGGGTGTGCGCGATGGTTTCCAGCGCTATTTCAGCGGAGAACCGGTGGAACAGCTGACGGGTGAGCCGCTGAACTTCGCGATTTTCCCGTATCTGGCAACTGCGCCCGGTATTGCGCTGGCGCGCCTGCTTGGCTTTGGTGCGCTGGGCTGCTTCTATGCCGGACGCATCGCAAACCTGCTGGTATATACTTTGCTGTGCTATATGGCACTGAAACGCCTGAAGCGGATGCGCCCGATTTTTCTGGCGATCATGCTGCTGCCCATGAGCCTGTATATGGCAGCATCCTACAATTACGATGCAATCGTGCTGGGCTGCTACTATGTGGCTGCTACATTCTTCTTACAGCGTGAGTGGAATAACCGGGATGTGGCGGAATTCTGCGCGGTATTTTTGGTGATGAATATCATCAAGCCATGGTTGAACCTGCTGTGGCTGGCGGTGCTGCTGTTTGCTCCGAAAAAAGAGTGGAAAGCAAAACTCCGTCCTTGGCAGGTTGCTGGATTGTGTCTGCTGGGTGCAGTGCTGACCAGCCGTATTGTGGACTGGTATGGCGCAACCTTCCGCTACAACTATGGCACCATCGGTCGCCAGCTGGGCGATACGGTAGACCAGATGGGTCAGTTGAAATTCGTTCTGCGCAACCCGCTGCGTTATATTGCAGTGCTGGTGGGTACGTTGTATGAAAACGAATTCTATCTGGGTCAGCTGGGTGTGTTCGGCGCACTGGATTTGCCGATTCCGATGGTAAATCTGCTTTCCCCGTTTGTGCTTTTGCTGGGTGCAGCGCTGTCTGTGCCGAAAGATAAACCCTGCTGCGCAGTGCGTACGGCTGGTTTGTCGGCATGGGGTCTGGTATATCTGGCAGGTGCGCTGACAGCAATGTATATCACTTGGACACCGGTCGGCATGGTTCGCGTGGTAGGCTTCCAAGCACGTTATTTGCTGCCCACTTTCTTGGTTTGGGGTGTTGCGCTGGCAAAGGGCTTGAGCCATTGCCTGACCTTGCGCACAGAAGCAAAGAATGCGGAAACCGTCAGCCTGTGTGTATGCGGTGGTTTTGCAGTGCTGAGTACGCTGCTGCTGTTCCAGCATTACTTTATCGGTCCGGTGTTTACGATTTGATGGTGCGGATATTTTCCACCGTAAAAGAAAGGACAACGTTTTGTACGAGTTGATATCAATTTTCCCGGCGGCGCTCGTGGTTTTGGCGGGTGCTTACTGGCTGTGGAAAAAAGCAAAGGTTCCTGCGGGCGCAGCACCGTTTGTGACGCTCTGCAGCGGAATGCTGCTGCTTTCGGCAGCGGGCTGTGCCGGGGTACTGTTTCCGGCGGTATGGGGTTTGTATGGTGCCGGTATCGTGGCTGCAGGCTGGATGGTGTACGATTTATGCATCCATCGGGAGAACCGGAAAAACTTTTTTGATTTTCCGGTTGTGGTTTTCGCTGTGGGCGCGGTGGCAATTCTGCTCTTGTTCTGGATGCGCAATCCCCAGTACTGGACTTGGGACGAATTTTCGTTCTGGGGCACCGCAGAAAAGCTGGTCAAGGAAACCGGAGAGCTGTATGTAACCGCAGAAATCGGTTGGAACTGGGTGCCTACCCATCGTCCGGCGCTGATTATGCTGGGCTATTTCTTCAATTTCTTTGGTGCTTACGCCGAGTGGCGTGTGTATGCGGCTTACGGAGTGTTGATACTGTCCATGGCAACGACCATGATGGCTTGCGTCAAGACCAAGGCTTGGCAGGTTCAGCTTCCGCTGGGTGGTCTGACCGTTTTGACCGTTGCAATTATGACGGTGTATGCGCCGCTTAATTTGCACAGTGAAGTGTATTGCAGTACGCTGGCAGACGTACCCATGGGTTTGATGATGGGTACAGCACTGGTGCTGTACTTTGGCACAGCGGAGCGCAAGGTGAAAAACTTCTGGATGCCCGCGCTGGCACTGATGACGCTGTGTCTGGTGAAAGATACCGGCTTTGCGCTGGCGCTGGTGGCGCTGGCTTTGATGGCTGCAGATTTGCTGCTGCAGTGGTGGATGGAAAAGCCCCGCGACCCGATTTGGCGCAGACTTCTGGTCGTCGTGTTGGCGGCGGTGGGCTGTGTGGTGACGTTCCTGATGTGGAATATTTATCTGGGCAGCGTATCCACGGCAGATACTTCTAACGTGGGCGGCGTAGAGCAGATGGGTATGGTACAGATGCTGCTGCAGGGATTGAAGGAAACCTTTATTCCCTCGGTGCGCAGCGAAAAGTTTGCTCGCCTGATGGGCCGTATGGTGCAGATCGTGTGCGCACAGAAAGCTACAATGCTGGGCTCTGGCATGATGACAATGCTGTTCAGCGCAGGGCTTCTGGTGCTGGCAATCGCACTGAGCAAAAACAAAAAGCATCAGCTGCGCTGCACCGTGTATGGTGTTTTGGGCTGTGCAGGATTTGTGGCGTATGTGCTGTTCATCGGCTTCACCTATGTGTATGTGTTCCGTGATGAGATTTCCGCCGATCTGGTGGGAGCAAATCGCTATTTGAGCCCTTACTATATCGGATTTTTCCTGGGTGCATTGGTGCTGCTGGGACATACCGCAGCAGAAAACGTGCGGATGCGGCTGGGTCGTCTGGCATTGTGCGGATTGTGCGCCGTGTGCTTGCTGCGTGTGGCTCAGTTTGTTCCGGCAAAGCTCATGGTGCTGGATCAAAACCCCACCGTGCAGTGGAATCGCACCCAAATTACAGAGCAGGTAGATTGGGTGACGGAAGATCTGGACCCGGACAGCCGAATCTTCTTTATCAGTCAGGGTGATAACGGCAATAACTGGTTTATGAACAGTTACGCTTTCTATCCGTATGTATTGGATTACAGCTTCGGCGGCGGTACATTTGCACTGCCCGGAATGCTGCCGGAGGATACGCTGTATTATATCCCGCTGACCCAGCAGGAATTTTTGGATTATCTGGTGGAGAATGATTGCGAGTATGTCTATGTGGAGCTGAACGATCAGGTTCTGCGGGACAGCTACGGAGAATTGTTCTCGGACGGTCTGGCAGAAGGCGGTGTGGCGCTGTACCGTTTGGATGAATCGAAAGAACACCTTGAACTGGTGAAAAGGAAAGAATTGAAATGAAAAAATTTCACTGGAATACCCTGACGATTTGTTACGGGGGCTTTGTACTGGTCAGCGTGCTGATGTGTCTGCTGGCACTGACAACGGATACCCTGCGCGGTTTGAATGGTCAAAATCCGATTACACTGGATATGGAAGATTGTGTGGTTACGGATTTGCAGCAGCAGGAGGACGGCAGCTGGAAAGTGACACAGCTGGACCCGCAGATTTTGGTTCCGGAACAGCAAATGCCGCTGCGCCGCGTGGATTTGTATATGACGAGTGACCGCAACCCGGGTGAAATTTCGGGCTATTACCTGACAAAACCGGGGCAGGATTACTCTGTGATGCAGCAGGTTTGGGCAAGAGAATATGAGCCGGGTCATTTTACCTTCCGAATGCCGCGCAATGCCCAGCCGCAGCTGCGCATTGACCCTTCCAGCATACCGGGCGCACGGCTTACCATTGATAAAATCGTTCTCAATGATGCAACGCCGGTCTGGCGCTATTTTATGCCCAGCTGGACCTGGATTTTGGCAGCGGCATTTTTGCCGGGACTTGCAGCTTGCTTTGTGGACTGGCTGATTTATGCAGTCGGTGTATGCAAAAAGCGTAAGTAAATACAAAACCCTGACGATACAGGGGAGGGAAGAGTTTTGCTCCAAAAAGAAAAAACACAGTGGAAGCCGATCCTGTTGACAGCACTTGTTACAGGAGCCGCTCTGCTGGTGGCATATGCGCTGCTAGGCATTTACCCATTGGGCGACCGCAGCGTGATTACCGGCGATTTGAATAGCCAGTATATCCCTTATTTTGCACATTATCGAGATGTGCTGTGGGGTGCTGGCGGCAGTGGATTCACCTTTGAAAAATCGCTGGGCGGCAGTCTGGCAGGCATCTTTGCCTATTACTGCTCCAGCCTGTTCAACTGGATTTATCTGCTGGTACCGGTGACATGGTACGCACAGGCAGCGTGTCTGGTACTGTGGGTCAAGCTGGTATTGGCAGCGGGATGTTTCGCGTATTTCCTGCAAAAGCACGATGCCAAGATTCCCCAGTGGGCGCAGGTAGCGCTGGGTGCGGGATATGGTTTGTGTGCCTACAATCTGGCGTATTCCCAGAACATCATGTGGCATGACGTGATGCTGTTGCTACCGCTGCTGTGTGCGGGGTTGGACAAGCTGGTGCGTCAGGGACGTCCGGTGCAGTATGCAGTCGTTCTGCTGCTGATGATTTATTCCAACTTCTATATTGGATATATGGCATGCATTTTTGCAGTGCTGTATTTCTTCTGGCTGCTCTGTGTGGAAACACCGCAGCGCAAGGGGCGTGCATTGGGGCAGTTTACACTGGCTTCGCTGGCAGGTGGTCTGGTGAACGGCTGGCTGCTGATGCCGGTCATCATTGACCTGAACCAGAATAAAGGTGAACTGCTGCAGTTCTCCTTCTCTTGGAAACCAAAGTTTGCTTTGCAGATGCTGCCGCAGCAGCTGTTTCCCGGCACGTTTTTGTGGAAAGATGTGGAAGCCGGCTTGCCGAATTTGTACTGTGGTCTGCTGGCTGTGATTCTGGTAAGTGCATTCTTTTTGTGCGGCAAACAGATTACAAAGAAAGTGAAACTGGCTTCCGGCGGGATTCTGCTGATTCTGCTGACATCCTTTTGGATCGAAGGCTTTGATACGTTCTGGCACGGCATGAAAGCGCCAGTATGGTTCCCGTATCGATACAGCTTTTTGTTTAGCTTTTGGATTTTGTTCTTGGCGGCGTATGCGGCAGCTTATGTGCGCTGGGATAAGATGCTGACCATCAAAGTTTCGGCTTTGTGTGGTACGTTGTTTGCGCTGTCAGTCTTGTTCCGAAAGCCCGGCGTAGGGCTGCGTTATTTGGCGATTACTGCAATCGCAGGGCTGGTACTGGCAGCTGTGTGGTTCTGTGTGCAGAAAAAGAAATGCACCGCATGGCTGCTTACGGCGCTGTGTGCCGTAGAGCTGGCAGCCAATACCGCATTTGTACTCAATCCGTTTGAGCCGTATTCCGTTCGGGATTACAGAACTTTCGTGGCGGACGGTAAGGCAGCGGTACAGGCAGTACAGGCAAAAGACCCGGATTTCTACCGCATGGAGAAAACCGGAATCCGCACTTTGAATGACCCGATGCTGCTGGGCTACTGGGGCGTATCCCATTTCGGCTCTACACAGGATAACAGCTCGGTGGATTTGCTGGTGCGGCTGGGTTACGGCAACTATGCTTCCTGCAACACCTATTACCACGGCAGCACACCGGTGGCAGACAGCTTGCTGGGCATTCGCTATATTTTCCAGCAGCCCGGCGGATTCGAACCGCCGTACGGTTACACGCCGCTGGATGTGGAAAGCCCTTGGCAGGTGTATGAAAATCCGTATGCATTGCCGCTGGCAGTTGTGGCGGATGATGCACTCACCCAGCTGCCGCTGGAAAACGGCGAAGATTTATTTTTGTGGCAGCAGCGTGTACTGGCATCTCTGGCAAAAGAACCGGATTTGCAGGTATACACCGCTACGGAAACCGAAAAACAAACGGAAAGACAGCTGACAATCACGACAAAGCAGGACGGTCCCTGTTATGCGTTTATCCTGACCGCCGGGGAATCGGGTGTGGTGGTCAACGGAGAAAAGAAAGGTCGTGTACAAACACTGGACCGTGGTGGTATGATATTCTTGGGTGAGCAAAAGGCAGGTCAGGTTCTGAACGTGGAAACGGAACAGGACATTCTGGCAGCATTCTGCTATACTTTGGATGAAAGCGAACTTTTGCGGGTGAGCGACACCATTCGTTCGAATGCACCGCAAATCCGTGAAATGTCCGATACCCACATTGCCGTGACGGCGCAGGCAGATGAAAACCAGCTGTTGTGGATTCCGGTCGGGTATGCCGATGGATGGCAGATTACTGTCAATGGCAGCCCGGTGGAACCGGTCACGCTGGCATCGGTTTGTCTGGGTGTGCCGTTAACGGCAGGTGAAAATACAGTGGAATTGGTATGGAAAACGCCGGGCACAGGGGTGGGTCTCTGCGTTACGGCGGCAGGTGTTCTGCTGTTGATGATCGTGATTTACTGGCAATACAAAAAACATTGAAAAAGGACGTGCGATTATGAGTGAGTTTATTCCTTTGTCCGTGCCGAACTTCTGCGGCAATGAGAAAAAATATGTAGATGAAGCACTGGAAGGTGCATGGGTATCCACCAGCGGCGCCAAGGTTGGCGAGTTTGAGCAGGTGATTGCAAATTATGTAAAGATGCCCGAAGCTGTAGCTTGCGCATCCGGTTCTTCCGGTCTGCATCTGGCTGCACTGACGTCTGGTATTCAGCGCGGTGACGAGGTCATCGTCCCGACCCTGACCTTTATTGCATCTGTCAACCCCACCACCCGCTATGTGGGTGCTGAGCCGGTATTTATTGGCTGTGACCGTACCGGCTGTATGGACCCGGACGCTGTAGAGGATTTCTGTGCCAACCACTGCACCCTGAAAGCAGACGGTCTGTACAATAACCGTACCGGCGCACACGTTTCCGCTATGGTGGTGGTTCATGTGTTCGGCAACATGGCAGATATGCCTCGTTTCCTGGAAATTGCCAAGAAGTACAAGCTGATCCTGATTGAGGATGCAGCAGAAGCACTGGGCACCCACTACACCGAAGGTCCTCTGGCGGGCAAGTTTGCCGGTACGATGGGCGACGTTGGCGTGTACAGCTTTAACGGCAACAAGATTATTACCACCGGTACTGGTGGTATCCTGATTTCCAATCACGAGGATTGGGCAAAGCACGCGCGCCATCTGTCCACGCAGGCAAAGACCAACGTGGTACAGTTCTACCACGATGAGCCGGGCTATAATTACCGCATGACCAATCTGGATGCCTGCCTAGGTCTGGCACAGATGGAGCTGCTGGAAGAGTTCATTACCCGCAAGACGGCTCGTTATGAGCAGTACCGTGCCGCATTGGACGGTGTGAAGGGCTTCGAGATGCTGCCGTTCCGTGAGGGTACACGCTCCAACCACTGGTTCTACTCTCTGCTGCTGCCCAATCGTCTGGATCGTGACACCGTCATCGATACCATGCACGAAAAGGGCTTCCAGACCCGTCCGGTCTGGGCACTGATCAACGAGCAGTGCGACTACCCGCGCAATGAGGCACATCATCTGGAAATTGCACAGGAATACCGCCGCCGTATCGTGAACATTCCCTGCTCCACCAATTTGACCGAGGAGCAGTGCAACCGTGTCATCGAAACGATTCTGGCACTGTAAGGGTTTTGCATGAATATTTTCTTAGGAAAGGGATTCTGCCATGATAAGTCTTTTGCTGGTTCTGCCGGCGTTGCTGGGTGTGTGTCTGGCACTGCAAAAATACAGTAAACTCCCGGCAGGTGCGGCACCATTGGCAGGGCTTTCCGGTATGTTTCTGGTTTTGTTTCTGGGTGGCATCTGCGGCGTTTTGCCGCTGGCTACCAGGGGTGTTGTGCTGGCAGGCTGGCTGAGTTTGTTGGCTTGCGGATGGCACAGTGTAAAAACAAAAAGCAGTACAGCGTGGCGCTGTCTGCTGACCCCGGCGAGCATTTTGTTCTGGGGCGGTGCAGTGCTTCTGGTGTTGCGTCTGGTATGGCTGCAGCCTGCATTTTTGAATTTTGATGAGTATTCCTTCTGGGGCGCAGCGACCCGTATCATCACGGAAAAAGGCGTTCTGTATCCTGCCTGCGAAACCGGTCGTCCTTGGGTGATGACCGAATTGCCGGGCATTCCGCTGATGGGGTCGTTGTTCCAACTGGTTGGCGCGTTTGCTCCGTGGAAAGCAATTTTCGGGGTGGATTTGCTGATGCTGGCATCGCTGGCAGCAGCAGTCAGCTGCTGCGAAAAGAAAAGCCCTCGTTTGTGGGGTCCGATTGCACTGGCGGCAATTTTGCTGCCCACCGCAATGACGATTCCCGGACGTACGGGTCTGGTCAATACGACTTGGCTGGAAATTCTGGGTGATTTGCCTGCTGGCATTTTGTTCGGTGGTGCAGTAGCGTTTTGGCTGGTTGTGCGGGAGCAGGAAAGCGCTGCACGCTGGTGGATGCTCCCTGTGCTGTGCCTTGCGGCAAGCATCAAGAGCAATACTCTTCCACTGGCATTGGCAGCAGCAGGTTTAGTCTTTTTGGATTGGGTTTTGCTGCCGTCTGAGCAGATGCCCCATGGTGGACGCCCTGTATTGGGTCGGATTGGCTTTGGTGTTTCTGCACTGGCGATACCGATGGTGCAGTATGTACTGTGGAGCCGCTATACGCTGCCGTTTGTGCTGGAAAATGCAACGACCGGCGGTATGGGCGATACCGCAAATGCAAGCTTGCCTGCGGTGGTGCTGAATGGTGTAAAAATGCTGTTGGGTGGCCGTGGCAATGCATTCTTTGAGCAGCGCCGCGGAGATTTGTTCGCGTATGCGGACGTGATGCAGCAGGCATTCTTCCAGCGTCAGGTAAGTATTTTCGGCAGCGGTGCAGCGGTGTGTGCTGTGATTGCGCTGGTATTTCTGCTGGCAGTGCTTGCAGCACCGAATCTGCGCCAACGGCTGCGGGTGGTACTGTTCGCAGTGGGGAGCACCGTGTGTTTTGCCGGTTACTGGCTGATGCTGCTGCTCAGTTATGCGTTTATCTTTAAGGATTCTTCCCCTACGCTGATGGGCCTTGCCAGCTATGCTCGCTACATGGATAGCTATTATGCTGGCTGGTTGTTGCTGGCGCTGGCAATGCTGGCACATCAGGCAGCAAAGGGTGTTTCTCTGCGTGGTTTTGCAGGTGCTTTGGGAACTGCTGCTTTACTGGCGGTATGCACTGCACAGGCATGGCAGCCGCAGTTTACAATTTTTGGTGCGAGCCGAAACGTGTATGCCGAAGAGGCAGCACGCAGCGTACAAGCAGACCAGATCCGTGCTGCACTGGAGCCGGACGACTGTGTCTTTTTGATTCGACAAGGGGACGATGGCTTTTACTGGTTCTGGTATGCACAGGCACTGATGCCCAATATTTTGGAGTACGGCGCAGGCGGCGGTACCTATGGCAGTCCGGAATATGAAGAAGGACAGCCCTATTACCAAAGCTGTACGGCAGAGGAACTGGAAAACCTGATTGCGGAAAGCGGTGCAAACTGCATCCTGACCGTAAAAACAGACGATATCTTTGTAAAGAGCTATGCGGATTTGTTCACCGACGGCTTGGATGCGGCGCAGCAGGGCATTGCACTGTATCGACCCGGTACCGAAGGATATACGCCGGTATGGACGTTGGAAGAGGGGGCAGTATGATGCAAAAGTTTCTGAATCTGTCCCATAAAACGCTGATAAAAATCTGCTATTTACTGGGTGTTTGTCTGCTGGCGGCATGGATGCTGCTGCAATTTGCGGCAGATATGCTGTTTTATGCAACAGGAAGGCTGCACCCGCAGACCGTTACCTTGGCGGATACTGATTTGTATACGCTGGTGGATTTGGAGTGGGATGGCGCAGATACCTTGACCGCCCTGACCGGCGATGTACAGCTGCATTTGCAGCCGGGTCAGCCGGTACGCAATTTGCGGCTTGTGGCAGAGTACTCTACCAAAGACAGCTATGAACGGGATTTGTACTGGCATTTACCCGGCGGTGGCTATACACCCAAGCGCCGTATCTGGCCCACAGCTGGTCCCGATGGCAGCTGGGAATACACTCTGCCGTTTTACGCGGGACAAAACCTGCGTCTGGATTTGGCAGACAAATCCGGCGTAGAAATTCGCATCAAAGCGCTGGAGCTGAATCAGCGTCCGGCTTGGTATACGTATTTTATCCCCACCCTGTGGCAGCTGCTGTGGCTGGCTGCAGTACCGGGTTTGCTGGCTTGTGCGGCAGCTTTGGTGCAGGATGGTGTGCGGTTGATCCGCCAAATGAAAAAGAGAGGTCCCAATACATGAAATTGGACGAATTGTTTATTCAGGAGGATTCCACGATTCTGGAAGCAATGAAGCGGCTGGACGTGACCGGTCAGCGGATTCTGTTTATTGCACCGGAAGGGAAACTCAAAGCGGTATTGACCGACGGCGATGTGCGAAAATGCCTGCTGCGCGGCGGTAAACTGACAGATTTGGTCAGTCAGGCAGCCAATTATACGCCGAAGTTTTTGCCGGTTGCGGACCGTGGCCGAGCAAAATCCATCATGGAACAGTACGGTGTGGATGCGCTGCCTATTTTGAACCGTAACGGCAGCATTTCGGATATTATTTTTGGTACCGGTCTGGATGTGGACAACCGCAAAAAAGCAGAAATTCCGGTGGTTATGATGGCAGGTGGTCTTGGTACACGGCTGTACCCGTATACCAAAATTCTGCCCAAACCGCTGATTCCGGTGGCAGAACAGCCCATCAGTGAAATGATTCTGGATCGCTTTGCCGAGTATGGCTGTCAGGATGCCTATATGATCGTGAACTATAAAAAGAACATGATCAAGTCTTATTTTGACGATTTGGAAGATAAAAAGTACCAGACCCATTTCGTGGAAGAAAATGTGTTTATGGGTACCGGCGGCGGTCTTTGCCTGATGAAGGGAATGCTGCACAATACCTTCTTCTTTACCAACTGTGATACCCTGTTGGATGTGGATTACGGCGATGTGCTGGAATACCACCGCAGCCACAAAAATGTAGTTACCATGATTTGTGCCTACAAGCATTTCCAAGTGCCTTACGGCGTGGTGGAAATGGGCGAAAACGGTACCATTCTGGCCCAGCAGGAAAAGCCGGAACTGAACTTTTTGACCAATACCGGTGTGTATGTGGTAGAGCCGCGCGTGGTAGAAGAATTGGAAGACAGTCAGAAGATCGGTTTCCCGGATGTGATTGAAAAATACCGCCTTGCAGGCGAAAATGTGGGTGTATATCCCATCAACGAATCCAGCTGGATGGATATGGGTCAGCTGGAAGAACTGGAAAAAATGCGTAGAAAGCTGGAGGGACAAGTATGAGCGCAATCATTATCGCTGAAGCAGGCGTGAACCATAACGGCAGCCTGGAGCTGGCTAAGAAGATGGCAAAGGTCGCCAAGGAGTGCGGCGCAGATGTGGTCAAGTATCAGACTGCTGTGCCGGAACTGGTGATTTCCAAGTTTGCACAGAAAGCAGAATATCAGAAAGAAACCACCGGTGACGCAGAAAGCCAGCTGGAAATGGTACGTCGTCTGCATTTCAGTTTTGACGCACATCGTGAGCTGAAAGAATACTGCGATTCCATCGGCATCCAATATTTGTCTGCTCCCTTTGATATTCCCAGCGTGCAGTTTTTGGGTACGCTGGATCTGCCGTACATCAAGATACCCAGCGGTGAAATCACCAACCTGCCCTATCTGGAAGAAGTGGGCAAGCTGAAAATTCCGGTGATTCTGTCTACCGGTATGAGCACGCTGGACGAAATCGAAAATGCTCTGGATATTCTGGAAAACAACGGTGCTACCGGTGTGACCATCCTGCACTGCAATACCGAATATCCCACTCCCTACGAGGATGCAAACCTGGGTGCAATGCTGGAGCTCTCTGACCAGTTTGGCTTGCCGGTTGGTCTGTCCGACCATACAACCGGCTGGGAGTGCGACGTAGCAGCTGCTGCCTTTGGCGCATCTGTGATTGAAAAACACTTTACTTTGGATAAGAGCATGGAAGGCCCCGACCACAAGGCAAGTCTGGAACCGGACGAGCTGAAAGCTATGGTTACCGCAGTGCGCAACGTGGAAAAAGCCATGGGCGACGGCGTAAAGAAAGTGACCACCAGTGAAGCCCGTAACAAGCCCATTGCACGCAAGAGCATTGTGGCTGCTCGCCCCATCAAGGCAGGCGAAGAATTTACCACCGAAAACCTGACCACCAAGCGTCCCGGTGATGGTATCAGCCCGATGCGCTGGTATGAAGTTCTGGGCACCAAGGCTTGCCGTGATTTTGAAGAGGATGAAAAAATCGAGCTGCTGTAATCACGCAGTCGATTGAGAGAGTAGGGAATGTGCATGGAAACTGTCCAGACAAGAAAACGTCTTGCCGTCATTACAGGCACCCGTGCGGAGTACGGTTTGCTGCGTCCGGTGATTTTCAAATTGTTGAAATCGGATAAAATTCAACCATTGGTAATTGTTACGGGTGCGCATTTGTCCCCGGAATACGGAAATACCGTCACAGAAATCGAAGCGGACGGTATGCCTATCGTAGCACGGCTGAATATTTTGACCCACGGTCACGGTCCGCTGTGGCTGCCGGAAACCGTGCAGGATACCATCGGTCAGTTCAGCCGCTGGTTTATGGAAAATAAACCCGACGGCGTTCTGGTGCTGGGGGACCGCTACGAGATTTTCGCAGCAGCGCAGGCAGCTGCATTGACCGGAGTGCCGATTGCACATATCTCCGGCGGCGACGTAACTTTAGGTGCAGCGGATGATTATTACCGCCACTGCATTACCAAGATGGCTTCGCTGCATTTCCCCAGCTGTGAGGATTCCGCAAAGCGTGTGATTCGCATGGGCGAGAACCCGGCAATCGTGCATAATGTAGGCGGTTTGGGCGATGAAAATATTCGTTCGATGCCTCGCATGGATTTGGATGAACTGAGCGAAAGCATCCAGTTTGATTTGCACAATCCGTATGCACTGGTGACATTCCATCCAGAAACTGCAGGAGGTGCAGACCCGGCGGCACAAAGCGATATGCTGCTGGATGCCATGGATACCATCACCGAAAAGTACGGCATGCACTGGCTCATCACAAAAGCCAATGCAGACGCGGGCGGACAGATCATCAATGCCAAAATCGATACTTGGGTAGAAAAGCACCCCGGTCAGGCGCTGGCAGTCACCAGCCTTGGCGTAAAGCGATATTTATCTGCAATGGCGAGAGCTGATTTTGTGGCAGGCAATTCCTCCAGCGGTGTGGTGGAAACCCCGACCTTTGGGGTTCCTACCGTGGATATTGGTGACCGACAGAACGGTCGTATCCGCTGTGAAAATGTGATTCACTGTGAAGCCGATGCTGCACAAATCACGCAGGCAATGGAAACTGCTCTGCGTGATGATTTCGCACAGAAGGCACACGCTACGGTAAGCCCCTATTATGGCGGAGATACCAGCGGACGAATTGTCTCGATTTTGGAGAACGCCTTGGCAGACCCGAATTTCGGTGCGCCGAAGGGCTTTTATGATGTAAACCAGTAAGAACAGGAGAATGTATATGCTGTTTTTGGAATATCCCAAATGCTCCACCTGCAAGAAAGCCAAGAACTGGCTGGATGCACATGGTGTGCAGTATACCGACCGCCATATTGTAGAAGAAAACCCCACAGCAGCAGAGCTGGCAGAGTGGGTAAAGCGCTCCGGTTTGCCGCTGAAACGCTTTTTCAATACCAGCGGTATGAAATATCGTGAGCTGGAGCTGGCTGCAAAACTGCCCAACATGACTGAAGCAGAACAGCTGGATTTGCTGGCAACCGACGGTATGCTGGTCAAGCGCCCGATGCTGGTAGGCGAGGATTTCGTATTGGTAGGATTTAAGGAAGCAGATTGGGCAGCCCGTCTGGGTTAAACCGCTGCGCGTAAGGAGGACATCCGAATGAATAAAGTTCTGATTGTTGGTTTGGGCAGTATGGGCAAACGCCGCGCCCGTCTGATTAAGGGTATGTGCCCGGATATGGTCGTTTGCGGTGTGGACAGCACTGAAAGTCGACGTACCGAAGCTGAAGGGCTGGGCATCCATGCGTATGCTTCGATTCCGGAAGCAGTGGCTGCGGAAAAGCCGCAGGCTGCTCTGGTTTGCACGGCACCCATCAGCCATGCGGAAATCATTCACACCCTGCTGACCCACGATTTGCCGGTATTCACTGAGCTGAATCTGGTGGATGATGGCTATGCGGAAAACATGGCGCTGGCAAAAGAAAAGGGTCTGCCGCTGTTCTTGTCTTCCACCATGCTGTACCGCGGCGAAACGCAGTACATGAAGAAAAAGGCACAGGACTTTATGGCAGAAACCGGCAAAAAGGTGAACTACATCTACCATATCGGTCAGTATCTGCCGGACTGGCACCCTTGGGAAAATTACAAGAACTTCTTCGTGGGTGACAAGCGCACTGGCGGTGTGCGTGAAATCTTTGGTGTAGACCTGCCTTGGCTGTGGGATGCCTTTGGTCCTGTGACCAGCGTTCATGTGGAAAAGGACAAAATCAGCGCACTGGAAGTGGATTACCCCGACAGCTACATGGTCACGCTGCGCCATGAAAACGGTGTAAAGGGCCTGCTGGCTGTAGACGTGGTCAGCCCCAAGGCTGTGCGCAATTTTGAATGCTTCGGCGAAGGCATTCACCTGTTCTGGGAGGGCAACCCCCGTGCTTTGTACGAGTTCAACCACGAAACTGGCGAAAAGGTTCCGGTGAACACCTACGAAACCTTTGAACACGACAGCCGCTACAGCGACAACATCGTGGAAAACGCATATGTGGACGAGCTGGCAAACTTCTTTGCTATTGTGGAGCAGGGCGCTGAGCCCCGCTGGAGTTTTGAAAAGGACAAGCAAATCATTGATTTGATTGAAAAGATCGAGGCATAACGCAGAGGGAAAGTTGCATTTTGTCCCGGTATATCACCAAGTAAAAAAGATACAAAGCGACGCGGCAGAATACCGTGCCGCCCCTGTGGAGGGGATTAGGATGGAAAAGAAAACAGTTACAGCTTTGTTTGTAGGTTTGGGCTCCATTGGTACCCGGCATCTGAACAGCCTGACGGAATTGTGTGCCGAGCAGGGTTTGACCTTGAAAGCGCACGCACTGCGCAGCAATTTGGTTCGCCCGCTGCGAGAGCATGTGCTGGAAAAGCTGGATGCACAGTTCATCAGTATGGACGATGACGATGCACTGCCCAAGTACGATATGGCGTTCATCACCAACCCGACCAGCTTGCACGCATTGGCGCTGGAACAGCTGAAGGGCCGTGCCGAAACTCTGTTTATCGAAAAACCGATTTTCTCTGCGGATGAAATCGACACCCCGCTTTCGTCCGTGCTGGAAAAAGGGCAGAAAGCGTATGTGGCTGCACCGATGCGCTGGAGTGCTGTCATGCTGGCGCTGAAGCAGTGGCTGGCAGAAAATCCGGACCAGCGTCCGTACAGTGCGCGCGTGATTTGTTCCAGCTGGCTGCCGGGTTGGCGACCGGGTGTGGATTATCGTACCGTATACTCGGCACACCGGGATATGGGCGGTGGTGTAACCATCGATTTGATCCACGAGTGGGATTATCTGGTGGGTCTGTTCGGCAAACCGGAAAAGCTGTACAATTTCAAGGGTACTTATTCCGATTTAGAGATTGACAGCGACGATCTGAGCATTTATATTGCAAAGTATCCCACCATGCTGGCAGAGGTACATCTGGACTACTTCGGTCGGGATTATCGCCGCAGCATTGAGCTGTTTACCCGGGAAGGTACGGTTACAGCCGATTTCGGCAATGCGACCTTGACTTTGCCGGATGGTACCGTGCAGGAATTTAAGGAAACCACCGATGCTTGGTACCGCCGGGAAATGACATATTTCCTGGATTATGCGCTGAACGGCAGCGGCGAAAGCGTGAACACCCCGGCGGATGCGCTGGATGTACTGCGCCTGACTTTGGGTGAAGCATAAATTGGAGGATGGAAACCATGAAAAAAATGCTGATTACGATTTGCGGCCGTGCAGGCAGCAAAGGCTTTAAGAATAAAAATCTGAAAACCTTCTGCGGTCGTCCGCTGGTTTACTATACGCTGTCTGCAGCAGAACTGTTTATGCAGGGAATGACGGATGTACAGGTGGATATCTGCCTGAATACCGACAGCCAGCAGCTGGCAGATCTGGTAGCGGCTCGCTATCCGGAAGTGACTTTCCTGCCTCGCGGCGAAGAACTGGGTAAGGATACGGTGCCTAAGATGGCAGTATTTCAGGACAGTCTGGCTCGCATGGAAGAAAAGAACGGCTGCACCTATGATTATGTGATGGATCTGGATATCACCAGCCCCCTGCGTACCGCAAAGGATATTGCATCTGCTTACCGCATCAAGGATCGCCGTACCGATTTGGATCTGGTTTTCTCCGGTACCGAAGCACGCCGCAACCCCTACTTTAATCAGGTTGCAGCAAAGGACGACCATGTGGTAAAGGTCATTGATTCTCCTTTTACCGCACGCCAGCAGGCTCCGTCTATTTATGACATCAATGCCAGCATCTATGTGTTCCGCCGTGATTTCTTGGCAAACAACACCACTGGTATTTTGTGGGATGGCAAGATTGGTTTGTCCCTGATGAAAGACACTGGTATTCTGGATATCGACTCGGAAGAAGACTTCCAGCTGATGGAAGTGATTGCCGATTACCTTTACAAACACGATAAGGACTTTGCACAAGTGAGGGAGAACATTCGTGGAAAATATTGATCCAACCCCTGGAAGCGAAAGCGGACGCCGGATTCTGGATTTGGTGCTGAAAGCAGGTCAGCTGCTTTTGGAAAACGGCGCTGAAGTATTCCGTGTAGAGCAGACCATGCAGATCATGGCAAAGAGCTTTCACTTGCAGGACTTTCATGTGTATGTGCTGACCAATGGTATTTTTGCCTGCGCAGAGGGTGGAACCATCAGCGAAGTATGGAATATTCCGGAGCATAGGGTACACTTGGGGCGTGTGGATGCGGTCAACAGCCTTTCCCGCCATATTGCAGAGGGCAAAGTAACGCTGGAAGAAGCCGAACAGCAGTTGGAGGCAGCAGCACAGATTCCACAGCCGTCTAATTGGGCGCGCAGTCTGGTTTGTTCACTGGGTGCGTGCTGTCTGGCAGTTCTGTTTGGCGCGACCTTTGCAGAGGGTGCTGTAGCGGCTGTTTCTGGTTTTATGCTGACATGGTATTTGGTTTGGTGTGACCGTCGGCATACCCACAGCATTTTCCAGAAAATGACCGGTTCAGCACTGGTGTCGGTTTGCAGCTTGCTGTTGTGTACGATGTTTGGTTTGGATGCAAACCGAGCCGCAATCGGTGCATTGATGATTTTGACACCCGGTGTGGCATTTACCATGGGTATTCGCGATTTTGCCAATTCGGATTATCTGTCGGGTTCTATTCGTATGATGGATGCTCTGCTGGTTGGTGGCAGCATTGCCGGTGGTGCCGGTATTGTCATGGCATTGTATGCTCACTGGATGGGAGGAATGCTGTGATGAATCAGGCTGAAATTTTGAAGCTTTTGTGGGAAGCGCTGCTGGCGGGTACAGCTACGACCTGTTTTGCGCTGGTATTTGCCGTTCCGAAACGAGAGTATTTCTCCTGCGGCTTGGTAGGCGCAGTGGGCTGGGCCGCTTACGGTTTGGCGATTCAGTTTGGTCAGGGCCCTGCATTGGCATCGCTGATAGCGACGATTCCGCTGGCAGCATTGGCACGATTTTTTGCAATTCAGCATAAGGCGCCTGTGACGATTTTTTTGATTAGCGGAATCTTTCCGCTGGTGCCCGGTGCAGGTATTTACTATACCGCCTATTATTTCATTATGAATGACCCAATGCTTGCCCAAAAGGGAATGCAAACCTTGCAGATCGCTTTGGCGATTGCATTGGGTATGACCATCGTAATGGGTATGCCGCTGCCCAAACCAAAACCGAAAAAGAAATCGGATGCATAAAAAAGCACCTGCTTTGACCAATGTTCAAAGCAGGTGCTTTTGTTTTGGAATCTCTTATTTGCGGCCGGCGCGGGGCGGGGTACGCTTTTTCTTGCGGACACTGTAACCAAAAGTGCCCAGTTTACGACCCAAGGCCAGATAATCGCCGTGGCTGTAAACAATCAGTTTTGCTCGGTTCAGGCACAGTTTACCGTTTTCGTCCAAGAGCTTTTCGTCCACATCCACTGCAACAACTTCTGCCAGAAACAAATCGTGGCTGCCCAGCGGAATGCGCTGTGTCACACGACATTCCAGATTCAGCGGGCTTTCCTCCAAGATGGGGCAGTTTTTCAATACGCTGCCGGGGGCGGCGTGCAGACCCATCTGAGCAAACTTGTCGTAATCCTTACCACTGCGTACACCGCACCAGTCAACCGCGCGGGTCAGCGGTTCAGTGGGCAGATTGATGGCAAATTCACCAGTTTCGCACAGCAGCTTATGGCTGTAACGCTCCGGGCGTACACTGATAGATACCATGCTGGGCTGGGTGCAGATGGTACCTGTCCAGCCAATGGTAATCAGATTGGGTTTATCCATGCCGCCGCAGGATACCAGTACCGGCGGTTCGGGATTGAGCAGTGTGCTGCCTTTCCAGCTTTGTTTTGTCATCCTTTATACTCTCTTTCATAAGGGGCCCAGGTGCGGTCGCTGATGATATAGCGGGGGCGGGCCTTGGTTTCCATATAAATCTTGCCGATATACTCGCCGATGACACCCAAGCAAAGCAGCTGGATGCCGCCCATAAAGCAGACGATGCAGATGGTGGATGCCCAGCCGGCTACCACATGACCTGCAAAAGCACGAATCACAGCCCACAGAATACCAAGGAAGCTCAGTGCGCTGATGATAACACCCATAGCGGAAATCATGCGAATGGGCTTGACGGAAAGGCTGGTGATGCCGTCAAAGGCAAGCGCCAGCATTTTTTTCAGCGGATAGTGACTTTCACCGGCAATACGCTCGGCGCGGTCATAATAAACGCTGGTGCTCTTGAAGCCGACCAGCGGAACCATACCGCGCAGGAAGATGTTGACTTCCTTAAAGTCTGCAAAGTGATTCAGAACCCGCGCGCTGATCAGGCGGTAGTCGGCATGGTTAAAGACAATGTCTGCACCCATCCAGTTCATAATATGGTAGAAACCTTCAGCGGTAAAGCGCTTGAAGAAGGTGTCAGTGGTACGCTTTGCACGCACACCGTAAACCACTTCGCAGCCATCCAGATAAGCGTCAACCATCTCATGCATGGCGTGGATGTCATCCTGACCGTCGCAGTCGATGGAGATGGTAATATCGCAGTTGTCCCGTGCTTCCATCAGACCTGCCAGAACAGCATTCTGATGACCGCGGTTGCGGCTCTGGCTGATGCCGATGAAATGGGGGTCCTGTTTTGCCAGGTCCTCGATGATCTCCCAAGTCTTGTCTTTGGAGCCGTCGTTTACAAAGCAGATGCGGCTTTCATCGCTGATTTTTTCTTCCGCTACCAAATCCGCCAGCTCCTTGCGGAACATGGGTGCGGTAATGGGCAGTACGGTCTCCTCATTATAGCAGGGAATGACCATCCAAAGTATTGGTTTTGACATAAGAAGTCCTCCGATAACAAAAAAGTTTGTGTTTTACAGATTTAGATACGACCCAGTTTTTCGATTTGCCCGCAGTCCAGCAGTTTGAAGCTGTTCTTGTAGGTTTCGATCAGCCCGTCTGCCCGCATTCGGGAGAGCTCCCGGGATAAGGCGCTGCGCTCACAGGACAGATATTCTGCCATAGCAGTGCGGGAGTGGGATACAGAAAAAGTGTTGGAACCTGTTTGCTCCGCATAGTACAAAAGATATGCACATATTTTGGAACGTAGGCTTTTTAAGGTCAGAAGCTCTACCCGGGTCATCAAGGAAAAGTATTTGTTGCCGATCGAGCCAACCAGATTGTGCAGCAGCTTACTGTAGGCAGAGATGGAATCCGCAGGAGGCGTCAGCAGCCGTTCGTACGGAAAAAACAAAACCTGACCGGGTTCTGTCATCTGTACAGTAACAGGACTGCTTAGCTGGGTACCGCCCAGTACGTCCCCAAAAATACCGCCCGGCCCCATTTGCGTCGTAGGGATGCGATCCCCATTCGACAAAGGACGCCAGGCTTCCATCTGACCGGAAAGCAGAATGCCCATAGCAGTACAGGGCTGACCGTACTCTAACAGGATTTCACCCTTGCCGCAGCTGTGCAGAACAGGGCACAGATGCTTCAAAAGGATAGGCAGCTCGGATTCCGGAATATCGTAAAATAAGCTGGTGCTGCATAGGATAGCGGTATAGTCCATAAGTATCTCCTTTGTTGCACCGGCAACGGAATTTCTATTTGTATTATAGTAAACTTTCCAACAGAGCGCAATAAAAAATACTGCTTTTTAGAAGGAGAGGGATTCTGGTGAAAAAGGAACCTGTAAAATTTTTGGTGCGCACAGCGGTTTTGCTGGCGCTGTGTGTGGTGATTCAGCTATTCGTCACAGGTCAGTGGGTCAAGGGTCCGCTGGTGAATACGGTACTTTTGGTAGCAGCCATGACGGTCGGCTTGCCCGGCGGTTTGCTGGTGGCAATTTTGAATCCGCTGCTGGTGTTTCTCATCAACGCACCCGGCCCGATGAAGCTGTGCCCGCAGATTTTGCCTGTTGTGATGATTGGCAACTGCGTGCTGGTTCTGGTTGCATGGCTGCTGCGTAAGCCTGCTATGGGTATTCCGGGTCTTGTCGCAGCTGCGGTTTCCAAAGGTTTGATTATGACAGCACTGACCAGCTGGGTAGTATTGCCGTTCTTTGGTGCAAAGCTGGTAGCAAAGGGCATTGATGCCACCGTCAAGATCATGTTCGGCATGACCCAGCTGTATACCGCAGCCATTGGCTGTGTGGTATTTTTCCTGATTTGGCAGGTACTGAAAAAAGTACCCGGTTTGGCAGACGAAGCATAAAAGAATGAAAATGAAAATGAAAAGCCTCACCCTATTTCGGTGAGGCTTTTTCTTATAGAAGCTGTGCCAGAATGCTGTTTTGCACAATCAACCCGGCGGGGGTGAGTGCCAAGGTCTTTCCGTCATAGCGGGCATAACCCACTTCCACGCACTGTTGCAGGAATTTTTCCTGCGCGGGTGTAAAAGGTTTACCGCCATGGCGGTAGTAATCTTCCAGATTCAGACCACGGGTCAAACGCAGCTGCAAAATCAGATAGTCCAAGGGACCACAATCACCATCCATGACAGGTGCGCATTCCCCGCGAATAAACGCGTCGGTATCCTGCGGATAATAAAAGCGCTGCTTGCCCATAGCGCTGTGTGCTGCCGGACCAATGCCCAGATAGTCCTCGCAGTTCCAGTAAAGCATATTGTGCTTGCCCTCGTGACCGTGCTGGGCAAAGTTGGAGATTTCGTACTGGTGATAGCCAGCCTTTTCCAGCTGGCTGACGGCGTAGAGGTAAAAGTCAGCGGCAGCATCTGCATCCGGCAAGCCTGCTGGCGGATTTTTGCCAAAAGCGGAATCCGGCTCGATTTTCAAAAGATAGGCGGAAATATGGGTCGCACCGCCTTCCTGAATCAGTGCCAGCGTTTCGTCGAATTCTTCGCGGGTGTAATAGGGCAGAGCCAGCATGATGTCACCGCAAATTTCGGTGAAACCTGCCTCGCGTGCTGTCGCAAAAGCAGCGCGTGCCTGTGCAGCATTGTGCGGACGACCCAGCGTGCGCAGCTGACTGTCACGGGCGCTCTGTACACCAAAGGAAATCCGGTTTACGCCGGCGGCACGGAATGCAGCCAGACTTTCCGGTGTGACGGTTTCCGGGTTGGCTTCCAGCGTGATTTCCGCACCGGGAGCCGGATGAGAAGCATCCAGAATTTGTTTCACACTCTCCGGGGATAATAGGCTGGGGGTACCACCGCCGAAATAGACGGTGTCGGGGTGCAGGGCTTCGCCGCCACCAAAAGCATCCAGTTCCCGCAAAAGTGCCTGTACAAAGGCATCGGGAACCTGTCGTTTGCCGGGGGCTGCGTAAAAATCGCAGTAGCGGCATTTGGAAAAGCAGTAAGGGATATGATAGTAAAGACCCAGTGCCATAAAAGAATTACAGCTCCTTCATAATCGTTTCATGTTTTTATTTTATACTATACCATAATGCACAGGCATTAGGAAATGATAGAAATCTTGACAAATTGGGTGAAACAGGATATCTTGGCAAGAAAAGAGGAGATGAACATATGAATAATCAAGGATATTCCTATAACTACAACGCACAGAATACAAACTACGGTATGTCGCTGAGCTATGACCAGTATCTGAGCCGAACCTTCCGCTGGATGACAGTCGGTCTGCTGATGACCTTTGCGGTAGCGTATACGGTGGCTTATACCAATCTGATTTATATGGTGCATTCGCTGTATCTGCCGCTGACGCTGGTTGAGTTTGCAATGGTATTTGTGCTGAGTGCACGGGTCAACAGCCTGAAGGTCAATACAGCCCGTATGTTGTTCTTGGGCTATTCTGCATTGAATGGTCTGGTATTGAGCATTTACTTCGTTATGTTCGATATGAGCACGATGGTCATGGCGTTCTTGGCAGCAGCACTGTACTTTGGTATTATGGCTGTGTATGGTGCAAAGACCAGCCGTGATTTGATGGGCTGGGGTACGATGCTGACTGCAGGTCTGGTTGCTATGCTGGTTTGCAGCTTTGTTGGTCTGCTGTTCGGTATGAGCTTTATGACCAGTATGCTATACAGCGCAGTTGGTTTGGGCTTGTTTATGCTGATTACTGCACGCGACGTACAGATGCTGCAGCACAGCTACCAGTGGTTCAGCGGCGACGCTGCAACGCTGGAGAAATCCGCAATCTATGGTGCATTGTCGCTGTATCTGGATTTCATCAACATCTTCCTGTATGTGGTGCGTATGTTCGCAAGCAGCCGCGACGACTGAGTTTGATTGGAATAACAAAAGCCGCTCATGTGAAAGCATGGGCGGCTTTTCCTTTTATCTTGTATATTTTCCCGCACATTGCCGCACACTATGACCAAAGCCGCCTAAGTATCAGAGAAAAATATGGAACGGAGAAATAGCAATGGAAAAAATGCGGGATTTTCTGCGGGACCACGGTATGGTGTGTGCGGTGGTCTTGTGTGCCTGTGCAGCGGTTGTAACCGGAGCATGGGCAGTACGCACCATCCAGAGTGAGCTGAATCGGCAGGTTCCGCCTGTGACAGAACAGCAAAAACAACAGGAGGAGCCTGCGCCGCTTTCGCCGCAGACCCAGCCGGAATGGGAGGAAAACGAATGGAACATGGGATTCGATGTGGCAGGGCGCGCCGAGGGCATCCCGGAAGAGAGATCTTCCAGTGGGGAGCGTTCCTCCTCGGGTGCATCGTCTGGGGCGTCTTCTGCTGGCAAACCTGGCGAAAAGCCCAGCGAGTCAACCGCGCCTGCAGATGCGGGCAGTGCCTCGTACGCGCCGCAGGTGTCTGGCTCGGTGGTACAGGCGTTTAGCGGTGATGAACTGGTTTACAATGAAACGCTGGAGGACTGGCGCACCCATAATGGTACAGATTACGCCTGCCCGATTGGCAATCCGGTCAAGGCACCGGTATCCGGTAAGGTGGCAGTTGTCAAGGATAGCGGAAACTGGGGCGGAATGCTGGAACTGATCGATGCTGAGAATCGCACCTGGCGGCTGTATGGTGTGGTTGCAGACGTAAAAGTAGGTGAAGATGTAACCTGCGGTCAGCCAGTGGGTAAGGTAGGCGGCATTGCCTGCGAAACGGCAGTTGGCAGCCATGTCCATCTGGAAATCGAACAGGACGGTAAATATCTGGACCCGGCACAAATCATTGGATAAAAAGAATCAAACGAAAAGCGCTGCTCGGATCGGGCAGCGCTTTTCGTTTGGAAAGAAAACCACGACAAGGGGAATCTTATTTACAAATAGAGACTTTTATTTTTACAGAATGTTTTTACCAGTATTGCGTGGTTCCATTTGGAAATATATAGGAAATAAGGTGCATCTGACCTGTAAAAAGAGAAAAAGTGTGCAGAAATCAAAGAAAAGTACGGTGTGTAGATGAAAAATAAAAATGTATAAAAAGATGTGAGAAAAGCACGATGTATAAAACAGACAGATGTATCTGCGAATTAACGGAAAAGTTTTGTGTAAAATCACTTGAAAAAACGATGAAATTCAAGTATGATGAACAAAGGTACTATAGAAATCGGAAAAAACAAAACGTGACCATAAAAAATCGGCACAAACCAATTTATAAAAGAAAGAAGGCGGTGCAACCAAATCGTTTGCAAAATCACGAAAAAAAGCACAAATTTTCAGGAGGAAGAGTATGCGATCAGTAAAGCAAAGAGTGTTGGCATTGCTTTTGACAGCGGCGATGCTCTGCACTTATGTAGTGCCTGCTTTTGCAGCAGAAACTGCCGACCCGGCGGTCGAAGCTGACCCGGCAGGTCAGACAGAATATACCTATACCGAATTGTCGAAGGACCCAATGAAAGCTTCGGTAAAGGCAAGCAGTGAAGAAAAGCCCGGTAATGATGCCTTGGTCAATCAATGGAATGATGGCTTGGCAAAGGCAGCATTTGATGGCAATACAGCAACTTGCTGGCACAGCAACTATGCGTTCGGAAACAATCAGCATGGTGAAGTTGCAAGCTGCAATTTCACCATTGACTGGGATCTGAAAGCAGATCAGTCTGCTGTGCAGGTTGGTCGTCTGAAGTATCAGACCAAGACCCCGAAACAGGATAACGGTCAGTGGAAGACTATTGAAATTCTGGCAACGGTAAATGGTCAGGAACAGAGTGTGTTCAAAGGCGACATCACGCTGACGGGTGGTGTTGCAACGGTGGACTTTACACCTGTGAATGCTACACACATGAAGGTTGTTATTACCCAGTCTATCGGCGATAAGAACGGCGGCAATAACGATAATAAGTTTGCAGCAGCAGGTGAAATCACGGTTTATGAGGCAACTCCCGTGGTTACTTACACCTTTGCACTGGATCAGTCTGAAGTTTCCTTGGAAAAGGACGCAACGAAGAAGCTGAACTGGAGCATGACCGGCAGCGACAACAACACTGTGACCGATGGTGTCAGTGTTGCTTGGGCTGCAGAAAGCGGTAAGTTTGTTGAAGTAGCAGAGGATGGTACTGTAACTGCAAAGGCAGCAGGCACCGAAAGAGTTACCGCTACTGCTACATACAAGGGCGAGACTTATACGGCTACTTGCGATGTTACTGTAACCGAAACGCCGGTAGCAGCTGGCGCAGCAGAAGTTGCAGGTAAGACTTACGACACCCTGCACGCTGCTTTTGCTGCAGCGCAGGCTGGCGAAACCGTTAAGGTTCTGCGTGACGTTACCTTTGGCGTAGACAAAGACGAAGTGCGTGAGCCCATTTCTGTGGATAAGGCTGTAACGCTGGATCTGAACGGCAAAACAATCATTGGCAGTGTTGACAACGATAATGGAGAGAGCGAAAGCGACCCCAATGCATTCAACACCGTTTTCTTTGTAGAAGGCACTGGCGATTTGACCATTCAGGATACTGCAGGTGAGGGCAAAGATGGTAAAATCATTGGTCGTAAGCTGGAAACTCGTGATGATACCAGCGTTCTGCCCTGCACGGTCGTAAAGGTTGACCATGAGGCAAAGCTGACGGTCCACGGCGGTACGCTGATTGGCGAGTACATGACCGGAGCGGTAGCTGCTGCTCAGGGTTATGCAGTAGATTTTCAGTGGGGACATGACCGCATCGAAAATGCAACCATTCTGATTGATGGCGGTAAGCTGATCGGCGTTAAGATGGATGGCGGTATGGTTGATTACGGCTCTACCCATTGCGCTGGTCAGGCTATTAATGTGAATGATGGCGATGTGACGGTTCGTGGCGATGCTGAGCTGATTGGCATGGACGTTACCGGAAACGTTATCAAGGCTGGTGCCACTGCAATCGAGAAAAAGCAGGGTACGATTAACGTCGAAGAAAACGCAAAGCTGACCGGTTTGCAGACGGATTCTGACGTAAATCGCGATTGCAGAGTAAGTGCTATTTATGCACCGCGCTGCGAGATCAATGTAAAGGGCGGTCAGCTGGTAGGCGTAAGAACGACCGGTAAGATTTCGAATCAGAATAAAAATGATTCGGCTAACCGTAACCTGAAAGCAATGTCGGTAAAGGGCTATTACGATGGCGCATCTACTGTGAACCTGACCGGCGGTGAAGTCACTGGTGCATATGCAGCTGGTGTGGAAAATGGTTATGCAGTTGGTATTGTCATTGACAACGCAACTGTAAATGTGGATGGTGCAGAGGTCAATGGCGTCAAGCTGACGGATGACGCAGGTAAGATTACCGGCAAATCTGTTGTGGATGCTTTCCGCAATACCGACCGCAGTGTCCTGAATGTTAAGAAGGGTACGATCAATGGTGCGGTTGGTACCGTAGAGGCAGATGCGGTTGCAAATGCTCTGGAAATTGAGGAAGGTACTGTTTCCGTTACCGGCGGCGTTTGGAAGGGCAGCGCAAAGGAGATTGCACTGGGTCAGTATGCAACGCCCAGCGATTGCCACATTGAAGTCAACGGCGGCGTATTCGCACATGACTTTGTAGATGGCGCAAACGACCGCGCTTATCTGGCTGAGGGTGCAACGACCGAACGTGGCGACTTGACCGGTGAAAACTGGACTGCCAGCGAAAGCGGCAATCAGTACAAGGTCCTGCCTGGTCAGGAAAAGGTTACTGTTACCTTTAAGAACGGCGATACCGTTGTAGATACCGTCAAGATTGCTCCCAACACGGAACTGGGTGAGGTACCCGCTGCTCCGCAGGCACCTGCTGGTAAGGTGTTCAAGGGCTGGTTTGATGCAGAAGGCAATAAGGCAGAAGCATCGACCGTAATTACCGAAAATACTACCTTTACCGCAAAGTTCGGTCTGGAAGAAAAGACCGGACGCAACATTAATTTCTATGCTTATGTGAATGGCGAGGTAAAACTGGTTGCCAATAAGACGGATGTTACAGTTTATTGGTATAACAACCGCCAGCAGCTGTCCGCAGAACTGCTGGAATCCGTCTACGGTGAATTTGGCTTTACCGCAGAGCAGCTGACGGCAGGCACTCGTTACTTCCCCAACACGAACCGCAATGATGGCACCATCTGGGGCGACTGTGTAGCAGTTGAAATTGATGGTAAGGTTTATCAGCCGACTGTGAACATCCCGACTACTACCGATTTTGATGTGTACTATCTGCCCAAGCAGACGGTAACGGGTAGTAGCAGTAAGACCGATGCAACTGTGGTGGGTGCAAACAACTTCTACACGGTAACCATCGAAAATGGTGATCCGGCAGAGGTGAAGTACTTCCTGAATAACACCAATGCAGTTGTAACTGTTGACAATGCACCGGAAGGCAAGGTTTGGACTTGCACCGGTAAGGATAACAGCACCGTGGACGGCGCTGTTGCAGAAAAGACTACCTTTACCATCAACAAGATTGCACAGCCCTACACGGTGAAGCAGGAAAGCGCACTGAACCCCGTTGCAGCTGTTGTTGCACAGGATGGCAAGACGCAGGAGTACAACACTCTGCATGAGGCAGTTGCTGCTGCACAGGCAGGTCAGACCGTGAAGCTGCTGGCAGATGTGACCTTCGGCGCAAATACCGAAGAGGAGGCTACAATCGAAGTTAGCCAGAAGCTGGTATTCGATCTGAACGGTTTCACTGTGACCGGCAACGGCACGGTATTTAATGTAAACGAAAATGGCGATCTGACGGTTCAGGACAGCACCGAGAATCACGCAGGTAAGATCGTTGGTGTCGTATCTGACAGCACTTTGGAAAACCCGGCAGCAAAGACCATTTGCGCACTGGGCAATGCAAAGGTTACCGTTTTGAGCGGCGAAGTTTGGGGCGCTTGTGCAAAGGATATCGATGGCGCAGGCAATCTGAACGCAATTTATGTGGATACCAATGCTACTTTGCAGGTAGCAGGTAATGCTGTGGTGGGTGCTGCAAAGGCAGAAAACAATGCATTGAACACCAACTACACCGCAGTGTACAACATGGGCACGACCATCGTGACCGACAATGCAAAGGTTGTTGGCGTACAGGCTGTCAACAAGGTTTCTACCGAGCAGATGTTTGGTATGAATCTGGGTCTGGATGCAATCAACAGCGCAAACTCCCTGACTGTCAGCGGCAATGCACAGGTCATTGGCGTTGCAGGCAAGGATCTGAACGAAGCAGAAGCACGCGCAATTCAGGCAAAGGGCGACCTGGTTCTGGAAGGCGGTCGTGTAGAAGGCAAGGGCGCATATGGTGCCGTTTTGACTACGGACGCAAAGCTGGTTGTCCGTGCTGGCAAGAACGGCGAAATCCCCGTGGTTGAAAACGTGGCTGGTCCCGCTTTGACCATGAGCACCAAGTACCCCAATGCAACCCAGAACATTACCGCTGGTATCTTCAAGATCCCGGCAGTATCCGAGAAGTTCACCGAGCTGAAGGATGCTGTAGCAGAGGGTTACACCACGGAGCAGGGCAATCTGGCAGGTGACAAGTGGACCGTTGCTGAGGACGGCGCTTACCTCAAGGTTGTTGAGCAGACCTTCGACGTAATCTTCAAGAGCGGCGACAAGGTCATTGAAATCCGTACCTTCAAGGCAGGTCAGAAACTGGGCGAGCTGCCGCAGAATCCTGAAATGGATGGCTACGTATTCAAGGGCTGGACCGATGATAACGGCAATGGCGTTACCGCAGAAACTGTTGTAAACAGCGATATGGTCATCGTTGCACGCTTCAACAAGGTGTTTGATGTTACCATCGAGGATAAGACTTACCAGATCGAAGCAGGTCAGACCTTGGGTGATCGCCTGCCGGCAAATCCTGAAAAGGATGGCTATGTGTTCAAGGGCTGGAAGGACAGCAAGGGTAACGTAGTTACCGCAGAAACCGTCGTAAACGATAATATGACGATTAAGGCTGAGTACAACGAGCTGTTCGAGGTTGTCATTGACGGCAAGACCTATGAGGTCGAAAAGGGTGAGACTCTGGGTGATCGTCTGCCCGCAGATCCCACCAAGGATGGCTACACCTTCAAGGGCTGGAAGGACCAGAACGGCAAGAAGGTAAACAAGGATACCGTTGTCAATGGTGATATGACGGTTACCTCTGTTTGGAAGCAGAATCCTGCTCCCAAGCCTACTCCTGATCCCGATCCGAAGCCCAATCCCAATCCTCCGGCACCGGACGGCGGCAACAACAGCAAGCCCGCTGCTGGTGGCGCAACTGCAACCGGCGATACCACCAACCTGTTTGGCTGGATGACGCTGGCAAGCCTGATGGCAGCAGGTGCAGCCGTAAGCTTTAAGAAGCTCCGCGGCAATAAGTAAGCAAAAGCGAAAGCGTTCGCTAAGCTGACGTAAAATAAACCGACCGGACGGGAGGTTCGCCTCCTGTCCAGTCGGTTTTTTGTTGGAAAGTGACAGGCAGCTCTTGACAAAAGCGTGCCATCCGATTCATACTTTCCTTATTAAGTTTTAAGTTCGAGGTAATGTTCTATGGATGAATTTTATCAACCGTTTGAGTCCGAACCGGAAGAACCGCAGAAGCAGAAGAAAGCAAAAAGCAGCCCGTTGCTGACGGTGCTGATGGTGTTCTTCTCGCTGATGTTTGTGTTTTGTCTGGTCGTCGTTCTGGGCAAGCTGAATGATGCGCACAATGAAAAAGAAAACTATGACGAGCTATCTGAAATTGCCGGCATGAGTGACGAAGACAAACAGCTTTTGGAAGATGAAGCCAAAGAAAAAGAGCGCATTGCACATCTGGTCGAGCTGCATGATATGAATCCGGATTTTGCAGGCTGGCTGACGATTCCGGATACCAATATCAATTACCCGGTCATGTGTACGCCGAATGATGTGGAATACTACCTGCACCGCGATTTCTACGGCGAAAAAGCTGCGGGCGGTGTACCGTTCCTGGGTGGTGGCTGCACATCCTTCAGCAGCAGTATTATTGCGCATGGTCATCATATGCGCAACGGTACCATGTTTGCGGATTTGATGAAGTACATGAAGAAAGACTTCTGGGAAGCACACCCCACCGTGTACTACTCGACACTGGAGCAAAACGGTGCCTATGACGTTGTAGCGGCTTTCAACTATGACGCAACGGTCAGCGAAGACCCCAATGCATTCAATATCTACCGCTATGGCGGTGATCTGACCGAAGAAGAATTCAATGAATTCATGAACTATGTAATGTCACACAAGATATATGATACTGGCGTTACCGCGGAATACGGCGACAAGCTGCTGACGCTGTCTACCTGTGCTTACCATACAGAGAATGGACGATTCCTGGTTGTAGCACGGCAGAAGGCTGCTCCGGCAGAAGAAACAGACAAATAAGGTTCATCTGGAAACAAAAAGGCACATCGCGTTTTAAGCGGTGTGCCTTTTCTGTTTCGATTTGCAGATAAAAAGAAAACAGCAGCTGATTGGATCAGCTGCTGTTTTCTTTTGTGGTGCCGGCGATGGGACTTGAACCCATACATTGTTTCCAACGGCAGATTTTGAGTCTGCTGCGTCTGCCAATTCCGCCACGCCGACAGAACATACATAGTATAGCGGACTTGAAGAAAAAAATCAAGCCCTCACGCAGATTTTCCAAAACTGAGCAAAGTATACGATAAAATCATAGAAAAATTGGATAAAGCGGATAGGATTCGACACGGTGTGCAAAGTGTTACAAAACTAAGGTGTAGAAAAGCGAAATTTTGGTTGACAAAAACAACAGATTCAGGTAAAATGAAAAAGTCCTCAGATAGAGGATGACAGCAATATGCCCCTGGTAGCTTAACAAGCAGAGCAATGGGTCCAAAAGAACCAAGCAATGGTGTAAATCTTTCCGCGGGCAAAAATGTAAACAAGAGGGAGACTATTACAATGTTTGAAGACAAGACTTTAGTTTGCAAGGACTGCGGTAAGGAATTCGTTTGGACTGCAGGTGAGCAGGAGTTCTACGCATCTCGTGGCTTCGAGAACCAGCCTCAGCGCTGCAAGCCCTGCCGTGATGCTCGCAAGAACGTCACCCGCACCGAGCGTCAGATGTTCGACGCTACCTGCGCTGCATGTGGCAAGAGCTGCAAGGTTCCCTTCCAGCCTCGTGAGGATCGCCCTGTGTACTGCTCCGAGTGCTTCGCTAAGATGAAGGAGAACGGCTAATTTTTAGCTGGCTTTACAGAGTCTGATCAAGGCGGCTGCTTTTCGCAAGAAAGGCAGCCGCCTTTTTATATCTTCCCATCGATAGCCCTCTTGAAAAATAGAATGCTTTTCGGGTATAGTATTAGCAGTAGGTGCAAAGCACCGGAAATGAGGTAATTGAAAATGTTTGATCTGTTTAAGAAGAATAATAAAACTGAATCCACCCCTATCGAGGTCACCCGTGATACTGTCATCGGCGATCTGATGGATATTGACAGCACCGTTGCTCCGCTGCTGATGGAAATTGGTATGCACTGCCTGGGCTGCCCCGCATCCCGTGGTGAGACCATCGAGGAGGCTTGCATGGTACACGGTGCAGACTGCGATGCACTGCTGGCACGCCTGAACGAGCACATTGCAAACAACCGTGCATAAGATGACACCGCAGTTAGATGCGCGCTTGCAGACCGCAGCAGGTTTGGTACGTCCCGGTGAGCCGATAGCAGACATTGGCTGCGACCATGGCAAGCTGACGGCTGTATTGGCTGCCAGTGGGCGATACCCGAAAGTGATCGGTGCGGATTTGCGCCCCGGTCCGTTGGCAAAAGCACAGCAAACGCTGGAAAAGGCAGGACTGCTGGATCGTGCAGAGCTGCGCTTGGGTGACGGTTTGACCGTATTGCAGCCCAATGAAGTGGGTACGGTGGTCATTGCAGGCGTTTCGGCGCAGACTACCATTGATATCCTTTCGGCAGCCCCTTGGGTCATGCAAAAGGGCGGTCCGCGTTTGGTGATGGTTCCGGCAACCAAGCATCCGGTGCTGCGTGCATGGCTGTATCAAAACGGTTTTTCGCTGGTGCGGGATGTTCCAGTACAAGCGGCAGGTCGCTGGTATGCGGTGATGGCTGCGGAATATACGGGAGAACCTGTTGCAGCAGATGCAATTACACTGGAGCGCTGTGTCTATGGCAATACCGGAACAGAACCGGGTGGCGCGGAATATGGTGCGCATGAGCTGGCAAAAGTGAAAAAACTGCGTCTGGGTCTGGCGGATGATGATGCGCTGGCGATGCAGATTGACGCGTTGACCGCACAAAACGGGTAACAGGAGAGCGTTATGGCTTCGGTAAAAGAAATTTATGATATGCTGGCAGCGCTGGCTCCGGTAGAGTTGGCAGAAAGCTGGGACAACGTGGGCTTGCTGGTAGACAGTGGAAAGCCGGTTACAAAGGTTCTGGTTACGCTGGATATTACGCCCGCCGTGGTAGAAGAAGCTGAAAAGCTGGGCTGTGAGCTGATTGTGTCCCATCATCCGGTGATTTTCGGCGGACTGAAGCGCATCGGTCAGAATGATGTGGCATTCGGTCTGGTGCAGCATGGGATTTCTGCCATCTGTATGCATACCAATCTGGATGCAGCGGACGGTGGCGTGAATGATGTGCTGGCAGATTTGTTCGGCATGACGAATCGGATTGCATTTGCAGACGGTTGTGGTCGTGTGGGTGATGTGGAAACAATCACCACCCACCAGCTGGCAGAAATGGCACAGCAGGTGCTGCATACGTCGGTGAAGTTTGCGGATTCGGGTAAGCCGATTCGCAAGCTGGCAGTCATTAGCGGTGCAGGCGGCAGTATGTTTGAAGATGCTGTGGCACAAGGTGCAGATTGTCTGCTGACTGGTGAAGCCAATCACCATCAGGCACTGGATGCAGTGCGGTTGGGTATGAGCTTGATTGCTGCAACCCATCAGGCGACCGAATGGCCGGTAGTACCTGTACTGGCACAGAAATTGCAAACGGCTTATCCGCAGCTGTGTGTGCAGTGCAGCAGTACGGACCCGGACCCTTTTACCTATATATAAAGGAAGCACTGCAAATATCTGAATCAAAAACGGCGCGCCCGGTATTGTGCCGGGCGTTTGCTTTTTCCCAGGAAAGGGGGAAATACAATGGCATTGGATGCCGCAACCCTGGCCCTTACGGCGCAGGAACTGAAAACAAAACTGATGGATGCAAAAATCGCTAAGATTTTTGAACCGACCCGGGACGAGCTTGTGCTGACCCTGCGCACCCGTACCGAAACCATGTCGCTGCTGCTGTCAGCACGCAGCGGAACGGCTCGTGTGTGCTTTACACAAGAGAGCTTTGAAAACCCGGATACACCGCCCAGCTTTTGTATGCTGATGAGAAAGCACCTGCTTGGCGGTCGTGTGATTGACGTGCGCATGGAGCCGGGCGACCGCATTGTGTACTTTACCTTCCAGTGTACCAATGAGATGGGCGATTTGGTGCAGAACACCCTGTGCGCAGAGCTGATGGGCCGATACTCAAATCTGGTGCTGGTGCAGGATGGCAAAATCATTGATGCGCTGAAGCGTGTGGATTTTGAGGACAGCGAAATTCGTCAGCTGCTGCCGGGCTTGCCGTATACGTTGCCGCCCAAGCCCAGCCGTCCGGATTTCATTTTGACATCGGCGGCATCTCTGGTAGAAGCTGCTTGCGAAAAGGATTTGCCGGTAGCGGATGCTTTGTGCCGTACAGTGGCTGGTGTTGGCCCTGTGGTGAGCAGGGAAGCCGCATGGCGTGCCTTTGGCGAAACCACACGTCTTGCCAATGAGCTGGCCGAGCAGGAGAAGCTGCGTCTGGTAGAGGCAATCGAAGAAATCAAAGAGGAATACGCAAACGGCGGTACACCCACCAGCGTAAAGGCACCGGACGGACGACCTGTGGAGTTCACTTTCTTCCAGCCGACCCAGTATGGTGCGGATTTCCAAATCACAGTATGGCCGGGCTTCAGCGAACTGCTGGAAGGCTACTATGCGGAAAAGGACCGTGCAGAACGTCTGCGCACCAAGAGCAAGGAACTGCACAAGGCGGTACACAATATGTACGAGCGTGCAGTTCGTAAGCAGGCAAACCGAAAAGAAGAACTGGCAGCCAGCGAAAAGAGCGAGAAGCTGCGTCTATACGGCGAGCTACTCAGTGCAAACCTGTACCAGCTAGAAAAGGGAATGGCTAGTGTGACATTGCCTAACTGGTACGATGAAGGCAAGCCGGTAACGATTCCGCTGGATCTGCGGTATACACCCAGCCAGAACGCACAGCGATACTTCAAGAACTATAAGAAGAAGCAGACTGCCGCAAAGATGCTGGTGGAGCTGCTGGAACAGGGCGAGAAAGAAATCGCTTATCTGGAAACAGTCCTGTATGAAGTGGAAAGCGCACCCGGTGAAGCTGCGCTGAATGAGATTCGTGCAGAGCTGAAAGGGCAGGGCTACTTGAAGTATTACAAGCAGCGCGACAAAAAGCAAAAGCCTGCGGATTTCTGGCGCTATATTTCCAGCGATGGCTTTGAAATTCTGGTGGGTCGCAATAACGTACAGAATGAAAAGCTGACACTGCACACGGCGCGCGGCAAGGATTTGTGGTTCCATACGAAAAATGCACCCGGCAGCCATACAGTGGTTATGAGTCTGGGACAGGATATTCCGGATACCACCAAGGAAGAAGCTGCTCAGCTGGCAGTGCTGCATTCCAGCCAGGCAAATGGTGTCAAGGTTGCAGTAGATTATACCGAGGTAAAGAACATCCGAAAGACCGGCGATTTGAAACCCGGTATGGTTCTGTACGAACATTATGAAACGGCGTATATCACGCCGGACCCTACTTTGAAAGAAAAGTTGGCGAAAAAATAACGAAGCAAAGGCAAAACCTGCGCAAAATGCGTGATTTGGTTTTGCCTTTGCTTTTTTGCTGCGTTGTGGAAAAAGCACAAAGATACGACAAAAATTAGAAACTGAGCTGATAGATTCGTGCAAAAGGCGGAAAAACAGGAAAATGTTTGTAGGGATGTAAGAAAAAAACAAAATTTTTTTGCATCTTTTTACGAAAAACACTTGCAACACCCGGCGCAGTGTGTTAGAATAAGTCACGGCTGCAAGGGGCTTGTGCGATACAAGTCGTGCAGGCCACGATATGCGTAGATGCGGGAGGTTGCCGAACAACAATAGTTGTATCGGGTTTTTCCGCGGAGTATGTCCGATCTTAGAACCGGGCGAAAGAATTACTGACAGCAACGGATATGTTCCGGGCGATGTGTAGGTTACTCACACTAAACCATGAACCAATGTCTTTATGATTTGCGTATAAAGGATTCCGGGAGGAACTGCATGGCGGTTCACCGGCTTTCTTCATGCCAAAACGTGAAACACCCGGCGCTGTGTAAAGCGTAATTTGTCGTCTCGCCTAAGGCAGAAACACAATATTTTTACAGGAGGCGAAAACCATGGCAGTCAAGGAAAAAATCAGAATTCGTCTGCAGAGCTATGACGCTCAGCTGATCGACACCGCAGCAGAGAAGATCGTGGAGACCGCAAAGCACACCGGTGCTCGCGTGTCCGGCCCGATCCCCCTGCCCACCGATCGTGAGGTTGTTACCGTTCTGCGCGCTACCCACAAGTACAAGGATAGCCGCGAGCAGTTCGAGAGCCGCACTCATAAGCGTCTGATCGACATTCTGAAGCCGTCCAACAAGACGGTTGAGGCTCTGATGAGCCTGCAGCTCCCCGCTGGCGTTGACATCGAGATCAAGCTGTAATTTGTGCATAACCCCTTACATCTGAATCGGCGGAAGGCGCCGATGCGTGCTTAATTACCGGTTTGAGTAAGAGCACAGAACACAATCTGATCTCCCCCGCAAGCGAGAGGGGTCATGTTGACGGGTCGTTCCCGCCAACCAATAACCTTTATAGGAGGAAAAACAAAAATGGTCAAAGGTATTATCGGTAAGAAAATCGGTATGACCCAGCTGTTCGACGAGAACGGCAAGGTCGTCCCCGTGACCGTTATCGAGGCTGGTCCCTGCGCAGTTGTGCAGAAGAAGAGCGTCGAGAGCGACGGTTACGAAGCAGTTCAGCTGGGCTTTGGCGAAGTGAGCGCAAAGAAGGTCAATAAGGCCGCTGCTGGTCACTTCAAGAAGGCTGATGTTGCTCCCAAGCGCACCCTGCGCGAGTTCCGTCTGGATGACATCTCCAGCGTGAACGTTGGCGACATCCTGAAGGCTGACGTATTTGCAGCTGGCGACAAGGTCGACGTTGCAGGTTTCTCCAAGGGCAAGGGCTACCAGGGCGCAATCAAGCGCTGGAACTGCCACCGCCTGCGTGAGAGCCACGGCACTGGCCCCGTTGCACGCCATGCTGGTTCTAACGGCCCGATCTCCGATCCCAGCCGCGTGTTCCCCGGCAAGCATCTGCCCGGCCACATGGGCTTCGAGCGCGTTACCGTCCAGAATCTGACGGTCGTTAAGGTCGATGCCGAAAATAATCTGATCGCTATCAAGGGTGCTGTTCCCGGTGCTAAGGGCACCATCATCACCATCTGCGACAGCGTGAAGGCGTAAAGGAGGAAAGCTACAATGGCAAAGTTTGACGTAGTCAACATGAACGGCAACAAGGTCAGCGAGGTAGAGCTTTCCGACGCCGTGTTCGCTATCACCCCGAACGAGAAGGCTGTTCACATCGCTGTTGTGAACTACCTGGCAAATCAGCGTCAGGGTACCCAGAACACCAAGATCCGCATGGAAGTTTCCGGCGGCGGCAAGAAGCCTTGGCGTCAGAAGGGTACTGGCCACGCTCGTCAGGGTTCTACCCGTGCTCCCCAGTGGGTACACGGCGGCGTTGCTCTGGGCCCCAAGCCCCGCAGCTACCGCTACCACATCAACGACAAGGTCAAGCGCCTGGCTGTGCTGAGCGTTCTGTCCGACAAGGCTAACAACGGCAACATGATCGTTGTTGACAAGCTGGCTGTTGATGAATACAAGACCAAGGCTGTCGTCGCTATGCTGAAGGCAGTTGAGGCTGGCAAGAAGAACCTGATCGTCAACGATGTTGTCGATGCAAAGTTCGTTAAGAGCGCTGCTAACATCGCAGGTGTGAAGACCACCTTCGCAGGCAGCGTTAACACTTACGACGTGCTGAACGCCGACAAGCTGATCATCAGCGTCGACGCAGCTAAGAAGCTCGAGGAGGTGCTGGGCTAATGAAGACCGCAATGGACATTATTCTGAAGCCTGTTATCACCGAGAACTCCATGGCAGGCATCGCTGAGAAGAAGTACACCTTCAAGGTTGCTACCGATGCTACCAAGATCGACATCGCTCGCGCTGTCGAGACCCTGTTCCCGGGTACCAAGGTTGCTAAGGTCAACACCATTTCCGTTCGCGGCCGTTATCGCCGCCAGGGCATGCACGAGGGTTACACCGCTGCTTCCAAGAAGGCAATCGTGACCCTGAGCAAGGACTCCAAGGAAATTGAGTTCTTCAACAGCATGGTCTAATAGAGCCCACCGAGGGTTCATCTATGGGGATATGACCCCGATAATAAGTCATAAGATCAAAAAGGAGAAATAAGTAATGGCTATTAAGCATTATAAGCCGACTACCCCGGGCCGCCGCGGTATGACTGTTACCGATTACAGCGTACTGAGCAAGGTCGAGCCTGAGCGCAGCCTGCTGGAGCCCATGAAGAAGCACAGCGGCCGTAACAACACTGGCCGCATCACCGTTCGCCATCACGGCGGCGGCAACCGCACCAAGTACCGTGTGATCGACTTCAAGCGTAACAAGGTTGATATGCCTGCTACCGTTAAGACGCTGGAGTACGATCCCAACCGCAGCGCATTCATCGCTCTGGTTGAGTACACCGACGGTGTGAAGAGCTACATCATTGCGCCCGACGGACTGAAGGTCGGCGATACCGTTATCAGCAGCGCTACTGCTGATATCAAGGCTGGCAACTGCCTGCCCTTCGCTAACATTCCCGTTGGTACCATCATCCACAACATCGAGCTGTACCCCGGCAAGGGCGCTCAGCTGGTTCGTTCCGCTGGCAACATGGCTCAGCTGATGGCTAAGGAGAATGGTTACGCACTGGTTCGTCTGCCCTCCGGCGAGATGCGCAACATCCCGCTGAACTGCAAGGCAGTCATCGGTCAGGTTTCTAACCTGGATCACGAGAACGTCAACCTGGGTAAGGCTGGCCGCAAGCGTCACATGGGCGTTCGTCCCGGCAGCCGTGGTTCTGTCATGAACCCCTGCGACCACCCGCACGGTGGTGGCGAGGGCCGCGCACCGATCGGTCGCTCTGGCCCTGTTACTCCTTGGGGTAAGCCTGCTCTGGGCCTGAAGACCCGCAAGACCAAGAACCGCTCCGACAAGTTCATTGTCAAGCGTGCTAACGAAAAGTAAGAGAGGAGATTTGACTTATGGGTAGAAGCATTAAAAAGGGCCCTTATGTGCAGCCCGCTCTTATGAAGCGCGTGGAAGCTATGAACGCTTCCGGCAAGAAGCAGGTCGTTAAGACCTGGAGCCGTTCCTCCACGATCTTCCCCGAGTTCGTCGGTCACACCTTCGCTGTCCACGACGGTCGCAAGCATGTGCCGGTGTACGTTACTGAAGACATGGTTGGTCACAAGCTGGGCGAGTTCGTGCCCACCCGCACGTTCAAAGGCCACGCAGCCACCACCAAATAATTGAAGGAGGAACACAAAATGGAAGCACGGGCAATTCTTCGTTATGCCCGCATTAGTCCTCGTAAGGTTTCTATCGTTATGGATCTGATCCGTAACAAGCCCCTGGACGAAGCGCTGGCAATCATGCAGTACACCCCGAAGGCCGCTTGTGAGCCCCTTCTGAAGCTGGTGAATTCTGCAGCCGCTAATGCGGAAAACAATTTCAACATGGACAAGAACAATCTGTACGTGGCAGAGTGCTTTGTCACTCCCGGCCCCACGCTGAAGCGCATGATGCCTCGCGCACAGGGCCGTGGCTACCGCATCCTGAAGCGTACCAGCCACATGACTGTTGTTCTGAAAGAGAAAGAATAAGGAGGTAAACAAATGGGCCAGAAAGTTAATCCGCACGGTCTGCGTGTGGGCGTCATTAAAGACTGGGACAGCCGCTGGTTTACTTCCAAGAAGGAATTCAGCGATAACCTGGTTGAGGATCACAACATCCGTGCAGAGCTGAAGAAGCAGCTGTATGATGCAGGTATCCCCAAGATCGAGATCGAGCGTACTGTGGATGCTTCCACCGGCGCTCCCAAGGTCACCGTTAACATTTACTGCTCCAAGCCGGGCATGGTCATCGGCAAGGGCGGTGAGGCTCGCGTTGCTCTGCAGGAGCAGCTGAGCAAGAAGTACGGCAAGGCATTTGTCGTCAACGTTATCGAGGTAAAGAGCTTCGCTACCGACGCACAGCTGGTTGCTGAAGACATCGCTCGTCAGCTGGAGAACCGTGTCACCTTCCGTCGTGCCATGAAGCAGAGCATGCGCAATGCTATGAGCCCCCGTGATCGCAGCACTGTTCCCGCTAAGGGCATCAAGGCAATGTGCTCCGGCCGTCTGGGCGGCGCTGACATTGCTCGTACCGAGAGCTATCACGAAGGCACCATCCCCCTGCAGACCCTGCGTGCTGACATCGACTACGGCTTCGCAGAAGCTAACACCACCTACGGTAAGATCGGTGTTAAGGTTTGGGTTTACAAGGGCGAAGTGCTGAAGAGCGTAAAGAAGGAAGGAGGCAACAAGTAATGCTGCTGCCTAAGCGTGTTAAATATCGCCGCGTTCACCGCGGTCGTATGACGGGCAAGGCTCTGCGCGGTAACACCGTGAACCAGGGTCAGTACGGCCTGATGGCTATGGAGCCCGCCTGGATTACTTCCAAGCAGATCGAAGCAGCCCGTGTTGCCATGACTCGTTACATCAAGCGTGGCGGCAAGGTCTGGATCAAGATCTTCCCCGATAAGCCCGTTACCGAAAAGCCCGCTGAAACCCGAATGGGTTCCGGTAAGGGCAGCCCGGAGTACTGGGTTGCTGTTGTTAAGCCCGGCCGCGTTATGTTTGAGCTGGCTGATGTTGATGAGGCAACTGCTCGCGAGGCTCTGCGCCTGGCTATGCACAAGCTGCCCGTCAAGTGCAAATTTGTGGTCCGTGAGGATCTGAAGGAGGATGGCACGAATGAAGGCTAAAGAACTGCGCGAACTGCAGGTTGCAGAGCTGAACACCAAGCTGGGTGAGCTCAAGAGCGAACTGTTTAACCTCCGTTTCCAGCATGCCATCAACCAGCTGGAAAACCCCGGCCGCATTGATGCTGTCAAGAAGGACATCGCTCGCGTGATGACCATTCTGGCAGAGAAGCAGTAAGGAGGTTATACGATGGAAGAACGTAATCTGAGAAAGACCCGTGTCGGCGTTGTTGTGTCCGACAAAATGGATAAGACCATCGTGGTTGCCGTTAAGGACAGCGTGCAGCACCCCCTGTACAAGAAGATCCTGAAGCGTACCGTGAAGTTCAAGGCTCGTGACGAGAAGAGCGAGTGCGGTATTGGTGACCGTGTCGAGATCATGGAGTGCCGTCCCCTGTCTAAGGAAGTTAACTGGCGCCTGGTCAAGATCATCGAGAAGGCAAAGTAATTTTGCTTTGGTAACTTTGAAAGGAGAAATCTGATATGGTTCAGATGCAGACTTATCTCAAAGTGGCCGACAACACCGGTGCCAAGGAACTGATGTGCTTCCGTGTGCTGGGCGGTACCCGCAAGAGATACGCAAACATTGGTGACGTCGTAGTGTGCTCTGTCAAGAAGGCAGCACCTGGCGGCACTGTTAAGAAGGGCGACGTCGTGAAGGCTGTTATCGTACGCAGCAAGCACGGCCTGCGCCGCGCTGACGGCAGCTACATTCGTTTCGACGAGAACGCAGCCGTCATCATTGGAGCCGATAAGAGCCCCAAGGGCACCCGTATTTTTGGACCTGTTGCCCGTGAGCTCCGTGAGGCTGGTTACACCAAGATCCTGAGCCTGGCTCCGGAATCGCTGTAAGGAGGTTTTAAGAATGAATAATCTTCATGTTAAAACCGGCGATAACGTCATGATCATCAGCGGTAAGGATAAGGGCCAGACCGGCAAGGTTCTGCAGGTCAGCCCCTCCGAAGGCAAGGTCATCGTTGAAGGCCGCAACATGGTCACGAAGCACGTCAAGCCTCGCCGTCAGGGCGAGCAGGGCGGCATCGTGAAGGCTGAGGGTGCTCTGTACGCATCCAAGGTCCAGATCGTTTGCCCCAAGTGCGGCAAGACCACTCGCGTTGGTCACGCCGAGAAGGATGGCAAGAACATTCGCGTTTGCAAGAAGTGCGGCGCAGAACTGTAAGGGAAGGAGTAGGAAAGATGGCTCGTCTGAAAGAACAGTATGTGAAAGAGATCGCTCCTGCTCTGAACGAAAAGTTCGGTTACAAGAGCGTTATGCAGATTCCCAAGCTGGATAAGGTTGTTATCAACGTTGCCTGCGGCGACGCTAAGGATAACGCTAAGATCCTGGACGCTGTTATCAATGATCTGAATCAGATCTGCGGCCAGCGTGGCACTATCTGCAAGGCAAAGAAGAGCGTTGCTAACTTTAAGCTGCGCGCAGGCACCCCGATCGGCGTTAAGCTGACTCTGCGTGGTGACCGTATGTATGAGTTCGTTGATCGTTTCTTCAACGTTGCTCTGCCCCGTGTCCGCGACTTCCGCGGCATCAACGGCAACTCCTTCGATGGCCGTGGCAACTACGCTTGCGGCATCAAGGAGCAGATCATCTTCCCCGAGATTGACTTCGACAAGGTCGACGCAATCCGCGGCATGGATATCTGCTTTGTTACCACCGCTAAGACCGACGAAGAGGCCAAGGAGCTGCTGAAGGCTCTGGGCGCTCCGTTCGCTAACTAAGAGAAAGGGAGGAACTCTGATTATGGCTAAGTTGTCTATGAAGCTGAAGCAGGCTCGTCCCGCTAAGTTCTCTACCCGCGCTTACACTCGTTGCAAGATCTGCGGTCGTCCTCACTCCGTCCTGCGTAAGTACGGTATCTGCCGTATTTGCTTCCGCGAGATGGCATACAAGGGCGAGATTCCTGGCGTGAAGAAGGCTTCTTGGTAAGCTTTTTTCCCATAAATACGAACATTCACAATTTGAACTAATCTTAGGAGGTTAGTGGCATGCACATTACTGATCCTATCGCGGACCTGCTGACTCGCATCCGCAACGCTGGCACTGCCAAACACCCTTCTGTAGAAATCCCCGCTTCTAATATGAAGAAGGCAATCTGCCAGATCCTGGTAGATGAGGGCTACATCAAGGGCATGCAGGTCAAGAACGACACCCCCCAGGGCACTATCGTCCTGACCCTGAAGTACCAGGAAGACGGTTCTTCCGTTATCGCTGGTCTGCGCCGTGTTTCTAAGCCCGGCCTGCGTATCTACACCAACTGCGAAAACATGCCCAAGGTCATGAAGGGCCTGGGCGTCGCTATCATCTCCACTTCCAAGGGCATCATGACCGATAAGGCTGCTCGCGCAGCTAACGTCGGCGGCGAAGTGCTGGCCTTTGTGTGGTAAGAAAGGGGTAAAAGACAATGTCGAGAATTGGAAGAAAACCCATCGTCATTCCTGCCGGCGTCACGGTTACTGTTGACCAGGCTGCTCACACCGTTGATGTCAAGGGCCCCAAGGGTAACCTGCATTCCAACTATCATTCCCTGATGAATGTTGCAGTCGAGGGCAATGAAGTTCTGGTCACCCGCCCCAATGACGACAAGGAAGCACGTAGCCTGCACGGCCTGACCCGCACTCTGATTGCGAACATGGTCGAAGGCGTTACCAACGAGTTCAGCAAGACCCTGGAACTGCAGGGTGTTGGCTTCCGTTGGCAGAAGCAGGGCAGCAATCTGGTTATGAACCTGGGCTTCTCTCATCAGGTTACTGTTTCTGAAACCGAAGACGTCAAGATCGATCTGATCGACGCAAACCACATCACCGTCCACGGTGCTGACAAGCAGAAGGTTGGCCAGTTTGCTGCTGACCTGCGCGCTAAGCGTGCTCCGGAACCCTACAAGGGCAAGGGCATCCGCTACAAGGGCGAAGTTGTTAAGCACAAGGAAGGCAAGGCCGGTAAGGGCAAGAAATAAGGTAAGGAGTGAGAGACAATGGTTAAGCAGATTGACAAGAACGAAGCTCGCCTTCGTCGTCATCGCCGCGTTCGCGGCAAGATCAGCGGCACCGCCGCACGTCCTCGTCTGGATGTTTTCCGCTCCGCCAAGCACATCTACGCTCAGATCATCGACGATGAGGCTGGCGTGACCCTGGCTGCAGCATCCACCATGGACAAGGATTTCAACGGTTACGGCGGCAACATTGAGGCCGCTACCCAGGTTGGCAAGAACATTGCTGCCAAGGCTCTGGAAAAGGGCATCACCGAGGTCGTTTTCGACCGTGGTGGTTTCGTGTATCATGGCCGTGTCAAGGCCGTAGCTGAGGGCGCTCGTGAGGGCGGCCTGAAGCTGTGATGAGAGGAGGAGACACAATATGGCTATGAGAAATCGTGAGCCCGATGATGGCATGATCACTAAGGTCGTCTCCATCAATCGCGTTTCTAAGACCGTTAAGGGCGGCCGCGTCATGAAGTTCGCTGCTCTGGTCGTTGTCGGCGACGGCAAGAACACCATCGGCTACGGCATCGGCAAGTCCGGTGAAGTTCCCGAGGCCATCCGCAAGGGTGAAGCTGCTGCTAAGAAGAACCTGCACAAGATCTCTCTGAAGGGTACCACCATTCCCCACGAGATCACCGGCAAGTTCGGCGCAGGCGCAGTTCTGATGAAGCCCGCAGCTCCCGGTACCGGCGTTATCGCTGGTGGCCCTGTGCGTGCTGTCATCGAAGTGTCCGGTATCAAGGACATCCGTACGAAGTCTATGCGTTCCAACAACCCCGTAAACGTTGTTGCCGCTACTTTCGCAGGTCTGACCGGCCTGGTCAGCGCTGAAGAAGTCGCTGCCAAGCGTGGCAAGACTGTGAAGGAAATTCTGGGCTAAGGAGGTAACGAAACATGGCAGACAAGATGCTCAAGATCGAGTTGAAGAAGAGCCTGATCGGCCGTGGCGACAAGCACATTGCTACCGCTCACAGCCTGGGCCTGAAGAAGCCGGGCGACGTTACTGTTCAGCCCGCTAACGATGCAACGCAGGGCAAGATCGCAAAGATCAGCTACCTGCTGAGCGTTACTGAAGCGTAACAACAGGGAGGAAGCGTAATGAAACTGCATGAACTGCACGCTGTTCCCGGTGCTAACAAGGCTGTGACCCGCAAGGGCCGCGGCAACGGCTCCGGCAACGGTAAGACTGCCGGCTACGGCAGCAAGGGCCAGAAAGCCCGCTCTGGTGTCAAGAAGGCTGGCTTCGAAGGCGGTCAGATGCCCCTGCAGCGCCGCCTGCCCAAGTTTGGCTTTAAGAACATTTTTGCCACCCAGTACGCAATCGTTAAGGTTAGCGATCTGGAAGAGCGTTTCAACGCCGGTGACGTCGTTGATACTGAAGCTCTGAAGGCAAAAGGCCTGATCAAGAAGTCCCTGGACGGTGTTAAGGTCCTGGGCAACGGCGAGCTGACCAAGGCCCTGACCGTTAAGGCCGCAGCCTACTCCGCTTCTGCCAAGGAAAAGATTGAAAAGGCAGGCGGAAAGGCTGAGGTGATGTAAGGTGTTTGAGACATTCCGAAATGCATGGAAGATTCCCGAATTGAAAAAGCGTATGATGTTTACGCTGCTCATCCTCGTGGTCTACCGTCTGGGTTGTGCCGTACCTGTTCCGTTTGTTAACGGCGCAGCACTGGAGAGCATGTTCTCTACCGGCAATATGCTGGGTTACCTGAACATGATGTCCGGTGGCGCACTGTCTCAGTCGACGCTTTTCGCTTTGGGTGTTATTCCCTTCATCAACGCATCTATCATCATTCAGCTGCTGACCGTGGCAATTCCTTATCTGGAAAATCTGGCTAAGGAACCCAATGGTCAGAGCAAACTGCAGCAGATCACCCGGTACGCCGGTGCTGGTGTCGCTTTTGTGATGTCCATCGGCTACTACTTTGTTCTGCGCGCTAAGGGCGCGCTGGCTTACACCACCGGCGCAGCCGGCTGGTTTGTAGCCTTCGTTGTTATTCTGGCATTTACGGCTGGTGCACAGCTGATCACCTGGTGCGGTGAGCAGATCGACGATAAGGGTATCGGCAACGGTATCTCTCTGCTGATCTTCGCTTCCATCGTTTCCAACTGGTCCGGTGTGTACAGCACCGTTGCCGGCCTGCTGGTCGAAGCTCAGAATGGCAAGCCCTTCCTGTACGTTGTTCTGCCCCTGCTGCTGGTGCTGGCTGTCGTGGCGATTGTGTTTATCATCGTCCTGACCAATGCTGAGCGCCGCATCCCGGTCATGTACGCTAAGCGCGTTATGGGCCGCAAGATGATGGGTGGCCAGAGCAGCTACATTCCGCTGAAGATCAACATGAGCGGTGTTATGCCCGTCATCTTCGCATCTGCAATTCTGTCCGTTCCTGGCATGATTGCAAGCTTTGTGAATGTGAACCCGAGCAACCACCCGTTCTGGTATGCATTCCTGCATGCTTTCGACTACAACACCATCCTGTATGTTGTGCTGTACGTTCTGTTGATCGTTGGATTCAACTATTTCTATGTTGCAATTCAGTACAACCCCATCGAAATCGCAAACAATCTGCGCCAGAACAACGGTACTGTTCCTGGTATCCGTCCTGGTAAGCCGACCAGCGATTTCATTGCAAAGACCTTGAGCAAGATCACCCTGATCGGTGCAATCTTCCTGGCCATCGTTGCTATCACTCCTATTGTGTTGGGCAACCTGACCGGCGTAGCTATCCAGCTGGGCGGTACCAGCCTGCTGATCGTTGTTGGCGTGGCTCTGGACACCACCCGCAGCATGGACAGCTACATGACTATGCGTAGTCACAAGGGATTCCTGGGTTAATTTGCAACAACGATTGAGATCATCGAAAGGGGACAAATCTCATGAATCTGATTTTGTTGGGTGCGCCGGGTGCCGGCAAAGGCACGCAGGCAGAAATCATCAGCAAGACTTGTAAGATTCCCGCTATCAGCACTGGCAACATTTTGCGCGCTGCCATCAAGGACAACACCGAGATGGGTAAGAAGGCAAAAGGCTTTATGGATGCGGGTCAGTTGGTCCCCGATGATGTGATTATCGGTATCGTTAAGGAGCGTTTGAACGCTCCCGACTGCGCAAACGGCTTCATCCTGGACGGCGTGCCCCGCACGATCGCCCAGGCAGAAGCCATCGAGCGCATGGGTATCCGCATCGACAAGGTGTTGGAACTGGCGGTCGAAGATGAGGACATCATCAAACGCATGAGTGGTCGTCGGGTCTGTGAGGCCTGTGGCGCCAGCTACCACGTAGCTAACAAACCCAGCAAGACCGAAGGCGTCTGTGATGCCTGCGGCGGCAAGTTGGTCACTCGTAAGGATGACTTGCCTGAAACGGTGCTGGATCGTTTGAAGGCTTATCATGAACAGACCGAACCGCTGGTCGCTTTCTATAAGGAACGCGGCAAGCTGAGCGTTGTCGAGAATCAGCCCACGATCGAAGCCACTACGGTGAAGGTCATGGAAGCGCTGAACGTGGAGGCATAAGGTGATTCAAATCAAAACAGCCAAAGAACTGGAAGGGATGCGTCGCGCTTGCGCGATCAGCGCGGCAGCCCTGAAGTTCGGCGGCGATCATATCGAAGCTGGTATGACCACCGCGGAGTTGGATAAACTCATTTATGATTTTATCGTGAAGCACGGCGCAAAGCCGAACTTCAAAGGTCTGTATGGATTTCCTGGTACGGCTTGCATCAGTTTGAATGACACTGTCATTCACGGCATCCCCAGCAAGAACATCCAGATTCGACCTGGTGATATTGTCAGCATCGACACGGGCGCAAAAATCAACGGCTTCAATGGCGATAATGCCTGCACCTTTGCGTGCGGTAAGATCGACATCGAAGCTCAGCGCTTGCTGGATGTGACCAAACAGGCACTGCACCTGGGCATTGCTCAGGCACAGGTAGGCAATCGAATCGGTGATATTGGTTACGCGGTTCAGTCCTTCTGTGAGGAGAACGGTTTTTCCGTTGTCCGCGAGTTTGTTGGTCATGGCATCGGCAAAGAGCTGCACGAAGACCCCGAAGTGCCGAACTTCGGACACGAGGGCAGAGGTCCTCGCTTGGTCAGTGGCATGACGATTGCGATCGAGCCAATGATTTGTGAAAAGGACCGCAAGGTACAAACTTTGTCCGACGGTTGGACGGTCAAGACCCGCGACGGCGGTTTGGCTGCTCATTTCGAGCATACCATCGCTGTTCTGCCGGGCGGCCCCGAGATTCTTACCATCGGTTGGGAAGGCCCCGAATCCACGCTGTAATACGAAGAAGTTTCCGCCTGAAAGGGCGGAAACTTTTTTACCGCGGGGGTCTCGATCAGTACGTTTGCTGTTATTACCACGGCGAAACGGTTAAGCAAACCAGGCTGGTCCGAAATTTTTGCCGTAAATCGCAAAAAAAGTCCTTGCAATGTAAGACAAATCGGAGTATAATATATAATCGCCGTGGTAAACCAGATGTTTTCTGAGGCAGAGGGGGAAGTATGCCCTTTTGTCATTGGATTTTGTGCCAATTTAGACAGAAGATATGTGGTTTCCATTGCATCCGTCCGTTACGAAGACAAACTCTGAGCAGACCCACAAGAGGAGGCAATTAGCTTGTCTAAAGAAGACGTTATCGAAGTTGAAGGTGTTGTTCGTGAGGCAATGCCCAACGCTACCTTTAAGGTAGAGTTGTACAGCGAGAACAAGGAAACCGGTAAGCTGGTTCCCACTGGTCACATTATCGCTGCTCACATCTCTGGTAAGCTGCGTACCAATTTCATTCGCATCCTGCCCGGAGATAAAGTCACGATGGAAATGTCGCCCTACGATATGACGAAGGGCCGCATTACCTGGCGTTCCAAATAAGTTGGGGCGTCCTTAGAACTATACAAGGAGGTTCACATCATGAAGGTCAAGCCTTCCGTCAAACCCATCTGCGAGAAATGCAAAGTCATTCGCCGCAAAGGCCGCGTGATGGTCATCTGCACGAACCCCAAGCACAAGCAGCGTCAGGGCTAATTACCGGCGCCTGGGGGTCAAGTGCGTAGAATCCCGGCGCAGACCCCGACACTGACATGGGATGAATTTGGAGGAAAACCATATGGCACGTATTGCCGGCGTTGACCTGCCCCGCGAAAAGCGCGTGGAAATTGGTCTCACCTACATTTACGGTATCGGTCTGACTACTTCCAAGAAGATTCTGGAAGCTACCGGTATCAATCCTGACACCCGCGTCAAGGATCTGACCAACGATGAAGAGTCCAAGATCCGTGACTACATCGATCAGGCTGGTATCCTGGTTGAGGGTGACCTGCGTCGTAACGTCGCTCTGGACATCAAGCGTCTGGTTGAGATCCAGTCTTACCGCGGCGTTCGCCATCGCAAGAATCTGCCTTGTCGTGGTCAGCGCACCAAGACCAACGCTCGTACCCGTAAGGGCCCCAAGCGCACGGTCGCAAATAAGAAGAAGTAAGGAGGATTACGCGTAATGGCTAACGTTAAGAACACCAAGGGCGTCTCCCGCAAGAAGCGCGAGCGCAAGAACATTGCCGCCGGCCAGGCTCACATTCAGTCTACGTTCAACAACACTGTTGTTACTATCACTGACCTGCAGGGCAACGCGGTATCCTGGTCCAGCTGCGGTGCACTGAATTTCCGCGGCAGCCGTAAGAGCACTCCGTTTGCAGCACAGAGCGCAGCTGAGACTGCTGCTAAGGCTGCAATCGAGCACGGCATGAAGACCGTCGAAGTTTACGTTAAGGGCCCCGGCAACGGCCGTGAGAGCGCTATCCGTGCTCTGCAGGCTACCGGCCTGGAAGTGACCCTGATCAAGGACGTCACCCCCGTTCCTCACAACGGCTGCCGTCCCCCGAAGCGTCGTCGTGTCTGATTGAAGGAGGAAAATGAATTATGGCTAAGAATAATCAGCCTATTGCAAAGCGCTGCAAGGCTCTGGGCATTTCTCCTGCAGTCATGGGCTATGCCAAGAAGAACACCACCCGCAACTCCAGCAACAACAACTTCCGTAAGAAGAAGTCTGAGTACGCTTGCCAGCTGCAGGAAAAGCAGAAGGTCAAGTTCGTTTACGGCGTTCTGGAGAAGCAGTTTGCTAACTACTTCGACGAAGCAGCTCGTCGCCCCGGTCAGACCGGTGAGAACCTGCTGCAGATGCTGGAGACCCGTCTGGACAACGTCGTTTTCCGCCTGGGCTTTGCATCTACCCGTCGTGACGCTCGCCAGCTGGTGAGCCACGCACACTTCACCGTCAACGGCAAGAAGGTCAACATTCCTTCCTACCTGGTGAAGGCTGGCGATGTGATCGAAGTTCGTGAGAGCAGCCGCTCTTCCGTTAAGTTCAGCAAGCTGACCGGCGCTGAAGCTCCCATCGTTGCTCTGCCTTCTTGGCTGAGCCGCGAGCAGGGCAGCCTGAAGGGCATTGTCACCAAGCTGCCTGAGCGTAGCGATGTCGACTTCGAGGTTCATGAGCACCTGATCGTCGAGTTGTACTCCAAGTAATCCATTGCAGGCTTTGCACCTGTGGTGCATTACCTGGTTCTTAGAGTCAAGAATGAAATGGGCTGCGGTCCTATGACCGCAGTTTTACAAGGAGGGCATTGATATGATGGAGATTGAACGTCCCAGAATCGAAACGGTAAGCCTGTCTCCCGATGGCCGCTACGGCAAGTTCGTAGCTGAGCCCCTGGAGCGTGGCTTTGGCATCACGCTGGGCAACAGCCTGCGCCGCGTGCTGCTTTCTTCTCTGCCCGGTGTGGCAGTCACCAGCGTCAAGATCGACGGTGTGGTTCACGAATTCTCTACCATTGAAGGCGTGAAGGAAGACGTTACCGAAATCGTTTTGAACCTGAAGGGTATTGCCGCACAGCTGTACACCGATGGTCCTAAGACGGTTCGCATTGAAGCAGTCGGTCCGTGCGAAGTCACCGCCGGCAGCATCAAGCAGGGCGACGAGATCGAGATCCTGAACCCCGAGTGGCATATTGCCCAGCTGGGTGAGGGTGGCAAGCTTGTGATGGAGCTCACCTTTGATAAGGGCCGCGGCTATGTCCCGGCAGAGCGCAACAAGCAGGCAATCGTTGAGAAGAACGATATCAATACGTTGCCCGTGGACAGCATCTATACCCCTGTGCTCAAGGTGAACTACAACGTTGAGAACACTCGCGTTGGTCAGATCACCGATTACGATAAACTGACCCTTGAGATTTGGACTGACGGTACGATCAGTGCAAAAGAGGCTGTAAGCCTGGCTGCACGTGTTCTGACCGAGCACCTGAACTTGTTCGTCAACCTGTCTGAGCAGGTCGCTGGCGTCGATATCATGGTAGAAAAGCCGGATCAGGACAAGAGCAAAGCTCTGGAGATGACCATCGAAGAGCTGGATCTGAGCGTCCGTTCCTTCAACTGCCTGAAGCGTGCTGGAATCAACACTGTTGAGGACCTGGTAAGCAAGAGCGAAGAAGAAATGATGAAGGTCCGTAATCTCGGCCGTAAGAGCCTGGAGGAAGTCGTTGCGAAACTGGATTCGCTGGGCTTCCAACTGAGCCAGGACGATGACTGATTTATTATTAAAGGAGTGAAACGGGATGCCCGGTACTAGAAAGCTCGGTCGCGCTAGCGACAGCCGCAACGCTATGCTGCGCGCTATGGTGACCTACCTGTTGGAGAACGGCAAGATCGAAACCACCGTTCCCCGTGCCAAAGACGTACGTTCTATGGCTGAAAAGATGATCACCCTGGGTAAGAGCAGCGACCTGCACACCAAGCGTCAGGTTTACAGCTACATCACCAAGGAAGACGTTGCTAAGAAGCTGTTCGATGAGATCAGCCCCAAGTATGCTGACCGCAACGGTGGTTACACCCGCATCATCAAGATCGGTGTCCGCCGCGGCGACGCTGCTGAAATGGCAATCCTGGAGCTGGTCTGATAAAACAGACGGCACCATACTGCTGTGATCTGGAAGCTCTCTGACTGAAAAGCCAGAGAGCTTCTTTTTTCGTATTTGTACGCAGCATCGAAATTTAGACAAAGTAAAAAATTTGTCTGAATTTACAAAGAAATCGGGATTTTCTGTTTACTTACGCCGAAAAATGTGATATTATCCTATTTGCACAACAGAATAGCAACTTATCAAGAGTGGCAGAGGGGACAGGCCCTGTGAAGCCCGACAACCTGCATGAAAATGTAAGGTGCCAATTCCTGCGGGAAACCGAAAGATAAGCGTCACGCGCTCAGGTTTCGGCCTGGGCGTTTTATTATCTGGAAAAACCACAGTTGCCTTTCTGTACAACACCAATTTGTAGTATGAAAAGGAGAACGAATATGGCAAGACATTTCTTTACTTCCGAATCCGTTACCGAGGGCCATCCCGACAAAATCTGCGACCAGATTTCGGATGCCATCCTGGACGAGATCCTGACCAATGATCCGGGCGCACGTGTTGCTTGCGAAACCTGCGTTTCTACTGGTCTGGTACATATCATGGGCGAGATCACCACTTCCTGCTATGTGGACTTCCAGAAGATCGTCCGTGACGTAGTGCGTGATATCGGCTACACCCGCGCAAAGTACGGCTTTGACTGCGATACCTGCGCTGTGATCTCCAATGTGGACGGTCAGAGCCCCGACATCGCTATGGGCACCAACGACGAAGTTGGCGGTGCTGGCGACCAGGGCATGATGTTCGGTTATGCTTGCAACGAGACTCCCGAACTGATGCCCATGCCCATCAGCCTGGCACACAAGCTGAGCCTGAAGCTGACTGAGGTTCGTAAGAGCGGCAAGCTGGGCTACCTGCGTCCGGACGGCAAGAGCCAGGTCACCGTGGAATACGAGGACGGCAAGCCTGTTCGCGTGGATACCGTTGTTATCTCCAGCCAGCACAGCGAGGACGTTACCACCGAGCAGCTGCGTGCTGACATTCTGGAGCACGTCATCAAGGCTACCATCCCCGCAGAGCTGATGGACGAGAACACCAAGTTCCACATCAACCCCACCGGTCGTTTCGTTGTGGGTGGCCCTCAGGGCGACTCCGGTCTGACTGGCCGTAAGATCATCGTTGACACTTACGGCGGTTACGCACGCCACGGCGGCGGCGCATTCTCCGGTAAGGACCCCAGCAAGGTGGACCGCAGCGCTGCTTACGCAACCCGTTGGGTCGCAAAGAACATCGTTGCAGCTGGTCTGGCTGCTAAGTGCGAAGTTCAGGTTGCTTACGCAATCGGCGTTGCACAGCCGGTTTCCATTCTGGTGGATACTTTCGGCACCGGCACTGTTGCAGACGAAATCATCGAAGCTGTTGTTGCAAAGGTCTTTGATCTGACCCCCGCTGCTATCATTCGTGATCTGGATCTGCGCAAGCCTATCTACCGCGCACTGGCTGCTTACGGTCACATGGGCCGTGAGGATCTGGGCGTGAAGTGGGAAGAAACCAACCGCGTTCAGGAGCTGAAGGACGCTGTCGCAGCTCTGCAGGCTTAATCGTTTTTGAAAAGGTCACTCGCTGAAAAAGCGAGTGGCTTTTTTTGGTGTAAAATGTTTTTTACTTCACAAAGTTCTTGTAAAAAACAGCTAGGATACATTCCTTTTTTGGAAAATTACCTGTGCAAAGCACAGAAAATGAAAAAGCGTGTCGAAAGAATGTGCTAAGTGACGGAAAATATGTTAGAATAAAAATGAGTGGATAACACGGATTGGACCGTGAAAATAGAATCATATGACAAAAGGAGCTGCACCTATGTCTAACAACAACATGAAACCGCAAGAGTTTTTCTCTGTCGACACTCAGGTCGCTGATCTGGCACTGATTGCCTGCCCCGGCGCTGAGGAGCTGACCAACCAGATCGACCAGTTTCTGGTAAGCTGGGCTAAGCAGGCTGGTATGGACGCTGAGTCCTTCATCGTTCCCTGTGACTGCCCCCGTTTCCAGAGCGGCGACGCAAAGGGTCTGGTTAAGGAGTCTGTCCGTGGCGACGATATCTACATCGTTGTTGATCCGGGCAACTACAGCGTTACCTACAAGCTGTTCGGCTACGAGAATCACCTGTCTCCGGACGATCACTTCGCAAACCTAAAGCGTATCATTCAGGCTGTTGCAGGTCGTGCACACCGCGTGTCTGTTATCATGACCAGCCTGTACGGTGGTCGTCAGCATCGCCGTATGGTGCGTGAGAGCTTGGACTGCGCTGTTGCACTGCAGGAACTGCAGAGCATGGGTGTCCAGAACATCATCACCTTCGACGCACATGACCCCCGCCTGCAGAACGCTGTGCCCCTGATGAGCTTCGATAACGTCATGCCCACTTATCAGGTCCTGAAGTGCCTGCTGCGCAACATGCCTGACCTGAGCTTTGACAAGGATGACTTCATGGTCATCAGCCCTGACGAAGGTGCAATCAACCGTAATATGTACTTCTCCAGCGTGCTGGGCTGCAACCTGGGTATGTTCTACAAGCGCCGTGACTACACCCGCGTTGTCAATGGCCGTAACCCCATCGTTGCACACGAGTACCTGGGTGAGTCTGTAGAAGGCAAGACCGTCTTTATCGCTGACGATATCATCGCATCCGGCGAGAGCATGCTGGAAGTTGCTCGTGAGCTGAAGAAGCGCGGTGCAGCTCGTATCATTGCTGACGCAACCTTCCCGCTGTTCACCGGCGGTCTGGAGAAGTTCGACGCAGCTTACGAGGAAGGCATCATCAGCGCTGTGGTTGGCACCAACGTGACCTACCGCACTCCTGAGCTGCTGAGCCGTGAGTGGTACTTCGACGCTGATATGTCCAAGTACATCGCTTACTTTGTTGCAGCACTGAACCATGAGATGTCTGTTTCCCGCCTGTGCGATCCCATTGAGAAGATCCAGGCTCTGCTGGAAAAGAACAATCACAAGGTCGGCTAATCTGAATCTTGTAAAAGCCCCCTCTGCTTTGGCGGAGGGAGCTTTTTCTATTCTGTATGCAAGAACCGGATAGAGAAAGTAAAATGCTATTGGAAAAGCAGGTATCGTGATAAATCATAAAAATAACAGCAGAAAATAGTGACTTTGCCAAACGCAAAAACGTCTTTATAAAAAATTAACGAAATGTTGATGATAGTGCGATAAATCTTAATGGGAAATCAGGTATCATAGCTAGGAAAAAATGTGCAGCGCAGGGAAAAACGCACAAAATCTCTGCCACAGGCCACTCAGTTATCGGAAATTTGTCTGGAAAATTGAAAAAGGATGTGCTATAATAAGCCCATGCGTTGCCATTTGAACGCAGCTTCGAAAAACTGCGACTGTGTTCTGACAGGAAGGCAGTAAATTGGTGCATGGTTTCTGCCAGAGAGAACGGCGGACCAGAAAGGAATATCACAGATGAAAATCGGAATGTGGGAAATCGTTGTTATCGTGATCGTGGCAATGATCGTGATTGGACCCGATAAGTTGCCCGAATATGCTCGTATGGCAGGTAAGTGGCTGCGTCAGCTGCGTAGCTATACCGATACGGCAACCAAGGAAGTGAAAGAGATTACCGAGCCGCTGAAGGAAATGACCGAGCCACTGAAGGAGATTGCAGATCCCCTGAATGCGATCAAGAAAGACATTACCGACAGTATGAATGATGTGACCAAGAGCATCGACAGCATCGGCAAGGAGCCCTCTAAGGCAGAGCAGGCACGCAAGGCTACTGCAGAAGAGGAAGAGGTTGTGGAGCTGGAAGATACTGTAGTCACCACACAGGCAGCAGCAGCTGCTGCCGCAATCGATGCAATCGGCAATGCAGAACCTGCTGAAGAAGCAGAGCCTGCCGCAGAAGAGGCTGCTGCACCGGCAGCAGAGGAAACTGCAAACGTTTAATTCTGTCGCAACTGCCTTTTATAAAGGGTAGTGGCAATATAAGTGGAACATGGCCGGACGGCTGAGCTGGATGGCCCAAAAAGGAGAGTTACTTATGAGAATCGGAACCCAAGAATTGATGATCATCCTGCTGGTTGTCCTGATTATTTTTGGACCCAAGCAGCTGCCGAAGCTGGGCAAGATGTTCGGCAAGACCATGCGCAACTTTAAGGACGGCATCAGCGAAGCAGCTGATGACGACGAAGAAGCACCCGCAGAAAAGAAAGAAGCAAAGACTGAGGATAAAGAGTAAGATATGGCCAAAACACTGACGAAAAAAGCGGCAGTGGAACGGGACGGAAGCATGAGTCTTGGCGGCCATATGAAAGAGCTGCGCAATCGCTTGGCGATTTGTGCAGCTGTCTTTGCAATCGGCACGGTATTCTTCTTGGCACATGCGGCTGAGTTGGTTACACTGATGGCTGATATGGGCTGGCAGTGTGGCTACACCCTGGTCACCATCTCTCCGCAGGAAAAACTGTTGCAGTATTTCCGCTTGGCGCTGATGGCGGCAATCATTATTACTGTCCCAGTTGCGCTGTATCAAATTTGGGCCTTTGCAAAACCGGGCCTGAGAAAAAATGAAAATCTGTTCTTCGGTATGACGCTGCTGTTGGGCTTGGGTCTGTTCTGTGTAGGCGTATTTTTCGCTTATAAAGTCACCCTGCCCTTCATGCTGAATTTCTTGATCACACTGGAAGGTACAGACCAAATTACGGCGCAGATCAGTTTGGCAAAGTATCTGGACTTTGTGCTGATGATCTTTACCATTTTCGGATGTATTTTTGAAATTCCGCTGGTAACGATCATTCTGGCAAAGCTGGGTATTGCCAGCCCTACACTGATGGTGAAGGGCCGCGGTATTGCAATCGTAATTTGCTTCTTTGTCGCAGCAATTATTACCCCGCCTGACATCGTATCGCAGACTTTGGTTGCGATCCCGATGGTTCTGTTGTATCAAATTTCCATTTGGCTGGCTAAGATTTTCTATAAGCCCCGCTTGGATGATGATGACGACGAGGACGAGGAAGAAGACGACGAAGACTAATCGCGTTTTTATGATTCCATGAAAACAAAAGGCAGACAGAGAACACAAATCTCTGTCTGCCTTTTTATTTTTAAGATAAGAAAACCAGCACATTTTCTGGTAAGGTGCATTATATAAGCATCAAACCGGTATTATCGGGCATAAATGCTCGCTTTGGTTTATACGGATTGTATTTAACACGCACAGAATCGCCTATCTGGATATCACCCATAGAAAGGACAGAGCGCATACCGACCGGGATGTTCATAATTTTATGGGTCTTTACTTTGCGATATTTCATCTGCTCCGTTCGGGTGTATGCATGATCCCCAACAAAATACTGTACCGTCAAAAACCAGACATTTCCATTCCAGCGTTTTTGTATTACAATATCGGTGGTTTCGGCGGTACACTTTGCCTTTTGAAATTGAAACATTTCGCTGAAAACCTCCTTTTGGAAAGACGAGTGCTTTTATGTGGCTGTACGAACAGAATATCATATTCTGTGTATCTTGTCATGTTTTTTATGTGCATCATAATGTACATACCGCAGAAAACGTATGTAGTCCAATTTATATTGCATTATCGGTCATTTTGCAACAGATATCTGCTTTAGGATATGGTGCCTTTTTTATACTAGAAAAGACAAAAGTCTATGCCACTGACCGACGAACTATGCTATACTGGATACAGTAGGCCAATCGGCAAGAGAAAAGGAGAATGGACATTATGAAAGAATATGCATTTGGCATTGATTTGGGCGGTACAACCGCGAAAATCGGTTTGTTTCATGTTACCGGCACCCTGTTGGAAAAATGGGAGCTCCCCACGGATACCTCTGACAATGGTGCGCATATCCTGCCGAATCTGGCTGCAAGCGTAAAGAACAAAATGGCTGAAAAGCAGCTGACCGCAGAGCAGGTCGTGGGCGTTGGTATTGGTGTACCTGGCCCGGTTGTCAACGATAGCTATGTGCCCATTGTTTGCGCAAACCTGGGCGGCTGGGGCAAGCTGGATGTTGCACAGGCACTGAGCGAGCTGCTGGATGGTATGTCCGTTAAGGTCGGTAACGACGCAAACATTGCTGCTCTAGGCGAAATCTGGGTTGGTACCGCAAAAGGCTGCCATAACATGGTCATGGTCACGCTGGGCACTGGTGTCGGCGGTGGCGTTATCGTCAATGGCAAGGTCATCTGCGGCGAGCATGGCGCAGGCGGCGAAATTGGTCACATTACGGTCAACCGCCACGAAACCGAAAGCTGCGGCTGCGGCAAGAAGGGCTGCTTGGAGCAGTACTCCAGCGCAACCGGTATTGTCCGCTGCATGAAGAAGCTGTTGGCAGAGAGCGACGCACCCAGCGTGCTGCGTGATCGCACCTTTACTGCAAAGGACGTTCTGGACGCTGCCCGTGAAGGTGATGCACTGGCTTTGCAGGAGCTGCATGACTGTGCAGATCTGCTGGGCTTTGCACTGTCCAGCATTGCAGCAACGGCAGACCCGGAAATGTTCCTGCTGGGCGGCGGTGTGAGCCGTGCAGGTGATATTCTGGTCAATGCAGCTACCGAAGCATATCAGAAGTACTGCTTCAGCGCAATTCGTGAAATCCCCATCAAGGTTGCTTCTCTGGGCAATGATGCGGGCGTTTGTGGCGCGGTTCGTCTGGTCAAGGGCGAATGATGCTGTAAAGATAAAACGCATAATAAAGCCCCCGGCAGACGCTCTGCCGGGGGCTTTTGTTGTTTTGACAGGATTTATGCTTCGGGAATGGGAGCGTCAGCGGGAATCTGGTTCCACAAACGATAGTATACACCCTTCTTTTCCAGAAGCTGTTCGTGGTTGCCTTCTTCGCAAATACCGTCTTCGCCCAGAACCAGAATACGGTCGTAATCCTTGACGGTAGTCAGGCGGTGTGCGATGGTCAGCGTGGTGCGACCATGTGCCAGTGCTTCTAAACTCTGACCGACCAGAATTTCGCTTTCGTTATCCAGTGCGCTGGTCGCTTCGTCCAGAATCAGGATGCGGGGGTCCTTCAGGAATACACGGGCAATCGCAATACGCTGTTTCTGTCCGCCGGACAGTTTCACGCCACGTTCGCCCACATAGGTGTCGTAGCCATCTTTCAGGTCACGGATAAATCCATCTGCGCCAGCCAGTACAGCGGCCTTCTGGATTTCTTTGCGGGTCGCATCCGATTTGCCGTAAGCGATATTTTCTGCTACCGTACCGCTGAACATATGCACATCCTGCTGTACGATGCCGATTGCACTGCGCAGGCTCTTCAGCGTTACATCACGCACGTCCTGACCGTCTACCTGAATACTGCCGCTGGTTACTTCGTAGAAGCGGGGAATCAGGTTGCACAGAGTGGTCTTACCACCACCGGACGGACCCACCAGAGCTACACGCTCACCGGGACGAATGTGCAGGTTCACATGGTGCAGTACACGATTGTGGTCATCCGGATATTCAAAGCTCACATCATTGAAATCAATGCAGCCATTGGTTGTCTGCAAAGGCTTTGCATCGGGCTTATCCTGAATTTCAACGGGAGTATCCAGAATGTCGAAGAAGCGCTCAATGCCGGTAACGCCCTGCTCAAAGTTTTCGGCGAACTCTACGATGCGGCGAATGGTGGCAATCAGCGTAGAAACATACAGCGTATACGCGACCAAATCACCGGCAGTAATCCAGCCCTTGACCACAAACAGACCGCCGCCACAGATGACGACCAGATACATCAGACCGTCAAACAGGCGGGTGGAAAACTGGAAACGAGCCATATACTTGTAGGATTGCTGCTTGACCCGCAGGAACTCCATGTTGCCCTGTTCAAACTTTTCGTTTTCCGTATCTTCAGCACAGAATGCCTTGATGACACGTTCGCCCAGCAGACTGTCCTCGATGCGACTGTTCAAATCGCCGACCTGTACACGGCGACGGCGGAACGCAGCGCGCTGCTGGTGATTGATCTGAATGGATACATAGATCATCGGCGGTACACACAGGAACAGCAGAATCGTCAGCGGTACATTATAAGAACACAGGACGCAGAAGCTGACCAAAATTTTCAGTCCGGCAATAAAGAATTCTTCCGGGCAGTGGTGTGCAAACTCGGTTACGTCAAACAGGTCACTGGTGATACGACCCATGATTTCACCGATTTTGGTGTTGGAGTAGTAGGTCAGACCCAGCTTTTGCAAATGCGTGAATGCGTCCCGACGCATATCGGTTTCAATGGCAACACCCATGCAGTGTCCCACATCCGCCATATAATACTGGGCAGCCGCATCAATCAGGCGCAGAACCAGGTACAGCAGTGACATCCGCAAAATCAGCGAAATGGTCAGCGCAGCGGTATTGTTCATTGCTGTATTGGTAATGGTACGCATAATCAGCGGCAGAACCATGTCACACAGACAGGTCAGCGATGCGCAGAACAAATCCAGCGCAACCGTGCGGCGATATTTGTACAGATACGGCCAGAAGCGACGCAGTAAAGTGCCGCTTGGCATAGCATGTGCTCCCGGATCATCGACCGGGGGCGTCTTTTTACTTTTCCACATTTTTCTCTCCGTTTGTTCAAAGCTTGTGGCTGTAATCTCGTGCGCCGTAAATGGCAGTGCCGATGCGCACAATGGTTGCACCCTCTCGTACGGCATTTTCATAATCGCCGCTCATGCCCATGGACAGCTGCTCCATAGAAACGTGTTCCAGATGGCGCTGTTCAGCTGCAAAAGCAAGCTCCCGCATACGGGCAAAGTAACGGCGGTTTTCTGCATCGCTTTGGTCTGCAGGCGGAATCGCCATCAAACCTTTGATGCGCAGATGGTCAAACCCGGCGGCAGCTTCCAGCAAGATAGGCAATTCTGCTTCCGGCAGACCGGTTTTTGATTCCTCGGCACCGATATTGACTTCCAGCAGAATGTCCTGTACCAAATCCAGCTTGGCAGCTTCTTTTTCAATCGCCTGCATCAGGCGCAGGCTGTCAACGCTTTGAATCAAGCTGGCACGGCCCAGCACTTTTTTGATTTTGTTGGTCTGTAAATGTCCAATCAGGTGTGCAGGTTTGCCCAGATAGGCACCAGCATCCGCATTGCGTACCAATTCCTGTACATGGTTTTCGCCAAACAAATCAATGGGCAGTTTGGCGCTTTCCATGACGGTTTCCGGTGTGCGGGTCTTGCAGGCTGCGCACAGCAGCACCTCTGCTGGATCACGACCGGCTTCTTTGGCAGCTGCAGCGATTTTGTCGCGAATTTCCGCAACGATCTGCGCCATCTGCTGAGCAGTAACTTCCGACATGGTTACACCTCCTCAGGATAGTGGGCACGAATGCCGCCAATCAGCTTGGGGCGAGTGCGTGCGCACAGCAAAATAGCGCTGCCAATGTGGTCCAAGCTAAGCCGAACCGGCACGGCAACACGCTTCAGATGCATACCAATCAAAGTGCCGCCAATATCTAAACCCGCATTGGCGCGGACTTCTTCCACTGCAACAGGGTGCGAGAAATTCTGCCAGCAGGTAGTAGCCCAGCTGCCGCCTGCATGGGGCTGGGGCAGAACGCATACCGGTTCATAGCCAAAACGTTCTACGGCTTCCTGCTCCAGTACAATAGCGCGGTTCAGGTGTTCGCAGCACTGGGCAGCCAGATAAATCCCATGTTCAGCCAGCAGGGGAGCGATACCCTGATACACGGCAGCAGCAGCTTCCATGCTGGAATCCTTTCCAATGTGACCGCCAACGATTTCGCTGGAAGAACAGCCCACAACAAACAAATCGCCTGCTTTCAGGTGTGCCGCTTCGATCAGTTCGGCAGCAGCCTGCCGCGCCTGCATTTCAATATCTTTTCGTTCGATTGCTTCCATAAAGGAGCCTCCTTTATCGTGTAATACCATACAGTCGATCTGCATCTGCATTGGCGAGCCAGATGGTGTTCTCGGTTTCACAAACACCCGTAATACGCCCATCCATCTTGGGCAGCTGCGCAGCGACAGCGCGGCGTAAAGAACCGTCCTCCGACACAGAGAAAGCCCAGCCGGTATCGGCTTTTGGAGTCAGCAGCCAGTGCTGTGTCAGCGTAGGCAGATTGAGCACCATTTTACGCAGCAAAGGTTTTTCTGCAGTCTGGTCCACCCAAGAAATGGGTTTACCGCAGACAGCGGCCCATACATCGCCGCTTTGGGACAGAGATAATCCGGCAGCATATCCGTCCAGACCCTCCAAAAGAATCTGTCCCGCATCCTGTACGGATTCGGTGCGCGCATCAGCAGGATACGCCCAAACCCGGCGGGCATTGGTTTCGCTGAGATAAACAGTTTTGCCATCCGGGGAAACCGCAATGCCGCCAGCACCGGATAAACCACCGGTCAGGCGTTCTACTTCGCCGGTCTGGGGATTGAGTACATAAGCGGTTCCGGTTCCGGTATGTGCCATTAGTTCGGTATGGAAACGTTCCGGTAGACCTTTCAGCTCTGCGGGCTGGAGCGCATACTGGGTAAAATAAACCATGCCATCATCCATAACAGCGATTGCACAGGGAGATACCAAAGGCTCACCGTCAATGCTGGTAAGAATGGGCTTCATATCCACTGCCCAGCCGTCAAAGCTGGCACGGTAAATCGCATTGCTGCCTGCCAGATACAGGCAATCGTCCGGACCAAACATCATGCTGGTGATGGGGCCGTCGGTAGAAAATACTTCCGCCAGACCCGTACCGTCTTCTCGAATACGGATGATTTTGTTGCCCTGCACTGCGATATAGAGCCAGTCATCCTGCGAAGCAACACAAATCGGTTTTTCATACGGGGCAATATCCAGTGCAGTGGTTTGTGTATTGCCGGCGGTGGTCAAAGACATTACTTCTGTGGAAGGTGTGTAGCTTTGCGGTGCCGCAGCAGGTGTGTGCAGCAAAAGATATCCGGAATAGCCGATAAAACCAGCAATCAGCAAAAAGCTGGTAACCACCTGAAATCTGTGGCAGATAGCATCCCGCTCTGCCGCCATCTGGCGCTGTACCTGCGCTTTCTGGCGCTGAATTTGTCTTTTGGTGCGGTTTGCGCGGCGCAGCCAGCCCTGGACCCAAGGGATAACGGTAGGACCGAACAAAATCAGAATAATAAAAAACAGCAGGACAAATTCCCAAAAGCCGAACTTCATAGCATGTTTCCTTCTCCGGCAGAAAGCCGGTAATATTTTAGGGGAAAAGTGCATAATATCCACTTTACAATATTACTACTATACCGCAAATCCCATGAAAAATCGAGTGCAACGCGGGAAAATCTCCCATCGTGACGGAATCGGCATCAAATGCATATATTTTTGTGGGAAACGACGCTGTAGAAAAGAAAAAGGAGCAGATACAACGCATACGGTATCTGTTCCTTTTTTTTCAAATGATTGGATAGGATGAAAGCAACTCCATCCCGTTTTTCCGTAAACAGATGCTCTGCAGAACGAGAACATCAGTGACGATACTGTACCGCCTCACGCACTTTATCAGCAGCATCCTGACCCTTCAGGATACGCACCAGCTCCAGGCCAAAGGGGATTGCACCGCCCAGACCAAAGCTGGTGGTGATGTTGCCGTCGGTGACAACTTCGGTGTCCAGTACTTCGGCACCCGTCAGCTCCTGACGGAAAGAAACAAAACTGGTTGCACGCTTGCCAGCCAGCAGACCCAGATGGCCCAGAATACTGGGTGCTGCACAGATGGCGGCAATAGGCTTGCCTGCTTCGGCAAAATAGGTGACTGCACCAATGACAGCAGGGCACTGTTCCAGATTCTGGGTGCCGGGCCAGCCACCGGGCAGAACCAGCATATCATAATCGGCAGGGTTAACATTCTCCGCCAGTACGTCTGCAGTGATTTTCACTTTGTGGCTGCTGACGACCTGCAAGCTGCCGCCGACGGCAGCAATCGTAACGTCGATATTGGCACGGTACAGCAGGTCAGCTGTAATCAAAGCCTCGCATTCCTCGGTATCATTTGCGAAAAATAACAGAACTTTAGCCATAAACTGACTCCTTTCTCCATAAAAAAAGCCGACGCATTGCGTCGGCAGAAGTGTTATTTTACGGGCTCCGCCAGAACGCGCCGCAGGAAACTTCCCTCATTAGCCAGCACACGGTTTACGCGGCTGATAATTGCGCTGGATGCACCGGTTTTTTCCATAATATCCACATAGATCTGCTTGTCCAGCAGCATCTCTGCAATATCAAACCGCTGTTCCATGGCGCTCAGCTCAGAATAGCTGCATACGTCCTGTAAAAAGTGATATACGTCTTCCGGTGTTTTCAGGCTCAGAATTGCCTGATACAGACCGGATTCTCCGGTGGGATGATCTTTAGGCATTGTGATAGTTCCTCCTGCATGAATTATAAATAAACCTGACCAGCAGGCAGACTGGTGAATCAGCCTGATTATTTTATTACATTACTGTACAAAATTCAAGAGGCAAAACGAACGAATTTACAGACGCTTTTTCATCCAGTACTCCGGCCACAGGATGCCGGGGGCAAGCTCGGTATCCATGGGGCGCAGAACACGGAAACCAGCACCCTTGAAAAATCCCTGCGTATCCAGCTGTTTTTGACCCACACGCACCCCGATTGCACTTTTACCCTCTGCACGCGCCAGACGCTCGATACTCTGCAGCACGGTACGGCCAATGCCTTTACCGCGCCAAGGGCTTTCCAGATAAAAATGTTTGATCAGCAACATACCGCCGGACATCTGCCATGCTACATAGCCGGCAACTTTGCTGCCCTGCATGATGAGCTGATAGTTTACATCTTCATCCATATCGGATTCGATAGCTTCCACGCTTTGCAGATTGTCCAAAATAGCGTCCAACTGTTTTTTGTTGAAGCGACGTGCGTAATATTCGCGCCAGATGCGGTCTGCCATGTCGGCAGTCATCTGAATATAGCGTGCTTTTGCGACAAGTTTCAGTTCCGGTTTCATAGCTTCTCCTTATTGTTTTACTCTATGCGAACGCCCAGCAGTTCTGCAAGGGCTACGGCACCCATCTCGTCAACGATGGCACCGCGCAGTTCTTTCATGTGTTCACTGACCGAGAGTTGTTCCAGCGCACAGCCCCGCAAATCAACTCCGTTTAAGGAAGTACCCGTTACACAGACACCCCGCAGGTCACATTCCTTGAAAAGGGGCTGCTTTAATTTCATTTCGGTCAGCATTGCGCCGCTCAGATTACATCCGGTCAGGGCAACGCTGATCCATTTGCTTTCTTCAAAGGCACACAGGCGCATCATACAGTTTTGCAGGGTCACATCCCGCCAGCTGCTTTCGGAAAAATTGGTACCCATCAGCTTGCAGCCCAGCATACGGCAGCGGGAAAAATAACTATCCAGCAGTTCTGCACCAGAAAAATCGCAGGAGCGGAATTCACAGTCCACAAAACTGGCTTTTTCCAATATTGCCCGGGAAAACCGACAACCATCAAAGATACAGCGAGCCGCAGATAATCGGTCCGGCGTTTCTTCGGACAGATCTGCATTTTTCAGGGATAAATCCGTGAGCTCCTCTTCCTCTGACGTTGTACTGTATACCTGCATCGCCGCTTCGGCACCCTCCACAAGCGGGAGGTCCTTCGGCAGATAGGGGGATGTAATAGTATGTTTCACGAATTTCATGCCTCCTATACAGATGAAAATTCAATTACTGCAAATGAAAACGCACAACGACCAGACGATACCACAGGTAAGGGAACATATTCCAAATCATCCACAGCTCCATCAGGATATAATTGGGCAGATCTTTCCAGCGGAAGGGTCGTTTTTCGATTTTTCCGGCTTTCAGCAGATCAAAGGCCTCGTGCATACCCTGATCCCACTCTTTTGCATAGCCTTTTTTGTGGAATGCATAGCGTTTCAGCGCATAACCCAGAGCCTGCGGAATGAAATTCAAAATCAGCATCAGCAAGGGTTGGTTTTTCCAAGGCAGCAAAATACTGTTTCGACCGCTCTGAATGCTCTTGAAGCCATTATACCGCACAGCACCGGTGGTAGCACCGCAGATGTGATAGCACTTGGCAGCCGGGCAGATGATGTTTTTATAACCTGCATTGTTGGCACGCCAGGACAAATCCACGTCCTCAAAGTAGGCAAAGAAGTTTTCATCAAATAAGCCGATTTCGTCCAGAATCGAACGGCGATACAGCACCGCACCGCCGCAGGCAGAAAAGATTCGTTTCTGCTTGGTGTAGCGGGTGACGCTGCGTCCGTCGCCCTCCTTGGCGGCAAAGCCAATCAGGTTTACATAGTCGCCGGCATCGTCTGCCAAATCCCGCTCAAAGTGACGAATCATCAGGCTCTGCACTGCGAAAATTTTCTTGTCACTTTCCACAGCAACCAGCAGATTTGCCAGCCAGTCCGGTTCGGCAAAAGCGTCATTGTTGAACAGTACCACATAGGGTGCTTTGCTGATCTGGATACCCTGATTTACCGCATGGGAAAAACCGGTGTTTTCGCTGTTTTCAATCAGGGTGTAGTTCGGCAAATTCTGATAGCGGCGGGCAATATCCAGACTTTCATCGGTAGAATCGTTGTCGATGACAATCAGTTCAAAATCCTGCTCGGTCTGGTTCAGGATGGACTGGATCGAATCTTCCAGCCAGCCTTTTCCGTTTAAGTTGGGGATGATGACGCTTGCTTTCATGGAATATGCCCTCTCTTTGTCTGTAGTATCTTAAAGTATAACATAAAAAAGCACTGCGGCACAGAGCCGCAGTGCAGAAACGCAGAGAATTTTTAGGATACGCTTACATTGCCAGATCGGGGTTCTCGGCGGTAGCATTGATGGTCCAGCCTTCTGCCTCCAGAGCGGGGGTCAGTTCAGCATTGATGTCGGACAGGGTCATTACAAACAGGACATTGTTGCCCTTGGAAGCAGTCAGAGCCATGTCGGGAGAAACGCAGACCCACTTGCGCCAGTCAGCCTTTTCCATCAGGGTGTTCTGCAGAGCAGCAGCATCTGCGCCGTCGTTCAGCTGGAACAGAACCATGGAGTGGGGGATGGTACCCATCATGTTCTGCACAACAGTGGTGGAAGCAATGTCAGCATTTGCCTCGATACCAGCGCTGTAAATATAGTTTTCATCATCGGAAGGCAGGTTGGTAGCCATGGTGTTCTCCAGAGCCTGGTTGCTCAGATGTGCAAACAGAGCCTCCAGTTCAGCCTTGGCATCAGCGTTTACAGCCTCGTCAAAGGGAACTTCAGCGCGGTAGGGCTCCATGGTTTCCATAGCGGACAGGATAGCCTCTTCCATTGCCTTGTAGCCGGTGACAAACTGCTCCGGGATCTCGCCGCCGAAAGCGCAGGAGAACATAGAGCCGTCTGCGAATTCCAGAGACATGGATGCAGAAGCATCACCGTCGCCGTATTCGTTTTTCTCGTTCAGGCTTGCCAGATCAGACTTTGCATACAGCTCAGTCAGAGTGTTCAGCAGGCTTTCATCGACAGTGCCGCGCTCCATCTTGTCTGCGGAGGTGTAGTCCAGCATGAACTTGCCCTCGGTTTCAGCAGGGAAGATGTTTACATAAACGGTATCGTCCATGGTCTCGCCGTAAGAAGCAGAGAAGGACTTGATGGGGTTCTTGGATGCATCGTTGTTGGAATTGGATGCGCTGTTGCCGCAAGCAGCCAGAGACAGAGTCATCAGACCTGCCACCAGTGCAGCCAGAATACGTTTCATGTTCATGGATCAATCTCCTTTAATATGAAATGATGGGTTTCACTATGAAAAATGAGCTGTTTTGTGCAGCTTCATTCACCATACGTTTCAGAAAGCGAAAAAATTGCAGGAAAAATTTTATTTTTTTACCAATGGCAGCGACCGGAGTGGAAATTCGAGTACTGGCTGTTGCAGCTGCCACGCTTGTGATAGTGACGGCTGCGGAACCCACGGCGGTCACAGCTACGTCGGTTCAAAACAGAATCGCGGCAGGATGCATTGTGGTGTTTGGACGGAGCTTCCGGTGTAAAATCGGGGTCCTCGAAGTAGAACCAATCATCCGAATTGGGATCGGGCAGATTGAAAGGTGCATCATAATAATCGCTGAACGGATCATGTTCGGGATATTCATAGCCATACCATGCATCAGCCAGATCGTCCAGCGCGCGGAAGAATGCGACAGCAAAAATGATGATCGCAATGGCGAAGGTTACCAGCCAGACACAGCCCTTCATCAGAGCAGCGCGTGCCAAACGCTTGCGGGGCGCTTCTACATGAGAGCCGAAAGCCCAGTAAAACAGGAAAATCCAGCCGACGACCGGAATCGCAAACAGAATCAAAGACCAGAAATATTGTGCAGTGGTCAGACCGCCATCCGGGCAGACACTACGCTCCGGTGCATAGCGCGGACCATAGGTGCGCTGTGTGCTGTTTTCTTCAGCAGATGCAGCAGAACCGGTTGCCTGCGCAGCAGCAGGGGATGGCGGAACTTCGTGGCTGGCACAAGGCGCACCACAATACGGGCAGTTGGAAACATCGGGCGGCAGAGTGTTGCCACAGTTCGGACAGTGTCGCATTCAAAATACCTCCTGTTGCGCGAGAATATCCAATCCGTTTCGATCCAGCGGAACGGACAGAATCAGTTGTGTGTTGGTCTGACCCAGCTTTTGGAACGCATGGATCACACGTTCCAAATGGCTCATGTCGCTGCAGCTGACACGGACAATAAAGCTGTGTTCACCAGTAACATGATAACATTGCAGCACTTCGGGATGCTGCTGCATAAGAGCCAGCAAGCGTTCGAAATTGTTGGGGTGTGTAGAAACATTGATTAGCGCATTGATGCCGTTTTGCCCGCGGGGGCGATTCAAGGTAATCGTATAGCCACCGATAATGCCGGATTGTTCCAATTTATGGATGCGGCTGGATACGGCGGGGCTGGTCAAAGAAACCTGATCGGCAATATCCTTTACCGACATACGCGCATTTGCGGACAGCAGTTTCAGGATTTTATAGTCCAAATCATCCATCCAAACACTCCCTTTGAAACAGAAAATAAAACACGCAAATTTTCCTGAAATAAAACGTAATTTTTCAAAACGTGAAAAAACACAGAAAAGTCAGAAAGAATTTGACGAACAACTTTATTATATAAAGTTAAATTGAAAAAGTAAAGGGAAAAGTTAAATAAAACGATATGTCAGGACAGTTTGACAAAAATGATTTGTGCATTATAATTTAATATGCAAAAAAGATATTTTCCTACTTTATATACTTTCCCACCCCCTCTATACACAAAAACCCGCTGCCAGGCGGGTTTTTGTGTTATATGGAAGAAATGCGAAACATCGACACAAATTTAACTTTTTTGTTCGAAAAACAGATTTTGCGTGCAAATTACAAAAAACAGCTGCTGTCGGGGGAAAACGGAACTGAGAAATAAAAAAGCTGCCGATGATAAAAAATCGGCAGCTTTTTTTATAAAGCAATGTGCTTTCGATTACAAACCGGGCCACCCCATCGAAAAAGTACAGGAAATTGGAAATATGGCAAGGCTACAACAGCACACGGTGGTTTGTTTCGAAAAGAAAATTGTGTTAAAATAAATCAGATTTTGGCAAAAGTGAGGTATATGGATATGACAGCTCTCTGCAAACAAGATGCCTGTTCGGTTTTGAATCAGCGCAGGACAAAAGGTCTCACACGAATGGAGTACCTGTTGTTTGGGCTGGGTGCGGCAGTATGCTTTTTGCTGTTCAATCATCCGGATATTATGGAAACCGCACGCCATGCATATATTTTGATTCAAAGCACTTTGGACGGCAATTTTTTGCAGTTCTTTGAAAATACGCTGTCCCGAACTTACGGATTTCAATATGTAAATGCAGCACACTATAATATCATAATGTACGTTCTTTATGCGCTGTGGGAGCTGCCGTTGTATCTTGTGGAGCGCATTGGCGGTTTTGTATTCGATGATGTGTTTCTGGCGATGTGGTGCAAAGCCATCGGCGTTGGTTTTTATTTGTGCTGCGGTATTTTGGTAGGAAAGTTGGCGCAGCGTATTGGCTGTGACGAAACGGCTTGTCAGTGGGCATCGCTTTTGTTTTGGCTGAATCCCATCAGCTTTTTTAATACGCTGGTGATGGGTCAGTATGACAGCATCTGTCTGTTCTTTGTATTGTGGGCGATGCTGCTGTATTTTGACAAGAGATATATGGCGTTTTCCCTGGTAATGGGTGTTGGATTTGTCTTTAAGTTTTTCCCGCTGTTTGTATTTATCCCGATGCTGCTTTTGGTGGAAAAACGGGTACCGCAGCTGCTGAAATACGGTGCAGTCAGCCTGTGGCTGTACATTCCCACAACGCTGTTGTTTGCGGGACGTACAGGGGATGCGGCATTTTTCAATCAGCTGATGACCGACCGGTTGTTTACAGCGGTGTTCCCTGGCGGTACAGCAGACGCATCTTATTTTGGTTTGGCGATGGTCGTGATTTGCGTGGCAGCATACCTGTACCGCCCGCAGGATGCACAGACCTGGTATGATGTGACCGTATACGGAGCAATGACCGTATTTTCTCTGCTGTTTATATTCGTCTTGTGGCATCCCCAGTGGTTGATTCTCCTGACCCCGTTCTTGATTTTGTCGGCATTGCGCCAGCGGGAAAAGACGACCTATGCGTATTTGAATGTTGCGCTCTGTATTGGATTTTTCCTGTTGGTGGCATTCGTTTACCCGCATGGTTTGGAGGGTAACCTGTTTGACTGGGGTGTGCTGCGTCCGTTGACGGGCTGGTTTTATTCTATTGTTGCAGAACCGCGCTGGAATGCGTTCTATCTGGCGTTGATTCCGTATCTGGATAAAATCGCACCGATTTTGTTCTATGGTGCATTGTTCTGTGGTATCCTGTTCCAGTTCCCGCTGCACGGTAAGAGCTTGGGCGATCATCTGGCAGGGGAATGTACAGACCGCATCCAGTATCGCCTGACCTGTTGGGGTACCTTTATCCTTGCGTTTGGTGGATTCTGGTTTGCCCCCACATTGTTCAGCTATCTGAAAACCATCGGATTGTTATAAAGAAAAAGCGGAGTGCATGAAAAATGCGCTCCGCTTTTTTGATGAAAATAGTTAGAACTTGTCGTGAAATTAAAAATTATTCCGAAAGAGAAAGCTCCAGCTTTGTCGATTCCAAGCCGCCTTCTTCGTCAGAGGCAGGAACAACCGATGCAATAGAAATGTTCAGCGCACTTAATGCTTCCGGCGGATACAGCATTTCGTTGACAGCAGGATATTTCTGCAAATCAACTTCGGTATCCTGTATGACGAATTTGTACTGCTTACCAACTTCCACCTGATCGATAAGGTCAGGTCCTAAATAAATGGTAAAAGGGCTGTCTTGGAACATGGTGGCAACCACGAAGAAAGGTGTTGTTTCATCTAGCGTATAACCCGGAATCAAATCTCGTACGGTTGCAACAAAGTAACCGTGGATGATGCCGGTTTTCGGTTCGGATAGTTCGCCCGACGGATTTTGCAGTGTAGCAAGGTTTGCTTTCAAATTTTCATTTTCAGCAAGCAAGGCATCCCGCTCAGCAACAAGGGCATCGTAGTCCGTATGGGTGTTGCTGCAGGCGACCAGACTGAAAACCAGAAGAACGGCAAGGACAACTGCAGATAATTTTTTCATAATGTGCTCCTTTCCTACGCAGATTCGTTAAATGCAGTATAGCATATACAAAATTGGAAGAAAAGAGAAAATGAAACTTCTCGGTCGTGGGGGGATTTTCACAAGCAAAAACGGCAGTATCCACATTTGAGATACTGCCGTTTTATGATTTCGATTGGGTTTTGTCTGTTTCGTGTTTACTGCAGGTAATCCTCGTAAACGTGCAAATCCTCTGCTTTTACGACGCCTTCCAGATACAGACCGTTCTCTTTGTATTCTTCCAGCGTGACACTGCCGCGCTGACGCATCGGACCAGCCAAGCTGATTTTGTCATAAGGCAGCAGAACCTTGATGCTGCGCACACGGTCTGCCAGCAGTCGGTCCAGTTCTTCCAGCAGCTGGGGCAGACCCTCGCCAGTTTTGGCGCTGGTCAGCAGAATGTCGGGGGCAAAGCTGATGGCACCTGCCATATCGCATTTGTTGTAAACCGTCAGGCGGGGGATGTCGTCGCAGTCCAGCGAGTGCAGAACTTCGTCAGTGACGTTCAGCTGTTCGTCCCGCTGATCATCACCGGCATCCGCTACGCGGACAATTACGTCCGAAAAAGCGGCTTCTTCCAGCGTGCTCTTAAAGGCTTCTACCAGATGGTGGGGCAGACGGGATACAAAGCCAACCGTGTCAACCAGCAAAACAGCCAGACCGCTGGGCAGAACCAGCTTGCGGCTGGTGGGGTCCAAGGTAGCAAACAGCATATTTGCTTCCAGTACCTGCGCACCGCACAGAGCGTTCATCAGGCTGGATTTGCCTACGTTGGTGTAGCCAACCAAGCTGACAACAGGCATTCCCGTGCGGCTGCGTGCACGACGCAGTTCGCCGCGACGCTTTTCCATCTCAGCCAGACGTTCACTCAGCATATCAATACGAGCACGCACATGGCGTTTGTCCAGTTCCAGCTTGGTTTCACCGGCACCACGGCGTGCGCCGGCACCACCGCCGCCACCGCCGCCCTGACGGCTCAGCGATGCACCCAGACCGGAAAGGCGGGGCAGCTGATAGCGCAGGTCAGCCAGTTCGGTTTGCAGCTTGCCTTCGTTGGTGACGGCACGGCTGCGGAAGATTTCCAGAATCAGCATGGTGCGGTCCAGCACTTCGCACTGCAAAAGACCAGACAAGTTGCGAATTTGGCTGCCGGTCAGTTCGCCGTCAAAAATGGCGGTCTGTACATCCAGCTCTTCCACTGCCAGACGGGCTTCTTCTACTTTACCGCTGCCCAAAAGCGTCGCAGCTTCCGGGGTGGAACGCTTCTGCGTTACACGACCTACGGCTACCATGTGGTTTGCCTCGCACAGTGCAGCCAATTCATCCAGACTGCGGGCGCAGTCCCATTCGCCCATATCCAAAGCCAGCAGCAGGACGCGGGCAGGTGGGGTTTCGGTTAAAATATCAATCAGTTCACTCAAGGGTGTTCTCCTTTTTCCTCGTTTCCCACAGAGGACGGGTCAAATCATAATAGAAACATGCTATGGGGGTTCCGTCGAACTTTCGCTCCATGCCGGAATGATCGAATTGAAAACCAACCCGCTCCAGTACACGGCCACTGGCGGGATTTTCCGTGGCATGGCAGCCTGACAGCCATACGCCATCGCATACGCTGAACCAGTAATCTACGACAGCACGCAGCGCTTCTGTAGCAAAACCCTGACCCCACCAGAGTTTGCCGATACAATATCCGGGCGACCATACGCCGTCGGATCCATCCAATCCGGCAGTACACCAGCAGGCGGGGGCATTCCCGGCGGAGATTCGGTCATCGGATAGGCCGATTTCGCCAATCAGCTGACCGGATGCCTTTTCCACGATGCCCCAGTGGTAATAATCCGGCTGTGCATATGCCGTTTCCCAAGCAGAAAGCAGGCAGCGTGTCATAGTTTCGCTGCGGTGTGCAGGGCGGCGCAGAAAGCGGAATATCTGTGGATCGCCCGCCCAGCCGGTAAACATGGTATGTGCATCCTCAGCGGAAAGGCGGCGCAGCAGCAGGCGCTGTGTTTCCAGAGGACAAGTGCCTTGGTGCTGCATAATTCTCTCCTTTGCGTTGCGTTTGATTCAGTATAGCATAAACCACGAAAATTTCCAACGGAGAGAAATAAGAAAAAACTGTGATAGTACCAAATTTTGCATGAAAATGTGGTACACTAAAAAACAGCTATCTGCGCATGACAAAGAGGCACCTCTTTACAATAAATGTCAAAAAGGTTACAATAATTACAACTGTGATCCTGCGGAATCGTCACAAAGGTCTGACGAGAAACCAAAAAGGAAAGGAACCGTATTAAAATGAAACTTTCACGCAGAGAATTTATTGAAAAAGCAGCCATCGCGGCAGCGGCAGCTGGCGTGCTGGTAGGCTGCGGCGGTCCGTTGCCGTCCGCTACGCCGGAACCGACCGCTACCCCGACTCCGTCCCCCACGCCGGAACCTCCGTATGATCCGGATGTGTTGACCGGCGAGGGTCGTGCCAGCGATGCAAAGGACAGCCGTATTATTGGTATTATGATCAATAATATGTCCAACACCAGCCGTCAGAATGCACGCCCCCATCGCGGTATTGGCGAAGCAAAGATTTTGATTGAAATCAAGGTGGAGGGCGGTATCACCCGTTTCTGCGCTTTGTTCGACGATGTGGATGACATTCCCGAAATCGGACCCATCCGCTCTGGTCGAGATCAGTTCCTGCAGCTGATTATGCCTTGGCAGGCGGTTTACTATCACGAAGGCGAAAGTGTGTTCTGCACCCGTTTCATCAAGGACTGGGAGTATTGGACGCTGAACTTTGGCGGTATGAGCTATTTCAAGACCCCCACTCAGCGCAATTACTCTCACCGCGATAAGCGCGGTCGCGATGTGGCAACCGAGCATACACTGTTTACCAGTGGCGAGGAAGTCCAGAAAGCAATCGATAAGGCTGAGCTGGATATGACCCGTGAGTACAAGAGTACTTTCTTTAAGTTTGCAGACTACCGCTATGATGAGTATGTCAGTCTGGACGGCGGTGAGCCGGCTACCAGCGTGACGATCCGTCACTCTTCCAGCTACCGTACTTACTTTGATTATGACGCTGCATCTCAGACCTATAAGATGAGTATGTACAGCAACGCAACCAAGCAGGTCAGCCCGACGATTGACGAGAATACCGGCAATCAGCTGAGCTTTACAAACCTGGTTGTCCTGTTTACCGCAATGGAGGCTTACCCCGGCGATTCCCACAATATTCAGGATGTTGACTATGACTACGGCGGAGTTGGCTATTACTTTACCAACGGTCGCTGCGAGATGATCGGCTGGCAGAAGGGCAGCCCCGGAAACGTTTTGATCCTGAGCGATCACAACAGTCAGGAAGATGAGATGGTTACCCTGAACTGCGGCAAAACATACCTGTCTTTTGTAGACCTGAAAGAAGCAGAGCATTTCAGCTATGACGGTCAGGAAGACGCAGCCAGCGGCGACGATCTGAGTGACGCAGAGGATGTGTCTGATGTGACAGATGCAGATGATGCAGATGTGAGCGAAGACGCTGCAGCCAACATCACCACAGACTGATTTTCCTCAAATCCCCAGATAAGGAGTTTTTGCGACCCATGAAACAATTAATTGCAGTTATTTTGTGTTTGACCCTGCTGCTGGCAGGCTGCGGCACTGCGCCCAGCAGCCAGACAACGACGGATCAGGTGCCGGAGAGTTTGCCGACAGAAGGCACGCTGCAGCCGTTGGTGCAGGCGAAAGCCGTATACCCGCTGACCGGTCAGGAAATGACAGGTGAAGTACAGCGCCCTGTGGCAGTGATGGTAAACAACGCTGCCCAAGCCGGCGCACGCCAGTGGGGTTTGGGCAGTGCCAGCGTAATTCTGGAAGCACTGACCGAGGGTGAATCCACCAACTGGATGCTCTGGTTCGATAATTTGGAGAGCGTCCCCAAGGTGGGTCCGATTGCGCCCGGTAAGGATTTGTTCTGGCAGTTTGCTCTGCCGATGAGCAGTATTCTGGTACAGAAGGGTATGAATACCTATGCTGAAAATCTGCTGAATTGTTATGGATGGCAGCCGCTGGATGCTCTGATGCTGGGTGTAAACAGCTTCGATTATGATGGCAGTGATCCGGCTATGCCGATGGAGTACAGCTGGTATACGCAGGGAAGCTCTTTGCAGTACGGTATCGATCAGTATCAGATGCCGCTGACGGGTGAAGTACCGGTTTGGCAGTATTTCGGTTCTCCGGTTCAGGGGGATGCAGCTGCTGCCATTACTGTGAATTTCTCGGAAAAGCAGAGCACAACGCTGCGCTTTGAGAATGGCGGATGGATGCTGTACCGCGCTGACGGTACCCAGCAGCTGGATGCCAACAATGGCGTTCCGGTTCAGGTAACGAACGTACTGGTGCTGTGCAGTGAGCCGTCGGTCAAGGATGATAAATTCACCCGTGAGTATGACCTCACCGAAGGGGAAGGCTTGTATCTGGTCAATGGAACCTGGCAGAAGATCACTTGGAAAAAGGGTGATGTTGCCGATGGATTGCAGCTGTTCAGTGAAACGGGCACCCCTCTGGTCATGGCTCCAGGTAAGACCTATATGGCGGTTTATGGCGGTTTTAATGGTCAGTCGCTGACCATTACGGATGCAGAGGACAACGTGGTTTATCCCGTTGCTGAGGCAGAATCCGAGTCGGAAAGTGACGCAGAAGCTGCTGCATAAGATAAAAACAAAAAGACCGAACGTGCATTGCACGTTCGGTCTTTTTGTTTGCTTATTCCTGATTTGCAACGGTGTCCAGATAACCTTCCGGGATAACGTCGATTGCTTCCACCAGACGGTCACGCATCCACAGTTCCACGTCGGTGCGAACCGTATAGCCACAGCCGGGATCTGCCATCCACATTTCAGGCTTGCGGCTGGGCAGAGCGCGCTGGCTGAGCATACTCATAATCACACCACCGTGGGTGACGCAAGCAGCCTCGGTGATTTGAGACTTAATCATATACTCAAACATTTTCAGCAGAGCATCGGCGCAGCGCTGATGAAACTCAACAGTAGGTTCAGCACCTTCGGGCGTGTAACCGGAGGTGGGGTCCATCCAACGGACGAAATCGGGATCTTTTACCAGATTCTGAATGGGCTTACCCTCGAACTTGCCGAAACCAGCTTCGCGCAAAGCATCCACGCTATATTTGTGGGGAGCGTTGGGGAACAGGATGTTGCTGGTTTCAACAGCGCGCTTCAGCGGGCTGGAAAAAACAACCTCGGGGGTAGGATATTCGAACCGCTGGGTCAGGTCGATCAGCTGCGCACGACCGGTATCACACAGCGGCAAATCGGTACCGCTGCCTACATACAGACCGTCCAGATTACCCTGCGTCAGACCATGACGAATCAGGTGCAGTTTGAATGTTTTCATAAAAATACTCCTCTCTGCGGCAGTGCCGCACATTGAAATGGATTGCGTTGGAAAAATAGCATTTTTCACAGAAGCAGTGGACTGAAATTGGTTTATCCCTATATCTTGGGGCATATTGCGGAAATATCCGCCATGGGTATGGCAAAAAACGGAGCATCTGAGAGCAATGTGATGCAAACACAAGAATCGATGCAAAATATGTATTTACAAATCGTTTTCCGCAGAGTATAATCAACGTACCGTAAAAGAAATGCGGGAATTGCAGAAATGGAGAGGAATCCACAATGGAGTTCAACCGAATTATCACCCTGCTGCGAAAAGAGCGCGGGATCACACAAAAACAGGCAGCGTCTGATCTGGGTGTTTCGCAGGCATTGCTTTCTCACTATGAAAAAGGCATTCGGGAATGTGGCTTGGAATTCGTCGTTAAAGTGGCGGATTATTATGGAGTGTCCTGTGATTATCTGCTGGGTCGCAGTGCGGACCGCAGCGGTGCAGTGTTGAGCGCAGAAAATCTGCCCAACCCGGACGCTATGAAAGATGGTATCTACCGCGGCAGCGTGCTGCCCACGATGAATAAGAAACTGATTTCCAACAGCCTGAACGTTTTGTACGCCAAGCTGGGCAGCTGCCAGAACAAGGAAATCGTTACCGAAGCCAGCTCCTATCTGATGCTGGCAGTATATAAGGTTTTCCGCCATTTGTACAGTGCAGAAAGCCATAATACCAGCAGCCTGTTCAGTATATCACAAAATACTTGGCAAGGCTATTCCGATTCTGCAATGAAAGTGGCAGAGGCAAATCTGTGCGCGACCCTGGCGGGTGAAGATGTAAGCGGAAAGGGCGAACCGCTGAAGGATACGAGCTGTCTGGCAATGACGACCGACAGTCTGGCACAGGAATACCCGCTGTATGCATCCAGCCTGTTGAATCTGGTGAAAACCAGCGAAGACCGCATCGAAAAATTAAAGTAAGCAATTACAAAGCACCTGCTGTATGGAAACGGCAGGTGCTTTTTGCGAGGAAAGAAAACGAAGTCGAGCAGCTTCAGCGTCGGAATGGGAAAATAAAAAGCAAGGGGACCCGTTGCGGGAATCACCCTTGCTTTTTTGATTTCCTTAGACAATCACAGCGCGCGGAGCTTGTCGAGACAAGCCGGGCAAACACAGACATTGTTTACGGCAACGACATCGGGATCTTCCGCGCCGCAAAAAACACAGTAACCCTGCGAGCGATGCTTTCTCAGCAAAATGGTGTCACCCTCCACAGAAATCTCCAGGGGGGTGCCAGCAGGCAGATCAAGACTATCACGCAATTCCTTGGGGAGAACAATACGACCCAGATGGTCCACATTTCGTGTCATACCGATATGTTTCATGTTGTAGCCCTCTTCCGTTAGCGGTGAAAATCACAGCTGCAGCAGGCCTACTTTTTTGTAGACCTTCTGCACCATGCGATCAGCCAGGCGGGATGCGCCTTCGGCACCATTTTTCAGAACCTGGTCAACATAAGCCTTGTCAGCCAGGATGCGGCTGTATTCGTTCTGGATGGGAGCAAGACCGTCTGCGATGGCTTCGCCGACAGCCAACTTGAAGTTGCCGTAGCCCTGACCATCGAATTCTGCCTCGATGGCAGCCATGTCCTTGCCGGTAAAGACGCTGTACATGGTCATCAGGTTGGAAACACCGGGCTTTTCTGCCGGATCAAAGCGAACGATGCCGTCAGAGTCGGTCACAGCGCGTTTGCACTTGCGCAGGATGGTGTCCTTGTCGTCCGTCATCAGGATGAAGCTGTTCACGTTCGTGTCGCTCTTACTCATCTTGCGGGTGGGCTCAGACAGGCTCATGATTTTTGCGCCTGCCTTGGGTACATAGCCTTCCGGCAGGGTAAACGTGGGGCTGTATGCGTTGTTGAAACGCTGTGCCACATTACGAGCCAATTCCAAATGCTGGGTCTGATCCTGACCGACCGGAACCAGATCTGCGTTATAAATCAGGATATCAGCAGCCATCAGGCTGGGATAGGTGAACAAACCGCCGTTTACGTTGTCAGGATGCTTTGCGCTCTTATCCTTAAACTGGGTCATACGGCTCAGCTCACCAAACTGAGAGTTACAGGTCAGAATCCAGCTCAGCTGGGTGTGTGCAGGCACATGGCTCTGTACAAATACCAAGCTGCGGTTGGGGTCAATACCTGCTGCCAGCACCATAGCAACTGCCTCGCGGGTGTTGCGGCGCAGCTCTGCGGGAACCTGACGCACGGTCAGTGCGTGCAAGTCAGCAATCATATACAGGCTTTCAAACTCGTCCTGCAGCTTTGCCCAGTTGCGAATCGCACCAATGTAGTTGCCCAGGGTAAAAGTACCGGTGGGCTGGATGCCGGACAGGATGCGTTTTTTTCGCTCGTTTGTTTCACTCATACGGATTTCCTCACTTTATTATATGGAATCTTAAAGATGACACTTTAGAAAACGAAAGTATTTGATATAGAATAAGTATAGCACGTTTATTCTGCGTTGACAAACGCATTTGTAAAGGGTAGACTAAATTCGATGAAATTGCGGCGCACGTCGCCCCGTTATTGACCGGGAATCCGGTCAGATATAAGGAGAGAAAATTATGGCAACCAACAAAGTTCGCACTCGATTTGCACCCAGTCCTACGGGCTACATGCATGTAGGCAACCTGCGTACCGCTCTGTATGCTTACCTGATGGCAAAGCATGAGGACGGTACCTTTATCCTGCGTATCGAAGATACCGACCAGGAGCGCTATGTGGAAGGCGCTGTGGATGTAATTTATAACACCTGCCGCGAAACCGGTCTGATTTGGGATGAAGGTCCCGATATCGGCGGTCCGGTTGGCCCTTATGTGCAGAGTGAGCGCATGGGTATGTTCAAGCAGTATGCAGAGCAGCTGGTCGAGGCTGGCAAGGCATACTACTGCTTCTGCACCCCGGAGCGTCTGGACCAGATGCACGCAGAGCAGCAGGCTAAGGGCGAAATGACCCACTACGACGGTCACTGCCGTGATTTGCCTGCGGATGAAGTAAAGGCTCTGCTGGATGCAGGTACGCCCTATGTTATCCGCCAGAAGGTCCCCAAGGGTCAGGTAGCAGGCTTTGATGATTTGGTGTATGGTCATATCGAAATCAGCACCGATGAAATCGACGACCAGATTCTGATCAAGACCGACGGTATGCCCACTTATAACTTCGCAAACGTGGTGGACGACCACCTGATGGGCATTACCCATGTTATCCGCGGCAGCGAATACCTGTCTTCTACCCCCAAGTATAACCTGCTGTACGAGGCATTTGGCTGGGATATCCCTGCTTATATCCACTGCCCGCCGGTTATGAAGGACGCACAGAACAAGCTGTCCAAGCGCAACGGCGATGCCAGCTATCAGGATCTGGTGGCAAAGGGCTATCTGACCGAAGCAATTATGAACTACATCTGCCTGCTGGGCTGGAGCCCCCGCGGCGAGTATGCAGAGCAGGAAATCTTCTCTCTGGAAGAGCTGAAGAAGGTTTGGGAGCCGTCCGGTATTTCCAAGTCTCCTGCAATTTTTGACCCGATGAAGCTGCGTGCCATCAATGCAGAGTATATCCGTCGCCTGTCCCCGGAAGAGTTTTTGGCAAAGGCTGAGCCTTGGATCGACAGCGCAGTGAAGCGCCCCATCAACAAGGCTCTGCTGTGCGCAAACCTGCAGCCTCGCTGCGAGGTTCTGGGCGAAATTCCCGAGCAGCTGGATTTCTTTGACGAAATGCCTGAGTACGACGTTTCTCTGTATGCAAACAAGAAGCAGAAGACCAGCCCGGAAACCGCTCTGGAAGCACTGAAGGCTCTGGAAGTGGTTCTGTCTGATGCAAACTTGGACTTCAACGACAAGGATGCTCTGTTTGCAGCCTGCAAGGCAAAGGCAGAAGAAATGGGAAAGAAGAACGGTTGGCTGCTGTATCCGCTGGGTATTGCGCTGTCCGGTAAGCAGCGTACCCCCGGCGGCGGTACGGATCTGGCTTGCATGTTCGGTCAGGAAGAAACCCTGAACCGCATCCGTGCAGCAATCGCTAAGCTGGAAGCATAAAACGGGATTTTTCAGAAAAAGCGGCGATAACGCGAAAATATTCCCCGAATAAATCAGAAAAAGCCCCTTTCCCATCATGGGAGAGGGGCTTTTTGCAGCTTTGTGCCGCTTCGCCGCCTGCGGCATTTTCCGCCGTTTGGGACGTGTTACCTTGTTCTTGCACGATGCAGAGTAACAGGGAGGGAAACAACGTGGAAAAACTTTCGGAATGGCGGAACGAAACAGAACAACATCCGGTTGCTGCGAAAAATACAGCGGCACGGATGTTTGGGCATCAGGTCGCGTGTATGGTTTGGGGTGCAGCAGCAGGCTTTGGCAGTTGGTATGGTATGCTGCATCCGCTGGGTTTGGCGGTTGTGCTGGGTGCAGCCGAAGCGGATTATTTTTGGGTTGCGCTGGGGGCGGGGGCAGTGTCGCTGCTGGTCCATGCGCAGCCTATGGCGCTGGTGTATCTGTGCGTTATCATTGCAGCGGCAGGAATGCGTTGGGCGAAGCCGCATAGTTTCCCATCTGCTGCGGTATTGGGTGCAGGGATGCTGATTGGTATGAGCTGGCTGTTGTGGTTGGGGGGCAGTATCTCCATACAAACCGCGCTGGTGTCGCTGGCAGACGGTGTGCTTGCTGTTTTACTGGGCTTGCAGCTTGTACGCTGTCCGCCCAGCGGAAGCGAAAAAGGGCTGCTTTTACCCGGTGTGGTGCTGCTCACGATTTTAGCCAATCTTCCGGTGGGACCTTTTTGGATTGGTGCAGTTTTTTCCACAGGTGCAGGATTGGTCTTATCTTGCCGTGGTCGGCGGGAACAGGCGTTGGTGACGATGGGTGTTCTGGCAGCTGCGTTGTGTGCCGCAGCGCCACAGCAAATGTTTGTGGGTCTTTCCGTCTTAGGCGGAACGCTGCTTGCTGTTACATATGGAGCTGGGGACCGTCTGCGGTGCAGTGGATGGTTTTTGCTGGGGTGTTTACCCGGTGCATTGTGTGTACCTGCGGTGGGTCAGGCAGGGTGCTTCTGGCTGGCTTTTGCGTTGGGGCAAATTATATTCTTCTGTATGCCGGCACCTTTGGTGCTTGCGGTGCCCATTTCTGACCCCACCGAAAGTGCGGGTCGCCCTGCGGTCAGCCTTGCTGCAAACAGGCTGGAAGCAGCAGCAACCAGTCTGACCGAAATCGCCGATACGATTCACCAAATTTATGAGGTTCTGCCCCCGCAGGGTGAGAATTATAACTGGGTCGTGGAACGTACACAGGAAACCCTGTGTTCTCATTGCGAAAACCGAGAAATGTGCTGGCAGAATCGCTATAACGATACCATGGAAGCACTCTTTCACTTGAAACCCATGCTAGAACAGCAGGGACAGCTGGAATTTACCAAGCTGCCGGGTCAGCTTTCCTATTGTATCCATCCGTCGGCGCTGTGTGCTGCAGTGGAGCGCAGCTGGGTAGAATACGGCGCACGCCGCAAAGCACGCGCACGCTCGCAAGGAATGCGTGCAGCAATCACAGAGCAGTATGAAGCAATCGCACGGGCATTGGCTGCATTGGCGCAGCAGCTGGGCGTACAGGGCAGCCGTGATGCAGGACGGACCGGACGCTTAGCAGCAGCGTTCGCTTCACTGGGGCGTGAGCCGCTGGCTTGTTCGGTCACCTTTGGCGGACAGGGACAGCTGCAGGCAGCCGTAACGCTGCGTCGCATGGATTTTTCCAAGAATGATTTGCGTGTTTTGGCGGAAGAAACCAGCCGTGTTTGTCATCGTCAGGTAGATATTCCGCAGGTATGCACAGGCAAAGATGCAATCACGCTGATTTTCTCTGAAAAGGCAAGGCTTCGCCCCATTTTCGGCATGGCAAACAGCCCGGCACAACAAGTGTCCGGGGATGTGGTACGGCAGTTCTGTGTGGGCGATACAGCGGTGATGCTGTTGTGTGATGGTATGGGTACCGGTCGCCCTGCGGCGGTAGATGGTACGGTAGCGGCAAATTTGACCGCCAGTTTGCTGCAGGCTGGTTTTCATCCGGAAACCGCAGCGCGTTTGACCAATGTGGCACTGGCATTGAAAAGCGATGAGGAAAGCAGCGCAACACTGGATTTGATGCAGGTGGATTTGTATACAGGTTCCGCTTTACTGTACAAAGCGGGTGCAGCACCGGGATTTGTGGTACAGAACGGAAAAGCGCGTGTACTGGATGGTCCCAGTTTACCAATGGGTCTGTTGGCTCGTGTAAAAAGCGAAACCCGCAGTCTGCGTCTGTATGCCGGAGATTGGGCGGTTCTGGTTTCGGATGGGATGCTCATGGATGGAACGGATTGGATTGTGCAGCAGCTGGAGCTATGTGTAGCCAGCGGCAGCAGCCCGACGGATGCGGCAGCACTGTTGGTGCGCACCGGAAAGATGCGTGCGCAGCGCAGCGGACGTCCGGACGATATTACCGTAACAGCAATGCGATTGGAGCAGGTGACCTGAATCATAACAAAATAACAAAAAAAGAGGACGACCTTTCGATCGTCCTCTCTTTTTATGCTTTTACGCGATTCGCAAAGTGGGATGCAAATCAAGCCTTGTTGCCGCAGCCAAACAGGTTGATCTTCTCGCGGCACTTGTCCTTGATAGCTTCGCAGCCGGGAGCCAGCAGCTTGCGGGGGTCGAAGCCCTTGCCTTCCAGATCCTTGCCTGCCTCGATGTACTTGCGAGTAGCCTCAGCAAATACCAGCTGGCAGTCGGTGTTCACGTTGATCTTGCAAACGCCCAGGCTGATTGCCTTAGCAACCATCTCGTCGGGGATGCCGGTGCCGCCGTGCAGAACCAGAGGAATGTTGTCGGTTGCCTTGTGGATGCGATCCAGAGCCTCAAAGTCCAGACCCTTCCAGTTTGCGGGGTACTTGCCGTGGATGTTGCCGATGCCTGCTGCCAGGAAGTCAACGCCCAGAGCTGCGATCTTTGCGCACTCTTCGGGATCAGCGATCTCGCCGTTGCCGATAACGCCGTCTTCTTCGCCGCCGATTGCGCCAACCTCAGCCTCGATGGAGATGCCTTTGGAGTGTGCCAGAGCTACCAGCTCCTTGGTCTTCTCAACGTTCTCCTCGATGGGGTAGTGGCTGCCGTCGAACATGATAGAGGTGAAACCTGCCTCGATGCAAGCCTTGCAGCCTTCGTAGCTGCCGTGGTCCAGGTGCAGAGCAACAGGAACGGTGATGCCCAGGCTGTCGTGCATTGCACGAACCATAGCAGCAACGGTCTTGTAGCCGGTCATGTACTTGCCAGCGCCTTCAGAAACACCCAGGATAACGGGGCTCTTCAGCTCTTCGCATGCCAGCAGGATGCTCTTGGTCCACTCCAGGTTGTTGATGTTGAACTGGGGCACGCCGTAGTGACCGTCGCGAGCCTTCAGCAGCATTTCAGTTGCGTTTACCATCATGATAGATTACCTCACTTTACAATTGATACAGGGGGAAAGCCCCATGTATGTGTGATATGCGCTTATAGTATAAACAAATTCAGGCGAAATTGCAATCAAAATCCGGCAGAATGCGCAATTTGTTATAAAAATCTCAACAGAAGTGCAGCTTTGATGGAATATGGACTGTTGTTGCACTGCGACAAAATTCTGTAGATTTGAAAAAGACAGAATACGACAATATTCCCGCGTGTAAAATTTTGCGATTGTGGAAAACTGGCAATTCTATGCGGAAAAGTGGTGGAAAACCCTGTGGATAAAGTGGAAACAATTTGAGAAAGTACAGAAAACTCAGGGAATTGTTCACATTCCTAACAGTTTTTTCCACATGTGGAAAACTGAAGCGAGAAGTCTGTCTTATTTTACGACAAGTATAAAAAGTCTTTTTCAGGGGTATGATTCAAAAAGTAACATATGTTCTGTACGAGAAAAATCAAAAGCACGGGGGAATGCGTAAAAAATGGAAAAACACCGCGCGTTTTGCTAGAAAAGAAAGGGCGTGTATGCTATAATTTATCTGTATAGGCAGATAACAGGTGCGCCTTTTCGGCGCGTGATGATAAAAGGAGTAAATATGGAACAGTTTAAGCCCTATGGACGTCCCCCCCGCAAGGATCGCAGCGAGCGTAAATCGCGTGAAAACCGCCCCTTCCGGGAAGAACGCTCGATCCGTGAGGAACGTATCCCGCAGGAAGAACGCCCCGAAGGCGGCAATCTGAAAAGTGAAATCATTTATGGTAAAAATCCCGTTACCGAGCTGCTCAAGAGCGGCAAGGGTGTAGATACGGTTCTGATTAGTGACAGCATGGCTCCGGCTGTGGCATCTTACTATACTGCAATGGCAAAAGATGTGGGCGCGGTTGTCAAGCGTGTCAATCCCAACAAGCTGCGCGCTATGACCGGCACCGAAAGCCATCAGGGTGTGGCAGCATTTGCCAGCGAAATCGGCTATGCTACGCTGGATGAACTGCTGAACATTGCAAAAGAAAAAGGCGAGCCGCCTTTCCTGGTGCTGTCCGACGGTATTGAGGACCCCCATAACCTGGGTGCAGTGATTCGCAGTGCACTGCTGTGTGGTGCGCATGGCATTGTGATCCCGAAGCGCGGCGGTGCAGCAGTTACCGCTACCGTTATGAAGTCCAGCGCAGGTGCAGCCGAGCGTCTGCCGGTAGCGCGTGTGGCAAATATTGCGGAAACCATCCGTCGCCTGAAGGATGAGGGCGTATTTGTGTATTGTGCCGACATGGACGGCACTTCCCTGAAAAAGACCAATCTGTCCGGTCCCGTTGCTCTGGTTCTGGGCAGTGAGGGCAGCGGTGTCAGCCAGCTGGTCAAGAAGCGCTGCGACGGTGCAGTGCGTTTGGATATGGCTGCACCTGGTACCGGCGTGGACAGCTTTAATGTGTCGGTAGCAGCCGGTATCATTTTGTACGAGATCATGTCGCAGCGCGGCTAAAAGGGGGAGAGAACGATGCAGGAAAAACAGGGAGAAAATCGTTCTGACGATAGCTGGTCCCAAAATATCTTTCATCGGGAAAACGGCCCGGCAAACGGTGAGGAACTGCAGCGGGATGAAGCGTTCCGCGAATTCTTTACCAACACCGTGATTGAAGTGCCGGAAGATATGCGCCATGTAACGGCACGGGTTTTGCTGGAAGAGGAAGCCGAGCAACCCAAGAAAAAAGGCTTTTTCTCCTGGCTGCGCCGCAAAGACGATGAAGATGAAGAAGAATTTTGCGAAGAGGAAGCCTCCGATGCACAGGCAGAGGAAGAAGACTCTTTCGAAATGGATTTCGAGGACAGCAGCGAGGATTCTTCCGAAGAAGACACACTGGAAGTACCCAGCCTGATGGAGTTCGATCAGGAAGAACCCCAGCCGGAGCCCCAGAAAAAACCGGAACCGGAACCGAAGTCTGAGCCGGAATTGCCTAAGGAAGAAAAACCTGTAGAAAAAAAGTATAGAATTACGGCGGATGAGCTGATGCGCAAAACGGCACAGCAAAAGGTGTCGGTGGATGAACTGCTGAACCAGATCAACTATTTGGAAAGCGGCGATATTGCGCCGGAACCGAAAAAGACGGTTGCAGCAGAACCGCGAGAGCCCAAGGTGCTGATGCCGGAAATGCAGCCGCGCACCGTATCCCAGCCGAAAGCCGAGCCGGAATTGCCCAAGGAAGAAAAACAGCCGGCACAGACAGAATCTTCCCAGGAAGAGAAAAAGCGTCTGGAAGAAATCATGGCAGATATCTATACACACGCAAGTGAAGAGGATGTACAGCCTTCCATGATGCTTGTGGAAGAGAAAAGCGAGGTCCGTGCGGAACAGACCGATTGCGACACGAGCACGATGGAAATTCCGCTGAACCTCTCTGCAGAACCCCAGACTCCGGTTGCGGAAGCAGTACAAACAGGCGAAATCCTACTGGAAGCGGAATCGGACGAATCCGATGCAGATGAGTTGGTGAGCGATTGGGATTCGGCAGAAAACGATACCGACCCCACAGGAGAAATCAGCTTTACGAAATCGGAAGAACCGGAAACGGATGCGGAGGATTTCCCGCAGGACGCAGAAGAGGATACGCAGAGTACCATTGCGTTTGACTTGGCAGGATCTGACGACGAAACCGACGATGAAGACGATGAACCGGAAGAAAAACGCAGCGGTTGGCGCGGTGTGATTCACATGCTGGGTCTGGACGGCATCCGGGAAGATCTGGAAGACGATACAGACGAAGAAGAATTGGAAGAAGACTCCGAAGAAGAAGGCGAAGCACAGGAAACCGAAAAAACTGGTTTTACGTTTGCTTTCCGGAAGTGGCTCGGTGGTGAAAAATCCAATTCCGATGCGGAACCGGAAGAACAGGCGTCCACAGAACGGGAAGCGGCAGAATTGCCGATTGAAGAATACACAAACCCTGAGGATGCACCGCAACTGCAGGAGCGTCTGGAAAAGCGCTGCACGCAACTGACGCTGGCAACGGCAATTTCCGGTATTTTGGCAGTCGCGCTGCTGGTGCTGGATATTCTGGGACAGTTTGGCAGCAATGTGATTCCCGGCATTGACCCGGTTGCTGCTCCCGCAGCTTGGATTTGCGTGAATCTGCTGCTTCTGTTGGGCTGCGCCCTGTTGAATATGCATGGTCTGGCAGATGGCTTCAAGAGCTTGCTGCCCGGCAAGAAACCTACAGCGGATGGCTTGCCTGCGCTGGCGGTTTGTGCCGCTGCGCTGCAGCTGGTGCTGGCACTGGTGTTCCTGAAAGATTTTGATTTGACCAAACAGGCTATGTTTGCCGGCATGGCAGCCATGCTGGTCTTTGCAAGTTTACTGGGCAAACGCATGAAAGCCGCAGTGGATCGGGATGGCTTTGCCGTTATGACCTCTGGTGTAAAACATTCCACCGCTTACCGCCTGGAAGATCGTGCTACGGCACAGCTTCTGTGCAATGGCATGGACGAGGACGACCCGGTTGTAATGCTGAGCCGTCCGGATGCCATGATGAAGGGTTTTGTGGCACAGAGCAGTGCGCCGCACTATTCCGACCAGCGTTCGGTTCTGCTGGTCCGTCTGTTGGGTGCAGCAGCTTTGGTTGGTGCATTCATTACGATGGTCCGTGGTGGAAATGCTGTCACGGCAGTGTCGGTGCTGGCGGGTGTGCTGTGCTTGGGCGCTCCGATGGGATTGCTGCTGCTGTGTGGCGTATCCACGCTGCTGATGCAGAAATCTGCCGGTCAGGTTGGTGCAGTGGTACCCGGATGGCCTTCGATTGAAAAACTGGGCGAAGTGGATGTGCTGCAGGTGGATGCATCTGAACTGTTCCCGCCGATTTGCGCACGACTGGACGGCATCAAGACCTTCCAGAAAGAGCGCATCGACTCGGCAATCCTGTATGCAACCAGCGTTCTGATTGCAGGATGTAATACATTGGAAGGCTTGTTCCGGGGTATGATTGAAAATCATACGGATATGCTGTACCCGGTCAAGGATTTGGAAGTGCGTACCGGTCGTGGTTATGTGGCATGGTGTGACCATTGCCGTGTAGTACTGGGTACCCGCGAAATGATGCAGGACGAGGGCATTGCTCTGCCTGCACTGGATTATGAAAAGCGCTACACCAAGGAAGGCAGCAGTCATGTGCTGTATCTGGCAGTTTCCGGTAAGCTGTATGCCATGTTCCTGTTTGGCTATAACGGTACCAAACAGGTAGCACATACGCTGAATATTTTGCGCAAGGAGAATATTCGTCTGCTGGTAACCGCACAGGACCCCACTTTGACCGAGCGTCGTATTGAAGAAATCTATCGTCTGCGTCCCGGCTTCGTAAAGGTCTTGAACGCAGAAGAAACCAATCGACTTCGCCCAGCGGTAGGCTATCTGCCCTATGAGGATGGCTGCATGGTGCATCTGGGCGGATTTGTCAGCATGGTAGGCGGTCTGCGTGCTGCAGCTGGTGCCGAAGATGCACAGCGCAGCGGAAGTACCGTGCAGGCAGTTGCTGCAGCGGTAGCGATGGTGATTGGTTTGCTACTGAGCGTGACTGGTGGTATGGCTTCGATCAGTCTGATTGCAGTGCTGCTGTATCAGCTGGCATGGGCAACGCTGGGCATTGCGATTGCCGCAACCAAAAAGTATTAAGACGGGTTTTCTCGAAACGGTACCAATTTGCAATCTTTTTGTAAATTTGTATTGAAAAAATATCTCGGATGGGATATAATATCGCAGCAGTGCAATGTTTTTGCATCGTTGCGAAATTGCAGTCTGTTGCAGTTTTGCAGCAGACTGCTTTATTTTGGGAAAGTAGAGGGGACCAGCCTTGTTTGAAGAATTGTTTCATCACTTTATGCCGCATATGCTGGCGCACGTCTTGGATCATGCGCTGACAGATGCCATCCAGACTTTGCCGCTTTTGTATCTGGCTTGTCTGCTGATTGAATATATCGAGAGCCGCCACGGCGATTCCATCGAGCGTGCGTTGGCACGCAGCGGTCGCTGGGGGTTCATTCCGGCATCTGTGCTGGGCTGTGTGCCGCAGTGCGGATTTTCAGCAGTTGCCGCGAATCTGTACTCCTCGAAAGTGATTACGCTGGGTACATTAATGGCAGTGTTCCTGTCCACCAGTGATGAGGCCATTCCGCTTCTGGCATCCATGCCGGGTCAGTGGCATATGCTGGTGATTTTGCTGGGCATCAAAGTGGTTTACGCACTGGGCGTGGGCTTCTTGCTGGATGGTGTTTTGCGCCGTCTGATGCCCGTTGGTCTGCGCGGCGGTTATACCGGTCATGCGGACGAAGTAGACTGCCACAGCGCGCATGAAGGCGCAGAGAGCGTCAGCATTTGGCGTGCTGCACTGCGGCACACGCTGGAGCTTTCCTTCTTTATCATTCTGTTCAGCGTTCTGTTTGGTTTGATTGTGGAGTTGGTGGGGTATGATGCATTCTCTGGTGCGCTGCGCGGTCTGGGCGTGATTCAGCCGATGGTAGCTGCGCTGGTTGGCTTGATCCCCAACTGTGCTTCCAGTGTACTGCTGACCCAGATGTATGTGTCCGGTGCGATTCGCTTTTCCAGCTTGGTAGCTGGTCTGGCTACCGGAGCAGGTATCGGTCTGGCAGTATTGTGGCGTACAAACCGCAGCTGGAAACAGAATCTGTTTATCACAGGTCTGCTGTGGGCAGCAGGTTCCTTTGTGGGCATCTTTATCCAGGTGGTTATGCTGTTTGTATAAGATCTGTGAGTGAATTGTAAAATCATGCAAAAAACGATTTGTGCATCGGAAAGATCGCGCAAATCGTTTTTTTTGTGTTATACTGTAGCATATGTAAGATGAAGTAAGGAGATCACCATGGAGAACCAATATGTTTTATATGCCAGCGATTTTGATAACACGCTGGTTCCCCTGGGGGAAAACTGCCCTCGGAAAGAAGTAGAGCGGGCGGTCCAGAATCTGAAAGCGCAGGGCGCAAAATTCGTGATTTGCACGGGCCGTTCCCAGAGTTCGCTTTGCGGTTCCAAAAAGCTGCTGGGTAAGCTCAAATTTGATTATGCGGTCTGCAATAACGGCGCACATGTGATCGATGCCAAGGGACAGACCATCAGCAAGATTACCCTCACCAATGAAGAAATGTATGCGCTGGTGGATTTCTGCGAGGATTATGATTATCCGCTGCAGTTTGCGTTCTCGGATGGCTATTACGCATACGTCGGTTATGATCTGGTTAAGGAATCTTTTCAGAAACTGGCAGAAGCAGGCACAAACCTGATTGTGCTGGACGGCGAAGATCAGGACCGCCATCTGGATGAGATGCCGGTATCTGCCTTTTTGATGTTCCCGCCGGATGGCTTGGAGCGTTTCCGGGAAAAGTATGGATATCTGGGTTTGGAGTTTTTGCCCATTGCAAACGTATATGATATGGGTGACTGGTGCAGCTACGACGTAATGCGCTCCGGTGTGGATAAGGGCAAGAGCCTGACCGCTCTGTGTGAAAGCTTGGAAATTCCCATGAGCAAAGTAGTTGCTTCCGGCGACGGACACAACGATTTGGGCATGATTCGTGCAGCAGGTTTGGGCTGTGCAATGGAAAATGCACCGCAGGCGGTAAAGGATGCGGCGGACCGTGTTCTGCCCAATGCACGCGAAGAAGGCGTTGCACCGCTGCTGAATGAATTGTGGTCTTGTGCAAAGGATTGATTCATTGTAAAATATGGATAAATTCACTTGCCGGTCGTTGCAATCTTCAAAAAGCAGCAAAGGTAAGAAATAATTTTACGATAGAGGGGACAATACCATGAGTAAAATCATGCGGATCGAGAAACCCAGTGTACTGCCCTGGTATGGTGCAGCTGCGGTCTGGCTGGTTATGGGTCTGGCTGCACCACTGTACAGCCTTCCTGTACTGGCAGGCACAGCTGTGCTGAGCGGCGTTGTGTTTGTGGCAGCAAAAAAGATTTGCCCGCCCCGCATTGTGGAGCATGAGGTAGGATTCCATACCGGTGTGGATGATGTGGACCAGATGCTGGAGTCCATGGAAAAGGAACTGAACACCCTCCATGCGCTGAATGCTGCACTGCCTGACCCGCAGCTGTCTGCTGCGATGCAGCGAATGGAGCAGGCTGGCCGTGGTATTCTGGAAGTGGTGGAGCAGAACCCCGCCAAGGGCAAAACGGCACGACGCTTTGCCAACTACTATCTGCCGGATGCGGTGCGCGTGCTGAGCCAGTATGCAGCATTGGCACGACAGGGCGTGCGCGGTGAAAACGCTGCTTCGGTCAAGGCGGAAGTCGAGCAGAATGCGGCGCAGATTGCAACCGCATTTGAAAATCAGTTGGATGCATTGTATGCGGCAGAAAGCATGGACCTTTCCGCAGATTTGGAAGTTCTGCAGAACATGATGAAGGGTCAGGGCTTGTAAGCCGTAACTGGATAGAGTATTTAACCCAAAAGAAAGGATGGAATCATATTATGGCAGAAAATAACGAGCTGAATCTGGAGTTGGAGGCTCCCGCTAGTGTGCCGACTCTGACGCTGGACCCGATGGGTACCGAGGCTGAAGCTGAAAAGCCTGTGGAAGAAGAAAAGCAGGAAGAAGTCGTCGAGGAAAAGAAGGTGGAGGAAACCATCGAGCTGAGCCCCGAAGAGCAGGCCGTTGTGGATGCTTTTGTAGAAAAAATTGACGTGACCAACAGCCAGCAGGTTTTGCAGTACGGTGCTGCCAGCCAGAAGAAGATCGGCGATTTTTCCGAAACTGCACTGAGCAAGGTTCGCACCAAGGATCTGGGCGAAGTAGGCGATATGGTCACCGACCTGATCGGTGAACTGCAGCGATTTGATGCCGCTGAGGAAAGCAAGGGCTTTTTGGGCTTCTTCAAGAAAAAGGGCGTACAGATTCAGCAGCTGAAGACCCGTTATGCCAAGGCAGAAACCAACGTGGACAAGATTCAGTCTATGCTGGAGCAGCATCAGGTCACTCTGCTGAAAGACATTGCCATGATGGACAAGATGTACGAGCTGAATATGCAGTACTTCAAAGAGCTGAGTATGTATATCATTGCCGGTAAAAAAAAGCTGGAAATCGTGCGCGGTACAACCTTGCAGCAGGCAATGGATAAGACAAAGGAATCCGGTTTGCCGGAGGACGCACAGGCTGCTCGTGATTTGAGCGATATGTGCGACCGCTTCGAGAAGAAGCTGTACGATCTGGAGCTGACCCGCAACATCAGCCTGCAGATGGGTCCCCAGATTCGCCTGATTCAGAATAACGATAACATGATGGCAGAAAAGATTCAGTCTACCATCGTGAATACCATTCCCCTGTGGAAGAACCAGATGGTTCTGGCTCTGGGTCTGGCACACAGCCGTGAAGCAATGGAAGCACAGCGTGCGGTTACCGATATGACCAACAACCTGCTGAAGAAGAACGCAGAAGTGCTGAAGGTTGGTACCTTGGAAACTGCCAAGGAAGCACAGCGCGGCATTGTGGATATTGATACGCTGAAGGAAACAAACAAGAGCCTGATCGATACCCTGGACGAACTGAACAAGATTCAGGTGGACGGCCGCAAGAAGCGTGCTGAGGCTGAGCAGGAGCTGACCAAGATCGAGGACGAACTGAAGAACAAGATGCTGGAAGTATCCCAGCGCGGCTGATGCCCGCTGTGTCCGGCAGAAGTGAGGAACTATGGCAAACGCAGATTTTTCGAAACAGGAACAGACCCCCGGCGGGTTCACATCCGGCAGCTATCGGGCTAAGAAAACGGAGCAGTCGAAACCTTTGACCCCGGCGCAGCAAAAGCTGGCAAAGGTAGAAAAGGCTCTGCCCGGTGCAATGCAGAAACAGGCGGTGGCATTGGTAGTACTGGTTCTGGTCATGGCGTTGAGCGTGTTTGGAATTGGCGGCGCAAAGCTGCGTATGGGCTACCAGAAAGCAGCCGGAAGTTTCACCCATGGTGTGGCTGAGGATGTGAAGAGCGGCGGTCAGTATACCATGCGGGCGCAGCTGGAAATTCGTGCGGCGTCTGCAAAGAATGTTCTGCTGGCAGCATCCGGTTTTGACGGTGTGGACCAGAACGTTCTGGATGCGGCACAGGTGGCCGTAGAAGGTATGGAAGCTGCGCTGGAGGCAGACCACGGCGGTACGCCGGAGGCACTTTATGATGCGGACGTTGCGCTGGAATCTGCCATCAATCTGCTGCACGCCGAAGTGCAGGCAAACGCGCCGGATGCCATGCAGACTGGATCGGAGCAGACTGCTTTTTCCAAGTTTGCCAGCGCAGGCACAACCATCCATCACTTGAGCTATAACGAAGCAGCACAGGCTTATAACAAAAAAGCCGGCGGATTCCCGGCAAATGTGATTGGTAAGCTGTGGGGCTGCGGAAAGGTAGATCTGTTCGCATGATGAAAAAGCCGCATCGGTATGCTTGACGTTTCTATTGCTGATGGCAGTGCTGGCTGTTCCGGTATCTGCCGAAGGATTGGCAGAGTTTCCGGACCTGCCGAAAAATGTGTGCGTCGTGGATGACGCAGATATGCTCAGCAATGAGACAGAACAATGGCTGGACAGCCTCAATGGTACTTTGCAGCAGGAATGTGAAGGCGCAACCATTGCGGTGCTGACAGTACAGGATATCGGTGTGCTTTCTGCAGCGGACTATGCAACCCAAGCCTTTAACGAGTGGGGCGTGGGTGATAAAGATGAGAATAACGGCGTTTTGGTTTTGCTGAGCCGTACTTCGTCCCGTTATGCGGATGGTGATTATTATGTGGCGCTGGGTGCAGGTCTGGACGGCACACAGCTCAGCAGTGAGCTGAAAACCATTCTGAATAAAAAGATGGAAAAGCCGTTTTCCAAGGGCGATTACGATAAAGCAATCAAGGAAACCGTAAAAACAATCGAGGTCAGTGTCCGCGATCAATATGGGCAGGGAACCTTTGGGCATAAAGTGTGGATGAAAATCAAGGCAATCGCCATGACTGCGTTCGAAGTGTTTCTGTACCTCGTGGCAGCGGCTTTCATTGGTGTACATATCTATGGCATAATTGCAGCGGTGAAAGAATGTTTCAGCCGAACATTTGGACGCGGTAAGAAAAAAGGCGGTAAATATTCCAGTTATGGAAGACATCACTCCCGAAGCAGCAGTTACAGAAGGAGAAGCAGCAGCGGCTCCAGAAGAATGGACGGCGGAAGAAGCTTTGGTGGTGGAGCTGGCCGAGGATGATAAAACCTAAGAATATAGAGCTTTTCAGCCAGAGCATAACATTTTTCGGCTTGATCGGCTGATGTGCTGTGAAACTGCAGAAAGGTAGAATGGTTTGTATGAAGCAAAAGCAGAAAAAGTTTTTGGCATATTTTCTGGCATTGATTTTAACCGCAGCTTTGCTGGTTGTTCCGGTATCTGCCGAAGGGCTGGCAGAGTTCCCCAATTTACCAAAAGATGAATGTGTCGTTGATGCTGCCAATATGTTGAGCAGCGATACCGAAAACTGGCTGGATGGTGCCAACGGTACCCTGCAGGAAAAATGCAAAGGTGCAACCATTGCAGTGCTGACAGTACAGGATACCGGCGCACTTTCCACAGCAGACTATGCAGCACAAGCTTTCAACGAATGGGGCGTTGGCAATAAGAAGGAAAACAACGGTGTTTTGGTGTTGCTGACCAAAACGTCTCCCCAATTCGCGGATGGCGATTATTATGTGGCGCTGGGTAAAGGCTTGGACGGTACCCGCCTGAGCAACGAACTGAGTATGCTGCTCCAGAAAAAAATGGAAAGCAACTTTGGCTCCGGCAATTATGATACCGCAGTAAAAGACAGCGTTACAGCGATAGCGGAAATCATCGCAGACGAGTATGGAGTTGATCTGTACGGAAACGGTGCAAAGCCGCATAAGAGTCATGTCCTGCGCACGGTTTTAACGCTACTGGTTTGGTTATTGGTTCTGGGTGCGGTTTTGAGTATGTTCTCTGGTCCCGGTAGCGGTGATGGTGGTTCCCGCGGTGGCGGAATGCCGTTCTTTGTCTGGATGGGCAGCCGTCCCCGCTCTTATCGTCGACATTATCCGCACTATGGCGGATACCATCCTCCGCGTAATGGTGGCTTTGGCGGTGGATTCGGCGGCAGCAGTGGCGGCTTTGGCGGATCTTCCGGCGGTTTCGGAGGTGGCTTCGGCGGCGGAAGCGGTGGTTTTGGTGGCATGGGCGGCGGTGGCAGCTTTGGCGGCGGCGCTGGTCGTGGTCAGTAACCAAATTACCATTTGAATCTGAAATAGAAAAAGAGCGGCGAAACAAAACTGTTTCGCCGCTCTTTTGTTTGTTATTCCTGCTGTGCCTGCCGTGCTTTTGCGGAAAATTCACAGCCGCAATAATCCTGACGGTACAGGTCGTATTCGTCGCTCAGCTGCAAGCTGCGCAGATAACCGTTTTGCTTTTTGAAATCAGCCGGCAGGTGCTTGACACCATACTTGGCTTCCAGCTCCTTACCAATCGTATTGATACGGACAGCATCTTTATGCGGGCTGATGGAAAGCGTGGTGGTAAACCAGTCAAAGCCATGCTCTTTTGCATAGCGTGCGGTGTGTTCCATGCGCAGGCGGTAGCAGACGGTACAGCGTCCACCGCGTTCCGGTTCGTTTTCCAGACCTTCGATTTGGCTGTAAAATTCTTCGGGGTGATAATCTTCCACAACCACAGAAACGCCCTGCGGATGGGATTGCTCAATAAAGCGCACCAGCTCTTCCCCGCGGCGGTGATATTCAGCAGCGGGCCAGGTATTGGGGTTGTAGTATAAAATGGTAATATCAAAATACTGGCTCAGCTTTTCCAGAACTGCCGAAGAGCAGGGGCCGCAGCAGGCGTGCAGCAAAAGAGAAGGACGACTATCGCCCAGCGTTTTCAGCAATTCGTCCAGCTGACGTGCGTAATTTTCGGGATTTGCCATAAAAGAAACCTCGCTTTTTTGTGGGACATTTTTCTTTATTGTAGCACATCTGTTTGCAAACCGCAAAAAAACTGGTATAATCAGTTTTAATAAATGAAAAAGAACAGCGAGGAAATTTGCGATGAAACAGGAAAAAATTGATCGCATCAACGAATTGGCACGAAAGAGCAGAACGCCGGAAGGTCTAACCGAAGCAGAAAAGACCGAACAGGCTGCACTGCGTGCGGAATATATTGCTGGTTTCCGCAACAGCTTGCGCAGCCAGCTGGACAACACCAGCATTCAGGGACCGGACGGCAAGATCCGTCCGCTGAAGAGTCGCAAAAACGAAATGAAGCATTGATTTCATCAGACATAGAAAGCGTCTGTAAATGCGTAAAAAAGCGAGCAGAGTGTAATACTCTGCTCGCTTTTTCTGTAAAAGTTCAAATAGGGGAATCCATTGCTTGAATCATACATGCAATGCCTTCCTGTACATCGCAAAGATTGTTTGCCTTGTGAAAGGCAGGCGTATAGTACACGTTTTTATTGGGGTCAAAGCAAAAATCGTTGGGAGCAAGATTTTTATATTCCTCCTGCAAGAGGTCTGCGCCCAGAATACTGCGCAAAAAATCAATGCCTGCGCACATCGTTGCAATGGGTTTGTTGTGTTCCTGAAAGTGGAGAACCAGATTTCGGATGGACTCGTTTTTTCCGTAATTGCACAGCAGCCCAATACCGCCGGGAATGATCAGACAGTCGAAATCCTCTGGCTGAATTGCATCTATTCCCTGAATCCTGCCCCGACCGATCCGGGCAGATTCTACCAGAATATTCCGGTTTTCTTCCGGCTGTTCGGTAATATGGTTGATGGACGGCATATTCATGTCATACGCGACCGGCTGATAGAACCATTTGGATTGCTCCAATGCAAGGTACGTTAAAATCACTTCTTCAATACAGGAACCGTCACCCAGTCCACAGCCGGCCAATAAAACTAAACTTTTCATCCGTCCTTCTCCTTTCACATTTCAAATTTCACTACGCAGATATTGTATAACATAGAAAATACGATTGCTCTGCCTTCTAAGCTGGATTATTCGTCCTGATATGCCCAAGATACATCAATCAACGGACCAAAGGGATCAAACTGTACGCCGTGCATGGAAGGAGCCAGCAAAAGGCGTGCATTCTGTCGATACAACGGGGTCACAATAGCTTGGTCAGCCAGAAAGCGTTCGACTTGTGCCAATGCGTCGATTTTACTGCTGCCGCTTGTGGCATTGGCAGCAGTGGTTAATTCCAGATAAGCGGACATCAGAGCGTCCGGTACCTGCGGTGCAAAGCTGCTCAACAGAGCAGTGGGGTCACTGACGGTCATAGGAATCGGTGCAAGCGCAATGGCGTAGTCACCGGATTGGATACGGCGTGCAAAGGTTTCGTTGTCTACAGTTTCCACATTGAAGAATAAGCCGAAATCCTTCTGCCAAGTGCCATTTACACACTGCACATGGGTTTTATCGGCACTTTCCGGAACAAGCAGGGTAAGACCCTTCAGATCTTTCATCTGAACTTGCTGCAGCGCACGCTGCCAAGCGTCCTGACCGTCACCCAGCTGTGCAAGGGTGTTACCTGCCTGAGCGCGGTAGTCCAAAGTATCTACTCGTGCGCCGTCGGGAATCAGTCCCTGCGTGGGACCATACAGAGTGTCATTTTTGGGCAGAGGAACGTTCTGCGCAGAAGCCGACAATGCCTGACGTAAATCCGTATTGTCGAATACGCTGTTTTTACCGAACAGAAGGCTCCATGTTGTATTGGAGTACGGAATCTGCTGCAAATCAGTGGGGTCGGTACTCAAATCAACCGCGGCGGTACACCGCTCGTTGCTCACCAGCTGTACAGGCGTCACATCCGGTGGATTGCTGTTAGTGACAATGCGCAGGCTGTTGACGGTGTTTCCGTTTGCCTTGCGGCGCAGGAACAAACCGCCTTCGGTCCAGTTATACAGATAGAAGCGACCGTTGGAAATGGTGGTCTTTTTGGTCAGACCATAAGTGCCATCGGTGGATTCAAAATATGCCTCGTCACAGGGCATTGCACCGGGCAGGGTCAGCTTTTCCAAAAAGCTTGGGTCCGGGCTGTTCAACTGAATCACCAGCGTGTAGGGGTCCGGTGCGGTAACGCCCAGTGCGCTTTCCAGTTTCGTACCCTGAAAAATATCCATGCCGCCTGTAATGCCGGCAAAGCTGGTGACGTAGGGGGAATTGGTTTCCGGGCGGAAAATCCGCTGGAATGCAAAAACAAAGTCTTCTGCCGTGATGGCGTATGCACTGGCATCACCGCGGGAAGTGCGGTAATACAAATCGGGTCGGATGGTAAAAGTATAAGTCAGCCCATCCTCCGAAAGGGTATAACCCGATGCGCAGCCCGGCTGGGGAACGCCGGATTCATCCGTTTGGTACAAACCAGTATATAAATGGTTGCAGGCAATCATCTCCGCACTGGTCTGGGCGAGCTGAGGGTCCAGATTGGTGGGGATTTTGTCTACAAACCAGGTAAAGCTGACGGTATGTGCGGTGCCGCAGCCTGTTAAAAGCAGGGCAAGCAGAGCGCCGCTGAGTACCCGGAACAGCCGTTTCATAAGCAAATCTCCTCTCGTGTGTATCAACTTTATATTTTAGCAAAACCTATTGAAAAAGGCAAATCTGTGTCGTTTTTGTGGAACCAGCCGTTGCACCATGCTGGCGGATAGGCTATAATGTTTTATGTATTGTTATGAAATAGGAAGAGAGGATATACAGATGCAAAAGGAACAGGAGATGCTGGCTGCGCTGGTGCGCGGCAAAAAGGTAGCATTTATCGGTGCAGGCGTCAGCCATAAGGCACTGATCCGGATTTTTGCGGATCTGGGTGCGCAGGTTACGCTGTGTGATAAAAAGCCTTCGCTGGAAGCGTTTGGCGAGTATGCCGAGGAGTTGAAGCACTGCAACGTGCAGCTGAGCCTGGGCGAAAATTATATGGATGGATTTGCCGGTCAGGATATTATTATGCGTACCCCCGGCTTTGAGTATTACCAGAAACCCCTGCAGGATGCACTTGCAGCCGGAACCATGGTTACCAGCGAGGTAGAGCTGTTCTTCCGCTTCTGCCCATGCCCCATTGTGGCTGTGACGGGTTCGGATGGCAAGACCACCACGACCACCTTGATCAGCGAAATGCTGAAGGCTGCGGGCCGCTGTGTGCATCTGGGTGGTAATATCGGTGCAGCACTGCTGCCCATGCTGCCGGAAGTACAGCCCGACGACATCGCTGTGGTGGAGCTGTCCAGCTTTCAGCTGATCAGTATGCGCCAGAGCCCCCAGATTGCGGTTGTCACCAATGTGACCCCCAACCATCTGGACCACCACAAGGATATGCAGGAGTATATCGACGCAAAGCGCAATATCCTGCTGTATCAGCACCAGCCCTGCCGTGCAGTTCTGGGCTTTGAAAATGCCATCAGCAATGCAATGCAGGCAGACTGCAAGGGCGATCAGGTCTGGTTTACCCGCCTGCACGAAACCGACAACGGCGCTTTCCTGCGTGAGGACGGTATGCTGTGTATGGCAGAAAAGGGCACTGTGACCCCCTTTATGCACAAGGATGAAATCAAGCTGCGTGGCTTGCACAATATCGAAAACCTGCTGGCTGCCGCTGCTGCGGTATGGGGTCTGGTAGCTCCGGAAGTCATTCGTCAGGTAGGTAGTACCTTTACCGGCGTAGAACACCGTATCGAGCCGGTGCGCACGCTGGATGGAGTCACCTACTACAACGACTCGATTGCTTCCAGTCCTACGCGCACGATTGCGGGGCTGCGCAGCTTTGACCAGAAAATCATTCTGATTGCTGGTGGTTACGACAAGAAGATTCCCTATGAGCCGCTGGCTCCGGAAATTCTGGCACACGTCAAGCATCTGGTTCTGATGGGCGCAACAGGTCCTCGTATTGAGGCTGCTCTGCGCGTACATCCGGATTTTGCTGCAAGCGATTTGGAAATCGAGTACGCCGACGGTATGGAAGATGCAGTCAACCGTGCCCGCAAAGCTGCAAAGCCCGGTGATGTGGTGAGCCTGTCTCCGGCAAGTGCATCCTTTGATTTGTACCCTAACTTTGAGGTGCGTGGCCGCCACTATAAGCAGATCGTAAAGGATTTGAAATGATCGCTCAGGTGACGAATGAAACCTATGCGGAGTGGTATCAGACGGCTTGTGCAGGGAAACCGTATTTTGGTTGTGTAATGCCGGTGCAGTTGGAGCTGTTTGGAAAAGCCAGCGGCTGCTACTTTGCTGGCGAAGAAATCGCAATCGATGCAAATGGAAACAAGGCGATTGCGTGCGGTGTGGCTGACCCGGAGGAGTTGGAGAGTTTTCTGGCTTTTTTGGATAAGCACGAATTGCTTACCGATGGTGCTATGCCGAAAGGCTGGCATGAAAAAGAACAGCTGCATTTGTTTGCGCTGGAAGCAGGGAAAAGTTTGCCTGTACCGCCGCAGCCGGATGCACTACTGTTGAATGAAATGCCCAGCCCGTTTAAGATCGCGCAATTCCTGTTTGGAAATCAGCCGGAAAAGCAGGATGATTTTTATTCCGAGCTTTGTACCAAACGCAATCACGGGAAAGCGATTGTGTGGTCACTGGAACAAGAAGGTAAAATCATTTCTACAGTCGGTGCGTATGCTCTGCACAATGGGCAGGCATATCTGGCTTGTGCGGAAACTGTTGCGCAGATGCGTGGGCAGGGCATCGGCGGATGGCTGATTGCAACGATGGCGAATATGCTGTCAGCACAAGGCTGGCGTGTTGTGCTGTTGGCAAAGCAGGAGCGTGAGCACTTCTATCGCAGATTGGGGTTTGCACATCTGGGTACGCTGACCGTGTACAGTGATGAAAATACCGCCAAGGCGGAATAATGAATATAAAATATACAGATTGGAAAATACTATGCTGAAAGAATTCTTTGATTTTAAGCCCGAAGTACTGGAGCTGGACAAAACCGCCATGGAAATGTGCCGCCCTTATTTTGAAAAGGTGGAGCAGATTCGCGACTATAACCAGCTGAAAATGCTGAAGGCATTTACCGATAACAATATGTCCGCAACCCATATGCTGGGCACCACTGGTTACGGTCTGTGGGATACTGGTCGTGACAAGCTGGAAGAAATTTTTGCGCAGGTGATGGGCGCAGAAGATGCACTGGTGCGTACCCAGTTTATGTCTGGTACCCACACCCTGACCGTTGCACTGTTTGGCTTGCTGCGCACCGGTGACACCCTGCTGGCAGCTACCGGTCGCCCCTATGATACGCTGGAAGGTGTTATTGGTCTGGATGGCAAGTGCAAGGGCAATGGTACGCTGATGGATTACGGCATCCTGTACGATGAAGCTCCCCTGAAAGAGGATATGACCCCGGACTACGACCTGATTGCCAAGAAGGCACCCGGCGCAAAGGTTTGCCACATCCAGCGCAGCCGTGGCTATATGCAGCGTACCGCATTTGATTTGGACACCATTCAGAAGATTGCAGATACCGCTAAGGCAGCCAACCCCGATATTATTATCTTTGTGGATAACTGCTACGGTGAGTTCACCCAGACCAAAGAGCCGACCCAGGCAGGTGCAGACCTGATTGTGGGCAGCTTCATCAAGAATCCGGGCGGTGGTATCGCTCCCACTGGTGGTTACATTGCGGGTAAGAAGGAATTGGTAGAGCAGTGTGCTTACCGTCTGATGGGTCCCAGCTTGGGCAAAGAGCTGGGTTCTACGCTGGACACCCTGCGTGATATGTATCTGGGCTTCTACTATGCACCCGGTGTGGTTTGCTCTGCTATCAAGACGGCAATCTATGCAGAGTGCCTGTTGGAAATGTGCGGTGTGAAGCCGGTACCTCGTTACTGCGAAGATCACAACGATATCGTGACCAGCTTTGATTCCGGCAGCGCAGAGGCTCTGATTGGTTTCTGCACCGGTATTCAGAATGCAAGCCCGGTTGACAGCTACGTTTCTCCCCAGCCCAGCGAGGAACCCGGTTACACCGATGAAGTTATCATGGCAAGTGGCTCCTTTACTTCCGGCAGTACGATTGAGATGAGCTGTGACGGTCCGCTGCGCGCACCTTACACCTGCTATCTGCAGGGCGGTTTGAACTTTGCAGCCAGCCGTGCAGGCGTCCTGCTGGCTGTGCAGAATGCATACTTCGCCAATAAGTAAAAACTAAGTAAAAACAAAAAGCTGATGCGAATTTCCGCATCAGCTTTTTATTTTTACGGGTTACGGTGTCACTTTGTCGAAAAAGAAAATGCCTTCTGCCAGATTGATGAAGATTTCCGGTTCTTTCAAAACGTGTGTTTTGCCGTTCCACCAGACGCTTTCCCTGCTGGCCGATACGGTTGCAGTATTTCCATTTGTCAGAGTGAAATCCATTGTAAGGATGGGGGAGTCTGTTTCATCTGCTTTTGCAAAGGGGCGATATCGCAGAAAGCCAAATAGCTGACAGGCGTGTCGGACCAGCTCCGGGTCAGATATTTCTCTTGCTTCGCTGGTCAGTGTGGGATAAGTAATGGTTACGGTTTCAACACTGCTGGGTTTTGGTGCGCCGAAAAGCGGCATACCCTGCATCAGGATGCTGACAATCACAAGAGCCAGTGCGACCCAGACGAAAGAAAAGGATATTTTCTTCAGAGCTTTTACGAAAGAATGTTTCATGGCTTACCTCAGGATTTCTTTTTGGATTTTGGTGCGGGGAGCTGGTCATACATGGCATCTAGCAGTTCAGCTAGAAAGGCTTTGTCATCCAGTTCTTCTACCAAAAGCATCTCCTTTGCGCCGGGATAAGGCAGTTCCCGGCGGGCATTCGGCAGATAAGAAACTGCCGCTTTGACAGGCTTAACCAGCAGGCGGTCATCGTAAATGCCGCCTATGATTTTCCCGCGATAATATAAAACATATTCACCCATCATGGGGCGGTAAGTGATTTTGTCCAAGTTGGATAGCTGATCCAGCACGAAATCCAGATATTCTTTGGTAGATGCCATAGAACCTCCTGACGGATATTTAGTCCTGACTTTGGAACAAGGTTTCTCCATCCGCGTTAAACACGGCGGATACAGATGCAGGATCTGCAGGCGCAGAGTAGACCACTTCGTTTTCCGCAACATAATCTGCGCCATTGCCGATGAACCGATACGTCAAACCATCATCAGCCTGAATGTCAACAGCAAACTGGAAGCTGTCACCAAGGTTAAGCGGGATTTTTTCGTTGATATAGCAAACAAAGCCAAAGGCAGGATCAACGCCTTCCGGTACGGCAAGCACTTCATTGCCAGTAGTCTGTTTTTGCATCGTTTCATAGTAGGAACGCTGTCCCTCTTGTGTCAAATCTACGGGAATACGTTTATACTCTGTGCCGTTCAAAAACAGAATCAAATCAGCACTAACAATAGAAAAATCGGAAATCCGAGGTTGTACGCGCACGAGACCGGATGCCTCGTAAAAAACGTGATCTCGATTGCTGGTTGTTTGTGCAGGCGCATCGATAAAGAAGTCTGGTGCAGCTTCGTACATGGGGGAGAAAAAGTTCTGTAGAATCTGTGTCTGAACGGTGTCGTTCGTACGAACCAACACCTGCTCTACCTGAATATCCTGCTCCAACGGGAAGTCAGCCTGTAAAACAAATTCACCAGCATCGGTCGATGTCATAGGATGTGCGGTACCGTTTATCACCAAATCTACTGTAGTAGCCGAAGGGTCATAGCTTTTCAAAGTAAGGCGATAGGTGAAAGGTACGGTTTTGTTTTGCCAGTTTATCGCACCACAGGCACCATCGGTAAACGAAGTTAATCGGGTTGCTTCCTCTGCGGCGGATTGGATTGACTGAGAAATGCCATCGACACGGTTGGATACTTGTTCAATTTGCTGACTGAGAGAGGCGTGGGTGTTCTGCACAGTCCGAAATAGTGCAGAAATCCGCCATAGGCATAGCGCACAACCCAGGCAGGCAATCAAACAAAGAGCCGGTACAGCTTTTTTCCAGAAATGTTCCATTGCAATCCCTCCTTTTGATAGCATGAGTATAGCACAGGGCAGGGAATACACGCAATAAAAAAGAAAGACATCCCATAGCGGGATGTCTTTCTTTTGCAACGCCGATGCGTCAATTTTGCAGCGAGATGGCGCCTACCGGGCAGCCCTGCTCGGCCTGGACGGTCTGCGCATTGTACGCATCCGGAATTTGACCTTCCATGGGGTAAGCAATGTTTTCCTCCATGTGGAAAACCTCCGGGCAAGTGCTGGCGCACTGGGTACAGCCGATACATAAAGTAGGATCAACAAAAGCCTGCATTTGAATCACTCCTTTGCTGGAGCTAGTATGCCCATGTGGCAGGGGTTTATACCGTTTGAATTTTGTGGTATGATAAAACCATCAAAGGAAAAGGAGCCCGAGCATGAATATTCAAATCTTCGGTACCAATAAAAGTTTCGATACGAAAAAAGCCCAGCGCTGGTTTAAGGAGCGGGGGGTAAAATTCCACTTTGTGGACATTAAAGAAAAGCCCATGAGCCGGGGTGAGTTTGACAATGTAAAGCGTGCTGTGGGCGGCTATGATAACATGGTAGATCCGGCAGCAAAGGATAAACAGACGTTGGCGCTGTATCAGTGTCTGATTGAGTATCAGAAAGAAGATAAGCTGTTTGAAAACCAGCAGCTGCTCCGTTTGCCCATTGTGCGCAATGGCAAGCAGGCTACCATTGGATACGCACCCGAAGTGTGGGAAAAGTGGGAATAATATAAAACAAAAAAGTGGCGTGCCTCGTGGGAGGTACGCCGCTTTTTGATTTGATTTTACAGATTAGCCGTTCTGGTTCAGCTTTGCGGTGACATCAGCCAGTGCAGACAGGAATGCGTCTACATCTTCGGGGCGAGTACCCCAGCTGGTGACAAAACGCTCGACGGTGTGGGTATCATCGGGCTTGTACTGTGCTTCAAAGCCGAAGTCGTTTTCCAGTGCAGCAACAACAGCATCCGGGAAAATCACAAACTGCTGGTTGGTGTCGCTGTGGTTGGTGAAAGAATAACCCAGTGCAGCAATGCCATCACGCAGACGGATGGACTGCTCGTTAGCATGGCGACCCAGCTCCAGGAACAGCTGCATATCATTCTGCATCAGCACTTCAAACTGGACAGCCAGCATCCAGCCCTTTGCCAGCAATGCGCCGCGCTGCTTGATGTTGTAACGGAAGCCTTCCTTCAGGCGGTCGTTGCAGATGACCAGTGCTTCACCAAACAGAGCGCCATTCTTGGTGCCGCCGATGTAGAAAGCGTCGGCAACCTGAGCCAGCTGGGGCAGCGTGATCTGCTCGGTAGCCAGTGCGCTGCCCAGACGTGCGCCGTCGATATAGAAAATCAGACCCAGCTCGTCACAAACCTTGCGCAGAGCCTTCAGCTCATCGAAGGAGTACATGGTACCCAGCTCAGTGGTCTGGCTGATGTAAACCAATGCAGGCAGAGGCATATGTACGCAGTTATGTTCCGCATAAGCCTTGCGGATTGCATCGGGGGTCAGTTTGCCGTCCACATTGGGGCAGGCAATGCATTTGTGACCGCTTGCTTCAATGGCACCGGTTTCGTGGACACAAATGTGACCGGTATCGGCAGCAATAGCGGCTTCCCACGGGCGCAGGAATCCGGAAAGTGCTACGGTATTGGTTTGGGTTCCGCCTACCATAATATGCACGTCGGCGTCGGGGCACTGTGCGGCGGCGCAAATCAGTTCTTTTGCGTGGGCAGTGTGCAAGTCGGTCGAATAGCCGGGATTGCCTTCCATATTAGCATGAGCCATCGCCTCCAGAATCGAGGGGTGGCAGCCTTCACTGTAATCATTGCAGAAACGGATCATATCAGGGACCTCCGATAATTCAAAATAACGGGAACAAGTATTATTGTATCACGTTTTCATAAAATTACCACAACAACTTGTTTGCGCAGGATGATTTGCTGTGATATACTGTCAGTATGTAAGTTAGGGCACTGTGCCCAATACCACATAAGGAGAACAAAAAATGACGATTTCAAAAGAAGAACAGGCTCGAAACCATCGTCGCCATCGTCGGCAGATGTGGGGCGTCCTGATCTGCGTTTTTGTTATGATCGGCGTCTGGACCGTAGTCAAGACGATGAAGGACGGCATCGTGTCTCTGTTTGACCAGAGCGACGAGTATACCCTGTACGAAAACCGTCTGGAAGGTATGGTCATGTTTGACCCGCTGCCCTTTGACAGTATCTCGAATATGAATGATGCAACGCTGCGCAGTGCTGCTGTGTGGGGTACCGTGTATGATATTCTGGATACCGAATACGGCTTGTCTACATATACCCGTGATGAAGAAACCGATATGGCGCTGCTGCCTGCGGTGGAAGTGGATGCATATCTGACCCGTCTGCTGGGACCCAGCTTCAAGCTGGATCATCACAGCTTTGACGGTGAAGATGAGATGACCATCACCTTTGATGATGCGCGTCAGTGCTATCTGATCCCTGTCACCAGTATGGTCAGCTCCTATACGCCGCGCGTAGTGGATATGTTCAAGCGTTCCGGTCAGCTGTATGTGACGGTGGGTTACATCCCCAATGCAGACGAAACCGATTTGACCACGACCCCCAGCGATGAGCCGGTGAAGTATATGGATTATATCTTCTCCAGCACAAGCGGTAACTGGTATTTGACCAGCCTGCAGAACAGCGATAAGAAGGCAGATGTCAAGCCTACGGCTACGCCCAGCGCAAAGCCTGTGGAAGAGCAGAGCGCAGAAGATGCCATCATTGCCGGTGTAAACGGTGAAGATGCAGCAAGCAGCGCACAACCCAGCGAAACGCCTGCAGAATAAGTAAAATAAAAAGAGGTTCGGAACTTTCAAAGTTTCGAACCTCTTTTTTGTTGTTCTGTAGGCAGAAGCCGCAGATTACTTTACCAGCTCGATGGTGTACTCGAACTTGTAGGTTTCCTGCAGAGCCTTAACAGCAGGCTCGCAATCCTCGATAAAGGTGGGCTCATAGATAGAACCGCCGTTGTGGCTCTTCTTGTAGTCCTCAACAATAGCCTGCAGCTTTTCCCAGCCTTCAGCCTCCAGCTCCTGGCTTACGCCTTCGGGGAAAGAAATGATGAACTCGCGGTGCATAGGAATACGTGCTTTCATAAATAAGTTCCTCCTCAAGGAATTTGGAACACCCGGCGGGCATTCTCGTCGGTGATTTTATATATTGCGTCGGGTGTAAGACCCTTTCGCTCGGCAATAACTTCGCTCACCCGTGTGAGCATGGACGAATCACAGCGCTGACCACGGAAACCGTCCGGTGCCATATAAGGGCAGTCAGTTTCCAGCAGAATTTGCTCCACAGGGACAGCATCAATGGATTTCAGCGCGCGCTTTGCACCCTTCCAGGTGCAAGCACCGCCAAAGCCCAGATACATACCCTGCTGGGTCAGCCAGACAGCGTCGTCAGCGCTGCCGGAATAGCAGTGAACAATACCTTTCGGCTTGTACTTGCGCAGCAGCGTATAGACTTCGGCGTGTGCTTCGCGGTCGTGTACGATAATGGGTTTATCCAGTTCTCGTGCAAGCCGGAGCTGCGCCTCAAACAAGGCAAGCTGTGCGTCTTTGGGGACAGGCCAATGATAGTCCAGACCACATTCACCCACAGCAACTACACGCTTGTTTTCAAACAGCGGCATCATGTCACGCAATTCTGCCTCCCAATCGCCGCCATAGACGGTGACGGTGGGGGCAAGCATGGCATCATCACAGCTGCCTTTGGGCAGCAGGCTTTCCGGATGGATGCCTACGGCTGCCCAAATATAAGGATATTTGTTGGCGAGCTCTACACAAAAGGCAGCGTCTGCACTGCTGGTCGATTGCTCGCAAATGCCGGAAATGCCCTTGTCGGGCAGTCCGGACAAAACCACGTCTCGATCGGCATCAAAAGCATCCGAAGTGTAATGAGCGTGGGTATCAAAAATCGGTCCCATAGCTTAGTGGATACGGCTGCCAGCTGCAACGCTGTCCGGATAGAAGGGAATAGCACAGCCGCCATCAGTAGTGTCAGCAGCAAAGATCATGCCTTCGCTCACATACTTGCCCTTCATCATGGGACGAGGAGCCAGGTTTGCGACAATACCAACCTTCTTGCCAATCAGGTTTTCCGGCTTGTACCACTTTGCAATGCCGGACAGGATGCAGCGCTCACGCTCGCCATCAAACACGGTCAGGTGCAGCAGCTTCTTGCTTTCCTGCATGGTTTCGCACTTGCGGATCTCGCCAACCAGCAGCTCAACCTTGCAGAAATCATCAAAGCTGATTTCAGGCTCGTGCTCGATGGGCTCAGCAGGTGCGTTCTTAGCATCCTCAGCAGCCTTTTTTGCAGCAGCGGCAGCTTCAGCTTCTGCCTTACGGCGTGCGTCCTCTGCTTCCAGATAAGCGATTTCCTTTGCTACGTCGATACGGGGGAACAGTGCTTCGCCCTTGTGGACGGTGTACTGTGCCGGAGCAGCAGACAGGTTGTTGTAATCCAGCTCCTTAGCAGACAGACCCAGCTGTTCTGCCATCTTGGGTGCGGTGTTGGGCAGGTAAGCCTGCATCAGCACGGTGACGGTGTGCAGCACATGGCACAGGTTGTACATGACCATTTCCAGACGAGCCTTGTTTTCTTCGCTCTTAGCCAGAACCCAGGGTGCGGTTTCGTCGATGTACTTGTTGGCACGCTGGATGACCTCGAAAATGGCAATCAGAGCCTGAGGTACGTCCAGAGCCTCCATTGCGGCATCAACCTTGCCGGGCATAGCAGCCAGCATCTCGTTCAGGTTGTCGTCCAGAGCGTCAGCCTGACCGTTAGCGGTGACAGTGCCGCCAAAGTACTTCTCGCACATAGCGACGGTACGGCTCAGCAGGTTGCCCATGTCGTTTGCCAGATCAGTGTTGATGCGGTTGATCAGTGCTTCGTTGGTGAAGGTGCCGTCATTGCCGAAGGGAACTTCACGCAGCAGGAAGTAACGCACAGCGTCTACGCCGTAGCGGTCGCACAGCTTGACGGGGTCGATGACGTTGCCCTTGGACTTGGACATCTTACCGCCGCTCAGCAGCAGCCAGCCGTGACCGAATACCTTCTGGGGCAGGGGCAGATCCAGAGCCATCAGCATAGCAGGCCAGATGATGGTGTGGAAACGCAGGATTTCCTTACCGACCATGTGGATGTTGGCAGGCCAGTACTTCTCGAAATCATCGTGCGCATCATTGCCGTAGCCCAGAGCGGTGATATAGTTGCTCAGTGCGTCGATCCAGACATAGATGGTGTGCTTGGGGTCAAAGGGAACCTGAATGCCCCAAGACACGGAAGTACGGGAAACACAGGTATCCTGCAGACCCTGCTTGATGAATGCGATCATCTCATTGCGGCGGGTAGCAGGCTGGATGAAATCCGGGTGCTCCTCGTACCACTGCAGAATGCGGTCAGCGTACTTGCTGGTGCGGAAGAAGTAAGCTTCTTCTTCTGCCTCGTAGACAGGGCCGCCGCAGTCGGGGCACTTGCCGTCAACCAGCTGTGCTTCGGTCCAGAAGCTCTCACAGGGCTTGCAGTACATACCCTTGTAGGTGCTCTTGTAGATGTCGCCCTGCTCGTACAGCTGGGTGAAAATCTTCTGTACAGCCTGGACATGGTACTCGTCGGTGGTGCGGATGAAGCGGTCATAGCTAACGTCCATCTTCTTCCACAGCTCTTTTACGCCGGCAACGATCTCGTCCACATACTCCTTGGGAGTCACGCCCTTATCGGCAGCTTTGTCCTGAATCTTCTGGCCGTGCTCGTCGGTACCGGTCAGGAACATGACATCGTAGCCCTGCATACGCTTGTAGCGTGCCAGAGCGTCACAAGCTACAGTGGTGTAGCTGTGGCCGATATGCAGCTTATCGCTGGGATAATAAATCGGGGTCGTGATGTAGAATTTTTTCTTTTCCATGGATATCTTTCCTTTCAAAGCGGCGCCGCGAATGGAACGGCTGCCTGAAATTTGCCAGCCTGCCCGCAAAAGGCAAACCAATACAATTAAACATTATACCATAATGTGCAGCAAAAAGATATGGTTCGATGCTTTTGAAAGCAGCGTTTCCAAGAGAAAAAAGGCTTGTCCTGCGCTGTGCATCAAAAGATGGTTCGATTTTATGGTATGCTGTGCTGCGCGGGCTCGCACAAAAACAAAAATCCTCCCGGAAGAAAAGTGTACCGGAAGGGGAGCAAGGAATATGGCAATAAAAAAGGCAACCCCCGGATCGTCACCCGGGAGTTGCCCTAATTACTTCTTCGGAGTCATAGCCTCATACCCTTTATAACCTATTTTTCGGACTGTTTCGTATCTTTCATAAACTCAACAACCTTTGGTCCGGAGATTAGGGGTGCTCAATGATGCTAGAACATGGGACTTAACCTCTCTACATTACGGTGTCATGCGGACTGTTTTCCATATGCATGGGCTTTTCGTGTCCTTCTTTTGTAAACATGTTAACCGATGTGATTCAGGTTCCGGCAAATTCTAACTAGTACATTGGACTGCTCCTTTTTTAATTAGTGGAGATCGGACGAGCGAAAAATCTTTGAATCAAGATAACCACTCCTTATCTAACCACAACTTTCTCCTTAGGGGATAGGGGTTGCTCGAATCAACTAGAACATGGGAATTACCTCGCTACACGAATGTGTTAGGCGGACAATCTACCATTTTCATGGTCCCTCACGTCCTTTTTAACTTATATGCATGCTAGCCGATGTAATATCAGGCTTTTGCTTTCGCGGTACTAAACTAGTACATTGGAGTTCTCCTTTTTCAGCGGATGGATATCGGACGAGTGCAAAATCTTTTCATAAAGAAATCGACTCCTTCCACATCTATCATCATCTGCTTTTCAGCTCTTGCGAACTCATGTGACAGGCTTGTCGGGCTTATTCCCGTCCCTCACTGTGTTACAACCGAAATGCACTTGCTATTTATTAAAGTCGGGGTTCATACCCTTTCAAAATAAGTGTCGCTTGTAATCAATCAGCGAGTCCCGACAGCCTGTCCAAACTGTGCGGGTTCAATAGCCATCGGATCTACGCTCCTTTCATTCGACCGTTAGTGGTCTTTCTGGCTTATTCAGCCTTCCCATCTCTTTAAGATGTTCTCTTTTGTTGGCATTATAATACCACATAGGCAGGTGGTTTTCTATTCGCAGAATGTACGGAGATATCTCTTGAAATTATGCACTTTTGCTGTTCTTTTCATGGACTATTGAAACTAACGTGCAGACGCGTTATAATAGTAAAGGTGGGCTGTCAAAAAAGGATGCAGTTCACCTCTTTTTTGCCGTTTTTTTCGGGTGAAAGATGCTGTTATTACTATAGGATATGCAACTGACAGCACAAGGATGCCGAAAGGCAAAGAGAAAGATAAGAAAAGCGCCCTGCCTTTTACTCAGGCAGAGCGCTTTTTATTGTATCCGAAAAAGAAATTACATCGTTTCGGGAACGTTGATCTTGAACATGGTCAGCACATTGCGAATGACCGCACGCACAGCCAGGCACAGAGCCAGACGTGCCTGCTGCAGAGCAGGATCAGCACCCTGAATGCGGCAGTTGTTGTAGAAGCGGTGGAATGCACTAGCCAGATCAATGACGAAACGGTTGATGCGGCTGGGATCGTACTTCTCAGCAGCCATGATGATTTCGGTGGGGAAGTTCATCAGCATACGGATCAGATCCATTTCAGCAGGGTCGGTCAGCAGGGTAGCGTCTACCTTGTCTGCACCAATGAAGGTTACGCCCTCGCTCTCCAGCTTGCGCAGGATGGAGCAGATACGAGCGTGTGCGTACTGGACATAGTAGACCGGGTTTTCGTTGTCCTCACGAACAGCCTGACCCAGGTCGAAGTCGATACCGCTGCCTGCATCATGCATATTGAACAGGAAACGTGCGCTGTCGATAGGCACTTCCTCCAGCAGGTCAGTCAGGGTGATTGCGTTGCCGGTACGCTTGCTCATACGGACAGGCTGACCGTCACGCATCAGGTTGACCAGCTGCATCAGAACAACATCCAGCTTGCTGCCGTCCAGACCGATTGCGTCCATAGCGCCCTTCATACGGGCAACGTGACCGTGGTGGTCAGCACCCCAAACGTCGATGCACTTGTCAAAGCCGCGGGTAGCCAGCTTGTTGTAGTGGTAAGCGATATCAGCGGCAAAGTAAGTGGGGATGCCGTTTGCACGAACCAGAACTTCGTCCTTAGCCTCTTCTTCGCTGCCGTCGTCGGTCTTGCGCTTGTTGGCAACACCATACTTGGAGCTGTACTGTGCGCTGCGGTACATGACAGCGCCGTCCTCAGCCTTGTAGCAAGCGCCGGTAGCCAGCAGCTTGTCGATAGCTTCCTGAACCATACCGCTGTTGTGCAGCACACTCTCGTGGAACCATACATCATAGTCGATGCGGTACTTGCCCAGATCGCGCTTCAGAGCAGCGATATTCTTGGGCAGGGCGTAAGCAACCAGTGCGTCCTTCAGTGCAGAGAAAGCGTCGCTTTCCAGCAGCTCGTCGGTCAGGGTTGCGGAAACAGCCTGGCAAGCTGCCAGATACTTGTCGCCTTCCAGCTCGATGAACTCGTCAGCCAGAACCTTGATGTCGCCGCCCTGATAGCACTCAGCGGGCAGGGGATAAGCCTCCTCGCTAGTGAAGTGCTGCAGATAGCGCACAGCCAAGCTCTTGCCGAACTTCTGAATCTGGTTGCCTGCGTCGTTTACATAGAACTCACGGGTCACATCATAACCAGCCCAGTCCATAACAGCAGCCAGACAGTCGCCCAGAGCACCGCCGCGTGCGTTGCCCATGTGCATGGGGCCGGTGGGGTTTGCAGAAACGAATTCCACGTTTACCTTCTGACCCTTACCGAAATCGGTACGGCCGTAGTCTGCGTCGGAGCAGGCATTGACCACGACACCAGCAAAGAAGCTGGGTGCCAGGAACAGGTTGATGAAGCCAGGGCCTGCAACTTCCACCTTGGAGAAGCAAGAGCCTTCGAAAGTGGGCAGATGCTGAACGATTGCGTCAGCAATCATGCGGGGAGCCTTGTGCCAGGTACGAGCGCCAGCCATTGCAATGTTGGAAGCAATGTCGCCGTTCTTGGTGTCAGAAGGAATCTCCACGATAAATGCGGGCAGCTCAGCAGCGGGCAGATCGCCAGCTTCCATAGCAGCGCTGGCAGCACGGGTCAGCAGATCGCGTGCCTGGTCCATAGCGGACTGACGGGGGTTGTAATTGCTCATATTTACACTCCTTATTCGGCAAAAACGCGTCAGGCGGCGCGCAGCCGAGGTTTAACGAAAAATGATACAGTCTGTCGCAGCAGACTATTCTTTATAATAACGGTAATCCGTGATTTGCGCAAGAGCTTTTCAAACAGAAATCTTAGTTGATATGGGCGACGGAAATATCCAGCTTGCTCTTGCTGACCAGACCGGAGCTGTCAGCATCCAGAATATAGCTGAATTGTACACGACCGCCTTTGCTGTTAAGTTCGCTGATAATTTCATCGGCAGATACACCCATCGTGATAGAACCAAAACCAGTTTCGTAGTGGCATACGTTGCGGCGACCGCGCTCAATCAGCATCTGGGTGTTGATTTTACCGAAGCGCATCAACGTCACTTTGCTGCCGTCCTGTGCAACCTTAATGGTAACGGAACAACCTTCGTAGCCGATACCGGAGTTTTCTTTATAGGTAATATAGTAGCTGCCGTTCCGGTCATGGTATTGACCTTTGGTGGTCAGCTCCACGATCTGCGGTTCGTCGTCCTGCTCGATGCAGCTCTTGATTCGAATGATATAGTTTTCTTTTTTCTGTTCGCTCACTTTTGTATTCCCTTTAGTATTTTTCAATAGAGATCTGTTCCACGGTACCGCCGCGGTATTCCCCTAAAAACAAATCTGCGACCGAAATAAAGCCGTCCGGGTCATCGCTGACAAAGTAATGGGCTTCGCCGTTTGTACGGTCTGCCAAAAGTCCCTTTTGGGAAAGATCTCGTTTCAGAGCTTCTGCGGTGACTTTACCGGGGTCGATGAGGTTCACATTACTGCCCATGATTTTTGCAATCATGCCTTTCAGCAGAGGGTAGTGGGTGCAGCCCAGAATCAAAGTGTCCACACCGGCTTTCAGCATGGGTTCCAGATATTCCTGCAACAGCAGCATCGCGACAGGGTTGCCGTCCTGAATATAACCGTTTTCTACCAGCGGTACTAGCATGGGACAAGCCTGCTTGGTGATTTCCACACCCGGAATCAGCTGCTTCAGTAAAATCTCGTAGCTGCCGGAACGGATGGTGGCGGGGGTTCCCATCACACCAACCCGGCGGTTTTTGGTAGCCCATGCGGCAGAGCGTGCGGTTGCGCCGACCACACCGCAGAACGGTACCGGCAGCTGTGAGGCTTCTTCAGGCGGATAGGTGCTGGAAACTGTACCGCAGGCAGCCATGATGTACTTTACATCCTTCGAGAGCAGGAAAGCAATATCCTGTCGAGTGTACTGAACAATGGTGTCTTTGCCGCGGGGGCCGTAAGGCACACGACCCGTGTCGCCAAAATACACGATATTCTCACCGGGCAGCAAACGCCGCAGCTCTCGTACACCGGTCAGACCGCCCAGACCGCTGTCGAATACGCCAATGGGACGATTATCCATGATGCTTTGCCTCGTTGCGTGTACCACGCTCCAAAGCCAGCAGAATCAGTTCATCAATCAGCTCAGGAACGGTCAGACCTACGCTTTCCATCAGCTTGGGATACATACTGATGGAAGTAAAGCCGGGGAAGGTGTTGATTTCGTTGATAAGAACACGACCGGTACCCTTTTCCACAAAGAAGTCACAGCGGGACAAGCCTTCACCGCCCACAGCGGTATACGCCTTCTGTGCCAGAGTACGGACTTCGTCCAGCTTTTCTTCGCTCAGGTTTGCGGGAATCACAGTCTGGCTCACGCCGTTCTTGTACTTGTCATCGTAGGTGTAGAACTCCGCACCTGCCAGAATCTCACCGGGACGGGTTGCCAGAGCAGGATTGCTGCCCAAAGCGGCACATTCTACTTCCTGACCGTCCACAAAAGCCTCAAAGACCAGCTTGTCATCCTCGCGCAGTGCCATCTCGATAGCAGTGCGCAGACCGTAGCGGTCCATAGCCTTGCTGATGCCGACACTGGAACCTGCGTTTGCGGGCTTGACGAACATGGGGTAGTTCAGCTTGAATTCCAGCTTTTCGCAGCACTGGTCCAAATCGGTTTCCAGCTCGTAGCGGGTGAAGCTCATCCAAGGGCAGTGGGGGATACCTGCAGCCTCAAACAGGGTGTTTGCAACAGCCTTGTCCATGCAGGCTGCACTGGCGAGAACACCACAGCCTACATAAGGAATGCCAGCCAGCTCCAAAAGACCCTGAACCGTGCCATCTTCGCCCCACAAGCCGTGCAGTGCAGGAATGACTACATCCAGACGATGGGGTTCAGCAGTGCCGTCCGGCTGGAACACCAAAAGACCATGGGTCTGGCGGTCCGGGCTGATCAAGCAGGGACGGTTATCGGGCAGAGTTTCCCAGCTGCCGTCAGCCATTTGCTTGGTGTCGGCATCGGTGAGCAGCCAGCGACCGTCTTTTGTGATGCCTACTTTATAAAGGGTATAGCGTTCCGCGGACATATTGTCTACAAAAGTGCCGGCGGATACGCGGCTGACTTCATGTTCGCTGGAAAGACCGCCGAACAGAAGCGCAGCGGAAAGCGTTTTTTGTGCCATCATAATCAGACTCCTATCTGCAGCCAGCGGGATACCCACTGGTTTTATTTCATAATTATTATAAGCATACCACAAAAATGAGCGGGTTTCTACTGTATCATACGTTTCGCCGCCGGTTTCCTGTCGGGAGAAAGCGCAGGCGGGATTTCAGAAATTGCATATTGCGGCAAAAAAGAAAATAAAGTGCGCCGTCTTGATAAAAATTTCAAAGAACTTGCGTGTTTATGCTTGACTAGCGGGCTGTAGAATGGTATTATGATAACACCTCTTTTGCGGGGTTCTTTTTTTGTGCCCATTTTTTGATGAAGTGGGTTTGCCCGCAACGCCGAGGGAGGTTCAATTACAACCGTTAAAATGGAGGTGTCACACTATGACCGTTAAGATCACTCTGGCATGCACTGAGTGCAAGCAGCGCAACTACAACACGACTAAGAACAAGAAGAACTGCCCTGATCGTCTGGAAATGAACAAGTACTGCCGTTTCTGCCGTAAGCACACGCTGCACCGCGAAACCAAGTAATAAAGAGAAGAAAGGCGGCCGTATAACATGGCAGACAAAACCGAAAAAAAGCCTGGCTTCATGTCTAAGGTAAAGGGCTTCTTTGCTCGTATCGGCAAGTTCTTCCGTGATACGAAGAGCGAGCTGAAGAAGGTCTCATGGCCCAGCAAGAAGGAAACGAAGACCAATACTCTGGTTGTATTGGCAGTCGTTGCGATTGCGGCAGTCGTCATGATCGCCCTGGATGCCATCTTTGGCGGCATTATGGGTCTGATCATTGGTGTCTGATCGCCCTGTAAACGGAGGTTTTACTATGGAAGATCAAACTATGGAAGCCTTGTGGTACGTTGTCCATACCTATTCCGGTTATGAGAACAAAGTCGCACAGGACTTGCAGACCATGGTGGAGAACCGCCGCCTGCAGGACATGATCTGCGACATTAAGGTACCGACCGAAATGGTCCCCGAGATCAAGGATGGTCAGGAAAAGCTGGTTGAGCACAAGCTGTTCCCCGGTTACGTCCTGATCAAAATGGTCATGACCGACGAGACTTGGTACATTGTCCGCAACACGCGTGGCTGTACTGGCTTCGTGGGCCCTGCTTCCAAACCGGTTCCCCTGAGCAATGAGGAAGTAGAAAAACTGGGCGTGAGCACGCAGACCCCGCTGACCGTGGATTTCCAGGTTGGCGACAGCGTACAGATCACGTCCGGCCCGATGGAAGGCTTCATGGGCAAGGTGGAGGAAATCGACACCGCTGCTTTCAAGGTGCGCCTCACTGTCAATATGTTTGGCCGCGAGACCCCTGCCGAAGTCGAACTCGGACAGGTCGAGCTGCTGTAAAGCGGCATTTTATTCCGGTAAGACGGCTTTCGCCGTTCTTATAGAGTGCGCGGTGGTCGTGCGCTCGTGGGAGGCCTGCAAACGGCAGGCTGCTACTAACCACAGATTTTTTGGAGGTGTGCAAAATGGCACAAAAAGTTACTGGCTATATTAAGCTGCAGATCGAAGCCGGCAAGGCAACTCCGGCACCCCCGGTTGGTCCCGCTCTGGGCCAGCACGGCGTTAACATCATGTCCTTCACCAAGGAGTTCAACGAGCGTACCAAGAATCAGATGGGCTACGTTATCCCCGTCGTGATTACCGTTTACGCTGACCGCTCCTTCAGCTTCATCACCAAGACTCCCCCCGCAGCTGTCCTGATCAAGAAGGCAGCAGGCCTGAAGAGTGGTTCCGGTGTCCCCAACAAGGACAAGGTCGCTTCTCTGACCAAGGCTCAGGTTGAGGAGATCGCTAAGACCAAGATGCCCGACCTGAACGCTGCTTCTCTGGAAGCTGCTTGCAGCATGGTTGCAGGCACTTGCCGCAGCATGGGCGTCACCGTCGTCGACTGATGAATGAATGTGGGAGGGCTGTCTGATAGCCCGCAAGACCACCTAGGAGGATTAAGAATGAAACACGGTAAGAAATACGTTGAGGCTGCAAAGCTGATCGACTTTACTAAGAGCTACGAGCTGAACGAGGCTCTGGAGCTGTGCTGCAAGTCCGCAAGCGCTAAGTTCGATGAGACCATCGAGCTGCACGTTCGTCTGGGCGTTGACGGCCGTCACGCTGACCAGCAGGTCCGTGGTGCAGTTGTTCTGCCCAACGGCACTGGTAAGAACGTCCGCGTTTGCGCTATCGCAAAGGGCGCAGCTGCTGAGGCTGCTACCGCTGCAGGCGCTGAGATCGTTGGCGATGACGAGCTGATCGCAAAGATCGCTGGCGGCTTCATGGACTTCGACGTTGTCGTCACTACCCCCGACATGATGGGTAAGGCTGGCCGTCTGGGTAAGGTCCTGGGCCCCCGCGGCATGATGCCCAACCCCAAGGCTGGTACTGTTACCCCCGACCTGGGCAAGGCAGTTACCGAAGCTAAGGCTGGTAAGATCGAGTACCGCCTGGACAAGCAGAACATCATCCACGTTCCCGTCGGCAAGGCATCTTTCGGTGCTGAGAAACTGTTCGACAACGTGAACACTGTTCTGGAAGCAATCGGCAAGGCAAAGCCCGCCGCTGCTAAGGGTCAGTACTTCAAGAGCGCTACCCTGGCAAGCACCATGGGCCCTGGCGTTCGCGTCAACACCCTGAAGTACGGTGTCTAATCCTTTTTTATCAATTATTTGATAAAAAGCTATTGACAAAATCGCGTTCGTGCGATAAAATAGTTATGCTGTTTTTAAGACAGCAGGTGCTGTAATAGCATAAGGCCAATCGCCGCCTGCCGAGAAACGCACGATACGTTGTATTGCGCCTCTTTCTCGTCCTAGTGCGGGAAAGAGGCTTTTTGTTTACAGGATTATAGATATTATGAGGAAACGAGGTGAAACCAAATGCCCAGTGCAAAGATCCTTTCTGAAAAGCAGGCATACGTTGCAAGCCTGAAGGAGAAGTTCGAAGGTTCCGTCGCAGGTGTTGTCGTTGCTTACGGCGGCATCGACGTTGCAGCTGACACCAAACTGCGTAAGGAGCTGCGTGAGGCAGGCGTTGAGTACATGGTTATCAAGAACACCATGCTGCGTCTGGCTGTTAAGGATACTGCTTTCGAATCTCTGGCTGAAACTTTCAAGGGTGACACTGCTGTGGCTTTCTCCAAGGAGGACGCTACCATCGCAGCTAACATCCTGAACAAGTTTGCTGAGGCTGACAAGTCCAAGAAGTTCACCCTGAAGGGCGGCTTCGTTGAGGGTCAGGTCATGAACGCAGCAGAGATCAATGCGATCGCAAAGCTGCCCAACCGCGAAGGCATGCTGTCCATGTTCGCAGGTGCTCTTACCAGCACTCTGTCCGGCCTGGCAGTTGCTATGCAGGCTTACGCAGACAAGCAGGACGAGGCTGCTGCCTAATCGCTTGTTAAAAGCTGCGTAAACTACACAAACAAGATTTTTACTCACAACCAATAATATTGATTAAATGGAGGTAACTACCATGGCTTCTGAGAAGATCACTGGCATCATTGATGCTGTCAAGGAACTGTCCGTTCTGGAACTGAAGGAACTGATCGACACCTACTGCGAAGAGTTCGGCGTTTCCGCTGTTGCTGCTGCTCCCGCTGCTGCTGCTGCTGCTGCTCCCGCTGAGGAAGAGAAGACCGAGTTCGACGTCATCCTGGCTGACGTTGGCGCAAGCAAGATGCAGGTCATCAAGGTCCTGAAGGAGATCACCGGCCTGGGCCTGAAGGAGTCCAAGGAGATCGTTGACAACGCTCCCAAGGCTGTCAAGGAAGGCGCTTCCAAGGCTGACGCTGAGGAAATGAAGAAGAAGCTGGAAGAGGTTGGCGCTAAGGTTGAGCTGAAGTAATTCAGTTTCTCTGCTAACGGAATCTAAGATTCTCAGCCCGCTGTGCGAAAGCATGGCGGGCTTTTTGTTTTATCCTGATGTTGTATCGGACGGCAGTTGCTGGTTACTGTCAGAGCGCGAAATAGAAGGGTGTAGTGCATTTTGATATCGGGATAATGCTACAACAAGGCTTTCGGGAATACAGATACATACAAGCGCTGAGAATTGCCTGCAAAAGACATAAAAGAACGCTCATTTCCGATTTTGATTGAATGAACCAAGGTTTATCATAGCACATAAAAAAGCAGCCAATGCAAGGTTATCCTTGCGCTGGCTGCTTTTTATAAATTAGAGAATGGGCGTCAGGCTTATACTAAAATCAGTGGCGATAGACACGATTGGAGCGCTTGTGCTCATAGGCGTTCTTTGTGAAAATCACCAGATACACAGCCAGACAAATCAGACTGAGTACCAGGACAACCTTGAAATAGGTGCCGGTAAGAAACTCCTCCACCTTTGCAATGGTGTACAGAACAGAGTTGCGGTGTACGTCCTGACCAGCCAAAAGCTCGACAGTACCAATGGGTTCACCTGCGAGCATAAGGGTTACGGTGCCGACTACATCGCCCTGCTTGACAGGTGCATAAACGGATTCCGGTAAGTGGAACACTTTTTGTGTTACCGTGGAATCGCTGTCGGAAGGCAGGATGGTTTTCAAATCATCTGCAGGGTACAGTTTCAGGCTATCGGTTTCACTGGAATAACCGACCTTCACTTCGCAGATAGGCAGTGCCGGGTCCAGTGCGGACTGAATAGCAAAGTTATCAAAGACCCAGTCCATCAGCTTACCGGTTTCATACAATGCAGGACGTAAGGTACTGTAACCGTAATCGTCACAGGTGTAAGGACTGTTCATCACACTGAAAATGTAGGTGGAACCATCCTGATTTGCCCAGGAAACCATGCTTTGCGTGGTGATACCCTTGTCCGGATAAGCACCCGAAACATCGGTTTTGCCGCCCATCATAGCCTTGCGGTAGTACTGAGGAGATTGCCCCTTGGTCAGCATTTTATTGGTGCTGGTGATATAGAAGGGGTTTGCGTGTTTGGTATTGGCAGGCATTTGGAACTGGTAAGAACCTGCAATTTCCACAAATGCGTCAAAATCCATCAGATAGCGCAGGATCAAATACATATCCTTTGCGGTGGTCAGGTTGCCGTCATCAATGCCACAAGCATCCGTCCATACGCTGTCACGCGCACCGATTTTGCGGGACAATGCGTTCATCTGGCTGTACCAGCCACTCAAATCCTCGCCGGAAAGTACATATGCAGTACCCTGTGCAGCATCGTTGCCGTTGGGCAGAAGCATTGCATACATCATTTCCCGCAATGTATAGGTTTCGCCGGCACGCACGTCTGCCGAAGTGGTTTTGTAAACATAATCCGAAACAGCACTCGGCATCAGGATCGGCGTGGTATCCAGTGCATCTTCATAGTGGGTCAAAATCAGAGCGACGGTCATTAACTTGGTCAGACCACCTGCCTTGACTTGGGCTTCACTGTTTTTTTCATAGATGATGACGTTGGTATCGGTGTTCACCACATAGGCGGATTCTGCCTGTACGTTGTAGGTGGTGCTGGGGTCATAGCCGACTGCGAAAGCAGGAACGGCACAAACTGCGGTCAGCAAAACCGCAAGAGCAATCGAAAAAAATCGTTTCATGTGGACATTTCCCTCAAAACAAGATAAAATATGCATCGGGGACAGAAACCCCGTTTATTCGTTCAATTCCGGAAAGCAATTCCCGATAATATATTTATTATAGCATAGCTGAACTCATTGGAAAAGCCGCCCGGACAATTTTACATTTGGGAAATATTATGGTCCGGGGAGGATACTACTATGATTTATGTCACCGGTGATACCCACGGTGATTTGAGCCGCTTCAAAAAGGGTAAACTGTTTTGGTTGGGTAAAAAAGATACGGTCATTGTGCTGGGCGATTTCGGATTTTTGTGGGAGTGCACCCCACAGGAAATGGCGCAGATCAGCTGGCTGAGCAAACGTCGATACAAGATTTTGTTCTTGGATGGCTGCCATGAAAATTTTGAAAAGCTGGAACATTTCCCCGAAACGGAGATTTTCGGTGGTAAGGCAAGACATCTGGGCGGCAATTTATATTATGTGCAGCGCGGACAGATTTTAACAATCGAAGGCAAAAAGCTGCTGTGCTTCGGTGGTGGTCAGAGCCACGACCGCTATGAGCGTGTAGAAGGTGAAAACTGGTGGTCGCAGGAGATGCCCACACAGGAAGAAATGGACGCTTGCACCCATCTGCTGGAAGCAGAAGGAAATCAGGTGGATTACATTCTGACCCATGATGCACCGACCCGCCTGATGGATTTTGCGAAAGTGCATGAGGAAGATTTGAGTCAGCTGAACGACTATTTCGACAGCCTGTTGAAGACAGTAAGCTATCAGCAGTGGATGTTCGGTCGATACCATCGGGATATTACAGTTTCCCCCAAGGCACGATGCGTTTTTTTAGATGTAGTTCCGCTGAAAGAGTAACAGTCAGGCAATCCAGCATTGCCTATAAGAACTAAAAATGAGCCGATGCGTTGTATTGAAGCATCGGCTCATTTCTTTTGTATGCTTTGCGTTTCCACTAAAGGTTCTTTTTATGTGGAAAACAGATTGGTATATTTAATTCAATACGCCGGCACGGCGGAACATCTGTTCCACCAAAGCTGCCAGAATTTGATGCTCCGGACGCTGCAAGGTTGGGTCAGCTGCAAGAATCGCAGCAGCTTCTTTTTGTGCAGCCTTTAGCGTGCGGCTGTCTGTCATCAGATCAGCAATTTTCAGATCGGGCAAACCGTGCTGTCGGCTGCCAAAGAAATCGCCGGGACCACGGGTTTTCAGGTCGTATTCTGCCACATCGAAACCGTTGGGCGTGTTGCACAGAAAATGCAGACGTTCCTGCACCTGTTCGCTGTTGTGGTCACTGACCAAAAAACACCAGCTTTCTGCTGCACCGCGTCCCACGCGTCCGCGTAGCTGGTGCAGCGCAGAAAGACCGTATCGTTCAGCGTTTTCAATTACCATGACAGTGGCATTCGGTACGTCCACACCAACTTCAATGACGGTAGTGGATACCAGCACATCCAGATTTCCCTCTTTGAAGTCATTCATCACAGCAGTTTTTTCTTTGGGCTTTAGTTTGCCGTGCATCAAACCCAAACGTCGGTGGGGCAACAGTGCTTTTGCGGTGTCCTCGTAGTAGGATTTGACCGCATTCAAATCCTGTGTAGGATTGTCTTCAATGGCAGGGCAGACAATATAGATTTGGTGTCCTGCATCGATTTCTTTGTCTAGAAATCCATATAAATCTGCACGGCGTTCGCCTTTCAGAAAGCGTGTTTTTACCGGGGTGCGTCCGGGCGGGAGTTCATCCAAGACGGAAATATCCAAGTCGCCATACAGCAGTAAACCCAGCGTGCGGGGGATGGGCGTTGCACTCATTACCAGCACATGGGGCTGCTGTGCTTTTTCATTCAGCACAGCACGCTGACGCACACCGAAGCGGTGCTGCTCGTCAATGACAGCCAATCCCAGCCGATGAAAGGTTACCCCTTGACTGAGCAGAGCGTGGGTGCCGACAATCAAATCGGCTTCTCCGGATTCGATAGCGGAAAGAGTTGTGCGCTTTTCGGCAGCGCGCAAGCCACCAGTCAAAAGCGCCACACGGATGCCAAAGGGCTCCAGCATCTTCGCAAGACCGTTGGCATGCTGGATGGCGAGGATCTCGGTAGGAGCCATCAGAGCCGCCTGATAGCCGTTCTGAATAGCAGCCCAGATAGCAATGGCAGCCACAAGCGTTTTACCACTGCCCACATCGCCTTGCAGCAGACGGTTCATGGGGTGCGCGCCGGACATATCTTTTAGAATTTCTTCCGAAGAACGGCGCTGTGCGCTAGTGGGAGCAAACGGCAGACTGCGCAGGAACGGTTCCGGGTCAATCAAACGCATTGGCGCACCGGTAGCAGCCACATTGCGTTCCTTCATGCGGGCAATGCCCAGCTGTAAAATGAGCAGTTCCTCATAAATCAGACGGCGACGTGCAGCGTATGCTTCTTCTGCGCTGTGCGGCTGGTGAACGGCACGCACGGCTTCTGCTTTACTGGGCAGACGGTATTTTTTCAGCATCTCCACGGGCAGAGGTTCCGGCAAAAGTTCGGCGTGATCCAACAGCTGTGCAATGCATTTGGAAATCTGCAAACTGGAAAGCCCCTCTGTCTGTGGGTAAACCGGCAAAAGGGGAGCAGATTGCACCTGCAATTCTGTGCGTACAACGGGATTCACCATTTGCCGTCGCAGCAGATTGCCGGATGCTGCACCTTCAAAATAATATTCCTCGCCGATTTCCAGCTTGTCGATGGCATAGGGATTGTTGAACCAGCTGATTTCCAGAACAGCGTTGTCATCGGTTGCAGTAGCGCGTACCAGACTGCGACCGCCGGTGATGCGCCGTGCGCCTTGTTTTGCTACGATGGTGGCGCGAATGACGCACTCTGTGTTAAAAGGTGCCTGTGCAATCGCGTAAGGCTGGGTAAAATCCCGATAGCGGCGGGGATAGTGGCACAAAAGATCTGCCAGCGTGTAAATATCCAGTTTTGCAAAGCGCTCTGAAATTTTGGGGCCGACCCCCTTGAGATAGCGCACGGGGGTGTCGTCCCGTAGGATTAAATGGCTTTCCGGCATGGAAACAGCCTCCTTTTGCAATGTTATGGTAGAAAAATACAAAATGTAAACGATAAAAGCGCTTTTGACAAAACAGCCGCCCAAGCGATTCGCTTTGGGCGGCTGGATTTGTCTTTAATCGAAATTACTCGACACTGATCATATAGTAGTAAACGGGCTGACCACCACGGATGTGGCTGACTTCCACATTGCCGGGGCACTTGGAGCGAACCAGATTGGTGGTGCGCTCTGCCTCTTCATCGCTTACGTCGCAGCCGGAAATCACAGTCACAAAGCTGGAATCCTTCTTGCACATATTGCGAGCCAGACGGTAAGTGGTCTTGGCAATGTCGGAACCAACATTCACGATTTTGCCGTTCTCCAGAGCCATGATCTCGCCCTTGCGGATGCGCTTGCCGTCGAACTCGCTGTCGCGTGCAGCGTAGGTGATCAGACCGGTGGAAACGCCGTCAGCAGCCTGCATCATAGCAACTGCGTTGTCCTTTACGCTTGCGGAAGGATCGAAGCTCAGCATTGCGCTGATGCCCATGGGTACGGTACGGGTGGGCAGAACAATGACCTTACGGTCAGCCAGCTTCACAGCCTGCTCAGCAGCCATGATGATATTCTTATTGTTGGGCAGAACGAAAACCGTCTTAGCGGGAACGCTCTGGACAGCAGCCAGAATGTCCTCGGTAGCGGGGTTCATGGTCTGACCGCCGGAAACCACAGCGTCAACAGCCAGATCGGTGAACACAGCCTTCAGACCTTCACCAGCAGCAACAGCGACAAAGCCGTAGTCACGGGTGGGATCGACTGCTGCATAGATGAACTCGCTTGCGACTTCGTCCTTGCGCTGCTGTTCAGCCTCAGCCTGCTTCTCCAGACCCTTGCCCTGCTTCTGGCGAGCCAGGAACTGCTCGTGCATATTCTCGATCTTGAAGTTGGTCAGGTAACCATGCTTCAGAGCTTCGGAAACGATCATGCCGGGGTCAGCAGTGTGAACGTGCAGGTTAATGACGTCGTCATCCTCAATGCAGACAACGCTGTCGCCGTTGCTCTCTGCAAAAGCACGCAGCTTTGCAGCACTTGCGTTCTCGCTCTTGTTGACCAGGAACTGGGTGCAGTAGCCGTTCTGGATGTCCTCAACCTTCATCAGGTCATCGGTGTAAACACCCTTGCCTGCGTTTGCGGTGGACAGCTTTGCCTTGGAACCAGTGTTCTCCTGGCTCTCGATCACAGCTTCACCGTGGAAGACCTTCTGCATACCTTCGAAGATGACCATCAGACCCTGACCGCCAGCGTCCACAACGCCAGCCTTCTTCAGAACAGGCAGCAGCTCGGGGGTGCCTTCCAGAGCCTTCTGACCCTCGGTGATCACCAGATCCCACAGCTCGACTTCGTCGGTCAGCTCGCTTGCGCTGGCAGCTTCGCTTGCCAGACGTGCAACGGTCAGGATGGTGCCTTCGGTGGGCTTCATAACAGCCTTGTATGCACCCTCGACGCCCTTTGCCAGAGCATCGCGCAGATCGTCAGCAGAAGCCTCGGTCTTATCCTTCAATGCCTTGGAGAAGCCGCGGAACAGCAGGCTGGTGATAACACCAGAGTTGCCGCGTGCACCGCGCAGCATTGCGCTGGCAGCAGTCTTAGCAGCTTCGCTTACGGTGCAGTCGTCGTCCAGAGCTGCCAGCTCACGGCTGGCTGCACCGACGGTCATGCCCATGTTCGTACCGGTATCGCCGTCCGGCACAGGGAAAACGTTCAGCTCGTCAACACGAGAACGCTGGTTATTGATGTTGTTGGCGCCGGAGATAATGGCGTCACGTAGGATTTTGCCAGTAATCATAGTTTGTTTACACCTCGGGCCCGCTAGGGCAGTTTCTTTGAATGGTTCGTTTGAATGGTTCGTTTATTCGATGATGTCGTCCACGCAGACTTCCACACGAGCAACTTTCAGGCCGGTAGCCTGCTCAACCTCATCGCGTACGCGGTGGCTGATGCTCTGTGCAGCGCTGGATACGTTTACACCGTAGCTGACGGCAATATGCAGAGTAATGTACAGCATATTGTCATGTGCAGTAACCTGAACGCCCTTTTCCGGAAAATCATCGCCCAGAACAAGCGTCATAACAGAATCTTTCACACTGCCGGTGGACATACCTGCAACACCGAAGCAGTTCTTTGCGGCTTCGCCAACCAGTGCGGAAAAGTACTCGTTGGAGAAGCTCACTTTACCCAGAGGGAAATACGTTGTAATCATAGTTCGTCTCGCTCCTTTACGGTTTTCTCACTCGCCTGTCAGAGAGCAGATGCAGCAGCCTGAAAAGCGATACCTTCGCCAATAGGGAAGATGTGGGCATTCCGCTGAGGCGGAATACCTGCAAAGGCGGTTCCCAATGATGGGACGGCCAAAATCCTGCATTTATGCAAAAGATTATATATGGTCCATATTATTATACACTTTTCTTCCACTGATGTATAGTTCAAATTCGCTTTATTCGGTAAAAACCAGCGTATCTGAATACGAAAAAGGTGTCAAAACGGGGTGTATTCTGGATAAGCAAAGCTGCACATTTGGCGAAGTGTACAGGATTGCAGGGCGGAAATTTCCGCTCTTTTTGCAAAAACGTCATGAATGTTTCATAGAGAAATGCTATAATAGGGTCGGTAAAAGGGCGTGGGGAATATTTCACGTTATCCGCCCTTACAATAGAATAGAATCAAAGCGTGCTGTGCGAAAAGGCGCGCTGTATATGGATGGAGGAGCAACATGAACATACTGTTCTTTCTCTCGCCGAAGCAGGATCTGATGTATGTATATGATGATTTCACTTTGCGTCAAACCCTGGAAAAATGGGAGAACAATCGTTATGCATCCATTCCGGTATTGAGCCGGAATGGTGAGTACAAGGGTACACTGACAGAAGGTGATATTCTGTGGGGTATTAAAAATATGCACGATCTGGATATGGATCAGGCAGAAACCGTGCCGATTTCCCGTTTTCCCCATAAGCGGGATTACAAGGCGGTTCGCGTAACGACAACGATGGAGCAGCTTTTGGAAGCAGCCAGCAGCCAGAATTTTGTGCCGGTTGTGGATGATAGAAATATCTTTATCGGCATTGTGCGCCGTCAGGCAATTATTGAATACTTAATGAAACACGTTTGCACTGGTGACACAAAGCCGCCTGTGCCGAAAAAGAAAACCGAACCGGTAAAAGAGAACAGCGCAAGCTAATAGTCCGGATTATAGTACTAAGCCTCCTGTATACTATGGATTGTAAAACATGGTATGCAAGGAGGCTTTTATGATGATGGAGTATGATTTTCGCAATGTGAATGGTCATGTGGAGGTTTACACCGGCGGTAAATTTTTGTTTTCCGCTGACTCCACACGAGAAGCCATGGCAGAGCTTGGCGTATAATCTGAAGAGAAAGCAATAAAAAGAAAAGCCGCAGCCTGATTTACAGGCTGCGGCTTTTTGCTGCAAAATTTATTTTTCGTAGAACAGCATATCGCTGTAACTGGGCAAAGGCCAGTAATCTGCATCGCACAGCACTTCGGCTGCGTCTGCTTCGCTGCGCAGTGCTTCCATAGCGGGAATCACATTGTCGCAAACATAATTTGCTTTTTCGCCACAGGTTTCATAATGGACTTCGTCGTCCAGAGCCTTCTGCAAAGCATCAATGGCATCGCTCATGTCGTCGGCATGCTCAGACAGCTGGGTCAGAACCTTGCTTTCTGCACGGCAGGGCAGGGCACTGCAAACACTCTTCTTGGACTGGATGCTTTCAGCCAGAGCCGTGGTATAACGCACAACGGCAGGCAACAGCTGCTTGCGTGCCATTTCCAGCATGGTGCGTGCTTCAATGTTCAAAACCTTGACGTAGTGTTCCATTTCTACGTCGTAGCGGCTCTTCATTTCGGTCAGCGTCAAAACGCCGAACTCTTCCATCAAAGCCACATTCTTGGGCGCAATCAAAGCAGGCAGTGCCATAGGAGTGGTCTTGTTATTAGGCAGACCACGGCGTGCTGCTTCTACTTCCCATTCGTGGGAGTAACCGTTGCCGTTAAAAATAATACGGCGGTGGTCATGGATGGTACGCTGTACCAGCGCAATCACAGCAGCGCGGAAGTCCTTCGCGTTTTCCAACTCGTCAGCGAAGCCCTTCAGCTCCTTAGCCACAGCAGTGTTCAAAATGGTATTGGCGTCGCTCAGGTTCTGAGCAGAGCCGGGCATACGGAACTCGAACTTGTTGCCAGTAAAGGCAAAAGGAGAAGTGCGGTTGCGGTCGGTGGTGTCCTTGCTGATTTTCGGCAGAACATCAACGCCCAGGTCCATCTTCATCTTAACGGGACCTGCATAGGGAGAATTGGATGCAATCGCATCAATGACGGCTTCCAACTCCTCACCCACAAACAGGCTGATGATTGCCGGAGGTGCTTCTGCAGCACCCAGACGATGGTCGTTACCGGGGGTTGCGACAGCAGTGCGCAGCAGGTCTGCATATTCGTCCACTGCCTGAACCACAGCAGACAGGAATACCAGGAACTGCAGGTTTTCGGTAGGTGTCTTGCCGGGGTCCAGCAGATTTTCACCCTTGATGCTCAGGGACCAGTTATTGTGCTTACCGCTGCCGTTTACGCCACGGAAGGGCTTTTCGTGCTGCAGGCAGACCAGACCGTGACGCTGTGCAACCTTTTTCATCAGTTCCATGGTCAGCAGGTTATGGTCGATAGCTACGTTAGCGGTATCAAAAATAGGAGCAAGTTCGTGCTGGCAGGGTGCGCCCTCATTGTGCTCGGTTTTTGCGGGAACACCCAGACGCCACAGCTCCTGGTCCAGATCTTTCATAAATTCAGCAACAACAGGACGGATGACACCGAAATAATGTTCTTCCAGCTCCTGACCCTTAGAAGGTGCAGCACCAAATAGTGTGCGTCCGGTCAGAATCAGGTCTTTACGAGCCAGATAATCTTCCTGACGAATCAGGAAGTACTCCTGTTCGGGGCCGACGGTAACGGTAACGTAATCCACGTCCTTGCCGAACAGCTTCAAAATGCGGCAAGCCTGATAAGACAGTGCCGTCATACTGCGCAGCAGCGGGGTCTTTTTATCCAGTGCTTCGCCAGTGAAGCTGCAGAATGCAGTAGGGATGCACAGAACATCATCCTTCACGAAAGCGTAGCTGGTGGGGTCCCATGCGGTATAGCCGCGTGCTTCACAGGTAGCGCGCAGACCGCCGGAAGGAAAGCTGGATGCATCCGGCTCGCCCTTGATCAGCTCTTTGCCGGAGAATTCCATAATGGCAGAGCCGTCTTTCTGCGGGGAAACAAAGCCGTCATGCTTTTCGCTGGTGATACCGGTCAAAGGCTGGAACCAGTGGGTATAGTGGGTTGCGCCCAGCTCCATAGCCCAGCGCTTCATAACGCTTGCCACAACATTTGCAACTTCGATGTCCAGCGGTTTGCCATTGTGCAAAGTTGCTTTCAGACTTTCGTAAGTTGCGCTGGGCAGACGCTCTTTCATAACGTGCTCGTTAAAGACTTTGCTGCCGTAGATTTCCATGATGTTTGCTGCCATATTCTTCTCCTATCCAATCGCCGCAAGCCATGATTTATGCTCTATCATCCATTATAGGGGAAAGCCGTCGAAAAAGAAATTGACGTTTCCTATGAAAGTAATCAGGTTCTCTGTTGCCTTTTTAGAAGAAAGGGGAAAGAACCGGTTTTTGTCGATGATTCGTGGTAAAAAGTAATACTTTTCCTGCGAAAAGGGTCGAAAAAGGGATGCCTACTGGCGGTATCTGTGCTATACTGTATCTGCTAAAAAAGGAGGCAGAAAACATGGAAATCGAACGCAAATGGATGGTATCCGGCTGGCCGGAAGGTTGGACAGAAACAAAACGCTTTTCGATGCGGCAGGGCTATGTAAGCCTGCGCCCTACGGTGCGTATTCGTGAGGAAGCTTTGTGCAGTGGGGATACGCATTATGTTCTCTGCTTCAAGAGTGGGTCGGGTCTTTCCCGCGAGGAGTTGGAAACCGATATTGACGCAGCGTTGTTCCGGGATATTGAACAGCGCATTATCCGCAAACCTCTGATTCCCAAGGAGCGTCGGGATTATCCACTGCCCGGCGGCTTGACGCTGGAAGTGAACCATGTGGACGAAGGTCAGCCCACCGAATTCTGGTATGCAGAGGTGGAATTTGACGACGAAGCACAGGCGCGTGCATGGGACCCGGCGCAGTTCAGCTTGGGTGAATATTTGGTGGATGATGTAACCGAACAACCCGGTCAGAGTATGGGCGCCTATTGGAAACAGACACGGCTGAAAGATTGATACGCAATAACGGCGGCGGACAACAGCTCCGCCGCCGTTATTTGCCAATCGGGAAGTCCCCGCATAAAACGATGTTTACGGTACAAACTGCCGGTGAGACCTTTATGACATTGCAAGGGAAATGGTTGCCCCCGTCCGGGAAATATGATAAAATTTAGGGTACAGAATTTTTTCAAATAGAGAGAGGTGGCAGTATGGCCAGAGACTACAGTGCAGATATGCGGCGACAGAAACGACTCGAGCGCAAACTGAAGGGATACCTTCGTTTTGCAGGTTGTGTAGTAGCGATTCTGTTGGTGTCGTGGGTCATCACAAAAGTCATTGATTATAATAAAAAGCCGGATACGCTGGAGCTGCCGGAACAGGAAACTGGCGTAGTAACTGAGATTTTGGCACCGCTGCCCATGCAGGATAACGGTGATGACGGTCTGGTACAGGCAGAGTTTGGTCCGGTCAAGCAGGAAGGCTCCTTTACGCTGACAGCTTGGAATGCCGAAACGATACGTCTGCCCCAGCGCGGTCAGGTAAATCTGGAATATTTCTCGGATGCTGCATTCGTGGGCGACAGCTTGACCACCGGTTTTATTGATTACAAGACTAACTTGGGCGGCGCAACGATTTGCGCTTACCGCGGTATCGGTCCGGATTCTATCGTAAAGCGCAGTGCGCTGAACCATTCGGAGCGAGGCGCAGAAGTGCCGCTGACGGTACTGGCTGCGAAAAAGCCGGGTAAGATTTATGTGCTGCTGGGTTCCAACAGCTTGACGATCCAAGGCAATGAAGACAGCTTCTTGGCTTACTATGGTCAGATGCTGGATGAACTGAAAAAGACGATGCAGCCCAGCGGAACCATTTATGTACAGAGCATCCCGCCGGTACGTCCGGGTGTAACGGAAATCAAACCCGGTCTGGAAAAGGGTCGTATTCAGGCGGTCAATGAGCGTCTGGCAGCTCTGGCAGAAGAAAAGGGCTGCGCTTATATTGATTTGTGGGAAGTGCTTGCCGATGAAAACGGTGATTTGCGCGAAGAATGTGCAGCACCGGACGGCATCCATTTGACTGCAGGCAATGGCTATGGTGCTTGGGCAGATTATCTGCGTAAGCACACTCGCTATAATGCAAGCAACCCTTGGACACCGGGTACAGCTTTCTATGTGGAGGAAGAAACCGAGGAAAAAACTGCCCCGGAATCCGAACCTGCAGCAGATGCAGCACCTGAGGGCGAACCCGCAGAATAAGAATAAAGTAAAACGGCACAGGACCTGCCTTGGGTCTTGTGCCGTTTTTTGTTGTGATTTTCCACAGGCTCTATGGAATCGGTGAAAAGAAAAACCACTCCTGTGCGTCAGGAGTGGTTTTTGTTGGATCAAATGCCTTTTTTGTGTAGCATAAAGGAATAAAACATCGGCAGTGCTACCACGACAAGAATTACAGGCAAAAGCAGCCATGTAAACTGGAACAAACCGTTCAAAATAATAACGATGCCTGCCACCATCCACAGACGAGATGCGAAACGGTGGGTGCGGTTCCAGTTTTCTTTGCTGTTCAGCGTCCAAGGCAGGCGAATGCCAACGGTGTAGTTCTGGTGATTCTTGGGCATGTAGTTGCCCAAAAACAGAAACGAAAAGCCAATCAGCACATAAGTCAGGCTGGCAATATTCACGGGAACACCCAGCGCCAGCGCATAGACGCTGCCATTGACCACACAGGACAAAACTGGGATGATCCTGAACACCAGTGTCAGCATTTTTTTGCCAATGTTCTGTTTTTTCGGGTCGTTTAGGGTGGCGACAATGCAAATCAAGTGGACACCTGCAAGCAGCAGCGGCAAACCAAATACCGCAAAGGCTTTACTGGACCAGCCGTCAGGGGTGCCATTCATGGAAAAGTGTGTTGCTATCTGCTCCGGCAGCTGGTTCCACAACAGAAGCCCAACTGCGATTGGCAACAGGGTGATTAGCGTAGTCAGAAAAATCTGCTTTTTATACATTTTCATGGTTCTCGGAATCTCCCTTCAAATCAGATAGCCACATCATGACTTCTTCAATCACAGATGTGTTCAGTTCATAATTGATGAAATTCTTGTATTTGGTTTCTGTCACCAAATCCGCTTTTTTCAAAATGCTCAAATGATAGGAAATCGTTGCGCCGGTCATATCAAAATGACTGCTGATTTCGCCGGCGGTCATGGTTCCGTCACGCAGCAGCATCAGAATCTGGCGTCGAACGGGATCGGAAAGCGCCTTAAAAGTTTCTGCAAAACCCAACTGGTTACCTCCTTTTGCAAGATACGAAACCAATTTAGATGATTTTCTAAATTGGTTGACATTAGTATAGTACGGCAGGGAGTCGAAGTCAAGAACTATTTAGAGAAAAATCTAAACACTGCTCGGTAATGTTTCCATAACAAAAAAAGCGGCTCCCGGCATTACCGGGAGCCGCTTGCAAAGCAAGACGATTCTTACTTATTCTTCTTGGAGTTTGCCTTCATGCGCAGGTCGTGGGGCAGAATCTGCTTACGGATACGCAGGCTCTTGGGGGTAACCTCCAGCAGCTCGTCAGGAGCCAGGAATTCCAGGCAGCCTTCCAGGCTGAAGGGGCTGATGGGAACCAGACGCAGAGCGTCGTCAGAACCGGAAGCACGGGTGTTGCTCAGGTGCTTGGTCTTGCAGACGTTGACGTCGATGTCATCACCGCTTGCGGTGTAGCCGATGACCATGCCCTCGTAAACCTTTTCACCTGCACCAATCAGCAGAGTACCACGAGCCTGTGCATTGAACAGACCGTAGGTAACGCTCTCGCCGGTCTCGAAGCTGATCAGAGAACCAGTGCTGCGGGTGGGGATCATGCCGGCCCAGACTTCGTAACCATCAAAAATGGTGTTGATGATGCCTTCGCCGTGGGTATCGGTCATGAAGGTGTTACGGTAGCCAAACAGACCACGGCTGGGCATACGGAACTCCAGACGGGTACGGGTAGCACCCAGAGGCTCCATCTGCTGCAGCAGTGCCTTGCGCTGACCCAGCTCGGTCATAACAGCACCCTGATACTGAGTGGGAACGTCGATAACAACGCGCTCCATGGGCTCGTAGGTCTTGCCGTCGATGACCTTGGTCAGAACGTGCGGGGGAGAAACCTGCAGCTCGTAACCTTCACGACGCATGGTCTCGATCAGGATGGACAGGTGCATTTCACCACGGCCCATGACGCGGAAGCTGTCGGTGGTTGCAGAGTCTTCAACGCGCAGAGCAACGTCCTTCAGCAGTTCCTTGTGCAGACGGTCACGAATCTGACGGCTGGTGACGTACTTGCCTTCGCGGCCAGCCAGAGGGCTGTCGTTAACAGCAAAAGTCATTTCAACGGTAGGCTCGTTGATCTTGACGAAAGGCAGAGCCTCTACGTTGGAGGGGTTGCACAGGGTGTTGCCGATGTTGATATCAGGCAGACCGGAGAATGCAACGATGTCACCTGCAGAGATGCTCTCGCAGGGAACACGGCCGTTTGCCTGGAAGTCATACAGCTTGGTCAGGCGGCCACGCATCTTCAGGTCGTTGTCGTGCCAGTCGCAAACCACAACTTCGTCGCCGACCTTAGCGACACCGTTGGTGATGCGGCCAATGCCGATACGGCCAACGAAATCGTTGTAGTCAACGCTGGAGCACAGCATCTGGAACGGAGCTTCCGGGTCGCCTTCGGGCGGCTGGATGGTGCTCAGGATGGTCTCGTACATCGGGGTCAGGTCGGTGCCGGGTACATCGGGGTCCAGGCTTGCGGTGCCTTCACGGCCACAGCAGAACAGCATGGGGCAATCCAGCTGCTCGTCGGTAGCGCCCAGGTCCATCAGCAGGTACAGAACCTCGTCGATGACTTCCTTGATGCGTGCGTCGGGACGGTCGATCTTGTTGATTGCCACGATCAGGCCCAGATTCTGCTGCAGAGCCTTCTGCAGAACGAAACGGGTCTGGGGCATGCAGCCTTCTGCAGCGTCAACCAGCAGCAGAACGCCGTTGACCATCTTCAGAACGCGTTCGACCTCACCGCCGAAGTCGGCGTGGCCCGGGGTATCAACGATGTTGATCTTGACACCCTTGTAGGTGCAGGAACAGTTCTTGGCAAGAATGGTAATGCCGCGTTCCCGTTCGATGTCGCCGCTGTCCATCACACGGTCTGCCACAGCCTGGTTATCGCGGAATGCACCGCTCTGACGCAGCAGGGCATCTACCAGGGTGGTTTTGCCGTGGTCAACGTGGGCGATAATGGCGATATTGCGCAAATCGTTACGAACCATAGAAAAAACCTCTTTCACTTACTTGGCTTCGGTTGTCGTCTTTCAGGGGTCCGAAGCAACTTTTGACGATGCTTCGGCAACCTATATAGTATAAGACGACAAAAGGGGCTTGTCAAGAATGCCCAAAAGAAAAACTGTTCTTTCGGCGTTTTGCATGGAGGAAACGGGCGAAATTGTGATGTTCTGCAAGGGCAGAATTGTGCTATTATTATACTATCCATAAGAATAAAACATCTGCACATAAAAGAATACGTTTTGAGGAGGCAAAGTCCATGAAGCTGACATTTTTGGGAGCCACCCATGAAGTAACCGGAAGCTGTACCCTGCTTACAGCGGCAGGCAAATGTATTTTGATTGATTGTGGCATGGAACAAGGTAAGGACGTTTACGAAAACGCACCGCTGCCCATTGCCGCAGGCAGTGTAGATATGGTATTGCTGACGCACGCGCACATTGACCACACCGGCTGTGTACCGATGCTGGTGAAAAATGGTTTCTCCGGTCCCATTTATACGACAGCAGCAACCACGGATTTGTGTGAAATCATGCTGCGGGATTCTGCGCACATTCAGGAATCTGAGGCGGAATGGCAAAACCGCAAAAATAAGCGTGCTGGCCGCCCGGAAATCGAACCCATTTACGGTCTGAATGACGCAGAAGAAGCGCTGAAGCTGTTTGTGCCCCAGCCATATAACAAGAAAATTGAATTGGCACCGGGGATTCAGATGCGTTTTACCGATGTAGGGCATCTGCTTGGTTCGGCAAGCATTGAAATTTGGGTCACGGAGGATGGTCAGACCGAAAAAATTGTCTTTTCCGGCGATATCGGCAACATGGACCAGCCGCTTTTGAAAAACCCCAATTATGTCAAGGGTGCCGACTATGTGATAATGGAATCCACCTATGGTGATCGGCTGCATGATGCAAGACCCGACTATGTGGCGGAGCTGGTAGAGATTCTGCAAACTACCTTTGACAGGGGCGGCAATCTGGTGATTCCCAGCTTTGCTGTGGGACGTACCCAGGAAATCTTGTATTTCCTGCGGGAAATCAAAGAGAAAAATCTGGTGCATGGGCATGGAAACTTCCCTATTTATGTGGATAGCCCCATGGCAATCGAAGCGACAAAAGTATTCACTGAAAATATGTATGAGTGCTTTGATGCAGAAGCTATGGAACTGGTGCGGCAGGGGCTCAACCCGGTTGCAGTACCGGGTTTGCGCCTTGCCGTAACGGTGGAAGAATCCCGCTTGATCAATACAGATACGACCCCGAAGGTGATTATTTCTGCCAGCGGTATGTGCGAAGCGGGTCGTATTCGTCACCATTTGAAGCATAATCTGTGGCGTCCGGAATGTACGATTTTGTTTGTGGGCTATCAGGCTGCAGGTTCGCTGGGTCGCCGTCTGCTAGATGGTGTGCCGGAAGTAAAGCTCTTTGGTGAAGAAATTGATGTGCGGGCGCACATCACCCAAATGAGCGGTATGTCTGGTCACGCAGATCAGGCGGGTCTGGTGCGTTGGGTGGAAGAGTTGGAAGCACAGCCTAAACAGATTTTTGTGATTCATGGCGAGGACGAAGTAACCGACTTCTTTGCGAATCTCTTGACAGAAAAGGGATATACGGCAACTGCTCCCTATAATGGGGCGGTCTGGGATATTGCTGCAAATGAGTGTCTGGAGAAGGGTACCCAGATTCCTGTCCGGAAGAAAGAAAGCTACAGCGCAACCCGTGCACAGGCAGTGTATCATCGTCTTGTACAGGCAGGTCGCCGTTTGATGGAGGTCATTCGCCGAAATCAGGGTGGTACCAACAAGGATCTGGCACGTTTTGCCGATCAGATTCAGTCTTTGTGTGATAAGTGGGATCGTTGATGCGATAGAAAGTTGCAGAACCTTTTCCAACAAAATAAAAAAGCGCCGGCTTTTCGTAAGCTGGCGCTTTTCTGTTGCAAAATCAAAGGGTGAAATGAATATCCCGACCAGTGGGCTGATACTGGCTGCACTTGATACCGCAAGCCTTGAACAGCAGGCGGGTAGCCTGGCTGGCATCACTGCTGGGGTATTTGTCTTCCAGATATACAACCTCACGAATACCACTCTGGATGATTGCCTTTGCGCATTCGTTGCAGGGAGCCATCGTGACATAAATGCGGGAACCGCGCAGGCTGTTGTGCGGGCTGTTCAAAATGGCATTCAGTTCAGCGTGGCAAACATACATATACTTGGTTTTCAGCGGTTCGCCCTCACGGCCCCAAGGCATTTCGTCATCGTTGCAGCCGATGGGCATACCGTTGTAACCCAAGGAAAGAATTTTATTTTCGGGGCTGACGATGCAGGCGCCCACCTGGCTGTTGGGGTCTTTGGAACGCATGGCGGTCAGGCGTGCAATGCCCATAAAATATTCGTCCCAGTTGATGTAGTCCTGACGTTTCAAGAGAATTCCTCCTTCTCTATAAGGAAAATGTGGATAATTAAGGTTTATTATAACGGAATTGAGGGAAAAAGGGTAGAGTTTCTCTGTGAAAAATTCGGACAACGCAAACTGCACAAAACAGCGTTACAAAGTTTGTGAAAAGGAAAATGAACATTGTATTTAGTTTTGCGTTTGATTGTGGTATTATCTTTGTATGAAATGCCACAAAACGGAGGAAGACCGTTCGGGCGGAAAGAGGGAAATTACCGATGAAATACGCAAGTAATACGATCCGTAACATTTTGGTTGCGGGCCACGCGGGTTGTGGTAAGACAACCCTGACAGAGGCATTGCTGTACAAAGCAGGCAGTTTGGAGCGTGTGGGCCGTGTTGAGGACGGCACCACTGTTTCGGATTTTGATCCTGAGGAAGAAAAGCGGCGTGCAAGCCTGTCCACTTCCGTAGTCCCCGTGGAATATGATGGTATTAAGTTCAATCTGATTGATGCGCCGGGTCTGTTCGATTTCGAAGCCGGTAATTATGAGGGCATCATGGCGGCTGACAGCGTGCTGATTTGCGTGTCCGGTCGCAGCGGCGTTACGGTGGGTGCAGAAAAGGCATTCCATCTGGCACGGAAGAATAAAAAGTCGACCATGGTGTTCGTCACCAAGACCGACTTGGAAAATGCCGACTACTTCAAGATCCTTGAGGATATGAAGATCAAGTTCGGCTCCAGCGTGTGCCCCTGTGTTGTGCCCACTAAACTGGATGACGGCACCGTATGTTACATCAACCTGTTCAGCCAGAAGGCGTTCAAGTATGAGAATGGCGAGCAGATTCAGGTGGATTTGCCTGATATCGGTCACCGTTTCCAGGGCTTGATCGAAGCTATGAGTGAAGCAATCGCAGAAACCGATGACGCTCTGATGGAAAAATTCTTTGGCGGCGAAGCCTTCACGACCGAAGAGATTGTAACCGGTATGCGCAACGGCGTCAAGACCGGTCAGATCACCCCGATTCTGTGCGGCAGCGCTGTGAATATGCAGGCATTGGATATGCTGCTGTTCAATATGCGCAAGCTGCTGCCCAGCCCCAGCTTTGATGTGGTGACGGCTGAAACACCCGAAGGCGATCTGGTGGAAGTCAAGTGCGATGAAAACGACCCCACCGCAGCGTATGTATTCAAGACCGTTGCTGATCCGTTTGTGGGTAAACTGAGCTATTTCCGTGTTTTGAGCGGCAAGCTGGTACCCGGTCAGACGCTGGTCAATGCACGCACTGGCGAAAGCGAAAAAATCGGTAAGACCCTGTCTATCTGTGGCAAGAAACAGACCGAGGTGGAAGAAATCGGAGCAGGTGATATCGGTGCAGTGGCAAAGCTGAGTACTGCTCGCACCGGTGATACCCTGTGCAGTGCTTCCCGCGTGGTTTGCCTGCCTAAGGCAGATTTCCCCAAGCCCAGTATGTTCCGCGCCATCGTGGTGAACAAGAAGGGTGACGAAGGCAAGATTGGCGGTGCATTGGCTCGCCTGATGGAAGAAGACCCGACCTTGTCTTATGCAACGGATAAGGAAACCAAACAGCAGATCATCGGCGGTTTGGGTGAGCAGCATCTGGATGTGGTATTATCCAAGCTGAAGAATAAGTTCGGCGTGGAAATCAGTCTGGAAGTGCCGCGCATTGCCTATCGCGAGTCCATCCGCAAGCCTTGCCAGAAGCAGGGACGTCATAAGAAACAGACCGGCGGTCATGGACAGTTCGGCGATGTTATTATGAATTTTGAGCCTTGCGAGGGCGACGATATCATCTTTGAGGAAAAGGTGTTCGGTGGCAGCGTGCCCAAGAACTTCTTCCCGGCGGTCGAAAAGGGCATCCGCATGGCAGCTGAAAAGGGCGTTCTGGCAGGCTATCCGGTTGTTGGCATGAAGGCTACGCTGCTGGATGGCAGCTACCACCCGGTAGACAGCTCGGAAATGGCATTTATCATGGCAGCAAAGCTGGCTTATAAGGCAGCTCTGCCGGAGGCTGGTCCTGTGCTGCTGGAGCCGATCCATACGCTGAAGGCTCATGTGCCGAATGATAACACCGGCGACATTATGGGCGATGTGACCAAGCGTCGCGGTCGTGTTTTGGGTATTGAGCCGGATGAAGATGGCTTGCAGACTGTCATTGCAGAAGTGCCGCTGGCAGAGCTGCAGGACTTTACGACCTTTGTTCGTCAGATGACGCAGGGTCGCGGCTGGTTCGAAACCGAGTTTACCCGTTATGAAATTGTACCTTCGAATCTGGTTCCTGCTATTGTGGAGGAAGCAAAACGTCAGGACAATTTGAACGAGGAAAGCGAAGACTGATTTTCGCTATTATAAATAGGTATATTTCCCGCCCTGTCGGCATTCCCTCTGCCGGCGGGGCATTTTTGCGGACTGGCGATCGAAAAGAAAAAGATTTGGCGCAGCACCGGTTTTTTCATTGACAGAATATATTTTCATGACTATAATGTATAAGTCTGCTATAAGACGTAATAGAATCTTTTCAAAAAGGAGATTTTTGCATAATGGCGAAAGAGATCGTGATGTCCGCTGCAGGCCTGAAGGCTGCACAGGAAGAACTGGAGTACCTGAAAACTGTCCGCCGTAAAGAGCTGGCAGAAGAAATTAAGGAAGCACGCAGTCATGGCGACCTGTCCGAGAACAGCGAATATGATGAGGCAAAGAACACCCAGGGTCTGGTGGAGAACCGCATCAGCGAGCTGGAGAACATGCTGAAAAATGTGCGTGTGATTGATGAAACTGAGCTGAGCATGGATAACGTAGCTGTAGGTACCCGTGTAACCATCCAGGACGAGGATGGCGATACCGAAACCTATGATATCGTTGGCCGTACCGAAGCTGATCCCTTCGAGGACAAGATCAGCGACGAAAGCCCCGTGGGTGCAGCTCTGATGGGTAAGGCTGTTGGCGACGAAGCCGAGGCAACCCTGCCCAACGGTGCCGTCGTTGTTTACAAAGTGCTGAAGATCGAGCACAGCAAGTAAGTGTGCAGCAGGTGCCCGAACCAAAATCGCGGCACCTGTTTTTTTATAGCCCCAATGCAGGGCAAACCAAGGAGGTACAAAACATGGAGCAGAACCAGAACAAGGCAAAGCCTGCACAGAACGGCTTGAGCGAGAGCGAACAGGTAAAGGTTCGCCGTCAGAAGCTGGCCGATTTGTGTGCCGCAGGCAACGACCCCTACACCATTACCAAGTTTGATCAGAACGCATTCTCTGAAGATCTGAAAAAAGAATTTGCAGATCTGGAGGCAGAAGGCGAAAGCGGAAAGATCGTCCGCGTTGCTGGCCGTATGATGTCCAAACGCGTAATGGGCAAGGCAAGCTTCGCACACCTGCGCGATGCTCAGGGCGATTTGCAGCTGTTTGTTCGCCGGGATCTGCTGGGCGATGAGCCGTATGCAGCTTTCAAGAAGCTGGATATGGGCGACGTGATCGGCGTAGAAGGCGAAGTTTACCGTACCAAGGCTGGCGAGCTGAGCGTGCGTGCAACTTCTGTCACTCTGCTGGCTAAGAGCCTGCGCCCCCTGCCCGAAAAGTTCCATGGCTTGACCGATACCGAGATGCGTTATCGTCAGCGTTATGTTGACCTGATCGCAAACCCGGAGGTCAAGAATACCTTCGTCAAACGCAGCCAGATCATGAAGGAAATCCGTGCATATCTGGACGAGAATGGCTTTTTGGAAGTGGATACTCCCATCCTGACCCCCTTTGAGATCGGCGCAAGCGCACGCCCCTTCCTGACCCACCACAACACGCTGAATATGGACATGGTTCTGCGTATCGAAACCGAGCTGTACCTGAAGCGTCTGATTGTTGGCGGCATGGATCGTGTGTACGAGGTTGGCCGTATCTTCCGTAACGAGGGTATGGACCCCAAGCACAACCCTGAGTTTACCACCATCGAGCTGTACCAGGCATTTACCGATTTCCACGGCATGATGGATCTGGTCGAAGAGATGATGAAGCGCGTCGCACAGAAGGTCTGCGGTAGCTTGGTGATTCCTTACCAGGGCAAGGAAATCGATCTGGGTCACTGGGAGCGCCTGACCATGGTAGAAGCCGTCAAGAAGTATGCCGGCGTTGACTACTATGATTGGAAGACCAACGCTGACGCAATCGCCAGCGCAAAGGCACACAATGTGGACCTGCCTGAGGTTGCTACCAAGGGTGCTATTCTGGCAGAGTTCTTCGACGCTTTCGTTGAAGAGAATCTGATCCAGCCCACCTTTATTTATGATTACCCGGTCGAAATCAGCCCTCTGGCAAAGCGTAAGCCGGACGAGCCTGAATTTACCGAGCGTTTTGAGTACTTCATCAATGCTACCGAGTTCGGCAACGCATTCAGTGAGCTGAACGACCCCATCGACCAGCGTGATCGCTTTGAGCGTCAGGTTGCTGAGCGTAAGGCGCAGGAGCCGGGCTGCAAGGCACAGGTCGATTACGATTACATCAACGCGCTGGAGTACGGTATGGCTCCCACCGGTGGTCTGGGCTTTGGTGTTGACCGTCTGGTTATGCTGCTGACCGACAGCGCATCCATCCGTGATGTGCTGCTGTTCCCCACCATGAAGCCCACCGCTGAGGAAATGAAGGCAAAGGCTGCTGAAAAGGCTGCAGAGGAAACTGCTCCCGCAGAGGAAAAGTCTGCTGCTGTTGCTGCACTTGTCGTGGAAGAAGAAATCGACTTCTCTAATGTGGAAATCGAGCCTCTGTTTGAGGACTTCGTTGACTTCGAGACCTTCTCCAAATCTGACTTCCGCGCCGTTAAGGTCAAGGAGTGCGAGGCAGTAGCCAAGTCCAAGAAGCTGCTGAAGTTTGTTCTGGACGATGGTACCGGTACGGATCGTGTGATTCTGTCTGGCATCCATGATACCTACGAGCCCGAAGAGCTGGTTGGCAAGACTCTGATTGCAATCACCAACCTGCCCCCGCGCAAGATGATGGGTATTGACTCCTGCGGTATGATTATCTCTGCTGTCCATCAGGAGATGGGCGTTGAGAAGCTGCACTGCCTGATGGTGGATAGCCACATCCCGGCTGGTGCAAAGCTGTACTAATTAAAATAAAAAACTGTACGGATAATGTTTTAGAAAAGCCCTGCTAACCACAGGGCTTTTTTACTGCTTAAAATAAGGGATTGATTTCATATTATGCATGAAATTTTGATGCGTCATTTGTTAAAAATAACCAGTATGGGTATTTAGCATCCGACAGTTTTGGAAATTTATTTTGAGAAGAGAAGTTAAGAAAATATATGAGTTATTTGTCGATTCGATTCGCAACCTTTGTAATTCTGACCCTGTGCGTTTACTATGCAGTTCCGATCAAGAAAAGATGGACTGTGCTTCTGGCAGGCAGTATCCTGTTTTATCTGAGCTATCCCAATGGCAGCATTTTCTTTTTCCTGTATACGGCGGGTATCACCTATCTTGCAGGTCGGTGGATGGAGAAATATCCCGATTGGAAAAAAGATATTCTTTTGCTGGGTATTCTTGTAAATGCTGTCGTCTGGTTTGTAATAAAAGACTATAACTGGGCAGCAGGGTTGCTGAACTATTTTGTGGATGCAGTGCGAATGCCCACGATTCAGAATATGATTGTGCCGGTTGGCATTTCGTATTATATGCTTCAGGCTATTGGTTATCTGGCAGACGTATATCACGGAAAACCGGCAGAGCATAACTTCTTCCGCTATGCATTGTTCCTGGGGTGGTTTCCCGCTATTGTACAGGGCCCGATTTCCCGATACGATCAGCTCGCACCCCAGCTTATGCAGGAGCATCGTTTTGATTTTGATGCCTTTCGCTCCGAGCTGCTGCTGATTTTGTACGGCATCATCAAAAAAATGGTCATTGCAGACAATATTGCAATGATTGCCAATTTCTGTTTCCGTAATGCGGATACGCTGGAAGGCTTTTCCCTGTATATCGGTGCAGTAGCATATTCCATTCAGCTGTACATGGATTTTTCCGGCTGTGTGGATATTTGCCGAGGTGTCAGCGGATTGTTCGGAATCCACTTGCAGCAGAACTTTGACGCACCTTACTTTGCGCAGTCCATTAAGGAGTTTTGGGCGAAGTGGCATATCTCGCTCAGCAGTTGGCTCAAGGATTATATCTATATTCCTCTTGGCGGCAACAAGAAGGGCAAGGTCAGAAAATACTGGAACATTGTGATTGTTTTTCTGGTCAGTGCCGTTTGGCATGGTGCAGGACTCAGTTTCCTCGTATGGGGAATTTTGCACGCAGTGTATCAGATTGTGGGTGAAGTTACGCTTCCCCTGCGAAAAAAGGTCAAACAGCTGATTGGTGTGCAGGAAGGTTCGCTGAGTGAGAAAATCTACAAAACGGTCATTACTTTCCATCTGGTAACATTTGCATGGATTTTCTTCCGTGCGTCCAGCCTGATGGGAGCCTTTGCGTATATTCAGAATATGTTCAGCCGATTTAACCTTTGGGTACTCTTTGACGGTAGTCTGTATACCTATGGTGTCAGCAGAAACTTGTTGAATCTGGTCATGTTGAATTTGATTATCGTGCTGATGGTGGATTTTGCACACCGGAAAAAGAAGTGCGGTTTGCGGCAGAGCATCCTTTCTCTGCATATTGTGCAAAGATGGATCGTTTATTTTGTTTTGATTTATGATGTGCTGATTTGCGGTGCCTACGGTGTAGGCGTTGATCCGTCTGCATTCTTGTATGGAGGTTTTTAATTTGCAAAAGAATTTGACAACAGTACGGAATATTCTGACCTGTCTTTTATTCGTGGTTTTGCTTTTTTCATCGATTGTATGGGTCAACCATATCGTTATTGAAAAAGAAACAAATCGCTATTACATGATGGATAAGGAACTGGAAAAACAAACAGAACCATTTGACGTGGAGGTGTTTGGTTCCTGCCATGCGTATACCTCGTTCAATCCCGTTCAATTTGAGCATGAGCAAGGCTACAGCGCATATAATCTGGCGAACCCATCGGAAATCATTCCGATTTCGTATGTGCGAATGGAAAACGAGTTTCGCACGAGAAAGCCGAAAGTTGCATTGGTCGAAATCTGGGGAACCAGTATGTACAACACTTATGTGGATGAGGAGCGCATCTTGTCCAGCTATTCCCCACTGAATGTGGGAACCCTACCGCTGACAAAATCGAAAAACGCATTGATCCGCGATTTTGAGGAGTTGGACCTGTGGAACGAAAATTTCCCGTTGGCGCGTTTCAAGAGCCGCATTATTGATAATGATCTGCACGCGTATGATTTTCATTATTCCTTTGAAAATGCACTGAAAGAACGTGAGGCAGAGGGAACGGTTGAACATAGTTGGTTGTTCGAGGAAATGGAAGATCGGTTCACACATAACGGCAGCCGCATTTATCCGGAAATCTTGGAAGAGGGTGAGGAATTTGCGGAAAAAGTTGAGTGGCAAGAGAACATTGAACAAATCGATGTGGGCGATGAGATGCTCGAAGTCGATGATAAGATCATGAAGTATGTGGATAAAATCATTGATTTGTGCGAAACGTCTGGCGTGAAACTGATTTTTTACAGAGCGCCCTATCAGGCGAATGAAATTGAGCTGAAGCAGGCAAATTATCTGGAAAAGTATTTTGCAGAACGTGACATCCCGTATTACGATTTGGAAAAGAACATTGAGTTTAATGTGCAAAGCGATTTTCAGGATGAAAACCATCTGGGTATCAATGGCAATAAAAAGGTGACAGAATTTTTAGGCAGAAAGGTTACAGAACTGCTGGAAGATGAATCTCTTTGAGCGAAAACTCCAATGAAATTGACAAGCCCGCTTGTTTTATGGGACAGGCGGGCTTGTACTGTCATAGAAACAAGATTCCGGAGCGCAGATACTGGATTCAGCACAGGCAGAAGCGCGTGTAATCTGTGAAAAGTCATAGATTATTGGACGTTTTCTCTTGTACATTGCATAATGGCATGGTATCTTAGAATAAAGATAAATAGATAGAGTCAGATAAGCGGCAGCTGCAGCAAGCAATCCAAAACCGCTGCAAGAGCTATTGGGGAGACAAAATTTATATGGTAAAGGAAAAAAGAGAAAAAGCCATTTTGAAACTGTCGTTTGTGGCAGGCTTGGTATTCGCGATTGTGGAGTTGGCATATGCCATCGGCAGCCATTCCCAATCGGTGCTGATGGACGCAGTATATGATGCGACCGAATTGATTTTTATTGCGCTGATTTTGTTTTTGACACCGCTGTTTTATCAGCCGGTATCGGAAAAACATCCGTATGGTTATTTTCAAATTGAATCCATCTTCCTCATTATCAAAAGTGTAATGATGCTGTCTGTAACGCTTGGTGTTTCGGCACAGGTCGTTCAGTCGGCGCTGGATGGCGGTAATCGCGTGGATGAAATGGGGATTTCCGCTTTTCAGTTGGTGCTGGGATTGGTCAGCGTAGTCATTTATTTCATTATGAAAAAAATGAACAATGCAATCACTTCTCCTACAATAGATGCAGAGCTATTGGGCTGGAAAACCGATATTGCTTATAGTGTGGGTTTGTCTGCGGCATTCTTCGGTTCAGCTTTTTTGGATAAAACACCGCTGCGCTTTCTTTCGCCATACTTTGACCAGATCGTGGCGGTTATCGTTATGCTGCTGATGATGCCGGAGATGGTACAGATGCTTTGGCGCACTATGAAGAGTTTGTTTTTGTTCTCTCCGGATGCCGAAACAGTGAACCAAATCAAGGAAATCAGCAATCGTATTCTGAATGAGAGCAGTTTTGAACCAGTATTCTTTGATATTACCCGCACCGGCAGACATATGTGGGTTGGAATTTATTTTAAGATTCCGGGCGAATCCCTGTCTATAAAAGAGCTGAAGCGCATGACAGAGGAAATCAATCAGGAAGTCGGTCGTGTATTTGAAGACTGCACTTGTGAACTGGTGCTGGAACCATAATGGATACAGTACGATGTAGTTTTATTTGAAGGAAAAGAAAAAAGAGCTTGACCGCAGTCAAGCTCTTTTTATTCATTTCATATAGGTTCGCTAAGGGGAAGATACCAATTAAAAGAAAATCAATTTGCCAAGCAGTAATACCATCATAAGAATGACAACGATCTTCTCCGCCTTTGATACGACAATGGCATCAGGTTGTTCCCGCTCGTATGCGCGATAGATGGTGCAGCATATCAGGTAGCCTAAGAAGATAAAATCAAAGGCAAGAGATGTGTCTGGGGACAGCATTTGCACGAGCCACAGAATTACCGCGATTGCAGAAATAACATAGTGAAAGATGATAAGCTGCTTCTTATTTCGTTTCATAAACTCACGCTTTCTGTATAGAAAAGTTACTGCGAGCGGTTACGGTTCGCTTTTCGATGCGTACCGAAATAGAAAAGAACCCGGCATAGGCAGGCTGTTTTCTATTTTTATATAAGCATATTCTGTGAAAAAATCAATGGCTTATGGAAGAAAATGCTTACTTTCAGGATCGGGCTTTTGCATAGTAAGCTGCGAAGGATGACTTGCAGCAGTAGGCAAAGGAAAATGTCGGTGAGCAGAAATCAATCGGCGATACTCTGTAGGCGGAATACCAAAATTCTGCTTGAATGCGCGGTAAAAAGCGGAATAGTCGGAGAAACCGACCATCAAACTGACCTGATCCATGGAAAAGCCCTGCTGAATCAGGCTTTTTGCACGAATGAGCCGGCACTGTGTTACACACCGATAGAAACTGATGCCCAGACGCTTTTGAAATACCTGACGGATTGTACTTTCGCTTACTAAGAAATCTCGTGCAGTGCGTTCCAGTGTGATTTTTTCTGATAGATGGTCCTGAATATATGCCAGCAGACGATCCGGCAGTTCCGGCGTTTCGGCAGGAGCGGGGAAGTGATCGTTGATGGCACGCTGCAGCATGACCAAGATTTGCAATGCAAGACAACCCAGATTCAGCTCCCAGCCGGTAGCGCGCATTTCACTTTCGACGCAAGCGCGCTGAAACAGCTGCTGTAAAAACTCCCAGCGCGTTCCTGCGGTGCGCAGCAGAAACGGTTTGCCACAGTCCGGTAATGCATCCGGATTGTTTGCAAGTGCTCGCTCCATAAACTCAGTGCTGAGCCAAAGCACATAGCGGTGGTACGGGTGCTTCAGTTCTTCCATACACAGCGGGCTGTGTGAGGTTTCGGGCGGAACAAAAATGATATCCCCGCGGCGCAGCTGATAGCGGGTGCTGCCCAGCAAATATTGCAAATCGCCTTCGCGGCAATACATAACTTCATAAAAAGCATGGCTGTGGATGTCAATAATATCGGTCGGACTGCTGATATCTTGGTGACTATCCACAAAACGAGAAGACATTTCAATTTCTTGATAGAAATTTCCCTTCAGCTGCATTTCTCTCAGAAAACGACGTAGAATCTCTTCTTTTGATGCGCCGCTGGTTAACAAATCAGGACAAAGCTCCTGAATTTTTTGCATAGTTTCGGCTATTTCCATAATACAAAATCTACCATCCTTAAATATTTTATGTGAAAATACCACAAAAATGTCAGAATTGCAATACTTTTAGCTGTTTTTGCAATTCTTTTTGCGAATTTGATTTGCTATTATAAAAGCAACAAATCTTGAGGGCACACTCAAGAAAACTAGGAAACGCAAGAGATACACAAAGGAGAATTCTTATGGCAAACTCGAAACTGACGATGAAGCATAAGATCGGTTACGCGTTTGGCGACATGGGCGGTTGTATGACCTTTGCTCTGATGGGCGCATTCGTTACCCGATACTACATGAACATCCTGAAGATCAATCCGGTTCTGCTGGCAACCATGCTGCTGATCTGGAACATCTGGGACGCTATCAATGACCCCATGATGGGCACTCTGATGGACAAGTGGTACGCAAAGCACCCCAATCCTAAGGGCAAGTTCCGTCCCTGGCTGCTGCGCGCTACCCCGCTGCTGGCAATCACTTCCGTAGCATTCTGGACTCTGCCTACTTTCTTTGAAGGCACCTCCATGCTGATCGTACTGTTCCTGTGCAAGATCCTGTACGAAGGCTGCTACACCATGTTCAACATCCCCATGGGCTCCATGCTGAGCGCTATGGCTAACACCGACGAAGAGCGTGCAGCTCTGTCCTCTGCTCGTGGCTTTGGCTCTCTGATCGGTAACATCTTCCCCTTCATGATCTTCCCCATGTTCCTGAAGTTTATGGGCGAAGAAAACCCCATGGCTTACACCGTTGGTTCTGCTGTTTGTGCTGCTATTGGTTTTGTTCTGTGCCTGCTGCACTACTTCATGACCGAAGAGCGTAACGTTTCCGCAACGCAGGAAGCTAGCGAAAACATCAAGTTCACCGATATTCTGAACGTTTTCCGTGTAAACCGTCCCTTCGTTGCACTGTGCCTGCACGGTATCTGCATCTGCACCATGCAGTATGTTGGTTCTACCCTGGGCACCTACATGTTCGTTGACGTTCTGGGCGACGTTGGTCTGATGCCTCTGTCTTCCTTCATTGCAATGCCCCTGAACATCATCACCCTGCTGGTTGCTCCTAAGCTGGCTAAGAAGCTGGGCCTGGAGAACCTGATCCGTTACGGCCTGCTGATCGGCAGTGCAATGTACATTGGTCTGTTCGTTGCACATGCTACCACCACTGTCAACCCGCTGGTCCACGTTATCTGGAGCTCTCTGGGCATGGCATTCGCAAGTATTTCCATGCACATGCAGTGGGGTCTGGTTGGCGAGACCATCGACTACAACGAGTATGTTACCGGCAAGCGTACTGAAGGCTCCATGTACGGTGCTTTCAACCTGACCCGTCGTATCGGCCAGACCATCGGCAACTCTGCTGGTGTTCTGATGCTGGGCTGGATCGGCTACGATGCAGCTCTGGCAGAGGCTGGCCTGGCTCAGTCTGCTGGCACCATCATGGGCATCAAGGCTCTGTGTGTCCTGCTGCCCGGCATCTTCGTTCTGGGTTCTTGGGCTGCATTCAAGTTCGTCTGGAACATCACTCCCGAAGTGCGTGCAAAGATGGCTGCTTTCAAGGCTGCTAAGGGCGAGGCAAAGGCTGCTCAGTAATCTGACAGTTCCTTTGACAGCATAAAGTCAAACCATATCAGCGGCGCACGGCGCGGCCAGTGGCCGTCCGTGCGCCGCTTTTCTATTGATTAGAATTTGAACCAATATAGCGTGAAGAATACGAGGTAAATTATGTCTGAGATTATCAATACTCCTTGTGGACAGATTCAGGGTACGGACTGCCAGTGGCCTGGTGTGCGTGCATACAAGGGCATCCGCTTTGCAACGGCTGGCCGTTGGGAATATCCCAAGCTCGTTACGGCATGGGACGGCGTGTATGACGCTACCCAGTACGGAAACTGCAGCTATCAGCCCCGCGCTTTCTACAACGAAGAAGAAAACCTGGGCAAAATCTTCTACTATAACGAGTTCCGCAAGGGCGAAACCTACACCTACAGCGAGGACTGCCTGTTCCTGAACGTATTCACTCCGGAAAATGCAACCCCCGACAGCAAGCTGCCGGTTATCGTGTACATCCATGGCGGCGGCTTCACGGGCGGCTGCGGACACGAAAAGCACTTTGATGGTCCCGTATGGGCAAGCAAGGGTGTTGTAGCAGTTACCATCAACTACCGCCTGGGCGTTATGGGCTTTGCTTGCCTGCCTGAGCTGGCAGAAGAAGCAGGTCACACCGGCAACTATGGTCTGTATGACCAGATGACTGCACTGCAGTGGGTGCAGGCGAACATCGCTGCATTTGGCGGCGACGCAAACAACGTGACCGTTATGGGTCAGAGTGCAGGCGCAATGAGCGTACAGGCTCTGTGCCTGAGCCCCTTGACGGATGGTCTGTTCCACAAGGCAGTGATGAGCAGCGGTGGCGGTGTCAGCAAGATGATGAACAATTCCGCAACGCCGGAAAGCCGCTACGAGTTCTGGCAGAAGGTAATGCAGGAGGCAGGCTGTGCAGATTTGGCTGCTTTCCGTGCGCTGGAGCCTGCAAAGCTGTTTGCAGCGATGGATGCTGCTAAGGGCAGCGTTAAGGGCGCAGCAATGGTAGCTGGTCCCTGCATGGACGGCGTGTTCTTTGCAACCGATAATATGTCTGTTGCCGAAGCTGGCAAGCAGAAGAACATCCCTTACATGATGGGTGCAACCAGCGAGGATATGATGCCTCTGTTCATATTCGGTATGGCGCGTGATTGGTGCACCATGCAGGCAAAGCAGGGCAAGCAGCCCAGCTACTGCTGGTTCTTTGACCGTCAGCTGCCCGGCGACGATAAGGGTGCTTGGCATTCCAGCGACCTGTGGTACTGGTTTGGCACGCTGGATCGCTGCTGGCGTCCCTTCACCGACAAGGACCGTGAGCTGAGCGACCAGATGGCTACCTATCTGACGAACTTTGCAAAGACGGGCAATCCCAACGGTGCAGGTCTGCCCCAGTGGGACCCCATCACCACTAAGTCCAAGAAGGTGATCCGTCTGGGCGAAAAGGAAACCCACATGGGCGGCGTTTCCAAGGCAAAGCTGGCATACACCACCTTTACCACCAAGCCGGTAGGCGAATAAAGAAACCAAGAGCCGACAGGCGCGGGGATCCCCAGCCTGTCGGCTTTTTTGTGAAAAGACTTGCCAGATACAGGTTGTGCCTGTTATTCTGTATAAAAAGAAACATAACAGCCATAGGGCTGACAGGAGGCATAGAATGAAGATTTTGGCAGTGGATTACGGCGACAGCCGTACCGGTTTGGCAATCAGCGATATGAGTGAGCTGCTGGCTACCCCGATTACCCCGCAGATCGAAGAACGCAGCATGGGTAAGGTTGCAGACCGCGTAGTTGCAGTAGCGCAGGAACGAGGTGCTCAGATGATCGTTTTGGGTCTGCCCCGAAACATGGACGGCACCGAAGGCGCACGCGCACAGAAAAGCCGCAAACTGGGCGGTATGATTGAGGAGAAATCCGGATTGCCGGTCCGTATGTGGGATGAACGTCAGACCACCATTACCGCAGCCGGTATTTTGAGCGAAAACGGCACCTTTGGCAAGAAGCGCAAGGCTGTGCTGGACTCGGTTTCCGCTGGTGTTATTCTGGAAAATTATATGTCTTGGCGCAAGCACCATCCCGGCGAAATGTAATCTGTAATTAAAAGCACCGAGCTGCGATGACAGCTCGGTGCTTTTAATTATGTTGTGCAAAGAAAAGCTGATTTAACTGCGGCTGCACTTTTCTGCATCAATAGCAAGTACAACCATCAATGCTTCCAAAGCGTCATTCGGATTGGGGACGTTAATGCTATAGGTGTCAGAAAAATTATAGAGCTGCTTGGAAATGCTGGCAATCGGTGCGCTGTATGCATCCAGAATGGTATAGTCCCACTCCAGCCAGTCGCCGGTAATGGACCAGCCGTTGCAGTCAATATGGAAGCGGGGCTTAAACATAGAAAATTCTTTTGTGATGGTGCCGATTTTCGTTTCTCCGATATACAAGTCAAACTGGGGTAAAAAGGTGAATACTTGCTCTTTGATGGTGGCAATATGTGTGCCGGACGCATCCAGAATGTGCAGACAATGCCCCCAGGAAAGCTGACCTTCCACGGTAAATAAAGTGGTGCCTTGCTCATCGTAAATATCGTAACTGTCGAACCAGCTGAAAAAACGCTGCTTAAATAACATTTGCATGGAAAACACTCCTTTTTGATACAAGAAACCCCGTGCTGTCCGTATATACTAGATACGCAGCAGCACGGGGGAATATTGCACTTTTTGAAAAAAACAGAAATTACTTGCTGTAAGTGGAAACCGTTACACTGAGAATCTGCACAGGTTCTTCTGCTTCAGCACTCTGCGCGATGGTATCCACAATGTCCATGCCCTGATAGACATGACCGAAAACCGTGTCGGTGAAATCTAGATACGGTGCGCCGCCGGCAGCCTTGTAAGCGTCAATTACTTCCTGACGGTAACCGGTTTCGCTCATCTGGGCAGCGAGAGCGTCATCGACGCTGTCCGGCATGGTCTGCATGAAATAGAACGCACCATTGCACTGTCCATTTTCATCCACAGGGGCGCACAGTGCGCCGGAGTAGTGGTGTAGGCTGTCGGTGTATTCCGGCGCAAAACCAGAGCCGTTCCAAATAGTAGTAGTAAAGCCGTCGTTGTTGATACCGCCTTCCACAACAAAGCCATGCTCCAGACGGGAAAATCCGGTTTCGTTATAGAAGCCCTGCTTTGCCAGACCAATGAAGTTATCACAAGCCTGAGGCGCTTTATCCGTGTAGAGAACCACCTGGATTTTGCCGATGGTGGTTTCAATGGTAGCGACAGTGTCGCCCTCAGTCGGGGTGGTGAACTGCAGTTCAGAAGATTCCACTGCAGGACGTTTGACTTTTTCAGCGCCGGGTACGCTGCTGCCGCAGCCTACCAACACAAGCCCTGTAAACACAACTGCCAGCGCAGCCGAGAAAAAAATACGCCAGTTACGATGCATAATTCGATACTCCCTATCATATCCTTATATTGTATCGCGAATGATTCACAGCCAAAGCTGTGAGGTAAAGATAGTATACCACATTTTCAAAATTGATACGAGAGCGAGAAAGATATATTTTCTCTCGCCACACCTTGACGAAAACAGAAAAACAAGCTACACTATAGCCAGAAAATTCAGGAAAGGATCGCCCATATACGGCGATTATGGGAGCTTGTCATGGAAGAAAATAAGAACCTGACCCCGGATGAAGAAATGGAAGAAATGGATGCCCCCGAGCTGCTGACTTTGGACGATGGCGAAGGCAATGAAATCACGTTTGAAATTATTGCTGCGCTGGACTTCAACGATGCACGCTATGTGGGCGTTGTAGAATATGTCGAAGACCCCGAAAAGATTACCGGCGACGAACAGCTGGTGATCCTGAAGGTCGGTACCGACGAAGAAGGCGATTATTACGACGTTGTCGAGGACGACGAGGAGCTGTACACCGTTGGCAAGGAGATTGAAAAGCTCCTGAGCGACGAGTACGAGATCCAGTCTTAATTCGCCGTTAAAAATGCCAAAGCGACCCTGCCCGGCTCGATTTGTTGCGGCTTTGTGGAGATCCTACTAATCATTAAAAGGGAACCCGGAAAGTCCATCGGAGAAAATGCAGACCACCCCGCCATGGTCCACCATGGAGGTTCGATGTGGGAGCGTGATACCGATGGCAGGGTACCCACCTGTCCAGAAGGGTAGGTTGTGTCTAGCCGCAGACGACCGGGCGGGGTCGTCTTTTTTTGTTATCATAAAGGGAGAATATACCATGAAACCTAAGGATTTGACCGGTGCGGTCATTGACCGCTTTTTCTATGATACGCCGGAGCAGGCGCAGGCAGATTTTTACACGCTGTGTGATGCGGATAAACCGCTGATCCTGGTATTCCTGCCGAACTTCGGTCATCCGATCAGCCGTGTATATCTGACCCGTTATATGGATAGCCTGTCCAATCTGGTCAGCGGCCGTTTGGCTTGTGTGGTACGCAGCAACCCTGAAAATATTGCATCCAAGCTGGAAACACCCTATCCCTTCCCGCTGATTTGCGACGAAGCCGGTGCGCTGTATGAGTATTTTGGCGTACAGTCCACCAGCAGCCGTATGGCATGGTCCTTTACTGCTGCGCGCATCTTCCGCGAAGCAAAAAAACAGGGCTATCAGATGGAGAAAGGCGCAGCACAGCTGTTGCCGTTAACGCTGGTTGTGGGTCGTGGCGGAAAGGTGCTGTTCTCTCACTACGGTGAGAGCCTGACGGATTTGCCGGAAGACTGCAACGCAATGGAGCGTGTATGCAGCAAGCTGAACCTGACTGCGGCAGCTCCGGAATCCAGCGAAGAGCTGGAAACCAAGCTGGCAGAGCCGGAACTGGAATTGGAAGAATCTACGGATGCACCGGAACAGGATGCACCGAATCTGGAAGCGTCTTCGGAGGTGCTGTTCCCCGGTCAGAATGTGCCGGAGCAGGAAGATGTGGACAAGGACAGTGATACCGACCACACGCAGCAGATTGATTTGTCCGGCTGGCTGGCTCCGGAAGAAGCAGAAGAAGCGGAAGAGGAAGAAAGCAAACCTCGCTGGAGCAAGCTGGTCAATCTGTTCGCAGACCGCGATCAGGATGACGAAGACTAAGACCAATCATAAAGAGTTTTACAAGGTACGGTATAGTCCTGCTTGGGGCTGTGCCGTACCTTTTTGTGATAGCGGAAAAGAACAGAATAGAAGATGTTTTCCGGTAATCAGCAGAGTTATAATAACAGAAGATAAGCGGAAAAGATTACAGTAGGTTAATGTGTATCAGTAGGAAGAATGGATATGCTGTACCATGCATCTTGTGTTTCGGGTTTGAAAATCTTGGAACCTCATGTTTCTACCCATAAAATTCCCTATGTGTATGCAATTCGATCCAAAATGACAGCAATGCTCTTTGGAGCGCCGAAAGATGATTTTGACCTTTTGGTTGATGTAGAAAATGGAAAACCTGTTTTATACGAATGCTATCCGGACGCTTTGAAAAAAGTATATTCCGGGAAAAGCTGTTCGATGTATACCGTGGAAGAAACCGGGTTTCTAAAAGGTGTAACGGGTTGGGACGAAGAATTGGTTTGTCCATCGCCGGTCCATGTCGTCAGAGAAGAAAAAATAGAAGATATTTATGTGCAGCTTGTGCGTGCTTTTCAGGAGAAGAAATGCATCATTCATTTCTTTGAACAGGACGAAGCGTTTCAGGCTTTTATCCGAGAGGAACTGCAAGAACGAATCCAAGCATTTGGTATTACAGAAGAATACATGATGCATGATGCACGATTTGTGCAGTATCATAAACAGTTGCTGTCGCATTGATAAACAAAGACGAATTGAAAAAGGCTTCTTTATTGGAGGGCAGCAGCAATAAAAACGGAGTACATCGATTGCGATGTACTCCGTTTTTGCTTCAGAATAGTTCTGAAGCGTTGTTTCAGTTTGCAGGAAAACAGATTATTCCTCGTTTTGCGTTCCGCAAGAAAACAAGCAAGGGATTGCGCACAGTGCTGCTGCGCCTACGATGCCAAAAATAATGCGGGACAGCAGCGATGCGCTGCCGCCAAACAGCCAGCCCACCAAATCAAACTGAACCAGTCCGATCAGACCCCAGTTGATGCCGCCGATAATCAGCAGAGCCAGACAGATTTTGTATAAAATTTGCAAAGCGGATGCCTCCTTCCATGCAGACAGTATGCCCGCCAGCGCACAGATTATCCATTTTATTTTATAGATAGCAGTAGTGGTACACAGTGCCACAGCTGTTTTTTTCTTTTTTAGTTTACTTTGCGGGGGTATTTTTCTATAATAAGAATGATTACACAAAAAAGCGCAGAGAAAAAATTTATTTCTGCGTATGTGGGAACAGGAGAGTGTACTTATGGATGAGCTGTTGAAGCTGCTGGAAAACAATGCGCGTATGTCGCTGGAAGATATTGCTGCCATGTTGGGCAAATCGGAGGCGGAAGTTTCTGCCATGATGGATTTGGCGCGTGCTCAGGGTTTGATTCAGGGATATAAAACACTGGTTGACTGGCAGAAAGCTGGCGTTGACCGTGTCGAAGCTGTGATTGAACTGCACGTCAGCCCGAAGAAATCCCACGGATTCGATGACATTGCTGCCACGATTGCCAGCTTTGACGAAGTGGAAAGCGTCCTTTTGATGAGCGGCGGCTATGATTTGCAGCTGACCATCAAGGGCAGAAACTTCCAGGAAATTGCGCTGTTTGTAGCAAAGCGGCTCAGCCCACTGGACGATGTGCTGTCTACTGCAACCCACTTTGTGCTGCGCACCTACAAGCGCGAGGGCAAGATGTTCCTCGGCGAAGAAACCGATGAAAGAGAGTTGACCGTACTGTGATAGATTACGATCGTCTGTTATCTCCCCGCGCAGTAGCAATGCGTCCTTCTGGCATCCGCAAGTTTTTTGACTTGGCAGCGGAAATGCCGGAGTGCATCAGTCTGGGCGTAGGCGAGCCTGATTTCAAGACCCCTTGGGTGGTTCGCGACGCAGGCATTGAAAGCCTGGAAATGGGGCGTACCCGCTATACTGCAAATGCAGGTCTGAAGGAGCTGCGCGTGCAGATCAGCCGCTATTTGGAGCGCCGCATGAACCTGCAATATGACCCGATTCATCAGGTTTTGGTGACGGTAGGCGGCAGCGAAGCCATTGATTTGTGTGTGCGTGCGCTGGTATCTCCGGGGGATGAAGTGATCATCCCGGAACCCAGCTTTGTCTGCTATGACCCGATTACCACGCTGGTAGGCGGTGTACCGGTTCCGGTAGCCTGCCGACAGGAAGATGATTTCCGTCTGAAAGCTGCGGATTTGAAAGCGGCTATTACCCCCAAAACGAAACTGCTGATTTTGCCTTTCCCCAATAACCCCACGGGTGCTGTGATGGAAAAGCAGGATCTGGAGGAAATCGCAGAAGTGCTGCGCGGCACCGATATTATGGTACTGAGCGATGAAATCTATGCAGAGCTGACCTATGGCAGCAAGCATATTTCGATTGCAGCCTTTCCGGGTATGGCAGAGCGCACAGTTGTGGTTAACGGATTTTCCAAAGCATATGCCATGACAGGCTGGCGCTTGGGTTATGCCTGCGGACCGGAACCGGTAATCCGTTTGATGACTAAGATTCACCAGCTGGCGATTATGAGCGCGCCCACCACCAGCCAGTATGCAGCAATCGTGGCAATGCGGGACTGCGACGGCGAAATCGAGCAGATGCGGGACGAATATGATAAGCGCCGCCGTTATCTGGTAAAGGCATTTAACGATATTGGTCTGACCTGCTTTGAGCCGAAGGGCGCATTCTATGTGTTCCCCTGCATCAAGTCGCTGGGGATGACCAGTCAGGAATTCTGCGAAACCCTGCTGAAGGAAAAGCACGTTGCACTGGTACCCGGTGATGCTTTTGGTGCATCCGGTGAGGGTTACTGCCGTGTCAGCTATGCTTACTCGGTAGAGCATTTGCAGGAAGCGATGAAGCGTGTGCGTGCCTTTGTGGAAGAACGCACGGGCAAGGCGGAATAAGCATGGAAAAAACAGTAGTTCTGCTGCGTGCGGCATCTTACGATGCGGATATATGTGATGCAGCGGTAGAAAAGATTTTTGCAGCACTGCCGGCAGCACAGCGGATTGGCGCAAAAAGTCATGTTTTGCTGAAACCCAATCTGCTGGCAAAACACACCCCGGAAGAATCGGTGACGACACATCCTGCCATTCTGCGCAGTGTGATTCGTGCCTGTAAAAAGCGCGGTGCGGGGCAAATCATTGTGGCAGATTCTTCGGGTGGTGTATATAATCCTGCCCAGATCAAATCGGTATATAAAGCGTCTGGCTTGTGGGATGTCTGCGAGCAGGAAGGTGTGGAATGCTACACCGCCTGCGAAAGCGGTGTACGCAGTGTAAAAAACGGTCGGGTCGTACAGAAATTTACCCTGCTGCAGCCGGTTTTGGATGCGGACTTTATCATTGATTTGCCCAAGTTCAAAACCCATGTGATGACCGGCATGACGGCAGCCTGTAAAAATTTGTTTGGTACGATTCCCGGCTTGCAAAAAGCAGAATGGCATATGCGGTTCCCGGATAAAGACCGCTTTGGTCATATGCTGATTGATTTGCTGGAAACTGTTCGCCCAGATATGGCAGTTCTGGATGCTGTTATGGGTATGGAAGGTGATGGTCCTGCCGGCGGTACGGCGCGCAAGGTAGGTATGATTTTGGGCAGTGAGGATTTATTGAATCTGGACCTTTGCTGTGCAGGTTTGATGGGGCTTGACCCCATGCGGGTACCGTATCTTGCAGCAGGTCACGAGCGCGGATTGTGCGCTTCTCGGTTCAACCCGGCGGATTTGGTTGGAGATACAGATTTTTACCACCCCATTGCAGGTTGGCAGCTGCCTTCCAGTTATGTGAGCGGCAGCGGAGCAAATACAGATTTTGCGTATGGCGGACGGATTCCTAAGTGTTTCGCGCCACTGGCACAGGAAGTGGAAAAACGAGTGGCACCCCATCCGGTGGTGAATCGCAAGCTGTGTATCAGCTGCGGCAAGTGTGCGGAAATATGCCCCCAGCATACGATTGAGATGAAAAACGGGAAATCCCGAATTCATGCAAAGAATTGTATTCGCTGTTTTTGCTGCCACGAAATGTGCCCGGTAAAAGCCATTGATATCAAACAGCTGGCGTTGTTCCGGCTGTGATGGATCGAAAAAAGGAGTAGGTATGGAAAAGCTGACAGTTTTGGCACCTGCTAAGGTGAACCTTGCGCTGGATGTGGTTGGCGTGCGCCCCAACGGATACCATGATTTGGATATGGTGATGCAGGCTTTGACCTTGTGTGAGCGCATCACGCTGGAAAAAGCAGATGCGTTGTGCCTGATTTTGCCGGGCAGCGATTTGCCCGCGGATGATAGCAATATTGCACTGAAAGCAGCGAGGGCATTTTTCCATTATACGGGGCTGGATGCTGGCGTATCCATTACGGTAGAAAAGAATACCCCTGTACAGGCTGGTATGGGCGGCGGAAGCGCAGATGCAGCGGGTGTTCTGTTTGGTCTGAATGAGCTGTATGAGGATGTACTGCCCCGCAAGCTGTCGATGAGCGAGCTGCTGGCGCTGGGTGATCCCTTGGGTGCCGATGTTCCTTTTGCTTTGATGGGTGGTACTTGCCGTGTGCAGGGAATCGGTAATCTGCTGTGCGCATTGCCCCCTATGCCGGACTGTGGCATGGTAGTGATTATGCCGGAGCAGGGCGTATCGACTCCGGCGGCATTTAAGGCGTTCGATGCAGTGGAATCCCCCTGGCACCCGGACGTGCCTGGTTTAGACACTGCTTTGCGCAAGGGCGATTTTGCGGGCGTTTGTGCTGCAGCAGGCAATGCGTTGGAAGCTGTAGGCAGCAGCCCGGATACCCCTGTCATTAAACAAGCATTGATGGAAAGCGGTGCAAAGACCGCTCTAATGACCGGCAGCGGTGCAGCTGTCTTTGGTTTGTATGCTTCTCTGGATGATGCAAACAAAGCTGCGGAACAGCTGCGTCAGACCTATCGGCGTGTTTATGTAACGGCACCGCTGCCCAGCGGACCGTATGTGGAACGCTGATTCAAAAAAGAGAATAAGTTTGGAAAAAATGCCCATCCTTTGATTGTTCGAAAAAGGAGGGCATTTTTCATGGACAGAAACGAGGATTTTTGCCGTTGGCTCAGCTTGGCATTGGGGCTGGTATTGGCATTTGTGTGGGCAGCCAAACAAAACCAGTTTGCAGCAGTATGCGATCAGGTGAGAGAAGATACTTTGCGGCTACATATTGTGGCATCCAGCGATACCGTAGCGGATCAAAGCCTGAAACTGCGGGTGCGGGATGCTGTTTTACAGGAAACAGCACGTCTGTGCAAAAATGCACCGAACCAAGAGGCGGCGAAAGAAATTCTGGCAGGCAATTTACCGCGCATTACGCATACAGCGGGACGTATTTTATCCATGGCTGGTCGCCCGATGCCGGTAAAGGCAGAAATGGAAAACGGATATTTCACTACATCCCATTATCCCGGCGCGACGTTACCCGCGGGTAGTTATGACGCACTGCGCATTACGTTGGGCGAGGGAAACGGGCATAATTGGTGGTGCTGCTTGTACCCGACACTATGCCTTTCGGCAGCCACTGCCAGTTATACAGAAGAATCGGAAAACGCGGTTGTAACGGCTGGCGGTTTTGAAGTTCGGTTCGCACTTGTGGAGTGGTGGGAAAGAATTACCAATAAAAAAGAAAGAATCGTACACAATGTATCTCCTTGTTGCATAGAGTGAACATGAGGAGGTGCATAGCACTATGGCAAAACCTGAATATTACGCAACCTATCGAAATGGAAACTCTGGACCCGATGTATCCCTGATTCAGATCTGGCTGAACGGCCTACGCAACAAGTACAGCTGCATCAAGGAACTGTCGGTGGATGGCAAATTCGGTTCCAAGACGCAGACCGCCGTGAATTGCTTCCAGTGTGTGACTGGCCTGACCATGGATGGCGTCGTTGGTCCGAATACCTGGAATGCACTGTATGCTCATTATGCAGCAGGAGTTGCACCCGGTGAGCAGTACCCCGGCACCAACATGGTGAACGGCAGTCGCGGCGCAACTGTCAAGAGCGCACAGGAGCGTCTGAATGTGCATGGTCATCAGCTGAGCACAGACGGCATCATGGGCAGCAAGACTGTGCAGGCTGTTCGGGATTTCCAGCAGGATCATGGTCTGTCTGTGGACGGCGTGATCGGCGTACAGACCTGGGCAGCACTGTATTGATGCTTCGATAGGCGCACTTGTGACAATCGTTAAGACTGCATAAGCGGAATGGGCGTCCCAATTATGGGACGCCCATTTTGGTATTCTGGAAAAAGGGAAAATATGATATGATGAATGTTACAATACCACACAGGGAAAGGCGGTCAAAATCATGCTGCATTTGATTCTTGGTCCGGCAGGAACGGGAAAAACCAGCCTGCTTTACCAACAGATAGAAGCGCTGGCGGCGCAAAAAAAGAAAAGCATCCTTCTGGTGCCGGAGCAGTTTACCTCCAGCACAGAGGGGCGAATTTATCATACGCTGGGTGATGCGGGTTCCGGCATGGTGGAGAGTTTGTCCTTCACCTCGCTGGCAGAGCGCATTTTGTCCGCCTGTGGCGGTTCGGCTCTGCCGACGCTGAGCGATGCAGGACGTGCGGTGCTGGTACGCCGTGCCATGACCGAGCTGGGCGAAAAGGTACGCCATTATCGCCGCCATCGGCGCAGTGCAGCATTTTGCAGTCTGGCTGCCGAGACCATTGATGAATTCAAGAGTGCCGGTATTTCTCCTGAACAGCTGACTGAGCTTTCGGCGGGGTGCGGTGCAGGTCGGGAAAAGCTGGAAGAACTGGCTTTGATTTACGGCACCTATGAAGCACTGCTGGCACAGACTGGTATGGACCCTTCGGATCGGCTGACCTGTGCGGCAAACCGCTTGGAAACAGCAGTTTCAGAAGGAAATGTGCCGGAGTTTTTACAGGACCGGGAAATCTTTATTGACGAGTTCGACACCTTCAATGCGCCCAAAAAGCGGCTGCTGACTATGCTGATGTCCATTGCGCCGCAGGTGACGGTTGCCCTGTGCGCAGACGGTCAGCCCGCACAGGAAGGCGATTTGAGTTTGCTTTCCGGCGGTCGCCGTCTGGCACTGGGTCTGAAACAGCTGGCAAACCGTGCGGGAATCTCGGTGGCAAAGCCAACCGTTTTGACAGAAGATTTACGCCATGCGGGTGCGCCCGGTCTGGCTGCGCTGACCCACTGGCTGGAGCAAGAGGGCGAAGGCGAAGATGTGCCGAAAAATCCGGAAGAAATCCGCCTGTATGCGGCTTCGGATCGGGACGATGAAGTGCGTGCGGTAGCAGCAGCGATTCGGCATCTGGTACAGGCGGGAACCCATTATCGAGAAATTGCGGTAGTTTGCCGCAATACACCGGACTATCAGGCGGCGATTCGGTACGAGTTCCGTTTGGCGGGGATTCCGCTGTACTGTGATGAAGCTACCACTCCGGAGTTTTGCGCACCGGCTTGTGCGGTAAAAGCGTTGCTGGGATTGGTGCGCGGTATCGACTACAACGAAAATATGGCGTCACTGGCAAAAACTGGTCTGTGCAGTCTGACCGAGCGGCAGATTTGTGCACTGGACAACTATGTGTATACCTGGAGCCCTCGTCGTGCAGATTGGCAGCAGCCGTTTAATCGAAATCCGCAGGGCTTTGGCGAAGCAACGCGCGTGACTGAGGAAGAAAAAGAAGATTTGGAGCTGGCAGAGCAGGCACGGCAGAAACTGCAGCCTATTATTGAAAAGCTGCGCACCCGTGCCAAGGATGCAGATGCTGCTGCGCTGAGCAAAGCATTGTATTTGTGCCTGAAAGAATTAGGTGCAGAAGAATGCCAGCAGCAGCTGGCAGATCAGCTGCGCCAGCGGGAAGGTATTCCTGCTGCACAGGAAGCAGCGCGTGAGTGGAATATCGTGATGCAGCTGCTGAACCAGATGACCAACCTTTTGGGCAGCGAAGTGCTGAATGGCAGCGAGTATGCGGAACTATTCCAGCTGCTGCTGCGCAGCTCGGATTTGGGCCATATCCCGCAGATGATGGACGCTGTGATTTTTACCTCAGCTGGTAAAATGCGTCTGGATGACCCGGCATATGTGTTTGTGCTGGGCTTGGCGGAAAATGAATTTCCGCAGGCACCCGGAGATCGGGGACTTTTGACCCATGCAGACCGGGATCAGCTAATGGCGCAGGATGTGGATTTGCCGGACTCTTTTGAAAACCGCGCAGTGCGTGAACAGATTTGTTTTTATAAAGCACTGACGGCATCCAGCAAGGGCTTGTGGCTCAGCTGGCCGGAAGGTCAGGCTTTACCCTTGACTGGTGCGCTGGAAATGCTGCGTACGAATGGACTGAAAGAGCCTACATTCGTTCCGCTGGATTATGCTTCAACCCCGGCGGCAGCGCTGGACCATTTGGGCGGTATCTGGAATAACAATGACCAGGAAACCGCTGACCTGTATGCTGCCCTGCAAAGGCAGCCGGAAACAACGGATATTTTGGCGGCGATGCGCCGTACCGCACAGGATAAACCCTGTGAGATTCTGGATTTGGACACCATGGCAGAAATGCTGGGCAATGCAGTGCGTATCTCGCCCAGCCAGATGGAAAAGTATTACAGCTGTCGCTACGGATATTTCTTACAATATGTATTGGGGCTGCGTCCCCGCCAGAAAGCAGAACTGACACCCAACCATAGCGGCAGCCTGATGCACTGGGTTTTGCAGATGGCGCTAGACCCGCAGCCCAATCCCTATTCGGATTGGAAACCTGCTCCCTTGCCGGAAATGACAGACGAACAGTGCGCAGAACTTGCCAGCCGACTGACGGATGAATATGTACGGCTGTATATGCCGGACTCGACGGCACGATTTGCTTACTTGATTCGTCGATTGAAGCGCAGCTTGTCCGGACTTTTGGTTTATTTGCGGGATGAGGAGCGTCAGGGCAGTTTTGCCCCGGCGGCTTGCGAATTGGGTATCGGTAAGGGTTCGGGTTGCTTGCCGCCCCAGATTTATCAACTACCCAATGGCAGAACGGTGGAAATTATCGGTACGGTGGACCGTGCCGACACTTGGACTGATGCGGATGGTCAGCAGTGGGTGCGTGTGGTGGACTACAAGACCGGTACAAAATCCTTTGATTTGAAAGAAGTGTACTGCGGTCTGGATTGTCAGATGCTTTTGTATTTGTTCACCCTCACAAAGGATGAAAGTGGTCACTTTACTGGGGCAAAACCCGCAGGCGTGTTGTATCTGCTGGCAGATGGCAGCCCAGAACAGACAAAGCGTAATGCAGCACCTGCTCCCGTTTGTAAGCTGGATGGTCTGGTCAATGATTTGCCGCGAGTCTATCATGCGATGGATGCGGAAGAAACCGGGCGATATCTGCCTTTTGACTTCCAAAATGGAAAGCCTAATCCCCGCAAGAAAAAGTATCTGGCGGACGGTGCAAAACTGGACCGTATCAGTCAGCACATGGAAACGCTGGTCACGGATATGGCAACAGAATTGTATGCAGGTAGAATCGAAGCAAAGCCGCTGCGTACTTCCAATCGAGACAGCTGCCGCTTCTGTGATTTTTCGCTGATTTGCCGCCACGAAAAGGGCTTTGATGAGCGGGAGCTGGATGCGCCGAAGGACCCGTTTGGCGAGCCGATTCCGGAACCGGAAGACGAAAGCACTCAAACCGAGAAAAAGCAGCAGGAGGGGAAAGAAAATGTCTGAAACAAAATGGACCCCGGCGCAGCAGGCTGCGATTGAAGACCGCGGCGGTGCGCTGCTGTTAAGTGCGGCAGCGGGAAGTGGTAAAACCGCTGTTCTGACCGAGCGTGCAGTAGGACTGATTTTGGATGAACAGCATCCGGTAGAGGCGGACCGCCTTTTGATCGTTACCTTTACCAATGCGGCAGCAGCCGAGCTGCGTGCCCGTATCGGCAACCGCTTGGCGGAAGAAGTGAAAAAAGACCCGGGCAATACCCGGCTGCGCCGTCAGCGGATGCTGTTGCAGCGTGCGTCTATTTGCACGGTGGACGCATTCTGTATGGATTTGCTGCACAAGCATTTTGCTCAGCTGGATATTCCGGCAGAATTCCAGCCAGCAGACCCCGGTCAGGCACAGGAGCTGTGGGATGCAGCGATGGCGGAAACCATGGAAGAAATGGTTTCGGTTCCGGCGTTTTGTGATTTTGCCGATTTGTACGGCCGTGGACGCAGCGATGCAGCAGCTTGTGAAGCAATTGGACAGCTGTATCTATTTTTGCAGGTTTTGCCAGACCCCGACCAATGTCTGGAAGTTTATCTGGAAAGCTGGCGGCACCCCAACGGTTTTGCCGAAAGTGATGGCTATGTGGAAACCTTGCAGGCGGTAGCGGACCGATGCCAGAAACTGCTGGTCAACTTACAGCAGGCATTGACCTGTTCCAAAGAAGACATGGTTGCAGTGATGGAAGAAGCTCGCCTCAGCAAAAAGACAGCTGCCGCACAGGAAAAAGCTGCCGAGAAGGCAAAAGAAAAATTCATCTGGATTCAGGAAGATTTGGAATCCGGCATTTTGTTCTACCAACAGGCAGAACAGCTGGCACAGGCGCAGGATTGGGATGGCTTGGACGCCATGCTAGCACCCTATCGGGATGTATCGGTAGTGCACCCCGGTGGGCGCAGTACCCGCAAACGCCTGTATGGTGACCGCAAGGAAACTGTAAAGCTGGCAGGTGATTTGGCAGAAGAAGCCTGCGAGGATATGCTGGATTGGATTCCGGCGAGCCTTGCGGAGATTGAGTCGGACCGGGAAACCGCTTTACCGATGCTGGAAGCGTTGGCACAGGCGGAACGGGATTTTGCATCTCGCTATTATGAAAAGAAGCTGGAACGGAAAATTCTGGACTTTGGTGATATGGAGCAGTTGGCTTTACGACTATTGCGAAAGCCGGCAGATATCCATGATGCAAACGGAAAGATTCTCCCTGTGCGAAAAGCAATGGCTGTGATGCAGGACCCGACAGGCTGCCGCACAACATTGTGCGAGCAAATCAGTACGTCCTTTGATGCGGTCATGGTAGACGAATATCAGGACACCAATGCTTTGCAGGATGCGCTGTATAACTGTCTGGCAGCACCTGGCGGAGATAATTTGTTCTTTGTCGGCGACTTGAAACAGAGTATTTACCGTTTCCGTCAGGCAGAACCGCACATCTTTTTACAGCGCCAGCAGTCTTATGCGCCTTTGGTGGGCGGCGCACGTCCTCGCTCGGAAATTGGACAGGGAACTCCTGCCAGCCTTGCGCTGGATGCGAACTTCCGCAGTGCTCCGGCAGTGATTGACGGCATCAACTTTATCTTTACGCAGGTCATGCGTGCAGATTTGGGCGATGTGGTGTATGGCGACGGTCAGCGTTTGGTGTGCGGCGCGCCCGGTGAATATGCCGGACGGGTAGAAGCTGCAGTGTTACAGGCGCAATCCCCGGAGGCAGAAGCAGAGTGGGTAGCCCAGCGTATTTATCGCTTGGTGAATGAAGAAAAAGCACAGGTGCGCTGCAAAGATGGTACACGCCCCATTCGCTATGAGGACTGCTGCATTCTGGTTTCTACCCGAAATAACTTTGCCGCCTATATCAAGGCGCTGCAGAATATGCAGATTCCCAGTTATGCAGCCACAGCAGAAGACCTTTTGGATGCACCGCAGGTGCGCCCCTTGATTGCGCTGTTGCGTGTGATTGATAACCCAGCGCGTAATATTGAACTGGCAGCAGCGATGCGCAGCGAGCTGTTTGGCTTTACGGATGACGATTTGCTGAAATTGCGTGCTGCAAAAAAGAAATGCAGCCTGTACGGCGCACTGGTGTTTGTGGTGCAGGAGGGAGGCGAGGATGCGTTTGCAGAAAAGTGCCGTTCCTTCTATGAGAAACTGGATACCTTGCGCGGATTGTCCCGCAGTATGCCAGTAGACCGTCTGCTGGAAGAAGTTTTTGCACGCACAGGTTATCTGGCTGCTGTGGGTGCTGGGGCGGAAGGCGTGCGCCGTCGGGAAGAAGTACGCCGTTTTGCCGCATGGGCATCCGAAGCAGGTACGGCAGGTCTTGGCACCTTGATTCGTGTCATTGAATCCACCCAGAAAGCACGTGGTCTGACAGGAGCAACCTCCGGCAAGGGCAAGCAGGGCTGTGTGTCGCTGATGACGATTCACGGCAGTAAGGGCTTGCAGTTCCCGGCGGTATTTGTGGTAGATTTGGCGCACCGTTTTAATATGGATGATATCAAGCATCCTGTACTGCTGCATCGAGATCAAGGCTTTGGTTTGGCATTGCGTGGTCCCGGTGGTTTGTACCCTACGGTACAAAAGACGCAGATTCGCCGCACCATTGAAGCCGAAACACGCAGTGAGCAGATGCGTCTATTATATGTAGCGCTGACCCGTGCACAGGATATGCTGTTTATGACTATTCCGCTGGAAAAGCCGGAAAATTCCATCGAGAAAACCGCGCTGCGCTTGAGTGCGGGCATGGGCGAGGAATATCTGCATCATGCCAGCCGATTCTCGGATTGGATTCTGGCAGCACTGCTGCAGCATCCGGATGCAGGCGTACTGCGTGTTCCCTCTGAAGCAGCAGGTACCGAAGCTGCTGCCACAGTACCGCTTCAGCCTGCGGGCAGCCCCATGACTGTTTTGCTGGAAGAAGCACCCGAACCGGAATCGGAGGATGAAACCAATCATACAGATGAACCCACGATGCCGCCGGATGCGGAGCAAGTACAGCGTATCTTGGATAGCTTTGCTTGGCAGTACCCGGATCAGAACGAAGTGAATGTTCCGGTGAAAGTCAGCGTGACCAGTTTGGTGCATCAGCGGGATGATATTGTTTTGGAACGCCCGGGCTTTATGTCTGCTGCGGGTATGACTGCGGCTGAAATGGGTACGGCACTGCACGCATTTTTGGAACACGCAGATTTCGCTTTGCTGCAAACTGCGGCAGCGCAACGCGAAGAATCGCTGATACAGGCGATTGCATCCGAGCGTGACCGTCAGTTGGCAGCGCATTTGATGACGCAGGACACCGCAGATGCGCTGGATATGGAAAAGGTGCGTACTTTTGCGCAGGGAGAAGCATTCCTGCGCATTTGCAATGCGGAAAAGGTCTATCGAGAGTACGATTTCATCACAGGGTTGCCGGCATCCCGTTTGCCGGATGGCCCGGCGGACAGCGAAGCCGTGGTGATGGTGCAGGGCATTGCAGACGTTTTGCTGGAATATCCCGACCATCTGGAGCTTTTGGATTACAAGACCGACCGCAGCAAAGATCCTGCGCAGCTGCGTGCTTCGTACAGTGCACAGTTGGAACTGTATGCGGCTGCGATAGAAAAGCGCTTTGCGCCCAAAAAGGTAAGCTATAAGGGCATTTACTCCTTTGCGCTGGGGAAACTCATCGAAATCTGAAAAACAGAAAAAAGAATTGGAGTAACAGCAAAAAAAGCTTGACAGGGCACTGTGGCGAGAGTATACTGGTTGGGTAAAGAAAGCAGCAATCGGCTATATGTCAGCCGCGCTCGCCTTGTTGGCAAACAGATGCCACGGGCTATCAGACTGGTTCCGCCTTGTGCGGTCCTGAGAAGATACTGCGCGGCTGCCCGAATGGGTGGCCGCGTTTTGCTTTATATTCACATTCAGTATTGTTTAATGGAGGTGTATTCCAATCGCTACCGCAGGAAAATCCAAAGAGACGGAGATCAATGAAGGCATCCGCGACCGCGAGGTTCGCGTGATTGGTGCAGACGGCGAACAGCTGGGCATTATGTCCACTCGTGACGCTTTGGCTGCAGCTGAAGCAGCAGGCCTGGACCTGGTTAAAATCGCACCGCAGGCAACGCCCCCGGTGTGCAAGATCCTGGACTACGGTAAGTACCGTTTCGAAAAGCAGAAGAGGGAAAAAGAAGCCAAGAAGAACCAGAAGGTAATCGAAGTCAAGGAAGTTCGTCTTTCCCTGAACATCGACACCAATGACTTCAACACGAAAGTGAATCAGGCGGCAAAATTTATTGCCAGTGGACACAAAGTGAAGGCATCCATTCGTTTCCGCGGTCGTGAAATGGCACACACTGCCCTGGGCGCCGAGGTCATGCGTAATTTTGCACAGGCCCTGACGGGCGCTTCGTGCGACAAGCCTCCCCTGATGGAAGGCCGTACCATGACGATGCTGTTTAGCCCCAGTTCGAACAAGTAAACTTTAGGAGGACACACAAAATGGCTAAGATGAAACTGAAGACCCTGTCCGGCGCAAAGAAGCGCTTTAAGCTGACCAAGAACGGCAAGATCAAGCGCGGTCACGCATACCGCCGCCACATCCTGACCAAGAAGACCACCAAGACCACCCGTGGTTACCGTCAGCCCAGCTACGTTGATGTTACCAACGCAGCTGCTGTGAAGCGCATGCTGCCCTACGGCTAATCATCGTTTCAAAAGACCGAATTAGACTTTTACCTGAATCATAAAGGAGATAGAAAACAATGGCACGTATTAAGGGCGCAACCATGACTCACAAACGTCGTAAGAAGATGCTGAAGCTGGCTAAGGGCTTCTACGGCTCCAAGAGCAAGCACTTTAAGATGGCTAAGCAGCAGGTCATGAAGAGCGGCAACTACGCTCTGGCTGGCCGCCGCATGAAGAAGCGTCAGTTCCGCAACCTGTGGATCACCCGCATCAACAATGCAGTTCGTCCTCTGGGCATGAACTACAGCACCTTCATGGCTGGCCTGAAGAAGTCCGGCATCGAGCTGAACCGCAAGATGCTGAGCGAGATGGCTATCAACGACCCCAAGAGCTTCGAGGCTCTGGTCGCTTCCGTCAAGAACGCTTGATTTAAAGCTGGGCGGTAAAAACCAAACAAAACAAAGCCGACGCCCGCCTACACGCGGGCGTCACTTTTGTATTATGGGGTATTTCACTTTGAAATTGCCCTGGAAAGGCCGGTGGACCTATGCAGGAAAACCCTATCATCACCAGCCGTGACAATGCGAAAATCAAATACGCTTGCAAGTTGGCGAGCAGTGCAGCCTTCCGTCAAAGCGAAAACGCTTTTCTGGCGGAGGGCTTAAAGCTCTGCCCGGAACTTGCCAAGGGCACCCTATTAAAGGTATTATATTATACCGAACGTGCCCTCGCGAAAGCGCCGGAGCTGGCGGCGCTGCCAGGCGAACATTATCTCATTCAGGAACATGTAGCGGAAAAGCTGGCGGGCGTTCAGGCCAACCAGGGTGTTTTCGGTGTGTTTGAGATTCCCCGCTGCGGCGCGGAAATCCTGAAAAATGGCGGACACTATCTGGCGCTGGAGCGTGTGCAGGACCCCGGCAACGTGGGTACTTTGCTGCGCAGTGCAGCCGCCTTTGGTTTTGATGCTGTGATTTTGGGTGCGGGCTGTGCATCTCCTTGGAGCGGCAAGACTTTGCGTGCATCTATGGGTGCAGCAGCACGGATGCCCATTCTGGAAACCGATGATTTGGTGGGAGTGATCGGTACGCTGCGAGAAAAAGGCGTAGCCTGTCTGGCAGCAGCATTGTATAACTCTCAGCCGCTGAGTGCGGTATCCCCGGAGCAGCCGAACGGCGTTTGTGTCGTGATTGGCAGCGAAGGTCAGGGTCTGACGCAGGAAACCATTGATGCCTGCGACAGTGCAGTGCGCATTCCCATGACCGACCGCGTAGAGAGCCTGAATGCAGGCATTGCAGGCAGCGTTCTGCTGTGGCAGTTCCGTGGAGCGGGACTGTGACCGGCTCGGACACACCGCTGGAATATCTGGCGGAATATGGTGCTATGCCCGAATCGGAAATAACCTATGAGCCGGTATTGTACTGGCTGTGGATGGCGCATCTGATTGGTCCGGGCAGCAGCCATGCAGGCACTTTGCTGGATATCTACGGTTCGGCCGCTGCCTTGTGGGAGGACCGTGATACCGAGCAGTTTCGGAAAAATATCGGTCCTGCCGCATGGAAACGCTGGAAAAAACAGCCGACCACACCGGCAGATTATATTCCCTTGTGGGAGGAATGTCAGGATGCCGGTATCCAAATCCTGACATTCGAAGATGCGGAATACCCGCTGGCACTATCCCGTATATCTGACCCGCCGCTGGTGCTGTACTGCACAGGTGATGTGCGCCATTTGAATACCCGCTACATGGTGGGTATGGTCGGTACACGCAAGCCTACGCCTTATGGGGTGTCAGCAGCACAGGATATTGGTACGGCACTGGCAGAAAGCGGTGCTGTGATTGTCAGTGGTCTGGCAGATGGTTTGGATGGTGTCAGCCATCGTGCTGCCATCAAAGCCGGTGCGCCGACCATTGGCGTACAGGGTGTTCCTATTGACAAAACATATCCGTCAACCAACGCAGAACTGCGTGGAAAGATGGAAGAAAACGGTACGGTGATCAGCGAGTATGCCCCCGGGGCAAACTGTGATTATCGGGTGACATTTTTACAGCGCAATCGCATCATCGCAGCTTTGTCGATGGTGTTGGTTGTGCTGGAAGCCCGAGAACACAGCGGTACGATGAGCACCGTAAATCATGCGCAGCGATACGGCAGACCGGTGTATGCAGTACCCGGCAGCATTTATTCGCCGCTTTCTGTGGGAACCAATGCCTTGCTGAAAGCCGGTAAGGCACATATGGTTACCGAAGCAAATGATATTTTGGAGCAGATGGGTCTTGCGCAGAACAAGGCGCAGAAACAGACCCCGGCTCCCTGCGATGCACCAAAACCAGAATTGAGCCCGAATGCACGGAAAGTGCTGGCCTGTGTGGGTGCACGCCCTGTCGGTCTGGAAGAACTGACAGAAAAGACCGGTATGCCCATTGGGGCATTGCTGGTCGCCTTAACGAGTCTTGAACTGTCAGGCTGGATTTTATCTCAGCCGGGGCAGCGATATATTTTGAAGTGACCTCGAACCGCAATGGGAAAGAGAGGAACAAGGTAAATGGCAAAATTAGTGATTGTAGAGTCGCCTGCAAAGGCAAAAACTATCGGAAAATATCTGGGTAAAGATTATAACGTCACCGCCAGCATGGGCCATATCCGGGATTTGCCGGCATCCAAGCTGGGCATTGATGTGGAAAATAATTATGAGCCCCAGTATATCAATATCAAAGGCAAACAGAAGCTGATCAAAGAGCTGAAAGCTGCGGCAAAAAAATCCGACGGCGTACTGCTCGCAACTGACCCGGACCGCGAGGGAGAAGCCATCAGCTGGCATCTGGCAAATGTGCTGGGTCTGGACCCCACCGAAAGCAACCGTGTGACCTTTGATGAAATCACCAAGAAGGGTGTCAAGGAAGGTATGTCCCATCCCCGTGCTATCTATCAGGATTTGGTGGATGCACAGCAGGCACGCCGTGTGCTGGACCGTTTGGTCGGTTACAAGCTCAGCCCGTTTTTGTGGCGCAAGATTCGCCGTGGCCTATCTGCCGGACGTGTGCAGAGCGTAGCCGTTCGTTTGATTGATGACCGGGAAAAGGAAATCGAAGCCTTTGTGCCGGAAGAATATTGGAACGTGGATGCCGCATTGTCTGCGGGACGCAGCAAATATACCGCACGCCTGCACAGCGATGTGAACGGTACTAAGCTGCAGCCGAAGAACGAAGCCGAAGCACGGGAAATCGAAGCGGGCTTGCAGGGTGCACACTATGTGGTATCCGAGCTGAAAAAGGGCAAGCGTTCCAAGGCACCTACTCCGCCGTTTATCACCAGTACTCTGCAGCAGGAAGCCAGCCGACGTCTGGGCTTTACCGCAACCCGCACCATGCGTGCAGCACAGACCCTGTACGAAGGCGTGGAAATTGCGGGACACGGCACGACAGGTTTGATTACCTATATGCGTACCGACAGTCTGCGTGTTTCGGACGAAGCTGTGGCAGCTGCGAAGGAATATATCACCGGTGCTTACGGCGATGCCTATGTGTGCAACTATAAGCGCACTTGGAAAACCCGTGGCGCAGCCAATGCACAGGATGCCCATGAAGCAATTCGTCCTTCTGTACCCAGCCTGACCCCTGACGAGGTAGACAAGAGCATTAGCGGCGATACCGCAAAGCTGTATCGTATGATTTGGAGCCGCTTTATGGCGAGCCAGATGGCAGACTGCCAGATGGATACGGTTGGCGTAACCGTCACGGCAGGAAATTACCGTTTCCGTGCAAGCGGATTTACCGTGACATTTGACGGCTTTACCGTTCTGTACGAGGAAGCTGCCGACGATAAGGAAAAGAAGGAAACTGCACTGCCGCCCTTGACCGAAGGTCAGGAGCTGAAGCTGGAAAAACTGATGAGCGAGCAGAAGTTTACCCAGCCGCCGGCACGCTACACCGAAGCAAGCCTGATTCGTGCGCTGGAAGAAAACGGCATTGGTCGCCCTTCTACCTATGCACCCATCATTACCACCATCATCGACCGCGGCTATGTGGAGCGTGAGGCAAAGAAGCTCAAGCCGACTCTGCTGGGCCGTACGGTAGACAGCCTGATGCTGGAGCAGTTCCCCAATATTGTGGACGTGGATTTCTCTGCTGAGATGGAGAAAAAACTGGATAAGGTGGAAAACGGCAGCGAGAACTGGCGCGAAGTCGTAGACGAGTTCTACAAGAAATTCGATGACAGCCTGCAGGCTGCAGAAAAAGCCATGGAAGGCAAGAAAATCAAAGTGCCGGATGAGCCCAGCGGAGAAATCTGTGAGCTGTGTGGTCGTCCGATGGTGATTAAGACCGGTCGCTACGGTAAGTTCCTGGCTTGCTCCGGTTTCCCGGATTGCCGCAATGCAAAGCGTCTGGTCAAGGATACCGGCGGTTTGTGCCCGCGTTGCGGCGGAAGAATGCTGCAGCGTAAGAGCGCAAAGGGACGCATCTATTACGGCTGCGAAAATTACCCCAAATGTGAATTTATGACATGGGATGAGCCCGTGCCCACCAAGTGCGAAAAATGCGGCGCAACCCTGTTCCGCAAAGGACAGAAGCTGTACTGCGCAAAGGAAGGCTGCGGCTTTGAAATGCCCGTACCGAAAGGCGGAAACAATCAATGAGTGAATATAAAGTAACAGTCCTGGGCGCAGGTCTGGCAGGCAGCGAAGCTGCTTTGTGGCTGGCGTCTCAGGGGGTACAGGTAACCCTGTATGAGCAAAAGCCTGTGCGTTTTTCCTGCGCACATACCGCAGAGGGCTTTGCGGAGCTGATTTGCTCCAACAGCCTGAAGGCAGAGCGCTTGGACTCTGCATCCGGTCTGCTGAAAGCAGAAATGCGCTTGATGGGCAGCCGTTTGCTGGAAGCAGCAGAAACCGCGCGTGTGGCGGCTGGCGGTGCGCTGGCGGTTGACCGCGATTTGTTCAGCGCAGAAGTGACCCGTATGGTAGAGGCAGAACCGAACATCACGGTCATTCGTGAGCCGGTGGAATCCATCCCGGAGGATGCACCTATTCTGGTGGCAACCGGACCTTTGACCGACGGCAAGCTGGCAGATGCGATTGCAAATCTGACCGGCGATGCACGCCTGAACTTCTATGATGCAGTAGCACCCATCGTTACGGCAGAAAGCCTGAACTATGACAAGGTGTTTGCTGCATCCCGCTATGACCGCGGCGAGGCTGACTATCTGAACTGCCCCTTCAACAAGGCAGAGTATGAAGCCTTCCATACAGAGCTGGTCAATGCTGAGCGTGCACCTCTGCACGATTTCGACCAGCCGGATGCAAGCAAAAAGGACGGCGGTCTGACCGTATACGAAGGCTGTATGCCCATTGAGGTCATGGCAGGTCGTGGTGCAGATACCATGCGCTATGGTCCGCTGCGCCCGGTTGGTTTGAAAGACCCCAATACCGGACATCGCCCCTGGGCAAACGTGCAGCTGCGTGCCGAAAATCAGGAGCGCACTCTGTACAACATTGTCGGTTTCCAGACCAATCTGAAATTCGGCGAGCAGAAGCGTGTGTTCTCTATGATTCCCGGTTTGGAAAATGCGGAGTTCGTGCGTTACGGTGTCATGCACCGCAATACGTTTTTGAACAGCCCGCAGGTGCTGATGGACAGCCTGAATCTGCGGGAGCACCCCAATGTGTTCTTCGCCGGACAGATTACCGGTTTTGAGGGTTACATGGAGAGTGCAGCCTGCGGTCTGCTGGCAGCACGCAGCTTGTACGCCAAGCTGACTGGCAAGGCTTGGACTGCACCCCCGAATGATACCATGTGCGGCGCACTGGTACGTTATATCACAAGCCCCAACAAGGACTTCCAGCCTATGGGCGCCAATATGGGTATCCTGCCCCCGCTGGAAAACCGCCCCCGTGATAAGCGTGAGCGTTATATGGCTGTGGCCAACCGCGCTGTAGCCAGTTTTGAAACCTGGGAGAAGGCTCGCAAAAACGGCTGATCCCACCGGAAGGGAGTAAAGCAAAATGAAAATTCTGTTGGATATGATGGGCGGCGACAATGCTCCGCTCGCCCCGCTGGAAGGCGCAGCACAGGCTGTGAAAGAATATGGCGTGGAAATCGTAGGTCTGGGCGATGAACCCACCCTGCGTGCGCTGGCACAGGAAAAAAATATTTCGCTGGAAGGTATCACGCTGGTACATTGCAGCGAAAACATTGATATGCACGATGAGCCTGCGCGGGCAATCCGCCGCAAAAAGGATTCTCCCATGGTCGTCGGCATGAATATGCTGAAAAACGGCGAGGGCGATGCATTCGTTTCCGCAGGCAGCACGGGCGCTTTGCACGTTGGTGCAAGCTTGATTCTGCGTACACTGAAAGGCATCAAGCGCCCTGCGCTGGCAAGCCTTGTGCCTAGCCGTGACAAGAATTATCTGTTGGTGGACTGCGGTGCGAATGCAGAGTGCCGCCCCGAAATGCTGACGGCGTTTGGCGTCATGGGTACCTGCTATATGAAGAAGGTACAGGGCATTGCTGACCCCATCGTTGGTCTGGCAAACAACGGCGCAGAAGACTCCAAGGGTCCTGCTTTGTATCAGGAAACCAACAAGCAGCTGCGCCAGACCCCCGGTATTCACTTTATGGGCAATATCGAACCCCGTGATGTGCCGATGGGCAAGGCAGACGTTGTAGTTTGTGATGGCTTTACCGGCAACGTGATCCTGAAGCTGAGCGAAGGCATGGGAAAAATGATCATCAGTATGCTGAAGGATGCGTTCAAGCGCACCCCCGGCGGTCTGGTAGCCGCACTGCTGCTGAAAAAAGATCTGATGAGCCTGAAAAAGAAGATGGACTCGGAAGAAGTTGGCGGCGCACCGCTGCTGGGTGCAAAATGTCCGGTGATTAAAGCACACGGCTCTTCTAGTGCAAAGGCAATCAAGAATGCCATCCGTCAGGCAAAGACCTGTGTGGAAAATGATTTGTGCGGTACCATGCAGGCGGCGTTGGATGAAATGCAGACCAGCCAGAAGCAGATCCATGAAAACGAAGCAGACCGCTGAGAATAAGGAAAAAGAGGAGCGAAACATGAGCCATCCTTTGGAAAAGATCGTTGGATATCAATTCAAAAATCCTGAACTTCTGCTGACGGCGCTGACCCACACCAGCTACGCCAACGAAAGCCGTACCCCGGTCAAGCACAATGAGCGACTGGAGTTTTTGGGCGACAGTGTGCTGGAACTGGTAAGTGCGGATTACCTGTTCCATGCATTTGACCGCCCGGAAGGCGATTTGACCCGCACCCGTGCAAGTCTGGTCAGCGAGGATGCGCTGTTCCAGTTTGCGCAGGAAATCCATCTGGGCGATTATCTGCGTCTGGGCAAAGGCGAAGAGCGTTGTGGCGGTCGTACCCGCCCCAGCGTGGTATCGGATGCGTTTGAAGCACTGATCGCTGCCCTGTATCTGGACGGCGGTATGGAAGTGGCAAAGAACTTTATTCTGGGATTCCTTACCGAGGGCAAGCACGCTGAGGACGATTATAAGACCCGCCTGCAGGAAGTGGTACAGGCAAACCCGGAAGAAAAGCTGCGTTATGTGCTGGAGGGCGAAACCGGTCCCGACCACGACAAGCGTTTTGTGGTTGGCGTTTACCTGAATTCGAACCGTGTGGCAACCGGTGAGGGTCGCAGCAAGAAAGCAGCAGAACAGCACGCAGCACGCGAAGCATTGAAGCTGATGGGGCTGGTGCAGGAAGCATAATAAAGAGGAAGTTATGGTACTGAAAGAACTTGAAATCCAGGGCTTTAAGAGCTTTCCGGATAAAATCAAGATCACCGTGGGTCAGGGCATCACCGGCGTTGTGGGTCCGAACGGTTCCGGTAAAAGTAATATTTCCGATGCAATCCGCTGGGTTTTGGGCGAAACCAGCTCTAAGCAGCTGCGCGGTGCCGGCAAAATGGAGGACGTCATCTTTGGCGGTACCCAGATGCGCGGCGCAATGGGTTTTGCCAGCGTGAAGCTGACGCTGGATAATCAGGACCGTATGCTGGATGTGGATGCAGACGACGTGACCATTGCCCGCAAATATTACCGCAGCGGTGACAGTGAATACAGCATCAACGGACAGCACTGCCGTTTGAAGGACGTATACGAGCTGCTTTTAGATACGGGCTTGGGTCGTGATGGTTATTCTGTCATCGGTCAGGGTCGCATTGCCGAAATCGTGGGTGCTAAGAGCAGCGAACGCCGTGAAATTTTTGAGGAAGCTTCTGGTATTGCCAAGTACCGCTATCGCCGAAACGAAGCGGAACGGCGGTTACATTCGGCAGAGGAAAATCTGGAGCGCCTGCGGGATATTCTGGGCGAGCTGGAAAGCCGTGTGGAACCGCTGGAAAAAGAAAGCGCCAAGGCACAGAAGTTCCTGGAACTGAGCGAGCAGCGCAAAGGCTTGGAAGTGACTCTGTGGGTCGACAGCGTACGCCGTGCAAAGGAAACCGTTCGTGACCAGCAGCATAAATATGAAACCGCTGCGGCAGATTACGATCGCCTGGATGGGGCGAATCGTGCCGCAGAAGCAGAGGCTGAGGAGATCCGCACCCAGGCGCAGCGTTTGACAATGGAAATTGAGCGCCTGAACGGGGATATCCGCAGCATCACCGAGCAGATGGGCAGCAGCGCAAGCCGGATTGCAGTGTTGGAAAACGACATTGCCCACAACGCACGCTCGGCTTATGATTTGGAAGAAGAAATCGCGCGCGGTGAAGAAAACCGCGAAAATCTGCATATTGAAATCAGCAGTCACGAAGCGGCAATCCATGCCATTGAAAAGGAAATCGAAGCATTGAATGCGGAGATTACCCGCTCGGAGGAAACGCTGGAACAAATCCAAAAGGAGAATCTGGCATCCGGTGAGCGCAGAGGCGCAGTAACTGCAACGCTGGCACGCATGACCGATCAGCAGACTGCCTGTCGTGTGGCAGCGGCTGCTGCGCAATCTGCCGCAGTTGCTGCACAGGAACGTCTGACCCATGCAAGCGAAGAACGCAACACAAAGCAGGCGGACTTGCAGACCATGCAGGAGGACTACAACGATACCGTTGTTTATCTGAAAAAAATAAAAGCGGAAAAAGACCAGCTGGAAAATGTGCGCAGTGGTGTGCGCATGAAGCTGGAAGCCCGCAAAAAGAGTCTGGATGATGCAGACGAAGCCGAACAGCGTATTGACCGCGAAATGGATGCTGCCGAACAGCGCATTCAGGTGCTGCGGGATTTGGAAAAGAATATGGACGGCTACCAGCAGTCGGTTAAGAGCGTGATGCGTGCAGCAGAAGCGCACCGTCTGCGCGGGATTGTAGGCCCAGTATCCAGTATTTTGTCGGTAGAAGAAGGCTACGAAATGGCAATCGAAACCGCACTGGGGGCTGCGCTGCAAAATGTTGTCGTAGAAGGCGAATCTGCGGCAAAAGCTGCGATTGCTTTCCTGCGGGATACCCACGGTGGTCGCGCAACATTCCTGCCGCTGGATACCATTCAGCCCGGTACGTTCCGTGGTAATTTGACAGGTACGGCACAGCTGGCAAGCGATTTGGTTCGCTGCGAAGCGCGCTACCAGAAAGTCGTTCAGTACTTGTTGGGTCGTATCGTTGTGGTAGAGGACATCAACGAAGCGTCGGTTGTAGCACGTCAGCTGGGCTACCATAATAAGGTTGTCACAGTAGATGGTCAGGTGGTCAACGCCGGAGGTAGCTTTACCGGTGGTAGTATGGCGCGTTCGGCTGGACTGTTTACCCGCAAGCATGAAATCGGTGAGCTGAAAGCAAAGATTGCTGCCTTGCAGAAAAAACAGCAGCAGGCACAGGACGATACGGATCAGTGGAAAGCACAGGTCGATGCATTGAAGGCAGAGCTGGTTGCTACCGAGAGCGAAATTATCACACTGGGTAACGACATTGTGCGCGCTGAAACAGAAGAAACCCAGCTGAAACTGCATTTGAGCCAGTTGCAGGGCGCTGTGGAAATTCTGTCCGGCGAAATCGAAATGCTGGAAAAGCAGATTACGGAAAATCAGCAGACCAGCGTCAGCCAGACGGAAGAAGAAGCACGTCTGACAGAAGAAATCACAAAGCTGAGCGCTGAACTGGACAGCATCAGCGAAGGCGATGACAGCTTTTTGCAGACCCGCAGCCGTATGGCAGACGAGTTGAGCGAAAAGCGTCTGAAAAAGCTGGAAAAAGAAAAAGATATCGAAGCACATCGCACTGCCATTGAGGGCTTGCGTGGTCGGAATACGGAAACAAAGGATCGCAAGGCAGATTTGGAAAAGAGCATCAACGCACTGCGTCAGGCAAACCAGAATCTGCGTCAGCAGATTGCAGATATTCGTGCCGAAAAGAGCGAATCCGATACATTGATTCGGGAAAAAGAAACTGCAATTCGTGCCGCAACCCAGACCCGTCTGGAAAAAGATGCTGCGGAAACCAAGGCAAACCAGCGTGCGCGGGAAACCGCAGATGAGCGTGAGCGTATGAGTCAGGAAATGGCACGACTCGCAGAACGCAAAGCTGTGGCAGAAGCCGAGTACAACCAGACCATCAGCAAGCTGTGGGATGAATATCAGCTGTCGGTATCCGAAGCCGAAAAACTGTGCGTTCCGTTTGATAACGTGGCTGTCCTGCGGGCACAGGTGGCAGACCTGCGCAGCAAGATCCGAAATCTGGGGCATGTAAACGTGGGCGCAGTGGAAGAATATAAGGAAGTGCGTCAGCGGTACGACACCCTGAACACCCAGGTGCAGGATGTGGAAAAGAGCAAGGCAGAACTGACCCGTATGATCAGCGAGCTTTCCGCAGAAATGCGCAGTATCTTTACCGAGAACTTCCATACCATTAACGAAAACTTCGGACGCATTTTCAAAGAGCTGTTCGGCGGTGGTCATGCTTCGCTGTCGTTGGAGGATGCACCGGATGTGCTGGAGGCCGGTATCGATATTCAGGTTGCACCTCCGGGCAAGGTCATTAAAAACCTGAGCGCACTATCCGGTGGTGAGCAGTCTTTGGTGGCAATCAGCATTTACTTTGCCATTTTGGCTGTGAACCCTGCACCGTTCTGCATTCTGGACGAAATCGAGGCTGCACTGGACGACGCAAACGTGGTACGCTATGCGCAGTATCTGCGCCGCATTTCGGATAAAACCCAGTTCATTGTAATTACACATCGCCGCGGTACAATGGAAGCTGCAGATGTGTTGTACGGTGTAACAATGCAGGAGGATGGCGTGTCCAAGCTGCTGCGTCTGGATTTGGATAATGTGGATGCTTCTCTGGTTTCCTGATCGAAAGGAGAATAAAAGATGGGATTTTTCGGTAAGAAAAAGAAAATCAAGGACGGTTTGTCCAAGAGCCGTGTAGGCTTCTGGGGCAATATCGCCAATACGCTGCTGGGCAGTGAAATTGATGATGATCTGTATGATGATCTGGAAGAACAGCTGGTTCTGGCAGATACCGGTGCCGATGTGGCAATGCAGATGGTGGACGATCTGCGTGACCGGGTGAAGAAGAATCATCTGCGCACTGGTCCGCAGGCTTTGGCAGAGCTGAAAGCACTGGTTGCAGAACAGCTGACCTGTGATGCAGAGATGGATTTGTCCGGCAAGCCCGCTGTGATTTTGGTCATCGGCGTGAACGGCGTAGGCAAAACCACTTCCATTGCCAAGCTGGCAAACTATTATAAAGAGCAAGGCAAACGTGTTCTGCTGGCAGCAGGCGATACCTTCCGCGCAGCAGCTGGTGAGCAGTTGGATATCTGGGCAGACCGTATCGGTGTGCCGATCGTGCGTGGTGCAGATGGTGCTGACCCGGCAGCTGTCATTTTCGATGCAGTGCAGTCTGCTGCCGCAAAGGGTGATGATCTGGTGATTTGCGATACCGCAGGTCGTCTGCACAATAAGAAGAACCTGATGGACGAGCTGGGCAAAATCAGCCGCAGCGTGAAAAAGGCTGCTCCCAGTGCCAGCGTGGAAACCTTGCTGGTTCTGGATGCTATCACTGGTCAGAATGCCATTCGTCAGGCACAGGAGTTTATTGCTGCAGCAGGTGCTACCGGTGTTATCCTGACCAAGCTGGACGGTACCGCCAAGGGTGGCTGCGTGGTTGCAGTGAAGCAGAAGCTGGGCTTACCGGTACGCTTTGTAGGCGTAGGCGAAGGCATGGAAGATTTGCTGCCCTTCTCCGCAGAAGAATTTGCAGAAGGTCTGCTGGGCAAGGAGGAGTAAAGCATGGAAATTTGTGCAGCAACCAACAATCCCGGCAAGCTGAAAGAGCTGCGCCGTATTCTGGAAGCACAGGGTCACACCGTGCGCAGTCTGAAAGAGTTGTCTGTGGAAATTGACCCGGAAGAAACCGGCTTGACCTTTGCGGAAAACGCAAAAATCAAAGCAGAAGCATTTTGCAAGGCAACCGGTCTGCCCACCATTGCAGACGATTCCGGTTTGTGCGTGGATGCGCTGAACGGGGAACCCGGTGTATTCAGCGCTCGTTACTGCGGTCATCACGGTGACGATGAAGCCAACAACGTGAAGCTGCTGGAAAACATGAAGAATGTTCCCACCGAAGATCGTGGCGCAAAGTTTGTTTCCGTGGTTTGTATGCAGATGCCGGACGGCCGCAGTCTGCTGTGTACCGGCGAATGCCCGGGCAGTATCGCAAAAGAAGAGCTTCCCGGTGATTACGGCTTCGGTTATGATCCGCTGTTTATTCCCAGCCAGTGTGGTCTGTCGGACGGTACGACCCGCCCCAACACCGAACTGCGCAGCTATGCACAGCTGACCCCGGACGAAAAGGACGCAGTCAGCCATCGTGGCCGTGCAATGGAAAAGCTGGCACAGGAAATGCCGGAATTTTTGAAATAACGCGATTTTTCCACGTGAAGTGATTCACAGGTGGAAAACATATACAATAAGAAGTAAACGATTCGTTTTAAGAGAAAGGACAATATTTATGCTGACAAGCAAACAGCGTGCAACCCTGCGTGGCAAGGCAAACACTATGGACCCCGTATTCCAGATCGGCAAAGGCGAGATCGATGAAGCTGTGATTCAGGCTGTGAATGACTGCCTGGCAGCACGCGAGCTGATCAAGCTGAAGATTTTGAACAACAGCATGTATACTGCCCGCGAGGCAAGTGAAATTCTGTGCGAGGCCTGCGGTGCAGATGGCGTTCAGGTCATCGGCTCCAAGTTCGTACTGTACCGTCAGAAGAAGAAGGACAGCCAGTACGCAGACCTGCTGAAATGAGAATCTTATTGTACGGCGGCACCTTTGACCCACCCCATAACGGACATCTGCACAATTTAAGTCTGGCGGCAGCAAAGGTAAAACCGGATCAGGTCATTATCATGCCGGCTGGGATTCCGCCCCATAAAATCGGTTTCGGTACCCCGGCGGCACTTCGCATGGAAATGTGCAGCTGCTTTGAAACTTTGGCAGGTCGTGAGGATATTCCCAAACTGGAAATCAGCGATTGGGAAATCGGTCAGGCACAGCGCGGCATCAAGAACTATTCGGATACCACGATTTCTATGCTGGCAGAAAAATACCCCGGTGCGCAACTGTATATGGCGGTGGGCAGCGATATGCTGCTGAGCTTTGACAAGTGGTATCGCTGGGAACACCTGCTGCAGAACTGTACTTTGGTGGCTGTCAGCCGGAAATGTGCGGACCAGATTGCCTTGCAGGAAAAGGCAAAGCAGCTGGACCCAACCGGGACACATATCCTGTTTGCAGAAGGCAATGCTTTACCTATGGCAAGCAGCCATCTGCGGCAAGCCATGCAAAATGATGAAGATTGTACAGATGCGCTGCCGGAAATTGTACAGAGCATCATTGACAGAGAGGGGTTGTATCGATCATGTCAGAAACAGGACTGACAGTAGCGCAGGCACAGGAACTGGCGAAAAGCCGCCTGAGCGAAAAGCGTTATCAGCACACGGAAAATGTGAAAAATTTGGCGGTTGAGCTGGCTGAAATCCATGGCGCAGACACGGAAAAAGCCGCTTTGGCGGCCTGGCTGCACGATACAGCAAAAGAAATGCCCAAAGCACAGTTGTTGCAGATATTGCAGGATAATGCTATAATCAAAAATAATCCTGCGCAGCGGCCCGAGCCGGTATGGCATGGCATTTGCGCAGAGATTCTTGCACGCACCCAGTGGGGCGTACAAGATCCGGAAGTTTTGGATGCAGTGGAATGTCACACAACGGGACGTCCCCACATGACAAAACTGGATAAAATTTTGTTTTTGGCAGATATGACCAGTGCAGAGCGTAGTTGGCCGGGTGTGGACCAGCTGCGTGCATTGGCAAAAAAAGATCTGGATGCGGCGATGCTGCAGGCTTTGGAGCAGACCATCTCCTTTGTAAAAGAGGGCGGAAAACCGGTTGACCCAATGTCTGTTGCAGCATACGAGGATTTGAAAAACGTGCAGAAGGGAAAATGACAAATGAGCGAACAGCGTCATATTCGTACGAACCACAGTACAACAAACGGTGGAAATGCCCGCAAGATTAACCGCAACGACAATCACTCTGCGCCGCAGCAGCCGGTTCGCCGCAACAGCGGCACTGCAGGCAACGGTCAGAAGCGCAAAAAGAAAAAGAAGAAAAAGATGCGCTGGTGGATGCCGCTGCTGGTTGTGGTTTGTATTCTGGGTGTTGGTGTCGGTGCAGTACTGGGTTATGTAAATCATGTTTTGAACTCGATTGCACCGGATGAAGATGCCCACATACTGGAAGAACAGATTCAGACCGCACCCGAATATAAGGGCGATGTGGTTAATATTCTGGTCTGCGGTATCGACTATGAAGAAGGTCGAACGTACGGCGACAAGCAGTCCAATGACGGCATGACCGATATGATCATGTATGTCAACTACGACCTGAAAAACGGCAAAATGAATATGCTGCAGATCCCCCGTAATACCTTGGTAGGCTTCAAGGTGACCTGTGACGATACCACAGGCAAGACCTATAAGGCATCCAACGGACAGATCAACTCGATTGCACTTTCCAATGAGGAAGGTATCGCTGCACTGGCGGATGTAGTGGCAAACAACTACAAGCTGCCGGTAGACTACTACGCAACTATTGATATGGAAGCACTGGTCAAGATGGTGGACCATTTTGGCGGTCTGGACGTTTATGTGCCGCAGGATATCAAGGACGGCAAGGGTAGTTTGCTGCAGCAAGGCTACCGCCATTTGGACGGCGCTACTGTGGAATATCTGGTGCGTCAGCGTCATGCGTATGCAAATGGTGACCTGGGTCGTCTGAACACCCAGCGTTATTTCTACGCAGCACTGTTCAATCGCGTGCGTACTGCAACTCTGGGCGATATCATCAAACTGATGCCTGTTGTACAGAACTATGTGACAACCAACATCCCGGCAAAGGATCTGGTATCGCTGGCATACAGCTTCCTGTCCATTGATTCGGCAGATATCATGGTTGCACAGACCCCCGTATGCAGCGGTGATCTCTATGCACCCAACCCGGAAAAGAACTTTAAGGGTCACTCCGTTCTGGTTCCGGCTCGTCAGGAAATCGCAGACCTGCTGAATCAGTACTACCGCACCTACACGGGTGAAGTTCCGGCAGATCAGCTGAACTTCCTGGATTCTCACCCGCACAATAATACGCCTACCCCGGCAAATGTGCAGTTTATGGGTCAGCTGGATAATCAGGCAAACGAAGCTGGCTCCGGACAGTAAATCAGACACCCGCAGTACAGGCTGCCAAGGCAGCCTGTTTACTGCTTTTTATCAAAGGAGAAAGTATGGAAAAGAATCTGGATTCCCGTGAGATGGCGGTTGCCATCGCAAAGGTACTGGACGATAACAAGGCACAGGATGTAAAGGTCCTGAAGGTAGAGGATGTTACGGTTCTGACCGATTACTTTGTAATCGCATCCGGTACGTCTACCACCCACGCTGCATCTTTGGCAGATGAAGTTGAGTTCCAGATGCAGAAGAATTATGAGATTTCGCCGCTTTCCAGCGAAGGCTATGATTCCAAGAACTGGGTGCTGCTGGATTACGGCAACGTGATCGTGCATGTATTCGTTCCGGGTACCCGTGATTTCTACGATCTGGAGCACCTGTGGGCAGACGGCGAACCCGTTGACCTGTCGGATTTGATCACCGGTGAGGACTAACCCAGACCCGGTTCAAAGACATATTCGAATGTTGGAGTGAGAAGAAAGATGAAGTATGATTACCGCGCCGTTGAGGCAAAATGGCAGTCTGTCTGGGATAAGGAAAAAACCTTCCATGCAGAAATCGACCATTCCAAACCCAAGTTCTATGCACTGGTAGAGTTCCCGTATCCTTCTGCAGCTGGTCTGCATGTAGGTCATCCCCGCAGCTACACTGCGCTGGATGTGATTGCTCGTAAGCGCCGCCTGCAGGGCTACAATGTTCTGTACCCCATGGGCTGGGACGCTTTCGGTCTGCCCACCGAGAACTTCGCAATGAAGAACCACATTCACCCGGAAATCGTTACCGCAAACAATGTGGCACGATTCAAGTCTCAGCTGCAGAGCCTGGGCTTGTCCTTTGACTGGGACCGTGAGGTGAACACCACCGATCCCGACTACTACAAGTGGACCCAGTGGATCTTCATTCAGATGTTCAAGAAGGGTCTGGCTTACAAGAAAGAAATGAACGTCAACTACTGCACCGGCTGCAAGGTCGTTCTGGCAAACGAAGAAGTTGTCAACGGCGTGTGCGAGCGTTGCGGCAGCCCTGTTGTTCACAAGACCAAGAGCCAGTGGATGCTGAAGATCACCGAGTACGCAGACCGCCTGATCGACGATCTGGACGAGGTGAATTTCATCGACCGCGTTTCTGCTCAGCAGAAGAACTGGATCGGCCGCAGCTACGGCGCTGAGGTCAACTTCACTGCAACCACCGGTGAGACCATCACCGTTTATACCACCCGCTGCGATACGCTGTTCGGCGCAACCTATATGGTTCTGAGCCCGGAGCACGCACTGGTCAAGAACTGGCTGGAAGAAGGCAAGCTGGCAAACGCAGAAGAAATCAAGGCTTATCAGGCAGCTGCTGCCCGCAAGTCTGACTTCGAGCGTACCGAGATGAACAAGGATAAGACCGGCGTTCGTCTGGATGGCGTTGAGGCTGTCAACCCGGCAACCGGCAAGCAGATTCCCATTTTCATTTCTGACTACGTTCTGTCTACCTACGGCACCGGCGCAATCATGGCTGTGCCTGCACACGATACCCGTGACTGGGAGTTCGCTAAGAAGTTCGATCTGCCCATCATCGAAGTCGTGCAGGGCAACGAGCCTGCTGATCTGGACAAGGCAGCATTTACTGACGTTGCTACCGGCACCATGGTTAACTCTGGTTTCCTGACCGGTCTGTCCGTTAAGGATGCACAGGCTAAGATGATCGCATGGCTGGAAGAGAACAAGCTGGGCTGCAGCAAGACCAACTTCAAGCTGCGTGACTGGGTGTTCAGCCGTCAGCGTTACTGGGGCGAGCCGATTCCCATGGTTTACTGTGAGAAGTGCGGCTGGCAGCCCATTCCGGAAGATCAGCTGCCGCTGAAGCTGCCGGAAATCGAGGACTTTGAACCCGGTGAGGGCGGCGAAAGCCCGCTGGCTCGCCACACCGAATGGGTCAATACCACCTGTCCCTGCTGTGGTGGCGCAGCAAAGCGTGAAACTGATACCATGCCTCAGTGGGCTGGTTCTTCCTGGTACTTCCTGCGCTACATGGACCCGCACAACGATAAGGAACTGGTCAGCGAAGAAGCTGTCAAGTACTGGGGTCCTGTAGACTGGTACAACGGCGGTATGGAGCATACCACGCTGCACCTGCTGTACAGCCGTTTCTGGCACAAGTTCCTGTATGATATTGATGCAGTACCTTACAAAGAGCCTTATGCAAAGCGTACCAGCCACGGCATGATTCTGGGTCTGAATCCCCATAGTTTTGTCAATCTGTCTGCTGAAGAGCAGCAGAAGCTGATTGCTGAGCATGGCAGCGAAGAAGGCGCAAAGGCATGGCTGAAGGAAAAGTACGGCGAAATGTCTACCCATCCGGTTGTTAAGATGTCCAAGAGCTTGGGCAACGTTGTCAACCCGGACGAAATCGTTGAGAAGTACGGTGCGGATACCATGCGTCTGTACGAGATGTTCATGGGTGACTTTGAGCAGGCAGCACCTTGGCAGACTTCTGCAATCGCAGGCTGCAAACGCTTCCTGGACCGTGTATGGAATCTGGGCGATAAGATCGTTGCAGGTGAGGGCTATCGCCGTGAGGTAGAAACCCTGATGCACCAGACCATCCGCAAGGTGGATGAGGACATCGAAGCTCTGAAGATGAACACTGCAATCGCACAGCTGATGACTCTGGTCAACAAGCTGTATGATCTGGGTGGAGTCACCAAGGCTGAGTTGGAAACCCTGCTGAAGCTGCTGAACCCGTTTGTCCCGCACCTGACCGAGGAAATGTGGGAACAGCTGGGTCACAGCCACGACGAGCAGCTGGCATTTGCACCCTGGCCTGTTTACGAAGAGGCTAAGTGCAAGGAAGCTACCGTGGAAATTGCTGTGCAAGTCAACGGCAAGGTGAAGGCACGTCTGTCTGTGGATGCAGACATCGCAGCTGCTGACGCAATCGCTGCTGCAAAGGCTGAGCCGGAAGTTGCTGCTGCAATCGAAGGTAAGACCATTGCCAAGGAAATCTATGTCAAGGGCCGTCTGGTGAATATCGCGGTCAAGGGCTAAAGAAAAAAGCAAAATCTGCCGACAAAAAATAGAAATATTCCGTGAACATTTCGTGGAAAGGTGTTGACAGAACCGCGATGACACGGTATAATATTTATCGTTGATTACCATGTAACAACGAAATTCCTGCCTCAAGGGAGGGAATAAAATGTCGGAAATTCGTGTTAAAGAGGGCGAATCGCTGGAAAGCGCACTGCGTCGCTTTAAGCGCAGCACTGCTCGCAGCGGCGTGCTGGCGGAGGTCCGTAAGCGTGAAGCTTACGAGAAGCCTTCTGTCAAGCGCAAGAAGAAGTCTGAAGCAGCCCGCAAGCGCAAGTACAAGTAATTTGTACTGACATAGCGTCTGCAAAGGCTTTGCAAAAAGCGTAGCCAGCGTGGGAGGATCCGTTTGGGTCCTCCCACTTTTCTTTTATCACAAAATACAGTATACTGCTTACAAAATCCTGAAAAGGAGGATTGCTATGCTGATTACACCCGAATATGTTTTTCAAGATGTTACCCATATTACCCCGGAATTTTTGGCGCAGAAGGGAATCCGTGCGCTGGTTCTGGACGTGGATAATACCATCGCGGATGACCGCAGCCTGACGGTTCCGCCGGAGGTGACCCAGTGGATGGACACCATGCGGGAAGCAGGGGTCTCCCTGACGATTCTTTCCAACGGCGCAAAACCGCGCGTGAAGCCTTTTGCTGAGTCGCTGGGCTTGCAGTGGGTTTCCCGTTCGGCAAAGCCGTTGCCCATTGGTATGTCGATTGCACGCCGTCGTGTAGGTGTGCGCCGTAACGAAATGGCAATGGTGGGTGACCAGTTGTTTACCGACCGTCTGGTTGCAGCTTTGTATGGTGTGCCTGCGCTGGTTGTGATTCCGCGCGGTGCAGACCTGAACAAGTATGTGCAGTTCAAGCGAAAGCTGGAGAAACACTTTTGGATGAAATATTACCAGAAGGGAGGCAAAACCCTGTGAGCGAAACCATTCGATTCGGCACTGCCGGTACAAGCGACAGCTTTTCTGTGATGGGTTACAAAACCAGCATGGATGTGCCCGAATACACGGCTCGTATGGGGTTAAATGCCTTCGAATACCAGTGCGGTCGCGGTGTGCGACTGGGCTTGGATAAAGCTGAAAAAATGGCACGATTGGCGCAGCCTAAGGATATTTTGTTCAGCGTGCACGCCCCGTATTATATCAGCATGTCCAGCATGGAAGAGGACAAGCGGCTGAACAGCATCGACTATATCCTGCAAAGCTGCGCTTTGGTGAAAGCGCTGGGCGGAAAGCGTGTGATTTTCCATTCCGGCAGCTGCGGCAAGCAAAGCCGAGAAGCCGCACTGGAAAAAGCACTGGATACCATGCGCCGTACCGTAGAAGCCTGCGACGCAGCGGGGTTTGGCGATTTGACGCTCTGTCCCGAAACCATGGGCAAGATCGGTCAGCTGGGAACACTGGACGAAGTACTTGCGCTGTGCAGCGTGGATCAGCGTATCACGCCCTGTATTGATTTTGGTCATCTGAATGCCCGTACGCTGGGCGGCATCCAGACCAAGCAGGACTATGCGGATATTCTGGACCGTATGGGCGAAGCGCTGGGCGATGATCGTGCGAAAAATTTCCATGTGCATTTTTCCCGCATTGAATTTACAAACGGCGGCGAAAAGCGTCACTGGACCTTTGCCGAAACCCAGTTTGGTCCGGAACCTGCCCCGCTAATGGAGCTGTTTGCGGAGCGAAAACTGTCCCCTGTGGTGATTTGCGAAAGTGCAGGTACCCAGGCAGAGGACGCACAGTGGATGCAAGATTGTTATAAAGCAGCACTGGAATGACAAATTTTAGGTTATTGTGCGTGTTTTTTTGCTTCTACCCTTGCAATATGCCACTATTTCGGGTAAAATAAAAACAGATATGCATAGGCATTGAATATTGAAATACAAACTTTATTGGAGGAATTCCGAATGATTTCTGCAGGCGAATTTCGTAACGGTGTAACTTTTGAGCAGGACGGCCAGGTTCTTCAGGTCGTTGAGTTCCAGCATGTTAAGCCTGGTAAGGGCGCAGCTTTCGTCCGTACCAAGACCAAGAACGTGATCACCGGTTCTGTGGTCGAAACCAGCTACAACCCCACTGCAAAGTTCCCCCGTGCAACCATCGACCGTCGTGAGATGAGCTACAGCTACGAGGACGGCGATCTGTACTACTTCATGGATAACGAGACCTACGAGCAGGAGCCCGTCAACAAGAGCGACGTCGGCGACAACTTCAAGTTCTGCAAGGAAGGCGACCTGTGCAAGATCATGTCCTACAAGGGCAAGGTCTTCGGCGTTGAGATCCCCACCTTCGTTGAGCTGGAAGTCACCGCTACTGAGCCTGGCTTCAAGGGCAACACTGCTACCAACACCCTGAAGCCCGCTACTCTGGAGACTGGCGCTGAGCTGCGCGTACCTCTGTTCATCAACGAGGGCGACAAGATCCGCATCGATACCCGCACCGGCGAGTATATGGAGCGCGTCTAATTTCATCCTGCCGCAAGGCTGGACTGCGGCATACCCGCGGTCCGGTCTTTTTTAATTGTATTATTCAGATGCCGGCATTGCCGGAAGGAGCGTAACTATGAATCTGACTGAAAAAGCTGCATACCTGAAGGGTCTGGCCGATGGTCTGGGTCTGGCGGATTCCAGCCAGGACAAGGTACTGAAGGCTGTTATCGATATGCTGGGTGATCTGGCTGAGTCTGTCGAAGGTCTGGATGGCGAGATGGAAGCTGTCTGCGAAGAGCTGGACGAGATCGAAGAAGATCTGTACAGCGACGACGATGACGACGACTTCGAATATGACGATGATGACGACGATGAGGAAGACGGCGATTACGAAGATGCTGAAATCGAGTATGAGCTGACCTGCCCCAAGTGCGGCGCTACTGTTGTTGTTGACGAGGACACTCTGTTCAATCAGCAGGTATACTGTGGCCAGTGCCATGAGCCCATCCAGGTCGAGATCGTCGACGAGGACGCTGACAAGGAGTAATCCTGATAAAAAGAAAAGCCGTGAGCATTGCTCACGGCTTTTTTTGTTGTTCCTTATGCGTTTGCAGCACCTGCAATGGCTTTTTCCAGCCAGATGCCGCCGATGTCCAGTGCATTGAACAGACCAACCTTATTGGTCTGGCGCATGATACGCTCAGCCAGCGGCTTTTTCGTATCAGTAGAAAGCAGAATCAGGTGTATCTTATCCGCGATTTCCTGACCGTTTTCCGTCTTGGTCGTCATTTCCTGGAGATACAGGATATAAGGATCCGTCATGTTGCCATAATAAATTTCATTGCCGCAGCGAACCAGCGGCTTGCCCTTATAGGTCAGTTTCGGTGTGTATGCCATATATCAATGCCTCCTTGCAATTATACAAATTTACTCCTTCCAGTATACCATAAAAAGTAATTGCATACAATCCGAAATCTGGATTGGGAAATTGTATGAATATTTTGAAGATGCGGCAAAATCCGTACACTCTCCCGCGTGTTTGTGTTATACTAGTAAATATTATGAGATTTTCGGATTGTAATTTTACTGCAATCTGTTTGATACAAGTATTTTAGTGAACACAGCTTTACTGCTGTTGAGAATAAAGGAGAACCCATTATGGCAGATTATCAGGAATTCCGTAAAAAATCCCGTCAGCGCCGCATGAAAAAACGTATTCTGGCGGGCTGCGTTATTGTTTTGGCACTGGGCGTTGTGGGCAGCAGCATTTGGCTGGCTGTATCCGGTCTGGGCTTAATTCATAAAAATGATAAGGATGATAATTCTGCGCAGTTGCCGGATGATTCGAGCGTTGCAGTCGAGGATACAGCACCGGAGGAACCCCCTGATGCGGGAATCAGCAAAAATCTCCAGCTACAGACGGTAACAGAAGATACCAACTGGAACACAGTCGCTTATACAGAGCGCACTTTGGACTATACTGTTTTGGGTCAGGATGACGGTACCACGGCAATGGATTACCGTCTGGTGGGTCAGCCAGCTTGCGGTCGCATTGAAACCAGTTATTATGATGGTGTAACATTCATGGGTGATAGTCTGACACAGGGTCTGGAACTGTACACGACCGGTTTGCCCAATGCATTTTACTGCGCCTATAAGGGCATTGGACCGAATGCAGTAGTAAATGGTGCAACCTGCAAGCGTTTGGACGGTACGCAGGAAGTCCCGCTGGAAGCGCTGGCAGCAATGGCTCCGGAAGCCATCTATGTTCTGTTTGGTACCAATACTCTAACTAATGCCAGCGAAGCAACACAGCAGTCGTTCTTGGCTTATTACGACCAGATGATTGATTTGATCAAACAGACCCGCCCCGGCATCAAGGTTTATATGCAGTCTATTACGCCGGTGCGCCCGAATGTTGCGGCAGAAAAACCCGGTTTGAATAATGTGCGTTTGCAGCGTATCAACGATGAGCTGGCAGCACTTGCTCTGAGAAAGGACTGCTACTTCATCAACCTGTGGGAGCCTTTGGCAGATACTGAGGGTAACCTGCGTGAGGAATATGCGGCAGGTGATGGTATTCACATGAACCCTATGGGCTATGCTGCATGGGTGGAGTACCTGCGCACCCATACGGAATACACGCCAGGTGCACTGTATGAGCTGGGCAGTGGCAGCTACTATATCCCTGCTTAATGAAGGTGTTCCATATCCTGTAAGCGTTACAGAGCGTTTGTTTGGTTATAGTTGTATCATAAAAAGCCCGCTGGCAATTTGCCAGCGGGCTTTTATTACTGATAAGAATTCAATTAGAACAGACCAGTGATGCGGCCGTCGTTGTCCACATCAATGTTGACAGCAGCGGGCTTCTTGGGCAGACCGGGCATGGTCATAATATTACCGCAGATAACAACCACAAAGCCAGCACCTGCGCTCAGACGAACCTCACGCACTTCCATGGAGAAGCCAGTGGGTGCGCCCAGCAGCTTAGCATTGTCGCTGAAGCTGTACTGGGTCTTTGCGATACATACAGGCAGATCACCATAACCCATAGCGGTAATCTCATCCAGAGACTTCTTGGCAGCTGCGCTGTAGTTTACACTGTCTGCACGGTAAATCTTCTTAGCGATTGCCTCGATCTTTTCGGTCAGGGGCTGCTCCAGCTCGTAAGTGTAGTGGATGAGGCGGTCCTCCATGACCTTCAGTACTTCTTCAGCCAGCGTCAAAGCACCCTCGCCGCCCTTGGCGAATACTTCGCTCAGTGCGCAGGGAACGCCCATCTGACGGCAGTAATCCTCAACGAATGCCTGCTCCTCAGCAGTATCAGAGGGGAATGCGTTGATAGCAACCACAACAGGCAGACCAAACTGGTCCTTCATGTTCTCAATGTGGCGGCCCAGGTTTTCGATGCCCTTCTTCACAGCGTCCAGATTGGGGGTGTTCAAGTCAGCCTTAGCCACACCACCGTGGCACTTCAGTGCGCGAATGGTAGCAACCAGAACCACAGCGCTGGGGGCAATACCAGCCTTGCGACACTTGATATCCAGGAACTTTTCTGCACCCAGATCAGCGCCGAAGCCTGCCTCGGTAATGACATAATCAGACAGAGCCAGACCCAGCTTGGTAGCCATCACGCTGTTGCAGCCGTGTGCAATATTTGCAAAGGGACCGCCGTGGATGATAGCGGGGTTGTTTTCCAGTGTCTGCACCAAGTTGGGGTCAATTGCATCTTTCAGCAGAGCGGTCATTGCACCAGCTGCGCCGATCTGACCGGCGGTAACAGGCTGACCGTCATAGGTGTAAGCGCAGACGATCTTGCTCAGGCGATCTTTCAAATCGCTGATGCTGGTAGCCAGACAGAAAATAGCCATGATTTCGCTGGCAACCGTAATGTCAAAACCATCCTCACGGGGAGTGCCGTTTACCTTGCCGCCCATGCCATCGACAATGAAACGCAGCTGACGGTCGTTCATGTCCATGCAGCGCTTCCAAGTAATGCGGCGGGGGTCGATGTTCAGCGGGTTGCCCTGCTGAATGCTGTTGTCGATCATGGCAGCCAACAGGTTGTTTGCTGCACCAATAGCGTGCAGGTCACCGGTGAAGTGCAGGTTGATATCCTCCATGGGAACAACCTGTGCATAGCCGCCACCAGCTGCGCCGCCCTTGACACCAAACACGGGTCCCAGAGAAGGCTCACGCAGGCACAGCATAGCCTGCTTGCCCATCTTGCACAGTGCGTCAGCCAGACCCACGCTGGTAGTGGTTTTGCCTTCGCCAGCGGGCGTGGGGCTGATTGCGGTAACCAGAATCATCTTGCCCTTGGGGGACGTGGTGTGCAGCAGACGATGATCGATTTTAGCTTTATAGCGGCCGTAGGGGATGATCTGGTCCTCAGTCAGACCGAGCTTTTCAGCGACCTGCGCAATCGGCTGCATAGATGCGTTTTGGGCGATTTCAATATCAGTCAGCATAATGAATCTTCCTTTCCCATGGGTGGTGAAGTGTGATACGACAAAAATTAAGACCGACCTGTCCGAAAGAAACAAAAAAGGCAGCCTGCATACTCCTACGCAAGCTGCCCAGACGGTCGGCATAAAAGCTGTTCCGCTTACACCGTGGTATCCACGATTATCCGTCAGCAAGCGGTAGCTATACCCAAATAGTAGCATAGCCTGCGCAGACTGTCAACGGGCAAAAGCAGCAACTGTGCAGATTTGCGGTGAAAATCCGAAAACTGGACGATTTACAGTGTGCTTTTCCTTGTGACAGTATGGGCGCTTGTGGTATACTGTATCCTGATTGAATAGCGTCAAAAAATAAAAATCGGAGCAGTTTATGAAACAAGATCCTAATTTGCATTATCTGGATAACGCAGCCACCACAATGGTGGCACCAGAGGTGGCACAGGTAGTCTCTGATGCCTTGCTGCGCTACTGGGCGAATCCTTCCAGTTTATATTCTCCCGGTGTGGAAACCGGTATGGAGCTGAACCGTGCCCGTTCCGCCATCGCAAAAACATTGGGCTGCAAGTCCAGCGAGCTGTTTTTCACCGGCAGCGGAAGCGAAGGCAATAACATGGCAATGCTGGGCGCTGTACGCAGCAAAACCTTCGGTAAGCGCATTGTGGTATCCGGCTTTGAACACGCCAGTGTGGATAAACCTGCCAAGCGTCTGCGCGAAGAAGGTTACGACGTTGTATTTGTGGCACCGGAAGCAGATGGCACGCTGAACGTGGATAAGATGCTGGCAGAGGTGAACAAGAACACCATTCTGGTTTCCTGTATGCTGGTCAATAATGAAACCGGTGCTCGCAATGATGTGGAGCGTCTGGCGGCAGAGGTCAAGAAAATCAACAGCCGCTGTGCCGTCCATGTGGATGCGGTGCAGGCTTGGATGCGTATTCCCATTAAGCTGAAAAATATTGATACGCTTACGGTCAGCGGTCATAAAATCCATGCCCCCAAAGGCATCGGCGCACTGTATGTGAACGAGAAATATTTCCAGACCTTTTCGCCTCCGTACATTGGTGGTGAGCAGGAGCGGGAAAAGCGCCCCGGTACCGAAAACCTGCCCTATGCAATGGGTATGGCCGAAGCAGCAAAGCGTTTGAGCAGCGATATGAAGGCGCGGGATGCACATATCCGTGCGTTGAATCAGCGCTTGCGGGATGGCTTGGCTGCTTTCCCGGAAATCATCATCAACAGCCCGAACAGCCCGGCGGATGCTGTGCCGGAAGTACTGAATTTTTCCGAAATGGTCATCAACAGCCAGACCATGCTGAATCATCTGTCCACCAAAGGCATATATATTTCTACTGGTTCGGCTTGTGATAAGGGCGCTAAGAGCCATACGCTGGAAGCAATGGGTCTGGATAGCCGCCGTGTGAATACGGCAATCCGTGTGTCTTTCTGCGGGGATAACACCGAGGAGGATGTGGATGCCTTTTTGAACGGTCTGGAAGATGGCATGAAAGTATTGCAGAGATTACGATAAAAGTGAGGATACAATGAAAGAAGTTTTGATGGGTTATCAGGGCGAAATGAGCCTGAAGGGTCTGAACAAGCACACCTTTGAAGAAGCACTGATGAAGATTCTGCGCTATCGTCTGAAGCCGTTGGGCGAGTTCAAGGTGTACTGCGCACAGTCCACCTTTTACATGGAACCCATGTCGGACGATATCGACATGGACGAAGCATTTGAGCGCGTTAGCAAGGTGTTCGGTCTGGCTGCAATGAGCCGCAGCGTAGTATGCGAAAAGAACTTTGACACCATCTGTCAGGTGGCTGAGGAGTATCTGGGCGATGCACTGCGTGATGTGCGTACCTTCAAGGTAGACGCAAAGCGTGCGGACAAGACTTTCCCCATGCAGAGCCCGGAGCTGATGCGTGAGCTGGGTGCATTCTTGCTGAGCAAGCACCCGCACCTGCGTGTGGACGTCAAGAAACCGCAGTTCAAGGTATGTGTGGAAATCCGTGACTACGGCGCATATATCCACGGACCCAAGATTCCCGGCGAATGTGGTTTGCCGGTTGGTACCAGCGGTCGTGCGCTGAACCTACTGTCCGGTGGTATTGACAGCCCGGTTGCAGCATGGCGTATGGCACGCCGTGGTCTGGCACTGGATCACATCCACTTTGCTTCGCCCCCGTATACCAGCGACCGTGCAAAGCTGAAGGTCATGGCATTGGCAAGCAAAATCAGCGTGTATACCGGCGGCTGCAACCTGTTTGTTGTGCCGTATACCAAGCCGCAGGAGTATATTCGTGATAACGCACCGGACGTGCTGTTTACCGTTCTGATGCGCCGCAGCATGATGCGTATTGCAAACCAGATTGCAAAGCGTATCGGTGCAGATGCGCTGATTACTGGCGAGAGTCTGGCGCAGGTTGCCAGCCAGACGCTGAAGGCTTTGCAGTGTACCGACAGTGCACAGGATTTGCCGGTACTGCGCCCGCTGATTGGCATGGATAAGAACGAAATCATCGAAACCAGCCGTTACATCCAGACCTATGAAACCAGCATCCTGCCGTATGAGGATTGCTGCACTATCTTTACTCCTCCGCACCCGAAAATCCGCCCGGAAGTGAGCGAAATTCTGGAAGCAGAGGCAAATATGCCCGGTTTGGCGGAGTTGGAAGCAGAAGCCGCAGAAATGGCGGAACGCATCCGTATTCGTCTGGGCGAAGAAATCGAATTTGTATAAAAAGAAGGCGACTGTATGACAGCGGAAATTATTTCGGTAGGTACCGAGCTGCTTTTAGGCAATATCGTAAATACCAATGCCCAGTATCTCAGCCGGGAACTGGCTGATTTGGGCTTTACGGTACTGCGTCAGAGTACTATCGGGGATAATCCTGACCGATTGGCGCAATGGGTAAATGAAGCCAAGGAGCGGGCAGACCTGCTGGTGTTTACCGGTGGTCTGGGACCTACGGCAGACGATTTGACCAAAGAGACCGTCGCAGCCTGCTACGGGGATACCCTGCATTTCGATGCAGAAGAATGGGACAAAATCGTTGCATTCTTTGCGCGGATTCGGGAAGACGCAACCCCCAACAATCGCAAACAGGCGATGGTACCTACCAAGGGACATAAGATTTTGAACCCTTATGGTACCGCACCCGGCGCATGGTTTGTGGACGGTGAAAAACAGGCAATTTTGATGCCGGGTGTCCCTCGTGAAATGAAATCTATGTGGGAAGAAACGGTGCGTCCTGCCTTGGCGAAAAAGCAGAACCAGACCTTAGTTTCGATTACACTGCGGGTATTTGGTGGCGAAAGCGCCATCGAAGCAGCAGTGGCGGATCTGATGAAAAACGAAAATCCTACCGCTGCCATTTACTGCAAAAGCGGGGAGTGCGAGATTCGCATTACCGCCAGAGCGCAGGATGAAAAGACAGGTCACGCCATGTGCGAACAGTTTGCGCAGAAGTTTTATGCGGTGCTGGGGGATGCCATTTATGATGTGGATGTACCCGGTCCTGCATGGACAGCGGTGCGCCTTTTGCGGGAAAAGAAGCTGACGCTTGCGACAGCGGAAAGCTGTACCGGTGGTTTGCTGTCAGAACAAATTACACAGGTGCCGGGTGCCAGCGAAATCTTTGGTTTTGGCTATGTGACTTACTGGGAACAGGCAAAAGCAAAAATGATTGGTGTAAACCCGGCGGTGATTGCGCAATATAATGTTGTATCGGCACAGGTTGCGGCACAGATGGCTTTGGGTGCAAAAGAAATATCCGGTGCGGATATTGGTGTAGGTATTACCGGTATTGCAGGTCCCGGCGGTGGGGATGCAGATCGACCGGTTGGTACCGTATTTGTAGCACTTGCAATGGGTGATACGGTGTGGACACAGCATTTGCAGCTGGTCAATTCCACCAGACAGACGGTGCGTCAGCGTGCGGTCGTTGCGGTGCTAGATATGATTCGCCGTGCGGCGGCAGGGCTTGCGGTGCCCGGAGAAAAATGGACCCATGCACAGGTGCGAGAGCCCGCTTTGCGGGAGTAAAAGGAGATTCATGGAGCAGAAAGAAACCCGAGTGCTGCGCTTTTTTGCAGAAGATCAGCAAGCACGCCAGAAGGCAATCGAAGAACTGGTTCAGGCAGGCAAAGTGGATGCTCAGGTGTGGGAGAAAAATGAGGAAACACTGCTTTTGCTGACCAGTCAGGTGGAGAGCGGTTCTGCCGGGAAAATTCTGCTGGATCGATGCTGCGAGCTGGAGCAGCAGGCTTGCGGCGATGCATTGTATGGTACCGAAGATAAGACCCTGTTTGCCGCGCTGATTGAAGCAATGCAGCAAAAGAATATGCTGTTTGTGGCTGCGGATACAGAGGTATGTCAGTTGCTGAATGAGCCGCTCTCCCGGGTTGAAAAAGCGGACTCGGTGTATGACTTTGGTGCGTGCAGCTGTGACCACGCGAAGAATGGCGCGAAAATCAGTAAAGCCGGAAGTCCTGCATTGCCGCTGGCAGCGGCGCAGGACCGTATTCGCACTGCCTGCCGATTGACGGGTGCAGATTGGGCAGTAGCCTGTTATGCAGAGGAGAACTGCATCACATTGGTTGTGGGAAATGAAAACGGCTGCTGGATTTATGCATTGCGGGAAGGTCAGCGACCGGTTTTGTGGATTGCGGATATGCTCCGCCGAGCTTCGCTGGGCTGTCAGCAGGCTGCTGGTGTGCTTTGGATTCAAGCAAACGAAACTGCACGGGAAACTACAGCGAATACACCGCGCACACAGCGGGGATATGCTGTGCGGGTTTTAAGTGCCAGCCTATTGGCGGTAGCGGTAATTGCAGTTGCCAGCTGGTTTTTGACAGAATGTTTCTCGGATATACCGGGCAGTAATGCGTGGGCAATGTACCGATACGACCAATCGGCAGTTTTACAGGGAAGCCTGAAATAAAATGAAAAGCACGATGCGATTCCATGCCGGAGCGCATCGTGCTTTTTTGTTGTGGTATAGATGCGAGTGCATACAAAAATCCCCCTAAAATAAATGCAGAGATGCCTGCAATTTACCTTAGAGGGATTTTTGGAAAGGATAGAAAGGTTTACTTTGCAGCTTCCACAGAGATAACGGTTCCGTTGAAAGCATCAATGAGGGAAACTTCACCAGTATAGGTAACCGTCACCGCATCGCCGGCAGAAACTTTGTCCAGACCCTTGGGCTTGTCGCCTTCGAAGGAGAAAGCGTAGGAATCACCGTTGCCCTGAGTAATCACAAACATCGTGTCCTTTACTTCGCTCAGAGTACCGGTCATAGTATTCTGATTTTCCGTGCTGACCTGACTCTCAGGATTATTTGCAGCGCCTGTATCAGCGGGGTTTCCGCTTGTACCACATGCGCTCAGGCTCAAAAGAATTGCAACTGCTGTACACACAGTAAAAATACGTTTCATAATCAAAAACCTCCCAATAAAATCCAATAGAATTGGATTGCTAACATTATTATATGCCGGTTGGAAGGATTATCAAGCGATATTTCTGTGAAAGAAAGATACAAGAACTTTAAAATGAGCGATATTTCGACCTATTTAGGACTGCGCAGTGTCGGGGATGTCGAAGATATAACGCTCGTATGCATTGATGACAGTTGTCCTGCCATATGTGCATACACGAGGTAACTTGGAATTGTACTGCATATGGATATGCCCATGGATGAACCAGGTGGGCTTATATTTTTCCAGCAGCACAGTAAAACAGGAAAAACCCTTATGCGGGAAATCGGGGCCGTCATTGATGCCCTGCGCCGGGGCGTGGGTCAGCAGAATGTCGAAGCCCTTGTGGTGCAGCAGTTTGAGCCATAATTTGCCGACCCGGAATCCCATCGCTTTTTCGGTATATTGATGGGTTACGTTGGGATTATACCGCATGGAACCACCCAGACCAAGGATACGCAGTCCACGGTAGGTGTAAATCGTATCCTCGATGCAGGTACAGCCGCCGGGGGCATGTTTATCATAATTGCGGTCGTGGTTTCCGTGTACATACAGGATCGGGGCAGCAGTAAAGGTAGCCAGATATTCCAGATATTCTGCGGGCAGATCACCGCAGGATAAAATCAAATCAATGTCCTTTAATTTTGCATGGGGGTCGCTGGCGTCCCACAAGGCTTTACAGGGAACGTCGGAAAGTACCATGACTTTCATGGAGGGGCGTGCTCCTTTCTGATAGAACGTCTGTTGTTTTTATTTTACAGGGTGTCTGCCGAATCCGGATAAATACCCTGCTGCTTGAGCAGAGCACGCAATTCAGCCGGTGGATCGTCCAGGACGGGGATTTCACCGTCCACATTTTCGTTCAGCCAGTTCATATGAATGATTTCTTCTGGGGTGAAAGAATTGCCGTCCGTTTTTATTACACGACCGGTATTCGTAACGATACGTCCACCAAAAGGATCGTATTCGCAGCTGCGAATATGTCGGGTAATCAGCTCCAACAAATGCCGAGGTGCATCGGGGAGGGCATCGGTGTGATGCAGCTCGACCGCTTCAGCGCTCATGCCCCACCAGTAGCTGATGCCGCGGAATCCATCGCCGCTGTCGTTTTCCCAAGCACCATTCAGGATACTGCGAATAATGTGCTGATAAATATTGCCCCAGTGCCAGATCGGATAGGCGATTTCCTCCAGCGAACCATCTGCAAGACGACGGCACAAACCATAGTAGGTCGCCTGACTGCGGGGGTGAGGCGCTTTCTGGTCACGGCCGGAAAATACGGTAATATCAGGTCGGTCAGAAAAGTCCATCGGTTTACCGTTTGGCTGGCATTGCCAGCGTAAAATAACACGAGCATCGGGACGTACTGCCTGCAAACCGCGTGCAAATGCGTTTACAGCGGAACAGACGCCGTATAACGGGTAGTTTGCAATGTAGCCGACCTGCGGGGTTTGGGTCAGCATACCCGCCAGAATACCCATCAAATACTTGGCCTCATAGATACGGCAGGAATAGGTGCGTACCAGCGGGTGCGGCTGCAGCAGAGAACAGTTCAGAATTTTGACCTGCGGGTGCCGTGCGGCTACTTTTAAGCAGGCGGGCATCATTTCGCTGCTGGTTGCAAAAATCACATCAGCACCGCCGCGGGCTGCTGCCTCAATTTCCGCTTCGTCATACAGTCCACATTCCGCGTTTTCAATAAATGTGATATTGATTTGATCTTCAAATGCCTGCTCCAGAGATTCTCTTGCCAGACGATGCCCGGCAGCCCATGCGCTGACTTCCGGGTTGCGGTCCTGAATAAATACAACATTCAGCGGGGTCTGGCGGGGCTGACGGCGAGGGAAAAACGACGGGAACAGCGGCTGCGGTGCCGGTTTGGGAGAAAGGTTGGGTTCCAGCGAAACCTCTACCGTTTTGTGATGCGCCAGAATTTCAATTTCACTCCAGAGCTTTTGCAGGTCATCACGGATTTGCGCCTGCGTTTGTTGCAGGGCATCCGAATAGCGGTGGAAACTCAGATAGACCAGAATAGCATCACCAGTGGTCAGCTGCAAATCAGCACCGCCCAGCGCCAGAAATTCCCGGCGGAACAGGGTATAGAAATAAAAGAAATTGGCGCGGTCATCGCCGGTCCATGCTTCCTGCGCACCCTTGCAAACAGCGGTTTGCAGCCGCATGAAAGAGCCTTCCCGAGTGAAGTACAGATAGTTGATTTTAGACAGGCGGTAAAATGCCATGAACTCGTAATAGATACGAATTTCGGTGGAATCGGTCAGCGGAGGAATCAGGCGAATGACCTCTGCTTTGACCGAAGCTGCCTGACAGTAGCTCAGTACAGAAACGCGCTTGTTGCCTTCCTGTACATAAAAGCGGTTCAAAAATTCATATGCCCGGATGGGCTGCTGAATGCCCTCGTTCAGGTGGGCTTCATACAGCGTGCACCATTTGGTGGCAAACTCAGTGTTTAGTTCCAGCAAGGGGAGAAAACCGGACGAAAAAGCGGTGTGTCGACCACCGGTTTTGGTGCCCGCAATGCTTTCCATCGGAATGCTGACAAGCCCCAGACTTTCCTGTGTGGCAATCGGTGTGTTTTCCAGAATATCGTCAAGTACAGTCAGATATGGGTTTTTCCCCTGATTGATCCGGGCACGATATTGTTTTTTCGCTTGGCGCAGAGCAGACTGGTATTCCTGCTTGGCATCGGCCATAGACATAAAATCTCTCCTTATCAAAATAATAATTCTATGCCCAGTGTAACACAAAAATACACGGACTGCGAGATAGAGTTGATTTTATCTGTCGTTTTCGGTAGGATAGAACTGAAAAAGATTACAGATTCGGAAAGGAACAATACTATGGAAGTGGAAATGATCCCTACTTTGGAAGCCGACGAATATGCGGGGGAGCAGTGGCTGTATGAGCCGCATGTATATATGCCGTATCGTTATGTACTGGGGCGTCCCGGTAAAAAGCCGCTGGTCTGCATTGGTATCAATCCCAGCACCGCCCAGCCCGGCGCTTTGGACCCGACTTTGAAAAGTGTAGAGCGTCTGGCTAAGAACAACGGCTTTGACAGCTGGATCATGTTCAATGTGTATCCGCAGCGTGCAACCGACCCCAATGATATGGATAAAGAGCCGGATATGGAACTGCACAAAGAGAATTTGCGCTGGCTGAAAGCAATGCTGAACGAAACAGAGCCGACTATGTGGGCTGCATGGGGTACGCTGGTAGAAAAGCGCCCTTACCTGCCGGGTATGATGCGCGATATGGTCGAGTTGACCCGTGAGAAGAATGTGCCTTGGGTGCATATCGGAAAAATCAGCAAAAAGGGTCATCCCCACCATCCGCTATATTTGCGCAAGGATGCAGTCCCGGAACCGTTTGACATGGATCACTATCTGGATACCTGCTTTTAAGGAGAAACCATGAATCCCGAAGAATACCAAAAAATCTATACATGGTTCAAACAGCGCCCTACAGCCTACCGTGTGCTGAAAATCGCAACCGCGGGTTTGCCTCTGGTTACGGCAGCCAGCTATGGAATTTTACTGCTAAGTATGTTTTTGCTGCCGGAACGCACCCAAGCAGAACTACTGCAAGCGATTATTGTGCCGGCGGTGATCTTTCTGGCAGGCAGTCTGTTGCGCCGCTGGTATAATGCGCCTCGCCCCTATGAAAAAGGGGTGGAGCCGTTGATTTCCAAACAGACAAAGGGACAATCCTGCCCCAGCCGCCATGCGCTGTCTGCGGGCGTGATTGCGGCGGTCTGGTTGGTTTTGTACCCGGTGGGCGGGGTACTGGCGTTGGCATTGGCGCTGGGCGTTTGCGTAACACGGGTCTTAGCTGGTGTACATTCCATATGGGATGTGACGGCTGGGCTGCTATTTGGGTTTGGATTCGGTCTGCTGGGAATGTTGCTATAAGTGAAAATCACACAAAAGAATAAAACGTCGTTGAATCGTCATATTATGGCCGTTGCGAGTGAAAAACAAAAATAAATCGAAAAAAACAAAATAAAATTCAAAAAAGTGCTTGACAATATATAGGGGCTATGTTATTATACTACTCGCAACGTGTCCCACGCGGGACGATTCCTCGTGCGCCCGTAGCTCAGGTGGATAGAGCAACTGCCTTCTAAGCAGTGGGCCGGGGGTTCGAGTCCCTTCGGGCGTATATGGTGCTTTTAGCGTAGCCGGTCTAACGCGCCAGATTGTGGTTCTGGAGATCGTGGGTTCGAATCCCACAAGGCACCCCACCAAGAAACCTCTGCTGTAAAGCAGAGGTTTTTTTGTTTTATCTGACAATCCGTTTTGTTTTGTCAGTTTATCTTGATAAGAAGAAAGGTATAAGTATGAGCTGGGAGTTTGCAGTTTTGGATTGGATGCAGGCAAATTGGCGTGGTCCCGTGTTGGACAGAATCGTACCGGTATTTTCGGCTTTATGGGATTGGGGTGTTCCGTGGTTTTTACTGACAGCGGTACTGATTTGGTATAAACCTACCCGCAAGATTGGCTGGTGTGTGTTATGTGCAATCGGAGTGGAGCTGCTGGTGGTATCGCTGGGCATAAAACCGCTGGTTGACCGACTACGCCCCTGTGACATCAATTTAGCGGTCGATCAGTTAGTACCGCGCCCCAGATCAGCGTCTTTTCCCTCCGGGCATACGGCGCAGGCGTTTGCAGTGAGCGGTGCGCTGTATTTCTGCCGTAGTAAATGGTTTGTGCCGGTTGCGGTACTTTCTGTGCTGTTGGCGCTTTCCAGACTGTATCTGTATGTGCATTTCCCTACCGACGTTGCGGCTGGAATCTTGATTGGTTGGTTGTGCGGATGGGTTGCGGTTGTTTTGTGCCGCCGTGGGGAATCTTTGAAAAATCAGAAGAAAACAAAAAATTGATGCGAACAATACTGCTGTTCCAATTTGATTTTGGTACATCGCAGCAGCGATGCACTTTGTGTGATACGGCATAGCTCCTTTTGGAGCTGTGCCGTATCTTTTTTGCAGATTTCGAATGGCGATAGCGCATTCGATATTGCAGAAATATAAAGAGAAGATGCAGCGAGAAAGCGAGATACAGGTGTTGTCGAAGCGGATTGCTGGTGCTATAGTCAGATTAGAAAACGCAAAGTTCTGAACCGATACATTACGGAGGCGGAAAAATGGAAGGTGTTGCATTCATCCTTGTGAAAGAATCCGAAGTCGAGCAACTGGGTCAGCTGCGACAAAAAGCATGGTCAGCTACTTATCGTGGGATTTACCCGGATGAAATGATAGATCAGTTTGATTACGCATGGCATAAAGAACGGGATCTTCAGCGAATGCGAAATCCAAAATTTGAACATTATTTTATCCAGTTCGGCGGAAAATCGGTTGGTTACCTGACGTTAAAGAATGACGAAAGCTTGATTTTGTATTCCTTGTATCTTTTGCCGGAGGTACAGGGGCGAGGAATTGGAAAGCAGTGCTTTGCCTTTGTGTTGCAATATCGTGCGAGCCATGGAATACAGGGATTTTGCTGTCACTGCCAACCGGATAATGCAAATGCGATGGGATTTTATCAGCATATGGGCGGACGCATGATTGCGCGTGATGAAGGCAATGCAGAGCGATGGCAGGATACAGTTGTTTTTCGTTTTCAGTAAAGGACAGAGATTCTACCAGACACGATGTAAACAAAAAGGAGTGTACCGAATTTCGGTACACTCCTTTTTGTGTTTTGTAATAACGACTGTAAGGTCAGCAGAGGTTGATACTGCTGTTTTTATGCCTTTCGCTGGCATTTACCCGGTTCGTCAGACTGGTCGCAGTCCTTCATAAAATCTGCAAGAGAAACACTGTCCAGATACTGGTTCATGACGGTGTCCAGCCCTTTCCAGAAGCGCAGCGTGCAGCAGCTGTCGCAGCGGGGGCATTGATTGGTTTCATCTTCCATGCAGGGGACAGGCACAGTGGGGCCCTCAATCGCACGGATGATGTCGCCTGCGGTGTAGTCTTTGGGTGCGCGGGTCAGGCGGTAACCACCGTGACTGCCGCGCTCGCTGGAAACCAGACCGGCACGAGCAAGCGGTGTGACGATTTGTTCCAAATATTTTAAGCTGATAGATTGGCTTTCACTGATTTCTTTAATGGATACACAGGCTTCCGGGCCATGGCGAGCCAGCTCCTCCATAAGACGCAATGCATAGCGGCTCTTGGTCGAAAAGCGCATAAAGAAGTCTCCTTTCGAGAGAATGTTATAATTCATTATAGCAAAAAATGCATACATTTCCAGAGGAAATATAGCAGGATAGCGGGTTTTGCGTCGAAATTTTGTGCAGCGCAAAATTTTTTTCAAAAAGGGTATTGCAATTCCTAGCGAAAAGGTATAATATAATGCCGCAGGACAAATCCCTGCAAACTACTATGATATCCCCGAGAGAAAGGAACGGATATGATAAACGATTTGATTTATTTTGATAATGCGGCTACGACCCCCTGTGATAGTCAGGCAGTAGCGCTTATGGCAGATATACTCGCCAATACCTACGGAAATCCCAGCGGACATTACAGCTTGGGATATGAAGCAAAGGAAGTGCTGGATACAGCGCGCAGCCGTATGGCAAAGGCACTGAATGCAGAGGTCAATGAAATTTTCTTTACCTCCTGTGGCAGCGAAGCAGATAACTGGGCGGTAAAGGGTGCTGCAATGGCTGGAGCCCGCAAAGGGAAGAAACATCTGGTCACCACTGCATTTGAGCATCACGCAATCCTGAACAGCATGAAGGCACTGGAAAAGCAGGGTTTTGAAGTAACATACATTCTCCCTACGGAGGATGGCTTTATTCGCCCTGAGGATGTAGCAACTGCAATTCGCCCCGATACCGCACTGGTATCTGTGATGATGGCAAACAACGAAATCGGCACCATTCAGCCCATCCGTGAGATTGCCGCTATCTGCAAGGAAAAGGGCGTCTGGATGCATACAGATGCAGTACAGGCAGTAGGTGCTATCCCGGTCGATGTGAAGGAATTGGGCGTGGATATGCTGTCCCTGAGCGGTCATAAGTTCAATGGTCCCAAGGGTGTAGGTGCATTGTATTGCCGCCGTGGCGTGGTGCTGCCGAATCTGATTGATGGCGGTGGACAGGAAAATCGCCGTCGTGCCGGTACCGAAAATCTGGCAGGTGTTGCAGGTATGGCACTGGCGCTGGAGCGTGCTGTAGCATCTCTGCCGGAAAAGATGGCACACCAGAAGGAACTGCGTGACTATACCATTCGCCGTATTCTGGATACCATCCCGGAAACCCGCCTGAACGGCAGCTGGGAAAATCGTTTGCCGGGTAATGTGAACATCAGCTTCCTGGGTCTGGAAGGCGAAACGATTCTGCTGGATTTGGATATGCACAATATTTGTGCATCCACCGGCAGTGCCTGCAACTCCGATAGCTTGGACACCAGCCATGTGCTGATGTCGCTGGGCTTGCCGGAAGAAGTTGGTCACTGCTCAATGCGTTTCAGCTTCGGCAAGCAGAATACCATGGAACAGGTAAAGCACCTGTGCGATATTCTGGAAGAAATTATCCCCCTGCGCCGCTCCATGAGCTGTATGTGGCTGCAGAATGAAAATAAGGTCCGCGATTTCGGCGGAGAAGGTGAGGCATAATATGGCCGGTATGTATAGTGCAAAAGTGATGGATCACTTTATGAACCCCCGCAATGTAGGTGAGCTGGAAAATCCCAGCGGCGTAGGTGAAGTCGGAAACCCCAAGTGCGGCGACATCATGCGCATGAGCCTGCAGATTGAAGATAATGTCATTACGGATGTTAAGTTCAAGACCTTTGGCTGTGGTGCGGCAATCGCAACCAGCAGCATGGCTACCACTTTGATTAAGGGTAAGACCGTGGAAGAAGCGCTGAAGCTGACCAATAAGGCAGTTGTAGAAGCGCTGGAGGGTTTGCCTCCGGTGAAGATTCACTGCTCTGTTTTGGCAGAACAGGCAATCAAGGCTGCCTTGGCAGATTATTACCGCCGCAACGGCGTAGATCCGGATCCTATTGTAGGCAAGCTGGAAGAAGACTGTCATGCTTGTGATGAACACGGCTGCTGCAGCAACTAAAGCCTATTGTTTCCCCCTGAGATATACGCAATCTCTGATATACACAATCTCTCCTTATACAAAATTCTCCAATAAAATCTCTCCTCGGTTGTCCGCATCGGGTGTTACCAGTTCCCGATGCGGACATTTTTTGTTATACTGAACCCAGCAGAATCGAAATGGGGGAAAAGCTGTGATTTATACGATTACTTTGAATCCGGCGCTGGATTATGTGATGCAACTTTCTGCACCGCTGGAAATTGGAGAAACCAATCGCGCGGCTGGTTTTCCGCTGCAGTGCGGCGGTAAGGGAATCAACGTATCGCTGATTTTGCAGGAATTGGATGTGCCTAGTGTAGCGCTTGGGTTTGTTGCGGGTCAGACCGGCGAATGGCTGACTGCGATGCTGGCGGAAAAAGGTCTAAAACAGGACATGATTGCTTTGATGCATGGGCAGACCCGCATCAACGTAAAATTAAAAGGCGCGCAGGAAACAGAAATCAATGGTGCAGGTCCCGAAATTTCGCAGCAGGCGTTGGAACAGCTGGCGCAAAAGCTGGAAGCACTGCAAGCAGGCGACGTTTTGGTTTTGGCAGGCAGTATCCCGGCGGGTGTGCCGACAGAGATTTACGCTCGCTTGATGGAGCCTTTGACTGCGCGTGGTGTGGATTGTGTTGTGGATACCACAGGTCAGGCACTTTTGGATACGCTGCGCTGTCACCCACTGCTCATCAAACCCAATAAGAGCGAACTGGCAGAGCTGTGTGGACATATGCTGCAGGACGATGCAGCCATTGTGGACGCAGCGGCAGAACTGCAAAAACGGGGCGCACGGAATGTGCTGGTCAGTCTGGGCGCAGATGGTGCGCTTTTGCTGGATGAAACCGGAACAATTCACCGAACCCCGGCAGTTGGTGGAAAACCAGTGAATACAGTTGGAGCAGGGGACAGCATGGTCGCAGGCTTTTTGGCAGCACTGCACAACGGCGAAAGCTACGATATGGCTTTAAGGCTGGGCAGTGCGGCAGGCGGTGCAACGGCTTGTTCGGCAGAGCTGGCAAAAAAAGATGAAATTCTGTCCTTGCTGGCAACTCTACAGTACACAGAAAAGCCAGAAATCTAGGATTACATCTGTACAAATACGATAAAACAAGCTAAAATAAGAATTGTATGATACCGTGCGCTGAATGTGCATTAAAATACGCATGATAATTAGGAGGAAGCAATTATGAGAATCATCCGTGCAAAGGATTATGCAGAACTGTCCCGCAAGGCTGCCAATGTGATCGCAGCTCAGATCGTTGCAAAGCCCGACTGCGTTTTGGGTCTGGCAACTGGCGGCACCCCGGTTGGTACTTACAAGAGCCTGATCGAGGACTGGTACAAGAAGGGCGATCTGGACTTCTCCGAGCTGACCACTGTCAATCTGGACGAGTACCGCGGTCTGCCCCGCACCAACGACCAGAGCTACTGGTACTTCATGCATGATAACCTGTTCAACCATGTGAACGTCCGCCCCGACGCTGTGCACGTTCCCAACGGCGAGAACCCGGACGCAGACGCAGCTTGCACCGAGTACGATGAGATGATCAAGAGCGTTGGCGGCATTGACCTGCAGCTGCTGGGCATTGGTCACGACGGCCACATCGGCTTCAACGAGCCCGCTGATCACTTCCCCATTGGTACCCACTGCGTGGATCTGACTGAGGAGACCATCGAGGCAAACAAGCGTTTCTTTGCTTCTAAGGACGATGTGCCCCGTCAGGCTTACACCATGGGTGTTGGCACCATCATGAACGCTCGCAAGGTTCTGCTGCTGGCAAGCGGCAAGGATAAGGCAGAGATCATCAAGAAGGCATTCTTTGGTCCTGTCACTCCCGAAGTTCCTGCTTCCATCCTGCAGATGCACCCGGACTTCACTCTGATCGTTGATGATGAAGCAGCTTCTCTGATCTAATCAGGTGTGTTACCAAGTCTGGTAACGGTTACAGAACATAAGTAAAAGGCGTACCGAAATTTTTCGGTACGCCTTTTTTGCATGAGGCAGATTGTACAGCATAGAGAAGCGTGTTATACTCTGTTTTATCAACAAAGACTAGTAGAAACGACTGGATATCAAAAATAAAAGTGCTTTACAGAGAGGGGCTGTTCTTATGCATGAGTTTATCCGCCACTTGCTTTATTTGCTGCAGCGTGGAATGTGGTTGGTGATACCGGCTGTTTTGATTTGTGCGGCAGTTCTGGCGCTTGCATGGGGTTACTTCCGTGCAAAGAAACGTCCGTTTCCATGGAAAAAAGCGATTGCCACGGTATTGTTGGTAGGCTGATTTGCAATAACGCTTTTTGTCACAGTGCTGCGGCACGAAAGCTATGCATTTCGACTGTATAATTTTCAGCTGTTCCGGGCATGGATCGAAGCGTGGAATCAATTTATGCTGCAATCCTGGCTGAATGTCATGCTGAATATTGCGCTGTTTGTGCCGTTGGGCTTCTTGCTGCCGATTTTGTGCCGCTGGGTAGATAAATGGTATCGGATGCTGTTGGCTGGGTTTGGGACTTCCTTGCTGGTGGAAGGTATTCAGCTGATTACCTACCGGGGTATTTTTGACATAGATGATTTGTTTACCAATACTTTGGGCGCAATGCTTGGCTGGTGCATGATGATGCTTTTGCGGACGCTGCTGCGTCGGGAAAACGGCTGGGGAAAGCACGGCTTGGCTTATCTGGCACTCCCAACGTCGTTTGCATTGGTGATGGCAGGTCTATTTGCATATTATGCGGTGAAACCCTATGGCAATCTGCCAAATGCTGCCGTAGGAAAGGCTGACTTGCGGGATGTGCAGTGGACGATCTCTGCTGAATTGGAAGATACACCAGCCACAGCACCGGTTTTCTGGGTCGGCGGAATCGACAAAGAAGATTCTGCACAATTTGTGCAGGCTTTTGCAGAACAGCATGATATTACATTTGAGGAAATCGCCTACTATGACACGATGATTATTTACATGAACCATTCCAGCGGTGATTTTCTGGATCACTATTATCGGGATGGTACATGGGAATATAGCATGAGAGATGATCACAGACCTGTATTCACCAGTGAACTGACAGAACTCAAGCGGGAGGAAGTGGAAGCTGTACTGGAAAGCTGGGGCATCACGGTGCCGGCTGAAGCAGAATTTACCTTGGAAAAAGTGGGCGATGTGTTTGCCAATGCTACCTTTACGGTTGATTTGGCACAGGTAGGGGATGACTTGGTGCATGGCAGTGTGACATGCAAATTCCAGGAAATTGATGGTAAAACTTATATGACGGAGTTGAAGAATTCGATGGTTGGTCTGACACCGCGCAAGGAAGAAGAAATTTTGACGCAGGAACAGGCAATCCAGAAATTGCAGGCAGGACGCAGCTTTGAAGGCGGATGGCTGGCGCGTTATAAGCCCAGCAGCGCGGAAGTATGCTCCTGCACGCTGGACTGGCTGGTTGATACCAAGGGCTTTTATCAGCCGGTATACCGGATGGAGCTTTCCGTGCCGGAGGTAGGCGAAGTCATCGATTTTGTTCCGGCAATGTAAATGCATAAAATGCATAACACAAAAAAGGCGGCGTGACGTTATGTCACACCGCCTTTTTATTGTTGAGATTACTCCAGATCGTTCTTGATCTTAAAGACCAGCTTTTTGGTCTTATCGCAGCCCTGTGCCTTGATGGAAGGCTTGTGGGGCTCCATTGCCTGGAACAGTACAAAACGACCCGGGCACAGCATACCGGCACCGCTGGTTTCTGCGTCCAGCAGGCAGGAATCGGTGGTGGATTCGTATGCCTTGGTGATTTTGGTTTCGCCAAAAGCAACTTCAAACAGTTCAGTGCCCTCCAGCACCAGCTGCAGGTCGATGGTGTTCTGGTGCATCTCGAACTGTGCTTTTTCGCCGGGGGTGGTTGCAGCGTCGGTCACGTTGACAAAGACCTTGTCGTCAATCACGGTTTTGCCCAGGGGCAGCTCAGACAGCTCGTTGTTCAAAATATAGCGGATTGCAATGTCCACATTCTTGGACATACCCTTGTACTGGCTCAGGTTTTCGATGGTATCGTAAATCATAGTTTTTCCTCCTAATGGATTCCGTTGGCGTCGGTGCCTTCAAACTGGCTTTGATATAGTGTAGCATAAAATCCGTTTTGTGCCAAAAGTTTTTCGTGCGTACCCTGTTCTACAATCTGACCATTTTGCATCACAAGGATGATATCCGCCTGTTGAATGGTAGATAACCGGTGGGCAACAATAAAGCTGGTGCGTCCGTGCATCATTTTTTCAAAGGCTTTCTGGATACGGATTTCGGTGCGGGTGTCGATGGAGCTGGTGGCTTCGTCCAATATCAGCATAGGCGGCAGCCGCAGCATGACGCGGGCAATACATAGGAGCTGTTTTTGTCCTTTGCTGATATTGCCGCCATCCTCTGCAATAACGGTATCATACCCCTGCGGCAGCCGCTTAATAAAGCTGTGGGCGTGAGCGGCTTTTGCTGCTGCAACCACTTCTTCCAGTGTGGCATCGGGGCAGCCGTAAGCGATGTTTTCACGAATCGTACCGGCTTTCAGCCAAGTGTCCTGCAAAACCATGCCGTAGCTGCGGCGCAGGCTGGCGCGTGTTACATTGCGAATGTCCTGCCCAGCGACCTGAATACTACCGCTGTCCACATCATAAAAGCGCATCAGCAAATTGATTAAGGTGGTTTTTCCGCAGCCGGTAGGGCCGACGATTGCCACACGCTGACCGGGTGCGACATCCAGGGAGAAATCCTGAATCAGCGGGCGGTGTGATGTGTAACGGAATGAAACGTGATCCAAACAGACGTGTCCATCCGGCGTTAAAACGGGGGTGTTTTCCGGGTCAGCAGGTTGGTCTGCCTCGTCCAGCAGCTGGTAAACGCGTGCCGCACAAGCAAGTGCGTTCTGCAGCTCGGTCAGAACGCTGGAAATTTCATTGAAAGGCTTTGCGTACTGGCTGGCGTAGCTGAGAAATACGCTCAGTCCGCCAACGGTAATTGCACCGGAAACTGCATACAGCGCACCAATTAGACCGACAGCGGCATAGATAATGCTGTTTACAAAGCGGGTGCAAGGGTTGGTCAAACTGGAGAAGAACACCGCTTTCAAGCTAGCATCCTGAAGCGTTTCATTCAGGGTGTCAAATTCGGTGAGTGAAGCACGTTCCCGCCCAAAGCTCTTGACTACAGATTGCCCTTCAATCATCTCGTTGATAAAGGCGGTTTGTGCGCCGCGTGCTTCGGTTTGCTTGCCAAAATAGCGGTAGGTATGTTTCGCCAGAAAGTTCGCTACAAAAAGGCTCAGCGGCGTGAGGACCACAACAACCAGCGTGATCGTGCCATTCAGATGCAGCATAAACAGCAGGGTGCCCAAAATGATGAAAATGCCGCTGAACAGCTGGGTGAAACCCATCAAAAGACCGTCGGTGAAGGTGTCCACATCCGCGACCATGCGGCTGACCAAATCACCAGTGGGGTGACTGTCCAAATAAGACAAGGGGAGTGTCTGCAATTTCTGCATGGCAGTATTGCGCAAATCACGGGAAATACAGAAGGAAATTCGGTTGCTGCATACCGATAATAGCCACTGTGCCAGCGCAGCAACACCGATACCGGCGAGAATTGCAGTGACGATTTGTGCAATGCCTGCAAAGTTTACCTGCCCGGCACCAATCATCTGGTCGATGGCATTACCGCACCAGATGGGAATTAACAGCTGTACAGCTGCACCTATGGCAGCACAGACGAAACCCGTCAGAAGGAAAAAGCGATAAGGGCGCACACCATGCAAAACACGCCGCAGCGTTTGCCGGCTTTCCGGCGTGCCAAGCGCAGCTAAATCAGATTTTTTCATGTGCGCGTCCCTCCTCCCTGAAATTGGCTTTGATAGATTTCCTGATACACAGGGCAATTTTTCAACAAAGCGGTATGTGTACCGCAGCCCACGAGTGCGCCATCGTCCAAGACAAGAATCTGGTCGGCGTGCTGTAGGCTGGCGGTGCGCTGAGAGATAATAAAAATCGTCATTTTACCCGGCAGTTTAGTAAGTGCTTTGCGCAGAGCTGCATCGGTGGCAAAATCCAGTGCGCTGGCACAGTCGTCCAAAAGTAAAATATCCGGTTTGCCAACCAATGCACGCGCAAGGGTAAGCCGCTGGCGTTGTCCACCGGAAAGATTGCGACCACCTTGTTCTATGGGAGAATCCAGCCCAAGGGGAGCACGCCGCACAAACTCAGCAGCCTGTGCGGTTTCCAATGCCGACCAAAGATTGGCATCCTCGGCTTCGGCATTGCCCCATAAAAGGTTGGTTCGCACCGTGCCGGAAAACAGCTGTGCATTTTGTGGTACGACGCCGACCATATGGCGCAAATCGGTTTGCGACCAGCGGGAAATAGAATTGCCCATGAGCTGTACTTCGCCCGCAGTAGCGTCATACATACGGCTGATGAGTTTCACCAGACTGGATTTTCCGCTTCCGGTGCCGCCAATCACACCGATAGTCTGCCCGCGCAGTGCGGTAAAGGAAATATCGTCCAGACTCTTTTCGCCTGCATTCGGATAGGTCAGGCTCACATGGTCAAATTGCACCGCAGGTGCAGAAGATTTTTCCGGTGCGCTGGTATCGAGGAACGCCATACCTTCCGGGGTATCCAGCACAGCAGAAACACGACCCATGCAGGCAGATGCTTTGCTGATGAGAACAATGGTGTTTGCCATTTTTACCAGTTCCACCAGAATCTGGCTCAGGTAGTTGATGAGTGCAATCACATCGCCGCTTAACAAAAGACCGCCGTTGACCTGTGATGCACCGGTTTGCAGTACAGCAATCACGCCCAGATTGATGACCAGGAAGGTCATGGGGTTCAGCATCGCAGAGATACGTCCAACCCGCAGCTGCGCAGTAGTCAGCATTCGATTTGCGTCCGAAAAGCGCTTGGTTTCAGCGTCCTGCTGGTCAAAGGCACGCACGACGCGCACACCGGTCAGGTTTTCCCGTGTGATGGAAAGCACAGTGTCCAGCTTTGCTTGAATCTTTTTGTAATGGGGCGAGGTCCATGCCATCAACCCAAACACGATCACAAACAAAACCAGAACAATGATGGAAAAAATACCGCCGGCTTTCGGGCTGACTACGAAGGACAAAATCAAAGCACCGAATACAATAAAGGGACTGCGCAAAAACAGCCGCAGAAACATATTCACACCATTTTGCACTTGGTTAATGTCGCTGGTCAGGCGCGTGATGAGTGTGCTGGTTCCGACTGCATCAATTTGCGCTGCGTCCAAGGACTGCACTTTGGCAAACAGCTGTCGGCGTAAATCGGCTGAGCAGCCAACAGCAGCTTTTGCCGCAAAATATTGTGCGGTCAGGCTGCAGCTGGTACCAACCACCGCCAGCAAAACCAGAAGCCCACACTGTGAGAGAATAAAATGGATGTTCCCGGCAGCAATACCACGGTTGATGATATTTGCCATTACCAGAGGGACCGTCAAGTCTAACAATGCTTCCAGCATTTTGAACAGGGGCGCAAGGATACTTTCTTTTTTATATCGGCGCAGACTTTGCAATAAATGCCGCAAGAGCGTAACCTCCTTTTTCACAAGGCATAAAATTATTTTATTATCATACCACAAAACAGATAGCGGGAAAACCTTGCCGGATGTGGTATGATAGGAAAGAAAAATCAAACTTTGCAGAAAGAGCCATAGTTCGTTCATATATTTGCAAGCTTTTATCCACAGCCCTGTGGTATGCTGAAAGCAGAGTTGTTTTAGTATGATGGAGTGTGAAGGTATGGGTAAAGTTATTGGAATCGATTTCGGCACAACAAACTCCTGCGTTGCTGTGGTAGAAGCAGGCAAACCGGTGGTTATCCCCAATGCGGAGGGCGAGCGCACCACCCCCAGCGTGCTGGCATTTACAAAGGACGGCGAGCGTCTGGTGGGCAGTGCGGCAAAACGCCAGCTGGCTACGAATACAGCACGCACCATCAGCAGCATTAAGCGCCATATGGGCACCAATTATCAAGTGCATATGGATGGCAAGGATTTGAACCCGCAGACCATCAGTGCGATGATTTTGCAAAAGCTGCGCAAGGACGCTGAGGCATATCTGGGCGAACCGGTTACGGATGCGGTCATTACGGTTCCGGCATATTTTGATGACAGCCAGCGCAAGGCTACACAGGATGCCGGTCGCATTGCAGGCTTGAATGTGCTGCGCATCATCAACGAGCCGACCGCTGCTGCTGTGGCATACGGTTTGGAAAATGAAGCAGCCCAGAAAGTGTTGGTGTACGATTTGGGCGGCGGTACCTTTGACGTTTCCATCATTGAAATTGAGGACGGCACCTTCACCGTTCTGGCTACCGGTGGTGATACCCAGCTGGGCGGTGATGACTTTGACCAGCGCATCGTAGATCATCTGGTGCAGGTGTTCTTAAAGAGTGACCGCATTGACCTGCGGAAAGACCCAGCAGCAATGGGCCGTTTGAAAGAAGAAGCAGAAAAGGCAAAGAAAGAGCTTTCCGCTGCCATTTCTACCCAGATCAATCTGCCGTTTATTGCGGTAGACCATGCAGGTCCCCATCACTTGGATGTGAACCTGACCCGTGCGCAGTTTGAAATGATGACCGGCGATTTGCTGGAGCGCACCAGCCAGCCGGTACAGGTTGCTTTGACCGATGCAGGTATTTCTCCCAGCCAGCTGAATCGTGTGTTGCTGGTGGGTGGTTCCACTCGTATGCCTGCGGTCAGCCGCAAGGTAAAAGAGATTCTGGGTGTAGAGCCCAGCCGTGGCTTGAACCCGGATGAATGTGTCGCTATGGGCGCTGCGGTACAGGGCGGTTTGCTGCAAGGCGGTGGTAAGCTGGAAGGCGCAACCGGTCAGGCTGCACAGGGTCTGGTTTTGATGGATGTTACTCCGCTGACCCTTTCGATTGAAACATTGGGCGGTGTAGCTACCCCGCTGATTCAGCGCAACAGCATGATTCCTACCCGTAAGAGTCAGATTTTTACGACCGCACGTGCCTTGCAGACCAGCGTAGAAATCAATGTTCTGCAGGGTGAGCGCCACTTTGCCCGCGATAACAAGAGCCTTGGTAAATTTAAGCTGGGCGGTCTGCGCGGTGGCTTTGTGGATAAACCGCAAATTGAAGTCACGTTTGATATTGACGTAAACGGCGTGGTTAAGGTGTCTGCAAAGGATATGGCGACCGGTCGCCAGCAGGAAATTACCATCACTGGCAGCACCAATCTGTCCGAAGCAGATGTGCAGCGTGCAATGGCAGATGCCGCAGCATATGAGGCGGAAGATGCCCAGCGTAAGCAGCGCATGGAACTGCATAATAAGGCAGAGATGCTGTCTTATGCCGTAGACCAGGCATTGTCTAAGCACAAGAAAGAGTTGGACAAAGAGGAAGCCAACCGGGTCAAGGCGGATTTGAGCAATCTGCGCCGCTGCATCCGTAAGGATAAGCCGGACCGTATGAATGAAACGGAAATGCAGAATCTGATGGCAGCAAAGACTGCGCTGGAAGGCAGTGCTGCCCATCTGATGAATCTGTATATGGCAGATCAGCAGACAGGACAGACACCCGGCGCAGAGCAGTAATTATAAAACAAAAGAAAAGGGTCTGCCTGGCAGTTGCAGGCAGACCCTTTTTTATCAGATTGGATTAGCCGCCCAAATTTGCAACAAAGGCAGCAATGTGCTTCGGCTCCCATTCGCCATAGGTGCCGTTGGTCAGCGGGATCAGTGCGCTGGATTCCAGTGCATCCCAGCTTTCCTGCTCCTTGCGGACCTGAATGGGGTAGAAGTAAACGCCGTTCTTGGCGGCAGCATCACGGTCGCCGGGGGCGTCACCGACCATCAGAACATGGTCAGGTGCGTAACCCTGCTCCAGCAGCTTGGCAATGCAGTGTGCTTTGCTGCCGCAATCCTGTGCCAGAACAATATCAACGTGTTCCAGTAGGCCGTTTGCCTGCCATTCGTCCATAACAGCATCCCGGTTTGCGCTGGAAACGATTGCCACGTTTGCTACCTTGGCAGCTGCGGCAAGACCTTCCTTTGCGCCAACGAAAGGCTTCTTTTCGCTTTCGGGCAGGGTGTTAATGCTGGCGTTGACTGCCTGAGACCAGTGCAATGCTTTGGTCAGCACAGCGCGGGTGGTTTCGTCATTCGACTGTTCGATTGCTTCGGTCAATGCATCGTTAGACAGTGCCTTGGTGGTTTCAACCCAGTGCTCCAGTGCATCCAGACCGGCAATGGGGGTATACTGCTGATGAATTTCAGCAAGCGCCATAGCCAGACCCTTGAAGCGGTTGATACCGCGGGTCATCTGGTACAGGTTCAGTTCGTTCCAGCGGTCCAGAATCGGTGCGCGCCAGGCATCCAAATGCCATTCGTCTACCATGCAGGGACCAAAGCAGCGAAAGTGTTTAATATCCATGGTATCCATGGCACAGCCATCGGAATCCACACAGACCAAAAAGTCTTTGGTTTTCACAAAAGAATCAAAAGGGTTCATAGTGAAAAATCTCCTTTTACGAATTACAAAATATGCTTATCCTAAGAATAACATAAATCCCAGCAAAGCGATAGTAAAAAAGCTGGGAGATTCGGCGTTAAACGAAAAAGAATGCGTATCAGAACAAAACACAAAGTTCATTGTCGGGAAAACACGTTTATGGTAAACTGAAGGGTAGAAAATCCATAGGCGCAAAATGAGGTGAAAGGATGCAGGTAGAATTTTTACAAGTGCTCAAGACCCTGTCGGCTGCACATAATTTGCAGCTGACAAAGGTGACGGAACCATTTGAGGATCTGAAGAGCTTTGATTATGGTCTGCGTCAGTCATTGGACCCCCAGCTGGACTGGGACGAAATGGGGCGCCAGATGTTGAAAGAAACATCCCCGCAGATACTGATTTTGGCAGAGGATGTTTTTGAACTGAAATATGCGGTGTTTACCCTGCTGGATGAAGAAAATACAGCATATATCCTTGGTCCTTGGATTGGTCAGGAGCGCAGCGAACGCAGCATAGAATGGTGTCGCCGCCATCTGGGCGAGGAAAGCAATAAAGCCATTGAACAGTTTTATAATGGAATTTGCCGACTGAGCGGGGATGCACTTTGCGTAACCCTGAATGGTCTACTAAGTATGGCAAACGGCGGAAAAACGGTGGAGATGATACAGAGCAAATCTTTCAAGCCGCTGGTGTTTGAGCCGGATATGCGCTGTTTCCAAGAGCCGATGTTTGAAAAAGAGTTGCCGGCTGCCATGCTGGAACGCCGTTATGCAGCAGAAAATGCTGTGATGGACGCCGTAGAACAGGGCGATGTGGGCAGCGCACTGGCTGCATTTGAACAGCTGGTACAATTTCGTATGGAGAGCCGCTTTGCCACACCGCTGCAGGATATTAAAATGCTGCTGGTGATTTTGAATGTGCTTTTGCGCAAAGCAATTCAGCGCAGCGCAGTTCACCCTTACTATATTGACGAAATATCGGGGCGCTATGCGATTCGCATTGAAAATATAACAGAGGCAAGCCAAAGCAAGGAAATTGCGCTGGCTATGCTGCGGGAATATTGTGTGTACGTCCAGCAGTATTCCTTAAAACGCTATTCACCGCTGATACAGAAGGTGATGAATTATATCAATCTGAATCTGAGTAATGCGCTTTCCCTGAAAATGCTGGCAGGGATGTGCTATATTAGCCCCAGCTATTTGTCTTACCTGTTCAAACAGGAAACCGGGCAGACCCTGACCGATTATATCAATACTCGCCGTGTGGAGCGTGCGGCACGCCGTTTGCGCAACACCGATGACAGCGTAGCGGATATTGCCGAGAGTGTGGGTGTGCTGGATGTGAACTACTTTACCAAAATTTTCAAAAAGAGCATGGGCGTAACCCCTACCGCTTACCGGAAACAGTGTCAGCAGTGACCGGTTCCTGCGCAGCAGGAGGAAAGAACGGATTTTACACGCAAAATCGCTTGAAAATCCGCAGATCCCATGATACTATAGAACAACGCGTACAAGCGAACGATAGACATAGGAGAACTATATAATATGTTAACTGTCCAAGACGTAAGCCTTGAATTTGATGGAACCGCCCTGTTTAAGCACGTGGATTTGAAATTCACTCCCGGCAACTGCTATGGTGTGATTGGCGCAAACGGCGCCGGTAAATCCACCCTGCTGAAAATCCTGTCCGGTCAGCTGGAACCTACCAGCGGTACCGTAACGCTGGATAAGGGCAAGCGCATGAGTATTCTGGAGCAGGATCACTTTAAGTACGACGCTTATCCCGTTATGACCACGGTCATTATGGGCAACCGCCATTTGTACGACATTATGGTGGAAAAGGACGAGCTGTATGCGAAAGATCCCTTTACCGAGGAAGACGGCGTGCGCGCCGGCGATCTGGAAGCAGAATTTGCTGAGATGGGTGGCTGGGAAGCAGAAGCTGACGCCGCAATGCTGCTGAACGGTTTGGGTCTTTCTACCGAAAAGCATTATCTGCAGATGAGCGATCTGGACGGTCGTGATAAGGTGAAGGTGCTGTTGGCACAGGCTTTGTTCGGCAACCCGGACATCGTTCTGCTGGACGAGCCCACCAACTATCTGGATCTGGAAAGCATCCAGTGGCTGGAAGAATTTTTGATGGAGTTCCCCGGTACCTTGATCGTGGTCAGCCACGACCGCTACTTCCTGAATGAAGTTTGTACCCACACCGTGGATATCGACTACAATCAGGTCAAGCTGTATGCTGGCAACTATGACTTCTGGTATGAATCCAGCCGTCTGATGCAGCGTTTGGTCAAGCAGCAGAACAAGAAGCGCGAGGATAAGATTCGCGAACTGCAGAACTTCATCCAGCGTTTCTCTGCAAACAAATCTAAGAGTAAGCAGGCAACCAGCCGTAAGAAGATTCTGGACAGCCTGCAGCTGGAGGATATGCCTGCATCCAGCCGTCGTTATCCCTTTGTTGGCTTTGAGATGGAGCGTGAACCGGGTAAGGACATCCTGATGGTAGACGGTCTGACAAAGACCATCAATGGCGTGAAGGTGCTGAACAATGTTTCCTTCATCCTGAACCGTGAAGAAAAGGTTGCACTGGTCGGTGAGAACGAAGCCGGTCAGACCGCTTTGTTCCAGATTCTGATGGGCGAGATGGAACCGGATTCCGGCAGCTTCCGCTGGGGTATTTCTACCAGCCAGAGCTACTTCCCCAAGGATAACAGCGAATACTTCAACGATGTGGACCTGAATCTGGTCGAATGGCTGCGTCAGTATGCACCGGAACCCACCGAAACTTTCCTGCGTGGCTTCCTGGGCCGTATGTTGTTCAGCGGCGACGAAGTGTACAAGAAGGTCAAGGTCCTGTCTGGTGGTGAAAAGGTGCGTTGTATGCTCAGCCGTATGATGATGGGCAAGGCAAATGTGCTGCTGCTGGACCAGCCCACCAACCATCTGGACTTGGAGAGCATTTCTGCGGTCAACGAAGGCATTGCCAGCTTTAAGAGCAATGTTATTTTCGCCAGCCACGACCATCAGTTCGTGCAGACGGTTGCAAACCGTATCATTGAACTGACGCCGGAAGGCTGTCTGGATTATCAGGGTGATTACGACTCCTATCTGGAGTGGCGTAAGAACCGAGCATAATTGTCTCATCAAAAAAGAGCCGGGGCGTTTGAAACGCCTCGGCTCTTTTTTGATAGAGAAGAGAAAGGGAAAATAGCAATAGAAATCGGCAAATTACTCCAAATCTTTTACAGATACGGATTCGCCGCGTGCGGCCTTGAATACCACACGACCCAAAAACAGTACAGCCAGCAGGTTGGGAATGACCATCAAACCGTTGAACATATCGCTTGCGTTCCATACCAGACTGACTTTCTGCACAGAGCCCAGCACGATGCAGGCAACGACCAGAACAGCATAAATGCGATGTGCGATTTTGCTGTCATGGAACAGTGCTTTGACGTTGGTTTCGCCGAAGAAGTACCAGCCGATAATGGTGGAGAATGCAAAGAACAGCATACAGATTGCCAGGAAGATATTGCCCAGATGACCAAAGGTCTGGCAGAATGCAGCCTGAGCCAAAGCAGTACCGTCCAGTGCGCCTTCCACACCGGGCTGGCACAGACAGCTGGTCAGGATAACCAATGCGGTCAGGGTCAGAACCACGAAAGTATCAATAAACACACCCATCATAGCGATCACGCCCTGATCCTGAGGCTTTTCTACCTTAGCCAGTGCGTGTGCGTGGGGGGTGGAACCCATACCAGCTTCATTGGAGAACAAACCGCGTGCAACACCGTAGCGCATCGCTTCTTTTACACCCAGACCAACCGCACCGCCCAGAACTGCCTGAGGCTGGAATGCACATACAAAAATAGAACGGATTGCTGCGGGCAGCATGGGCAGATTCAGAATCAGCAGGACGACGCAGCCGAAAATGTAAAAGCAAGCCATGATGGGGACCAGCTTTTCGGTAAAGGATGCGATGCGCTTTACACCGCCCAGGAAAATAAATGCGGCAACGGCTGCGACCAGCACACCGGTAATCAGCTTGGGGATGTGGAAGGCATTTTCAAATGCGACGCCAATGGAGTTTGCCTGCACCATATTGCCCATCAGACCCAGTGCAAGGATGATCGCAATGGAGAAAAATCCGGCAAGGAATTTGCCCAGACGGCCCTTGAATGCAGCGCGGATGTAATAAATCGGACCGCCGGTTACATGACCGGACTTATCTTTTGTGCGGCTGACCTGCGCCAGAACTGCTTCGCCGTAAATGGTAGCCATGCCAAAGAATGCGGAAATCCACATCCAGAAAATCGCACCGGGACCACCGGCACACAGTGCCGTTGCACAGCCTGTGATGTTACCGGTACCGACCTGTGCAGCGATTGCGGTAGTCAGAGCCTGAAACGAGCTCATGCCCTCTTTGCCAGCCTTGTCGCCATGCAGGTTGATGTTGCCGAACAAGCGGCGAAAGCCTTCACCAAACTTGCGCACCTGAACAAAATTGGTGCGGATGGTAAAGTAGATACCGGTACCCAGCAGCAGGAACAAGAGCAGAAGCTGCTTGTTCCATAAAACGTCGTTTACGGCGTTTACAATCTGCGTCAAAAATGCTTCCAGTTGGGTCAGAAATTCTTCCATGATACAGCCTTTCTTTTTACATGAGCAAAAAACGGGGCAAGCTATCTTGGAAAGCAGTCTGTGGAAAATAAATTGAGCCGAGTGCATCAAACGATACAATCGGCTCTCAACAGACACAAACACCCCAAAAAAACAGGGGTGCTATGGTCTACTCTGTCCTTTTACCTGAGAGATTCAGCGTATACACGCTTTGCACCTTCGGTACTCAAAAGAGATTCTCCAGAGCCACAATCCGCTTCTGGTCCTTGCCCCTAAGGGCGCCTGAGAGTTTTACTCCGTCGGCAGGCGGGACCGCCATTTTCCCAGAAACTTCGCTTGTCAATATGAAATTACAAGCAAGAGTCTAGCATGGGGAAAATGGAATGTCAATACTTTCTGGAAAGGTCATACTTATGTTGTATTTTCATTCTAAGCTGTCAAAAAATGGAACCGCAGTGAAAATTCATGACTTTACAGCCCTATTGTGGTATACTAAAACGCAAGGAGAAGAATGCCGATTGGAAACGATTTCGGACGAATCAGACAGGAGGAAAAAACGATGCAGGCAACGATTCAAAATGAGTTTTTGACCTTGACAGCAGATACGCTTGGCGCAGAGATGGTCAGCGTAAAAAATAAACAGGGTGAGGAGATGCTCTGGTGCGGAGATCCGCAGGCATGGGCAGGTCATGCGCCGATTTTGTTCCCTTGGGCAGGCAACTATGCCGATGGCTTTACATATGAGGGTAAGCAGTATCCCGGCTGCCGTCACGGCTTTGCCCGTAAGATGGAGTATACCCTGCTGCAGGCAGAAGGCGACAGCATGACCTTTGAGCTGACCAGCAGCGAGGAAACCAAAACTAAGTATCCCTTTGATTTTGTCCTGACCGTTACCTATCAGCTGGTGGGTCAGAAGGTTCAGCTGCGTGTGACTGTTACGAACAAGAGCGGTGAAAAAATGCCCTTTGGTTTGGGCTTCCATCCGGGATTTGCTATTCCGTTTGATGCAAACCACACCACAGAAGATTATGAGTTCCGCTTTGACAAGGTGGAGAATCCCATCCTGATTGACACCGCACCTCGCGGTCTGGCCAGCGGAAAGTGTAGCATTCTGGGCACCGGTATGGAAAACATTCCGCTGACGGACAAATTGTTTGCCAATGACAGCCTGTGCCTGACTGGTTTGAACAGCAGCACACTGGGCATCTACGAAAAGGATACCGGACGCCATATCAGCTGCGATATTGCAGGTTTCCCGTATACGCTGCTGTGGAGCGCACCCACCGAAACGGTACGCTTTGTATGCATTGAACCTTGGTGTACATTGCCCGGCGCAGAAGGCGGCGGTATGGAGCTGAGCGAACATCCTGCTGCAGCCGTACTGGAACCCGGTGCAAGCGATACTACGATTTTGAATATCCACTTCGCTCGATAAAGAGAGGAGGCCCCTATGGCATTTGATGAACGTACCCGCCTTTTGGTAGGCAACGAGGCCGTTGACCGTTTGAAAGCGGCCCATGTAATTGTATTTGGCGTTGGCGGCGTCGGTGGTTATACTACAGAGGCGCTGGCGCGTGCAGGTGTCGGTAAGTTGACTCTGGTGGATGCGGACGTGGTATCGGATTCCAACCGAAACCGCCAGCTGCTGGCGCTCACGTCTACAGTCGGTCAGCCGAAAGTAGAAGTAGCAGTGCGTCGTATTGCAGAAATCAACCCGGATTGCGTCGTAGAGCCGATTCAGCTGTTCTATGGTCCGGATACGGCGGATGCCATTGATTTTTCCGGTGCAGATTATGTGGTGGACGCTATTGATACGGTGTCTGCGAAGCTGGAGCTGATTGCGCGCGCAAAGGCTGCCAATGTGCCTGTGATTTGCAGCATGGGAACCGGCAATAAAATCCATCCTGAACTTTTGACGCTCACTACGCTGGATCAGACCAGCGGTTGCCCCTTGGCAAAAGTTATGCGCGTAGAGTGCCGAAAGCGTGGACTGACTGACGTACAGGTGGTGTACTCTACCGAACCTGCACGCAAGTGCTTTGTGCCGGATACCGAAGGCACAGGTCGCCATGCACCGGGCAGTATCAGTTTTGTTCCGGGTACAGCAGGTTTGCTGCTGGCGGGCAAGGTAATTCGCGATATTACTGGTCTGGACTAAATGAAGTGAAAAAATCCCGTTGCAGTATTACACTGCAACGGGATTTTTTGTGGAAACTTTATAGAAAATTTGCAAAGGGAATTATCTGAAGAACGGCAGCACAACTGGGAACAGGTCGAGAGAATAGCTGTGCTGGCAGATCAGGCGCAACGGCTGCAGCTTGCTCAAATTTCACCTCAGATGATAGAGAGTTGTCGAGATCCAGTAGATCCGGAACCGCAGCGGTCAGTTTCATCCAGGATTTGGTGAAAAAAGATATTGAAAAAAGGTAAAAAAAGAGTTGCATATTTAATCTGCAACTCTTTTTTATTATTGGGCACCAATCAACAGAATCGGGTCATTTCAATCTCTTTGGAATCAGGGATTAGACAAGGCTGAAAAAACTCCGTAAGAGTTTTTTCAGCCTAAATTTAGTCTGTTCAGAATAACACTTTCAACTATTTAATTAAAAAAGAAAACAGATGGATGCTCAGCGTTCATATAATTTAAAAAAGAGAAAAGCCAAAAGTATGTTGTGAGAATTATTAAAAATTCCATAATGGATAAAATAAATAGACGTAAATATTGTTTGAAATCTTTCAGGTTATTATGGTTAGATATAATAAAAAAGAGAAGTCCAATTACAAGTTCGACAATTAAGTGTGTATATTCGATAAATACACCATTAGGATGCCAGATTATCCACCATATCGATTCTGCAATACAGGTAGAAAAAACAAAGCATCGTTGCCAATTGTTTAAGTCGAATTTGCGATTTTTCCATATAAACGGGGTGGGATGTATCAAGTATCCAAAAATGAAGCCGAATATGCAGGCGATGATAAACCAAAGATAATCATATAAGCCTAAGAAATCAGAAAGAGAATCTGCCCAAGAAGGACGAATACCATAATAGTATCCAAAGTGATAACCAAACATCGTTCCGGCTAAAACAAGAAGGCAATTAGTAGCAGCTTTTCTTTTTGTTTTGCTGAGAGGAGATCTTGCCACAATATAAGGCATCATCACCCAGCAACCAATAGATGTCAAAAATGTGCCAATATCTGAAAAGAAACAGCCCCAAGCCCCAACATATAGTGTTCGAGTGACCAGTGTGGACTTGAATAACACATTTAATAATCCAACCAAAATACCTAAAATAAAAGAAATCATACAGTACCTTCTCTAAACTATAAAAAAATGATTGTGCACCCCAAATTTAGTGCACAATCATTTTTTGAATTATGTGATGATAATTATAAGTGGATTATCATTTAGCAGCGACTACTTCAAGATCATAGGTTCCGTCATACCACAATGCTTGTGCACTGATAACAACGCGTCTGCCAGAAGTAACCCTAAAAGTCGCACCCTGTCCAGCAGCAACATCCTGAATCTTTCCATTAATGATAAAACGGACAGCGCCTTGACCAGAATCGGTATCGCCATTGTTATAGCAACTGATGGAACCATACTTTGAGGAGTTAGAACTCCACAGGGTGGTCATTCTGGCAGTAGTTAGATCCTGAGTTCCTTTAAATAATGAATCGACACTCGCATACAGTTCGGGATCAAGGGAAGCTTGCTTCTCGGAGATATCAAAGGTTTCCACAAGTTCTACAGTAGCAAACTCTTCTTCAGGAGCATCATCAGAAGTAGCTGCAAAGGCTGGAAGTGAAACGACTCCGGAGAAACATACAGCGAGAAGTAGCGCAATTAACTTTTTCATGAAGATACCTCCAATAGTTGAAAAAAAGATATTTGGACAAGCTGAATGAACCCATTGGAATCACCTCCACAGCAATAGATTAAAAAATGAATTGTATTTCGTTTTTTTTATTATATCACAATAATGAAAAAAAACAATCCGGTAAAATAATAGAGTTTTGGTAATTAATTTGTGAAAAGTGTATTTCTGAATAAGGAACTGTGCTTCAATGAGTAGGACATTCATACATTGGAATGCTATCTGAAAAAACAGAATAGGATGAAGTGATTGGCTTAGTAAGCAACGCCCCAGACAACCATCTTCTTAGCGGGTTTGCCACAGCAAGGGCAAACGTCGCTCAGAGGCTCCTGATCGAAGGGCATGCAGCGGCTGGACAGACCAGCTTCTTCCTTCATCTTCATTTCGCATTCCAGATCGCCACACCACATGGTCTTGATGAAACCAGTATGAGCAGCAGCCAGCTCCTTCACTTCGTCGAAGGTAGTGGCAGACCAGGTACGGTTCTGGCGGTTCTCCAGAGCCTTTTCGTACAGGTCCTTTGCCAGCTGCTCTAGCAGAGCAGGAACAGCAGTTTCCAGCTCGTCCAGGCTGACGAAGATCTTTTCGCGGGTATCGCGGCGAACCAGTACGCACTGATTCTTCTCGATGTCCTTGGGACCGATTTCCAGACGCAGAGGAACGCCCTTCATCTCCCACTGGCTGAACTTCCAGCCGGGAGAGTTGTCGCTGTCATCCAGCTTGACACGAGCAACCTTGGACAGGCGCTGTGCCAGCTCGGCAGCCTTTTCGCTGACGCCGGGCTTGTGTGCTGCGATGGGCACAACAACCAGCTGGAAGGGGGCGATTGCGGGGGGCAGAATCAGACCGCTGTCGTCACCATGGGTCATGATGATTGCGCCAACCAGGCGGGTGGAAACACCCCAGCTGGTCTGGAACGGATACTGCAGCTTGTTGTCACGGCCCTGGAAGGTAACGTCGTATGCACGGCTGAACTTATCGCCGAAGTAGTGGCTGGTACCGCTCTGCAGGCTCTTGCCGTCCTTCATCATAGCTTCGATGGTGTAGGTAGCTTCTGCACCGGCAAACTTTTCCTTATCGGTCTTGCGGCCCTTCAGGACGGGCATGCACAGATCATTCTCGCAGAAATCTGCGTAGATATTCAGCATGGTCTGGGTTTCTGCCTCAGCCTCTGCGCTGGTCTCGTGGATGGTGTGACCCTCGTTCCACCAGAACTCACGGCTGCGCAGGAAGGGACGGGTGGTCTTTTCCCAGCGCAGAACGCTGCACCACTGGTTGTACTTCATGGGCAGCTCACGGTAGCTGTGCAGAACGTGGCTCCAGTGATCGCAGAACATGGTCTCGCTGGTGGGGCGCACAGCCAGACGCTCTTCCAGCGGTTCGCTGCCGCCAGCGGTGACCCATGCTACTTCAGGTGCGAAACCGTTGACCAGCTCGCCTTCCTTTTTCAGCAGGCTTTCGGGAATCAGCACAGGCATAGCCACATTTTCGTGGCCGGTAGCCTTAAACTGACCGTCCAGAATGTGCTGGATGTTTTCCCAGATTGCCTGACCGTAAGGGCGCAGGATAACAAAGCCCTTTACGCTGGAATACTCGATCAGCTCTGCCTTGGTGCAGATGTCGGTATACCACTGGGTAAAGTTTTCTTCCTGGCTGGTGATTGCTTTGACCAGCTTCTGATTGTCTTTTGCCATTTATACAATTCCTCCTAAGGCCGTACGCCAAACGCGATGCGTTCCGCACGAACCTGAATTAAAAAGCAGCCCTGTGCCGCTTTTGCCAAAGAAAACGAAAGCTCCCGCCAAACCGGGAGCTTTCACTGCATGAGAGGGGATCACTCCTCGATTTCAGCGTTGTCCTCGACGTACTTGACCAGATCGCCAACCAGACGCATACCCTCGATGGCTTCATCGGGAATCTCAATGCCGAACTCGTCCTCCAGGCTCATGACGACATCCACCACGTCCAGGCTGTCGGCATCCAGGTCATTCAGCATATCGGTTTCCATAGTCAGGCTCTCGGGGTCGATGCTCAGCTGATCGGCCAGAATGTTGCGGATCGTTTCAAATACGTTCATGTGATGCTCTCCTTATATTTTGCTGTAAAATCAATTTCTTGGTTGAGAAAAGAATCTGTGCAGACACAAGTTCTTTCCTATTGTTTATATCCCATGCGGGCGGGCTTGTCAAGCCTTGTTTGGGGTGCTTTACGAATAATTTTACAGACTTGTCATACAAATAGCGCCTGCCTATAATATAGTGATAAGGCAAAACGAAGGAGGCGGGTGTTTTGAAGTTGAAATTCACCAAAATGCAGGGCTGTGGAAACGATTATATTTATCTGGATTGCCGCACGTCCGGCGTACCGGAAAACATTGCTGCGCTGTGCCGGGATTTGTGTCCGCGGCATCTGGCGATAGGGGCGGACGGGATCATCTGTATCTGCGCACCGGAAACCGAAGGCGCACACGCTACGATGCGGATGTTCAATGCGGACGGCAGCGAAGGCAATATGTGCGGAAACGGGATTCGCTGCGTGGCTCAGTGGCTGCGCACCCATGAACCGAAGCTGGCAGAAACCTCGCCTTTGCAAATTGATACCCGTGCCGGTCGGAAAGTGCTTTTTTATAAAGAAGCAGGTGTCTGGCAGGTCGATATGGGAAAATACAGTACCATGGCGGCAGATTTGCCGGTAGTCGGTCTGGGGGATGGTTCGTTGGTGAATATTCCGCTAACAGTACAGAAGCAGTGCTGGCAGGTCAGCTGTGTAAGTATGGGCAATCCGCATTGTGTGATTATCGTGCCGGAAGTAGCATCCTTGCCGCTGGAGAAAATCGGTCCGGATTTTGAAAAGCATCCGGCATTTCCCCAGCAGGTGAATACCGAGTTTATCCAGCTGGTCGATGACACCCACTTGAAAATGCGTGTGTGGGAGCGCGGCAGCGGGGAAACCTGGGCTTGCGGTACTGGTACCTGTGCGGCAGTTGCAGCTATGGTAGAACAGGGAATCTGCCAAGCAGATACAGACGTTCAGGTGGAGCTTTTAGGCGGAACGCTTACGATTCGCATGATGCCGGATCATACCGTATGGATGACGGGTCCGGCAAAAATTGTATTTGAAGGCACCGTGGAACGGTAACGAGAGGGGGCAAAATCGTCTCGGCATGAAAATGAACCATCATTTCGACGCACTGGGGAAAAACTATCTGTTTGCAGAGGTAGACCGCAGAGTGCGCGCGTATGTGGAAAGCAATCCGGGACGTGAAATCATTCGGCTCAGTATTGGTGAGGGCTGTCGTCCGCTGGCGGCTTGTGTGGTAAAAGCCATGCAGGATGCCGCTGCGGAAATGGGAACCGAAGCGGGATTTCGTGGATATGGTCCGGCAGAAGGCTACGATTTTTTGCGCCGTGCCATACAGAGCGAATACACACGGTTCGGCGCAAAAATAGATGCAGATGAAATCTTTATCAGTGACGGTGCAAAAAGTGATTTAGCCCATCTGTTGGAAATGTTCAGCGCAGACAATACGGTGTTAGTGCCAGATCCGGTGTATCCGGTCTATGTGGATGACAATTTGCTGGATGGTCGGCGTATCCTTTACGCACAGGCAAATGCAGAAAATGATTTTCTGCCCATGCCGAACCCAAAGGTTCATGCAGATTTGATTTATCTTTGCAGCCCCAATAACCCCACAGGAGCCGCTTATACAATAAAGCAGCTATCGGCGTGGGTGGAATATGCGTTAGAAAACGATGCAGTCGTTTTATATGATGCTGCCTATCAGTGCTTTCTGACAAAGCCGGATTTGGCGCGCAGTATTTATCAGGTAAAGGGTGCAGAACACTGCGCCATTGAAATCGGTTCGTTTTCCAAGCGGGCAGGATTTACCGGAACCCGCTGCGGTTATACTGTGGTACCGCACAGTCTGGAGCGGGAAAATAGGAACCTGAATACGATGTGGCGCCGCCGACAGCAGACGAAAAACAATGGTGTGGCATATATCGTGCAGCGTGGTGCAGAAGCGGCACTCAGCCCGCTGGGACAAAAACAAATTCAAATGGACTTATCGTATTACCGTACCAATGCGGCGGTACTGGGCGAAGCGCTGGATGCGGCAAATATTTGGTATTGCGGGGGAAAGAACAGCCCCTACCTTTGGCTGAAATGCCCCGGCGGAATGAATAGCTGGCAATTTTTCGACTGGCTTTTAGCGCATTGCGGGATTGCAGGCACACCGGGAGCAGGTTTTGGTCCCTGCGGAGAGGGATATTTTCGCCTGTCCGCTTTTGGAGAAAAAGAAAAGACGCGTATCGCAGCAGAAAGATTGAAAATGGAACTGTTGCAGCGATAGAATACACGAAAAGCCCCGACCTGTCCGGTCGGGGCTTTTTATGGTTACATTTGAGATCTGCAGCGATCCAGCCATTTCCCACGGAAATAGTAAATCAGGAACAAAAGCGAAGCCAAAGTCCAAGTCAAAGGATAGCTGAAGGTTACCGTGCTCAATTCGTGACGCAGCGGAACAACAAAAACGATCCATGCCAGACGCAGCAGACATACCACAAAGACGGTGATGAGTGTGGGGATCTTTACATCGCCGCAGCCGCGCAGCGTACCGGACAGAACTTCGATTGCCACATAGCTTACATAAGCAGGAACCAGCAGATGCATCATTTCAACGCCCTTGGCAATAACGGCAGCATCCTGGCTGAACAGGCGGAACAAGAATTCGCTAGCGGGATACATAATAGCACATACAATGACCGTGCCGACCAAAGTGATAGACAGGCAGATGTTAGTGCCTTTCTTTACACGATCAAACTTCTGTGCGCCGAAATTCTGACCTGCAAAGGTAGTGATGGCAAGACCCATGGAGCTAAGGGTCATCCAGTAGAGCAGGTCAACCTTGCTGTAAACGCTCCATGCAGCAATTACGATGGTACCGAAACCGTTGATGCAGCTTTGAATGACAATGTTGCTGACATTGAACAGAGAAGCCTGTGCAGCTGCGGGCAGACCAATCGCAAAAATCTTGCGCAGGACAATCGGGTTCATTTTCATTTTGGACAGTTTCAGCTGCCAAGGCATATTCTTAGTTTTCACCAGACAGAACATAACGCAGACTGCGCTGACTACCTGACTGATGACAGTAGCAATCGCTGCACCGGCAACACCCATCGGAATGATGGCAACCAGCAAAAAGTCCAGTACGATATTGACCAGAGAAGCAATAATCAGAATGTACAGCGGACGCTTGGTATCGCCAACAGCGCGCAGGATACCGGTTCCGGTGTTATAAATCAGCTGCGGGATCATGCCGATGAAGTAAATGCGCAGATACAGTGCTGCATCAGGCACAACGTCGGCAGGGGTTTGCATCCAAACCATAACGATTTCACTGGAGAACAGACCCATAACAGTAAGCACTGCACCGCCAACCAAAGAAAGTGCCAGTGCGGTATGTACCTGACAGTCAACGGATTTGAAATCCCCTGCACCGTAGTTTTGAGAAATCAGAATGCTGGCACCACTGCACAGACCGACAAAAAAGCCCAGCAGCAATGCGACAAAAGGACCGGTCGCACCAACAGCAGCCAGCGCATCGGTACCCACATAGTTGCCGACAATCAGAGTGTCGACGGTATTGTACAGCTGCTGGAATAAGGTGCCCAAAAAGATGGGAAAGAACAGCTGCATCAGCTGACCGCAAATATTTCCGGTCAGGATAGGATTCTGCTTGGTTGTAGATTCTAGCATAATGCCTCCACAATGACAAAAATAGAAGAATGAAGACTCACAAGTTCACATTTTACTACGGGACGAGATAAAAGTAAACACGCGATTTTTAACGAACTTTGGTCAGTTATTGACATTTGTTTTGGTTCGCTTTCACAATGCGGCAATCCAGCACGGCGGCGCAAAGCTGCTGTACAAAAATACAAAGCAGAATCAGCACCATGCAGGCAATCGCCGGAAGAAAAAGAGAAGAACTTCTGTGGAGTGTGGGGTACAGCATGGCGGTATCGCCGGAATCTGCAACGTAATCCCGATTCACAACGCGGACGTGCAGATACTGGTACAGGATATTTTTGGTTGCACGGCGCAAAGCTGCCAGATAGGCGGGAGATTTCTGTTCGCAGCGAACGAAACCTGCCGGGGTACCATCCATCCAAAGGTCACCACCAGCACGCAATGCCTGGTCACCGTTCATGTAGGAGCGATGGTCGCTGTAATCGGTAATGACAGCACCGTGAAAGTTCCATTCGTCCCGCAGAATTCCGGTAAGCAGCGCGGTACTGCCACCAGACCATACACCGCCAATACGGTTGTAGGCGGTCATCAAACCAGTGCCGCCGTATTCCTCTACCAGAATGCGGAACGGTTCCAGATAAAGCTCCCGCAAAGTCTGTTCGGTCATCCAAGTGTAGATGCCATCCCGATAGATGTGGGATTCCTGATCGTTACAGATCAGATGTTTTACAAAGCAGTAGGTACCGGCTTCCATACTGCCGGAAACAGTACTGCCGCACATTCTGCCGGAAAGCAGACTGTCTTCGGAATAGTATTCATAGTTGCGTCCGCCAAAGGGTGTACGATGCAGATTTGCCGCGGGAGCATACCAGCCACTGTAACCCAGCTGTGCTGCCTGCTGACCGATAGTGCGACCGATTTGTTGTGCAAGGTCCGTGTTCCAGCTTTGGGCGAGTGTGCTTGCACAGGGAAAGCCGGTTCCGTAACCGCGCTGTGGAGAGTAACTGCCAATTTGAGAAGGTCCATCTCCATCATTGGTTAGGGGCTTGCCGATGCTGGGCAGAGGTGCTGTCTGGCTGTATCCGTGAAACACCAGAAGCTCCATTTCTTTTTGTGGAATCTGGTGTAGGAGAGGTTCCCACTGCGGATGGTCATAATCTTCGCCCAAAGACCAGCCCAGCGCCGTGAGAATACCGTTTTTCTCAATGGTGTAGTCACCCGCCGGGTAAGTTGGTGGCATTTCGATGGATTGCTGTGCCCAGCTTTGCGCCATTGCACGGGTATACCGATTGGTTTCCCGAAGCTTGGTGTGCATGGGTCGTGTGGGAATATTTTGTGCCGGAAAGGTTCCGACAAAATCCGCACGGCGCAGCCAGCGAATATTTTGCTCGGTGTCGCTGCCGTCCAGACTCATTCCGTCCATGGCAGAGGTGCCGGTAAATTTGTTCGTGACAGCCCGACCGGTGATGGGATCGTTGGGATATTGTACGGCTTCGGTAAGCGAATAGTGGAAAGTGGATGTAGCGGTGTGAGCGTCATCCCGCAGAGAGAATTCGTAGAAACCGGTATCCAGTTCATAACCGGAAAAATCATTGGAGTTGGCATCCAGTGCGTCATAACTTGCCAAGTCAGAAAGGCGACTAGCTAAGGTCAACACTTCGCTTTCGCCGGGCGCAAGTGTTTGCGTTTTGGCGAAATCTACCAGCTTTACTGCGGATTTTTCGATGCCGCCGGGGTAGTAAGGCGGTGTGCCATATAGCTGAACCACTTCTTTGCCGGGGTATGAGCCGGTATTGGTGACCTTGACGCGGAAGGTCAAATCCTGCTCCGGGCTGATAGGTTGTCCATCCGCTGGGGCATCCAAAACCTCCCAAGCAAAATCGGTATAGCTGAGCCCATATCCAAAAGGATACTGGACAACGCCAGAATAGCCATCACCGTATGGTGTTTGTACACGGTCCCAAAAGCCTTCTGCGTCGGCAGTTTCGTACCATTGGTAGCCTGTATAGATGGATTCGGCGTAATCTACATAAGAAACCTGCTGGTATAGCTGCGGAATACTCAGGTTGGTGCATATAGCGCCCATGGGATACATTCCCTCAGCGTTGGTATAAGCTCCGACACCATTTTGACCAGAGTTGGCATAACTGGCAGCAGAAGCAAAATCATAGGCGAAAGTATCTGTAGTGCGTCCGCTGGGGGATGTATTGCCCCATAGAATATCCGGCAGTGCTGCTACGGCAGATTGACCGGTATAGCCGGCAAGCAAACAGGCATCTATGCCGGGGGTGGTTTCAATAGGTCCAAGCGCCATGGTGTTTGCGGTGTTCAGAATGACGATTACCTGCTGATAGGTTTGACCTAGATAGGCAAGCAAGGCTTCTTCTTCTGTGGAGAAATCCAGATAGGTGCGGTTTTCGTCTACCACGATCGGACCGTCGGATTTGGTCCTTTTATATTGTACCTGTGTGCAGTCATTACTTTCCCCGGCGGGTCGACCAATAACCAAAATAGCTGTGTCCGAGAATGCTTTTGCCTGTTCCAGTAATTCGTCGGTATAGTAGCGTTTGTCCTGAATATCCGGTTCATATAAACGACAGGATTCCTCCGGGAAACTGCGCAGTGTGAACGTGAACTCCCGTTCGGATTGAAAGGAACGATACATTTCAATCAGCTGGGGGTTATAAGCAATGCCGTTTTGTTCCAGTGCGGTGAGAAAATCGGTATCTATAGCAGTAACACCACCCGAACCAGAACCGCCACCCAACCATTGTGTGGCAGCCCAGCCGAACACGTTCACTTTACGGACAGTGTCGGACAATGGCAAAACATTTTCTGGATTATGGAGCAGAACGACGCCTTCCGACTCTGCCTGCAAGGCGAGCTGCTCTGCACGGGCATTGGTCTGTGCCTTTTGTTCTTCCGTGGCACTGCTGTGAACGGATGTAAGAAAAGTGTCGACCACCGTTGCATTGGCATCCAGAATCGGCTGTGCCAGAAACGCTGCAATCAAAAGAAATGCAGTGATGACAGCCAAAATACTGTGCAGATACGGGTGTGGCTGGAACAAACCTTTGTTTTTTATCATAGAAAACCTCCTGCGGAGAGAGCAGCTTGGGAAATCTTTTTCAGTATAGCACAGATATACACGGTCAGTGCAGCTGTGATACAATACTCCTGAAAAGGAGGGGGAACTCATGCAGATTCTGGTGGATGCAGATGCCTGCCCGGTCGTGCGTATTGTGGAAAAGCTGGCACGGGAAAGAAACGTTCCGGTGACGCTGTTTTGCGATACCAACCATGTACTGCGGTCAGACTATGCGGTGGTGCGCACCATCGGTGCAGGTGCAGACGCAGTGGACTTTGCCCTGACAGCAGCTTGTAAGGCGGGTGATGTGGTAATCACACAGGATTATGGATTGGCGGCGATGATTCTTTCCAAAGAAGCATACGGGCTGCATCAAAGCGGGATGCGCTATACCGATGATAATATTGACCGATTGCTGATGGAAAGACATCTGGCAAAGAAGGCGCGTATGGCGAAGGCGAAACATCATCTGAAAGGTCCGGCACGCCGCACGGAAGAAGACGATAAACGATTTATGTCTGCGCTGCAAAAACTGCTGGACGAAATCGGTGCATAATGCAAAAAAAGCACGGAACGCGCTGTGGCGTATCCGTGCTTTCTGATTTAGTCGGATGATTCTGCGGAAGGTTCAGCAGATTCTGGGGCGAAAGGCTCTGCAGGCAGAACCTCTTTTTGCTGCCGACGTGCAACGTCTGTGCTGACCAGTTTGTAAATCGTAGCGGCAAGGGGAACACCCAGTAGCATACCGGCGATGCCCAGAATGCCGCCGCCAACGGTGACGGCAGCCATAACCCACAGACCCGGCAGACCAATCGAACTGCCGACCACGCGGGGGTAAATCAGGTTACCTTCCAGCTGCTGCAGTACGCACAGGAAAATGATGAACAGAATCGCTTTCAGCGGAGAAACCGTCAAAATCATCAAAGCGCCTACAGATGCGCCAATATAAGCACCCGCAACAGGAATCAGTGCGGTGAAGCCTACCAGCGTACCAATCATAGAGGCATACGGCAGTTGGAAAATCCACATACCGACCATGCACAATACACCCAGAACTACAGCTTCCAGACACTGACCGACCACAAAGCTGTGGAAGGTGTCATTTGCAGTTGTAAAAATATAAGAAACCCGGTGCAGGACCTTGTCACCCAGATAAACATGAATCAGCGTGCCAATCTGCTGCTTCAGCCAGTCTTTGCCTGCCAGCAGATAGATGGCAAACACCAGTGACAGTACCATGGTAACCACAGCGGAGAATGTGCTGCTGACAGCGCCGGCCAGAGAAGTCATGGTTCCGCCGATGCCGGTGAGCAGCCAGTTGCCTGCCTTGGAAATCAGGCTTTCCCAATCGGTGGGGCTCCAGTTATAAGGTAGAAGCTCCGGTGCAATTTCCCAGTTGAAATTGGTTTCCAGCCAGATAAACACCTTGTTCAGTGCTGCGGGCAGGCGCTCAAACAGCAATCGGATACATGAAGCGAGTTCCGGAAAAACCATGCCGGACACCAGCGCAAAGACCAGCAGGATGCTGGCAAACGCCAGAACCATACAGACGGGGCGTTTCAATTTAGGACATTTGGAAAAAGAGAGCTTACGCTCAAAAAAGCTCATGGGAATATTCAGAATATAAGCAATCACACAGCCCAGCAGCAGCGGGATGGCTGCGCCAAGCGCAACGCGTGCCAGACCGGCGACGGACTGCCAATAATGAATGACAAGATATGTGATTACGACGGTGCTGCCAATGCGCAGGCAGCTGTTCCATTCCATTTTCATACGAAACCTTTCTGTCAGAAGATTGATAGGACAAAACGGAAAACTTGATGTTCTGCTTATTTGGCACGCAGCTGCCAGAAAGCCACGGCGCTGGCGGCGGCAACATTCAGTGAATCGACCCCATGGTACATGGGGATGCAAACGGTATAATCACAGCCGGCAATCGTGTGCGCAGACAAGCCATCGCCTTCAGTGCCCAAAATGACTGCCAGTTTATCCTCTGCCTGCAGGCAGGGGGCTTCGATGCTGACTGCGGTGTCACTCAAAGCGAGCGCAGCAGTTTTAAAACCGTATTGATTCAGCTGCGCCAAACCCTGTGCGGGCCAGTCGGCGGGGGTGTCACCAATCCGTGCCCAGGGAATCTGAAATACTGTACCCATGCTGACGCGTACCGCTCGGCGGTACAGCGGGTCACAGCAGGTGGGGGTCAAAAGTACGCCGTCCATACCCAGTGCTGCGGCAGAGCGGAAGATAGCGCCAATGTTGGTAGAGTCTACGATGCCTTCCAAAACGCAGATGCGTTTTGCACCAGCACATACCTGATCAGCCGTTAGCGGTTTGGGTCGGCGCATGGCACACAACACACCGCGGGTGAGTGCGTAACCGGTCAGCTGCGCCAGAACTTCGTTTTCGGCGGTGTAAACCGGAACATCTCCGCAGCGTGCCAGCAGATCTTTGGCGTTGCCGTCGATGTGCTTGCGCTCCATAAGAAATGCCAGTGGCTCATATCCGGCATCTAGTGCGGTACCGATGACCTTTGTGCTTTCCGCAATAAAGATGCCTTTTTTCGGCTCTTTTTTGTTGCGCAGCTGCACTTCGGTCAATCGTGCGAACAAATCCAGCTCCGGCGCAGAAAAGTCGGTGATTTCAATAATGTTGGGCATAAAAAATCCTTCCGTAATCAGGGCGGTAGCCCCGAAAATCAACCAAAAATAAGAAAAGGCGCAGGAAACGCCTTACAATAAAATTGTACAGCGAAACCGGGATGGAATCAAGAGCAGAAACGCGGGTTTGGGGGAGAGATAGACAACCGCAGGGCTTTGCGCTATACTTTTCTATAGTGGCATAGATAAATAGGGGAAGTAATTACAATTATTAAAGGAGAAATTAGTATGAATTATGAATTGCTTGAAAAATACGCAGATTTCATCGTCCGCGTGGGTGTAAATGTTCAGCCCGGTCAGACGCTGATCATCAACGCAAATCTGGAAACCGCTCCGCTGACCCGCCTGTGCGTTAAGGCTGCTTTTGCAGCGGGTGCGCGAGATGTGCGTGTGGACTGGGCAGATGAAGCCTGCAGCCGTATCCGCATGGAGATGGGCAGCGAAGAAGCACTGTGCGATGTAAAACCGTATGTGCTGCGCAGCTATCTGGATTTTGCGGAGAGCGAGGGCGGTGCTTGCGTGTTGCATCTGCTGGCAGATGATCCGGAAATTTACAATGGTCTGGATGCTGCAAAGATCAACCGTGTTGGTATGGCGCGCCGTGCCGTGCTGAAGCCTTGGCGCGTGTATACCATGAATGATAAGATTCAGTGGTGTATCGCTGCGATGCCCAGTGAGAGCTGGGCAAAGATCGTGTTCCCTGGTGAGCCTGTGGATGTTGCTATGGAGAAGTTGTGGGATGCAATCTTCAAGGTGTGCCGTGTGACCGACGGTGACCCGGTTTCCGCATGGAAGGCACATCTGGATCATCTGACGGATTTGAAGAACAAGATGAATGCATATGACTTCGAGTCTGTCCACATGACCAGCGCAAACGGTACGGATCTGACGGTTGGTCTGGCAGATGATGCTGTGTGGGAGAGTGCAGTCAGTCTGAATGAAAAGGGTACCGAATTTTTGCCCAATATCCCCACCGAAGAAGTGTTTACTGCACCGCATAAGGATAAGGTGAATGGTATTGTTTATGGTACCAAGCCGTATGCTTACAATGGTCAGCTGATTAAGGGTTTCCATGTGACCTTTAAGGATGGCCGTGTGGTGGAGCATGGCGCAGAAGAAAATGCAGAGCTGCTGGGCGAGCTGCTGGACAGCGACGAAGGCGCACGCAGCATCGGTGAAGTTGCACTGGTGCCTGCATCCAGCCCCATCAACCGCAGCGGTCTGCTGTTCTATAACACACTGTTCGACGAGAACGCAGCTTGCCATATTGCATTTGGTGACAGCTATCCCAGCACCTGCAAGGGCGGTAAGGAAATGAGTCAGGAAGAACTGCTGGCACATGGTATGAACCACTCTGACATCCACGAGGATGTGATGGTAGGCGCAGAAGATACGAACATCACCGGTCTGACCCGTGACGGTCGCACCATTCAGATTTTTGAAAACGGCGAATGGGTACTGTAAATCTGCCCAGTGCAAAATTCACGGAAACAGAACTGACACGACCTGTCGCAGCAAATGCTTTCCGCGTGCTGGCGATTGGTATGGTGGGCTGGTTTCATATCTGGCAGCAAACCTGGCAGAGTGCAGGTTCGTTTACCTATCTGGTGCGCAGTGGTGCAGCATGGGTAGACGGCATGATTATGCTGAGTGCATTTTGTCTGTTTTTGCCGTATGCGAATGCGCGTGCGCAGGGCAATCCGTTCTCAAACATTGCACCGCTGGACTTTTATAAAAAGCGTGCGATTCGCATTTTGCCGTCTTACTATGTAAGTATCCTTGCTGCAATGGTGATGACCATTTGCTGGAAAGGCTGGCAAACGCTGCACTGGAAAGACGTGGCGGCACATCTGACCATGACACAGGCACTGTTTCCGGAATCCTATCTTTACAGCAATCTGAACGGCGCTACCTGGACCCTTTCGATTTTGGTGGGCTTCTACTTGCTGTTTCCGCTGCTGGCAAAAGCGATGGTTCATGCACCGATATGGACAGGTGCGGCAATGTTTGCCCTACAGGCAGTCTGGAAATGGCATATTGTACCGCTGTATGGAACCAATGATTATACCATGCGTTTCAATCAGATGCCTGCATTCGCCAGCACACTGGCATTGGGTATGTGGGGAGCACTTTTGTTCGCCGCAGTAGCGCGCAGCCAGTGGATGCAGAACTGGTTTTGCCGTACAATGTGCACAGTTTTCGGTTTTGGCGCGCTTTGGTGCGTCAACCGATTGCTGCTGCAGTTGAATCAGGCACCGGAGTATCAGCTGTGGCAGTTGGAATATCGCACGCCGCTGGTTTTTTGCATGACGATGGTTCTGGTTCTGTTTTCGCTGGGATTGCCGCTTCCCGGTGCGCGTGTATGGAGCTTTTTGTCGATGATCAGCTATAATTTCTACTTGTGGCATCAAATGCTGGTCGTCTGGCTGAAATATGCGTTTCATTTGCCTGCATGGCAGGGCGAGCTGCCGCCGAATCAAATGGGCGATGCGGCTTGGAGTGCGAAAAGCAATTTGTTTTATTGGGCAGCAGCGTTGGCTGCGGCTGTTTTGATGACCTGGTTGGTGGAAAAGCCTTTTGTGAAAATTTATAAAAAACATAGCAAGAAACATAATAACAATGGAAAAACCCCTGCGAAAGTCGTATAATGGGAAAAACCAAAAAACGACAGAGTCAAATTGACTTTATATTTTAGGAGGACAATGCTATGGGCAAATATTTCGGAACAGATGGTGTGCGCGGAATCGCCGATGAGGATCTGGGCTGCGAATTGGCTATGAAGATCGGTCGCGGCGCAGCAGCAGTGCTGACAAACAATTCCGGACATAAGCCGCGCATCCTGATTGGTCGTGACACCCGTATTTCCGGCAGTATGCTGGAAGCTGCACTGACGGCTGGTCTGTGCAGTGTGGGGGCAGATGTGGAGCTGCTGGGTGTGATTCCCACACCTGCTGTGGCATATCTGGTTGGCAAGTACGAGGCAGATGCAGGTATCGTAATTTCTGCATCCCACAACCCGATGGAGTTCAATGGCATCAAGATTTTCGCTGGTACCGGCTACAAGCTGCCAGATGAGGTCGAGCTGGAAATCGAAGAATATATCGACAACGATTGCAAGGGTATCCGTCTGGCAACCGGCGCAGAAGTGGGCAGTGTTTCTGTTCGCAATGACGGCGTGCGTGACTATGTGGATCATCTGTATCAGGCAATCGGCGGCAGCCTGAAGGGTCTGCGTGTCTGCATTGACTGTGCGAACGGTGCAAGTACTGCTGTAGCACAGCAGCTGTTCCCCCGCTTGGGCGCAGAATGCACCTTTATCGGTGTTTCGCCGGACGGTACCAACATCAACCGTGGTGTGGGCAGTACCCATATGGATAATCTGGCTAAGGCTGTCCTGGACGGCGGTTTTGACTGCGGCGTTGCATTCGACGGCGACGCAGACCGCTGCCTGGCTTGTGACGAAAAGGGCAACGAAATCGACGGTGACAAGATTATCGCACTGCTGAGTATGGACATGAAGCTGAAGAACCAGCTGGAGGGCGACACCGCTGTTGTCACCGTTATGTCCAATCTGGGCTTCATGAAGTTCATGGAAAAGCAGGGCATCCGTACCGAGCGCACGGCTGTCGGTGACCGCTATGTGCTGGAGAATATGCGCGAGAATGGCTACATGATCGGCGGTGAGCAGAGTGGTCATGTGATTCTGGCACACGATGCGACGACCGGTGACGGTGAACTGACCGGCGGTAAGCTGCTGCGTGTTCTGGCTGAAAGCGGCAAGAAGATGAGCGAGCTGAACGAGGTGTACAAGCAGTTCCCGCAGGTGCTGATCAATGTAAAGGCGTCGGCAAAGCAGAAGGCATTCTATAAGAGCGACGAAATGATTGCCGGCTTTATTGAAAATGAACAGCAGAAGCTGATGGGTATGGGTCGTGTTCTGGTGCGTGTATCCGGTACCGAGCCCAAGATTCGTGTCATGGTCGAAGGCGAAGACACTGGCGCAATCGCAGATTGCGCAAACCGAATCGTCAGCTTCATCAACAGCCGAATCAGCAAGATCTGATTTTGCTGTGGAAAATGAGGAGTTTATGAAAAAACAGTACGATTACCTGATTGTAGGTGCAGGTCTGTATGGTGCGGTATTTGCCCATGAGGCAAAAAAAGCAGGCAAAAGCTGTCTGGTGATTGATAAGCGAAATCATATTGCAGGCAATATTTATACCCACGAAGTCGAAGGCATTCAGGTGCATCAGTATGGCGCACATATTTTTCATACCAACAATCAGCAGGTGTGGGATTATGTGAATGCGTTTGCGGTATTCAATCGGTATACCAATAGCCCGGTCGCTAATTATAAAGGTGAGATTTATAATCTGCCCTTTAATATGAATACCTTTAATAAGATGTGGGGTGTGATTACCCCTGCACAGGCGCAGGCAAAAATTGAAGAACAGCGTGCGGCTGCGGGCATCACCGAACCGAAAAACCTGGAGGAACAGGCAATCAGTCTGGTCGGTACCGACATCTATGAAAAGCTCATCAACGGCTATACAGAAAAGCAGTGGGGACGTCCCTGCAAGGAACTGCCCAGCTTTATCATCAAGCGCCTGCCGGTACGCTTTACCTATGATAACAACTACTTCAATGCGTTGTATCAGGGTATCCCGGTCGGCGGTTATACGGCAATGGTGGAAAAAATGCTGGAAGGTACCGAAGTTCGTCTGGGCTGTGAGTATCTGAGCGAGAAAGCAAAGTGGGACGCTATGGCGGATACGGTAGTGTATACCGGCCCGGTAGATGCATACTTCGATTACAAGCTGGGTGTGCTGGAATATCGCAGCGTTCGTTTTGAAACCGAAACGCTGGATATGGAAAACTATCAGGGCAATGCTGTTGTGAATTACACCGATGCAGAAACGCCGTATACCCGCATTATTGAGCATAAGCACTTTGAGTTCGGCACACAGCCGAAGACAGTCATTAGCCGCGAATACAGCGCGGAATGGAGCAAGGGCGATGAGCCGTACTACCCGGTAAACGATGACCGCAACGGCGCACTGTATGCGCAGTATAAGGCGCTGGCAGAAGAAGAGAAAAATGTGATCTTTGGCGGTCGTCTAGGCGAGTACAAGTATTACGACATGGACAAAGTCATTGAAGCGGCACTGGATGCAGTGCAGAAGGCTTTGTAAAAGTGAGGAGAAAAAATGGGTAAGTTCAATTTTATCGAAACCGAGATTCCGGGTGTAAAAATCATCGAGCCGCAGGTATTCGGTGATGATCGTGGTTACTTCATGGAAACCTACCAGAAGGACCAGTTTGCAGCAGCCGGTATCGACAAGGACTTTGTACAGGACAATGAGAGCCGCTCCAGCCGTGGCGTTCTGCGTGGTCTGCACTTCCAGAAAAACCACACCCAGGGCAAGCTGGTTCGCGTAACCAAGGGCGAAGTGTTCGACGTTGCAGTTGACTGCCGCCCCGGCAGCGCAACCTATGGTAAGTGGACCGGTGTGACACTGAGTGCGGAAAACAAGAAGATGTTCTACATTCCGGAAGGCTTTGCACACGGCTTCCTGGTGTTGAGCGACATCGCAGAGTTCTGCTACAAATGCACCGATGTGTACGATCCCACCAGCGAAGGCGGTATTCCTTATAATGATCCTACCGTCAACGTGCAGTGGCCTGACTGTGGCTGCGAGGTAAAATTGAGCGCAAAGGACAAAGTACACGAGCCTTTTGAAGAGCAGAAGTTCGAGTATTTTGAAAAATACTAAGCAACTATTTCTGAAATGAAGAAAACCGGTGTCTGGGATTGCTCCCGGATGCCGGTTTTTTCTTTACAAAAAGATAGAAAACCATATTTTTAAGGAAAAAGATTGGCTTTGCTGTTTGCGAAAAAAGCAAAAAAATCAGGGAAAAGTACAGATTTTGCAAAGTGATTTCGATAAAGCGTTTTCGGAAAGGAAACATTCTGTGGCAGCGTAAAAGAGAAATGGAACAATTTGTGGTATAAAATGGATAATGAAGATGGTGTAATGGGGAAATGTTTTGTGTAAAGATACCGAGCTGAAATAAAATAAAAAAAACTTCAAAAAATGTGTTGACAAAAGAAGGCAAGGTGAGTATAATAATCAACGTCGGCGGGACACAAACCCACACGGGACACAAACCCAAAGACAAGGTCCAATGGGGATTCGCATAATGGTAGTGCAGCGGACTCTGACTCCGCCAGTGGGAGTTCGATTCTCTCATCCCCAACCACTACCTGCCGCAGCAGCTGATGGCTGCCGCGGCAATTTTTTTCGGGGTATAGCGCAGTTGGTAGCGCGCCTCGTTCGGGACGAGGAGGCCGTGGGTTCAAATCCCGCTGCTCCGACCAATTAGAGGTCTATCGAAAGATAGACCTCTTTTTGTTTTATATGCGCATCCGTGAAGTGACAAAACAAGGTTCCGGTAAAAAATGGCATAGATGCTGCATGGGGACGTGCAGGAAAATGGTTAGAGTTGATTTATACCGGGAAAAATAGTAAAATAAAATGTAACCATTTATTATGGAGGAACTATGCCTACACTAAGTGCTACAATCGTGGTATATAACGGAGCAGAAGAAGCGCTGGCTGCAGCGGCTTCTGTCTTGCGTCATACCCAAAAATATGCATTGACTTTATACTTGGTCGATAATGCCAGCCCGGATCATGCAGGCGATACCTTACAGGCTGCTCTTGCAGATGGTAGGCTTTGCTGCAGTTCAAACCAAACGGTGCGCCTGATTTGCAGCTCGAAAAACAAGGGCTTCGGCGGCGGTCATAATTTGGTTTTGTCGGAGCTGGACAGTGATTACCATTTTATTTTGAATCCGGACATTCTGGTAGAAACCGATGTGCTGAGCGATATGGCCGACTGGATGGAACAGCATCCGCAGGCTGCTATGGCACGCCCCAGTCTGAATTTCCCGGATGGAAAAGAGCAGATTCTGCCGCTGCGAAAATGCAGTGCGTTGGCTTTGTTATATCGTCAGATGCCCTGGCTGTTCTTTTTGAAACATTTTAATGACCGGTATGTAATGGCAGATGCGGATTTATCCAAACCCACACAGATTGAATTCTGTACGGGCAGCTTTGCAATGCTGCGCACCGATGTGATGAAAAAGGTCGGCGGCTTTGACGAAGGCTACTTTATGTATGTGGAAGATGCAGACCTGACCCAGAAGGTACGGCAGGAAGGCGAGGTATATCTGTTGCCGCAGTTTACGGCAATTCACGCCTGGCATCGCGCACCGCACACCGATATCGCCCACTGCAGAATGCAGACAAAGAGCATGATGCGTTATTTTTCCAAGTGGGGTTTCCGGTTCTGATTTTGTATACAGCGGACGCAGCTCCGCTTTGATTTTGTATACAGCGGACGCAGCTCCGCTTTGAGAAAGCTGCACAACTTATCCTATATAAAATAAGGAGTGCACAATATGAAAGGCATTATTTTGGCCGGCGGTGCCGGTACTCGACTGTATCCTTTGACGATGGTCACCAGCAAACAGCTGCTGCCCGTCTATGACAAACCGATGATCTATTACCCCCTGTCCACGCTGATGCTGGCAGGTATTCAGGATATTCTGATCATTTCTACCCCGACGGATACCCCGCGATTTGAAGCGCTGCTGGGCGATGGCAGCCAGTTTGGCGTTCATCTGCAGTATGAGGTACAGCCCTCTCCGGACGGTCTGGCACAGGCTTTCCTGCTGGGCGAGGACTTTATCGGCGACGACAGCTGCGCGATGGTGCTGGGCGATAATATTTTCTACGGTGCAGGCTTCTCCCGCATTTTGAAGACTGCAAAGGAAAACGCAGAAAAGAACGACCGCTGCACTGTGTTTGGTTACTATGTGCAGGACCCCGAACGCTTTGGCGTTGTGGAGTTTGATAAGGACGGCAAGGTTCTGAGCGTGGAAGAAAAGCCCGAACACCCCAAGAGCAACTATGCGGTTACCGGTCTGTATTTCTACAACAAAAAGGTTGTGGAGATGGCAAAGAAGGTAAAACCCAGCGCACGCGGTGAGCTGGAAATCACCACGCTGAATGAGATGTATCTGGAGCAGGGCGATTTGGATGTGCAGCTGCTGGGCCGTGGCTTTGCATGGCTGGACACCGGCACGATGGACAGTCTGGTAGAAGCTGCTGACTTTGTCCAGATGGTAGAAAAGCGTCAGGGCATCAAGATCAGCGCACCGGAAGAAATCGGTTATAAATATGGCTGGATCACACGGGATAAATTGCTGGAATCCGCACAGCGGTACGGCAAGTCTCCGTATGGTCAGCATCTGAAGAACGTAGCGGATGACAAGCTGCGCTACTAAGCGAGGTTACTATGAAAGTTTTGATTACGGGCTGTAAGGGACAGCTGGGTACAGAGCTGCAGAAACAGCTGTGGCAGGGATACAGTGAAATTGGACCTATCCCGGAAAAACTGCGCAATGCTACGGTGATTGCCGTGGATCTGCCGGAACTGGATATCAGCAATTACGAGGAAACCAATGAGTTTGTGCGTCGGCAGCGTCCGGATGTGATTATCAACTGCGCAGCGTTCACCAATGTGGATGGCTGCGAGACGAATCACGATACCGCATTTAAGGCAAATGCCATTGGTCCCCGCAATCTGGCACAGGCAGCAGAAAAAGCAGGCGCACGCCTGGTTCATGTGTCTACCGACTATGTATTCTCTGGTCGTGAAAATGGCGGTATCCCGCAGGATGAAGCAACCATGACCGGTCCGATTAGTGCATACGGCAGCACCAAGCTGATGGGCGAAAAATATGTGGAGCAGTTCTGCCATCGTCACTTTATCGTGCGTACGGCATGGCTGTACAGCTACTACGGCAAGAACTTCGTCAAGACCATGGTCAATGCCGGTAAAAAGTTCGGCAAGCTGGAGGTCGTAAACGACCAGCTGGGCAATCCCACCAATGCGGTAGATCTGGCACACGAGATTCTGCAGCTGTGCGTGACCCACGAGTACGGTCTGTATCACTGCACCGGCGAGGGCATTTGCTCTTGGTATGATTTTGCCAGCGAGATCATTCGTCTGTCTGGCGTGGATGCTACCGTTGCTCCTTGCACCAGTGCAGAGTACAAGGCAAAGCATCCGGAATCCGCAGATCGTCCCGCATGGAGCGCTTTGGATAACCGTATGCTCCGCTGCACTGTGGGCAACCATGTGCGTGACTGGAAAGAAGCGCTGGCGGTTTTCTTTGAAAACTGGGACGGCGAAAACGGAATGAAAGAAACCAAGTAAAGGGGACGCTGTATGAAAAAGACTTATCTGATCACGGGCTGCGCCGGTTTTATCGGCTCCAACTTCGTGTACTATATGCTGAACAAGTACGATGATATCCTGCTGGTGAATCTGGACAAGCTGACCTATGCTGGCAATCTGGAAAACCTGAAGGACGTAGAGGGTGACCCCCGCCATGTCTTTGTGCAGGGCGATATCTGCGACAAGGAGCTGGTGTCTCAGCTGTTCGCAAAGTACGATTTCGACTACGTTGTCAACTTTGCAGCAGAGAGCCATGTGGACCGCAGCATTACCAACCCGGAAATCTTTGTCCAGTCCAACGTAATGGGCACCGTCAACCTGCTGCAGCGTGCAAAGGAAGCATGGTATGACGCTGATGCTAAGACCTGGAAAGAGGGCAAGAAGTACCTGCAGGTTTCTACTGATGAGGTATATGGCACGCTGGGTGCTGAGGGTTACTTTATGGAAACCACTCCGTTGGACCCGCACAGCCCTTACTCCAGCAGCAAAGCAAGCGCAGATATGTTTGTAAAGGCATTCCACGATACTTACGGTATGCCCATCAATATCACCCGCTGCTCCAATAACTATGGTCCCTACCAGTTCCCGGAGAAGCTGATTCCCTTGATGATCAACAATGTGAAGAAGCACAAACAGCTGCCGGTATACGGTGACGGTATGCAGATTCGTGACTGGCTGTACGTAGAGGATCACTGCAAGGCGATTGATATGGTTATCAACGGCGGCAAGATCGGTGAGGTCTACAACGTTGGCGGCCACAACGAGCGCCCCAACATCTTCATTGTCAAGACCATTATCAGCCAACTGCATGACCACCTGAAGGATGAGGGCATCAGCGAGGAGCTGATCCATCATGTTGCAGACCGTCTGGGCCATGACCGCCGCTATGGTATTGACCCTACCAAGATCAAGAACGATCTGGGCTGGTATCCGGAAACCCCGTTTGAAGTGGGTATCGTCAAGACCATTGACTGGTATCTGGCACACGAGGATTGGATGAACAACGTGACCAGCGGCAACTACCAGAAGTACTACGAGGAAATGTACAAGAACCGCTAAGTAAAAAATGCAGACGATTCCCGTAAAAGGGAGATATTCCGTATGGATTTGAATTTGATTATTTTGTTTCTGGTTGGAATATGTATCGTGTTTGCTGATAAAATAGATGAAGCAACCCAATCGAACGGCAAGATGAAAAAAGTAATTTATGTTTTCGGTGTGGGTGTGCTTTTGATTGATCTGATTGCATGGATCGCAAGGATACTGGCATAAGTCTGCCTTCTTTTGCACCAAACCATGTAGGCGGCGTGTAAAAAGACGTAAGGAATCCTGACTGATAAAAGCCCCCGATGTGATGTAAAGTCGCATCGGGGGCTTTTTTGTGAAAAATAAGCGAACGGATAATCGTTTTTGCTGTCTGCCAATCCTGAGCTGTGGTATACTAAAGGCAACTTGGCAGTGGGGAGGGGTTCTATGAAAAAACTGTATCATCTTTTGACCAATCGCATCTGCATGGTGGCTGTGATGTTTGTTTTACAGCTGGTCTGCTTGTGTGTGCTGTTTTTTGGTTTGGCAGAACATCAGGAAGCAGTTCAGATTGGCCTGAATCTGCTCAGTGCTGTGATGGTACTTTACCTGATTCGGAAGGAACTGAACCCTGCTTATAAAATTGCATGGCTTTTGCTGTGCTGTATGCTGCCCCTATTGGGCGGTGCTTTGTATTTGCTGTTTGGTGATAAACGCCCCAGCCGGGAAATGCGTCAGCGGATGGATCAGGTAAAGCAAAAACATTTAGCGGCATTGGCACAGCCGGATCATGTTGCAGCAAAGATTCCGCCCCGTAGGCGTGCGTTGAGCCAGTATTTATCCCACTATGGACCTAGCCCTGCTGCGGAAAATACCCAAAGCAAATACTATCCCACCGGAGAAGAAGCCTTTGCAGCAATGCTGGAGGATTTGGAAAACGCAAAGCATTTTATCTTTCTGGAATATTTTATTATCTCCGATGGCGTGCTTTGGCAAAAAGTTTTTGATGTTTTGAAGCGTAAGGCAGCGCAGGGCGTCGAAGTGCGTGTGATCTATGACGATGTGGGTAGCGCATTGGGCGCACCGAAACATTTGGCGCAGCAATTACGAGAAAACGGAATTCGCTGCATTCCGTTCAATCCGGCACAGCCGCTGCTGGCAATCGTAATGAACCATCGGGACCACCGCAAAATTACTGTGGTGGATGGTATTGTTGGATACACAGGCGGAATCAATATAGCGGATGAGTATATCAATCAAAAGCACCGCTTCGGCCATTGGAAGGATACCGCAGTCCGGCTGGAAGGGGAAGCGGTATGGAATCTGACGGTACTGTTTTTGCAGACTTGGAATGCGTTTGACCCAGCAGATGACAGCTTTCATCTGTTTCATCCCAAGGCGCATGGCGCGCAAATGCCCCAAAGCGATGGCATCGTACAGCCATTTGGCGAAAGCCCATTGGATGATGAGCAGTTAGCAGAGAGCTTATATCTGGATATTTTGGCACAGGCGGTCAACTATGTTTATATTTTTACGCCCTATTTGATTATAGACCATGAAATGATTGTAGCGCTAAATCTTGCAGCAAAGCGTGGTGTGGACGTACGCATCGCAGTACCGGGTATTCCGGATAAGCCGATGGTATATCGACTGACACGGTCGTATTTCTCGCCGCTGCTGCGGGCGGGAGTGAAAATTTATACCTATACACCGGGTTTTCTGCACGCAAAGGGAATCTTGAGCGATGATTGCATTGGTATGGTAGGTACGGTAAATTTGGACTATCGCAGTTTGTACTTGCATTTTGAGGATGGCGTACTGTTCCAAGGTGGAAGCATCCTGCAGGAGATCAAAAAGGATTTTCTGAATGTGTATGAACATCAGAGCCATCGGGTGCATTTGCGGGAATGTAAAGATACATTTTTGGGACGGCTGTTTGATGATGTATTGCGTCTGGTCAGCCCGATGATGTAAAGTAAATTATGAAACAGGAGGCATCTGTCCCATAGTGGGATGGATGCCTTCTGTTTCATATGACGGAAAATGAATCTATAATAGAGTGAATATGTCTAAATTTCGTATCGAAATAAACAAAAAATATTAAATTTACAGAAACTGTATCGAAATCGACAAATTACTGAACGAAAACTGCAAGACAGTTGGTTGATAAAATGTTATCATAATGCCATTGTCACGAAGGAGGCAAAGTATGAAAAAGTTTGTAAGCATGGCATTGGTTCTGACTTTGATGCTGACGATGGTCACCGGCTGCGGTGCATCTTCCAGCAATGCAGAAGCAGATGCAAACACTACATCCGCTAAGTACGATAAGGAAGTTGATTTTCTGGTAATCGGTGGCGGCGGCGCAGGTCTGGCAGCTGCTATCGAAGCAAGCGATAAGGGCGTGGAAGACGTTTTGATCGTGGAGAAGCTGGGTCAGATCGGCGGCACTACCTTTATTTCTCAAGGTATGATCGCTGGTTTCGATTCCAAGGTTCAGAAGGCTGAGCCTTCTGTTCCCACCAACTTCGACGAAATGTACGCAAACCTGATGCGCAACGCAAGCTACCGTCTGGACCCTGATCTGGCAAAGATCACCGTCGGTCGCTGCGGCGAGACCATCGACTGGCTGGTCGATCGTCTGGAAATGCCTTTCAAGGAAGATGTTCTGGTTGGCTATGGTCCTCTGGAAATGATGCACGTTGTGGATGGTGCTGGCGAAGGTATGCGCGCACCCTTCCAGGCTGCTCTGGACAAGGCTGGCATTGAAGTGATGACTGACACCACTGCTACCCAGATCATCACCGACGAAACCGGCAAGGCTGTTGCGGTTAAGTGCAACACCAAGGACGGCGAAAAGACCATTGGCGCTAAGGCAATCATGATTGCTACCGGCGGCTACGCAAACAACCCCGAGCTGACCGCTCGTCTGGACCCCGAGTACAAGGGCACCTACGGCATCGGCTTCGGTTCCTGCACCGGCGACGGTCTGGTTATGGCAAGCAACATTGGTGCTGCTCTGACCCACACCGATCACCTGATGGCTGTTCTGAAGGACTACGAGATCATGTCTGAGCACAACGGTACTTCCGGCAGTGCTAACGTTTCCGGCCTGATCAGCAAGAGCTCCAACCTGGTATTTGTCGGCGCTGACGGCAAGCGTTTCATGAACGAGCGCGACCAGGGTTATATGTCCCAGAACCTGAACCGTCCCATTTTCGATCAGATGCACAAGGACGGCACCGGCTACGTTTGGGCTATCTCTGACGAAGCAACCATTACCGAGAACAAGACGCCCCGCGCTTCTGAGATGGAGTTCATCAAGGCTGATACCGTTGATGAGCTGGCTGAAAAGATCGGTGTGGATGCAGGTGCTCTGAACGAGACCGTCACCAGCTACAACAAGGCTGTTAAGGAAGGTTTCGATGCACAGTTCAAGCGCACCCCCGATCAGGGTCTGACCGAGCTGAAGGCTCCCTACATTGCTGTTGCAGTTGTTCCCTGCGAGATCATCACCTACGGTGGTGTTGCTCGTAACGAGTGGGCAGAAGTCATCCGTGCAGACGGTTCCATCATCGAGGGTCTGTACGTTGCTGGTGAAGCATCTGCAAACTCCGCATACATGGGCTTTACCATTTCCAACGCATTGACCTGGGGTCGTATTGCAGGCGAAAGCGCTGCTGACTATATTCTGGGCAACGAGAAGCGCCCCTCTCCCGCAGGCAAGACCGAAGAGGCTGCTCCGGAGAAGGCTGCTCGTTTCGACATGAGCACTGAGCTGAACGATGGCGAGTACACCGCTACCGTGAAGGGGCAGGACGGCGACCTGACGGTTAAGACCACCGTTGCTGAAGGCAAGATTGCAAACGTTGAGATCGTGGAACAGCACGAGACAGAGGCTGTTGCACAGGGCGCTCTGGACAACATCCCCACTACCATCGTAGCTGAGAACTCTGTTGATGTAGATGCTTACACGGGTGCAACCCTGACCAGCGGTCGCATCATGGACGCAGTTGCTGAGTGCCTGAAGCAGGCAGCTAAGTAATCTGCGCGAGCTAGAAAAACAATCAGAAAAGCCCCGAACGGTTCGCCGTTCGGGGCTTTTTTATATTTGATTTTGTTTTCGGAATTCGCTGGGGCTGCAATGAATGTTCTCTTTGAATACCTTGGAAAAGTGCGCCAGCGAAGGATAGCCGACTTCTTCCGCTACCTCTTCAATCGTGAGCAAATCTGTCAACAGAAGCGATTTGGCGCGGAACATCCGCATTCGGGTGACGTATTTGCTGGGGGATTCATTCAGCACTTTCATGAAGGCTTTATAGATGTAATTGCTGGACACGGAAAAGTGCCGACTGAGGGTCTGTACCGAACAATCGCCCTTCAGGTTGTTGCTGATGTACGCAATGCACTGGTCTACAAATAGTTCCGTGACAGAGCTGGCGGGAGCAGCAATGGCCTTCGGTGCTTGATTGGTATCCTGATCACGAATTACCTCCACCGAAAGCATTTTAATCAGTGCGTTGATGTTGCTAACGTAGCCGGGTTCCATGGACTTTAATTCTTGCTGAATCAGTTGAAAGATACCCAGTACCCGTTCGGGATGCTGCACATGAGTGACAGCGGATTGAAAATAATTCAGAAATGGTTGCAAATAACGAATGGGTTGCACCTCAAAGTGAATGAATTGATATTCGGTTTTCATATTGTCTGCACTTTTCGAGGTGTACAGTTGCATCGGCTGCAAGACCATGAAGTCGTTGGTGTGGCAGGTGTGGTTAGTACCCAGAATGGTGGTTGTGCTTTCACCGGATGTATAGAAGATGAATTCAACGTCGTTGATGGTGTAGTTGGCAACTGTCTTTTTTTCACGTTTCCAAGTACCAACACCATTCACATGAAAAGACAGCTGATTCAGAAACTCGCTGAGGTCATCGGTGACCAATGGTTTGCATTTATCATTGGAATTGAAATATTGTACCATGAGAGCTCTCCTGTCAGCAGATGGAAAATAGTACAATCGCAGACAGCACAAAATAGTGCCGTCAAGCAATGGGGCGGTTCTCGCCAATAGAGAAAGCCCCCAATACAGCACGAAATACACGGCATGAAAGGGGGCGTTTCAGTATGGTTTGTTGTGCGGTTAGTGTCGTTTAGTCTACAATGTTTACTTCGATACCCAGTTCGCTGGGCAGGAAACGGGGACAGACATTTTCCGACAGACTCAAAACAGAGGATGCAAGGGTAGTACCAATCTCTACAGCTTCTTTCAGACTCTTACCATAGGTCAGACCGGCTGCTGCGCCTGCGCAGAAGGCATCACCGGCACCGGTGGTGTCCTGTACTTCTACCGTCTTAGCGGGGTGAATACCCTTGTTGCCCTTCATATCCGCATAGACAGCACCGCGGCTGCCCATGGTAACGATCATAGAAGGAATCTTGGCGCTGATGACCTTTTGAGACAGACGCTCGGAAAGTGCTTCGGGGCTCAGACCAGAGAAATCTTCTACGAACAGAATACCAGCTTCCTGCTCGTTGCAAACGAAGCAGTCAATGGAATGGAAGAAGTCTCTGCGCTGAGAAGCGATGCTCATATTGGCAACGACAGCATAGACACGCTTGTGGTATTTTTCAGCATACTTGAATACTTGCTTGATGACGTCTTTGTCCATGTCGATTTCCACGATCACGCTGTCAGCGTCCGCAAAAATCTCGTCACCATGTTCCTCCAGCAGTTTGACCATAGGGTCCATGTTGGGACGGTTGGAAATCGAGGCGACGATGTCGCCCGTGTTGTCGAACACTGCTAGCCATTTACCCATGCCGTTCGGGGCAGAAACAACATAACGTGTGTCAACCTTGTGGTTGTTGAGCTTTTCGACAATTTCTGCACCCTGCGCAGTATCATCGACCATGCTGACGAAACGAGGGCGCAGCTCGATATTAGCAATATCTTCCGCGACATTGCGGCCTACACCGCCATGTACGGTTTCTACACTGCCGGAGTTTCGACCAGCGGGGATGTATTTGTTATCGGGGAAGCCCTTAATGTCTACAAAAACATTGCCTACAACAACAATTGGCACAATAATCTACCTTTCTTTTTCTGCGGCATTCGCTGCGCTGTGAGAAAGCGAATGTTTTGCGCAGATACGTCCTGTTTATTTTTAAGCGCTATTCATTGTAGCAAAAAAAACGACAAAACTCAACTTTAACTTTACAAATGGGGGAGATTCCCGGAAAAAGGAAAGGAGCTTGTAAATCTTTTGCAAAGAATAGGGGTAAAAGAAAAACAGATCATCTTGCGATGATCTGTTTGGTGGTTGCGGGGACAGGATTTGAACCTGCGACCTCCGGGTTATGAGCCCGACGAGCTACCAAGCTGCTCTACCCCGCGATATATTTATCTCGCTCAACTGAGCTTGATAAGTATACCGCGGAAATACGGAACTGTCAAGACTTTTCCGAAGAAATCTCAAAAGAACCGGAAATTAAATCCAGCTTTCTTCGATTTCGTGCTTCTTAGCACGGGTCATAAGGTTCAGAATCATCTGGCGGGGGTCGGCATCCTGATACAGGACACAGTAAGCTGCCTGCAAAATCGGCATTTCCACACCGGTTTTGTCTGCAAGAATTTTGGCATTTGCAGCGGCGTAATAGCCTTCAACGACTGCACCGATTTCCTGAACAGCCTGTGCGGGTTTCGTACCCTGACCAATCAGGATGCCGCAGCGGCGGTTGCGGGAATGCATGGAGGTGCAGGTGACAATCAAATCGCCGACACCGGTCAAACCGGCAAAGGTTTCTTTACGACCGCCCAGTGCTTCGCCCAGACGAGCGATTTCGCTCAGACCACGGGTAATCAAAGCTGCCTTGGTATTATCACCAAAGCCCAGACCATCGCAGCAGCCGGCGCACAAAGCAATGATGTTCTTAAATGCTGCGGAAAGCTCTACACCCAAAATGTCGTCGGATGCGTAGACGCGGAAGTGTGCATTCATAAACAGATCCTGCACTGTTTCAGCAGCCTGCTGGCTCTTGGATGCAGAAACCACTGCCGTAGGGATTTTCCGTGCGACTTCTTCTGCATGGGAAGGACCGGACAATGCAACCACAGGGTGTGCATCGCCCACTTCCTGTGTGATGATTTGCGACATGGTGAGCGAAGTATCTTTTTCGATGCCCTTGGATACGGATACCAGAATAGCACCCTCGTCCAGAACATCTGCCAGCTGATGCGCGGTAGAACGGACCGCAAAGGACGGTGTAGCCAGCACGACGGCACTGCAGCCGACAGCACAGTGCAAATCGCTGGTAATTTCCAGATTTTCCGGCAAAGTGACACCGGGCAAAAGGGGATTCTCGTGGGTCTGGCGCATCTGCTGCGCCTGTTCTTCCTGATAAGACCACAGGGTGACTGTATGACCATTTTCTAAAAGCAGCATTGCCAGAGCAGTGCCCCAGCTGCCGCTTCCGAATACTGCGATTTTCATAGCGGGATGTGCTCCTTTCTCATATCAAAGATAAAAAATAACTGCTACCGATTACCATCGACAGCAGAAAGAAACGATACAAATGCAGCGTGTATACAGCAGAGAACACACACATCCTATTGTATGGTATCTGCAAAACATTGTAACATAGTTTTCCTGTGGATACAATACAAGGGAAGCGGCATAAAGCGGAACCGCAAGGCAAAAGAAAAAACGCATGAAACTTGGTTTCATGCGTTTTGGTGGGTGCTGGAATGGAATATAAATCTATCTCCGACGGAATTTCTGTGCCTTTTACAGGTCTGCTGGAGAAGATGTTATATCGTTTGGATTTGGCGCCAATGGCCTTTTTTCCAACGGACAACAAATATCGCAGCGCGCAGATTTTCGTCCAGCATATAAGCAATCCAGATGCCTACAAGACCCAGTCCCCAATGTACACCCAGAAGGTAGGCGAGTCCAACGCCTATGATCCACTGGCTGCAAATACCAATGGTCACAGGGAAGGCAACATCACCGGTGGCTTGCAGATTGCGTACAAGAACAATGTTGAAGCAGCGTCCCAGCTCGAGCAGAATTTCTACCAAAAGCACTTGCTGACCCAATGCAATTACCTGAGAATCTCCGCTGAAAAAGCCAAATAAGGGATGTGCGAACAGTGCCAGAATGGCAGCCAACGTGACCGAGATAGGGGCGAATATTTTTAATACACGCCAGTTTTGCCGGTCAGCCAAGTCGAATTCGTGCGCACCGACACAATATCCGGTGATGATTGCAGTGGATTGGCTTACGGCACTAATGAGCATATAGCAGACCTGGGCAAACATAATGGTATACATACGGGTGGTTACGGCATAGGTGCCCATCATATTTACAAAAATCAGACTGACGGATTGGGAGAGGTTGTAGGAAAGACCCTCGCCACCGGAAGGAAGACCAATGGAAAGAAAACGCTTTAATAGATCTTTCGGGAAGGGGCGAAGGTGCCGTAAACTGATGCGCGCACCAGGAATGGTGTGGAAAAAAGCGCGCATCATAAAAAGCATACCGACAGTGCGACAGATGCTTGTAGAAATAGCAGCACCTGCAGCACCCAGACGCGGGAAAGGTCCGATGCCGTAAATAAAGGCTACATTGCCTACAATGTTAATCAGATTGATTAGACCCGTATTGCACATGATAACCAGCATTTTTGCATGGGCGCGTAAAAATGCGCTGAAAGTAAGCATAAGAGCCTGACAAGGTAAGCTTAGTGTTGTGATAATCAGATAACTCTTGGCTTCGGCGCGAGCTTCAATAGGAATTTGCATCAAGGCAATCAGGGAGTCAGCACCAAACAGAAGAAAAAGGCTGATGACAAGGCTAATCAAAAGATTCAGCCCCACAGCCAGCGTGTAGATTTTTTCGGCTTTGTCGGTTTCGCCAGCTCCCCAATACTGACTCAGCATAATGGTAGCGGCAAGACAAATCATGTTAAAGCTCAAAATAAGAGTTGTCATGATCTGGTTCGCATTGCCTACTGCGGCAACTGCAGTGTCGTTATATTGGCTAAGCATAATCTGATCGATACTGCCTACCAGCATCTGCAGCAGTAGTTCAATAAAAATAGGCCAGGTCATTTGAAACAGTGAAAACTGCCGCCCAGCCACGGTAATGCGATGGTTCAAAATAAAATCCCCTTTTAACAGTAAATTAAATGCGACGGTATTATAGCACAGTCACCCTGGCAAAACAACAACCGCAAAAGGCTGCACCAATATGGAAATTTAGCAGGCGTAAAGTGCGACAACAGGATCAGAACCCGTTGGGATCGCAGGCAGATTTGCGTGAAAAGCGATTCGTGAGATTTTTCTTAGAACAAAAGCATCCATCCAGAAAAATCAATGCAATGAGAGCTTCCGGTTAGAGCAGAGAATAGCAACGGATTGGTAAAAGAGAGAAGCTGCACACGCTCGTTTGTAAGACTTTGGAAATTGAATTGTATCAGGTTGGTGTTTTATGAGTCTGTAGAAAAAGAAAAAACGCATGAAACTCAGTTTCATGCGTTTTGGTGGTTGCGGGGACAGGATTTGAACCTGCGACCTCCGGGTTATGAGCCCGACGAGCTACCAAGCTGCTCTACCCCGCGATATTTTGTTCTGCACCATTCGGTGCTATATAAATATAACACGGGTGACAGGGAATGTCAAGGGAAAAGTGAAAATTTATACATGGGTAAGCAAATCAACTGAGAAAAAAGGATGGGAAGCATTTAGAAATGCATAAAACGCGAGAAAAGAGCCCGAAACGCTTCGGAAGAGCGCGCAAAACGGCCAAAACGCAATTTGACTTTTTTGTGGGGGCTATGCTTTAATAGATATGTATATCAACTGATGCAATGCGGAATCTTCTGCGTGTTAGCGTGGAGGACTCCGCATTGTGTCGCAAAATGACCCTGCGGAGGTGGCTGCATGGCAGCAAGAAAACAGGAATACGGAAATGAAAGTATTACAAGCCTGAAAGGTGCGGACCGTGTGCGCAAGCGCCCGGCCGTTATTTTTGGCTCGGATGGTGTAGAAGGCTGCGCCCATTCCATCTTTGAAATCGTGTCTAACTCCATCGACGAAGCCCGTGATGGCTACGGCGATACCATTCATGTGACACGCTTCAAGGACGGCAGCGTACAGGTCGAAGACTTCGGCCGTGGTATGCCTGTGGACTGGAACAAAGGCGAAGATCGATATAACTGGGAACTGCTGTTCTGTGAAATGTATGCCGGCGGTAAGTACGGCGAAGGCGCAGATAACTATGAATTCAGCTTGGGCCTGAATGGTCTGGGTTTGTGTGCAACCCAGTATGCGTCTGCATGGATGACAGCAGATATTTACCGCGATAAAACCCATTATCATCTGGATTTTAAGAAGGGTGAAAATGTGGGCGGTTTGCAGAAAGAAGAATATAAGGGTCGCCGTACCGGCAGTGTGATTCGCTGGAAACCGGACGAGGCTGTCTTTACCGATATCAATGTGCCGGGTGCATATTACCGAGATACCCTCAAGCGTCAGGCTGTCGTTAACGCAGGTCTGACCTTGACCTTTACCGATGAAAAAGAACCGGACCCCGCTACCGGCAAATCTTGGAAGGAGAGCTGGTGCTACGAAAAGGGTATCGAGGACTATGTGGCAGAGCTGGCAGGCGAAAACCCGCTGACGCCGGTGTTCTACTGCGAATCCGAGGCAGAAGGTCGTGACCGTGAGGACCAGCCGGATTATAAAGTAAAGATGAGCGCTGCATTCTGCTTCTCCAATAAGGTGCAGGCAGCAGAGTTCTACCATAACTCCAGCTGGCTGGAGCATGGCGGTACGCCAGAGCGCGCTTTGCATACGGCATTTACCAATCAGATCAATAAGTATCTGAAAGAAAAGAATATGTACAAGAAAAACGAGAGCAGCATCACGTTCCAGGACGTAGAAGACTGTCTGGTGTATGTTTCCTCTAGTTTTTCTACCCGAACCAGCTACGAGAACCAGACCAAGAAAGCAATTACCAATAAGTTTATCGGTCAGGCAATGGCTGACTTCCTGAAGCATTATCTGGAAGTTTACTTTATCGAAAAGCCGGACGAAGCGCAGAAGATTGCCCAGCAGGTGTTGGTCAACAAGCAGAGCCGTGAACACGCAGAAAAGACCCGCCAGAGCATCAAAAAGACGCTGTCTACGCAGGTCGATCTGGCAAACCGTGTGGCAAAGTTCGTGGACTGCCGTACCAAGGACCCCGCTCGTCGTGAGCTGTACATCGTCGAGGGCGATTCTGCTATGGGCGCCGTCAAGACCAGCCGCGACAGTGAGTTCCAGGCAATCATGCCGGTGCGCGGTAAGATTCTGAATTGCCTGAAAGCGGACTATGACCGCATTTTCAAGTCTGACGTTATTGTGGACTTGGTAAAAGTCATGGGTTGTGGTGTTGAGATGGGCGGCAAGCGCAATAAGGAGCTGGCTACCTTTAATCTGGATAATCTGCGATTTAATAAAATTGTGATCTGTACCGACGCGGACGTGGACGGCTACCAGATTCGTACTTTGATTCTGACGATGCTGTACCGTCTGATGCCCACGCTGATTCAGAAGGGCTATGTGTATATCGCAGAATCTCCCTTGTATGAAATCAACACGAAGGATCACACCTACTTTGCCTATACGGAATCGGAAAAAGCCAATATCCTGAGCCGTATCGAAGGTCAGAAGTGTACGATTCAGCGCTCCAAAGGTTTGGGCGAAAACGATCCGGAAATGATGTGGCTGACCACGATGAACCCGGAGAGCCGCCGTCTGATTAAAGTTATGCCTACGGAAGCAGCAGCAACTGCGGAAATGTTCGATATTCTGCTGGGTGATAACCTGCAGGGCCGTAAAAAGCACATTGCGGAGCATGGCGCAGAATATCTGGACGAGCTGGATCTGTCTTAATAGAATAATTAGCATTGAGAGGAATACGCATGGCCAAAAAGAATGCGAAAAAACAACTGAAAAAAGTTCGCCCCCAGCTGGGCGAGGGGGTAGAGATTCTGAATGCCGGCTCAGTGCTGGAGGACCCTATCACCAATACGCTGGAAACCAACTATATGCCCTACGCAATGAGCGTCATCGTCAGCCGTGCATTGCCGGAGATTGACGGTTTCAAACCCGCACATCGTAAGCTGTTGTATACGATGTACGAGATGAACCTGCTGAAGGGCAAGCGCACCAAGTCTGCCAACATCGTCGGCAGTACGATGCACCTGAATCCTCACGGCGATGCCGCTATTTACGAAACCATGGTTCGTATGGGCCGCGGCAACGAAAGTCTGCTGGTTCCGTATGTGGACAGCAAGGGTAACTTTGGTAAGGCATACAGCCGTGATATGTCCTATGCAGCATCCCGTTATACCGAAGCCAAGCTGGAGCCGGTGTGTGAGGAGCTGTTCCGTGACATTGACAAGGATACGGTCAATTTTGTGCCCAACTATGACGGCGAAACCACCGAACCGACTTTGCTGCCGGTGACGTTCCCCACCATTTTGGCGAACAATACGCTGGGCATTGCAGTTGGTATGGCGTGCAATATCTGCTCGTTCAATCTGGCAGAGCTGTGCAATACCACCATCGCATTGATGAAAGACCCGGAACACGACATTTTGTCCACCATGCCGGCACCTGATTTTGTGGGCGGCGGACAGATTCTGTACGATGCAGCAGAAATGAAAAACATCGTAGAGCGCGGTCGCGGCAGCGTCAAGGTGCGTGCACGCTATCAGGTCGTGGGCAATAACATGATCGAAATTACCCAGATTCCTCCCACTACCACGGTGGAGGCAATCATGGATAAGATTGCCGATCTGGTCAAGCAGGGCCGCATCAAAGAAATCAGCGATATGCGCGATGAAACCGATTTGAACGGTTTGAAGCTGACGCTGGATTTGAAGCGCGGTCAGGACCCGGAAAAGCTGATGGCGCGTCTGTTCAAGGCAACGCCGCTGGAAGACAGCTTTAGCTGCAACTTTAATATTCTGGTTTCGGGTCAGCCCCGTGTTATGGGTGTGCGCGAAATCCTGAATGAGTGGACCACGTTCCGTATGGAGTGTGTTCGCCGTCGTACTGCTTACGAGCTGGCAGGCAAGCAGAAGCGTCTGCATCTGCTGAAAGGTTTGGAAGCAATCCTGATGGATATTGATAAGGCCATCAAGATCGTGCGTGAAACGGCAGAAGAAGCCGAGGTTGTGCCGAACCTGATGATTGGCTTTGGCATCGACGAAGTACAGGCAGAGTATGTGGCAGAAATCAAGCTGCGTCATCTGAACCGTGAATATATCCTGAAGCGCACCGCTGAAATCAAAGAGCTGGAAAATGCCATTGCTGACTTGGAGGATATCCTCAAGCGCCCGGCACGCATCCGCAAGATCATTATGACCGAGCTGGCAGCTGTGGCAAAGAAGTACGGCAAACCCCGCAGCAGCGAAGTGCTGTATGATGTACCGGAAGATGTGAACGAAAATACCACCCCGGCTATGGCGGATTATCCGGTAACCATCTTCTTTACCCGAGAGGGCTACTTCAAGAAGATTACGCCCCAGAGCCTGCGCATGAGCGGCGAGCAGAAGTTAAAGGAAGGCGATGATGTTATCTGGCAGGCAGAAACCCGGAACAATCTGGAACTGCTGCTGTTTACTGACCAGCACCAGGTTTACAAGTGCCGCATTGGTGATTTTGAGGACGGCAAGGCAAGCCAGATGGGTGTTTATCTGCCCAGTGCTTTGGGTATGGATGAGGGTGAGAACCCCATCTTTATGCTGCCCACGCTGGACTACAAGGGATGGATGCTGTTTGCGTATGAGAACGGTAAGTTTGCAAAAATCCCGCTGAGCGCCTACGAAACCAAGCAGAACCGCCGTAAGCTGTTGAAGGCTTACTGCAATAAGGTTCCGCTGACCCATCTGCTGTACCTGCCGGAAGAATTGGAAATCGCGGTTCGTACTTCCAACAGCAGAATGCTGCTGGTTGGTACTGCGCAGATTCCCGAAAAGGCTACTCGTGACAGCCAGGGTGTAGCAGTTATTACCCTGAAGAAGAAACAGACAATCACCAGCGTAAAGCCGGCAACCGAACTGGAAATCAGCAATCCGCACCGCTATCGTGTGCGCACGTTGCCTGCTGCTGGTGCATTGATTCGTGAGGACGATTTGACCGAGCAGCTCACGATGCTGTAAGGAGGCAGACAATGCAGAATATTCAGTTGATTTGTTTGGGCAAGTGCAACGCAAAGTATTTTGCAGAAGGCGTTGCAGAATATCAGAAGCGTCTGAGCGCCTTTGCCAGCTTTCAAATCGTAGAACTGCCGGAAGAAAACATTCAGGAAAAGAATGCCAGCCCGGCGGTCATCGAAAAGGCATTGGAAAAAGAAGCAAAAGCGATTTTTGCCAGCGTGAAAAAAGGTGCTGCCATCGTGGCACTTTGCATCGAGGGTAAGCAGCTTTCCAGTGAAGAACTGGCAGACTATTTGGCTGACCGTGCCCAGAGTGGCAACGGCGATGTAGCATTTGTCATTGGTTCGTCGCATGGATTGGCTCCGTCTGTGAAACAGGCGGCAAGCCTGAAATTCAGCATGGGACGCATTACCATGCCGCACCAGATGGCACGCTTGGTTCTGACAGAGCAAATCTATCGTGCCTGCACCATCAATAACGGCATGAAGTACCACAAGTAAAATAAAATCCCCGCCTTGTACGTTGTAATACAAGGCGGGGATTTTTATTTCTGTATTTTGGCTTGTGGGGACTGTCAGTCTTTCAAATCCTCTGCGCCGTCTTTCAAGAAGTGAATATTATTGATAAAAGCACTGTCTTCCGGGTCAGTGAAAGGCGCTTCGGCTTTGTATTTGTTCAGCAGAGCTGCCGTTTTGACAGGATCGGCAATCGTACCGGCACCGCCGATGCAGCCGCCGGGGCAAGCCATGCCTTCCAGCAGATAACCGTTGTATTTACCGGCTTTTGCCAGCATTAACAGCTTCTTGCAGTCGGCGAGACTCTGCGCAGCAGCAATCTTAACTTCCTTATCCGGGTGCCACTCGTGAATCTTGTTGGCGACAGCCTGTGCAACGCCACCGGATACGGCAAATCCACGACCGGCAGCAGAAGCCAGGTTCAGATCTTCTTCGTCGGTTTCCAGCGTGTCGAAATCCAAGTCTTTTCCCTGCATGATGCCAGCCAGTTCCTCAAAGGTCAGTACAAAGTCCACATCGCTGCGGACAGAGCGGCGGCTGGCTTCCAGCTTTTTCGCAGCGCAGGGACCGATAAAGCACATACGCGCATCCGGGTCGGCACGCTTCAGCATACGGGCGGTGAATACCATGGGGGTCATGGTCATAGAAATGTTCTTTGCCAAATCGGGGAAGGTTTTCTTTGCCATCATGCTCCATGCAGGGCAGCAGGAGGTAGCCATAAACGGCTTTTCCGCAGGAACTTCCTTCAAGAAGTCCCGTGCCTCGTCTACGGTGCAAAGGTCAGCACCAATAGCGACCTCGACCACATCATAAAAGCCCAGTGCTTTCAGCGCAGCACGGAATTTACCGGTCTGGGACAGAGAAGGAAACTGGTTGACAAAAGCGGGAGCGACCAGAGCATAAATGCGGTCACCCTTGTTGAAGCTCTGAATCAGCTGGTAAATCTGACCCTTGTCACTGATTGCGCCAAAGGGGCAGCTGACCAGACACTGACCGCAGGATACGCACTTGTTGTAATCGATGTCGGCACGACCCAGCTCGTCACTGGAAATTGCGTTCATGCCGCAGCTGGCAGCACAGGGACGCTCGGTTTTGACGATTGCGTGATACGGGCAAACAGAAACGCAGCGACCACACTTGATGCACTTGCTCTGGTCAATCTTGCTGCGGCTGTTGATGATACTGATGGCATCCTTGGGGCAAACCTCCATACAGGGATGCGCTAAGCAGCCCTGACACAGATTGGATACCTTGACCAGCTTTTCGGGGCAGCTGTTGCAGGCGAATTTGATTACATTGACCAGCGGCGGGTCATAGTACTTATCGGTAATGGATGCGTCTTCCAGACCGGAAACAGCACTGTTGTGCTCGTCGATACGGCGCAGCGGCAAACCCATCGCCAGACGGACACGCTCTTCTACGATTGCACGCTCCAGAAAAATATCACGGCGATGCTTGCCAACTTCGCCAGGGACGATTTTATAGGGGATCTGGCGCATCATGTGGTTGGCTTCTTCCCCGTGCACATCGGCATAACTCATACGGGCAACTTCGGCGAAAACCTGGTTGCGAATCTGACTTACACTTGTATCAATACCACGGAAACTCATGGGGGATTCTCTCCTTTGCTTTGCACAAAACAAAAATAATTACATGAAAAGTTTGCCATACTTTTCATGTAATTATACCATAATATCGCGCAAAAGGGGAAGAACAAGACCCATAAAGTGCATCTGTGTTTCCCATAAATAAGAAGAAACCGGCAGTCGCATTTTCGACTGCCGGTTTCTATTATCATTTATTTTCGGAGGAAGGGTTTTCTTCTGCGGAATCGGTCTTGCCTGCAGGTGCAGGGGCGGCAATCGGTTCAGCTGCCGCTAACATAGAAGGACGTCGTTTGAACCCAATCAGAAAATCATCACAGTGATTTCTGCGCAAACCACGCGCCACCAAACGGCGCAGAACATCATAAATGACAGCGAACAAGGGGACGGCGATAATCATACCGACAAAGCCCCACAGACCGCCGAAGAGCAGGATGGAGAACAAAACCCAGATACTGGACAGACCGGTGTTGTCGCCCAGAATTTTGGGGCCGAGAATATTGCCGTCAAACTGCTGCAGAACCAGAATGAACAGTGCGAACCAAATGGCCTTTGTGGGCTGTTCGATCAAAATCAGGAAGGTAGCAGGGATGGCGCCAATAAACGGACCAAAGAAAGGAATTACATTGGTAACACCGATAATGACCGAAATCAGCAGGGTGTTGTTTACATGGAACGGCGTCATGCAGAAGTAGCAGAGCAGACCGATGATCAGAGAGTCAATCAGCTTGCCTACCACGAAGCCGCCGAACATTTTATCGGCATACATGATTTCTTCCAGAATTTTATCTGCCCAGCTGCGGTTGCAGATGCTGTACAGGATCATCTTGCTTTGCCGCGCAAATTTCTTGCGGGAAGACAAAAGATAAATTGCGACGATAATGCCAATGACCACATCCAAAAATACATTGACGGTGCGCATTGCCATCAGACCGACACTGCCCATCAGGCTGGTGAGCGAAGGCAGCAGAGAAGACTGAATCCAGGTTTCCAGCTCAATGCTGATGGAACGATAAAAACGATCCAGCCAGGCAAGAATGTCCGGCGAATTTTCCAGATACTGGCTGACCCAGATCACAAAGTTTTTCATTTCGCTGGGCAGCGTTTGTGCCAGAGTGAGCAGACTGTTCAAAAGCTGGGGTAAAATCAAAAGCAGCAGCATACCGACCAGAAGAAGTCCCGAAATGAGGCTTGCGGTAACGGCCAGATTTTCCGCAGTTTTTTGGTGCTGGTTGTGCAGATGCTTCTTGAAAAAGTTTTCATAGCAGTTGCACATCGGACGCAGCAGATAGGCGATAACACCGCCATATAAAAAAGGCGCCAGAATGTCGAAGATTTGACCGAAGAAGCCCTTGATCACAGGAAATTGGTATATCAGGAAAAAGAATAATACGCTGAGCGCAATGGTGCCAAACCCGGTCAGAATGGTATAGGCACAGCGCGTGAGTTTTTTTCGATTCATAGGAAAGCCCTCTCTGAAAATGAATTTCTGCTCACAAAATACAAAAATATAGAAAAATCTGCTGTAAAATGTGGATAGACCACTGGGTTAACTATATCATTTTCCCAGCGATGCGGTCAAGCAGATTCTGCAAGACCCAAAGGAACAAATGTGCGCAGATATGCGGGGATATCTTGATAATTGGCGGGTAAAGTGCTTTACTATACAGGCAATGCAATAATACATCGCAGAATCTGCCTGATGGGCAGACGGAGGAAATCAATATGGCGATTGCAGTCTACCCGGGCAGTTTTGACCCGGTAACAAAGGGACATTTGGATATTATTCAGCGTGCTGCACACATCAACGAACATTTGATCGTGGCAGTTTTGATTAACAGCGCAAAGAACCCGCTGTTTACATTGGACGAGCGGGTGCAGCTGCTGCGTGAATGCTGCAAAGATATGCCGAACGTAACAGTGGAGAGCTTTGACGGTTTGACCGTGAATTTTGCAAAAGAACACGGTGCAACGGTTCTGGTGCGTGGTTTGCGTGCCGTGACGGATTTCGAAGTGGAAATGCAGCTGGCACAGATCAACCGTGCGCTGATGCCGGAGATTGATACTATGTTTTTTGCCACCAGCATCAGCTGGAGCTACCTGTCTTCCAGCGTAGTGAAAGAAGCTGCCCGCTATGGCAGCGATGTTTCCAAGTTTGTTACGCCGAATGTGGCAAAAGCGCTGCAGGAAAAGTACAGCAAGTAAAAAAAGCAAAAATAAAGAAAGCGCCCATCTTTGCATCGGTCAAAGGTGGGCGCTTTTGTATGGTTTGGGTTTATTCGCCGTCGTGAGAATCGGTTTCCATGCAATCGGGAATACCGTCGTTGTCTGTATCCAGAGGAGCATCGGAACCGGAATCGCTCATCAGCTCGGTGGAGCGGATGTTGTTGCGGTGGCGGTTCAGCTCGACACACTTGTTCAAAACCTCTTTTACCTTGCGGGGGTTCTTGATGTGCATCAGATCCAGATGCGGAACCGTTACGTCAGTGGAGCTGACGCAAACAGTACCCACACCGAACAGACGCTCGCTGAAGCTCTGGCGCACGCTGATATCACGAATACGATACAGCAGAACCTCTTCTTCGTGCAGATTGATCAGACCGGTGTTGACCAGCAGTTTGTCCTCGTTCAGTGCATAGCGGGTAAAGCTGATGGGCATACCCAGCCAGCGTTTGCGGTCGGTCCACAGCAGGGGCTTTTCCTCTACGTCAACATTAAATTCACCGCTGCGCAGTTTCTTGCTTTCGCTCATAATGATACCTCTTTCTATTTGTGATGTTCGATACAGATTCATAAGGAAAAAGAACTCTTTTTGTCCAGCGCCCGATATTGGAGCGCTTCCAACAAAGCTTCGGCACCAATATCCTGTTCACCTTCCAAGTCTGCAATGGTGCGTGCAACGCGCAGGATGCGGTCATAACCGCGCGCAGAAAGACCCATGCGGTCATACGCACTGTGCAAAATCATTTCCGCATCCGGTGTGAGGATGCACGCCCGGCGGATTTGTGCGCTGGTTAAATCGGCATTATACAAAACGCCCCGATAGCAGGGGTGCTGATAGCGCTTTTGCTGGATTTTGCGTGCTGCCATTACCCGGGCGCGGATGCTTGCGCTGCTTTCGCCACCAGTACCGCCGCGCAATTCTTCATAAGCAATGGGTTCCATCTCTACGTGTAGGTCAATGCGGTCCAAAAGCGGTCCGCTGATGCGGCTGCGGTAACGATCGATAGCCGATGGGGAGCAGGTGCAGGGGTGCGTGGGATGTCCATAGTAACCGCACTTGCAAGGATTCATGGCAGCAACCAGCATAAATCGGCTGGGATAGGTTGCACTGCCTGCAACACGGCTTACGGTGATACAGCCATCCTCAATGGGCTGCCGCAGCACCTCCAAACTTTCCCGGCTGAATTCCGGCAGTTCATCCAGAAACAGGACACCCCCATGTGCCAGACTGACTTCACCTGGTCGAAACGAAGTGCCACCGCCAGCCAGTGCGGCAGCACTGGTGGAATGATGCGGACTGCGAAACGGTCGTTGGCGCACCAAGCCGCTATTAGAAGGTAACAGTCCAGCTACGGAATAAATCTTGGTGGTTTCCATGCTTTCTTTCCGCTCCAGCGGCGGTAAAATACCGGGTAAGCGTTTTGCAAGCATAGATTTGCCAGTTCCGGGCGCACCAACCAATAAAATGTTATGCCGTCCCGCAGCGGCGATTTCCATAGCGCGGCGTGCCAATGGCTGACCGTGAACATCCGCAAAGTCGGGAACGCCGAGGTTGTCCTGATCGGGGCAATACGGCGGGCAGATTGCTGGCGGCAGCATGAGCTGTCCGGTAAGTACCTGAACCACTTCCAAAGCATTGGAGCAGGCAAAGACCTGCAAGCCGTTGTCTAAAGCGCAGGCTGCTTCGGAAGCGTTTTCGCGGGGGACATATAACCGTTTGATGCCGCTTTCCGCTGCTGCGGCTACCATAGGCAGTACGCCGGATACCGGGCGCAGCGTACCATCCAGTGCCAGTTCACCGAGAAAAGCAGTGTCGGCATCTGGCAGCGGGATTTTTCCCGCAGCGGACAGTACCGCCAGAAAAATGGCAAGATCGTAGACAGGACCGGTCTTTTTCACATCGGCAGGTGCAAGGTTGATGGTCAACCGACTGGCGGGCCAGGGAAAGCCAAGATTCTTTAGTGCGGCACGCACGCGATCCCCGCTTTCCTTGACAGCGGAGTCCGGCAAGCCAACAATATTCCAGCTGGGCAGCCCGGGTGCAACATCAGCTTCGACTGTGACAGAAAAGCCGTTCAGTCCATGCAGACCGAAACTATTTAATTTTGCGTACATAAGAAACACCTTCTGTTCTGGTTTTCCATTTCATAAGTATACCAGCGAAAAAGATTGTAAACAATATGGAATCCGGAATTGACAGATAACACAAGGAGAATTAAAATACTATTGTGCTTTTGAATGAAAACTTTTCGCAGTGAGGCGAAAATGGAGGTCTTTTTATTATGGGATACATGGAAGAGTATCGTCGTTGGTCTGCAGCAAAACTGCAGGACCCGGCGTTGGAAAAAGAGCTGACTGAAATCGAAGGTCAGGATGAAGAAATTAAGGAACGTTTTGCAGTTTCTTTGAAGTTTGGTACGGCAGGTCTGCGCGGCGTGTTGGGCGCAGGTACCAATCGCATGAACATTTATGTGATCCGTCAGGCAACGCAGGGTCTGGCAAACTGGGTCAAGACCCAGGGCGGTACCCAGACGGTAGCAATCAGCTACGACAGCCGTATCAACAGCGATGTCTTTGCAAAGGAAGCTGCTGGTGTTCTGGCTGCAAACGGCATTCATGTGCGTATCTATAAGGCACTGATGCCGGTACCTGCGCTGAGCTTTGCAACCCGTTATTACAACTGCAATGCAGGTATTATGGTTACCGCAAGCCACAACCCGGCTAAGTACAACGGTTATAAGGCATACGGCCCGGATGGCTGCCAGATGACCGACACGGCAGCAGCTGTTGTTTATGATGAAATGCAGAAGATCGATGTGCTGACCGGTGCAAAGACCATGTCATTCGCAGACGGCGTAGCCGAAGGCTTGATTCAGTTTGTGGAAGCAGACTGTGAAGAAGCACTGTATGCTGCAATCGAGGCACGCAGCGTGCATCCCGGTATGTGCAAGACCGCAGGTCTGAAGCTGGTGTACAGCCCGCTGAACGGTTCCGGTCTGATGCCGGTTCTGCGCGTGCTGAATGATATTGGCATTACCGATATTACAGTTGTGCGTGAGCAGATGCTGCCGGACGGCAATTTCCCCACCTGCCCGTACCCCAACCCTGAAATTTATGAGGCACTGCGCCTGGGTCTGGAATTGGCAGAGCGAAATCAGGCTGACCTGATGCTGGCTACGGACCCGGATGCAGACCGTGTTGGTATTGCTGTGCGCTGCCAGGATGGCAGCTATCAGCTGCTGTCCGGCAACGAAGTCGGCGCTCTGCTGCTGGATTACATCTGCGCAGGTCGTATCGAGAGCGGCACGATGCCCAAGAACCCGGTGGCAGTGAAGTCTATTGTTTCCACCCCGCTGGCAGACAAGGTAGCAGCACACTATGGTGTGGAGATGCGCAATGTGCTGACTGGTTTTAAGTGGATCGGCGACCAGATCGCACAGCTGGAAGCTGCCGGTGAAGTGGATCGCTTCCTGTTTGGCTTCGAGGAAAGCTATGGCTATCTGGCTGGTCCCTATGTGCGTGATAAGGACGCTATCATCGGTTCCATGATGATTTGCGAAATGGCAGCTTACTACCGCAGCAAAGGCACTTCTATCAAGGAGCGTCTGGATGAAATCTATGCAGAGTACGGCCGCTATCTGAACGTGACCGAGAGCTATGAGTTCCCGGGTTTGTCCGGTATGGATAAGATGGCAGGAATCATGGAGCAGCTGCGCAAGCAGCCGCCGGTAGATTTCGCAGGTATTGCAGTTGCAGAAACAGTCGATTATGAGCAGACCGAAAAGACCGGTCTGCCTGCTGCAAACGTGCTCAAGTATGAGCTGGCAAACGGCGCAACGGTCATGGTACGCCCCTCCGGTACGGAGCCGAAGATCAAGATTTACTTTACCACGCTGGGTAAGGACCTGACCGAAGCAACCGCACAGAAGGATGCGCTGTCCGCAGCTTGCAAGCAGTATCTGGCTTAACAAGATAAAAAAGACCGTGGCTAAAATGATTTAGCTGCGGTCTTTTTTTGCACAGAGAAACAGCAGGTGGTGGAAAAACAATGGATGTACAGTGAAAAAATAGCCGCACACCATGTTTTTTTTATCTGATTTTTGAAAAAATCCCTTGCTTTTCCGGCTGGGCATGATATAATATACCAGCAATCGTTTCTAAGGCTGCTCTCTGGGGTAGCCGAAATTGAAGGTTGTGATGGGTGCATACATTACAATATGGCCCCTATAAGTCATTACCAGAAATGAGGTGAAAAGAAATGAAGCAGGGTATTCATCCTAACTACGACAAGTGCGTGATCACTTGCGCATGCGGTAACGTCATCGAGACTCGTGGCACCAAGTCCGAGATCCACGTTGAAGTTTGCTCTAAGTGCCATCCCTTCTACACCGGCAAGCAGAAGCTGGTCGATACCGGTGGACGTGTTGATCGTTTTAACAAGCGTTTTGGCCGCAAGTAAGAAATGCTTTCTTAGTGCCTTCCCATTTGGGAGGGCACTTTTTGTTTTATCAGGATGGTATATGTCAGGTAAAAGGAAATAAAGGAAATACCGTTGCTTTTTCCGCCGGAAGCCGTACAATAGAGATACTCTTCCATTTCTAATGACGGAGGGCATAGCATGAAAACCGTTTATATCGTATTTGTTTCCAGTAATTATGTAACGGGATCGCTGATTCGGATGGCTACAGGCTGGCAGTATAACCATGTTGCACTGGCGTTGAATCCGCTGCTCCCGAAGATGCACGCATATTCTCGCTGCAATTATTTTGAACCGCTGAACGGCGGATATCAGCAGGAAACCCCGGCACGTTAATTGGTTGACGGTAACGACAGCAAGATTAAAATTTGTGGCTATCAGGTCACGGATGAACACTATGCGCGGATTTGTGCGGCGTTGCAGGACCATCAGGCACACCAGACCGAAACCCGCTACAACTTTGCGGACATCCTGATTTTTCCCTTGCATAAACATATTCCTTTGCAGCGCACACACACCTGTATCAGCTTTTTGTGTGAGGTGCTGGAGCTGGATCGATACATGACCGTTGTTCAGCTGGAACGCAAACTGCGCAATCAGGTATTGTATGAGGGTAGTATTGGTGCATGGGTGGGACAGAATTTCCCCAGTGAGAATACTTACTTTGAGCATCGTGGCCGTTTGCGTGCCTGCAAAGATACCACACGGAAAAATCTGCGTTTGTGGCGTGATGTGGCGCTGATAGGACTGTCTGTTGTTTTTGGCATAGAACTGTTTTAAGGAAAAGAAAACCGCTTCGTTCGATAGGAACGAGGCGGTTTTTGGTTTTTCTTTGCGGATTCGATGGAGTATGGTATAATCATATCTGTATATCAAAAGATAAAGGCAGGGCATATTGTGGAGGATTATCGTACCATTGCCGGCATAGCGACCGGCGAATACGAAGAAAAAAAGAGCCGCTTTATTGCGTCGGTCTCTTATGCAGAAAGTGAGGAAGCCGCACTGCGCTTTCTGGAGCAGGTAAAAGCGGAAAATCGTACTGCGCGGCATAACGTATATGCTTATCGCTTGCAGGAGGATAACCGGGAACGCTATTCTGACGACGGCGAACCTGCCAAAACAGCAGGTCTACCTACGCTGGAAGTGATTCGTCACAGCGAGCTGACCGACCTGGTAGTCGTTGTGACCCGATATTTCGGCGGTATTCTGCTGGGTACAGGCGGATTGGTGCGCGCGTACACCGCAGCGACGCAGGCGGCACTGGAAAATGCGAAAATCGTTACAGTGCGCAGTCTGGTGGAATGTTCGGTTACGGTGGAGTATCCCTTGTACGAGCAGGCCCAGCGCTTGATTCAGAGTATGGAAACCAGTGCGGTGGAACCGATTTTTACAGATAAAGTATGTCTGAAATGGACCATGCCGGACGGCACACAGCATCTGTTGGCACAGCAGCTGCGGGAACTGACCCGTGGTAGTGCAGAAATGCAGTGTTCGGAGCCGTTCTATGCACCGTTTTGATCTTTGATGTGTCGAATCTGCACTAGTTTTGGCACTCGACACGTTGCGTCCCCCTTTGACAGAGAGAATCTATTATAATTTGGAAAGCGAGGCTTTGCCGTATGACTGTGCGTGAACGCAGTGAACAAATTGAACAGCAGACGTTTGCTCCTTGGGCTACACTGAGCAGCGCCAGCCGCGGACGTGTGCGACCGGAAGAACAAGATCCGCTGCGCCCTGTCTTTCAGCGCGATAGAGACAGAGTGCTGCACTGCAAGGCTTTTCGCAGACTGAAGCAGAAAACACAGGTCTTTCTTTCACCGGAAGGGGATATGTACCGAACCCGCCTGACCCATACGCTGGAGGTTGCACAGATTGCAAGAACCATCGCGAGGGCATTACGCCTGAACGAGGATTTGACCGAAGCAATCGCACTGGCCCATGATTTGGGTCATACACCATTTGGTCATGCGGGCGAGCGTGCATTGAATCAGCTTTGCCCCGGCGGCTTTACCCATTACCGCCAAGGGCTGCGCGTGGTGGACTTTCTGGAGAAAGAAGGCCGAGGGCTGAATCTGACATGGGAGGTGCGCAACGGAATCATTACACATACCAAGGGTACTTGGGCAGCTACGCCGGAAGGGCGTATCGTGCGCTATGCAGACTGGATCGCTTTTGTGAACCATGATATCGAGGATGCAATTCGTGCCGGCGTGCTGGAAGAATCCCAGCTGCCGAAGGTTGCTGTGGAGGTATTGGGCCACACCAATTCGCAGCGAATTGCTACCATGATTCAGAGTATCGTGGATCACAGCGATGGCGATATTCAAGTAGGCGAGCAGGAATATGCCCCATTTTTGACCCTGAAGGAATTTATGTACAGCACCGTTTATGTGGATAAGGTTGCAAAGGCAGAAGAAGCAAAAGTAGGTCATCTGGTGGAAGCGTTGTACGAACACTATGTGACCCACCCGGAACAAATGCCGAATTTCTATATGCAGATCGCCTATCAGGAAGGTCCTGACCGTGCCGTGACGGATTATATCAGCGGCATGAGCGATGAGTTTGCAACCCGCACATTTGAACAGCTGTATGTTCCCCAGAAATGGCATGTGCTTTGATAGAGGAAAAGTAAGGAAGTATCGGATATGAGCATCCCCCATGAATATATTGAAGAAGTTGTGCGCCGCAATGACGTTGTGGATGTGGTAGGTAGCTATGTACAGCTGAAACGCAAGGGCCGGCTGTATGGCGGTCTGTGCCCGTTCCACAATGAAAAGACGCCCTCTTTCTACGTCTACCCGGACACCCAGAGCTTTTACTGCTTTGGCTGTGGTGCGGGTGGAGACGTAATCACATTCACGAAACAAATCAATAATCTGGACTATGTAGAAGCGGTCAAGATGCTGGCGGGTCGTGCCGGTATGCCGGAACCTACGGAGGATGACAAAGTAGGTCGGCTGCGCAGCCGGATTTTGTCCATCAACCGTGATGCCGCACGCTATTTCCATAAATGTCTGAACGGTGATGATGAAAACGCCCGCATGGCACGCGCTTACTGGCGCCGCCGTGGACTGGACGACAAGACCATTGTTCGCTTTGGTCTGGGCTATGCACCGGACGATTTTCGGGCAACTTACCGTTATTTGCACGACAAGGGCTATACGGATGAAGAACTGCTGGAAAGCGGTTTGGTGAAACGCAGCGAGAAAGGCAATATCTACAACCTGTTCCGTAATCGAGTGATGACCCCGATTTTTGACTTGCGCGGAAACGTCATTGCTTTTGGCGGACGTGTGATGGATGATTCCAAGCCCAAGTACATCAACAGCCCGGAAACGCTGGTCTACAAAAAGCATAAGACGGTTTTTGCGCTGCAGCTGGCGAAAAAGAGTGTATCCAAGCGGTTTGTGCTGTGCGAAGGCTACATGGACGTGATCAGTATGCAGAAATCCGGAATCGATACGGCTGTGTGTGCCTGCGGTACGGCACTGACACCCGACCAGGTAAAGCTGCTCAGCGAATACGCCGAAGAAGTGGTGCTGTGCTATGACTCGGACGAAGCGGGACAGAAAGCAACCGCGCGCAGTTTGGAGCTGTTCAAGGACAGCCCACTGAAGGTGCGTGTCTTGCAGATTCCCGGAGCAAAAGACCCGGATGAGTACATTAAGAAGTTTGGTGCAGACCGTTTCCGTGCATTGCTGGACGGTACCGGCAATGCAATGGACTTCCGCATGGGACAGATTCGCAAAAAATATGACCTGAAACAGGATAAGGATCGGCTGGAGTATATTCGGGAAACGCTGGAACTGCTGGCAGAGCGTATCAGCCCCACAGAGCGGGAAGTGTATGCAGGCAGACTGGCAGAAGAAACCAATATCTCCAAAACAGCGATTCTGGCACAGCTGGAAGATGTTACCCGCCGCAACAACTATCGCCGTCGCAAAAAGCGTGAAACAGAGCTTTTGCATTCCGGCGTAGCGGATAACATCAAAATTCCTTATCAGGCAGGCGGTCAGCGCGCTTTGGGCGTAGCGGCTGCCGAGCAAATGCTGGCGTCCGCACTGGTGCGGGAGCCCAGCTTTATTGCACCTGTGATGCAGCGTCTGAATTTGGAAAATATCGTGATGCCGGATATGAAAGAGGCAATCGGGGCAATGTATGCTTGTACCCAGCAAGGGGTAGAGGTTTCCATGTCGGTACTGGGACAGCGTCTCAGTGACCAGACCATGGCAGAATTGTCCCGTTTGGTGGCGCAATACCACGACGTGACCCCCACATGGCAGGATGTGGAAATGTATCTGGAACGAATTGCCCGCAGCACACCCAAGAGCGTGAGTGCTGCTAAAATGGACAATACGGAAATCGAACGATATTTGCAGACGCTGAGAGACCGCAAGGGCGCATTGCCCTCGGACGAAACCGAGGAGTAAGCTGCGCCAGCCTCCGGCCTTTTTCGGCTGCACAAAATGCGGCTGTATGCCGCCGGAGGTACTATGGAAACGACAGAATATGAAGCAAACGTCAGCAAAGAACAGAGCTGGGGCTTTGGTCTGGAAGCAATGAAAGAGGCGGATACGCCGCCGCTGGAGGTTTTGGATGAAGCCGGTATTGATCGCCTGACCCGTGAAGTTGGGGCAGGGGATGAGATGGCTGTGGATTCCGTCAAAACTTACCTGCGGGAAATCGGACGAATTCCATTATTGACCCAGACGGATGAATTGCAGCTCGCACTTGCAGCAAAACAGGGCGATGAACGGGCAGCACATCGGTTGGCAGAAGCGAACCTGCGTTTGGTGGTTTCGATCGCCAAGAAATATGCGGGCAGGGGACTGTCTTTTCTGGATTTGATTCAGGAGGGAAACATCGGTCTGATGCGCGCAGTGGAAAAGTATGACCCGGATAAGGGATTCCGCTTCTCCACTTATGCGACTTGGTGGGTTCGTCAAGCAATCACCCGTGCGCTGGCAGATCAGGGACGCACGATTCGCATTCCGGTGCATCTGGTGGATACCATGGGACGGATGCGGAAAGCGCAGACGGAACTGCTGCATGAGTTGGGCAGAGAACCAGAGCTGAAAGAACTAGCAGAAAAGATGGAGATGCCGGAAGAAAAGGTACAGGAGCTGATGCGCATTTCCATGGAGCCAATCAGTCTGGAAACCCCGGTGCGGGAAGAAGACGATGTTTGCTTACAGGACTTTTTGCAGGATGAAAGCGCTTGCCTCCCGGCGGAGCGTGCAGGACAGATGCAGCTGCAGCAGGAGTTGATCCGTGTACTGCATAGTTTGACCCCGCGGGAAGAAACTGTTTTGAAGATGCGTTTCGGCTTGACGGACGGTCGTGCAAGGACTTTGGAGGAGGTAGGCTCCAGTTTTCATGTAACAAGAGAGCGTATCCGTCAAATTGAAGCAAAGGCATTGCGAAAGCTGCGTCATCCCAGCAGATCGCGCCAGCTGAGAGAGTATCTGGAGGATTAACGGTGTTTCGACACTTTGACGAAAAAGGTACTCAATGAACAAGGAAAAACGACTTTTTCAAGGTGAAAGCAGAACAAAGCATACACGAGCCCGTGTGTTTCTTTCAAAAGAGACGCACGGGTGATTTTTTTTGTCAAGAGGGCAAAAAATCGCTTGACATCTTGCTTTTTTAAGGATATACTGAATCAGTATCACAATAATGCCTTAGTATGCGAAAAAGGCAGTGAGGTTCACCATGTTTCCCGAATGCAAAACACAAAGTTTGTGAAAAATGCCGGGGAACAGCGCTGAACTGTAAAAACGTGAACGGTTTCGAATGTTGCAATCAAAAGTTAAAGATAAGGAGTGGTTGATTTTATGATGAAAGTCAAGCCCGTCAAGCTCGGAAAAACCGAGCGCATGAGCTTTGCTCGCATCGACGAAGTCATCGGTATGCCCAACCTGATCGAGGTTCAGAAGAACTCTTATCGCTGGTTCCTGAACGAAGGTCTGAAGGATGTCTTCCATGACATTGGCACCATCGAGGACTACACGGGCAATCTGGCCCTGAGCTTTATTGACTTCCGACTGGACGACACCCCCAAGTATTCCATTAAGGAATGCAAGGAACGTGATGTGACCTACGCTGCACCCCTGCGCGTTACGGCACGTCTGGTGAATAAAGAAACTGGCGAGATCAAGGATCAGGAGATCTTCATGGGCGATTTCCCGCTCATGACGGACGCGGGTACTTTCGTCATCAACGGTGCTGAGCGTGTTATCGTCAGCCAGCTGGTTCGTTCTCCCGGCGTTTTCTACGGCCACGAGAAGGATAAGATTGGTAACGACCTGTACAGCGCAACCATGAACCCCAACCGCGGTGCATGGCTGGAGTACGAGACCGATGCTTCTGACGTGTTCTATGTCCGTATCGATAAGAACCGCAAGATCCCTGTGACGGTCCTGTGCCGTGCGCTGGGTCTGGGCTCTGACGAAGAAATCCTGGATTACTTCGGCGGCGACGTCCGCATCCTGGCTACCCTGGAAAAGGACACTTGCCGCAATCAGGCAGACGGCTTGCTGGAAGTTTACCGCAAGCTGCGTCCCGGTGAGCCCCCCACGGTGGATTCCGCTACCGCTCAGATCGATGCTCTGTTCTTCGATCCGCACCGTTATGACCTGTCCCGCTTCGGCCGTTATAAGATGAACAAGAAGCTGGCTCTGGCACGTCGTATCATCGGCTTCCGCCCCTTCTACGATGTTGAAGATCCCCGCACCGGCGAAGTCATCATCCCCGCAGGCGAGAAGATCACCCGTGAGATGGCAGAGGCTGCTGACCGTGCAGGTGTCAAGGTTGTTAACCTGAACATCGACGACAAGGTCGTTAAGGTCATCACCAACGGCTGCGTTGACGCTCAGCCTTTCTTCTCCTTCGACGTGAAGGAAGCAGACATCAACGAGCGCGTCAACTTCACCGAGCTGTGCAAGATCCTGAATGCTACCGATGATCCGGAAGAGCAGAAGGAAATGCTGAAGCAGAACCACGATCTGCTGATCGGCCGCACCGTTACCGTTGAAGATATCTTCGCTTCTATTAACTATCTGTGCGACCTGGATTACGGTGTTGGCGTTGTGGACGATATCGACCACCTGGGCAACCGTCGTATCCGCAGCGTCGGCGAGCTGCTGCAGAACCAGTTCCGCATCGGCTTCTCCCGTATGGAGCGCGTCATCCGTGAGCGCATGACCCTGCAGAGCCAGGATCAGACTGTGATCACTCCGCAGGCACTGATCAACATTCGTCCTGTTGTGGCAGCAATCAAGGAGTTCTTCGGTTCTTCTCCGCTGTCCCAGTTCATGGACCAGAATAACCCGCTGGCAGAGCTGACCCACAAGCGTCGTCTGTCCGCTCTGGGACCTGGCGGTCTGTCTCGTGACCGTGCAGGCTTCGAAGTTCGTGACGTTCACTACAGCCACTACGGCCGTATGTGCCCCATCGAAACGCCTGAAGGCCCCAACATCGGTCTGATTTCCTATCTGGCATCCTTCTCCCGCATCAATGACTACGGTTTCATTGAGGCTCCTTACCGCAAGGTTAAGAAGACTTACGACGAGAATGGCAAGCTGATTGAGCAGGTCGTTACCAACGAAGTTGAGTATATGACTGCTGACGTGGAAGACGAGTACGTCGTTGCTCAGGCTAACGAACCGCTGGACGAGGGCATGCACTTCGTTCGCGAGCGTGTTTCCGCTCGCCGCCGTGATGAGATCCTGGAAGTTAACCGCGAGAGCGTTGACTACATGGACGTCTCCCCCAAGATGATGGTTTCTGTTGCAACTGCAATGATTCCCTTCCTGGAGAACGACGACTGTAACCGTGCTCTGATGGGTTCTAACATGCAGCGTCAGGCAGTGCCTCTGATGGTCACGCAGCAGCCCATCGTTGCTACCGGTATGGAATACAAGGCAGCTACCGACTCCGGTGTTGCTGTTCTGGCAAAGCGTGCTGGTACGGTTGAGTATGTGGACGCAGACCTGGTTCTGGTTCGCACCGAGGATGGCAGCGTTGACCGCTACACCCTGACCAAGTTCGCACGTTCCAACGCAGGTACCTGCATCAACCAGCGCCCGATCGTGGAAGTTGGCGACGTTCTGGCCGAGGGTCAGGTGATTGCTGACGGCCCCGCAATGCGCAATGGTGAAATCTCTCTGGGTAAGAACGCTCTGATCGGCTTCATGACCTGGGAAGGTTACAACTACGAGGACGCTGTCCTGCTGAACGAAAAGATCGTCCGTGAGGACGTTTACACCTCTATCCATATTGAGGAATATGAGACCGAAGCTCGTGAGACCAAGCTGGGACCTGAGGAAATCACTCGTGATATCCCCAACGTTTCTGAGGAAGCTCTGAAGGATCTGGACGAGCGCGGCATCATCCGCATCGGTGCGGAAGTCACCGCTGGTGACATTCTGGTTGGTAAGGTCACCCCGAAGGGCGAGACCGAGCTGACCGCAGAAGAGCGCCTGCTGCGCGCTATCTTCGGCGAAAAGGCACGCGAAGTGCGTGACACTTCTCTGCGTGTACCCCACGGCGAATACGGCATCATCGTAGACGTTAAGATCTTCACCCCGCAAAACAGCGACGAGCTGCAGCCCGGCGTCCGTCAGGTTGTCCGCTGCTACATCGCTCAGAAGCGTAAGATCAGCGTCGGCGATAAGATGGCAGGTCGTCACGGTAACAAGGGTGTCGTTTCCCGCATTCTGCCGCAGGAGGATATGCCCTTCCTGCCCGATGGTACCCCGCTGGACATCGTGCTGAACCCCCTGGGCGTTCCTTCTCGTATGAACATCGGTCAGGTTCTGGAAGTTAACCTGGGCTACGCAGCTAAGGCTTGCGGCATCAAGGTTATGACCCCCGTGTTCGACTCCGCTCGTGAGAACGACATCGTTGATACCTTCGACACCGCTCGTGAGCTGTGGCACGGTGAGAATGCTCCTGCATATCCCACCAAGCTGCCCAAGATCATGGGTGAGAAGGGTCACATCATTGACTTCTCCAAGATTGAGCTGGGTGCTGACGGCCGTACCACCGTGTACGATGGCCGTACCGGTGAAAAGTTCGATAACCCCGTTACCGTCGGTTATATGTACTACCTGAAGCTGCATCACCTGGTTGACGATAAGATCCACGCACGTTCCACTGGTCCCTACTCTCTGGTTACTCAGCAGCCTCTGGGCGGTAAGGCTCAGTTCGGCGGCCAGCGCTTCGGCGAAATGGAAGTTTGGGCTCTGGAAGCATATGGCGCTGCTTACACGCTGCAGGAAATCCTGACCGTGAAGTCTGACGACGTTGTGGGTCGTGTCAAGACTTACGAAGCTATCGTCAAGGGCGAGCCCGTACCGCAGCCCGGTATCCCCGAATCCTTCCGCGTTCTGCTGAAGGAACTGCAGGCTCTGGGCATGGACGTGATCGTTCAGGACGTGGACGGCAACGAAGTGGATATGCGCCAGGACTTCGACGAGGAAGAAACCGGATTCGATATGCGTGACATCCCCATGGGCGACACCGTCACCAACGAAAACGAACTGAGCGCTGAGTATACGATTAAAGATGCTGACGCCGGTTTTGATGATGCCGCTGTGCTGAGCGACGAGCCCGCTGCTCCCGCAATGCAGGACAGTGACGAGATGGATTTCTAATCTGTCCGATCCGCATCACCAAAATCTAAGATTAAGAAAGGGTTTGTTTTAATGGAAAACACCGTTTTCGATAGTATTAAAGTCGGCCTTGCCTCTCCCGAACAGATCCGAGCATGGAGCTTTGGTGAGGTCAAAAAGCCTGAAACCATCAACTACCGCACCTTGAAGCCGGAGCGTGACGGCCTGTTCTGCGAAAGAATCTTTGGACCTACCAAGGACTGGGAGTGCCACTGCGGCAAGTACAAGCGCATCCGTTACAAGGGCAAGATCTGTGATCGCTGCGGCGTTGAGGTTACCCGTGCTAAGGTCCGTCGTGAGCGTATGGGCCACATTGAGCTGGCAGCTCCTGTCAGCCACATCTGGTACTTTAAGGGCATTCCCAGCCGTATCGGCCTGATGCTGGATATCAGCCCCCGCCTGCTGGAAAAGGTCCTGTACTTTGCCAGCTACATTGTTACCGATCCCGGTCTGACTCCGCTGGAAAAGAAGCAGCTGCTGACCGAGAAGGAATACCGCGAAATGCGCGAGCGTTACGAGGATGAGTTCCAGGCATCTATGGGTGCTGAGGCTATCCAGGAACTGCTGCGTGAGATCGATCTGGACGAGCTGAGCAATCAGCTGCATGAGGAAGTCGAAAAGGCTACCGGCCAGAAGCGCGTTCGCCTGCTGAAGCGTCTGGAAGTTGTCGAGGCTTTCCGCCTGTCCGGCAACCGTCCTGAGTGGATGATCCTGGACGCTGTCCCGGTTCTGCCCCCCGATCTGCGCCCCATGGTCCAGCTGGACGGCGGTCGTTTTGCGACCTCTGACCTGAACGACCTGTACCGCCGCGTGATCAACCGCAACAATCGTCTGCGCCGTCTGCTGGAGCTGGGTGCTCCTGACATCATCGTGCGCAACGAAAAGCGTATGCTGCAGGAAGCTGTTGACTCCCTGATCGACAACGGCCGTCGTGGCCGTCCGGTCACCGGTCCTTCCAACCGCCCGCTGAAGAGCTTGTCTGACTTCCTGAAGGGCAAGCAGGGCCGCTTCCGTCAGAACCTGCTGGGTAAGCGTGTTGACTACTCTGGCCGTTCCGTTATCGTTGTTGGCCCCGAGCTGCGCATGGACCAGTGTGGTCTGCCCAAGGAAATGGCTCTGGAGCTGTTCAAGCCCTTCGTTATGAAGGATCTGGTCGAGCGTGGTGTTGCTACCAATATCAAGACCGCTCGCAAGATGGTCGAGCGTGCAAAGCCCGAGGTTTGGGACAGCTTGGAAACCGTCATCAAGGGTCACCCGGTTCTGCTGAACCGTGCACCTACGCTGCACCGTCTGGGTATTCAGGCGTTCAACCCGGTTCTGGTCGAGGGCCGTGCAATCAAGCTGCACCCTCTGTCCTGTACCGCATTTAACGCTGACTTCGACGGTGACCAGATGGCAGTTCACCTGCCCCTGTCCGCAGATGCAATCCGTGAAGCTCGTATGCTGATGCTGGCTTCCGGCAACCTGCTGAAGCCTTCTGACGGTGCTCCTGTTGCAGTGCCTACGCAGGATATGATCCTGGGCAGCTACTACCTGACCACCGTTTACGAAAACGACATGGGCGCTGGCAAGGTATTCCGTGATGAGAACGAAGCTCTGATGGCTTATGCAGACGGCGACGTTACGCTGCACGCTCCCATCAAGGTGCGCCGCACCCTGACCGTCAACGGTGTGCCGACCACTGGCATGGTGGACGCTACCGTTGGCCGCATCATCTTCAATACTCCGATCCCGCAGGATCTGGGCTATATTGATCGTAATGATCCCGAGCACGCTCTGGACTACGAGGTCAGCTTCCGCGTGACCAAGAAGACCCTGCCCGATATCATTTCCCGCTGCTTGACTTGCCACGGCACCCGCGCTTGTGCAAAGATGCTGGACGCAATCAAGAACCAGGGCTACAAGTACTCCACCAAGTCTGCAATTTCTGTTGCAGTCTGCGATGCAGTTATTCCTCCCCAGAAGGGCGATCTGGTTGATGAAGCAGATCAGCAGGTCTCCAAGATCGTTAAGCTGTTCAACAAGGGTCTGATTTCTGAGCGCGAGCGTTACGAGAAGGTCATCGAAGTCTGGCAGAAGACCACGGACAAGGTTTCTAAGGCTCTGGCTGAGAACCTGCCCAAGGACAACCAGATCTTTATGATGGCTGATTCCGGTGCTCGAGGCTCTATGAACCAGATCAAGCAGCTGGCTGGCATGCGCGGCCTGCTGGCAAACACCGCAGGTCACACCATCGAGATGCCCATTCGTGCGAACTACCGTGAAGGTCTGAATATTCTGGAATATTTCGTTTCTGCACGTGGTGCTCGTAAGGGCTTGGCTGATACCGCTCTGCGTACCGCTGACTCCGGTTACCTGACCCGTCGAATGGTTGACGTTTCTCAGGACGTCATCATCCGTGAGATCGACTGTGGCACCACCGACGGTGTTGTCGTTTCCGAGATCCACGAGGGCAAGGAAAAGATCGAGAGCTTCCGCGAGCGTCTGATCGGCCGTTACGCTGTGGGCGACGTTGTGAACCCGCAGACCAACGAAGTCATCGTGCCGGAAGGCAAGATGATGGATCTGTACGATGCTGAGAAGATCGAAGCTGCTGGCATCACCAGCCTGAAGATTCGCAGCCTGCTGACCTGCCGCGCTAAGACCGGCGTCTGCGCACACTGCTACGGTTCCAACATGGCAAACGGTGAGCCCGTCAAGCTGGGTGAATCTGTTGGTATCATCGCTGCACAGTCCATCGGTGAGCCCGGTACTCAGCTGACCATGCGTACCTTCCATACCGGCGGTATCGCATCTGCTGAAGATATTACCCAGGGTCTGCCTCGTGTCGAAGAACTGTTCGAGAGCCGCCGTCCCAAGAGCATGGCTATCATGAGTGAAATCACTGGTACCGTTTCGCTGGACGACACCAAGAAGAACACTGTCGTTGTTGTCACCGGCCGTGACGATGATGGCATCGAGACCGAGAAGAAGTACTCCATTCCCTTCACCCAGCACATTCGTGTGCAGCCCGGCGACATCGTCGAGAAGGGCGATATCCTGACCAAGGAAGGCGTTGCTTACCCGCAGGATATCCTGGCAATCAAGGGTCTGGAAGCTGTTCAGAACTACCTGATCAACGAAGTTCAGAAGGTTTACCGTCTGCAGGGCGTTGAAATCAACGATAAGCATATCGAAGTTATCATCCGCCAGATGTGCCGCAAGGTACGCGTGCTGGATTCCGGCTCCTCCGACTTTATCGGCGGTGCTCTGGCAAGCAAGCTGGAAGTTGAGAACAAGAATATGGAGCTGGCTGAGCGCATCGCAAATGGCGAGAAGGACCTGAAGATGGTTCAGTATCAGCAGGCTCTGCTGGGTATTACCAAGGCTTCTCTGGCAACCGACTCCTTCCTGTCCGCTGCATCCTTCCAGGAGACTACTCGTGTCCTGACCGAGGCTGCAATCAAGGGCAAGGTTGACCCGCTGCTGGGCCTGAAGGAAAACGTGCTGATCGGTAAGCTGATCCCCGCAGGTACTGGCCTGCCGGAGGTTAAGGAAGACCTGATCCATCGTGAAGAAGCACTGGATGCTGAGATCGAAGCTGAAAAGGCTGCTGAAGCGCAGTAAGCGAAAAACGATCTGTTCTTTCGATAAATAAGAAAACCCCGTACAGTGAAAACTGTGCGGGGTTTTTATTTGTACAAAAAAATATCGATGTGGCGTTGATCGGAACCGCGAATGAGACTGAAACAGGGGAGAGGATAGCTGCAACACGAAGAAAAAAGAAATTTCTTTGTATGAACAAAAAATTTTCGGGAAAACTGTTGACATCGCCAAAACAAAAGTATACACTATGATTGTTGCGCTTCAGTGTGTAACTATACCAATTTTTACGATGTTTCGGCGGGTTTCCGCTTGAACATAAAAACGAGGGGTACAGCACATTCTGTCACCCTAATAATGGAAAGAAAGGAGAACAAAATGCCTACTTTTAACCAGCTGGTTCGCAAAGGCCGTGAGGTCCTGGTTACCAAGAGCACTGCTCCCGCACTGCAGAAGACTTACAACTCCCAGAAGAAGAAGTACACCAATCTGGAGAGCCCTCAGAAGCGTGGTGTGTGCACCGCTGTCCGTACCATGACTCCTAAGAAGCCCAACTCTGCACTGCGTAAGGTTGCTCGTGTCCGCCTGACGAATGGTATTGAGGTTACCTCTTACATTCCCGGTATCGGTCATAACCTGCAGGAGCACAGCGTTGTGCTGATTCGTGGTGGCCGCGTTAAGGACCTGCCCGGTGTTCGTTACCACATCATCCGTGGTACTCTGGATACTCAGGGTGTCAATGGCCGTATGCAGGCCCGTTCCAAGTACGGTGCTAAGCGTCCTAAGGCCGCTAAGAAGTAATTTTTACACAACCAAGATCATTGTTCGCCATTAAAGGCTTTCCATATAAATAACAAGTTCGGCCTGCGGGCTGGATGGTAACGGTTTATGCAGGATTGCTCTTTATGACACAACGGGGGCCAAAAGATGGCCTTCGAGTACCGATGATATCATTCTATGAAGGAGGGAAGAAAGATGCCTAGAAGAGGTAACATTGCAAAGCGTGATGTTCTGGCTGATCCTATTTACAATTCCAAGCTGGTGACCCGCCTGGTCAACAGCGTTATGCTGGATGGCAAGAAGGGCGTTGCCCAGAAGATCGTTTACGACGCTTTCAACATGATCCAGGAGAAGAGCGGCAACGATCCGCTGGAGATGTTCGAAAAGGCTATGGAGAACATCATGCCCAGCCTGGAGTGCAAGACCCGTCGTGTGGGTGGCTCCAACTACCAGGTTCCCCTGGAAGTTAGCCCCGCTCGCCGCGAGACCCTGGGCCTGCGCTGGCTGACTGCTTACAGCCGCAGCCGTGGTGAGAAGACCATGAGCGAGCGTCTGTGCAACGAGATCATCGACGCCAGCAACAACACCGGCGCATCTGTTAAGAAGCGTGAGGATGTTCATAAGATGGCAGAGGCCAACAAGGCTTTCGCTCATTTCCGTTATTGATCCAGTGTCGATTTAGGAGGTTAATTTCATGGCTACTCCCAGAGAAGTATCTCTGCAGATGACGAGAAACATCGGCATCATGGCACATATCGACGCAGGTAAGACCACCACCACCGAGCGTATCCTGTACTACACCGGTATTAACCATAAGATCGGTGAGACTCATGATGGTTCCGCTACGATGGACTGGATGAAGCAGGAGCAGGAGCGTGGTATCACCATCACTTCTGCTGCTACTACCTGCTACTGGAGTCACACTGACTTCAAAAACGACCCCGCTGCGGCTAAGAAGAATCGTCACCGCATCAACATCATTGACACCCCGGGCCACGTCGACTTTACTGTCGAAGTTCAGCGTTCTCTGCGCGTGCTGGACGGTTCTGTTACCGTTCTGGCTGCAAAGGGCGGTGTTGAGCCCCAGTCTGAGACCGTTTGGCGTCAGGCTGACGAGTACAAGGTCCCCCGTATGGTTTACGTCAACAAGATGGATACCATGGGTGCTGACTTCTACCGTTGTGTCGAAATGATGCACGAGCGTCTGCACGCTAACGGTGTGCCGATTCAGCTGCCTATCGGCAAGGAAGACACCTTTAAGGGTCTGATCGACCTGGTCGAGATGAAGGCTGAGGTCTACTACGACGACATGGGCAACGACATGCGCGTGGAAGAAATTCCCGCTGACATGATGGACGAAGCCCAGAAGTACCACGATGAGCTGGTCGAGGCTGTTGCAGCCAGCGACGAAGAGCTGATGGAGAAGTACCTGGAAGAGGGCGACCTGAGCGTTGAAGAAATCAAGCGCGGCCTGCGTAAGGCAACGCTGGATAACGACATCGTTCCCGTTACCTGCGGTTCTTCTTACAAGAACAAGGGCGTTCAGAAGCTGCTGGACGCTATCGTGGACTACATGCCCGCCCCGACCGACATCGAGGATATTAAGGGCGTGAACCCCGAGACCGGTGAGGAAGAGTCTCGTCCTTCTGACGACAACGCTCCCTTCTCCGCTCTGGCATTTAAGATTGCTACCGACCCGTTTGTTGGTAAGCTGGCATACTTCCGCGTCTACTCCGGTAAGATCGAGGCAGGTACCACCGTTTACAACTCCGTTAAGGACAACAACGAGCGTATGGGCCGCATTCTGCAGATGCACTCTAACCACCGTAAGGACATCGATGTCTGCTATGCAGGTGACATCGCTGCCGTTGTCGGCCTGAAGAACACCACTACCGGCGATACTCTGTGTGACGAGCGTCACCCGATTATCCTGGAGTCTATGAACTTCCCGGAGCCCGTTATCCGTGTTGCAATCGAGCCCAAGACCAAGGCTGGCAACGAAAAGATGGGTATCGCTCTGGCAAAGCTGGCTGAAGAGGACCCCACCTTTAAGACTTACACCGATGAGGAAACTGGTCAGACCATTATCGCCGGCATGGGCGAGCTGCACCTGGAGATCATCGTTGACCGTCTGCTGCGTGAGTTCAAGGTCGAAGCAAACGTTGGCGCACCTCAGGTTGCTTACCGCGAAACCATTCGCAAGGAAGCACAGCAGGATACCAAGTATGCTCGTCAGTCCGGCGGTAAGGGCCAGTACGGTCACGTTAAGATCAAGATTTCTCCAAACGAGCCGGGCGCAGGCTACGAGTTTGTCAACGACGTTGTTGGCGGTGCTATTCCGAAGGAATACATCCCCGCAGTTGACAACGGTATCCAGGGCGCAATGAAGAGCGGCATTCTGGCAGGTTACCCCGTTGTTGACGTTAAGGTCAGCCTGTACGATGGTTCTTACCACGAAGTTGACTCTTCTGAAATGGCTTTCTCCATCGCTGGTTCTATGGCTTTCAAGGAAGCTATGCGTAAGGCTGATCCCATCATCACTGAGCCCATCATGAAGGTTGCAGTTATCGTTCCCGATGACTACCTGGGCGACGTTATTGGTGACCTGAACAGCCGTCGTGGTCAGATCCAGGGCATGGAAGCTATGAACGGTACTCAGCGTATCAACGCTATGGTACCTCTGGCTCAGATGTTCGGCTACGCTACCGACCTGCGTTCTAAGACTCAGGGTCGTGGCCAGTACTCCATGGAGCCTTCTCACTACGAGCCGGTTCCCAAGAGCATTGCCGACACCATCATTGCTGGTCGTGCAAAGGACTAATTTCTGCGCATGAATGGCAAACGCAGGAAAATCTCTTGATTTTCCTGTTGCTATTTAGTAGAATGGCATTGCATATAGCTATGCTGTTATAACCAAGATGACTTCACAATCAAGGAGGACATTACAATGGCTGAAAAGGCAAAATTCGACCGTTCCCTGCCTCACGTCAACATTGGTACTATCGGCCACGTTGACCACGGCAAGACCACCACTACTGCTGCTATCACTAAGGTTCTGTCTATGGAAGGCGGCGCAGAATTCACTGACTACGCTAACATCGACAAGGCTCCCGAAGAGCGCGAGCGTGGTATTACCATCAACTCTGCTCACGTTGAGTACAGCACCAAGAACCGTCACTATGCTCACGTTGACTGCCCGGGCCATGCTGACTACGTCAAGAACATGATCACCGGTGCTGCTCAGATGGACGGCGCTATTCTGGTTGTTTCTTCTGCAGACGGCCCGATGCCCCAGACCCGCGAGCACATCCTGCTGTCCCGTCAGGTCGGCGTTCCCTACATCGTTGTTTTCATGAACAAGGTTGACCAGGTTGACGACCCCGAACTGCTGGATCTGGTTGAGATGGAAATCCGTGACCTGCTGAACGAGTACGACTTCCCCGGCGACGATACTCCTATCGTTAAGGGTTCTGCTCTGGCAGTTCTGGAGAGCACCAGCACCGATCCCAACGCTCCTGAGTATGCTTGCATCCACGAGCTGATGGACGCTGTTGACAGCTACATCCCCACTCCCGACCGTATGGCTGACATGCCCTTCCTGATGCCCGTTGAGGACGTCATGACCATCTCTGGCCGTGGTACTGTTGCTACCGGCCGTGTTGAGCGTGGTACTGCTAAGGTTGGCGACCAGGTCGAAATCGTTGGCATCAAGCCCGAGAAGCTGACCTCCACCATCACTGGTCTGGAAATGTTCCGCAAGAGCCTGGACTTCACTCAGGCTGGCGATAACATCGGCGCTCTGCTGCGTGGTGTTGACCGTAACCAGATCGAGCGTGGCCAGGTTCTGGCTAAGCCCGGTTCCGTGCACCCCCACACCGTCTTCGACGGCCAGGTGTACGTTCTGAAGAAGGAAGAAGGCGGCCGTCATACTCCGTTCTTCTCCAACTACCGTCCTCAGTTCTACTTCCGTACTACTGACGTTACCGGCATCATCGAGCTGCCCGAAGGCACCGAGATGTGCATGCCCGGCGATAACGTTACCATGCACGTGAGCCTGATCACTCCCGTTGCTATGGAAGAGGGCCTGCGTTTCGCTATCCGTGAGGGTGGCCGTACCGTTGGTTCCGGCGTTGTTTCCAAGATCTACGAGTAATTCGTTTTACGACCCCTTTGCATAAATTGTATTCGGCTGATTGGGACCCTGCTACCTTGTGTAGCAGGGTCTCTTTTTTATCTCCTTTTTTGCACGTGTATATTCTGCAACAGAAAAGACAAATGTGTTTGATTTTGTTGTAAAATGAATTGAGTGTCGATGCTTTTTGTGCTACACTAAAATAGTGCAAAACAGCATCCGTTCGGAAAGCAAAAAAGAGAGGAGTAAGGATTATGGGTAAAGTGAAGTTGAGTAAACTGGAAAAATCCTGGATTTTGTACGATGTGGGTAATTCTGCTTTTACAATGTTGTTTGCTACATTAATTCCCATCTATTTCAATGCGTTGTCAGAGATGGACGGGATGTCCTCAGTAGATTACTTGGCATATTGGGGATATGCAGCATCTTTTGTAACACTGGTAGTTGCGGTTCTTGGCCCGGTTTTAGGTACGATTGCGGATACAAAAAACTTTAAGAAACCGATTTTTGTTACAGCATTGATGGTAGGCGTGATGGGATGTTGCCTGATGGGGTTCATGCCGCATTGGATGAGCTTTTTGGCAATTTTTGTTTTGGCCAAAATCGGCTATTCGTGCAGTCTGGTATTTTATGATTCCATGCTTCAGGATGTGACTGGTGAGGATCGCGTGGATGATGTTTCCAGTCAAGGATATGCATGGGGATATATTGGCAGCTGTATTCCGTTTATTTGCTGCCTTGTTCTGGTGCTGTTTGGAGGTTCCTTTGGCTTGCATCCGATGCAGGCAATGACAGCTGGATTTATGCTCACAGGTGCATGGTGGATGTTGATGGCATTACCGCTGCTGAAACGCTATCACCAAAAAAATTATGTAGAAACACCGAAACACGTTGTGCGCAGCAGTTTTGCACGTATTGGCAATACGTTACGCAGTGTAAAAGACCAGAAGCAGATTTTTCTGTTCCTGCTGGCATTCTTCTGCTATATTGATGGCGTATATACTATTATTGATATGGCGACGGCATATGGCACATCACTGGGGTTGGATACAAATGGTTTGCTTTTGGCGCTGCTGCTGACGCAGGTAGTGGCATTTCCGGCGGCTCTGCTGGTGGGAAAACTCTCTTATTGCTATGAAACAAAACAGATGCTGCCGATATTTATTGGCGCATACATCTGTATTGCCGTTTTTGCATTCTTCCTGGATACACAGATTGAGTTCTGGATGCTGGCAGTGTTGGTTGGTTTGTTTCAGGGCGGTGTGCAGGCATTGTCCCGCTCACACTTCACCAAAATCATTCCGCAGGAGCGGTCGGGCGAATACTTCGGTTTGTATGATATTTGCGGTAAAGGTGCGTCCTTCCTGGGTACGATGCTGGTGAGCGTTACAACACAGATTACCGGTCAAGCAAATGTGGGAATCGGTATGCTGGTGATCCTGTTTATTCTGGGATTGTGGCTATTTAAGAAATCCTGCAAACTTGAAACGGTACAGGTTCACTAAATATATTTGGAAAGCACAAGTGAGTGAATGAAATGGTTCGCTTGCTTGTGCTTTTTGTTGTCGCAAAATCAGACTTTCACCCGTAGAAAATGCAGCAAAAATAGCAATTTTAACAAGAAAATGGAAAAAGACATAGCTTATTCAAAAATGACTGGTATAATAAATTCGTTTGAGGAAAGGAGTTTAAGAGTCTATGGAAGAAAATAAAAAGCAGGATATGGGCACCTGTAATGTAAAGAAAATGTTTGCGAAACTTGCCATTCCTGCAGTTGTGGCTCAGATTATCAATTTGCTGTATAATGTAGTCGACCGAATCTACATCGGTCGTATCCCCGGTGTGGGTGCCAATGCTTTGACGGGTGTTGGTGTGTTTATGCCGATTATGATGCTGATTACGGCATTTGCAATGATGATCGGTTCCGGTGGTGCACCGTTGGCTGCTATTGCAATGGGTCAGGGCGATAATAAGGCTGCTGAAAAAACAATGGGCAACTGCTTTACGATGCTGCTGGGTTTGACCGTTGTTTTGACCGCTGGATTTTATTTCTCGGCGCCCACACTGCTGCGCTGGTTTGGCGCCAGTGAAGCGACACTGCCCTATGCACTGACCTACGGTCGTATCTATATTTTGGGTACATTCTTTATCCTGATTGTTATGGGTATGAACCTGTTTATCAGCACGCAGGGCTTTGCTATGCTGAGTATGATGACTACTGTCATCGGTGCAGTAATCAACATTGTGCTGGACCCCATCCTGATTTTTGGCTTCAAAATGGGCGTTGCCGGCGCGGCAGTTGCTACCGTTTTGAGTCAGGCAGTGAGTGCAGTCTGGGTATTGGTATTCCTGTTTGGTCGTAAAACTACACTGCGCCTGCGTAAGGAAAATATGCGTCTGGAAAGCAAGACCGTAACGCCGGTACTGAGTCTGGGTATTTCCACCTTTGTAATGCTGTCCACCGAGAGTCTGCTGGTAATCAGCTTTAACAGCAGTCTGTCCCGTTTTGGCGGTGACCTGGCAGTTGGTGCTATGACCATTATCAGCAGCATTGCACAGCTGATCAATCTGCCTTTGAGTGGTATGTGTCACGGCTGTCAGCCGCTGATCAGCTATAACTATGGTGCAGGTCTGAAATCTCGTGTAAAAGAAGCATTCTACACTTTGTTTACTACGGGCGTTGTATATGCCGGCGGTTTCTTCCTGCTGGTTATGCTGGCTCCGCGTGCATTTGCATCCATCTTTACCACGGACGCAGAGCTGATTGGTTATACAGCTTGGGCAATCCGTATTTATATGGCGGGTATCTTTGCACTGGGTTTCCAGATTACCTGCCAGCAGAGCTTTATGGCACTGGGTCAGGCAAAAATCAGCCTGGTGATGGCTTGCCTGCGTAAGCTGATTCTGCTGATTCCGCTGATTTTCATTCTGCCCATGTTCATGGAGAACAAGGTTCTGGCTGTTTTCCTGGCAGAGCCCATCAGCGATATTATTGCTTCTGCGGTTACGACGGTTATGTTCTTTACTCGATTCGATAAGATTCTGGATCATGGCGTAAAGAAAGAAGCATAATAAAGAGAAACATCCGTTTTGTATCAAAAAGCGGCACCGCTCTGCGGTGTCGCTTTTTTGTAAGCTGTCGGATTGCTCTGACAAAAGGCTTACAGAGAAAAGAATATAAATCCTTTCGCATACAATAAAAGCAGCAAAAAACACAGGTATTGCTGTGCTGTATGTACAACAAAAGGAAAATGCAAGCGGCGCAGTAATCCGCATACGCTTTTTGTAAAAACCCTTTTTACTTCTGTGTCGTAACGTGGTAAAATAAACACATCTGAGACTAGAGAAAAGAAAGGAGTGTGCCGGATGCGTACACTGATTTGGTATATTTACTTTTGGGGATATTTGCTGCTGAAATGGCCTTTGCTGCATAAAGGACTGAAAGCCTTGGAGGCAGGAGACTGGGAGACCAGCGATCAGATGGCAGATAAATATGTGCCGGACTGGGCCAGCAAGGTAATGCGTATGGCTGGCGTGACCATCGAAACACACGGTTTGGAAAATATCCCGAAGGACCGACCCTGCGTGTTTGCTGCAAACCATCGCAGCTATTATGATATTCCTGTGATGCTGACGCAGTTGGACAAGCCCCACGCGTTGGTTGCGAAAAAAGAAATCAATCATATCCCGCTGGTGCGTGGCTGGATGCGGATGCTGCACTGTGTGTTCCTGGATCGTGAGGACCCGCGCAAGGCGATGCGTGCACTGAATGAAGCAACTGAGAACTTGAAAAAGGGTTATTCTGTTTCCATTTTCCCGGAAGGCACACGCAACAAGGGCAAAGAGGGAACAGTACAGGAGTTCAAGAGCGGTGCATTCCGAATTGCGTCTAAGGCAAAAGCACCGGTGGTTCCGGTTGCTATTTCCGGTACGCGCGCAATCTTTGAGGACAATCATATGTTGATGCATCCGAGTCATGTCGTTGTGCGCATTCTGCCGCCCATCGAAACGGCAGAGCTTTCTCGTGATGAGCTGAAGACACTGCCGGAACAGGTGCGCGAAGTGATCGAGAAGAATCTGGAAGTGAATCGTAAAGCTGCAGAACAGGCATAAAGTTATACATTTTGGATAATTTGATTCGGAAATTGCGAAATGGAAGGCGAAATGCGCAGATATTCCGATAAAATAAGGAGAATGCGCATAACACAGCTAATCAAATAAAAAAGCGACTGAGTCTAAAAGACTCGGTCGCTTTTTGTGTTCGGAAGAATCAGAACAGCTGCTGATAGATTTTTTCGATGTCTTCGGTTTCAACATGGATGTAGCTGTTAGACAAAAGACGTTGCTGATTTTCCACAACGCTGTTTGCAAAGAGAGAAATTTCGGATTCCTGCATTCCGTAAGTGTGCAGAGCAGGCAGCGCGATAATACTTTCCAGCAGGTCCTTCAGTGCGGGCAGAGAAGTATCTGCATCACAGTCCAGTGCTTGTGCAAGAATGTTCTTCAGCAAGGTCAGCTTTGTGCCATTGTCTTTCTCTTCATACAGATGCAGGACAGCGGACAAGAACAAAGCATTTGCTTCACCGTGGGTGACATGGTACTTGCCGCTCAAAGGGTAGCTGATGGCGTGTACTGCACCGGTACCGGTATTGGAGAAAGCAATACCTGCCATGTTGCTGGCAATCAGAAAATCATTGGAAAGGTCAGCCTTCACTTGGATGCCCTCGCTGGCAATGCGGCGGAAACCACGGATATAATCCAGAATGGCTTTCTCGCTGTACAGCTCTGTATAAACATTGCTCTTAGCCGATAGGTAGGATTCAATACTGTGGATCAGACCGTCGATTGCACTGGTAATGAAAAAGTGGTCGGGCAGGTTCTGAATCAGCTTACCAATCAACACCGCTTTGTCGGGGAAGATTTCGTCTACCACAAGACCAAACTTGGATTCCATGGCAGCGATGCTCAGGATAGAAATATTCGTGACCTCAGAACCAGCACCACAGGTGGTGGGAACCGCAATCAGTTCACGGCGCTTGACGATTTCTGTTTCTTTCTGGAACAGCTTTACCGCGTCACTGCCATCCGTTACTGTCAGCGATTTTGCCATATCAATCACCGAACCGCCGCCGATTGCAATAATCCGCTGGTAGGGCCTTTGCATGAAATCGTGAATCAGATGGTTCAGGTCGGAATCGGTGGGTTCTCCCTTGGCATAATCGGATTTGAATGCAACAGTTGCATCACCGAACAGACCGTCGAAATATTGGGTGTAGGTACTCTTGGAAATGAACACAAAGTCGCTTTCGCAAGGGGAAAGCTCTGCAACAAAATCTGCGGGTTCTTGATAATTGAGAATTTCGGGCATCAATCTAAATAAACGCATAAGCATACGGCTGTGTGTGAAACAGCAGCCTTTTAACCTCCAGAGTCAAATATTCTTGTTTGGATTAGGGACGTCTTTTGTCGCATCACAGGACAGTACGTCCTATAGAAAATACAGATATAATAATACCATCTCATAAAAACACGTCAAGCTATTTTCCTTGAGACGCAAATAGGGAAGTGACAACGTAAAAAGATACAAAAATCAGGGCGAAGGGGAGAAATGAGTTTGATTGGATGCTACCACGCAAAATATGAGGGATACAATAGAATCGACAAAATATAAAAAGTGTGGTAAAATAAAATTTCCCACCGTAAATCAAATGAGCGGTCAACAAAAGATCTGAAGAATACGCATATGCGGCTGAAGGCGTAAGATTCAGACAAGACAAAGCAGTTTTGAAAATTGCGGCATATGGATGCATCATAAAGGTGTAAAGCTGAGCAGAGCATCCAAATTGATTTTGCGGATTGAGGTATCGAATCAACACGAAGCCGGGCTGGCCAGTTACGCGTGTTAGCCTGGCTTTTGTGTGTGCAAAGGAGAAAAGTATGACTAATTCACGGGCGAGTATTTTGATTACGATTATTGCCTACTTGGCTGGAATGGTAGGCATTGGTTTTTTATGCGGGAAAAAGTCCTCTGATACAGCAGGCGACTTTTACCTGGGCGGACGTAAGCTGGGACCAGTTGTCACTGCAATGAGCGCAGAAGCATCGGATATGAGCAGCTGGCTTTTGATGGGTCTGCCGGGATTGGCGTATTTATCCGGTATTACGGGAGCCGGCTGGACTGCGATAGGCTTGGCAATCGGCACCTACATCAACTGGCTGCTGATTGCAAAACGGATTCGCTGCTATTCGCAGCAGTTGGATGCAATTACCTTGCCCTCTTTCTTCTCCAAGCGATATGGCGGTCACAAAGCGCTGAATGCTTTTTCTGCCATTATGATCGTGGTTTTCTTTGTGCCGTATACGGCATCCGGTTTTGCAGCGTGCGGTAAACTGTTTGCAAGTCTGTTTCAGGTTCCGTATCACGCAGCATTGGTTGTGAGCGCAATCGTGATTGTTGGCTATTGTGCGTTGGGTGGATTTCTGGCAGCAAGCATCACCGATTTGGTGCAGAGCATTGTAATGAGCCTGGCGATTGTGATTATTCTGGGCTTTGGTACATACACAGCTGGCGGTTTGGATGCTGTCGTTGCAAATGCACAGCAGCTGCCCGGTTTCTTTTCCTTGACGCAGCAGCATATTCCCGGCGGTGGAGCAGAGCCTTATTCCTTCTTTGCGATTGTTTCGGCGATTGCCTGGGGTTTGGGCTATTTTGGTATGCCGCACATTCTGTTGCGCTTTATGGCGATCGGCGATGCAGCAAAGCTGAAGCTGTCCCGCTGCATTGCAACCGTTTGGGTCGTGATTTCTTTGGGTGTAGCAGTTGCCATTGGCGTGATTGGTAATGCAATGTCGGCTGCCGGTGCGATTCCGGAGCTGGAAGGCGCTGCATCGGAAACGCTGGTCATCACGATTGCACATCTGTTGAGTAAGTCGGGTTTGCTGGCAGCAATTATTGCTGGTGTCATCATTTCCGGTATTTTGGCAGCTACCATGTCCACGGCGGATTCCCAGTTGCTGGTGGCATCGTCCAGCATCTCGCAGGATTTGCTGCAGGACAGCTTTGGTATGAAAGTCTCTGAAAAGAAGGCAGTCTGGATTGCCCGCGTAACGGTTGTTTTGATTGCGGCAGTTGGCGTTGTACTGGCATTTGATCCGAACAGCTCGGTTTTTGACATTGTTTCTTTCGCATGGGCGGGATTCGGCGCAACCTTTGGTCCGGTGGTAGTATTCTCGCTGTTCTGGAAGCGTACCACTTATCAGGGCGTTTTGGCTGGTATGGGTGCAGGCGCAGTAATGGTGTTCTTCTGGAAGTATATGGTTCGTCCGTTGGGCGGTATGTGGGATGTCTACGAACTGCTGCCGGCATTTGCGGTTGCCAGTGTGGTCATTCTTGCAGTAACGCTGCTGACTCCGGCACCGGACGATGCAGTCCAGAAAGACTTTGAAGCATATCAGGCTTTGAGCAAGAGCGTGCAATAATAGAATAAAAAAGAGCGGCAGGTCATAGACCTGCCGCTCTTTTTATTTCTTATAACACTTTGGAAAGGAATGCTTTTAGGCGGGGATTGTGCGGATCAGAAAACAGCTCTTCGGGAGCACGATCTTCCTGAACGACACCCTCGTCAATAAAGATGACACGGCTTGCGACCTCGCGGGCAAAGCTCATTTCGTGGGTGACAACAATCATCGTAATGCCGGACTGTGCCAGCTCCTTCATCAGGTCCAGAACTTCACCGACCATTTCGGGGTCCAGTGCGCTGGTGGGCTCGTCAAACAGAATCACATCCGGGTCCATTGCAAGGGCACGAGCAATCGCAATACGCTGTTTCTGACCACCAGACAGGCTGGCAGGGTAGACGTTTGCTTTATCTGCCAATCCTACGCGGGCTAACAGCTCCTCTGCGCGCTTTTCTGCTTCTGCCTTGGTCTTCAGTTTCAGTAGAGTAGGAGCGATTGTAAGGTTCTCTTTGACGGTCTTATGCGGGAACAGGTTGAAATGTTGGAATACCATGCCCATTTTCTGACGCAGGGCATCAATGTGCTTTTCATCCACGGAAACACCCTCCAACTGGATGCTGCCGCCGGAAGGAATCTCCAGACGGTTCAGGCAGCGCAGGAAAGTGGATTTGCCACAGCCGGAAGGGCCAATCAGGCAAATCACATCGCCACGGTAAACATCCAGATCAATGCCTTTCAGAACCTGGAGGGATTGCTGATCTTTGTTTGCGGTTTTGTATGTTTTGGTCAAACCGCGTACTTCAATAATTTTATCGCTCACTTTGTGCCAGTCTCCTTTCCAGAATCTTTACCAGATGGGTCAGAACCACAACGACAACCAGATAGATGGCAGCAATGGCCAGCAACGGCGGGAAGTAGTCGAAGGTTTGGGACGAAATTTGGGTAGCGCCACGGGTCAGCTCCGTCAGACCGATATAACCGGCAACAGAGGTTTCTTTCAACAGGGAGATACCTTCGTTACACAGGCTGGGCAGAACTGTTTTCAGTGCCTGCGGCAGAATGATCTGCAGCATAGTCTGCCAGTAGGAAAGACCCAGACTGCGGCCGGCTTCCATCTGACCGGGATCGATGCTCATAATACCACCGCGGAAAATTTCTGCAACGTAAGCGCCAGAGTTAAAGCCAAAAGCCAGAATGGCAACAGCCAGTTTACCGGGATCATAAGTAGCAAAAATGACGTAGTAGGCAATCAGCAGCTGCACCATAACAGGTGTACTGCGAATAACCGTCAGATAAAGCTGACACAAACCGTTTGTGAAACGCAGACCAGCACTAGGCTTTTCTGCCTTGTCGTGGGTGACGCGAATCATTGCAACAGCAGAGCCCAAAAGCAGGCCGATCACCAGTGCGCCAATGGAGATGAGCAGCGTGTTTTGCAAGCCGCCGGTCAGATATTTCCAGCGGTCATCAACGATGAAGTTCTGTACGATATGTCTTTGCCAGAATTCAGCCATGAAGAAACCTCTCTTTTTTCATTTATGGTAACGACAACAAATCGGGGCTGCCCTATGGCGGCCCCGGTTGTGAACCTTGTGTCCGATTACTTTTTGACGATAATGCTCTGTACGCCAGTGCAGTAGCTGTCGGTGAAGTCAACGTTTTCCAGACGATCCGGCTTAACGGTCATGCCAGCTGCACCGAATGCGCACTTACCGCTGGAAACGGCGGGGATGATGGCATCAAACTCCATATCAGTGACTTCCAACTTGTAGCCCAGCTTATCACAGATAGCAGTTGCAAACTCCACATCCAGACCAACGATCTCATCGCCCTGATAGTATTCATACGGGGGGAAGGTAGCGTTGGTAGCCATGATCAGCTTACCATTGGGGTAAGTGGTGCCTTCCGGCGTGGTGTAACCAGCGGCGCCTTCCACACCGTGCAGATGTTTGTCCAGGATGGCATCCATGGTGCCGTCCTCTTTCAGCTCTGCAATGACCTTGTTGAAATCATCGGTCAGCTCGCTGTCCTTTGCCAGGCAGATGGAGTAATCCTCGTCAGCATACGGGGTGTCCAGAATCATCAGATCGTCGTTTGCCTCAACGAAACGCTTTGCAGGCTCGTTGTCCACAATAACGGCATCAATCTTGCCGGTCTTCAGAGCCTGTACCGCATCAGCACTCTTGTTGTACTGTTCAACATGGTCGGCACCAAAATCTTCAACGGCGTAAGAGTCGCTGGTGGTGCCCAGCTGAACACCGATGGTTTTGTTATCGTACAGCTGATCGATGGAAGTGATCTTTTCTGCATCATTGCCGCTGCCGCCGCAAGCGGTCAGTGCGAAAGCCAAAGTAGAAATACCGGCAGCAGCCAGAAACTGACGACGTGTAATATGTGCCATAATGAATATCCTCCTGTATATGCAAAACGTGTGTATCACATGAAACGATAGAAAGAATCGTTTGTCCGTTGATTGGAATGACGCTAGTATATACCTGAAAAATGCATTTGTCAATAATTATGCACATAAAAATTGCAAAATAACGAAAAAAGAATCGATATATTCAAATGTTGGTGAATATATTCATTTTGGGCGAAATACCTGTACAAAAGAATCTGTACTGTAGCGTGGGACACAGTAATCTTTGTTTTCATCCAAATAGTAGGCAAGGCTACCGTTGTCATCGACAGAAACAAGAGTGCTTTTATGAGAAGGATAGCCAAAGGCAATCATGTTGTGCAGTTTCAGAGTATCCGGTAAGGAGAATAGCTCGGTCAGTGCGGGGCGATTGATTGCCTGCATGATACAGCTGCCCACACCATGCGCCCATGCTGCAAGGGTCATGTTTGCAAGCGCAATACCCGCATCTACATCGTGAGAGCCGGGAACGGAAGTATCGTCCAGCACGGCGATGAACAGAGTGGGCAGTTCGTTTGATTTTGGTGTGCCAAGCTCCGGCGGCAGTGCAGCCGCCCATTTTACCAGGTGATTCACTTTTAGAATATCCTCTGGCTGCTGGATCAGCAAAATGCGGATGGGCTGCACATTTCTGGCACTGGAAGAATAGCGCAGCGCATTTACGATATCATCCAGAACTTCCTGCGGAATGGGTTTCTGCAAAAAGCGGCGATAGGTACGCCGGGTTTCCATGAGCTGCATCAGATCCATAAAAAACATCCTTTCTCAAGTTATCACGAAAAAAGAAAGCCGACTGGCTTTGCGGCGCAGCGGCTTTCTTTTCATATAAAATTATGCGTTCTGATTGTTGTTCTGGTCGTGGTACTGTGCGCAGGTGCACTTCTTCCACTTCAGACCGCTGCCGCAGGGGCAGGGATCATTACGACCGATTTTCTGTACACGAACGGGCGTGTGCGCAGCAGGATTATTGACTGCCTGAGCCTGACCGGACTGAGCAGAGCCGGAACGCAGACCTGCATTGGTAGCATGGGTAATCTGCTCACGACGGGGAGCCTGACCAGCCTGCTTGACCTCGATGCGCATCAGCATCTTGATGCTCTCCTCACGGATGGAGTCGATCATCTCATCGAACATATCGAAACCTTCGATACGGTACTCAACAACGGGGTCCTTCTGACCGTAACCACGCAGTGCAATACCCTGACGCAGCTGGTCCATGTTGTCAATGTGATCCATCCACAAACGGTCAACGGTGCGCAGCAGGCAGATACGCTCCAGCTCACGCATCATGGGTGCGCCATAGCGAACTTCCTTGCCCTGCAGCAGCTGCATACCACGGTTGTACAGCATATCTGCCAGCTCATTGCGGTCCAGATTGCGGCGTTCTTCCTCAGTGTAGTGGAAGTCCGCATCGGTCGTCAGCCAGCCAAGATAGTGGCGGCGCAGTGCGTTTACATCCCATTCTTCGGGAATGTCACCAGCCAGGAAGGATGCGCAGGAAGAATCAATGTTCTCTCGCAGCATCTTGTGCATTTCTTCGCTGATATCCTCGCCGTCCAGAACCTTCTGACGCTGACCGTAGATGATCTGGCGCTGCTGGTTCATAACGTCGTCGTACTTCAGCACGTTCTTACGAATGTCGAAGTTGCGGCCTTCCAGCTTCTTCTGAGCGTTTTCGATGGTAGAGGTAATCATCTTGTTTTCGATGGGCATATCCTCTTCCAGACCCAGCGTGTTCATCAGGGACTGGATGCGCTCACCGCCGAACAGACGCATCAGATCGTCTTCCAAGCTGATGAAGAAACGGGATGCACCGGGGTCACCCTGACGGCCGGCACGACCGCGCAGCTGGTTATCAATACGGCGAGCCTCGTGGCGCTCGGTGCCGATGATGAACAGGCCGCCTGCATCACGCACTTCCTGTGCTTCGGCAGCGATTTCCTGCTTGAAGTGAGCCAGATGCTCGTTGAAACGGGCACGCATAGCCAGAATCTTTTCATCCTCGGTTTCACTGTGACCGTCGGCTTCTGCCATCAGCATGTCGACCTGATCCAGCGGTGCATCTTTGGGAGCGTCCGGACGCAGCAGCTTTTCGGCGTACTGCTCTTTGCGCAGCTGTGCCTTTGCCATGAACTCGGCGTTACCGCCCAGCAGAATATCAGTACCACGACCTGCCATGTTGGTAGCGATGGTGATAGCACCCTTCTTACCAGCCTGTGCAACGATTTCCGCTTCGCGTTCATGCTGCTTTGCGTTCAGCACATTGAAATCACGGGTGTAGCGCTGCAGCATCTTAGCCAGCATTTCGCTCTTTTCCACGCTGACGGTACCAACCAGAACAGGCTGACCCTTCTTGTGGCATTCCAGAACCTGCTCAATTACAGCACGATACTTGCCGGCTTCGGTCTTGTAAACAACGTCCGGCAGGTCCTTGCGGATCGAGGGCTTGTTGGTGGGGACAGTGACAATGTTCAGACCGTAAATTTCGGTGAACTCGTCTGCCTCGGTGCGAGCGGTACCGGTCATACCGGACAGCTTGTTGTACATACGGAAGTAGTTCTGGAAAGTGATGGTAGCCAGCGTTTTGCTCTCCGCAGCGATACGCACACCTTCCTTAGCCTCGATTGCCTGATGCAGACCTTCGTTGTAGCGACGACCAATCATCAGACGGCCGGTAAACTCGTCAACGATGACGACTTCGCCGTTCTTGACCACATAGTCAATATCCTTTTTCATAATACCGTGGGCTTTGATTGCCTGCTCGATATTATGGAAAATCACAGAGTTTTCCGGGTCAGACAGGTTGTCCAGTTTGAAGTATGCTTCTGCTTTCTGGATACCGCACTCGGTCAAAGTAGCAGAGCGGTGCTTTTCGTCAACAACATAGTCGCCGTCAACCTGTTCTTCCGTGGTCATTTTGCCTTCCAGTTCGATAACAACGCTCTTTTTCAGGGTACGGACAAACTTGTCTGCCTGCTGGTACAGGCTGGAAGAATCTTCACCACGACCGCTGATAATCAAAGGAGTACGGGCTTCGTCAATCAGGATGGAGTCCACTTCGTCCACGATGGCATAGGCATGACCACGCTGTACCATGTTGTTTTTGTAGGTGACCATGTTGTCACGCAGGTAGTCGAAGCCAAACTCGTTGTTGGTACCATAAGTAACATCAGCAGCGTAAGCAGCACGGCGTGCATTGTTCTCCATACCGGGAACAATCAGACCAACGCTCAGACCCAGCCAGCGATACAGCTTGCCCATCCATTCGCTCTGGAACTTTGCCAGATAGTCGTTGACGGTAACCACATGGACACCGTTGCCGGTCAGTGCGTTCAGGTAAACGGGCAGGGTAGCAACCAGAGTTTTACCTTCACCGGTCTGCATTTCTGCGATACAGCCGCGGTGCAGAACGATACCGCCAGTAATCTGTACCGGGAAGTGCTTCATCTGCAGCACACGCCAGCTGGCTTCGCGGCAGACTGCGAATGCTTCAGGCAGCAGGCTGTCCAGAGTTTCACCGGCAGCCAGACGCTGCTTGAACAGTGCGGTCTGACCCTGCAGCTCCTCATCAGACATAGCTTGATAAGTGGGCTCCAAAGCCAGAACCTTATTGGTGAGCGGTTTGATTTTTTTCAGCTCTTTATCAGAAAAAGTGCCGAACAGTTTTTCAGCAAGGGACATAAGTGTACACCTCAGTTATATATTTTGTGATGCACCCCGACAGAGCCGGGGATTTCAGACTAACACTATTTTATTATGATACTATAAATGGGGAAAGTGTGTCAAACTTTCGATGAAGGTTCTGTTAATTTATTGTAAGCAAAAGCCTATTTCTATAAAAAAACCGAAAGACGCATAAAACGCCTTCCGGTTTTAGAATCTATCATAATAAAGCGGGGATTTGATCGGCTCGGTCTACAACGGGACATCCGGTGGATTCCAGAATATGGCGGGGCTGATGCCCTGCAGCAATCAGAACACAGGATACGCCCATAGCGGCAGCAACTTCGGCATCATGTACAGAGTCGCCCAGCATCAATGCGCGTGCAGGGGCGATCCCGCTGCGGCGCATAAAGTCAACGCCGAGTTCTACTTTGCTGGCGGCATAAATATCAGACAAGCCCAGAAGCTGATCAAAATAGCCGCCTATGCCCTGCTGATTGACTTGCAGCTGCAAATTATCTACAGGAGAAGCACTTAACACCACTTGCGGGATTTCAAGAGCACAAAAGGTGTCGAGCGCTTTCTTTGCACCGGGAACAAGCGTGCAGCTGGCTGCGCGAGGCAGATACAGCTGCATATAATGTTCTGCCAAAACGGAAAACGGGTGCTTTTGGAAATCAAAGCCTGCACGAATGTAATAATCTGAAATCGGGAAACAGAAAATCTCCCGGTAAGAATCCACATCGTACTGCTGCGGATAACCAAAGTCCCGCAGAAGCTGATTCAGGCAGCCCACGCAAACGTCTAAGTCGTCTAACAGGGTGCCGTTCCAGTCCCAAAAAATCAAATCCAAGGATTGTTTCATAGATTAACCTTCAATGAACAAAGCAGAAAGGTGAGAGTTTCGCTCAATCAGGCGAACCAAAGCTACGCCCAGAATGCAGCAGCTGATGATTTCACCCAGACCGACCGAGAACATATTGAACAGAATGATCGGACCGGTGACAGCGCCATCCGTAAAGAAGAAGGAAATCTCCAGACCGATGATAACAGCATTAAAAATAACCGGCGGCAAAGAGGCAGGCAGAGCCAGACCCTTGATACGAATGTTCCGCAACAGCCAAGTGCAGATGCAGGCAAGCAGAGTAGCCAAAGTACCAAATAACACATCAACTGCTACCGTAGTACCCAGAGATACGCCCAGCAGGTTTGCTAAGAAACAGCCAACGGTTACGCCGACAATATATTCGGCACCGAACACGGGCAGCAGGCACAGAGCCTCGGAAATACGAACCTGCACGCTGCTAAAGGACAGCGGAGCCAGGACAAGGCAAAGCACAGTATACAGAGCTGCGACCAAGGCGCAGCGTACGATGCGATGCACACGGTTGTGAGTAGCGTTTTGGGATTTCTGAATAGACATAAAAAGATACACTCCGGCGGAAAGATTTTGACCACAGAGCACCGCCAAGTCCCTGAGGGTTGGTCCCATAAAATGGGCGAGCCTAAAATCCTAAGTTGCTCGATCGTTTTTGCAAACGACATCCTATTATATCAAAAAAGTGCCTTTTCTGCAAGGAAAGGTGCGGATATATCAGCAGGACAGACAGCTGAAACAAAGGCATATCTGAGAAAAATTAAAAAACCGTTCTCCATGGTGGAAAACGGTTTTTTGTAAAGGCTATGTCACAACAAACAGTTGATAAATAGCCATTTTTATAGGGGAGTATC
>CALFLK010000012.1 GCA_937880095.1 uncultured Faecalibacterium sp. | reverse complement strand
GAGCGTACGGTTCGCATCCGTAAGGTCGAGAGTTCGATCCTCTTCAGGTCCACCACAAAAAGAGCTTCTATCTTTGGATAGAAGCTCTTTTTTCTTGATATAACAATATTATCACATAAAAAATGCCATCTGACAACCCGTCCGGATGGCATTTTCTTTTATTGGGTATTGGGTTCACGAGTATCGTCCGAACTTCTTCGCATTGGGAACGCAACCGTAATAGTCGTTCCCTGCCCCAGTTTGCTTTGCACAGCAATCTGCGCATGATGCAGTTTTGCTGCGTGCTTCACAATGGAAAGTCCCAAACCAGTACCGCCGATTTTCTTAGAGTGGCTTTTATCCACCCGATAGAATCGCTCAAAGATACGCTGCTGATGTTCCGGCGGAATACCGATGCCGGTATCCGTAACCGTTAGTTCTGCTTCATCCACCCGCTGCTTTACCGCGATTCGAACAGAACCGCCGGGCTGATTATACTTGATTGCATTCTCGCAAAGGTTATACAAGATCTCCTGAATCAACTGGGGGATTGCCTCTATTTCCACCGGTTCGCCGCTAAGTGCCATCGTCACTTGTGCAGACTTTGCCTGTAGTTTCAGCAGATCCATCGTCTGCTGCGCTGCCGTATACAGGTTTACGCTTTCCCACTGCATCCCATTGGCACCTTCATCCAGATGGGATAGTTTGATGATATCTTCCACCAGATGAATCATACGCTGTGATTCGCTGTAAATCTGCCCTGCAAAATGTGGCATATTTTCCTGCCGAACCAAACCATTTGTCATCAGTTCTGCACAGCCGGATATGGTTTGCAGCGGTGTTTTTAATTCATGGGATACGTTTGCCGTAAACTCCCGCCGCAGCTGCTCGATTTTTTCTTTTTCCGTTACATCCAGCAGCAAAAGAACCGTCCCGAATACGGTCCCCTCTGCCAAAACCGGGCTCACATCCAACTGGTATCGACCTTCTTTTAACTCCAGAATCGTTTCGGCGTGTTTACCCGCCTCTGCCTGCTGAAGCGCCAACTGCATTTCCGGACTGCGGCAAACAGACAGGATGTCTTTCCCCATGCTGGACAGGTCCACATCAAACAACCGACGTGCCGCCGGGTTGATGCTCAAAATATGCATCTTCTTATCCAAAAGAATGATGCCCTCCGCCATGCCATTGGTGACGGTTTCGAATTGCTGCTGTTTTTGCTGCAATCGGTTTTGCTGATTGCGAATCTGCCGCTGTTGGTGATCCAGCCGCCGCAGCAGCGGTGAAAGCTCATCATAGCCGTCATTTTCCAATGGCGCATCCAAATTCAGTGTGTTCAGCGGCTCCACAATTTTTTTCGCAGCATGCGATGCCAAAAACAAGGAAAGCGCAAACGCCAGCATAAAAATCACACAAATCGGCTGAAGCATTCCCAAAGTCAGAGTCAGAAGGGAATGCTGTGCAACCGAGGTGCGCAGAATCGTACCGTCCGACAGCAGCTTTGCGCAATAAAACGATTGCTCTGTCAGCGTTGTGGAATAACGGGAACTTTCTCCCATACCGCTTTCCAGCGCTTCGATAATTTCCTCTCGCTGCTGGTGATTCTCCATTTCGGTATGATCCCGCTCGGTATCATACAAAACAGCCCCATCGGTTCCAATCCAGGTTATGCGATAATCCGGAGTATCCAAATCCTCAAAATACTGTATCCCCTCATGTATCACACCCTGCGCCGCCAGTGCCGTTTGCAAACGCAACTGCTCCCGCTGCACATTGGAAAAGTAACCGTACAAAACGCTCATAAACAAAACTGCTGCCGCCAGAAACACGCTCAATGTCACCAGCCAGATTGCATGGAAAATTCGTTTTGTCACTGTGGTACCTCCATTCGATAACCCACTCCGCGCACTGTTTCGATCCAGTCTCCGCAGCTGCCCAGTTTGGTACGCAGCGTACCAATATGCACATCCACCGTTCGGGTCTCCCCGAAGTAATCCGTTCCCCAAACACGCTGTAACAGCTGGTCGCGGGTAAATACCCGACCCGGGCACTCCATGAACAGTTTCAGCATTTCGTACTCTTTTAAGGTTAGCTGCAGGCGCTCGCCATCTTTCCAAACGGTATGTTCACTGGTATTCATGGTCAGCGCCCCTACCGTCAGCGTATGTGCCTGTGTTTTGGGCTCGGTACGGCGCAGTACCGCCTTAATGCGGGATACCATTTCCATCATACCGAACGGCTTGGTCAGATAATCGTCTGCTCCGGAATCCAGACCGATGACTTTATCGTATTCAGTACCTTTCGCTGTCGCCATGATAACCGGAATATCCGCGGTTTCCGGATTTGCCCGCAGTTCTTTCAAAATCGTAATGCCGTCTTTCCCAGGCAACATAATGTCCAGCAGAATCAGCTGCGGACGCTGACTTTTCAACGCAGTAAAAAGCGCTTCTCCACCATCAAATCCCGTAGCGGTAAAGCCAGTGGTTTGCAGGGTATAAATCATCAAATCTCGAATCGCCTGGTCATCCTCAACACAGAAAATCACGCTCTTGTTCCCTTCTTTCTGGTAGTTGTTTTGATTCAATTTAGAAATGATTATACTCTATGCCACAGTCCTTCTGCAATCCTGTTTGAATGAAATACTTCACTGTTCTTCCTCTGCCGTATGGCCCAAAATTGAAAATTTCACCCATCCTGCCACATTGACCGCATGATCGCCGATGCCTTCCAGATATTTTGCAATCATCAACAGGTCCAGTGCATACTCTCCGCTGTCCGGGTTTTCTGCAATCTGCTGAATCAAATCTTTTTTTACATCATTGAATGCCTGATCCACCACATCGTCGTATTCAATCACGGCTTCCGCCAGCGAAACACTGCGCTTTACATAGGCATCTACACTTTCTGTCACCATTTTGATGGTTGCTTTTGCCATCTCATTGATGCGCTCATGGCGGGGCAGTGCGGAATCGTTCATAAAATTGACGATTTCACCGATATCGGATGCCTGCTCACTGATGCGCTCCAAATCGGTAATCATTTTCAGTGCTGCGGATACCTGACGCAAATCTTTTGCTACCGGCTGTTGCTGCAACAGCAATTTCAGGCAAAGTGCTTCCACATCCCGTTCCTGCTGACGCACCTCCTGATTGAGTACTGCTGTTTTCTGAATCAGTGCCTTATCCCCTGTGGAAAGTGCTTTTGCTGCTGAGGCGATGGACTCCTCACAAAATGCACCCATCGAAGTCAGTTCTTTATTCAGCAGCGCCAGCTGCTCATCAAACCGTTTTCTCATCAGCCGAACCTCCCTGTAATGTAATCTTCTGTCCGCTTTTCCTTGGGCTGTGCAAACAGATTTTCCGTCTTATCATATTCCACCAGCTCGCCCAGCAAAAAGAATGCGGTCTGGTCTGAAATGCGTACAGCCTGCTGCATATTATGGGTCACCATGATAATGGTGTATTTCTTTTTCAATGCCAGCGCCAGCTCTTCGATTTTAGAAGTGGAAATCGGGTCCAGTGCACTGGTGGGCTCATCCATCAGCAAAACAGCCGGCTCTACCGCCAACGCACGGGCAATGCACAGGCGCTGCTGCTGACCGCCGGAAAGCCCCAGCGCACTCTTTTTCAATCGATCCTTTACCTCGTCCCAGATAGCAGCATCCCGCAGTGAGCGTTCTACGATTTCGTCCAGCTTTGCACGGTTGGTGATGCCGTGGGTGCGCGGACCATATGCCACATTATCATAGATGCTCATAGGGAACGGATTGGGCTTTTGGAACACCATGCCCACTTCCTTGCGCAGCATATTCACATCCACCGACGGGTCAAAAATATTTTTTCCGTTGTAAGCGATGGTACCGGACACCTTCACGCCGGGGATCAAATCATTCATGCGGTTCATGGTTTTCAGAAAGGTAGATTTTCCACAGCCGGACGGACCAATCAGCGCCGTGATACTTTTTTCCGGAATTTCCATATTGATATGATGCAGTGCCTGCGTATTTCCGTACCAAAGGCACAGATCCTGCACGGTGATTGCGTTGCTCATAAACTTCTCCTCTTTTTGAAATATCGTCCAGCCAGTGTCGCTGCAAGATTGATTCCCAGCGCCAGCAGCATCAAAATCGCAGCAATGGCGAAAGCCACCTGAAATTCGCCCCGATCCTTTGCGTACACATACAAGGCTACCGTTAAGGTTGCACCCGCGCTGTTCAAGCCCTCAAAAAAACCGTTCAGTGCATGGGCAAAGCCTGCGGTAAATAGCAGTGCTGCGGATTCGCCCAGAATTCGCCCCACAGACAAGATACAGCCGGTCACGATTCCATCTACACAGCTGGGTAAAACAACCGTGCGAATCACACGCCATTTGCCTGCACCCAAACCAAATGCGCCTTCCCGATAACTTTGTGGAACGGTTTTCAGGCTTTCCTGTGTGGTACGCATCACGGTAGGCAGATTCATAATCACCAGCGTCAGCGCACCTGCCAGCAGCGAGGTCTGCATATCCAGAAATTCACAGAAGAATAGCATACCCACCAGACCATAAATGATGGAGGGAATACCCGAAAGCGTTTCTGCTGCATATTCGATGATTGAAACCAACCGTTTATTCTGTGCGTACTCGGTCAGGTAAACCGCTGCACCTGCGCCTATTGGAATCACCAAAGCCAATGTGGCAAGAATGATGTATAACGTATTTAAGATATCCGGCAGAATGCCAATGCTGTCTGACAGATAACTGGGTTTTGTGGTCAAGAACTGCCATGTAATACCAGGCAATCCCTGATACAGTACATAAATCACCATGAACAGCACCAACCCGCAGGTCAGCGCTACGGAAATGCCCATAAAAAAGCGCATGAGATGGATATAGCTTCTGCGCTTTGCAGAAATCGAATTGTTTTCCATCATTCGCCCTCCTTATTCCGCTTCAAGAAGAAATCCAAAGACACATTGATGAGCATGATGAACAAAAACAGTACCAGTGCAATGGAAAACAAAGCCTGACGCTGCAAGCCGCTGGAGTAAGCCATTTCGCTCGCTACCGCTGTGGTCAAAAAGCGGACGCTTTGGAACAGCGACGGCATATTTGCCGCATTGCCGGAAACCATCATTACCGCCATTGCTTCACCAATGGCACGCCCTACACCCAGAACGACCGCAGCTGCAATACCACTGCGTGCCGCCGGGACGGATACACGAAACCAGGTTTCTTCCGGTGTGGCACCCAGCGCCAGAGATGCATCCTCATATTCAGACGGAACCGCCTCCAGCGCCGTAATGGAAACATTGATGATCGAAGGTAGAATCATAATTGCCAGTACGACGATAGCAGCCAGCAGGCTTGCTCCGTCCGCTACGCCAAAAACAGTGCGAATACCCGGTACAAGAACCATCATGCCAACCAGACCATACACCACCGACGGAATACCCGCCAGCAGACTGACTGCGGTCGTCACAACGCTTTTGATTTTAGGCGGTGCCTTTTTTGCCAGATACACTGCTGTAAAAAAGCCTACCGGCACACCCAGCAGAATTGCACCCGCCGTGCCATAAATGCTGGTCAGAATAAACGGCAGAATGCCAAACTGGGGCTGCGCTGCTGTAGATTCCCATTCCTTGCCAAACATAAAATCCACAATGCCGATTTCACGAATTGCCGGAAGACCCGCAAGGATCAGATAGACCGTAATCAACAGCACGCAGCCGACCGTAACCAATCCCAGCAAAAGGAACAGGCCGTGAATCGCCGTTTCCATCCCGTATTTCTTCTTGTTCATTCCAAGATCCCTTTCCTGCAAAAAACAGCGGCTGCTATGGTACAGCCGCTGTTTTTTGCTGTCACATTAGTGGGTTGCTACGGCGCCAGCCTGCTGGATCAGCGGTACTGCATCTTCCGAAAGTGCAAATTCAAAGAACTTCTGTGCCGCACCAGTCAAAGCGTTGTCATTCTTGGTTACCAGCACAAACGGACGCTGCACCACATAGCTGCCATCTTTGATGGTATCATAGGTAACTGCTACGCCATCAACGGTCAGTGCTTTGACGGTATCCTTCAATGCTTCCAGAGAAGCATAACCGATAGCATTGGGGTTGCCTGCTACTGCGGTAATCACGTCACCGGTGGAGGTCAATTCCTGACGATACAGGCAGGTATCCTTGGTTCCTGTAATGCTTTCGAAGCCATCACGGGTACCGCTGCCGGCTTCACGACCGATCAGCACGATTTCGGCATCTGCGCCGCCCAGCTGATTCCAGTTGGTGATCTTGCCGGTGTAAATATCAGCAATCTGTTCTAGGCTCAAATCCGAAACAGGATTTTCAGGATTGACGATCATAGCGATGCCATCGTATGCCAGCACCGTTTCGGTCAGACCCGATGCTTTTTCATCTTCTTTCAGTGCACGGCTGGACAAACCGATATCACATCTGCCTTCCTGTACTGCCGTAATGCCGGAGCCAGAACCAGTAGGATTATAAGTAAAGGTAACACCATCGTTCTGCTGTTCAAAGGCTTCACCCAGCACACCGATCACCTTTTCCATCGAAGTAGAACCGTCGGTTGCTATTGTGCCGGAAATTGCGGAATTGCCGTCAGCGACCGAATCAGACTGCTTGCTCGTGCAGGCGGTCAGCATATTTACTGCTGCTACAGTTGCCAGCACCAGTGCAATTACTTTTGCTTTTTTCATATTAGATACTCCCTTATCTTGTTTCATTGATTTCTCTTGGCTACACCCCTATCTTACTTTTCCCACATCAAATCCGTTATCCTGTTTCTGTAAAGTCCGTGTAAAGTATTGGGTCTAAGCAGCTTTTCTTGTCCCCGACGTATCTTAATCTTATCTTAAGAGAAAAACTGCATTCCTTTTTCTCCCTTAACGCGCGCCGTGTTAATCTGTTATCTGCAAGGAGGGAGATGCACCATGAAAGCCATTCATGCATTGGAAATGCATTTTTCTGCAGAGCCGATTCATTTAAGTGACTGCCCTGCATGGGTCACCTTTGCTGTACTGTTTGTCGGCATTCCGTTTGGTCTTGTCGCAACGGTTTTCTTCGCTGCAGCAATCGTGCTGTATCCCGCGGCTCTGCTGTTCGGCTGGCTTTAACATCCTGCCCACCCTATCCGCGCAGATATGATTTTTTGATAACAGAAAGGACATAGCGTTATGCGATTCTTTACAGATAAAACTGCAAAAGCATCCGATGATTACACCATCATCATTGGCTGCGGCAGATTGGGCTCCAAGATTGCCAATACACTTTCTGATAAAGGCAAAAATGTGTTGGTCATGGATAAGAGCGGCGATTCCTTCCGCCGGTTGTCGTCCGGTTTTGGCGGACTGAACACCATTGGCGACGGCACCGACATCGACCGACTGCAGGAAGCACAGATTGCCAATGCATCCACGGTTGTGGCTGTCACAGACAGCGACAACACCAATATTCTGGTGGCACAGATGGCAAAATCTCTTTTCCATGTGCCGCAGGTAGTTGCACGTTTGTGTGACCCGGAAAAGCGTTTTGTTTTTCAGGAAGAGGACATTCATGTGGTATGCCCCTCGCTGCTGTCTGCGCAGGAAATCAACTCGTATATGAACTGCCCGGTACACGCCGCAGTGGGAAAGGACTAACACCATGGCAAAAAAGGTTCTATTGATTGGCGGAAAGAGCAAAACCAAGGTGCTTGCGCTTTCCTTGCTGAAACAGGGTTACCGCGTGACCCTCATTAACGAAAACTATGATGACTGCATGGAGCTGGCAGAAATCAAAGGTGTGAAAGTACTGCATGGTGATGCAACCAAGCCCTTTATTTTGGACGAAGCCGATGCTGCTTCCTGTGATTTTTCCATTGCACTGACCTCCAGCGATGAATACAATCTGGCTGCCAGTGAACTTTGCAAAAAAATGTTCCATGTGAACAAAACCGTCAGCCTGCTTTCCGACCCTGCCAAGAAAGAATTTTTCTATCAGATGGGCGTCGACAGCGTCGTTTGTGCGACGCAGACCATTTCCAGCATCATCGAGCAGCAGGCATTCCTGGACGATTTGACCACGGTCATACCCATCGGCAGCAGCCAGATGCAAATTGCCGAAGTGCGCATTGCTGCCGACTCCCCTGTAGTCGGCAAGAGCCTTTCTCAGATTGCGCTGCAGCGTGAAGCAACCATTGGCTGCATTATGCGCGGTGACGGCGCAGTGATCCCCCACGGTGACATTCAAATCCATGAGGGCGATACGCTGGTCGTAATTCTGAACAGTGTCCACAAGGACGTCGTCGTGCACGCACTGACGGGGAGGTAATCGCATGAAACGGAAACTCACCGAATGCTCCAGCATCGGCAAAATGATGATTCTCATTGGTCTGATGGTGTCAGCACCTGCAGCGATTTTACCTTTTTATCCCCAGGATTTTCCCTATCTGTGGGCGTTTTTGCTGCCCGGCTGCGGTTCGATTCTGCTGGGCATTTTTGCCTGCCGCTTTGGTCATCGTGACAGTGACGGTTTCTCCAGTTGGCGTGCAACGGTATCCCACTCCAGCCTGACGGTTTTATTTGTCTGGCTGTGGGGCGTATTCATTGGTGCGCTGCCCTTTGTATTTGGTCATCAACTGACCATGGTACAGGCTCTGTTTGAGGCAGTCAGCGGTTGGACCACAACCGGTCTTTCTGCCATGGATGTCAGCATTACCCCCATGGTTTATCTGTTCCACCGCAGCTTTATGCAGTACTGCGGCGGTCTGGGCTTTGTGATGATGATGATCGTCATCATCTCCAACAAGCACTCTATGGATTTGTACAGCGCTGAGGGTCACCCCGACAAACTGATGCCCAACATCAAAAAGACCTCTCGCGCTATCTTTTTGATTTACAATGTCTGCCTGGTTCTGGGTACGATTGCTTACCATGTTGCCGGCATGACCTGGTTTGACGGCATCTGTCATTCCATGTGTTCCCTGTCCACCGGTGGTTTTTCTACCAAACTGGCAAGCATTGGCGCCTACGACAGCCTTTCCATTGAAATCATCACTATCGTGTTGATGCTGATTGGCACCACCAACTTTGCAGCCCTGCTGCTGTTCGCAAAAGGAAAATTCAAATCCTTCTTCCGTGTCAGCGAAGTGCGGTTCATGTTTGGTCTGCTAGCATTCTTTATCCCCATCACAGCCCTTTCTCTGGCAGATGGACTGGGTATCAGCTTCTTGGAAGGCTTGCGCAAAGCATCTTTTGACGTGGTATCTGCGCTTTCCACTTCCGGTTACTCCACTATGAGCTATGCGGAATGGCCTGCACTGGCAATCGGCGTTTTGATTTTGATGATGTTCATCGGCGGTGGTATTGGTTCCACCGCAGGCGGTTTGAAAATCTCCCGCGCCTATCTGATGCTTCGCATGGCTGGCACCAATATCAAACGCCGTCTTTCTCCCCGCAACGATGTGGAAGCGCCCTATTATGTAAAAGCACAGGGTAAAACCCCCATCGACCGAGATCTGGCTGATGACACCTTCGGTTTCTTTACCACCTATTTTGTTATTTTCATCACGGGTTCGCTGCTGATTACCGTCACAGCTGACTGCAGTCTGACCGAAGCAATGTTTGACTTTGCTTCTTCGCTGGGCACGGTTGGTTTGTCCATTGGTATCACCGGTCCTATGACCAACAATGCAACCCTGATTATTGAAATGATCGGTATGCTGCTGGGCCGCCTTGAAATCTTTATTGTTTTCACTGGCATTGTTTCTGGTTTCCAGAACATCCGCAGTTTCTTTACCAAAAAGCAGAATGCACATAAGGCACATCGCCTGACTGCAAAGCTGTAATCCTCAATTTGCTATTCTCATTTTCTTCATAAGTACACGCACAGAGGGCGCACAGGATAAAACCTGTGCGCCCTCTGTGCGTTATAGATTATAAAAATTATTCTACACGAACCATCCGGTAGCCCACACCAATATGGGTTTGAATGTACTGGGGTGCCTCCGGACCTTTTTCCAGTTTGCGGCGCAGCGTAGCCATAAATACACGCAAAGAAGCCACATCATTTTCCCAGCTGCTGCCCCAGATTTTCTGCGTAATATAAGTATGGGTCAGCACCTTGCCCACATTGCGGGAAAGCAGGCACAAAAGTTTATACTCGATCGGGGTCAGATGCAGTTCCTCTCCGTCCATATAAACACAGCCTGCCGCATAATCAATTTTCAGCTGACCATTGGTAAAAACTGCTTCCTGCTCAGTCTCACCCTGCATCCGGCTCAGGCGGCGCTGTGTAACACGCAGTCGTGCCAGCAGTTCTTCCACCGAAAACGGTTTGGTCAAATAATCATCTGCGCCAGCATCCAGCGCATCGATCTTATCCGTATCCTCACTGCGTGCGCTGATGACAATGATGGGCGTTTCCGTCCAGGTGCGGATCTTTTTGATTACATCCACACCGTCCATATCCGGCAAGCCCAAATCCAGCAAAATAATATCCGGATTGTGGGACGAAGCTTCTAAAATAGCAGCTTTTCCGTTTTGCGCGGTCAGATAAGAATAGTCGTGTGCTTTCAGCGTCGTGGTCATCAAATTCTTAACCGAAGAATCATCTTCTACCACCAAAATCGTCATTTTATTCATGGATGGTTACCTCCCCGATTGGCAACGTAAATGTAAATTCTGCACCATGCGGCAGATGATCCGCAACTGAAATCTGTCCGCCATGGGCTGTAATGATTGACTTGCACAGCGCAAGCCCCAGACCCATACTGCGGCGACTGTCCGCAATCTGATTGGTTGCACTGTAAAACATATCAAAAATTTTAGTTTTGCTTTCATCCGGAATTCCGCTGCCGTTATCCGCAACGATAATCACCGCCTGCCCCGCCTGCGCTCTTGTTTTGATTTCAATGCAGGACCCCGCCGGGGTATACTTGATCGCATTATCCACCAGATTTATGATAACCTGCACAATCAGCCGTGCATCCATCTGCGCCAACAGCAACTCATCCTCGTGGGTCACTGTAATGTGGTATTCTGCGCTGCGTCGGTTGATGTGGCGCAGTGCTTCTGCAACCACATCCGCTACCAGCTCTGCACCGATATGCAGATTCAGGCGATTTTCCTCCAGCCGTGTAATGGAAAGCAAATTTTCCACCAGATTGATCAGCCACATGGAATCATCATAAATATCCAAAAACAGCTGGTGTTTGGTTTGTTCGTCCATGGAATCCTCATGGCGCAAAAAGTTGCTGGCATTGCCCGATATGGAGGTAAGCGGCGTGCGCAAATCGTGCGAAATGCACCGCAGCATATTGGCGCGGAGCTGTTCATTCTTTGCCAGAATCGCCGCTTCTTCTTTTTCTCGGGCATTCTTTTCATTTTCCAGTGCCAGCGCGCACTCGCCCAGAATCGAAAGCAAGATACTTTTTTCAAAGGTATCCGGTACTTCTTTGCCTACACCAATACCAATCACACCATGCACCCTTTGGTTAACGCGAATTGCCAGATATAGGCAGTTTGCTCCCGCAAAAGTTTGGGTTCCTTTGCCGGCATGCTTATTGTTTTGCAGTACCCACTGCGCCACAGCACGTTCACTGTCTGTGCAATAGCGGTCTGCCTGACCCGGCAATTCCAGTTCTCTTGCAAAGAATACCTTGGGCTCACTGAGCTTGCCTTCATCCGCTGTGTAAACCACAACGTCTTTCTGCATCAGCTGAATCAAATGGTGTGCCGTCACCTGCAAAATAGCATCTCTGCTTTTTGCCTGCTGCAGCGATTGGCTGATGTCCAGCAAGACTTTCGTGCGATACGCCACCAGTGCAGATTTTTTAGCGTGTTCCTTCAGCTTATCCGCCAGCGTACTAGTCAGCAGCGCAGCCAGGAACATAATCAGGAACGTGACCGGATAGCCATTGTCGTATGCATGAAACGTAAGGCGCGGTTCTGTAAAGAGAAAATTAAAAACCAGCACACTAATCAGAGACGACACCAGACTGTAAATACGCCCCGTCGTCACGACTGACGTAACCAGCACTCCCAGCACATACACGGTTATGATATTGGCATCTGCAAAGTCGAACCCGTGAAACACAAAACCGATGCCCGTTGCGACTGCCAAAATCAGCACACTTTTCAGAATCTCCCGCACGGAAAGCGGAAATTTATTTCTTCTTTTAAGCAACCTTTTGTATGGTGCGCTGCCGGAAATGGAATCCGGGATAATATGAATATCCAGCTGGGGCGCGTGCGCGATCAGCGTTTCCGCCAAGCTTTGTTTTTGGAAAAACCGCTCCTTTGTGGCAAAACTGCGGCCAATCACAATTTTCGAAACACCGGACAACCGGGCAAATTCCGCAATTTGGAACGAAACATCTTCGCCGTATACGGTTTCGATTTTTGCGCCAAGCTGCTCTGCCAGACGCATATTTGCACGCAGCCGATTCAGATCCTCTTCGCTCATAGCCGAAAAATCGGGTGTTTCCACAAAAAGACCGGTAAACTTGCCCTTGAATGCCCCCGCCATACGCGCAGCGGTTCGGATGATTTTTGCGTTGGATGGTGACGAAGAAAGACAAACCAGAATATGCTCCTCTGTCTGATATTCCCCATTGCTGCCGCGTCCGCCGCTTTCCCGATCGACATGATCCGCACAGCGGCGCAGCGCAAGCTCACGCAAAGCAGACAAATCCTGCAAAGTAAGTGATTTTTTGCTTTCCTTCGGCATCCGCCGCATCAGTTGATGCGGGTCGCAGTCCACCATTTCTACCTGCTCTGCCCGATCGAAAACCGAATCCGGAATGCGTTCCGGTTCCGAAACGCCCATAATCGCCCGCACGGTGTCATTCAGGCTTTCGATGCTCTGCACATTCAAAGTGGTATATACATTGATACCTGCATTCAGCAGTTCTTCAATATCCTGATACCGTTTTTCGTGTCGGCCGCCGGGTACGCTGTCATGGGCAAGACCTTCTACCAGAATCAACTGCGGTTTTCGTGCCAGTGCGGCATCCAAATCAAAACCTTTGGTTACTAGTTCCGATACCGGCAGGGTTTCCAAGCCATTGACCAGTTTTTCTGCATCCGACCAGGCGTGCGGCTCAATCCAGCCGACCACCACATCTGTCCCCTGCTTTTGCAGATTGTATGCATCCTGCAGCATGGCGCGTGTTTTTCCCGCACCCGCCGCATAGCTGAAAAAAATTTTCAGTTGTCCCCGTGTGCGCGGCTGCACATGGGGTACCGTATATCGTTCTGTTTTTTCCATACAAGAACCTCTTATCTCAAACGGTATCCTCTCGCCTTTCTATTTTATTATAGCACAGCCGTCTCCCTTTGGATGCTGCAAACACATTTCAACTTGTGAATGCCTTTATCCTATCGAATTTCATATTGGTGCCTTATAAAGAAAACCCGTTTCATATTAAGATTGCATAAAGATTCCATTTATTTCTTTCCATCATCAGCAAAAAGGCTCCGGAATGAAACATTCCAGAGCCTTTTCTTTATTTATGATTCTTTTGTAGCTTCGGCATACATTGCATCGATGTCTTTTTGCACTTCCTGCGTACTAAACGAGAAATACTCTGTTTTTCCCTTCATCAGGGCTTCGATTTCAATTTCTGCTTCGATTGGCATTTCTGATTGTGTTTCCCACAGTACCAGCTCGTTTCTTTCATTGAACGTAAAGGTCCATGTCGCGGTAGTCATATTTCCGCTGCCATCCAAATCGATTTCTTTATTCCAGGTAATAGAATAAAGATCATTCTTCTTTTCATGGGAAACAAAGATCATTTCCAACTCTTCCCATTCCGGCTGCGCATTACCGCTGATCGGCGGCATCACCATGTTTTCTTCCAGCTGAGTCCATTCGGTATCATTCCATTTTGCCAGAATCTCACCGTTTGTTTTGACAACAAGCTGTTCTTCATCAATCTCTGGCCAAGTTACTTTATAAGCCCAGGTCTCTGCATCCACATACCAAACTTCCGTGGGTGCGATTTCTTCTTCTTCGCCATTATACGCAGCCGTGCGCTCCGTTCGGTAATGAACTGCATTGGCAGCATCTGCACGAACTCTGTTATATGCCTTCTTGGAAAGGCTCTCATCCGATTCGCCGCAGCCTGTCAGCATGGCAATTCCCATTACTGCTGCCAAAAGCAATCCGATCATTTTGGTTTTCTTCATATGGATTCTCCTAATCCGCGCATCTTGATTGGAATACGCTTTTCTGAATCTGTATATTGTCTTAAGGGTCTTGTGAATCCTCCGGTTCCTGTTCGTCAAAGGTTTTCGGGACAGTACCCCCGTTCTTTTTATGCTGCTTGACGCACTGCGTCAGCAGATATTCAATTTGACCATTCACCGAACGAAAATCATCCTCGGCCCAGGCAGAAAGTTCCTCATACAGCTTGGACGATAAGCGCAGCGGAATTTGTTTTTTCGGATTTGCCACAATCAGTACAAACTGCCGGAATTGACGACCGGCTGTGCATCATGGTTGCCGCACAGCACAACCAAAAGGTTCGATACCATCGCGGCCTTGCGTTCTTCGTCCAATTCCACCGCACCGCTCTCGTTCAGTCGTTCCAAAGCCATTTCCACCATGCCGACTGCGCCGTCTACAATCATTTTGCGCGCATCAATTACAGCCGAAGCCTGCTGACGCTGCAGCATTACTGCGGCGATTTCCGGCGCATAAGCTAAATATGTAATCCGTGCTTCCACAATTTCCAGACCTGCAATCTGAACCTTGCTCTGGATTTCATCCCGAATCCGGGCTGCAACTACTTCACTGGAACCGCGCAGACTACCTTCGTCGGCTATGCCGTCACCCGTGGTATCCACATCCGGTGCCACATCGTACGGGTACAGGCGCACAATATCACGCAGCGCACTGTCGCACTGCAAAGACAGATATTCTTTATAGTTGTCCACGGCAAAAACAGCTTTTGCAGTATCCACCACACGCCAGGTTACTGCAATACCGATTTCTACCGGGTTACCCAGACAATCGTTGATTTTCTGGCGGGAATTGTTCAACGTCATCAGCTTCAGCGAAATGCGATTGCCAGAGCCATCCGCCGACTGGGGCGTAATGGTCAAATTATTTACGCTGGCTTTATCCACATCGCCGGACTGGCTCAGTCTGGTTTTTGCTGCCGGGTTGATGCAGGAGCAGAACGGATTGACCCAGTAAAAGCCTTCACCCTTCAACGTACCAATATACTGGCCGAACAGGGTCAGCACCAGCGCTTCCTGCGGACGCAGAATCCGCAGACCGGAATACAAAAACAAACTGGCAACGATCCATCCCAAACAAATCGCCCACAGAACTACCTGCAGCCAAACCTGCAAAATCCCTGCCGAAGCCACCAGTGCAAAGATGCCGCCAATGGCTGCAATATCGCCAAATAGAGTGCACAGCAATACTGCCAGACCATGATTTTTATTACGCAATACTTTTTCCGTCATAGCAATCGCCTCCTTGATTGATATCTAAATGATATTATATTGTATGCGCAAAATCAATATTGCGTCAGATAATTCATCTTATTTCCGTTTCTCTTTTTCGTTCTTTTTATGAAAGTCTCCAATTTTCACTCCTGAAATTTACTTTGAATATCAAAATAGATTGACAAATTCAATTCCCATGCGTATAATCGCATTGTTTGAACTTCAAACTATTTTATCATGATGAGGTGACGTGCTTGAAACAAGCCGAACAGCAAATCAACCGCTTTCTGGTAGAAGTTTTCAACGATGTGCTGCATCTGGAAGAAGCCAGCTTGGCAGATGGTCCCTGTAAAAATCTTTCTGTCAGCGAGCTGCACGTTCTGGAAGTAGTACAGCGCAGCGGTGAAAATCCCAGCATGAGCGAGCTTGCCGCTCAGCTGCGCATTACCGCCAGCACCCTTACTGTGGCGGTCAAAACGCTGGAACAAAAAGGATATCTGGTCCGTCAGCGCTACCAGGACGACAAACGCAAGGTTTCGGTGCGCCTGACCGAAAAGGCAGATACTGCCCTTGCGCATCACAATGAATTTCACCGCAAACTGATTCAGGATGTAAGCCACCAGTTATCCCCCAGCCAGATGGAGGATTTGGCGCGTGCGCTGAGCATCCTGCATGATTTTTTCACCGGTCTGTAAGGCCGCAGAGAAAGGAAGATTCTTATGATTCGTATTCTGACGGATTCTACCGCTGATATTCTCCCTGCCGAAGCTGCAAAACTGAATGTGGAGCTGGTGCCTTTGCAGGTCACATTTGAGGACGGCATCAGCTACCGCGACGGTATGGACCTGACCCCCGAGCAGTTTTACGCTAAGCTGGAAACCTGCCATAATCTGCCTACCACCAGCCAGCCCAGCCCCGGTCAGTTTCTCTCTCATTTTGAAGATGCACAGGAAGCTGGCGATGATGTAATTGCCATTCTGCTTTCCGGTGGTTTGAGCGGTACCTGCCAGTCTGCGCAGATTGCTGCTGCAACCTGCGATTACAATCGCATCTTTATCGTAGACAGCATGAGCGCTACTCTGGGCTTGCAGCTGTTGGTGCGCCTTGCGCTGCGTCTGCGTGCCGAAGGCAAGACTACTGAGGAAATCGTATCCACGCTGGAAACCGAAAAGCATCGCATCCGCATTCTGGCGGTTGTGAATGATTTGAAGTATTTCCGCAAGGGCGGTCGTCTTTCCGGTGCGGAAGCCTTTGCCGGCAGTGTGCTGGGCATCAAACCGCTGGTTGCTGTCCGCAATGGCAAAATTGGTCTGGCTGGTAAAGCGCGTGGTCTGCCCGGTGCTTATGTACAGCTGTTCAAGATGATTGACACCGAGGGTGGTTTGGACACCGATATGGAATATCTGGTTGGCTACTCCGGCTATAAAAAGGCTGCGGAACCTGTGCGCCAGTATCTGGTTTCCAACTTGCATCTGCCCGAGCCCAAATGCGAGCACATCGGTACTGTTGTTGGTACCCACGCTGGTCCCGGTGCAGGCGGTATTGCTTTCTTTGTAAAGAACGTACCCGCTGAGTAATCACTGCTCAAGTCAATTTTCAATAAAAAAGGTCCTGGATTCATTCGGAAATCCAGGACCTTTTTTATTGCGATTGCTCAGCCCAATACCTGTCGGGCAATATCCACCGCTTGTTTTGCATCCTTGGCGTAGAAATCTGCACCAATCTGCGCCGCATAATCCGGTGTCAAAACCGCACCGCCCACCATAACTTTACAGGGCAACTGTGCTTGTTTCAGTGCCTGAATGGTCTGTTCCATACTACCCAGCGTGGTAGTCATCAATGCGCTCAACCCGACCAAATGCACATCATGCTCCCGCACTGCCTGAACCACCGTTTCTACCGGTACATCACGCCCTAAGTCAATCACATCATAGCCGTAATTCTCCAGCAGAGTTTTCACGATATTCTTACCGATATCATGGATATCGCCCCGCACCGTTGCAACCACGATTTTTCCTTTTCCGGTGCTCTTCTGCCCAGAAGCAAGGATGGCATTTTTCACCACATCAAAGGCTGCTTGTGCTGCGCCTGCCGCCTGTAACAGCTGGGGTAAAAACAAAGTTCCCTTTTCAAAGCCAGTACCCACCGCATCCAAAGCAGGAATCAAAACGGTATTGATAAGATCTTCCGGCTGCTGTGTGGTCAATGCCGCTTTTGCCGCCTGTGCCGCCGGGGTTTTCAAGCCCTGCATCACCGCATCATACAGCGAAATTTCCTGCTGACCTGCAGCTGCCTTTGCCACGGTTTGTTCTGCATACCGTGCCAGATAGGCTTTTGAATCCCGGTCTATGTTATACAAAACCTTATAGCTTGCTACCGCCGCCATCATTGCTTCGGTGTTTGGGTTCATAATGGGCAAATCCAGTCCATGCGCCATTGCCAGCGTCAAAAAGCTGGTATTCAGATATTCCCGGCAGGGCAGACCAAAAGAAATATTGGAAACGCCCAGTACCGTTTTTACACCCAGACGCTGCTTGACCATCTGTACGGCTTTCAGGGTTTCTGCCACAGCTTCCTGCTGTGCGCTGGCGGTCAGCGTCAGACAGTCAATGAATACATCCGTGCGCGGAATCCCGGCTTTTTCTGCTGCAAGCACAATTTTTTCTGCCAGAGCAAAGCGCTGTTCCGCTTTCGCCGGGATGCCGGATTCATCCAGCGTCAAACCTACTACAGCCGCACCATACTTTTTGCAAATAGGCAAAATCCGATCCAGCACTGCCTGCTCCGCATTGACCGAATTGACGATTGGCTTGCCATTGTACACGCGCAAACCAGCTTCCAGCACATCTGCGCGGGTCGAATCCAACTGCAAGGGCAAATCGCATACACTCTGCACCGCTTTGACCGCACGGACCATCATTTCTTTTTCGTCAATACCCGGCAAGCCCACATTTACATCCAGAATTTCTGCACCCGCAGCCGCCTGTTCGGTTGCCTGCGTCAGGATGTAATCCATATCTCCGTTGTGCAAAGCTTCTTTGAAGCGTTTTTTACCAGTCGGATTGATGCGTTCACCAATCACCCGCACAGTATCAATATACACCGTTCTGGTCGGTGTGCATACTGCGCTGTAATGTGCCGGCTTGCGACACACTGGTGTCATATTGCAGAATGCTTTGTTCAGCTGTGCAATATATTCCGGTGTTGTGCCGCAGCATCCACCTACCGCAGAAACACCAAGCTCTCGGTAGCGAACCAGTGCTTCGCAGAATTGCTGCGGGTCAATGTCATAGGTTCCGGTAGCTGGGTCAGGCAACCCTGCATTGGGCTTCACAAATACCGGCAGATTGGTTGCCTTGCACAGCCGCTCTGCCAGCGGATAAATTTCCGCAGGACCAAGTGAGCAGTTAATACCAACGCCATCCACACCCATACCTTCTGCCAACATCGCCAATGCTTCCACCGTGCATCCAGTAAAGGTTCTGCCGCCAGCCTCAAACGTCATTGATGTCAAAATAGGCAGCGGGGTATTTTCTTTTGCCGCCAAAATGGCAGCTTTCAGCTCATACAGGTCGGTCATGGTTTCCACCAAAATTGCATCTGCACCAGCCTGCCAGCCCGCTACCATGACCTGACGGAAAATCTCATAGGCTTCTTCAAATTTCAATGCGCCTGCCGGTTCCAACAACTCCCCAATGGGGCCAACATCCAGCATGACACGCGCATTTGTACCAGAAGCCGCCTGTTTTGCAGCGGTGATACCCGCAGTAACCACCTGTTCAGCTGTATACCCGCATCCAGCCAACTTTTTAGCATTGGCACCAAAGGTATTGGATGCAATCAGGTTACTGCCTGCTTCAATATAGGCGCGATGCACTGCCTGCACTACTTCCGGATGAGTAATGGATACTAAATCCGGTCTTTCTCCCAGACGCAATCCGCTCTTTTGCAGCATCGTACCCATTGCACCATCTAATAAAAGGATACGCTTTTGATCAAATATCGTTTCCACAGGTTTTTCCCTCCTTGCGATAGTTGCACTTATCCCGCAGGGTACAGTGCGCACAGCCTGCCCGCTGACCGGTCACCGGGTGATTTGCTACACCCAAAATAGCAGTAATGCTCTTACGCGGAACCATCAAATGGGATGGCGTTGCGCACAGCCCGATTTTTCGTGGTGCATCCAACAAGCGAATCAGCTCATTCTGCACAGCAATGGGCCAATCTCCGTAACCGGGCGAAAAACGCCCCGTCAAAAACCTTCCTTTTTCCTGCACTTGACGACGCAAAATTTGCTCCGCCTGCTCCGCCATTTCCTCTGCCAGCACCGATGCTATTGCATCCAGTACCACTGCATACGCCATATCCTTTGCGCAAGCCACACGGGATGCAGTATCCACACCTGCGCCCAAAGTGCAGCCCAGTAAAATGCAACCATCACAGCCTACTAAATGCTTTTGAATATCCTGTCCGGTGCAGTACTCTGCCAGTGCGGAACACTCTGCAAAAACTGTTACCGCACGGGGTCTTGCTACAGTGAGCAGTTCCCTCTCTGCCTGATTCAGAAGCTGCTGGGTCATTGCATCTGCGCCATGCTGCATTCCCAGATATCGCAGTGCTTGCTGTTGGTCAATCGCTGTTGGCAGCGTCAGCTCCATCCTATTTCCTCCTTTAGAGCAAATCACAAATACCCTGATACACACGCTGCGCAACGACTTCATTGTTCATTGCATACAAATGAATTCCATCTGCACCGCCGTTGATCAAATCCCGAATCTGCTCAACCGCATATTCGATACCCGCATCAAACAAAGCCTGTTCATCGTTATCATACTTTGCAATCATTTTGGTAAACTGCGGGGGCAGACTTGCCGAACTGAGCGCTACGGTGCGCTGAATCTGACGCTTGTTTACAATGGGCATAATACCTGCCTGTACCGGTAGCGAAATGCCTGCCTTTCGGGTCATATTCAAAAAGCGATAGTAACTGATGTTATCAAAAAACAGCTGGGTAATCAAATGGGTCACGCCAGCTTCTACTTTGTAATGCAGATTATCCACATCCTCTTTCAGGCTGTTGCTCTCCACATGACCTTCCGGATAGCAGGCACCTGCCACACCGAATTCGCCTGTCTGTGTGATGGTGCGTGCCAAATCGCTGGCGTGCATAAAATCCACCTGACGCGGTACATCCGGGTTAATATCGCCTCGCAGTGCCAAAATGTTTTCCACATTTTCCGCTTTCAAGGTAGCCAGTGTCTGCTCCACCTGTTCCTTGGTTGCATTGACACAAGTCAGATGTGCCAGCGATTCGATGTGCAAATCATTTTTAATATGTGCTGCAATTTTTCCGGTTGCATCGCTGGCTTTGCCGCCTCCCGCACCATACGTCACGCTGATATAATCCGGGTTCAGTTTACTTAAGCTCTCCAACGTAGGATATAGAGATTCTATACTCGCACCGACCTTCTTCGGTGGAAAAACCTCGATAGAAAACACGCAGGATTTTTCTTTGAATTTATCACAGATCCGCATGATTGCACGCTCCTTGTTCGGCATCGCTATGCCGCATTTTCGACTTTTTTGTTGATATTTTAACCATTATAGAGGAGGCTCCCGCGGATGTAAAGTTGTTTTCTGCACTAAAGTATTGAAAAATCCACCGGTTTTTTCTCTGTCTTGTCAAGACAGTTTGCATTACCTCTGTCTGACTGCATAACAGCTCCCCCATACCGATACAAAAAAGCCGCTGACGATTCCCGTCAGCGACTTTTGGGGTGAATTACATAATATTAGGGATTGCATCAGCTACCACGTCCTGCCAGCTTTCCAGCGGAACTGCATTTTCATATAAAAAACGAACCAGATGATGTGCGGCTTGTTCCGGACAGCGCAATAACAGTGCTTCCTGCTGACATTCTGTTTTCGTACATTGCTCCAGTTCAAAGTACCAACCTCCATTTTGCGGGCGAATCCGATAGGTAAGCTGGTGCGCTGACTGCAGACCCTCTAATTCCGAAAATGTACGAATATACTCGGTCTGTTGCTCCATATTGCCGGCATCCCCTTTCGATTTTATTGTACCGCCGTATATCCGCGTGTGCAACCGAAACCGTTTGTCAAAAAGGGGCTGTATTCCCGGTGATGTTTCTTGCTCCGACCTGCTTTGCCCTGTTTTGTGCTTTCTCTTGCCAAAATGTCGAAATATTCTGCCGGATTTTAACGTTTAAATCAAAATGCCGCTGCAATGGTCCACTTCGTGCTGAATGATTTGTGCCGTCCAGCCGGTAAATGTTTTATAGCGCGTTTGCATCTTCTCTGTCTGGTACTGCACCTTAATGCTTTTCCAGCGTTTTGTCTTACGCGGTCCACCCAATAGGGAAAGACAGCTTTCCTCTGTTTCATAGCTGTCGGACTTTTTGACAATTACCGGATTGAACATCACCATGTAAGTACCGTCGTTATCAAATGCAATGATATTTTTATTCACACCGATCATATTGGCAGCCATACCCACGCACTCGTCTTCGTGGGCAATCAATGTATCCAGCAAATCCTGTGCCACAGAAAAATCTTCCTGTGTGGCAGGTTCTGCCTTGCGCTGCAAAAACATGGGGTCATGCATCAGTTCTTTAACCATAGTATCTCCTTTTTTCGGTTTGTTTTCTTTAGTATACGGATGCACTGACACAAGTGCAAGCCCATCGCTGCAACAGAAAAAAGGGAGCTGGTTTCCCAGCTCCCTTTTGTTATCGCATCATTTTGCGCTCTTTGATTTTTTCTTCGTAATCCTTCAGGCTGTCCATTGCTTCTTTTGCCAACGGAACCAGTGCCAACAGGTTGAACACAGTCATCAAACCAACACCTACGTCGCCCAAATCCCATACAAAGGTGTACGCTGCCATGCAGCCTACAAACAGCATCACCAGCGCCAGCACTTTGTATGCGGTCTGCCAGCACCACTTATCCCCAAACAGGTATGCCACGTTCGAACGTGCATAGAACAGAATACCCACAAAGGTGGAAAAGCTGAACAGCAGCAGCGTGATCGCAATAAAAATCACGCCAAAAGTACCGAAATGATGGTTCATCGCAGCCTGCAGCAAATCCATACCGCTCAGACCTGCTATAACTTCCTGCGGAGCCAGCAGCATGATCATAGCCGAGCAGCTGCAAATAACGATCGTATCAATAAATACGCCAAACGCCTGCAGCAGACCTTCCTGTGCCGGATGGTCAATTTTTGCTGCCGCTGCTGCACAGGGTGCCGAACCAGAGCCAGCCTCATTGGAGAACAGTCCGCGCTTTACGCCGTTCATAACCACAGCACCCAAACCGCCTGCAACTGCCTGCTTCAAACCAAAAGCTTCTTCAAAAATCATGCGGAACACATGCGGCACTTGGGTAATATTCATGGCGATAATCACCAGCGTTGCCAAAAAGAAGCAGCCTGCCATAATGGGAACCACCACATCCAGCACCTTGACTGTAGCGTTTTTACGCAGAACGATCACTGCACAAATACCCACCAGTATAATTGCGGTGTACAGCGGCGGAATATGGAATGCGTTGAACATGGCAGAAGAAACCGAATTGCCCACAACCTGACTGATACCGCACCAGCAAATCAAACCGGAAATGGCAAACAGCACTGCCAGAACAGAGTACCGCATTTTCTTCGGGTCTTTATGGCGTACCCGTGCCGCATAGGCGTGAATGTAGTATGCCGGACCACCGCGATAACCACCATACAGCGGATCTTTTTCATGGTAGAGCTGCGCCAGTGTAGCTTCCACAAAAGCGGTAGCGGAACCAATCAGTGCCGATATCCACATCCAGAAAACAGCACCTGCGCCACCCAGCGAAATAGCTGCAACCACGCCTACCAGATTGCCCATACCAACACGGGTTGCTGTGGAAATGACCAGAGCCTGAAATCCGGAGATATGCCCATCTTTTCCCTTAGCATTATCTCGTGTTGCTATGTGCAGCATTTCTTTGAACATTCGAACCTGCACAAAGCGGCTGCGAAATGTAAGCCAGATACCGGTTGGCACCAACAACAGAACCAGCAACGAGATACCCAGCTTGCTGCCACCCGGCAGCGGAATGAAAAACATATCTGACCACAACAGATTATAAAAGAAGTAAAGAATCCGCATATTTCTTGCCCTCACACTTGAATTATTACAAGAGTTAGTATACAGTACAAAGTAGCATTTGTAAAATTGATAATAAAGATAGTTACCATCTATTTTTTCGATAACAGGAGGATACCGCCTTGGATCTTAAAAACCTTACCACCTTTATTCATGTGGCAGAACTGCAAAGCTTCACCAAAGCCGGTGAAAAGCTGGGTTATTCACAATCCACCATTTCCTTTCAGATTCGTCAGTTAGAAAATGAACTGGGATTCCCCCTTTTTGAGCGAATCAACCACACTGTTACTCTGACCGATCCTGGATTTCGCTTATTGAAATGTGCGCACCAGATTCAAACCGATTTACAGGAGTTTCGGCGTGCTACCGTTGCCCCGCAGAAAATTGAAGGTTCTGTTCGGCTTGCGTTGGCGGCATCCCTTTGTGTATCTCTGGTTGACCGGGTATTCCCCGCACTGCATCGTGAATATCCGCAAATCACCATCGAATGTGCGACCGCCGGCACACCGGATCTGCTGCGGATGCTGAATCAGAATGAAGCGGATCTGATTTATGCAATGGACAGTCCCATCCAAAATATCAATTATGTTCTTTTGCAAAAAACGCAGGTGCAAACACACTTTATCTGCGCCCCCACCGACCCCCTCGCTCAGCGCGACTATGTCCCCATGGAAGAGTTGGTACAGCAGCCTTTTTTGCTGACCGAAAAAGATATGAGCTATCGCCGTCTGATGGACGAAGCTCTCGCTGCACATTCTTTAGAGATTACACCGGTCTTTGTCAGCGGCGATACCTATTTGCTCTGTGATTTGGTATCGAAAGGCTGCGGTCTTTCTCTGCTTCCGGATTACGCCTGCCGTCCCATGCTGGAAAGTGGTGAACTCTGTGAGGTAAAAACTGATCCGTCTTTGCGTCCGGTAGTCTGGGCACAGCTGCTCCACCACCGGGACAAGTGGGTTTCTGACCCCATGCGTATTGTCAGCGACTATCTCTGCCGTTACCCTTTATAATAGATTCCCATACACAGAAAAGCGCCCGCCGCCTGTTGATAACAGGCAGCGGGCGCTGCTTATTCTATGAAAACACTTTGCAACAAAAAGAAAAGACTCATCACTTTCGTGATGAGTCTTGGTGCGGATGAGAGGACTTGAACCTCCACAACCTCGCGGCCATTAGAACCTGAATCTAACGCGTCTGCCAATTCCGCCACATCCGCATATCGCTTCAACAAGGTATATTATACTGTAGAGTTACCGCTTTGTCAACCCTTTTTTGAAAGATATTCAAAACTATTTTATTTTTGTGTGCCACATCAAATTCCCGCAATATACTTTTGATTTTCCCTCATATGGAAAAGCCCCGAGATGCTTTCGCACCTCGGGGCTCTTTATTAAGATACCTTTTCGTTATCGCTTTGCTTTGTCTGTTTCTTCGGCACCTGTGTTTTATGATGCTGCGCCAACGTTTCCGCAACGCTCACGGTACTCTCATCCGTCATCTGATCCAGCCATTTTGCCAATTTTTCCTGCAACCCAGCAGGAGCAGGCACACCGCACAACAGCATATTTTTCAAAATGCTTGCCGCTTCATAGCACACATATACCACGCAAAAAAATTCTGCCAGACCTAAAGTATGGATACCAATGGTTTCTAACACCGCAACCGCAGCTTCCGGAAACCAACTGATTACGTTGATCCCCACCAGCTGGTCCGCCAAAGATAAAAACAGCACCGAAAAAATCATGGTTACTTTACGAATACCGCCATCAATACCCAGACTGGAATTCCATGCGCGATACTTCGCCGCGCGCAAGCAGCCAAAGAACGTATCTGCCGCCACGCACAAAAGAACCATAATCACAAAAGGATTATGTGTTACGCTTTCCTGATACGTTGCCAAAAAATTCATCACTTCCATTTTCATCTGCACTCCTCCCTCTCCATTACACGGGTCTTATTGTTTTTAGCGTTCCGCCGTGAACGGTCGATCTCCCAATCGTACCGGAACCTGCAAATCCTGTGCCAAACGAATCATCGCTGCCTGATCTCCCGTTGACAGCGGTACATCGGTATACAGAATTCCATTTACTGTATGAGAATCAACCAGCATTTCATTCAGGCGGTTTTGAACCGTTCGCAAATCTCCCGATGAAAGCGGACCCACCGCAACATACTGCAAACGCTGCTGCGGCTGCACCGGATTTTTCCAATCTGAAAATCCCGTCGGCGTGCGATAAAACACGTTTCGATCAATATTGACGCTGCCTGCACCATACTTTTTTCCAAATCCGATACTTGCAAACTGCCAGCCAATCAAGCGGTCCTGCTCTCGAAGCTGACGCATCCAACGGGTGTAACGATTATCCGGCAGCGCATCCAGCGATGCACCGACACTTCCAAAATCCGCCTTGTTATCGTAATAGCGTGCCATCCAGTAGTCATAGCGGAACACACTGGTTCGAATGTAATTCATATCCCACGCTACCGAACAATACACGCAGGGGTGCAAACCCGCATTCCGCAGGATATCACAAGCCTCATTCAACAGCGCTGTGTTGTCGAGCTTGTTCAAGCCCATTATCTGCCCCTGTTCTATTTCCTGATCCACTGCAAACCAGAAATCACAGCCGCTTTCACGCGCCGCTGCAATCCACACATTGATCTGCTGCCGCATCAAAGTGCGTGCTTTTTGCACGCTTCCACCGTTTTGTGACTTGTAATGCCAGGTCGCAAAACCATAACCGCCCAGCGGAAGTCCTTGCGCTTTAATGTCTGATGCCCAGCTCAGCGCCAGTGTATCTTTCTTCGTTCCGTATGCGTGGCGTACAATCACACCGTCCACGCCTGCATCTTTTGCAACCCGCGCATCGAAAGTCCGCTGGTGCCGCGATACGTCCACAATATTCATCTTATGTTCCCCCTCCTGTCCTCCTGTCACGTTCTGGTAAAATGCAGCTCACCAGCTGTAGAAATCACCGTAGCGGTGTAGATTGCATGGCCTGCACTGTTTTCACAATACAAACCAATGTTGTCGCCCGCATGAACGACCAGATTCGCTGCCGCACTGGAACCAAACATACGTTTATCGCTTACATTTCCCGACCAGCTACCAGAAGATGCTGCAACTTTTTTTCCATTCAAAAGGATTCTGGACACACTCGTACCATAGCCATCTGCAGTGCCATCGGTAGTTGTATTGGATACCGTTGTAAAAAGAACACCATCTTTCGCGACCGTTGCCTTATAATACGCCACCGGCGAACTCGGATGTGCAAGTGTACCTTCAAGCTGATACGCTTTCACTCCCGGTATAGAAGCCCCTGCACCAACTTTTCCCATCAACTCATCTCCTTTCCACAAATTTGTCGATATTCCACCGCATCGATACAGCCTGCTTTCACATAACGAGTCAGCTGTGTTGCATCCAAATGTTTCAGTTTGTACTGGATTTGTAAAAATTCAAACATTTGCACCTCCTCGCAGCATTACCTCCAGCAGTGCATTTTCTGCTGCTTCCACACGCTGCTCCAATGTGGGTTTTTCTCGTTCGGCAAGTTCTTCCGGGCTATACGGGTGATAAATCTGCACCGACTCATATTCATCCCACGCCGCCTGTTCCGGTTGATCCAGCACCATGCGCCGTAAATCATGTGTCCCCTGCATGATTTCTACATGGCTTTTCTCCGTTTTCGCCGGATGGTGCTGCACCAGTCGCTGTGTGTCCTCCAACCAGCCTTTTGCAAGATCCGGTACTGTCGCCATCAACTGACCGGCTTCATCGTATATTTTCATTCATTTCCTCCTTTCACACTGTTACAGCACGCCGCACATAGATTCGTACATCGCAGGTAGGTTTCTTCGGCACCGTTGCTTTGATTGCATCTTCCATCGTCACCATGCTGCCCGCACAAAGCCTATCAAAGCCAACCGTCAGGTCTCTGTCTGTCTCCGTATTTTCGGTCTTATACCACCAGGGCGATGTTGCATCGTAAGCTGCACGCATCCCAGTGCATTCCACGGTCTGCACCCATGCTTCACCGACTTTCTGCCAGGCATCCAGTAAGAACGTCGCAGTAAATACACCCACAGGCGCCAGCAATTCCTTCCGCTCCTGCGGTGTATTGTAATCCACACCATTGACCGGTGTTTTTCCGTCCTTTCCCGGAGTGCCCTGCGGACCACGCAGAGATTGCAGCCATTGTGATTTCGTTCCGCTGAATCCATTTTCTACCGCGATTTCATACGCTGACAGACCGTTTGCGCCATCTTTACCCGGGGTACCCTCTTTGCCGCGTTCGCCCTGTACCCCTTGCGGACCAGGCACACCCGGAACGCCTTGTTCTCCACGCGGTCCGGGAACACCCTGTTCACCGGGAAGCCCCTGTGGACCTGTTGCACCTGCAGGACCTGCTGCAGTAGCAGACACACCGGTATCCCTGTAAGCATTGGTTTCACCATCCCACACATACCACGTTCCATCTACTACTTTGGGACTGTTCACGGTAAACGATTCCGCCTTGCTTGCCGCAGCTTCTGCTCTGGCTGCATCTTTTGCTACCTTGTCACCAAACGCCTGCTCCAACGGAGGTACCGGCCCGGGCTTGTTCAAACTGGGTGTTACGCAGGTCGTAAAGCAACGGCTTTTGGCAATGCGCTCTCCTCCTACCACATATACCAGCTGCAGTTCACCCTTGCCTGCTTTTTCTGTATCCCGCTTTTCCACCTGCCATACAGCCAAATTTTCCTTTACCTGCAGCAAAATCGGATACGGCACCTCATCGCCGTGGCGCTGCACCTGAAGTTGAATTTTGCCGTCCCCATACTGCTTTTGCCACGCAGCAAAATCGAATGCAATTTCCTGTACCAGATGTTCTCCCTGCTGACCCAGTAGTATCCGCTGCGATTCTTCTACAGATATTACCTTCATTTTCCTCCTCCTTTTCATCAAGTTACTTTCAAGTTACTTTCAGGGCGGTTTTATTATATACCAAAATATTTCAAAAGCAACCCCCGCATAAAATCACACTTTTTAACGTACATTAAAGTTACTTTTCTTTTGCAACCATACCCAAAATGCCGTTAAACACATTTTCGCTTTCCTCTGTTGTCTTGCTCTCAACGGGTTATTTTTTCCCACACGCTTTATATAACCTGTGTCCTCACTATATGTCATTCTGCAAATGTTCTGTGCCAGCTTTCATCTTACTTCCCAATCTTTCAACAGCACTTTTCTCATCCGTCTTCGAAAAAAATTTTGTTCTGCCCGACTCTTTCACATCATTCTATCTATTTTGCACACATACATTTAGATTCATTTTTCATTCTAGCGCTGTATCCTCCGCATAGAAAAAGCACCTCTCTATACAGGTAATTTTCCTGCATGGAAAGGTGCTTCTATGGCTTCTATTTTCTATTCGTTCTTAAAATATATAAAGAAACGACCGCTTAAAACACTGCTGTTTTAAGCGGTCGTTTTTGGTGGAGCTGTGCGCTCAATATCCGAACTCGAGATAGTGAGCGTATTGCTCCCCGAAATGTTGAAAGTCAACACGAGCTTGCGTCCTTTGTCCCCATCATCGTACACATAAACCGAGTTGACAAGCGTGTCGATGATACGCCGCTGATACTCAACATCTTCTATATCACCCCTCTTGAACGATTCGAGCCAATACATGATTCGCTCCTTCGTCAAGAGGGGCTTTTTCATTTCCTCCCGGGCAATCTGCCCTTCGAGGTCTCTGCGTTCTTCTTCCAGCTCCTCAAGACGTTCCTTCGTTGTTGGTGTGATAATGCCTTGCTCTATTGCAGACATGAGGTTCTTGATTCTCTTATTGGTCTCCTTCAATCGTTCCTGTAAACCTATGAGAATGGAGGTGTCTTGAAGCTCCTTCTCAATCAGCTCCATAGCTCGAGTGGATATTTTTTCTATGTTTTCATCGGTGAGTACCTGTTGCACCGTGAACTCAACGACAGTCCGCTCGAGCCATTCTTTTTTCTCGACTTTCTTCTCACAGTTATGCTTCCTCTTACGATTTACGCACTTGTAGTAATGGTGAATCTTCCCGGTCTTTGAAGTGCCACTCTCACCCACCATAGGCTCGCCACAGTGACCGCAGAAGACCTTTGTAGTGAGTAGATAGTCCTCTATGGCTTTGGCTTTTGCCCGGGCTGTGTAGTTGTGCCGGAAGGTTGCTTGCACCTTATCGAACAAGGTCTTGTCGATGATAGGAGGTACTGCGTCCTCCAAGACTACATCATCATATCGGTACACTCCAATGTATTTATCATTTCGCAGAATCCGGGACAAGCTGTTCTTATTGAAAGCATTTCCTCGGGAGGTCTTGAACCCATGCTCATTCAACCAGTTTACAATCTGCGTTTTGGACTTGCCCTCTGCGTACATCGTGAAGATAGTTCTGACGGCTTTTGCACCTACTGGGTCAATCTCATACTGACGGTCATTTCCTATCTTATAACCAAGCACAGGACTTCCCATAGCGATACCGTGGAGAGCGTTCTCTTTCATACCTCGCTTGATACTCCGGGCAAGGTTCTCGCTGTAATACTCCGCATAGCCCTCGAGGACGGATTCAAGAATGATTCCTTCCGGGGTGTCCGGCATTGGTTGTTTGGCGTAGAAAATCTTCACACCATTACGTTTGAGCTTTGCTTTGTAAATGGCACTGTCGTACCTGTTTCGGGCGAAGCGGTCGAGGGTGTACATAATCACAGCGTCAAAATGCCCCTTCTCGCTGTCTTTGATAAGCCGCTGGAAGCTCGGTCTGTTGTCTGTCTTGCCGGAGATAGCCCGGTCGATATATTCGTCTACGACAATAAAGTCGTTCTTGAGAGCAAATTCGTGACATTCACGAAGCTGTCCCTCGATTGATTCTTCTCGTTGGTTGTGGCTCGAGTAACGAGCATATATTACCGCTTTGATAGTCTCACCTCCAATATCTTCTTTCTATATATCAAAGCGAAGGGAATGACCTTATCACATTGCCGCAGTTGTTCCCTTATCCCCCTCAAGCTCCTCACGGTTCTCAAATTCATAAGCCATAGACATGAACTCATGCTTCGCTCGCCGGGACAGTCCTCGGTAGATACGAAGAATGTCTTCCTCGTCTTCGTTGGCTGGTTTGGTCTCGGGTAAGTCTTCCTCGTCTGCGAAGAAGTCCATGACGGAACACTCAAGCAATTTTGCCATTTCCAGCATTTCGGATTCCTTCGGTAATGACCCTTTAGTGTTGATGGCTGTTGCGAAAGAACTTGAACCCTTAACAGCTTTGACAATGGCGGTCAGATTCGTGCCTTTTTCAGCACAGATACGATTGATATTCTCTGCGAATGTCATAGTGATTCCTCCTCTGAAAAAAATAAATTCGTAAAAACCGAATTTTCCTATTGACAATTCGCATAATAAGAATTAGAATAAGAATATGAAGTTCGGAAAATGCGAATTGGCAATAAGAAAGCGACCTCTCGAAAATGGCAGTTTTCGGGAAGTTATAGTTATTGATGGTCTTATAAGAATAATAACAATAATTCGCCTATTTGTCAATGGCAATTCTGATTTCAAGAATTTATATCGTGAAGGAGGTAAGAGATTCGTGGACATTAAAGAGAGAATGGCAAATGTGGGAATGACACAGGTAGACATGATACTGGAATTGCAGAAGCGAGGTTATGCAGTTCAGCCGCCTATGATGTCAAGTATTCTCCGAGGGGTTTATACCTATCCCAAGGCAAAGCAGATTCTCGCTGTTTGCAAGGAAATTCTCAAGGAACGTGAGAATGAATGAGCCTGTCAGAAGTACAGGTAAATGACCTCGCAAGACCCTTAGTGGGTATCATCACAAAGTTTTACGCAGACCCTAAGAATGAGGAGGATTTTCAGAAATGGCTACGCAATGTAGAGGAACAAAAACAAAAAGAATCAACAGACATAAGCTCGCTGTGATTCAAGCATATATCATCATCGGTACGCTGGTACTGATTGGCTTTATCGGTGGTCTTGTCGTAGGACGAGCTACCGCTCCGAAGAAACAAGTTACCGTAACGGAGACGGTTGAAGTTCCTTCCTACGAAGCCGATTCCCTCCCGGTTGCCGAAGAAGTTACATACTTCGATGTACCACTTTCACACAGCTTGCAGAGATACATCTACGAGGTGTGTGCGGACGAAAATGTTCCAGTGTCACTCATTATCGCAATGATAGACCAAGAGAGCAAGTTCAACCCGGAAGTGGTTAGTAAGACCGGGGATTACGGTCTCATGCAGATTAACACCATCAATCACGAATGGCTGGCAGAGGAATACAGAACAGCGGATATGCTTGACCCATATCAGAATGTTTTCTGTGGAATTAAGGTCATTGGTTCGTACATTCAGAACTACAATGACTACGGTTTAGCTCTGATGGCATACAACATGGGTGACTACGGTGCTAAGAAAGCATGGGAAAACGGTATCAAATCCACCTCATACAGTGAGAGCGTTCTTGCTCTCATGCAAAAGTATGAACAGGAGGTGAATGTAAATGCCACAAATGCTGACGCTAAGTAACGGCAGACCCGAAACAATCCTATCCCCGAAGGATTTTGAGGATTTGATTGATAAGCACATGGGTATGGACTGTGCGAATTACTATCAGAATCAGATAGAACAGCTTTCAGAACTCATTCGAGACCTTGACAGTTATGTGGACGATAAAGACGTTCACTCGACCGTCAAGGAGGTGCTGAAAGAACATGGCTACTAACCGAAAAATCGGTAACAGTTTTGAGACCGAGTTCTGTGAGCTACTGTTCCAGTATGGATTTTGGTGTCACAACATGGCGCAGAACGCCGCCGGGCAACCAGCAGATGTTATCGCTGTTAAAAACAAAACGGCGTACCTCATTGACTGTAAGGTGTGTTCAAACAACCGATTCCCTCTCTCGAGAGTGGAAGAAAATCAGCACTTTGCTATGGAAACATGGAAAGCCTGTGGAAATGGCGAGGGCTGGTTCGCACTCAAGGTCGAGGACGAAATCATTATGATTCCTCACTTTTCAATGGTGGCTCTCTCCTATGAGAAGTCAACTCTGAATCTGACGGACATTCGAGAGTATGGAACGCCACTGGAAAGGTGGTTGAAGAAATGCTGATTGAAGTCTCAAACACACTGACAGTCGAGAACCCTACCCCGGAAATGGTGCTGTGGTGCAAGAGAAACCTAACCATACCAAACCCGGAATATGCGAAGAAATCTCGCATGAACCTGTGGCTCGGTAACACGCCGAAAGTCCTGTCACTCTATGAGACCCGAGGAACAACGCTGGTGCTTCCGTTTGGAACACTCCGACTACTACCGAAGGACATATCCGATAAGGCACTGTTCTTGAGCGAATTTGCCGCCCCTGTGGAGGTAAATTATAACGCCGATGTTCCACTTTATGACTACCAAGAAATCGCCGTACAAGCGATGGTAGCCGCCAAGTATGGGATATTACAGAGTGCCGCCGGAAGCGGTAAAACGCAGATGGGTATTGCCCTCGCCGCAAGGCTGGGACGGCGTACATTATGGCTCTGCCACACACTCGACCTTATTAAACAGAGTAAGGAACGAGCCAAGCTCTATATGAGCGAAGACCTCATGGGTACTATCACGGAAGGAAAAGTCAATCTCGGTGAGGGAATCACCTTCGCCACGATTCAGACCATGTGCAAGCTCGACCTCGCACAGTACCGGGACTACTGGGATTGCATAATCACAGACGAGGTACACAGGGTCAGCGGCAGTCCTACCGCCGTGACACAGTATCAAAAAGTGCTGAACAGTTTATCGGCACGACACAAATACGGTCTGTCAGCAACGGTACACAGGTCAGATGGAATGATTAAAGCTACCTACGCCCTCGTTGGTGAGGTTGCCTACAAAGTCCCGGACGAAGCTGTGGCTGACAAGATTATGAAGGTAGGTATCTACCCTGTGGGTACAGGGGTGCAGATAAGCCGGGAAGCCCTTAACACGGACGGAACGCTGAACTACACAAAGCTCATTACCTATCTTACCGAAAACGCCGCCCGGAATCAGCTCATTGCAGATTCCATTGAGCAGAGACCTTCTCTGATTCTGTCGGACAGGCTGAATCACCTCGAGGTGCTGATAAGTCTTCTCCCGGCTGATATGCAGAAGGACGCTGTGATGATAAACGGCAAAATGACTACCAAAAAGGGCAAGGCTGAACGAGAACAGGCTCTTGAGGATATGAGGAGCGGCAAGAAGAAATACCTTTTTGCTACCTACTCACTGGCGAAGGAAGGATTGGACGTACCACGGTTGGAGCGTCTGTACCTCACCACCCCACAGAAGGACTACGCCGTGGTGACACAGAGTATCGGGCGTATCGCTCGTACCTTTGAAGGGAAGTCAGACCCTATCGCTTATGATTTCGTAGACGATATAGCTTACCTCGTGAAGTCCTATAAGAAGCGATGTACGACCTATCGAAAGAACGGTTGTTACTTTGTAAAGGAAGGAGGGACAAGCCCATGCGATTGATTTCTTATGACTGTGAGGTCTTCGCCTATGACTGGCTCGTAACCCTCAAGGATAAGGAAACAGGTGTTTACACCTGTATTTGGAACGACAATGAAGCTCTGAAAATGGCATTGTCCGATGATTGTATCTATGTCGGTTTCAACTCGAAACACTACGACCAGTACATCATCAAAGCGATTGCCGCCGGGTTTGCCCCGGAGGAAATTAAAAAGGTCAACGATTTCATTATTGCCGGAGGGCAAGGCTGGCAGTGTCCGCTTCTCGATGGTATCTACTTCCGTTTCAGTAATGTGGATATTCGAGACGATACGCAACAGGGGCTATCTCTTAAAGCTATTGAAGGGCACCTCGGTATGTCGGTTAAAGAATCCAGCGTACCGTTTGACATTGACCGTCCTCTAACCCCGGAGGAAAAAGCCGAGACAGAGTTCTACTGCAAACATGACGTTGATACCGCCGAGAGACTGATTGACATTCGTAAAGACTACTTGAAGAACAAAATCAACCTCGGTCGGCTGGCTGGTCTTGATGAAGTCAAGGCAATGGGTATGACGAACGCCAAACTGACTGCGGCAATGCTGAAAGCAACCAAGAAGCCGCACGATGATGAACGCAAGTATGTGTACCCGGACAATCTGCGAAAAGAGTACATACCACCCGAGGTTTTCGCTTTCTTCGATAGAATGTATGACCTCTCCATTTCAGACAGTGAGCTTTTCAAAGGCAAGTTCAATCTGAACATCGGTGAGTGTCCTGTGACACTCGGGTATGGCGGTATTCATGGTGCAATCCCAAACTTCTTTTGGGAGGAAACCAAGGATAGAGGAATTTGGAATGAGGACGTAGGAAGCTACTACCCACACCTCTGTACCATCAATGGGTACACAAGCAGAAACATTCCGTCTCCGCAGATTTACGAGGACATTCTCGACCGCCGTATGAAAGCGAAAGCCGCTGGCGATAAGCACACGGCGAACGCTCTGAAACTGGTTTGCAACACCACCTACGGTTGCTTGCTGAATCAGTACAACGACCTCTACGACCCTCTCATGGGTAGGTCGGTCTGCATTTCCGGGCAGTTATATCTACTGGAACTTGCAGAGCATTGTTACCAAGAGATTGAAGGACTGCGAATTGTCCAGCTCAACACGGACGGTATCATGGTCGAGTGCGATAAGAAGGACTACGACACACTGACCGCTATCTGTGCTGAATGGCAGTCTCGTACAGGCTTTGACCTCGAGGAAGATACCGTTGTCAAGATAGCGCAGAAAGACGTAAACAACTACGTTGAGGTTCAGCCGGGCGGCAAAGCAAAAACCAAAGGCGGCTATCTCGTGAAGGGTATCGCTCCGGCTGGTGCTTTCAATATCAATAACTCCTGTGTGATTGTGGCTACCGCCCTCAAGGAGTTCTTTGTAAACGGAACGCCTGTCGAAGACACCATCAATAGTTGCGATGATATTTTCCAGTTTCAGATTATCGCCAAAGCCGGGGCGAAGTACCGGGAAGCCTATCATGTGGTGGACGGTGAAAAGCAGTCCGTTCAGAAGGTGAACCGAGTGTACGCCACAGCGGACGAGAGATACGGAAAAATCTTCAAGGTGAAAGCCGAGGACGATTCCGAAGCGAAAATAGATTCTCTCCCGGAACACTGTATCATCGACAACGATAACGAGCTGTCCATTGACGAGGTAGACAGAAGTTTCTACATCGCAATGGCGAAAAAGCGAGTTGACGATTTCAAGGGTATCAAACCCGAAAAAACTAAAAAGCCAAGGAGGACAAAGAAAATGGCAACTACTACCAAGACCACAAATGTATATCAGAAGCTCCTTACTGCAAGGGCGAAGTTCCTTGAAGCGAACGTGGAGAAGACAGGAAAGAATATGCACCTGTCCTTCAAATACTTCGAGCTTGAGGACATTGTACCGACCGCTATCCGCATTTTCAATGAGGTTGGTCTTATCCCTGTGGTGAACTTCACCGCTGATGTTGCAACCATGAACATCATCAACACCGACAACCCGGAGGAATCCGTACCGTTCGTTGCTCCGTTCAATCAGATTGCTCCTATCGTGAGCAACGCTGGCAAACAGGCTACAAACGAAATGCAAGCTCTCGGTTCTTCCATCACCTATATGCGCCGTTACCTGTATATGATTGCGCTGGACATTTGCGAGAGCGATTCCATTGACGCAAATCTCGGCAATGGCGAGACTGCTTCCGCTCCGGCGGCAGAGAAGAAAGCCCCGGCTACTCCCGAGCAGAGACAGGAAGTGAAGGAGAATCTGACTGCTCCGGCTGACAATGCTTCTGCTTTACAGATTAAGGGTCTGAAAGCTGTTCTCAAGAAGCTCAAGGACGCTGACCCGAGCAAGGAGGAACTGATTGCGAACATCGCAGTACAGACCAAGGGATTCACGGAGATTTCCAAGTCCGATTGCGAGACGCTGATTCAGAAGATTACCGCAATGCTGGAAGGAGGGGCTAAGTAATGGCAGACATTAAGTGGCTCGAGGGCAATCGTATTCAGATTGCCCCTCCCAAGAGAACCAAGAAAATCACAGGTACTCGCTTCGCTACTATCCTCGGTCTGAATCCGTGGAGTACCGCATTTGAAATGTGGTGTGCGATTACCAAGACCTATGAGAAGCCCTTCGAGGACACTATCTACACGGTTGCTGGTAAGACCATCGAGCCGAAACAGGCTCGCTACATGGAGCAGTCCTACGGTATGGACATTGTTCGCCCTTCCGATGTGTGGGGTGAGGACTACTTCAATAAGACATGGGGAGATTTCTTCCCGGAGAGCAAACACCTCGGCGGTATGTGGGACTATCTGATGAAGGGTGAAGACGGCAAGACCATCGAAGCTGTTCTCGAAATGAAGACCACCAAACGTGCGGAGGACTGGCAGAACGATGTTCCCGAGTATTACGCATTACAGGCGGCATTATACGCTTACCTGTACGGTGTGGACGATGTGATTATGGTCGCTTCCTTCCTTGACGAGAAGGACTACAAAGACCCGGCGGCGTATCAGCCGACCGCAAGCAACACCATCACTGTTGAGTTCAAGGTCTCCGAGCGTTACCCGGACTTCGCAGACAAGGTAGCCGCCGTTGAGCAGTGGTGGGTTGATTATGTCGATACTGGTATCTCCCCGGAGTATGACGAGAAGAAGGACGCTGAAATCCTTGCGGCACTCCGCACCAACACCCTGTCTCCCGAGACTGACATTGAAGCTCTGATTGCAGAAGCCGAAGGTCTCAAGAAGGAGCTGGACAAGATTTCCGCTTCTACCGCAGACAAGGAGAAGCGTCTCAAGACCATCAATGACATTATCAAGGAACACGCTATGGGGCAGTTCCGTGATGGTGATAAGAAGGTCGAGGTCAAGGGTTCTACCTATGTGTGGACTATCTCTCGTTCCGAGACTACCAGCGTTGATAAGGACGCTCTGAAAGCTGACGGATTGCTGGATAAGTACAGCAAGAAATCTGAAACCTACCGTATGACGGTTAAATAAGGAGGACAAATTCATGGCAAACAGTAAGGAACTGACCGAACAGGTCATGGAACTGCATAAGAAGCAGACCGAGGAAATGAAAGCTCTCGAAGAACAACGTGAGGAAGCTCTCAAGGTTGAGAAGTACGATGAAGCCGCTGTTGAGCTTCACAATATGTACAACAGCTATATCAAGGCTGGTTTCACCGAGGAACAGGCATGGAAGTTGACGGAAATCGTCTTCGCCAACAGTACGAAAAAAGGAATTTTTTAAGGAGGACACTACAATGGCAAGAATCCCTATGACGAGCGGTTTTGTAATTATCCCGGAGGGAGAATACGTTTTCCGCATTTATGACGCAACCTATGACGAGGATTTCGGTCGTATCGAAATCAAGCTGGTAAACGCACAGGGCGCAACCCACACCGAGCGTTTTTCTATCAAGGATAAGAATGACGAGTACAACGAAAAGGCTCTGAACGCTTTCTCCTACTTCGCTAAGACGGCTATGAATGACTACACGATGGAGGACATTGACCCGGAACAGCTTATCAATCACTACATTCGTGCAGAGGTTGTTCACACCAAAGTTCCGAGCAACAAAGACCCAAACAAGGAAGTCACTTTCGCAAACCTCGGGGACAAGTCTCCGGCAGATGGTTTCGACACCGAGCCTGTCGCTCGTGCGCTCACTCTCGGCAGTGGTAACAATGCCGCTCCGAAAGCCGCACCTAAGACACAGACTGCTTCCGCTCCGACTAAGACTGGACTGGATATTGACGCACTGTTGGGTTAAGCAATCAGCCGGGAGGGGCAAGCTCCTCTCCCGGATTTTTAATAGGAGGTGTCGCATGACAGATAATGTCAATCACCCGGCACATTATGAGACCGGGAAATTCGAGTGCATTGAGGTAATGCTCGAGACACAGGGCGTGGAAGCTGTTCTGAATTTTTGTCAGTGCAATGCTTTCAAGTATCTGTATCGTGCCAAGCGGAAGAATGGTCTCGAGGACATGAAGAAAGCCGTTTGGTATCTGAACAAATATATCGAATTGAAGGAGGGTCATAACTATGACGAAACGACAGTTGGTGAAATGGCTGGAAGCCAAACAGAGTGACGCAAAGGCAGAGGTCGAAATCCAGTACGCAACGGCTGAAAAAGCCTATTTTGCACAGAGAGACGAAGCTCTGAAAATCAATGAAACTGTGGACGAGGTGTTCCGTTTGATTTCGGAAGCTGATACGGTGGCGAACCGCTGGAAAGAAGCTCTCGAGAAGGTTGAAGGGATTGATACTACCTGTGGTTGGTACACCTCTTTGACAACGAAGCTCTCTGATTTGTCTGATAAAGAGAACATTCGTATGTACATTATGAAGGATTTCACGGACGGTACTGACGCTCTCCGTCAGTTGAAAGCAAAGCGTTCCGAAACCCTTCGTGAAATTGAGAAGAATTATATCAATGTGATTGCGAATGTGGAATCCATGAAGAACGCAAAGACGGCGGTTGAGTATCTTGAGAAGCTGGGGTTCGACCTGTCCGCTCTGATTGAAGCTGACAATCACCCTGTTACTACCGCACTCACTGTGGAGGTAGATACCAAGTTTCTGTTTATCGGAGGTGAAAAGAAATGACAATCAATGAGTATCAGACCGAAGCTCTCCGCACTGCGGCTGGCATGAACCACCCGAACAATGACGAGATTCTTCTCAACGGTGTTATGGGTCTCTGTGGTGAATCCGGCGAGTGTGTGGACATGGTTAAGAAGTACCGCTTCCAAGGTCACGAGCTGGACAAAGCTCACCTCGCAAAAGAGCTGGGCGATGTGGCGTGGTATCTCGCAGTTACCGCCCACGCTATCGGCTACGACCTCGAGACGGTGTTGCAGATGAACGTAGACAAGCTCCGCAACCGTTACCCGAATGGGTTCGAGAAAGAGCGCAGTCTTCACAGACAGGAGGGTGACGTATGACACTGGCAGAACGTATTGAGAAGTTCAATAACCTCATGGGTGACATTGTTCCCCCGGAGGTCAAGAAAGACCTGTTGGAGAAGGGATTCTTCACCGCTCCGGCAAGCACTAAGTATCACGGTAATTATGAGGGTGGTTTGTTCGACCACAGCTACATGGTAGCTCACTACCTCAAGAAGCTCACGGAGGAGTGCCGTCTTGACTGGCAGAACCCTCGCTCACCTCTGCTGGTTGGTATGTTCCACGACCTCTGTAAGATGGACAACTACCAGCACCCGGTCATTGCCGAAACTCTCGGCGGCGAGGAAATCAGAGACGATTCCAAGTGGGAATACGCTATGGACACTCTGCTCAAGGGTCACGGTGATAAGTCGGTTATTGTGCTGGCACAGTATTTCAAGCTCACCGAGGAGGAAATCATGTGTATTCGCTATCACATGGGAGCTTTCTGCGATAAGTCCGAATGGAACGATTATACACGAGCAGTGCATAAATATACAAATGTTCTGTGGACACACCAAGCCGATATGCTCGCTTCTCATGTAGAGGGGGTGTGAGGTATGGTGGCAAGAATCCCGAATTTGGAGCTTCTGCTCTATAAGGCACAACAGGCTCTCGCCCATGACCCGGACTTCGTTCAGAAGATTGCCGAGATTAAGGAGAATGATAGCCGCAAGAAAGTCTACCTCGATTTCAGTGTTGAGTGTTTCTCACAGATTTGGGGTAGCACCTGTACCGGGTTCGATGTGACCGAAGCTGGTGAGCCTGTTATGGCTGGTTCGGCTATGACCGAGGAATACACCACCATCGTACATGAGAAGACCACAGATACCTACTGTGTGTTCTTCGGAGACCGCCCTTGCTACAAGGTGGATAACCCGAGCAACGAGTTTTACGAGGACATGATGAAGCGTCAGATGGCAAGCCTGTCTCGAGCCAAGAACCGCTATTAAGGAGGAGTGAGCGATGATTAAATTTGAGAAACCCGATGTATGGGGCTGGGAACACGCTATCCGAGGAATGAAAAATCCCCTCAATAGCTGGGAACGCTCCGACAGCTACCCGGCGGTTGACTGCGGCAAGTGTGGAATCATCGACCGAGAAGGTATCTGTCACCCGAAGGAGCATGACTGTACTCCGTATGAGTGCTATGCAATCGGTGACAATGATAAAGACCTTATGACCCGGCTCATTCGTGGCGGCGCACCTCACCGTAAGTTCCTTCGTCAGATTTTCGTATCGGTGGATATTACCGCTCCTCTCTATTGGTGGAAGGAGTTCGATACATACAAGGTCGGCACGACAGCTAATAGCTGTTCCACCATGCACAAGATACAGGCAAAGGAGTTCACCTTCGAGGACTTCTCCTGTGAGCATTTGGACGAGCCGAGCAAGGCGATTCTCGGTGTTGTGATTAACGAGCTTAACAACAATCGTGGCTGGTACAACGATTACAACAGGCTCGTGAGTGAGGGTGATTTCACCGATGTTGAGCGTAAGCAGTTTTGGTGGAACATGATTCAGCTTTTGCCCTCCTCTTTCAATCAGAAGCGAACGGTCACTATGACCTACGAAAACCTTCTGAATATGCTGGAATATCGCAGAGGTCACAAGCTGGACGAGTGGCGTATGTTCTGCGATTGGATTCTCACCCTCCCTCATGGTTCGCTCTTGAAGGAAGGTGTGGGTAATGAACAGAGCTGAACGGCGTAGGCAGAAGAAAGCCGGAATAAAGGTGCAGAAAGAACCCACTCTGAATCTGAAAGTCAGTGATTTCGACCACATGGTCTCTCATGCGGAGAAGTCAGCCAAGGAAAGAGCGACAGCGGCGGCAATCCACGAAATCGACCGACAGATTCTTGAGCATGACGAAGCCTATTCTCTCGACATTGACGCAATGGTGCTGTGGACGCTTCATGTTTACCTCGGGTTCGGTAAGAAGCGTCTCGAGAGATTCTACCGGGATATGTTGAAGGAACACATTCACATGAGGGAGGTCTACGAAATGGACGATACCTACCCGGAACGCTACAAACTCAAGGAGCTTTGCAATGTCGATGTGGAAGCTCTGAATAATGAATTTAAGGAGGTTATACACAATGTATAAGTTGAAGAACGTCAACGGCAGAGTGAACGCTCTGCTCCGCACCGGGAAGGATTTCGTAAAGAACAACCTCTCCGTGTCTGCGGCACAGCATATCATTGACACTGGTAAGCTGGTGGAATCTGACAACCCGGACTACCCTATCTGCATTGATAACCAGTGGTATTTCGAGGGTGTTGAGGTCAAGAAGACAGCAAAGAAAGCCCAGTTGAGTTCCATGTATGGGGAAATGAAGGAGGGCAAGTAAATGAGCCGAACTTTCTACTCCGAGTATGTGAATCATTGTCTGCGATTCTATGCTCGACATGACAGACCTAAGTTCCACTCGGAAGCAGACAAGCATAACTGGGCGGCGTGTGACAGCGCACTCAAGTCGTTCTCCGATAATGACCGAGCAATGCTCCTGTATATCTATCGTGAGGGCGATACCGTCCCGGACAATATCTATCAGTTGGCGAAGTCCAAAGGTATCTCACAGGACAGCGTTTGGAAGCTCGTAAATGAGCTGGAAAGAAAGGTGGCAAAGCGGCGTGGTTTACTATGACAATATTCCCGAGGAATTAAAGAAACTCGACCAGTGGGTGTGTGCGAATGATGGAAGCAAAGTCCCCATGAAAGCATGGGAGAACGAAGCCGCTTCCTCCACCAACCCGGAAACATGGTCTGATTTCGAGACTGCTCTCGAATCGTACAACCAGCACTATTACGACTACTGCGGTTTCGTGTTTGCGGACAATGGGTATGTCGGGATTGATATTGACGAGGGGTACGATGAAGACGGTCTTATGAGCGTCCTCGGGGCTGATATTGTCGGTAAGTGCCACAGCTATACGGAGAAATCCCGGAGTGGGCGTGGATTCCATATCCTACTCCGTGGAACTCTCCCCTTCAAGGGCAAGAACAATCTTGCTGGCGTGGAGATTTACAAGGCGGCTCGCTACTTCATTATGACCGGGAACACCCTTCTCTACAGAGAAATCATCGAGAATCAAGAAGCGATTGATTATGTTGTGGAGAAATACTTCCCGGAAGCTCGAGAGACCTCCGATAAGGTGGTTGTTGGGCGAGACAAGATATACGCCCCTGTATGGGAAGAACCTGTCGTAAATGGGCGTGTGAAGCTCCGTCCAGTCTATCCGAGAATCCCGGACGGAAGCCGCAATATCTGTCTCACCTCCCTCGCTGGTATGCTTCACAATCAAGGCTACTCCAAGTCACAGATTTACGATGAGCTGTTGTACGCCAATACGGTTGCCTGTGACCCACCTCTTGATAGGAACGAACTGCGAACTATCTGCAACAGCGTCACGAGGTACAAGCGATGAAGATTAAATGCTGTAAGGACTGCGTTGCTCCGAAGCGACACCCCGGCTGTCACGGTGTATGTCCCGAGTACCTATACGAAAAGGCACTGTGGGAGGAAGAAAAGAAAGTCATTCGTGAGGAACATAGGCGATTCAGTGAGCTATACGAGCAACGCTCAGAGGGAGTGCGAAAAGCACTTGAACATAGAAGACGATAACTTGCACAGAAAAGATAAAAATTTATCTTTTAGGTATTGACATTCAATCTTGTATGTGTTATCTTATAATCACAGCAAGACAAAAACTTATCCAATAAAGATTAAGGAGGATTTTATCATGGAAGTTATGAGAAACATGACTATTGACACTGAACTGTTTGAACTGGGAGACATTATCTCCTTCACACTCACCACAGGGGAAAAGGTTAAGGCGAAAGCCATTCGTGAGACCCCGAACGGTATGCTTTTCATCACCGTTGACTGTCTCAAGGACGAGCAGAAAATGTTCGAGAATCCCGGCAGAGCCGAAAAGGTTGACTACGAACATTCCGACCTTCGCAAGAAGTTGAACGGAGAAATCTTCGAGAGCTTCCCGGAGGAAATCAAGGGTCGCATGGTTGGTATGCGAGTAGGTCAGACGAACTGCTTTGATATGCTCCGTATTCCTACCGAGCGTGAAATCTTCGGAGAGAACCCTTACGGTAAGGACGAGCCTGTATCTGTTAGACGCTTCTACGGCATGGAGAACCGCCGTGAGCGTATCGCTTTCAAAGGCTCGGAGACAGGTACATGGGAATGGTACTGGTTGCAGAACAAGGTTGAAGATTCCGCTTCCCATTTCGCCATTGTCGACAACAACGGTCTTGCGACCTACTACAACGCTTCCAATTCTCTTGGCGTTCGCCCGGTCTTTCTCTTATCCTAAAATCTCGCCCCCTTGTGGGGCGAGTTCAATAAAGAACGGAGGTGAATGTCGTGCAGACAAGATGTGAAGACTGTAAGAAAAGATGTGTCTGCCACGCTTGCCCTCTACATAATCAATGCCGCTACACTTTGAGGTGCAAATCCTCAAAGTGTTACTGCGGAAAATATAGGAGGTTATCAGAAAATGGAACAGAACAAAATCTGTCCTCTCCTCACGACTAACACTGTCGTAGACGAGAATAACACCGTGAAAATTGGCACACAGCCTGTTTTCTGCGTAACCGAGCAGTGTTCGTGGTGGTTGGAGGACAAACAGAAATGTGCAATCGCAGTTATGGGAGGTAAGAAATAATGGCATATTACATGAATAAGAGCGTCCCGGCGAAGCGAGGAGATATTTTCTACATTTCCAACTCCAAGTGCTACGCCACAGACCCGAGTAATGCAGAGGGAAGACCAGCAATCGTTGTCTCCTCTGATAAATTGAATGAACACGCAGATGTTGTCGAGGTGGTCTATCTCACCACCAAGGAAAAGCGTCTCATGCCTACTCATGCACAGGTGCTGTGCAAGATTCCTTCAACCGCTCTGTGTGAGACCATCTACACGGTCAATAAGGACAGGCTGGGCGATTTCGTCCGTACCTGTACCGATAAGAAAATGGAGGGTGTCAATGCTGGAATCCTCTGCTCACTCGGTATCGCCGCTCCTGTGGTCGATGGTGAGCCTGTTGACAACTCTGTAACGGTCGAGAGGAATCTTTACAAGCACCTTTACGAAGACCTTCTCAATAAGGTAATGGCGAGGTGATGGATATGGGTAAAGGAGCTGATATGAGCTGGGAAGACATTCAGAATGAGTTCGACATTATGAACCGAATGTCGTGCCGCCCGATTGGGTTGCAAAAAGTCCCCGGCAATCATATTTTCGATGAAGACCAGTCTGTGAAATGGAACAGAGAACAGGTCGAATTGAATAACAAGAAGTATCAGAGTGAAGTCGCTCGGCTCAACACCGAGAAGAACAAGGCTCGAGATTCCGTCTACAATCTGATTATCGAAAAGATTCAGTATGAAGTGGGTCACAGGCTCTCTCGCAAGAAAGCGGAAGCCATTTGGAATCGTGCCTATGAGGACGGACACTCTTTCGGATTCTATGAAATCCGTTGCCGCCTGTCAGACCTTATTGATTTGGCGATTACTCTGCTGGGAGGTGATAAGTAATGCAAGAGCTTTTCGAGACACGCAACGGTCGTGTCATTATGGACGAGGACTTATCATCGAAGATGTATCTGATTAAGCAGTATCACCCCGAGAAAGCAGACGAGACCAGCTCCGGGTTTGAGTGGTCTGAAATGGGTATGGCAAACCTGTTTGGCTTGCTCTATTCTCACGAAGCTCGCTACTGCCCGGAACACAAGAGCTGGTACACCTATCACGAGGGAGCATGGCGTAAGGACGAGGGAGCAATTCTCGTGTCCGAGAAGATTAAAGATTTCGTTCGTTTGATGATTCTCTACTGCGGAGAAATCGAGGACGATGATACCCGAAAGTCCTACACCGGGTTCGTCAATAAGATGGGTGACAGGCGTATGCGAGATAGAATCCTCAAGGACGCAACAGGTGAGCTTCGTATCTCTGCTGTGCAGTTTGACGCAGACCCCTATCTCATTAACTGTCTCAACGGTACATACGACCTTCGAGACTTCTCCTTCCGGGAACATAGCTGGGACGATTTTCTCACCATGCAGACAGCATTTAGCCACACTATCTCCAAGACGGTTAAGTGTAAACGCTGGGAGAAGTTCATTAAAGAGGTCACACAGAATGACGAGGACAAGGCAGACTTCCTTCAAAGGGCTTTGGGCTACTCTATGCTGGGTATGAGCAATGAGGAGTGTATGTTCATTCTTCATGGTAAGACCACTCGTAACGGTAAGTCTACTCTGCTCAACACCATCGAGACCATGCTCGGTGACTATGCCAAGGTTGCCCCGGTCGGTATGATTTGCCGTGGAGACCGTCAGAAGGACGCAGAAGCCGCCAGTCCTACCCTCGCCGGGTTGAAGGGCAAACGCTTCGTCACAATGTCCGAGAGCAACGAATACGGCAAGCTGGACGAGGAGAAAATCAAACAGCTTACAGGCGGCGAGGAAATCTCGGCTCGTGCGTTGTATCAGTCGGCAATCACATTCAAGCCGCAGTTCACCTTATGGCTTTCCTGTAACGACCTTCCGATGGTAACGGACAAGTCCCTGTTCGCTTCCGAGCGTATCAAGGTGGTAGAGTTCAACCGCCACTTCTCCCCGGAGGAACAGGACACTCACCTAAAGGACGAGCTGTGTGAACAGTCCAGCATGAGCGGCATTTTCATGTGGCTGGTGCGTGGGTATATCCACTACAAGGAACGTGGACTTGCAATGAGCGGTAGTCTGAAATCGGTTGTCACCAAGTACGAGCGTGATAACGACCTCGTATTGCAGTTCCTCGAGAACCGCTGTGAGCGTGTCCCGGAGGAAAGCTCGCCAACCGTTATCAAGGCGAAAGACCTGTACAACGCTTTCAAGATTTGGGCGAAGTCCGAGGGTGCTTATATCCTGTCGGCTCGTAAGTTCAATTCTGAAATGGAGCGTCACCCGGAGTGGTTCGACAGGAAATCGACCTCGAGCGGCTATGCAACCTATTGTGGTTTGAAATTGAAGGAGGTGCTGTAATGAGCAAATATCTCGAAACCCTTCCGCAGTATCACTTTGACAGAGACGATTTCTGTAAAGTGTTCGGAGAAGTTTTCACCGATGATGAAATCATTGACATTGATGTAATGTGTGGTTATCCACAGAACACCGAGAACTTCCTTCTCTATCGCTGGGAAGACGAGTTTTATATCATTCATCGTGACAGCGGCACGATTATCAACTGGTATAAGCATTTGGGACGAACCAACACCTGTAACAAGGAAGGATTCACCCTTGCTGATTTGAAGGAGCTTTTGCTTCTTCTCAAGGAAGACTTGAAGGAGGTCGAGGTATGAAACAATGGGAGTACGAAGCTCTCCAAGCCGCCCTCACTAAGAAATCCGAAAATAACCCCTATGGTCGTACTGGAAATTTCAAGCGTGAGGACGGTTACAAAGAAGGGATTCTTGCCGCAAAGAGTATTCTTCACAGCTTCTATCAGCGGCAGTCTCAAGATAAGGAGGAATCATAATGCAGTTAGCAGAAAAACAAGAGTTGGTACGGCTCTTGAACCTGTACCAAGCTGACCTTCTCATGGACAACGATAACAATATCCGGGAAGCCGCAAAGCACCCGGAGAAGAAATGGGAAGGTACTTATAAAACTGGTGTGAAAGCCCAGTACGAACACGCTCGTGTCATTGCCGCAAAGCTGTCGGTAGAAATCGGCAAGTCGGTAAAATCTTACTACGAGCTGTAAAGGAGGACGCTGTTATGAATATGGTTTGCAAATGTGGTGGCAAGGAGTTCTTCACCGAGGAACACGGCAATCAGACAGGGCTTTACTGCTCCGCTTGTGGTAAGTGGCAGAAATGGCTCAAGAAAGACGAGATACGACTTTTCAATCATAGTGCCAAGGTAGAGAACGCTTCTCTGTTGGAACGTCTCAAGGCTCGTATCGAGGAGAGTGCAATTAAGGTATCTACCGTCAAAGCTCCGCACACCTACATGAAAGCTGTCGGCACGAGGGAGCTTGAAAAGATTCTCGAGGAGGAGTTGGGAAATGAAGACACGAAACGACATACTTGCTGAATACGTCCGCAGTCGTTACCCCGAGATTGAGAAGACCTTCGACTTTGCCGCTTACTCTGCTGGTGTAGCTCTTAAAGAGTTCGGCAGATGTATCAAGGAAGCGTTCGGAGGTACTGGTAAGGAGGTAGACGATGTTTGCGATTCAGAACATTAAGACCGGGAAGTTTTTGTATGGCACAGACTACCGATACCGTCCTCCTCACCAGCGTACCAGCAAGACGAAAATGCTCACTTACAGCTCTATCGCAGAAGCCGCACACGACTTTTGGGTTAAGAGGAAGTGCGGCAAAGATTACAGAATCGTTGTGCTGAAATCGGTTGAGGTTAAACGAGTGATTGACTACTACGAGAGCAAAAACTTCATTTAACACAGAACGGATAAGTATTTATCAAAAACGACATTTACCAAATTATCTGCAAAAGATTGAAAAACAATCTTTTCATAAGAACGAGTTATTCTTATTATTACAGTAGTTAAAGTAGCTGTTCTCAAGGTATTGCGTGTAACTTCCTCTATATAGAAAAATCCCTATATATAGAAGTTATACGCAAAAACCGATTTTCAACTACTTCTACTACTGCAATAAGAATAAGAAGAAAGGAGACTGAAATGGATATAGATAAGCTGTTAGCAGACAGTTCCGAGGAGACGGTTGCGACTAAGGAGACTGTTTCCAGCGAGGAGAATGTCGGAACGAAAGCCGTTGCGACTACTGGAAAGAAAGAGACAAAGCCTAAGAAGAAAGGTAAGCCCCGAGGAGGTAATAACTGGTTGAAGCCGGAAAACATCGCTCCGGGGCTTGAAGCTGGTGATAACACGAAGTTCCTCTCCGTCAATATGGCATTGATGAATATGCCGGACATTGACATGGAGAATCCGTTGGAGGTGCAACAGCGACTTTCCGACTATTTTGCTTTGTATGCACAGTATGACATGAAACCTACGGTTGTAGGTATGGCGATTGCATTGAACGGACACAACAGACAGTGGCTTTATGCGGTTACACATGATGTTGCGACAGGAGGTTCGGGATATAAGACAGCGTTGCCGCCGGAGGTGGCGGTCGTAATAAAAAAGGCGTACTTTTTGCTCGAAAATTTGTGGGAAAACTATATGCAAAGTGGCAAGGTCAACCCGGTAGCTGGTATCTTCCTCGGCAAAAACAACTATGGCTACCAAGACAAGACCGAGTACGTCCTCACACCGAACCAGCAGAACGACAACGACTATTCCGCTGATGAAATCAGAGAACGCTACATTGCAAGCGACCAGCAGAAACGACTATCGACTTCTGAGAACTCTGAGGATGATTTGAACGATTAATGACTTTCGACTTTTCGAGAGCTTTTCGACTTTCGACTGTCAAACGACTATCGACTATCAACTATACCGCCCTTTCGTCCGGCTCTTTCCGGGTGCTGGGGCGGTATTTTTGTACAAATTTTTACAGAAAATCAGCAGAAAAAGCCCCCGGTTTTCCGTTTTGGCGTTCCGGGGCGGCGTTGGTCGTGTTTCTTCTTATTATATGCGTTAAGTGTTTGATATTTTTGTGTGTAACCTCCCCTATAAGAGCCTATATATACGCCACTTTTACACATAGTATATAAAATACTTAACGGTTTTATCTCTCTTCCATTGTGTTTTTACCGTTAAGTATATAGACACTTGCAAATATCAAGTAATTTCTTGAAAAAATATCAAGAAAACGCTTGACAATCAAGAAAACACTTGATAAAATATAACCATCAAGAAAATACTTGATAATGTTAGCTAACAGAACATAAAAACATTTTATTATATGGAGGTAACGCAATGAAAACATACGAATTAAGCCCGGGAAAGTTTGACAGAGTAAAGAGCTTTTACGGAAAAGCCCGAATTATTGAAAAGGACAGCGGCGAAAGAATTTTACAATCTTATAATACAGAGGTGTGCAAAATCACACCCAGCGGCGAATTTGTAAGATTGTGGGACGGTTACAGTTTAACCACAATGCGACATATCAACGCATTTATAGAATTGTTTAATATTTCCGGCGGTGGTAAAAGCTGGTGGGATTCTTTAGAAGTAAACGCATAAGGAGGATAAAAGAACATGAAAAGAAATTTTGATTTCGGTTGTATTGATTTTGAAAACAGAGGGCAAGCAAGAAACCGGGTAACGGTTGAAATGGAATACAAAGAGGAGAAAGGAAAAAAGAGTTTTTCTATCTCTGCTATGGTGTGGAATGTTCGCCGCTCTGATTGTATTTGTGGCGGTCAATGTTTGGACACAATCGCCCCATATATGGAAAGCCCTATTTTTTCCGAAATATTGAGATTATGGAAAGCGTACCACTTAAACGATATGCACCCGGAATGCGAACACCAACACGCCGCCGGGTGGGATAAATTAGCAAGTGAAAAAGTTACTTTGTATCATTGGAGAATGACAAGGGAAGCCATGAACGAACAAGACAAAGCGAAAAAAGCCGCCTTGTCTGCTCTTACAGCCGGGGAAACATTCACACCAACGACAGAACAAGCCTTTTTTGCTGGGTTGTCTTATTCTCTTACAACATGGACAGAAACACCGCCGGAAGAATTGGCGAAATATTACGAACCGAAAAAGCCGCTTTATGCTGGGGACGGTGGACATACTGAAACAAAGGCTTTAGGCTGGTTAAAAGAAAGCGAACACCCCGACGGGTTACTTTCTAAGGCTTGCCCGGTATGCGGTTATAAATACGGTACAAGCTGGGTATATTTCCCGATTCCGGCAGAAGATGAAAAAATTATTTATAAATTATTAGAAACGGGGGCGTTATAAAATGAAAAGATTTGAAAAGCTATGCAATGAATACAGAGAAAACAAGCGTTTAATTGAGGAGTTGGAAGCAATGAACGACAGTATAAAAGCCGATATATTGCTTATTATGGGGGACGCTGAAACAATGACAGAGGGAGCGGCAAAAGCTACTTTTAAGACGGTCACAAGCTCACGCCTTGACAGTTCCGCAATTAAAAAAGAATTGCCGGAAGTATTCCAGCAATACAGCAAAGAAACAAGCTACAAGCGTTTTACAGTTGTTTAAGGGGGTTGTATTATGTATCATTATAAATTTGTTTCGTGGGACGTTCCACCGTTTGAAAGTGTTTTATCTTGTAAAATTCCGGCGGCGTTGGTTGCGTGGGATAATGGAGACAAAAGCAAGTTAAAAGCCTTACATATTGCCACAACAAACCCGGTTTTTAAGTGTTCCGGCTGGTGTGTTCCCTATGCTGAATATATGCGTTGCTTTTGGGTAAAAACGAAATACAACGGTATTATTGAAATGTACGCATTGAATAAAACAGATATAAGAAAAGCATTGAAAAATCAAGTTATTAAAATTGTGGAGGTTGTAGCATGAATGAATTAAAATTTACAATACCAAAAACAAAAGCTCAAAAACAATTTGAACAATTAACCCCAGCGTTGTTAAAAATATTAGCGGAATTGTCCGCCGATGAATTTACACAAGTTTTTAATTATATTGTATTTTTGCATAATGAGGAGGTAGAAAAGTAAATGTTAATAGTTTTAGGCATATTGTTTGCCCCGTTGTTCATATTAGCGAATTTATTGAAAAGATTGTAATTATAGCCCGGTTATATAACCGGGCTTGTTTTATACCCTTGAAAAGGTTTTTTTTTTTTTGTTCTGCTGGTTGGGTTGTTGTGTTAGCTTGCGGCGTGTTCCCCCGGTGGGGGATATACGCCAGCCGAAACCGGGGGAGGGAGTGGCTTAAATTCCCCAAAATTATAAAAAGAGAATACTTGACAAGAAAACACTTGACAAGAAAACACTTTATTATTATAATCTAAGCATAAGGAGGTGTTCGATTATGAACGGACGAGAAATAATAAAAGACATCATGTCAAAGTTGAATATCACAAACGCAACATTAGCGAATAGGTTGGGTATTACACCAGCGGCACTTTGGGACAGAATTGACACTCAACCAAGAAAAGGTAAGCCAAGGAAAGACATACCTGTATCTCTCTTATCAGAAATGGTACAAGTAATGGATTATAAAGTGGTAGTTATACCCTCCTCGGCTCGAGTTCCTAAAGAGGGTTATATAATCGGAGAAGCCAATAAATCCTCAGAAATGGATTTAGACGCTCTCCTATCCGATGAAGAATCAAACTAAATTGAGGAGAATTATTATGAAAAATATTGATAAAATTTTAGAAGAAAGAAATTTGAGATATTCCGAAGTTGATTTTTGGGAAAATCCAATTATAGGGAAAGAAGTTGTAAGATTTGACTGGTACAATCCGAAATACAAAGGGCATTTCAAAACTGTAAAAGGATTCAAACATTTTGATGATTTCATTATGCAAGAACTTAGAGACCTTGCTGAAAAACATCAAACACTTAACGGTTGTAACAAACTGGCTATATAGATTGTTTATATAAACGAGGTTTAGGTAAAAAATATCAAATACTTAACGAGGAGGTGTAGAAATGACAGCAATAGAAATAATTCAAACAATAATGAACGATTCAAGTACAAGTCTTAATGACCTTGCTGACTACGGAGATTTTGGTACAAAAGAAAATGTATATCAAATGCTTCATAGGAATGATTTGAAAGTCGGTACTTTTGTGAGAATGCTTGAAGTAATGGGATTCCAGTTGATTGCACAAAGCACTGAAAGTTCTGAGGAATATGTGCTTGACTATGATTAACGAGGAGGTATTGTTATGATTTATGGATATGCTCGTGTTTCGACAAAAGGTCAAGCTAGAGACGGAAACAGCCTTGAATCTCAGACCAACTCTCTTAAAGAAGCCGGGGCAGAAAAAATCTTCTGTGATTCTTTTACAGGAACTAAAACTGAACGCCCGGAATTTGATAAATTAAAATCTGTTCTTACGACAGGCGATAAATTGATTGTTACAAAATTAGACCGATTTGCCCGAAGTGCTTCACAGGGCATTGAGCTAATAGAATCATTGATTGACAGTGGTGTTACGGTTCATATTCTCAATTTAGGAATAATGGATAACTCTCCTACCGGGAAACTCATTCGTACCGTAATGCTTGGTTTTGCGGAATTTGAAAGAGATATGATTGTTCAGCGAACAACAGAGGGAAAAGAAATCGCACGAAGTAAAGGTATTCGTGTAGACGGTAGACCTAAAATTGTAATACCTCTCGAAAAATTGGAGAAATACCAAAAATTACAAAAAGACGGTGTTATGACAGTCAAGCAATGCTGTGAGGAATTAGGTATAAGTCGAAGCAAATGGTATAAAATGATTGTTGTATAATCTATTTTGTGTTATAATACAACAAAAAGGAGGATATTATTATGGTAATAAACAATATTGAACTCGATGTAAAGGTTAAATGTCTTGGAGCTAACGTAACCCAAGCACAACTTGGAGAAAAAATCGGAACGACAGGTCAATATGTAAATCGCATATTGAAAAAAAAGGACGGTCTTGTAAACAAAACATTCGTGGCAATGTTAGAGGAATTGGGTTATGATATTCAGCTTACTTATGTTCCTAAAAAGGAGGATTAAGAAATATGGATATGCTTTTACTTGGTTTGATTGAAATTATAAGCATGATAGGAATATTGATAACATTTATAGTTTTCATTATTCAGACTATTCGGAAAAAACACAACAGAAAGATATTTGGATTATCTACTCTTGGATTTCTGTTAGTTCTAATAATATGTATTATCATCACTCCTACTTCAATAGATAAACCTAAAGAAGAAATCGAAACGGTCGAAAAACAAACAGAAGAATCCAAAGTAACTTCTGAAACGTCGAAACCAACGACCGAAGAAAACAAAAAACCCAAGGAAAAAACAGACATTGAAAAATTCGCTGAAAAAAATGATACATCTGTTGAATTTGCAGAAAGTCTCAAAACAGTCCTTGAGGGAATGGAGCTAACAGATAAAAGTAAAGTCGGTGTATTTCATTACGATTTATCCCATGTGTATGACTGGGAGCAGATTGAAGATTGGGCTAATGGTAAAAGATATTCAGCTTATATGGACATGGAACATATATGGTATATTTATGAACAAAACGATATAGTTGTAAGTGTTAGAGACGGACACGGAAATGTCTTTTATCAAACAGAATAAATTTGAAATTTGAAAGGTGCGTTATCGCAATGAGTTAAATCTCAGAACGGTAACGCACCTTTTCTTTGTTTACAGGAGGTATTATGGAACAGTTATTGAAACAGATTCATGCACAAGCAAAGACCGGGCAATTTAGACCCTGTGAGGATTTGCATTATATGTGTAAAGAAGCTATGAAAACAGATGTTTCGCTCGGTGTGAAATATTTGAAATTGCTGTCTGAGGATTTAGAGAGAATTGTCCCCTCTCTATCAGACGCAAAAGAAATGTATAAGTTTTTTGATTTGCATAAGCGAGTATTACTTGCCGCCGCTCCACATGATTTCGATTCCTACTTGTTATATGTGGAATGGAACAGAGAACCCGATAAGAAATTTTATCCACCTCGTAGAAAGGTGTTGAAACAGGTTGTAGACGCACTACAGGAACTCGCTGACGATAAGCTGGACTTGTTGGCGGTCTCTCTCCCTCCCGGTAGCGGTAAAACCACCCTTGCAATTTTTTATCTGACATGGCTTGCTGGCAGACTACCGAATGAGCCAATGCTTACAGGCTCTCACTCCAACGCTTTCATTCGAGGTGTTTATGACGAGTGTTTGAGAATCTTAGCAAAGGACGGAGATTATCTGTGGCACGATGTATTTCCGGCACTCAAAGTGGCAAATACAAACGCCAAGGATTGTCGAATTGATATTGACAAGAGACAGCGTTTTGAGACCTTGGAATTTACTTCTATCGGTACTGGTAATGCTGGTTTGTATCGTGCGGCAACCCTACTTTACTGTGACGATTTAGTATCGGGTATTGAAGTGGCTTTGTCTAAGGAACGACTTGATAAGTTGTGGGAAACCTACACTACTGACTTGAGACAGCGTAAAATCGGAGACCATTGTAAGGAACTTCATATCGCTACTCGCTGGTCGGTTCACGATGTAATCGGTAGACTTGAGCGAGAATACGCCAATAGTGACCGAGCGAAATTTATCGTTGTTCCGGCACTTGACGAAAACGATGAATCGAATTTCGATTACGCTTACGGTGTCGGATTCTCTACAAGGTTTTACCATGAGCAACGAAACATCATGGACGATGTGAGCTGGCGAGCTTTGTACATGAATGAACCGATTGAGCGTGAGGGTCTTGTTTATGCAGAGGACGAGCTTCGCCGCTATTTTGAGCTTCCCGGAGACGAGCCGGACGGTATTATCGGAATTTGTGATACGAAAGACAAAGGTGCTGACTACGCTTTCCTCCCTGTTGCGTATGTTTTCGGTCAAGATTATTACATTGACGATTGCGTGTGTGATAATGGTCTACCGAACATCGTTGACGCAAGGCTTGTAGAAATTCTTTTGAGAGACAAGGTTAAAATGTGTCGTTTTGAAAGTAACTCTGCCGGGCGTAGAGTTGCCGAAAAGATACAGGAGGAAGTTAAGAAAAAAGGCGGTATTACTCATATTACTACCAAGTTCACTACCGCCAACAAAGAAACCAAAATCATTGTCAATAGTGCTTGGGTCAAAGAACATTGCCTGTTCAAAGACGCTTCGCTTTACAAGAAAAAGTCTGATTACGGAAAAATGATGGAAATGCTTTGTTCCTACACCGTTGCCGGAAAAAACAAACATGACGATGTTCCCGACGGTATGGCAATGCTGGCAGAATACGCTCAAAGTCTCACAAGCAGTAAAATAGAAGTTTTTCAGAGACCTTGGTAACAGTAATCAGATTAGTTTTCCACATTTTTTGCAGTTATGCACAATATATAGTGGATAACTTCTTGACAATCACAATATATAGTGTTATGATAAGTTGGTAAAAATGAGTATATGTATTTTTATGGGTGCATGATTGCACGAGATTAAGTTCTCGAACAGTCATGCACCCATTTTTATTTTTGTCGGAAAGGAGGAATTATCGTGGCGAATGTAGTTGATGAAACGAAAGCTATGAGCGAAACCCGATTTATGAACGGTAGGCGAATGATTAAATCGAGCGTGAAAGAAGTTACAGATGAGAATGTGGTTGAAGTTCTTTTCAGAGCTATGGAAACTCACAATCTCAACCGTAGCGAAATTGACTACCTGTGGAAATATTATCGTGGCGAACAACCTATCCGACATCGTGTGAAAGATGTGAGACCCGAAATCTGTAACAAGATTGTAGAGAACAGGGCAAATGAAATTGTTTCGTTCAAGGTTGGTTATCTTTGCGGAGAACCGATTCAGTATGTCAGTCGAAATGGTGGCGAGGAAATCGTAAAGCAGATTAACGCCTTAAACGAAATGATGTTTGCGGAGGACAAAGCAAGCCAAGACCAAGAACTTGTCGAATGGCAAATGATTTGCGGAACAGCTTTTCGTCTTGTGCTTCCCGATGAACCGAATGAGGAGGACGAAGCTCCTTTCGAGCTTTACACTCTCGACCCGAGAGACACATTTGTTGTCTATTCAAATGAAATTGGTAACAAGCCTTTAATGGCAGTTAAGTACAGCGTGGACGAGAACGAAGTCACTCACTATTCAGTTTATACCGAAAATCGCTATTACCTTATCGACGGAGATTTGTTGATTGAATCAACACCTCATGCTCTCGATATGATTCCTATTTTTGAATACCCAGCGAACAATGCAAGGCTCGGAGCGTTCGAGATTGTTCTTCCTTTGCTGGATGCAATCAACAATGTGGAAAGTAACCGTATGGACGGTATCGAACAGTTCATACAGGCATTTTGGAAATTTATCGGGTGCAATATCGACAAGGAAAAGTTCGAGCTATTCAAGGAAATGGGTGCGATTCTTGTTCCTCCGAACGACAACGGAGGAAATATTGATGTGGATTTGATTGTGAAAGAGCTTAATCAAACACAATCTCAGACACTCAAAGAAGATATTTACAATGCTGTTTTGACAATTTGCGGTATGCCGAATCGTAACGGAGGTTCTTCTACTTCCGATACTGGTTCTGCTGTACTTCTTCGTGACGGTTGGTCTGACGCAGAAGCAAGGGCAAAGGATAGCGAAAATGTTTTCAAGCGTTCCGAGAAGAAAATGCTGAAACTGGTACTTCGTATCTGTCGGGATATTGGAGGTTTAACTCTTTTCCTCAAAGACATTGATATGAAGTTCACTCGTAGAAATTACGAAGCTATTCAAAGTAAATCACAGGTTCTTATCTCTATGCTTCAAGAACCTAAGATACACCCTCAACTTGCTTTCCAGCACTCGGGTATGTTCTCTGATTCAGAGAGTGCTTACACCATGAGTATGAAGTATTACGAGGAACAGCAAGCGAAACAGCTTGCTGAACAGAAAAAATTGAATAAGTCTGCCGGAGAGAAAACCGACCCTCCGGCAGATAACGACGATGTTTAAGCGGTTTTCCGCTTCAAATATGGCGAGAGAACGCCTTAAAACGCAGACAGGCAGAGAAGCCTTAAATCGCAAACACATTCACAGAAGAATTAAAAAGACAAGGAGGACTAAAACATGGCAAAGGTTGATGTAACCAAAATCGAGGGTTACGACAAAATGACCCCCGAAGAAAAAATTAAAGCTCTCGAAGCGTATGAGACCGAAGACCCGGACATGAGCGGATATGTCAAGAAAGAGGTTTTCGATAAGACTGCTTCTGAACTGGCGGCTAAGAAAAAGGAATTAACTGAAAAACTTACTGAGGACGAGCAGAAGAAAATCAAGGAACAGGAAGAACGTGAGGAGCTTGAAAACAAGTATAACAAACTTCTTCACGAGAGCGAAGTTTCTAAGCATAAAGCTAAGTTGCTTGGTATGGGTTATGACGAAAAGCTGGCAGAGGAAACCGCCGAAGCTATGGCAAATGGAGAAATGGATAAGGTTTTCGCAAATCAGAAGAAACATCTTGACGCTTTTGAGAAGAAAGTTCGTGCAGAAGCCCTCAAGAATACACCTAAGCCAACTCCCGACGGAGACGGTAAAACTATGACACTTGAAAAATTCCGAGGTATGTCCGCAGAAGAACGCTACAAATTCTCTGTTGAACACCCGGACGAGTACAAAGAATTATACGGAGGTAAAGAATAATGGCACACAAAATTTATGATAACTTTTATCTCTCTAATGAGGTAGAAGACCAGTATAATTCCCACTTGAATTTACAGCAGTTCTGTACTGTTGATAACTCTCTTGTGGGTACTGCTGGAATGACTAGAAAAATCAATGTTTACAAGGCTACTGACGGTACAGAGAAATTACAAATGGGTAAGGGTAACACTAAATCCATTGAAGTTACTTACACGCCGGAGGAGTATAAGATTCTGTTGGCTCAGAACCGATTTGAATACTTCGACGAACAGGAAATGACTGACCCTATGCTTGTTCCTGTTGGTGTACGCCACATGGGTACAGATATGTTCAATACGGTAAATGCTGACATTTTCGCAGAGTTCGGTAAGGCAACACAGGTTGTCCCTGTTACGAACTTCGGATTTGATGGTTTCGCAGACGCACAGTCTGTTTTGAATCTTGAAAACTTGGAGGGCGTTTCTATTTTCGCTTTTGTTTCTGCGGCTGATATGGCAGATATTCGTAAGGGTCTTAAAGACACTTTGCAGTATGTAGAGAAATTTGCGGTAAGCGGCTATGTTGGTACGGTTGCTGGCGTAAATCTTTATACTAAGAAAGACGCTAAAAAGGGAGAAATCATCATTGCTACTCGTGAAGCAGTCACTCTTTTCAATAAAAAGGGTGTAGAAGTTGAACAGCCCCCTCGTGATTCTTCTGACGCAAATATCCGAAAGAACACAATTATTTCTCGTAAGTATTATCTTGCGGCTCTTACAGACCAGACTAAGGCGGTTAAGATTTTCAAGGGTTCTATGAAGCCTACAGAGGACGCTACAAAACAGGAAAAGGTTTACTACTTACCTTTCAACAACGGTTATGTAGTTGGTACGCCTAAGACTAACCCTAAGACTGAGGGATTCTACGAAATCGGTTAAGTAATTACAGGAGGTGGCTAACATGACAGAGAGTGAAAAACTTACCGCTCTCAAAGCAATGGTCGGTGGCTCTGACACAGACGAAGTGTTATCCACCTATCTCATGCTTGCTGGTAGAAAAATTATCGCAAAAGCATATCCGTATGACCCCGATGTGACAGAAGTTCCAGTTCAATACGAACACTTACAGCTCGAAATTGCCATTTATATGCTGAATAAGCGAGGTGCAGAGGGACAAACTTCTCACTCAGAAAATGGTATTTCTCGCTCGTATGAAAATGCGGACATTCCTAAGTCAATGTTGAGGTCAATTACTCCGAATGTGGGGGTAATCAAATGAGAGCAATGTTGAGGAATAAAAGCAGATTCTATTACGCAATGTTTGTAGGAAAAGAAGCTGTCAAGGACGAGTACGGAAATGATACAGGGGAATACAATGTTATTCACGATAACCCGGTAGAGTATTTTGCTAATATCTCTGCCGCTAAAGGAGAAACTACCACTCGCCAATTTGGAGAAAGTGAATCTTACGACAAGGTCATTGTCATGGATAATACCGCTCCTCCGATTGACGAATATACGATACTTTGGGTTGATAAAGAACCCAAGATTGATGAAACAGGAGCTTTGATAACAGATAGAGACGGAAATGTTCTTACACCTCACGATTATATTGTGAAGAAAGTTGCCAAGAGCTTGAACAGCGTTTCTATTGCAATCACAAAAGTAGAGGTGTCGTAATGGGTAAAAGAGTTATTTCTTTTGGTTTATCGGTACAATACATTGACAGAGCTATGAAAGAACTCGCTGATTACAAACAAGACATTCTGAAAAAGACAGAACTCCTCCGAGAAAGAGTTGCTGAACGATTATGTGTAGAAGCTCAAAGCGGATTCAACGGTGCAGTTGTTGACGATTTGGTTCGAGGAGGACAAAAGTTCGCACAGGTTAGAGTTACGGTAGACAATCGAGGAGATATGACCGTAGTTATTGCCGACGGACAGGACGCTGTATGGATTGAGTTTGGAGCTGGTGTCTATCATAATGGCTCGCCCGGTTCGTCCCCACACCCTCATGGTGTAGAGCTGGGTATGACAATCGGTGGATTTGGTAAGGGCAACGGTAAAAAAGAAACTTGGGGTTATTACGAGGAGGGGACATTAAAACTCACTCATGGTACTCCGGCGGTTATGCCAATGGCTCGAGCTGTCACTACCGTTTGTAATGAAATTTCAGAGATAGCAAGGGAGGTGTTCGCATGATTGATATTGAATCAGAAGTATTTGATACTGTATCAAAAAAGGTGCGTGAGAAGTATTCTTCAATCTATATGACTGGCGAATATGTAAAAATTCCACCATCATTCCCTTGTGCGTCTCTTGTTGAAGCAGACAATCAAATTTACAGAAATACTCGCTCGACAGAATGTATCGAAAACCATGCACAGCTTCTATACGAAGCAAATGTGTATTCCAACAAAAAAGTCGGTAAAAAAGCAGAATGTAAGGCGATTATCGCAATTATTGACGAGCAAATGCAGAAGCTCGGATTTACACGAATAATGATGAACCCTGTTCCGAATGAGGAGGACGCTACGGTTTATCGTATGGTTGCTCGCTATCGAGCTATCGTATCTAAAAACAAAGTTATATACAGGAGGTAAAAATCATGGCTATTAGCACATACAAGGTTTTCCTTATGGAAAGTACAGATGGGAAAACTACATGGACAAAGGTAATTGATATTAAGGACTTCCCGGACTTAGGTGGTACGCCGGAAATGTTGGAGACAACTACTCTTTCTGACGGTATGCAGACTTATATTCCGGGTATTCAGTCTTTGGACGCACTTGAGTTCACATCGAACTACACTCTTGAAGATTACAAAAAGCTGAAAGGTATGAAAGGTACTGAAAAGCATTTTGCAGTTTGGTTCGGAGGTACTGAATCCGGTGATACTGTTACACCTACAGGTACAGACGGTAAGTTCAAATTCAAAGGACAGCTTTCTGTTTACCCTGTCGGTGGAGGTGTAAATGAAGTTGTAGATATGAAAATTTCTATCGCTCCGTCTACTCCTATCACTATAGTTGAGGAGTAATAAGAAGTATCGAAGTGGAAATCAACCCAGTATCTTCGAGGAGGACTGACCGTTAAAGGCGGTATTCATAAATTCTTAGGAGGAAAATTATTATGGCAAAGCAGTTGAAGTTTACTTATAACGAAAAGGATTATGTTCTTGAGTTTACTCGTAGAACCGTAACAGAAATGGAGAAAAAGGGCTTTATCGCCGCAGAGGTTGAGAATAAGCCTATGTCTACACTTCCGGCTCTGTTTGAGGGTGCGTTCCTTGCACACCACAGATTTGAGAAAAAGGAAACTATCAATGCAATTTTTAACCGTATGACAAATAAGGAGGAGCTTATCGGTAAGCTGGCAGAAATGTACAATGAACCGATTATGGCTCTTGTGGAAGAACCCGAAGAATCTGAGGGAAACGTGGACTGGGTAGCGAGCTGGTAAGTAACTCGTTACCTAATGATAATTCCGCTGACGAGGGGAGCGAGCGTAATAATCGCTTCGCTTCCCCTTTTCCTTATACGGAGATTTTTTATAAAAAGTTCCCCTATTACTTATCAATAGGAATGACGGAGGAGCAATACTGGGATAGAGATTCCACTCTCGTTAAATATTACCGGGAAGCGGAAGAACTGAGAAAAGAAAGATTCAATCAAGAAGCGTGGCTTCAAGGTATGTATTTCTATGACGCAATGGCTCGTGTTTCTCCTATCCTACACGCTTTCGCCAAAAAAGGAACAAAGGCTCAACCTTATGTCGAGGAAGCGTACCCTATCAATAAAAAAACGGTTGAGGACGCAAATCGTAAAAAGGAAAAAGCAAAATCACAAAAAGGTATGCGATATATGCAAGCCTATATGGTTTCAAACAATGAACGATTTAAGAAAGGAAGTGAGTAAATATGCCTACAACAATCGAAAGTCTCGAATTGCAAGTACAGCAAAACGCAACATCGGCTGTCGGTGGTATAGACGCTCTTTCCGCTTCTTTGTCAAGATTGAAAAATGCAGTCAAGGGCGGTGTTGGGTTAAACAGCGTAGCGAATCAAGTACGCAATCTCGATACCGCCCTTAAATCGGTTGACGGTTCTTCTGCGGACAAGATAAATAGGCTGGCTGACAGTTTGTCTAAACTGAAAGGACTTGGAAATATCAAACTTTCTTCGTCTATCGGAAACCAGCTTAAAAATATCAGTAGTGCCGCTTCCGCTTTGAACTCCGCTGACCTTTCGGGTCTTGGTAAGCTCTCTGCGGCATTGCAACCGCTCAACAATATTGGTAAGGCTTCCGGGTTGAAGTCTGCCATTACACAGTTACAAAAATTACCACAGTTGGCACAAACGCTCAACGGTATAAACTGGGCTACACTTACAAGTCAATTACAGCAGTTATCAAACTCGCTTGCTCCGCTTGCAAATCAGCTCAATACGGTATCGAACGCTTTCGGTCGTTTACCGACAAATATCCGACGAGTTGTTACTGCCACAAACGCACTTCCGGCGGCAAACAACAGAGCCGGTATGGGATATGCGAATTTACTCTCAAAATTAACTATGATAGGTGTTTCATTCAGACGTGCTTATCATACGATTGGAGGTTGGATTTACGAATCCAACAGTTATATCGAAAATTTGAACTTATTCAATGCTTCAATGGGTAAATACACAGAAGAAGCTCGACGCTACGCCGAACAAGTTGGAGAACTTATGGGTATTGACCCCGGCGAGTTTATGAGAAACCAAGGTATCTTTATGACGATTACCGAGGGCTTCGGGGTGGCAAGTGACAGAGCTTACATAATGAGTAAGAACCTCACACAGCTTGGTTATGACCTTTCTTCGTTCTTCAATATTTCCTTTGCTGACGCTATGCAGAAACTCGAATCGGGTATCTCTGGCGAGCTTGAACCGCTTCGTAGACTTGGTTATGACTTATCACAAGCAAGGTTACAGGCTATCGCATTATCGCTTGGTATCGACAAGAGTTTTAATAGTATGACACAGGCTGAAAAAGCACAGCTCCGTTACTATGCCATTATGACACAGGTAACAACTGCTCAAGGCGATATGGCTCGTACATTGAATGCCCCAGCGAACCAGCTTCGTATCTTACAAGCACAGGTTGTACAAGCGGCACGAGCTTTAGGTAACATTTTCATACCTGTACTTAATGCAATACTTCCTTATGCTATCGCTCTTGCTAAAGTAATCAGAATACTGGCGAATACAATCGCAAGTTTCTTCGGTTTCAAATTGCCGGAAATTGATTACAGCGGTGTAAGTGCTGGTGCGAGTGCTGTTGGGGATTTGGCTGACAATGCCGGGGACGCTGGAAAGGGTCTTGGTAATGCGGCGAAAGGTGCAAAGAAACTTAAAAATGCCCTACTGGGTATCGACGAGTTAAACATCATTTCTCCTAACGATAGTTCCAGTCTTGGAAGTGGCGGCGGTGCTGGTGGAGGTGCTGGCGGTATCGGTGGTAGTGACTTAGGTTTTGAACTGCCGGAATACGATTTTATTGGAGACCTTGTAAATTCTAAGGTCGATGAAATTGTAAAAATGATTACTGACGCTCTGAATGAAATTACAGCAATCTGTAGTGGGTTTATGTTGGCTATCGGTACAATTCTTGTTGTCACAGGTGCGAACATTCCTCTCGGCTTAGGCTTAATGGCGGCTGGTGCTGTCGGCTTGGCTTCTGTTGTAATTGCAAACTGGGACGCTATGTCGGAAAGGCTGGCAAAGGTACTCACAACAGTAACTTCCGTTTTAGGAGGATTCTTGTTAGCCATTGGTGCGTTCCTTGCATTTTCGGGGGTAAATGTACCTCTTGGTGCTGGTCTTATGGTGGCTGGTGCTACTTCGCTTGCTACTGCGGCGGCGATTAACTGGAAGTTCCTTAACGGAGATATGTCGAACACATTGTCAATCCTTACAGGTATCGTGAGTGGCGGCTTGCTGGCTATGGGTGCATTGTTCGCCTTTACAGGAGTTTCCGTACCACTTGGTATCGCTCTTATGGCGGCTGGTGCAGTTGGATTGGCAACTACTGTCGGCTTGAACTGGGACGCTATGTCTAAACCGTTGAAAAATACAATCGGCTTACTTGAGGGTATTGTCGGAGGTGCTTTATTGACCTTTGGTGCAATACTGGCTTTCACAGGAGTAAATATTCCGCTCGGTGTAGGTATGATTGCCGCTGGTGCTGTGTCTCTTGTATCTGCGGTTGCCCTTAACTGGGATTCTCTGACAGGAGACCTTTCAAGTTCAATCACAAGCCTTACTGCGATTGTCAGCGGTGCTTTGCTTGGTGTCGGTGCGATTCTTGCATTAACAGGTGTTGCTACTGGTCTTGGTATTGGTATGTTGGCGGTTGGTGCTGTTGGATTGGCGGCTACAGTAGGTTTGAACTGGAACTCTATGACAAATGAGGTTAGAAAAACCGTAACAAACATCTTGCTTATCGTAGGAGCGGCGGCACTTGCTATCGGTGCGATTCTTGCCTTTACTGGTGCTGGAACAGCGTTGGGCGTTGGCTTAATGTTGGCTGGTGCGGCTTCAATCGGTACTGCGGTTGCTCTTAACTGGGATAGCTTGGTAAACAAATTAAAAGGTGTTACCACAAAGATACTTGCTATTGCTGGTGCGGCTTCCCTTGCTATCGGTCTTATCCTTGTTTGTACTGGTGTCGGGATTCCTCTTGGTATTGGTCTTATTCTCGCTGGTGCGGCTTCTCTTGGAACTGCTGTAGCAATTAACTGGGACACAATAACGAATAAAGTTGGCGGTGCTTTGAAAAGTGTTGCTAATAAGTTCGGGGAGTTCAAAAACTGGGTAGGCGAAAAGCTCGAGGGAGCAAAAGAAACTATTCAGACTTGGGCTGGTAACTGTAAAGAGTTTTTCACTAAAGGAGCTGACGGTAAGAACGCTCTTGATAATATCAAAGAAGCGGCTGGCGAATGGGGAAATAAATTCAAAGAGGGTTTATCTGAAAAATTCTCAAACGCTAAGAGCTGGGTAAGCAAAAATATTACCTCTCCTCTGACTAAAGCTATTGAAAAAAGCCCTGTTGGGGAAATGGCGATTGAACTTAAAAACACCGCTTCTGAGTGGTGGACTAAAGCGAAAAACTGGTGGGAGGAAGAAACAAAAGACGGTATCACTCTTGAAACAGGTGTGGAACTTGCGAAAAAGGGTTGGCAAACCGTTAAAGGTTGGATTGGTAAAATCCCTGTTCTATCTCAATTTATAAATCTTGCCAAGGATAAGTGGGAAACGGTTAAAGGTTGGATTGGTAAAATCCCAACATTAGACCAATTTATTAAATTGGTTAAAGAACGCTGGACTTCTGTTAAAGAGTGGATTGGTAAAATTCCTACTCTTTCTCAATATATTCAACTTTTGAAAGAGAAATGGACAAGTGTTAAAGAGTGGGTTGGTAAAATCCCGATTTTAGAGCAAGGTATCAAACTTGTTAAAAATCTTTGGTCTACAGTTAGAAACTGGATTGGTAACATTCCTGTATTATCGCAAGGTATTGGGCTTGTTAAAAACTTGTGGTCTACTGTGTCCGGCTGGGTGCAAAAATACATGGGTGGAGCTGTAAACAAAGGTATCGGTATCATCAAGAGTGGCTGGTCTTATGTTAGCTCATGGGTATGCAATTATCTTGGTGGAGCTGTGAATAAAGGTATTGGACTTGCTCGAAGTGGTTGGTCTACAGTAGCTAGCTGGGTTAAAAGTAAAATTGGAGGAGCTGTTGAAGTAACCGTAAACCTTGTCAAAGGCTGGTTTGGTTCAATAAAAAAATGGTTAGGTTTCTCTAGTGGTGGAACTATTTCAGCCAGTGGTGCTTTCAAGTTATTCTCAAACGGCGGTACGATTGACAGCATGGGGCGTGGCTGGTGGAGTTCTATTCCAAAATACGCCAAGGGTACTCCAAGTGCTGGTGCTCATGGTTCTATGTTTGTAGCTGGCGAGGACGGTGCAGAGCTTGTAGGTCATGTGAATGGTACTACAGAAGTTCTAAATCGCTTCCAGTTAGCACAGGTTATGAAACACTCGATTGTTGCTGGTATGGCTCAGTTTACTGGCTACTGGCGTAACATGACAGGTCAAATGAGCGTATGTGCGAACGGAATTATCAGAAGTATTCTTGTGAGTACGGATATGATAAACGCCAACCTTGCTACTGTCGGTGGATATGACCCGGGTAACAACCTTTCTCACATGGTTTACGAAGATTCTCAGAGAGGTTATAACAACAGCTCTGACAATGACTGGTCTCGTACAATGAGAGATTTCTACCATGAGTATGTAGAACCTACATTGAAAGAAATTGCTTCTGATACCAAGAGACAGGCTGATAAGAGCGAACAGACTATCGTACAGGTTGGTAATCGTACCATTACCGATACGGTGGAACGTCAGAAAAATGCCAATGGTTACAGTTTTACAGGATAAGGAGGTGGTAGCGAATGGCATATTTAGAGATAAATGGTTATGAGCTACCACCTTGTAAAAGAGGTGTGAGCGTGGTCGTAACTACAGTTGTTGATTCCGGGCGAGACGCTAACGGTGCTGTAGTTGGACAAAAGGTCGGACGAGACCAATACAAGATTGACGGTCTTGAGTGGGCGTGGTTGACTGCGGAGCAATGGGAAAGAATCTTATCTGCTCTAAAGAATTTCTTCGTCTATGTGACCTTTAACGACCCTGTAACCAACAGTAGAAAAACAATCAAAATGTACTGCGGAGACCGTAGAGGAGAACCCTACTGGGTTACTAAAAACGGTACTCCAACACATTACAGGAATTGCAAAGTAAATCTCATTGATACTGGCGAGTAAGGAGGATTGATTCTATGCAGAAAGTTTCAAAAGAATATAAAGCAAGTATGAAATCCTCTCTCCGAGAGAGAGCGTACATCATGCTCTCTTTCGGGCTTGTCAATCAAGAAGCACAAGCAAAAGCGAAAATTGCTGACGGTGCGTTCTCCTACTATTCAAACAAAGATAATATTTTTGGAGAACATACTGACGATACGATTTATGCCACGCTGGAAGAAAATTTCACTCGTGTTGACGGTTCGATGTTTTTCTTACCTCGTCCGGCACAGGGGAAATCCTATTATGATACCGGGATTGTAAGTGAGAAATTACTGACACAAGCTGTTGTTGAGGTGGTAATCAATCTGAATACAATAGCGATTGACTTCAAGGGTCTTACAATCAATTTCGGAGAAAATTACCCTGTTGATTTCGATGTAATCGGAAGCACAGGACAAACTATAGAGTTTCGAGGAAACGATAAAGAAAAATGGAGTACAGAAGAAACGATTGAAAATACAACTTATATTAAGTTGAAATTTTACAGAATGAAAAACCCTCAAAGCAGATTGCGAATATATTCTATCCTCTTTGGGTATGGACTTGTATATTACAACGATTCTGTAATGGGTTCTTCGTTGGACAGCTATGTTTCCCCTATCGGGGCTGATGTGCCGCAGATTGATTTCTCTGTAACTTTGAAAAATTACGACCACTACTTTAATGTGGACAATCCGAAATCGGCAATTAACTATCTTGAGACTGGACAGGAAATGGACATTATGTATGGCTATCAACTTCCCGATTCAGACGAAATCGAATGGATTCAAGGAAATCATTTACTTTGTTCCGAATGGGAAAGTGACGATAATACCGCCATTATCCGATGTCAAGATATTTTCCGAAACATGGATTCCGAATATAACAAAGGGCTTTACAGTGCAAAAGGTAAAAGTTATTACTCGCTGGCAGAAGAAATTCTTGCTGACGCTGGTGTGAAGAAATACTACATTGACCCGAGATTGAAAAAGCTCTATACACATAACCCTATCCCAAGGGTTAAACACAAAGAAGCATTGCAGATTATTGCAAATGCCTGTCGTTGTACACTTTCTCAATCACGATTTGGGGATATTCAGATTAAATCGAGCTTCATGCCGGAAGCCACAGTTACAACGAATGGCGAAACTACATTCTCTAAGTCAGCGAATGTATTAAATGAAAGTGAAAAAATCGAATACGCTACGCTGGCTGGGAATTACACACCTGTTGACGGTTCGATGTTCTTTATACCAAGAAACGGAAAATCCCTAAATACAGGATATGTTTCACAGCAAATTTCAAATGCTGACGGTAGATTCTCACAGAATCCTATCGTGACAATAAGTATGGACGCTATTCGAGCTTATTACGGTATGGAGTTTGTTTTCGGACAGGCTCTCCCAGCAGAGTTCATTATCCGTACTTACAAAACAGGTGCTTTCGTGAATGAGCTGAAAGTAACCAGTGAAGAAATCGAAAAAAGAACGGTAGTTATACATGATTTTGACGATTTCGATGTTATGAAAGTTGAGTTTACTAAGACAGCAGAACCTTATAACCGTATTGTTCTGAATTATTTCAGTCTGAGTGATGTTGCCGACTTCACAATGACACGAAAAGATATGACTTCCTCTCCGAAAGCAATCAAACAGGAGCTTGTAAAAGAAATTGTCGTACCTTGCTACAGCTATCAAGAGAACCCTCGAGAGGAGAACTTGGTAAATGAAGATGTTACCGTTACTGCCGGACAGGTGGAAACCTACTACATTCAAGACCCCTCTTACGGATATTTTGCAAAGCTCGATGAACAAGAGGGACGAGCGGAAGTTATTGACTGGGGTAACTATTATGTAACTCTACGATATAAAGTGACAGGCTCTTTCAGACTTGAGGTACAAGGTTATCGGTATAAAATCGTTGAGCGTTATGCCACGAAAACACTTCATGCGAGAGGTAAAACTATCAAATGGTCTAACCCTCTTATAAGTGATATTGGAATGGCAGACGAGCTTGCCGCATGGCTCGCTGACTATTATACCGCTGGTATTGAGTATGAATATGATACTCGAGGAAACCCGGAAATCGACGCTACTGATATTGTGTATCAAGAGAACGAGTTCTACAAGGATATGAAAGTGAATATCTACCGTCACACTCTCAACTTCAAGCAATCATTTTCGGGCAGAGTAACAGCTCGAAGAATAGGAGGTTAAAAAGATGTGGACTACACCAAAAACGAATTGGAGGGGCGAATTTATCGACGGTGTATATGTCGGAGATAAATTCAATGCCGCAGACTTCAATCGTATAAAAAACAATCTCGCCTATCTCCATGAGCTTGCTGTGCAAATATACGACGAGTTTACGATTCACTCCCTTGGAAGTGACCGTACTCCGAAAGATTTCTTCTATGCTGATGAAATCAATAAGCTGGAAGAAAATCTGAACACTATCAACAGTAAGAGTTTGAAAAGGTCATACGGTGCAACACCTGTATATGCGGATAATGGAAACATTATGGACTTCAAAGAACTTAATCGTTTGGAAAGTGCCACTCTTGACCTTTACAACAAGCTCACTAATCAAAGCGAGGGGAGGAGAATGTTTCAATGGAATTTTGGAATGAAAGGAGGGTTATAAATGGCTTGGACTTTGTTACCTACTAACTATACGGACGCTGTTTGGGACGGATTGAAAAAATATTCCGAAGTCAATAACCCGGACGGTACGGTATCTTTCCAAGATGTGACCGTCTACACCAATAAGGAGAAATCCTTCTTCGGTGCAAAAGACGCTAACCGTATGAACGAAGCTCTGAACTACATCATGTCTATGCTGGAAAACGGCACGAACTTGTATGAGGAGTTTCAGACCTACTTCACCACGCAGAAGGAGCTTTTCAAAAGCTCGGGTGATAGTTCTTACCAAGAGCTGACCCAGTATTTCGTCAACCTCAAGGCACAGGGCGATTCGTCTTTGGCACAAATCGAAAAGACCTATGAGGAACACATGACTACCTACGAGGGCGAGCAGACTGCGGCATTTAACACATGGTTTGCTGGTATCAAAGGTAAGCTGAACGAAGATATTGCCGGAAGTCTGCAAAATCAGATTACCGAAGTAGACGAGCGTTTGGCGGCACTGGAACACATGACCTTGAAGAACCTTTTCACTGTACCTGTTGCGATTGACAACACTGGTACTACGCTTCTTGCTGACGATTTGGGTAATGCAATCGTGGCAGATTGGAAATATAAGGAGGAATAAAAATGAGTGCAATCAGTATTGAAACCAAGAAAGTGACGGAACTCACGGCGTTCACCACACCGACCGATTCGTGTCTGATTCCGATTCACGATGGCACAGGCTTGAAGAAAATCACCTTTGCCAATTTCAGAGCCAAGGCGGTTGAGGGTACGGAAGCGAAAATCGCTCATCTGCTCTTTAACAACGCCGGGGCGCACAATGCAATTTACCGTGGCAAGTCGCTGGGTAGCACCGTGACTACCGCACAGTATGCCGCTATCAAGGCTGGTACATTCGATGATTTATACATCGGTGATTACTGGACTATCGGCGGTGTCAACTACCGTATTGCGGCGTTCGATTACTACCTCAACAGTGGCGATACGAACTGTACCACCCACCATGTAGTTATCGTGCCGGACACTTGCCTGTACAACGCACAAATGCACAACACCAGCTCCGGCGGTTGGGAAAGCGGTGCGGCAAATACTACGGCTGGCGGCTATGTCGGCTCGGATATGTACAAGAGCAATCTCGAACAGGCTAAGACCACTATCAAGAGTGCGTTCAGCGGTCATGTTCTGAAACACAGAATCTATCTGACGAACGCTGTTGCAAATGGTCGTGCTTCCGGCGGTGCATGGTGCGATTCCGAAGTTGACCTTATGTGCGAGCAGATGGTCTACGGCAGTGGTATTTTCTCCCCTGTTTCTGACGGTAGCAATGTCCCGGCTAACTACCGTGTCGAGAAATCCCAGTTGCCGCTGTTCCAGCACGAGCCGAGCCGTATTTGCAACAGAAATAACTGGTGGTTGAGGGACGTTATTACCGCTTCCCATTTCGCCACTGTCGGCGACGACGGTCTTGCGGACTACTACTCCGCTTCCTGTTCTCTTGGCGTTCGCCCGGCTTTCTGTATATCTTAAATCTGCGCCCCCTTGTGGGGCGCACAAGGAGGTTTATTAACAAGTGTCTGTATTGAAATCGAAACGAAAACCGTCACAGTTTGAGGTATTTCACCACCTCAACAAAATGCGTAAGGAGGTCACGGATTTACTGCTCCGTGATTTCGGGTACGACCTCGACAAAGCCGTGAAGAAAGTTGAAACAACCTTCGGCGGCAGACCGTATGAGGAGTTATCACCCGATGAAAAAGTCCGATATGAAAAGCTCATGGAAAAGAACACTGCGTTTGCAGAATGGTTCATCGCAGACGAGCGAAAAGTGATTGTTGATTGTCTGCGTAATATCACCGAGGAGGTATATGTTGCAAACAGCATTTACCCAACCTACCGGGAAGAACTGATTGAGCGTAGAGTTCACCAAGACCGAGCAGTCGGACAGTGTTATAGGCTCACACAGGAATTGCAGTATGCTATCGAGACCCTTCCTGTCGATGTGAACAAGTACCTTCGTTTCGCTGAAATGATACAGACCGAAATAAACCTCCTTAAAGGTTGGAGAAAGTCTGACAACAAGTTCAAGTCGGCTCTCCAAGAGGGTAATCTCTGATTCCGCTTCCAATTTCGCCAATGTCAACAACAACGGTAATGCGAACTACAACAACGCTTCCAATTCTAATGGCGTTCGCCCGGATTTCGATTCTGTGATTGAGTAGCCTATCGAGCGTTTCACAGACAGAGAAAGGAGAGATTATCCTTCCGTATGGTAAATACTAAATGCGACACCTCCTATTACGATAGCCGAGGTTATAAGCGCAAGATATTTGATGGAAATGTTCTTTACGAAAGTAAAGCTAAAGCAATGAAAGGTAGTGATTGGAAACCACAGGTACAGAGGTTTAACATGACCTATCTGTTGGAGTTATCGAAAATGCAACGAGACCTTGAGAACATGGAGTATGAGTTCTTACCAACTACAAACTTCACCTTGCATGAACGAGGAAAGCTCCGGCGTATTACAGGCGAACAGGTTCAAGACAGAATCGTGAAACACGCTCTCTGTGACGAGGTTTTGAATCCTCTGATTGAACCACACCTCATTTATGACAATGGAGCAAGCGTTGTCGGAAAAGGTATCGCTTTCACTCGTAAGAGGTTGCTCACCCACCTTCGGAAATATTATGCACAGCATGGTAGCAACGAAGGGTACATTCTTCTGATAGACTTCTCGAAATACTACGACAATATCAGACATGATGTGTTGTTGAAGTTGTTTGAGCAGTATGTCGATGATGAACACGCCCTATGGCTTCTGCGAAAGACCGTAGAACGCTCAAGGATTGATGTATCGTACATGAGCGATGAAGAATACGAACACTGTCTCGACAGGTTGTTTGATTCTCTCCTCTATCAGTATATGAACCCGAAGCTGTTCACAGGCGAAAAGTTCATGGGGAAGCACCTTAATATCGGAGACCAAGTGGCACAGACCGCCGGAATCTCTTACCGAATACGAATTGATAATTATGTCAAAATCGTTCGAGGTGTGAAATTCTACGCTGGCTACATGGACGATAGTTATGCTATTCACGAGAGCAAAGAGTTCTTACAGGAGCTTCTTGAGGACATTATCGAGATAGCGAACGAACTCGGAATCACGGTCAATACCCGGAAGACGAGAATCTGTAAGCTCTCCGAGCATTGGCGATTTCTTCAAGTTCAATACTCTCTAACGGACACCGGGAGGGTGATTCAGAAAATCAATCCCAAACGGCTTACCGCAATGAGACGGAAAATGAAGAAACTCGCTCCGAAGCTAACAGAAAAGGAGTTTACGGACTTCTATAAGAGTTGGTTTAAGAATCATTACAAAATAATGAGTAAGAAACAACGAAGTAACATGGACACCCTATTCAATCAATTAAAGGAGGTAACGAAATGTACACTATCACCCTTGCCAATGGCAAAAAGCTGACCGGGCTGGATATGAACGGCACGAACTATGTCAGCAAAGAAAAGGTGGACGAGACTATTTTCAAGGATAATCTCTCTACCATGAAGGTCTCCGATGGAGAGACCGAGACTACCTACACTGATATGGTCTTCATTCAGCAGATGGAATGGGCTGACGGCACTTTCTATCTTGCGTTCCGTGAGAAGACCAAGGAGGAGAAGCTGGTAGCCGCTCTCAACGCAACCTCTAATAGTATCACCGATGTACAGGTGGCACTTGCGGAAGTATACGAAATGGTTTTAGGAGGTAACTAACTATGGCTAAGATTTACGTTGCACTGATTCGCAAAGGTCTCAAGACCATTAACGATGTACCCGAACAGCTCCGAGAGGAAGTCAAGAAGCTGTTGGAGGAATAATCATGCTGTGGCGCATTTTGCTATGGCTCAACAGGAAGGAGGTGAAAAACATGGCTGTTATCTATGTGGCACTCATTGTCAAGGGTAAGCGTACTTACGCAAGCGTTCCAGCTGTTCTCAAGGAACAGGTAAAGGAAATGCTCATTGACCTTGAGCTGGAAGACCTTATCACTGAATAAGGCGGCATGAGGGAGGGTCGCTCCCGGCTCTCCCTCACATTCTAAAAGAGGAGGACAAGAAATGTGAACATTGAGTTCAATCAGATTCTTACCTTCGTCTCCGTTGTTGCCGCCGTGTACTTTGCTTTCAAGAGCAATAGTCGAGCCAATAATGACGAGGTGAGCAAGAAAGCACAGGTTGACGCTATTCTGTCTCAAAAGCTGGATTCTATCAGTGATGATACGAAAGAAATCCGCAAGGAAATCACAGACGTTAAGGTAAAGGTCAACGACCTGTCCGAGCGTGTCGTGATGGTTGAGCAGTCTACGAAATCCGCACACCACCGACTTGACCGATACGAGGAAGAAGAAATCTACCACGGTAAGCCAAGAAAACGATGGTGGGTATGAAAGGGGTGATACCCGATGAACCATTCAGATTTTGTCAAAACCGTTGCGGCGTATATCAAGAAGTACGCCCCGGTATACGGAATCGAGGTCGTGTCACCTATCATCGCTCAAGCGGTGTTGGAAAGTGGCTACGGCACTTCCGAGCTGGCTGTAAACGCTCATAACTACTTTGGTCTGAAATACCGGGAAGGTCGTTGTAAGACCTGTATCGGTATCTATCACATGGTGGGAAGCGAGCAGAACGCAGACGGCAGTTACACCAGTTCTGCTATGCAGTGGTGTAAGTTCAAGGATATGGAAAACGGAGTTATCGGCTACTTCGATTTCATCAACATTCCGAACTATAAAAATCTCAAAGGCGTTACCGACCCTCGGAAATACCTTGAGAATATCAAAGCCGATGGCTATGCTACGTCTCACAAGTATGTGGACAACCTCATGCGTGTTATTGAGACATGGCATTTAACCGATTATGACAAGAAGGAGGAAACAAAAATGAGCAACAGTCCTTTGGTGGTCTACACCAAGCTCTCCCCGAACCATTCCGGGCAGAGAACCCATTCCATTGACCGTATCACACCGCATTGTGTAGTAGGTCAGCTCTCCGCAGAGAGTATCTGTGGCTGTTTTATCAGCACCTCTCGACAGGCGAGTTGCAACTACGGTATCGGTACTGACGGTCGTATCTCCATGAGCGTTGAGGAGAAAAATCGTTCGTGGTGTTCTTCCAGTCGTGAGAACGACCAGCGAGCAGTCACTATCGAGTGTGCGTCTGACAAGACAGCTCCGTATGCGTTCAATAACGCTGTGTATGCGTCCCTCGTGAACCTGTGCGTTGATATTTGTCAGCGTAACGGCAAGAGCAAGCTCTTGTGGCTGGGCGATAAGAATAAGACCCTTGCCTATGCGCCGAAGTCCGATGAAATGGTACTGACGGTACATAGATGGTTCGCCAATAAATCTTGCCCGGGAGACTGGCTGTACAACCGTCTCGGCAACCTTGCCGCAGAGGTCACTAAGCGTCTCACAGGCGGCTCTACCGACACTGGTAAGGTAGATGTACCCTCTGACGGTAAAACGCTGTACAGGGTGCAGACAGGGGCGTTCTCGAAGCGCTCCAACGCTGACGCATGGGCGGCAAAACTGAAAGCCGTTGGCTTCGATACCTACATCGTACAGATGGGTAATCTGTACAAGGTACAGGTCGGTGCTTACAGTCAGAAGTCCAATGCCGAGAACATGATGGCGAAGCTGAAAGCCGCTGGTTATGACGCTTTTATCACTACCAAGTCCGGCACTGCGGCTGGTACTGCGAAGAAATCTGCGGCTGAAATCGCCAAGGAAATCTACAATGGTACTTGCTCTGACGCTCGCTGGTCTTCGTGGGGCAACGGTGCAGACCGTGTAAATCGTCTGAAACAGGCTGGTTATGACCCGAGCGAAGTACAGTCAGAGGTCAATAAGCTGTTTTAACCCAAGTAGTAAAAGTAGTTGAAAATCGGTTTTTGCGTAAACTTTTTATAGATACGCGCGTATATAGAGGAAGTTATACGAAAAAAGCCAAGAACAGCTACTTTAACTACTTCAATCATCAAATTTAAGGAGGAAATCAACATGATTAACTGGAAAGTGCGTATCAAAAACAAGAACTTTTGGATTGCTCTGATTCCGGCTGTGCTTCTGCTGGTACAGGTGATTGCCGCTGTCTTCGGTTACACTCTCGATTTGGGTGAGCTGGGAGACAAGCTGTTGGCAGTCGTAAATGCCCTGTTCGCAGTCCTCACGATTCTCGGTATCGTGACTGACCCGACCACTGCTGGCATTGGAGATTCCAAACAGGCTCTTACTTACGAGACACCCAAAAAAGAGGACGTAGTTTAACCTACGTCCTCTACTATGAAAACAAATCCGACACAGTGCTTCACGAAAAAGAATGAGTTCGGATTTGCACTATTTGGTGGAGGCGATGGGAGTCGAACCCATGTCCGAAAAGAGATCAGTATGAGTATCTCCGGGTGCAGGCGATCAACAACATTCCCTCCGCGCCACGCCGATCGTCAGGCTAGCACTTCAGTAGCTTCATAAGTTCCTGCCGAGCCGCAAAGCTTAAGCTCGTTCAGGTGCTGTGTCTAAGGACGCCCTGGCCCCACACGACACAAGAGTGGGCAGGACGGCGGCACTCAGGCCGCAATCAACTGAGTATTATTGTCAGTTATTGTTTTTAGGGCTTTTATAGCAGGTCCCCACTGCTACCCGCTGCTCAAGCCTCACTCTCCCCGTCGAAACCATTACGCCCCCATAAGGGGGCATCTCCGGAAAGAAGATGCCCTTGCTTTATCCCAAACCGGTATCTAACCGGGTGGATCAATAATATCTGCCGTTGGATTTGATTGCGCGGTCGATGCTGCGCTTGGCGTCACGCCGTGCTGCATCCTCGCGCTTGTCATAGAGCTTTTTACCCTTGCACAGACCCAGCTGCACTTTTACCCGTCCATGCTTAAAATACAGGGACAGCGGAATCAGCGTGTAGCCTTCCAGCTTACACTGCTGATGCAAGTGCCGAATCTCGTTTTTATGCGCCAGCAGACGACGCGGACGAGACGGCTCCTGATTAAAGATATTTCCATGGTCATAGGGGCTGATGTGAATTCCGTGGGCGATCAGTTCACCCTCTTCGATTTCAATCCAGCTGTCCTTGACCGTTACTGTACCGGCACGCAGGCTCTTCACCTCAGTGCCTTTCAGCTCAATACCGGTTTCCAGTGTTTCGATGACGAAATACAGATGGCGTGCTTCCCGGTTGGTGGCAATCGTCTTGGTTGCTGGTTTGTCGCCTCTAGGGGCCATTTGTATCTCTCCTTTCCGGTATATCTTTGGCTTGGGTAGTTAGTATATCACAAATTTCTCTGCGAATGCAAGCGAAATCTGCTTACAGCTCATCACGACCGGACAGCGCACGATACAACGTGGTCTCGTCCGCATATTCCAGACTGGAGCCCACAGGCAAACCATATGCCAAACGGCTGGTCTTAATGCCCAGCGGCTTGATCAGGCGTGCCAGATACATCGCAGTTGCTTCGCCTTCTACAGTGGGATTGGTTGCCATAATGACTTCCTTCACCGTGCCGTCGCCCAAACGGGACAACAGTGGCTTAATGGTCAGCTGCTCTGCATTTACGCCATCCATCGGGCTGATCAGACCATGCAGCACATGATACAAACCATGGTACTCTCTGGTGCGCTCAAATGCCACAATATCTCTGGGATTTTCCACCACACAGATGACGGACCGATCTCGCTTGGGGTTTGCGCAGATGGCACAAACATCGTTTTCTGTATAATCCTGGCAGTATTTGCAGCGATGCAGTTTTGAATGGGCAGAGCGGATGGCATCTGCCAGCTGCTCTGCATTGGCGGGAGACATACTCAGCACCTGATATGCCATACGGGTAGCGCCTTTGCGCCCGATTCCAGGGAATTTGGAAAATTCATCGATGAGCCGTTCCAGCGGCGCAGCGTTAAATCCCATGATGTTATGCTCCTTTATGTTGCGATCTTACAGACCCAGATTCATACCGCCGGTCAGCTTGCCCATAGCTTCGGATGCTGCTTCGTCAACCTTGGCAACGGTAGCGTTCACAGCTGCAGCAATCAGATCTTCCAGCATTTCGATATCGTCCGGATCCACAGCCTCGGGCTTGATCTTGATTGAAGAAACTTCGTGCTTGCCGTTCATGGTCACAGTAACCATTTCACCAGAAGCGCTGCCGGTGTATTCGGTAGCTTCCAGTTCTGCCTGCTTTGCCTGCATATCGCTCTGCATCTTCTGTGCCTGGCGCATCAGTGCGTTCATGTCGGGACGGCCGTAGCCCTGGGGCATTCTTGCTTTCATAATCGTATATCCTTTCCTGTCCGCTTTAATGGCGGCTGTTTTCAGTATTTTTTATAATAACATCCAGACCCAGCTGTTCCAGCTGTTCCAGCGTTTGTTCTGCATTTCCGGTTTTTTCCGGAGCTTTTTCTGCTTCGTAAGGACCGATACCGCACTGCAAACCGGTTACCTCAGCAATCACTTTTTTGATGGATCGCTGGCTTGCCTTGTTTGCACGGATAAAATCCCGGAACATATTCCCGCCGTCGATCAAAACGCGACGACCGTCGAAGTATGCCTTGGAATTTTTCAAATAGGGATACAACATCGGGTCACGGCTTTGCAGCTGCTCCACCACCTGCGACCAAGAAGCGAACGCACCCGGAGCAGGTTTTTCCACTACCGGTTTGGTTTTTTCTTCCACCGCCGGAACTGGCTTTTTCTCTGGGATTTCCTGCGGTGCTGTGGGCTGATTTTCCCACGGCGGCATCTCATCTGTAGAGATTTCTGCCTGCGGCTCTTTCGGTGCAGTTTCTGCCTGTACCGAAGTCGTTTCCTGCTCCCATGGGGGCAGTTCGTCTGCTGTCGGAGCCTTTACCGGCTCGGATTCAATCGGTGCTTGTGCTACTGGCGCTGCGGCAAAAGGCCGCACTGCCTGCGGAGCTGCAGTGGTCGGCTGTGCCATACCCATTGGCTGCTGCACTGCCATAACCGGCATCTCCATGGGACCTTCCGTCAGCGAGAACAACGCAAGCTCCAGTGCAATGCGCTGATTGTTGCCGCGGGTCATCTTTTCCATGGCAGAGCCAATTTCTCGAATCGCTCGAATCGACTCCGCCTGCGGAATCCTCTCTGCCTTTGTCAGATAAAGCTGTTCTTCTTCCGGGCTAACACCGCTCAGCAGTGTTTTTCCACCCGGCAAAGCTGCCAGCATCAAATTGCGATAATGTCCAACCAGTTCATCTGCCAGACGCTTCATATCCACAGACTGCTGACGCAGTTCTGCCAGTTCTGCCAGAGCCGCTGCGCCGTCTTTTGCAGCGATTGCATCCGACAAACGGAACAGATAGCTGCGATCCGTCACGCCAGCCATGCGGCGCACCAGATCTTCATCAATGCGCTGTGCTACACCTGCGCAGGTATCCAGAATGGAAAGTGCATCACGCAGTGCGCCATCTGCCAAGCGTGCAATCAAATTTGCTGCGCCCTTGGTCAGTTCCAGCTGCTCTGCATCTGCAACCTGCTGTACCCGTCCGGCAATATCTTCGGGACGAATACGGGTAAAATCATACCGCTGGCAGCGGGACAAAATCGTAGCCGGAACCTTGTGGATTTCGGTGGTTGCCAAAATAAAAATCACATGGGCGGGCGGCTCTTCCAGCGTTTTCAGCAGTGCGTTAAATGCTGCCACAGACAACATGTGTACCTCGTCGATGATGTACACCTTGTACTTGCAGACACTAGGCGTATATGCCGTTTCATCCCGCAGATCACGGATATCGTCAACACCGTTGTTGGATGCAGCGTCCATTTCCACCACATCCAGCAGACTGCCGTTGTCAATCCCGCGGCAGACCTCACATTCACCACACGGGTCACCATTTTCCGGATGCAGGCAGTTGACTGCTTTTGCAAAAATTTTTGCGCAAGTCGTCTTACCGGTACCACGCACGCCGGTAAACAGATACGCATGGCCAACGCGTCCGGCTGTGATTTGATTTTTCAGGGCGGTCACAATGGCTTTCTGTCCCACCACGTCCTCAAATCGCTGGGGACGCCATTTGCGGTAAAGCGCGCGATACATAAGCCTTCCCTCCCGTAAAAATTACAATAAAAAAGGACAGGGCCGCGGGGAACATTCCCCGCCTTGCGGAGCTCGGCATACAGATGCAGGGTGACTGCGGCGCACGATACGAACGCTTAAGGCTGCTTGGTTCCCCACCTGACCTGGTTCACGGTCGGACCATCGCACAGGCCCCACATCTGTATGCCGAACCACGCAGCAGGCGCTGTCCGGTAGTATTTATTATAATATAAATCGTTTCAAATTGCAAGTAAAAAAAGACAGGGTCTGCACCCTGTCTTTTTCTTTTGCTTTACTGTGCGTGCACAATTTCGCGCCAATCCAAATCGCCGCGCTCCAAACCGTGAATCAGCACTTCTGCGGTAGCAATGTTCGTACCCACCGGAATATTGTGTACGTCACACAGACGCAGCAGGTTCATCGCATTCACTTCATTGGTGTTGGTGTTGTTCGGGTCACGGAAGAACAGTAGCATATCGATTTCATTGCAGGCAATGCGGGACGCAATCTGCTGGTCACCGCCATGGGTACCGGACATAAAACGCTTTACCGGCAGACCAGCAATATCCTCAACCATTTTACCGGTGGTACCCGTTGCAATCAGTTCATGTCGACCCAAAACACGGCAGTATGCCATGCAGAAACGAGCCAGCAGCTCTTTCTTGGAATCGCTTGCAATCAATGCAATCGTCATAGAAAATTCCTCCTCTTACTATTTCCGTATCCATCATTGTACGGACAAGGTGATTCTTTCACCTTCCAAACGGCGTGCGATATTATCCAGCGCCGTAAAAGCTAAACAATCCGTGGGCAGTGTCGTTCCCTTTGCTGCTGCAATTTGCAGTTCCGGGCTTTCCGGCAGCACACCAATCAACTGCGCACAAACGGTATCAATACATTCATCAAGGTCCCGTACCGCTCCCTGCTGAAAGGTTTTTGGTGTCACACGATTGATAATCAGCCGAATCTCAGGCATCTTACTGTCAAACAGTGCATCCGATACGATTCGTCCATCTCGCAATGCCACAGGGTCCGGTGTCAGTACCAGCAGCGCCTGAGATGCACAGGCTTTTGCTGCCTGAAACGGTGCCCCCATACCAGCAGCGGTATCCAGCACAACAATATCAAAAAACGGTTCCATGGCAAGGCATAACTGCTGCAGTGCTTCTTTTGTTATCTCTCCGCCTGCATAGGGCGCACTGATTACCGAAAGCCCCGGATACAACGGGCTTTCCACCACAGCTTTCTCTTTACTGCAGCGCTCGCACAATACATCCTCCAGATCATATACGGTCTTACCGCATACGCCTGCTATAATGTCTACACTGCGCAATCCGGAATCCAGCTCAATCAGCAACACACGTTTTCCATGTGCCGCCAGCCGTGCGCCCAGGAATACCGAAACCGTGCTTTTTCCGGTTCCGCCTTTGCCGGATGCCACCATGATTGTTTTCATCTTTGTGTGCATCCTCCGTTCCGTTTTTTTGTGGGCAACCGTATTATAATATCACATTTTTGTGTCTGTTACAAGATTTTTCTGGATCATTCTGCTGCTGCCACATCCGCTTCCGGTTCGGTGTTTGCTTCTGCTTCCGCATCCGGAATTGGTTCTTCCGGCTGGTTCGCTTCTGCACCGGACTGTGCAAAGAAATATGCATCAAAAATGTCTGCAACCACCGGAGCAGCCTTAGAACCGCCGCCACCGTACTCAATAACAACTGCTACAGCAATCTGCGGATCTTCTACCGGACCGTAAGCAATCATGTTACTGTTGGTAAAATACTTGCGGGTACCTGCACGGTTCACATAGGATTCCGATCTCTGGGGCGAACCGGTCTTGCAGGCAATGGTATACGGATAAGTTGCCAGCACACTGTTTGCCTGTGCTGCGCCAACCATACCCCGCTCGATTGCTGGGAAAGCGCCAATGTTATCTTCCAGCTGATCCACTACCACCGGCTCAAAGGATTCGACCACTTCGCCAGTATTGGAATCCAAAAGCGCATCCACCATGTGTACCTTGTATCGAGTGCCATGGCTTGCCAGCGTAGCTGCATAGGTAGCCATCTGCACCGGTGTAATAACGGTATTACCCTGACCGATAGCTGCCTGAATTTCCAGAGAACTGGTGTAGTTGCTATCTGCCTTTGTTGTCAGACGACCGGTATATTCCGTCAAGCCACGACCAACCGTCGCTTCTGTTTCCAATCCGGTATGCACACCCATGCCCAGCCGCTTCGCATACTCATTATATACGTCACTGGTTGTACGTCGTCCTACATCGTAGAAGAATACGTTACAGCTTCGCTGAATTGCGGTAAACAAATCAGTCGGACCACGGTGCCTCACACTGGTGCAGCGCGGCTTATAGTCGTCAAAATATTCATAACGTCCGTAGCAAGGCACCTTTTCATCCAAGCCGATGGTTCCAGACAAAAGTCCGGCGGTTGCAACTGCCGGCTTAAAGATAGAACCCGGCGTATACAAACCCATCATGGCACGGTTATACAGCGGCAATGCCGGGTCGGCATTGTATGCATCGTAGTTGCTCTGATACAAATTCAAGTCATAGCTCGGATAGTTCGCCATAGCCAGAACTGCACCGGTTTTCACATTCAGCACCACAGCTGCACCTGCGTTTGCCTCTGCACCGGAACCCTGCCCGCCATTTTCCTGCAAGTTCAAAATGGTTCTTTCCAATGCCTGATAGGTTGCTTTCTGGAAATCCTGATTGATGGTGGTACGCACGGTCAGTCCCGGTTCCGGTTCTTTGGTAACAGCCGAACCCACAATGGTTCCGGTGCTGTCCACCGTAACCGTCTTGCTGCCGTCCTTGCCACGCAAATCCAGTTCAAATACGCTTTCCAAACCAGACTGACCAATCAGGTCATTCATTTCGTAGCCCAATTCCTTCAAAGGTTTGGTTTCGTTTCCGTTCTTGTCGACCTGTTTCCAGTCCTCTGCCAGAATCTTACCCACCGAGCCGACCAGATGCGGCATCAACGTGCCATCCGGATAAACGCGAACGGTCGTTTCTTCAATTTCTGCACCGGGAAGATTCAAACCGTTTTCCCGCACGATTGCCATGGTTTCGTCCGAAATATCCTCTGCCAGCGTAAACCTGTTGCGGTTGGAAAAGCCTTCGCTATACATCTGGTAGCGCACACCGCCCAGCAGACGCTGCCATTCGGGATCATACTCCTGCAAGTCAAACTTTTCCACAATGGCGTTCATCACGTTATCTGCCGTTGCATACTGCTGACGGTTCAGATTATCTTTTACTTGTGCCAGACTCTTTTGTTCCCGCTCATTGTTCGGATCTGCAGTAAATTCATAATGTCCATTTTCATCCGGCATACTGATCAGGAGCTGGTCGTTCCATTCCTCATCATTGTCCTGCAGTATCATAATCAGATTCTGTAAAATCTGATTCACGTCGTTTTCGCCCATCAGCAGCTGATTGACCAGCAGATTATAGCAGGTTGTATTCGTTGCAATCGGTCGGCCTTCCTGGTCAACAATATCGCCGCGAGCCGCTGTAATGGGAAATGCATAGTTCGTCGTGTTGGACGCCATGCCCAAAAACTTTTCTCCATTGATGATCTGCAAGTACACCATGCGCAGCAGATACAGACCAAAAATCAAAACCGAAACGCAAACCAGAAATGTCACACGGTGCTGTGTTACTTTCTTTTCATCTTTCATAACGCAGTTCCTTTCTTTCAGGGCAGTGACAGCCAGTTGGCGATGACATGAATCAGCCACATACTGAACAGCGCCAAAACAGCCGAAATCAGTACTTCAGGCAAAATAATGGTTGTGTAAATCCGCATTGGCTGCGGGAAGCCACGCATCCAGTAGCCGAACAGGAAGTCCATACCGGTCACGAGCAGTCCCGCCAGCACATTCAGCAAAAAGATATTTGCATATGCTTTTTTCAAATACAGCTGCACCAGCACCGAGCAGAAAAAGCAAAGAAACAGCATACCGATTGCAAAGAATCCTATGGTTCGCCCGGATGTAAAATCCCACAGCATACCGCCCAGTGCGCCAAACAAGGCACCGGAAAATTCATTTTCCTGTGCACTGACAGCAATGCACACGCCCAAAATCCAAAACGGCTTACATTCGCCAATACATAAAAAGCCCGGGGTCGTCTGCAGCGCAGCGGCTACCAGCAAAACCAAAGTATAGAGAACCCAGCGCGCTATCAGGATTCGATTTCTTTTATTTTGGGATTCCATATCGACACGCCCTTCTTCTGATTGATAAGATACAAAAAAGACCGCCGGCAAGGCGGCCTTAATTAGTCATTTGCGAGTACGAACACATGTGTCAGCGACTGAATATCTGCACCCGGCTGAATCACAGCCTCCAGCGATTTACCGCCGGATTCCGGCAGAATCTCACGCACGGTTCCCACCAGCATATCCTCCGGGAATACTTCACCCAGACCGGTTGTGATTACCTGATCTTCTTCTTCCGCTTCGGTATAGCGCGGCAGATTGGTCATTACACACAAGCCTTCTGCAGCATAGTCTGCACTGCCGGCAAGAATGCCGTTATCCCTCGTACGGGAAATTGCAGCAGCTGCTGCAAAACTGGGATGCAAAATCGTCATGACCTTGCAGCTGGTCAGATTTGCTTCTCGTACAATACCGACCAGATATCCATCATCACTGACCACAACGCTGCCTTTTTTAATACCGCTTGTGGTGCCCACATCTATCGTAAAACCGCCGAACACATCCATTGTGTCCCGACCGATGATAAATGCCGATACATAGGTATTTTCCGGATTCTGCTCCTGGATTTCATCCAGCTCTTTATACGCATTCAGCTCCGCTTTCATGCGGTCATATTCGACCAGTTGATCCCGCAGCTGCTTGTTTTCCTGACGAAGGGTTTCATTCTCCTCCTGCACCGCGTCAAAGTTGCGGTACTTGTCCCAAGTATCGCCGATTCCCTCGCTGATATGCGAAGAAACCCACTGGAACGGATACAGTACAACACCCAAAATTTCCTGCGGGGCAGCGGTCAGTCTGCCATTTGCACCGGCATACGCCATGATGCCCGCCAGAAAGATGGTTACGCCCAGCAGAACCTTAAATTTTTTTGATTCAAAGAAATCCCGCATTTTCCGAAGACTCCTTTCCTTAATGATAACAGAAAAGCGGGCAGCTTGTGTGCCCGCTTGAAGTCTTACAGATGCATGGAAGTGTCGTCCAGAACGTCACGCAGAACATCCACATTATCCAGCACAGCGCCAGCACCCATCGCAACACAATCCAGAGGATTCTCTGCTACATGCACATCAATGCCGGTTTCGCTTTCAATCAGCTTATCCAGACCACGCAGCAGTGCACCGCCACCGGACAGTGTAATACCGCGGTCGATGATATCGGCACTCAGTTCAGGCGGGGTACGCTCCAGAGTTTCCTTGATTGCCTCGGTGATCTTCTCCAAGCACTCGGTCAGAGACTCACGCACTTCTTCGCTGTGTACCACAATATTCTTGGGCAGACCATCCACCAGATTGCGGCCCTTGATTTCCATGCTCATTTCCTCTTCCAGAGGATAAGCAGAGCCGATCTCAACCTTGATGTCTTCTGCGGTGCGCTCACCGATCAGCAGGTTGTACTTACGCTTGATAAAGCCAATGATAGCCTGATCAAACATATCGCCAGCCATACGGACGCTGCGTGCTGCAACAATACCGCCCAGAGAAATCACAGCGATTTCTGCAGTACCGCCGCCGATATCAACGATCATGCAGCCGGTGGGCTCGCTGATGGGCAGACCTGCACCGATTGCAGCAGCCATGGGCTCTTCGATGACAGAAACCTGACGTGCGCCAGCCTTCATAGCAGCTTCCTTAACAGCGCGGCGCTCCACTTCGGTAACGCCGGAGGGGATGCAGATAACCACACGGGGCTTTACAAACATGCTCTTGCCGCAAGCCTTCTGCATGAACTGCTTGAGCATATTTGCGGTAATATCAAAGTCAGCGATAACGCCATCTTTCAGGGGGCGTACAGCCACAATGCTGCCGGGGGTACGACCGATAACAGCCTTAGCCTCTGCACCAACGCAGCGAACACCGACTTCACCGTTTGCGTTCACGTCGCGAGTATCCACTGCAACGACGGAGGGCTCGCTCATAATGATGCCCTTACCCTTCATATATACCAGGGTATTTGCTGTACCCAGATCGATACCGATATCTTTCGAAAAATTCAAGTAACCCATTTGCTCTGCTCCTTTATATCTTTCCCCGCACAAAACATATGCAGTTTGGTCATTTTTTATAAATGGAATCTTAAGTCCATAAAAAATCAAGTATATTATAACGGTACTTGCCATCAAACACAAGTCAGCCGCAACAAATTTCACGGTTTTTTAATCAAAATACGCACATTTCCCGCAGTGCTGCCGCCACACGGCTCACCGGGAAGCCCATAATATTGTAGTAATCCCCGTCGATTTTATCCAGCCACAAGGCAGCACGTCCCTGAATTGCGTAGGCACCTGCTTTATCATACGGTTCCTTAGTGTCTGCATAGAACACAATTTCTGCTTCACCCAGCGGAAAGAACGATACCTCGCTGGTTACGACAAAGTTATTTACCGTTTCACCGTTTCGAATGCACACACCGGTATGCACCGCGTGTGTACGGCCGGACAGTGCCTGCAGCATCCGCACTGCATCTGCATGGTCTTTGGGCTTGCCAAATACTTCACCGCCGCAATCCACTACGGTATCACAGCCAATGACCACATCCGCCGGGTGTTTTTCTGCGATATCATTGCACTTTGCCTCAGCCAAAGCCTTCGCCAGCAGTGCAGGCGTTTCCGCCGTAATACCACTTTCGTCCAGTGTGCTGGGCTCCACCTGATAGTCCGGTGTAATCAAACTCATCAGTTCACGCCGACGCGGGCTCGCCGATGCCAAAATAATTGCCATAAGGCACTTCCTTTCTTCAAGCGGAAGCATCCAGAAGAACGATGTCTCCGTTAAAAATTACTTTATACGCTGGCTTTAAGCCTTACCGGTAGAGCCAAAACCGCCTTTGCCGCGGTCCGTATCGTTCAGCTGTTCTGCCGGAACAAAAGCTGCAGTATACACCGGTGCAATGCACAGCTGTGCTACACGTTCACCGGGCTGGATGGTATATGCTTCCTTGCCCAAGTTAATCATGGGAACCTTCAGCTCTCCGCGATAGTCGCTGTCAATGACGCCTACACCATTTGCCATGCACAGACCATGCTTGATGGACAAGCCACTGCGTGCATATACCAGTGCAACTGTCTGCGGGCTGGGCAGCTCGATTGCCAGACCGGTCGGTACCAGCACACGCTCCATGGGCTGTACGGTCATCGGCTCGTCCAGAACTGCGTGCAGGTCTGCTGCTGCTGCACCGCTGGTTGCATAAGCAGGTGCCTGTGCGCGGGGGTCCAGTGCTTTATATTTTACGGTAATGTTTTCCATAGTGTATAGTTCTCCATTCTCGATACAATTCTACATTGCGGTTTTGTGTCACATCGTTCCCTTAAAATACAGACCACGGGTGAACTCATCATCATACGGTGCCTTTGCTTTCAACAGCTTCAGCACCTGTGCTGCACGCTCGGCAGTTTCCTGTGTAAAGTAAGCCACGCCATAATCCACAGCCAGTGCATCCGGCTTATCACCCATATACAGCGCAACCGGATTATAAATTGTGCGCACACCCAAACCGCATCGTACACTGAACCTTCGTGCTTTACGGTCGGTCAGCGTACCGCCGCCGTCACAGTGAGCACAGTCCGTCACATTCTGCAGCGGGCAGGCACGGGTCAGCATCAACGGCAAATGACCGTATACAATCACACCTGTCGGCACTTTATAGCCATTTTTCTTCGGTGCAATATTCAGCATATCCGTGTCCTTCACTTCCGGAAGAATCAGCACATGGGACAGTCCCAAATCCGCATATTCCTGTGCTGCCATCGGGTTTGTCACATTCAGACCCAGACCACCCCACAAAGGCAGTCCTGCTGCCAGACGGATATGGGCAATATTATTGGCTTCATATCCGGCAAAGCCCATCTTTTTAGTTGCTTCAATGCGGCGGGCCGTGTCTTCTTCCAGCTTACCAAACATAGCACGGGGCAACTCCAAAATCGTCTTGGCACGCCACTGCTCCGGAATCTTGTCTGCCTGTGCAATGGGCAGAATCAGCTGTTCCACGCCGTTCAATGCCTGTTCCGGTACCTGTTCCCAAGTAGCAAAGCGTGCCTTCAAACCGCGCGGGGGCAAATCCTGACGCACGGGCATATCCGGCAGTGCATATTCCTTTACCGGCCAGGGACGCAGTGTCTCACGCTTTTTCAGCAGGCTTTCCAGTGCCTGACGGCGCATCTCGTTCACCACACTGCCCGGCAGATACCAGGGACCTTCGTCCATTACGATTTCCACTTTATCCGCAAGGAACGGGGTACCGCCGCATTTTTCCAAACTGCGGTGCAGTGCTGCGGTGGGGTCGTTCTGTGCAATCTGCGGGTCTGCATCTCCATAGACAACTGCTTTGTTGCCGTCTGCATCGGTCACGCTCAGCTTTGCGCCGAATTCTTCCACCTCAAAACGCATTGTCACCGGCACGCGCTGACGCTCACGACGGAACAGTTCACGCAGAGCCGGCAGGGTCTTTTTGGTTTCCGCTGCCTGCAAATCGCTGCGCGTACCAAACATACTGCCGCTGATTTTTCCGTCCAGCCACCCACTGGTGAAACCGGCACGGCTGAATGCCTTTTCCAGCAGCTCTCTGTCATACGCCATGCCTTCGCGACCAGCCAGACAAGCATTCACTGCTGCTGCCACATATTCCGGCGTGCGCAGTCGGCCTTCGATTTTGGCACTTGCAACGCCTAATGCCTGCAGTTGATCCAAGCGATCAATGGCAGAGTTGTCTTTCAGGGACAAGTGATATGCTTTGCCCGACATTCCTTCCGGGATGGAATTTGCGTCAAAAGGCAGTCGACAGGGACCGGCACAACTGCCGCGATTGCCGCTGCGTCCACCCAAGAAAGCAGACATATAGCACTGTCCGCTCATACTCATGCACAATGCGCCATGAATGAACACTTCGGTTTCAATGCCGCACTGCTTGGTAATATGCTCGATTTCGGGCATACTCAACTCACGGGACAGCACGACACGCTCAAAGCCCATTTCTTTCAGCTGACGTGCGCCTTCCAGCGTATGCACGCTCATCTGGGTCGAGCCATGGCGCGGCAGCTGGGGTGCGATGTCACGGCACAAAGCCGCAACCGCCAGATCCTGACAGATAACAGCATCTGCACCAGCGGCTGCAACAGCGCGCACGGCATCTGCTGCACTGGACAATTCCCGACCATACAAAGTCGTATTGATGGCAACGTGGACCTTCACCCCGCGGCCATGACAAAAAGCCACTGCCTCTTTCAGGGTTTCTGCATTAAAATTACCGGCACCGCTGCGTGCGTTCAAACCGTCAAAACCCAAATATACGGCATCCGCACCGCTGAAAACGGCTGCGGTCAGCATTTCCTGATTGCCAACCGGCGCTAAAATTTCAATCTTGGACATTTTCGTCTCCTCACATAAAAAGCCGGTGAGATTCACCGGCTGGCGCTTTTTTCTTTCAGCTCCTGCACTTCCCGTTTCAGTCGCTCGACCTCACGCCGTGCTTCGTCTGCTTCCATTTTTGCCTTGGCGGCATCTGCCAGATATTCTGTGATCTGGCTGCGCATATTATCCGCGCTGCCCGTGCTCTTTTTGCTGCGATCCAGATAATCCAGTGCGCAGAATACAGCGGCTTTCGTTACCGAAACGCTGGGATTTTCCGCCATTGCCTCATGGATACTGTTATCCAATTCCGCAGCCAGCTGTTCCACATATTCCTCGGGATCACTGGTTGCAATCACATAGGGAGCGCCAGCAATAAAAACACGCGTTCTGTTTACCATATAAACTACCTCACTTCCCCGGCCAAAATTGCCGAATCTATTTGGGATACCGTTTGTACGGTAATTTACTCCATTTTAATACTGCAACATATCCTATTATAATATACTTCTGCTCTGAGAAAAAGCCCTTATTTTTAGATTTCTTGGCTTTTCTGTATGGCTTTTTTCTGCGTTTGGGTTCTTCCTTGAAAATTAACGTACTACCTATTATAATGGTAATATCGTATCATAAAAGACGAACGTAAATTTGTGTCCCGTCTTTTTTACACAATGATCTCTGTGAGGGGTATTTTTATGACAAAGAATGAATTTGCCAAGTTGCTGCAAAGCAAACTGACCAGCGAATATGGCGTGGATCTTTCTGTTGCATCCACCCAGCAGATCTATCGCACTCTGGCGCTCATCTGCCGTCGTCAGATGAGTGACAACCACAAGAAATTCCAGTCCCGCGCCATCGGCAGCGGTTCCAAGCAGGTATATTACCTGTGCATGGAGTTCTTGATGGGACGCAGCCTGAAAGCCAGCCTGTACAGCTTGGGCTTGAACGAAGTTGCCGAAGCTGTTCTGGCTGACGCTGACATTCGTCTGGACAGCATCTACGAAGAAGAGCCCGATGCTGGTCTGGGCAACGGCGGTCTGGGTCGTCTGGCTGCCTGCTACTTGGACGGTATGGCTACCACGGGCATCTGCGGCACCGGTCACTCCATTCTGTATGAATACGGCATCTTCAAGCAGAAGCTGATCGACGGCTGGCAGCAGGAGCGCGCTGACAACTGGCTACCCGGCGGTCAGGTTTGGCTCAAGAGCCACCCGGATCAGGCAATCGAAGTGCGCTTCGACGGCGAAATTCACGAAACTTGGGAAGGCAGCTTCCACAATGTTCAGCACGTCAATTACAACCGTGTTCTGGCTGTCCCCAGCGATATGTATGTGCAGGGTTATGACGGTCAGGGTGTTGCAAAGCTGCGTCTGTGGCAGGCAAAAGCACCTGACTTTGATATGAACAGCTTCAATGCCGGCGAATACAGCAACGCTATGAACAAGAATGCTTCCGCCGAGCTGATTTCCAAGATTCTGTACCCTAACGATAACCACGTCGAGGGCAAGATCCTGCGTCTGCGCCAGCAGTATTTCCTGACTGCTGCTGCCATCGGCGATATTGTTCACGACCATCTGTCCAACTACGAAACGCTGGATAACCTGCCGGACAAGGTCGCTATTCAGCTGAATGATACCCACCCCACTCTGGCTATCCCCGAAATGATGCGTATCCTGCTGGACGAGTGCGGCTACGACTGGGATAAGAGCTTCTCCATCTGCCAGCGTGTCTTTGCTTACACCAACCACACCGTCATGGCAGAGGCTCTGGAAAAGTGGAACGTGGACATCTTCAAGATGACGCTGCCCCGCATTTACCAGATTGTCAAGGAACTGGACAACCGCTGCCGTGCTGAGCTGAACCATGCATTCCCCGGCGACTGGGGTAAGATTGACTATATGGCTCCGATTGGTGACAATCAGGTTCGTATGGCAAATATTTGCGCTTACACCGCTCACAGCATCAACGGTGTTTCCAAGCTGCACAGCGAGATCATTAAAGACAGCGTTTTCCACGATTACTACCTGTTCAAGCCTGATGCATTCAAGAATGTCACCAACGGCATTGCATACCGCCGCTGGCTGCTGGCTTCCAACCAGGGTCTGTGCAACCTGCTGGACGATACCATTGGTACCGGCTACAAGAAGGACGCAAGCGAACTGAAGAAGTTTGAAAAGTTTGCTGACGACAAGCAGGTCCTGAAAAAGCTGGAAGCTGTCAAGCTGCAGAACAAGAAGAACTTTGCCGACTATCTGGCAAAATCCACCGGTCAGATCATTGACCCCAACTCGATTTTTGACGTACAGGTCAAGCGTATGCACGAGTACAAGCGTCAGCATCTGAACGCATTGAACATTGCATCCGAGTATCTGTATCTGAAAGAAAACCCCAACGCAGATTTCGTGCCTAAGACCTATATCTTCGGTGCAAAGGCTGCACCCGGATACTATATGGCAAAACAGATGATTCGTATGATCTGCAAGCTGGGTCAGCTGATTGACAGCGACCCTGTTGTGCGCGAAAAGCTGCGTATCGTTTATCTGGAAGAGTACTGTGTTTCTCTGTCCGAGCGTTTGATGCCCGCATCCGAAGTCTCCGAGCAGATTTCTCTGGCAGGTACGGAAGCATCCGGTACCGGCAACATGAAGTTCATGCTGAACGGTGCTGTTACGCTGGGTACGCTGGACGGCGCAAACGTAGAAATTGCTGAAGCTGCCGGCATTGAAAACGAAATCATCTTTGGTATGCACACGCCTGAGGTGGAGCGCATGAAGTCTCTGGGCTATCATCCCAACGCCTTCATTTCCGGCGACGACGTTACCTCCAGTGCTCTGAACTTCCTGGAGCGCGGCTGGAACGGCGAGAGCTTCCAGGAGGTCACCCAGAACCTGCGCACCAAGGACCCCTATATGGTTCTGGCAGACTTCAAGGATTACCGTCGCGCACAGGCTGATGTACGCCGCCTGTACCAGGATCGTGAAACCTGGAACCGCATGAGCCTGATGAATATTGCTAACAGCGGTATTTTCAGCGCAGACCGCAGCGTTCTGGATTACGCACGCGATATTTGGCACGCACCCGTTGTAAAGTAAATTCAGTTATCCAAAGCCCGGCACCCGCAAAGGTGCTGGGCTTTTATTGTATATCCGTTTCTTCCGACTTTTCTCCTGTTTTTTCCAAATAACGCATCCGTTCGTTATATCGTAAGTAGTTTGTATATTTTTTATCATTTCGGATGTTTCATCCCCATCTTTTGTATGCTACAATAGGAATTGGAAAAACTATCTTCTTGAAAGGGGGACTTTTTCGTGTCTCAAACTACTATTTGGGATGCCGCTTTGTCGTATGCCTGCGGTATGGACGCTGCAGCCGCTTTTGCCGAAGCACCCGTATTTTCTCATATTGTTTCTCCGGTGGATGCCGATTTACAAACCGTACTTTCCAGTGTCGCCGATATGGACGACGACACGCGCACTCGCCTGGTTCACTTCACCTACGCTTTGGCAGCCATGCTACCTAACAGCGAAACGGTCGTCTTTCCGCACACGGATGCAAACAGCGCACTAAAAAAGCTGTATCCCAATCGTCCTGCGTTGGAACCGCTTCTCTCTGTAATCGATCACTTAAACGCATTGCGTGAAAGCTGCGATGCCTTGCCGGACGGCAGCTTTCAGCTTGTAAAAGCGGAGGGAGACCTGCTGCACTTTTCCCGCAGTGGTCCTACCGAAATTCTGGATGCTATTTTCAACCGCGGTCCGCACTTACTGTTGGAAGAAATTGACGACAAGAGTACACAGGTCAACCCCTACGGCTTTACTCTTACCGTACGGGAACATGGGCACAACGCCAACCATAGCTACTACGATTATCGATAACGTAAAAAAACACGAAAAACCACGAAAAAAATCTTGACTTCTCTTCACAAAACGTCTATTCTGATGAAAACAACACATTCTGCATAGAATGTGAAAAGGAGGGATTGTATGGAGTTTCTCTTGCAGGATGGAACCACCTTCTGGTTCTTCTTAACTGTTTTGTTGTTAATCATTGAAGGCTGCACATGGAATCTGACCACGATCTGGTTCGCGGTAGGCGCGCTGGGTGCTTTGCTGGCAAATCAACTGGGGGCTTCTCCGCTTGTGCAGACCGCAGTATTTCTTTTGGTCAGCTGCGTCGCGGTACTCGCTACCAAGCCACTTGTCCGGAAATGGAAAGATCATCCTTTCACTCCCACCAACGGTGACCGCAACGTCGGTCGTGTCGCGGATGTACTGGAAGAAATCACCCCTTCCCATCCGGGTCGTGTTCAGTTGGACGGCGTTTCCTGGGCTGCGCAGGTAAATGGCAATTATATCCTGCGCCCCACTGTCCTTTGTCGTGTCGTTGATTTTCACAGCACTACTCTAATTGTAGAGCCGTATCTTTCCGAGGAAAACTCTGAATCAAGTCGCACTGTGTAAACACACCAATATAAAAAAGGAGATTACTTATGCCGTGGATTATTCTTGGAATCATTGTTCTGATTGTTCTGGTACGAAATTTCATTATCGTTCCGCAGGCAAATGCCTATGTCATTGAGCGTCTGGGCAAATACTCCAAAACCTTGGAAGCTGGTTTTCATGTCAAGGTTCCGTTCATTGATCATGTGGCAAAGCGTGTCAGCCTGAAGGAGCAGGTTGCTGACTTTCCCCCTCAGCCGGTTATCACTCGTGATAACGTTACCATGCAGATCGACACTGTTGTGTTCTTCCAGGTCATGGATGCTACGCTGTACACCTACGGCGTAAACAACCCCATTTCCGCTATCGAGAGCCTGTCTGCAACTACCCTGCGTAACATCATCGGTGAGCTGGAACTGGACCACACCCTGACCAGCCGCGATACCATCAACAGCAAGATTACCGCTATCCTGGATCAGGCTACTGACAAGTGGGGCATCAAGGTCAACCGCGTGGAAGTTAAGAACATCATTCCCCCGCGTGAGATTCAGGACGCCATGGAGAAGCAGATGAAGGCTGAACGTGAAAAGCGTGCAACCATCCTGACCGCTGAAGGCGAAAAGCAGGCAGCTATTACCGCTGCTGAAGGCGAGAAGCAGTCCGCTATCCTGCGTGGTGAAGCTGTGAAGCAGCAGCGCATTCTGGAAGCAGAGGGCGAAGCAGAAGCTATTCTGGCTGTTCAGCGTGCAGAGGCTGACGCAATCCGCCTGCTGAACGAGTCTGATCCCACCCAGAAGGTTATCGCTCTGCGCAGTCTGGAAGCTCTGGGCAAGGTTGCTGACGGCAAGGCTACTAAGATTATCGTGCCTTCCGAGATTCAGAACTTGGCTGGCGCTGTGGCTTCCGTCAAGGAACTGCTGAACAACTAAATCACGCTTTCTGATTTTAGAACACATAAAAGCTCCGGCTATGACGCAATGTGCCATAGCCGGAGCTTTTTCTATCTGTTTTCTGTTTTTATTGCGCTGTATGCATGACAGGTCTGTCTGTTTACATTCATTCTGTCCACGCAAATCAAAACATCACACTATCGTTCCTTTTCAACTGTTTCGTCTTGTGCAGTTGAAAACTACGCAGTTTCGTTTATTTTCTCAACAGAAAAGGTCCACTGTGCGAACACAGCGGACCTTGAAAGTCAAGCGATATTATTCAGCCTGAGAAGCTGCAACAGCGCAAGCGACAGTCATACCGACCATCGGGTTGTTGCCAGCGCCGATCAGACCCATCATCTCGACGTGTGCAGGAACAGAAGAAGAACCTGCGAACTGAGCATCACCATGCATACGACCCATGGTATCGGTCATGCCGTAAGAAGCAGGACCTGCTGCCACGTTATCGGGGTGCAGGGTACGGCCCGTGCCGCCGCCGGAAGCAACGGAGAAGTACTTCTTGCCGTTCTCCATAGCCCACTTCTTGTAGGTGCCAGCAACGGGGTGCTGGAAGCGAGTGGGGTTGGTGGAGTTACCGGTGATGGAAACTTCAACAGCTTCCTTCTTCATGATAGCAACGCCTTCCTGAACGTCGTTAGCACCGTAGCACTTAACTGCTGCGCGCTCGCCCTCAGAGAAAGCCTTCTCACGAACAACCTTCAGGTCGCCGGTAGCGAAGTCGTAGTCGGTCTCCACGTAGGTGAAGCCGTTGATACGGCTGATGATGTAAGCAGCATCCTTGCCCAGACCGTTCAGGATAACGCGCAGAGGAGTCTTACGTGCCTTGTTAGCGGTACGAGCGATGCCCAGTGCGCCCTCAGCAGCTGCGAAGGACTCGTGGCCTGCCAGGAATGCGAAGCACTTGGTGTCGTCATCCAGCAGCATTGCGCCCAGGTTACCATGACCCAGACCAACCTTACGCTGCTCTGCAACAGAGCCGGGGATGGTGAAAGCTTCCAGACCTTCGCCGATAGCAGCAGCGCACTCAGAAGCGTTCTTCAGGCCGCGCTTAACAGCAATAGCGGTGCCCAGGGTGTATGCCCAGACAGCGTTCTCGAAGCAGATGGGCTGAATGCCCTTAACGATAGACTCGCAGTCGATGCCCTTTGCGAGGAGCATGTCGCGGCAAGCGTCCAGAGATTCCAGGCCATTAGCCTTCAGGCATGCCTCGATCTTCGGCATACGGCGATCCATAGATTCAAATGTAGCCATAATAAAACTCCTCCTTTCTTATTCTTCGCGGGGATCGATGTACTTAGCAGCCTCAGCAAAACGGCCGTAAGTGCCGATATTGCTCTCGTAAGCTTCCTTAGCATCGACACCGTGACGAATTGCTTCCATCATCTTGCCCAGGCGGACGAACTGGTAGCCGATAACTTCGTTGTCAGCATCCAGAGCCAGCTTGGTGATGTAGCCTTCGGTCAGCTCCAGGTAACGAACACCCTTTGCCTTGGTGGAGAAGATGGTACCGGTCATGGAACGCAGACCCTTACCCAGGTCCTCCAGGCCAGCGCCGACAGGCAGACCGTCTTCAGAGAAAGCAGTCTGGGTACGACCGTAAACGATCTGCAGGAACAGCTCGCGCATTGCAACGTTGATAGCGTCGCAGACCAGGTCAGTGTTCAGAGCCTCCAGAATGGTCTTGCCGGGCAGGATTTCGCCTGCCATAGCAGCAGAGTGGGTCATGCCGGAGCAGCCGATGGTCTCAACCAGAGCTTCTTCGATGACACCGTTCTTAACATTCAGGGTCAGCTTGCAGGTACCCTGCTGGGGTGCGCACCAGCCCACACCGTGGGTCAGGCCGGAAATGTCGCTGATCTGGTATGCCTTAACCCACTTGCCCTCTTCGGGAATGGGAGCCGGACCATGGTTAGGACCCTTGGTCAACGGGCACATACGCTCGACTTCATGAGAATAGTTCATGATGATCTCTCCTTTATCTTATTGATAAACGGGGCTCGTCCGGGACGAATCCCCGGTGTAACCACGCTTATTTTTATTATAAGGAAATTCGCCTTTTTTTTCAAGATGGGTCAGCATTAAATTCACAATGTTTCCTGCATATTTTTTCGTAAAAAATGCTTACTTTTCCATTTTCTTCTAAAAATGTGCGCAATATTCATTTTTCGATCTCGCCGCATCCATAATTTTCTAATTATAAAAATGCGCCCGCATCTTTTCTGATGCAGGCGCTCTGGCACTTATTTATTTTCGCTTTTTGCTACCAACCAGTATCCGTTTTTATCTCGGTCCAGAATATGTTCTGCAACCATATCCCGCCGCAGGGTACAGAAATCATCATAGAAGTCTGCCAGTAGGATATTTACCTCACGCTCGGTATAAACACGGTCTTGGACAAAAGATTTCGCCAGCTCCTCCAGAATGATCCGTTCCTTCTTGCGCTGCGCCGGAATACTTTTCAGCTTTCCATATTCAAAAAAACTTTGTATCACACGCTGACGATATTCTGCTTCGCGCCGCTCTTGCAGCTCCGCTTCATCCGAAGTCTGTGTGATAATCTCCAGCATACTGGTATCAAATATCTCACGGCAAAGCGTGTACATTGTGTAGTACTGGTTTTTATAGGAACGCACCGCACCGGCATCTGCCAGCTTTTTCAGGTGAAAGGATACGGTCGACGGCGTCAATGCCAAACGCTCGGAAAGACGCTCCACATACATATCCTCGATTGTAAGAGATTTCAAAATTTGCAGTCGGGAGCGATCCGCCAGACACTTAAACAGTCGGACCGCTTCTGTTTCGGTCATTCTGCTTCCCCCCAGATCTGTGTAAACACATCTTTGATTTCTTCGATCGCCTGAATCTTCACACGTTCCACATGCGCTGCTTCTGCATCACCGTAAGAACGTGCGCGCTCCAGAGAAATGCGCCAGTTCTGGGGAATCTGCTCCGTCTTGCTCAAAAAGAACTCACGGAACTTTTCCTCATCGCCGCCGCAGGTTTCCTGCGCCACAGAAGAAATGGTGCGGAAGATATCCAGAATGTTACCACGAATCACAGCAAAGACAGCTTCGTCCTTGCGGTTATCTTCGGTCAATTCTGCGCCTTTTGCATTGCATTTTGCAATTTCTTCATCGAAATATCCATTCAGTTTTTCAATTCTTGACATATCCATCTTTGCAATCTCCTTTTTGTATCGTTGCAGTATTTTGTTTCCCATGCTGATTTTACATCCGCAGTTTCAAAAAGTCAATTCCATTTTCATATCTATCGAATCATTTCGCAAAACAAAAGGCACATCTGCTTTTGCAGCTGTGCCCTTTGTATCTAATTCAAATCCGTATCTGCTTAGAAGAACAGATCCTTACCAGGATAGACCGGTTCGCTGGTGACACGCAGACCCAAGCGGCGCAGCGTACCTTCGTCGCCGGAGTGCAACATCTGGGTGGAGTGGAACTCACACTCACGCAGTTCCTTCAATGCCCACATAGCGCGTGCCGTCATGGTGTTGGTTGCACCAGAGATTGCCAGTGCGGTCAGCACATCATCCAGCTTCAGCAGGGTGCTGCGGCTGTTCAGAATCTCGGTCTTCAGCTGCAACATGGGCTGTAGGATGATAGGGGTCAGCAGGGTCAAATCATCATCGATGTTGGTCAGTGCCTTAATGGCATTCAGTACACAGGAAGCAGAAGCGCTCATCAGCTTGCTTTCCTTGCCGGTGATAATACGACCATCTGCCAGCTCGATTGCAGCAGCAGGGGTGCAGTTGTTCTGGGATTTATCCAGCGCAGCGCTAACAACCTTGCGGATATCCGGAGTAATATCCAGCTGACGCATAATCATGCGGATCTTATCCAGAGATTCTGTGGTGCCGGTTCCCTTGCGTACAGCGCACTTTGCTGCAAAGAAACGACGAATGATTTCCTGACGACTTGCCTCGCAAACAGCTTCATCATCAACGATTGCATTACCGACCATGTTCACACCCATATCCGTGGGGCTCTTGTAATCAAATGCACCGTTGCTGATGCGTGCCAACGTGCTCTTGACAATGGGGAATGCTTCCACGTCACGATTATAGTTGACGGTGGTTTCGCCGTAAGCATCCAGATGGAACGGGTCAATCATATTGACGTCGTTCAGGTCTGCGGTAGCAGCCTCATATGCCAGGTTGACCGGGTGCTTCAAAGGCATATTCCAGATAGGGAAGGTTTCAAACTTTGCATAACCGGCATTCACACCGCGCAGGCTCTCGTGATACACCTGAGACAGGCAGGTAGCCAGCTTTCCGCTGCCGGGACCAGGCGCGGTAACAACAACCAACGGCTTGGTGGTTTCGATATAGGGGTTAGAGCCAAAGCCTTCGTCGCTGCAAATATAATCAATTTCAGTGGGATAGCCCTTAATGGACTTGTGTGCGTAGTTCTTCACACCGCGCTGGGTCAGCTTGGACATAAAGGCGTCCGCAGCTGCCTGACCTGCATAGCGGGTAATTACAACGCTGTTGACCTGAATACCCAGACGGGTAATGTCATCAATCAGGCGCAGAACGTCCATATCGTAGGTGATGCCCAGGTCTGCACGGACCTTAGTCTTTTCAATATCACCCGCAGACACAACAAAGATGATCTCTGCCATATCACGCAGCTCGCACAGCAGCTTGATTTTTGCGTTCACATCAAAGCCGGGCAGCACGCGTGCTGCGTGGTAATCGTCAAACAGCTTACCACCAAACTCCAGATACAGCTTGCCATTGGAGTTCTTGATACGCTCCAGGATATGCTCCTTTTGCTTTTTCATATAAAGCTCATTGTCAAAACCGATCTTTGCCATTTTTCACACTCCGTTTTTGGTCTTTTCCAACGCTTTCCAAGCCGCATGCCAAGGCACGTTCTCCAAAAAGCCACTTCAAATTTCCACACTTTACTAGAGTACCATCTCGTCTTTTCTTTTGCAAGGGATAAGCAGGAAAACACACTCCCAAAATTCGACCTGTTTTTTCACGCTTTTTCAGTACCTCCGCCCGACTTTGGCAGTTGTGCAGGGGTTTGCACCGCTTTTATCACAAAGAAACCCACAGCTGCTGCCAAAATTGCTAAAATATGCCTGCCTTTTTTCAGTCCCAACCCATCCGCCAGCAGCGGAAAGCTTAAGCTGCCCACAGTTTGCCCCAAAGCCAGCAGACCATAATTCACCCCCGCGTGTGCCAGACCAAATAAATCCGTAGAAAACGCAGGCAGTACCGCCGCCAATCCGGAATAGCACACACACAGGCACACATACGCTGCAATCATCCACCAGTGGGGTGCAAACCAGAATGCGATTGAGCATACCGCCAAGCCCACAAACAACAACTGGTCGGTTTTTTTGCGTCCTATCTTATCGCTGAGAATCGGCATCGACAGCCGCCCGGCAGCATTGCCCACACTGCCCAGCATCACAGCCCATAGTGCCTGACTTTCCGCAAGACCACGTTCTGCACCGATTTCCACCAGCATCGGACTGAACAGCTGTACCGCCGGGGTAGAAAGTGCCACAGCTGCTACCAAAAGCCAATAATTTCTGGTATGCAGCATTTCTTTTGGGGTACAACCTTTCTGCTTTTGCGTGGTGTTCCCTGTCCCCTGTTTGGGATTTTCCAAGAGTATTCCTGCACCCAGACACACCGGAAGGGTAAGCAGTGCCAGTGCAAAAAATGCCCAGCGGATCCCCTTTTCCTGCCAGATGCCTTTTGTAAACAAGGCAATAAATCCGGTCAGAAATAGCCCGGAAAGCCCCATGGCGCAACCAACCACACCAGTAGCTAAACCCTTACGGTCTGCGTACCATTTTTGTGCGCAGGACAGCACCGCCGGGTATAAAAAAGCACTGCCCACCCCCACCGGAATGGAAAATGCCAAATAGAACAGCCACGCTTTCCCCTGCGGAATCACACCGCCCAGTGCAATACCACCGCATAACAGCACCGTTCCCGCAAAAGCTGCCTTGCGTGGACCGTACTTATCCTGTAAAAAACCGCCTGCGGCACAGCCGATACCATATCCTGCAATCAGAATACTAAAAATGTATCCCGCCGACTGTTCATCCAGACCGTATTCCCCAATGACAGGCTTTTGAAATGCGCCCCATGCGGATGGAATCCCCGTTAAAATTTGTATGAGCACCCCCGCCAGCAAAATCAGCCAGGGGCACTTTTGTAAGATACGCTGCATAAAAAGCCCTCCCGCTTCAAAGTCTGGTAAAAGCGGAGTCAAATTATACGATAGATATAGGGTTTTATTGACGAAATCTCGATTCAATCGTATAATATTCTGTATTGATGTTATTCGGCTTTATTTATTGGAATAGAGGAGATTGTACTTATGAAAACCCAGCCTTTGAAGGGTATGCGCGACCTGCTGCCCGCTGAGCAGCGCCTGCGCGATTACATTCAGAACCAGATCCTGGACACTTACCGCTCTGCTGGTTTCCAGCGTATTTCTACCCCGCTGATGGAAGATGCTGAAAATCTGGATAAATCCGATGGCGGTGATAACCTGAACCTGATCTTCAAGGTGCTGAAGCGCGGTGAAAAGCTCCAGTCCGCTCTGGCAAGCGGTGATGCTTCCAAGCTGAGCGATATGGGTCTGCGCTATGACCTGACCCTGCCTCTGAGCCGTTACTACGCAGCCAACAAGGCAAATCTGCCCACCCCCTTCAAGGTGATTCAGACCGACCGTGTGTTCCGTGCTGAGCGCCCCCAGAAGGGCCGTCTGCGTGAGTTTGTGCAGTGCGATATCGACATTCTGGGTGACAGCAGCCCCAATGCTGAGGTGGAGCTGATTGACGTAACCACCCGCGCCCTGCTGAACATCGGCTTCAATGATTTCACCGTAAATATCAACGACCGCCGCATTCTGCGCGGTATGCTGGAATCTATGGGCTTTGCTGCCGACGCACTGGATTCCGTCTGCATCACCTTTGACAAGATGGACAAAATCGGTGCCGAAGGCGTTGCTAAGGAGCTGACCGAAAAGAACCTGCCGGCAGATGCAATCACCGCTCTGTCTGACTTTATCGCCGCAGGTGATGTGAGCCTGGATGCAGTTGCAGCAAAATGTCAGGATGCATCGGTTGCCGATGATTTGAAGTACGTTCTGAAGACTGCTGAAAAACTGGCTGGCGGTCGCTTCGGCGTTGCTTACTGCCCCAGCCTGGTGCGCGGTCAGGGCTACTACACCGGTATGGTCTTTGAAGTAACCTGCCCGCAGTTCTCCGGCGCAGTCGCAGGCGGCGGACGTTACGACAACATGGTCGGTAAATTCCTGGGTCAGCAGGTTCCTGCCGTTGGTTTCTCCATCGGCTTTGAGCGTGTCTGCTCCATTCTGCTGGAAAACGGCTACCAGATTCCCGGCGCAAAAGAGCGTCTGGCACTGGTTTATCTGCCTGAGCTGGACTTTGCAGATGTTCTGGCAAAAGCATCTGCGCTGCGTGAGGAATATGATGTTACCATTCTGCCTCAGGCGAAAAAGCTGGGCAAGCAGTTCGGTCAGCTAGAAGCTGCCGGCTACAACGCTGTCGCTTTTGCAGACAATGACGATATCAAGCCTCTGGGCAAAAAATAAGTTTCCTGCAGAAAAGGTCCAGCAGATGCTGGACCTTTTCTTTTTACAATATTTTCCGTGGCTGCAATAGTTTCCCTGTGCAGTCCGTATTTTTGATAGAAGCAAGCAAAGGAGGCGGCTTATGAATACCCTGGCAACAACCGATGTATTCCGCCTGGCCGTAGAACGATACGCCGACACCCTATATCGCATCGCTTTACACGCAGCTCCTCGCCCGGAAGATGCCGAGGACGCCGTACAGGATACATATGAACGACTGCTGCATTGCGGCAAAACCTTTACCAGTGAAGCCCATCTGAAAGCATGGCTGATTCGGGTAACCATCAATCGCTGCCATGATTTATGCCGATTGGCGGAAAGCAAAAATCTTTCACTGGATGAAGCCATCTCGGTTCCTGCTGCTGCGCAGGATAACGAGATTCTAAACACAGTGATGTCCTTGCCCGAAAATTACCGCATTGCGATTTATCTGCATTATTATGAAGGGTATACCGCCGCGGAAATTGGAGATATGCAGGACGTTTCCCCCAACACCGTGCTGACCTGGCTTTCTCGCGGGCGAGCCAGACTGCGCGAATTACTAAAGGAGGATATGGAACATGAACTGGTCTGATGCATACAAGAATCAACTGGACGACATTCACGCCCCGGATGCGCTGAAAGAGCGGCTTCTGGCAATGGAAGCAGATGCCGACCCCGCCGACGCCCCCAAAATGGCAACACGCCGTCACAAAATCACCCATCTGCGCTTTGGCCACACGAAAGCAAAGGTCTGGCAAATTGCTGCTGCGCTAGTTTGCTGCGTTGGTCTGGTTGCTGTCGCCGGTCCTGCATTGCGCAATGTGGTCAGCACTGACAAGAGTTTTTCCATGCAGGAAAATGGTGCCGCCGATGAATCTTTCCTCACGGATAAGTTTGAAGCTCCCGCTGATGCAGAAACTTCTATGGTTGGCAGTACCCTGCCCGATCCTGCTTCCGGAGATGGTGCAGAACTTGACACAACCTCCCCCCTGCTTGCCCGCAGCGTAGAAACCCGAAAAGTCATCTATACGGCGGATCTGCATTTAGAAGCAACCGATTATACCAGCACCCGTACTGCTCTGGAACAGGCTCTGGCAGACACGAATGGTTACGTTCAGCAATCAGAAGAACATACCCAGCCCAACGACTCACGCTACCTGTACTGCACTTATCGGATTCCAGTAGACCGCTATGCTGAATTTTTAGATTTGGCAGGCAATGCCGGCAATTTGATTCACACCAGCGAAACTGCAGACGATGTTACCACGCAGTACATCGACATTCAGGCACATGTCAATGCGCTGACTGCTGAAAGAGATCGTTTGCTGGAACTTCAGCAGCAGGCGGAAAATCTGACCGATCTTTTGACCATCGAAAATCAGCTGACCAGCACCCAATCTGAACTGGAAAGCTGGCAGACCCGTCTGAATTATTTGAACGATCAAACCGACTACTGCACCGTCAACCTTACTGTAACAGAGGTAAAAACCTACACTCCGGTTGAAACCAATCTGATTACGAAAGTGACAGACGCTTTCCAGCGCGCTTTACAGGCCTTTGGCGATACACTGCTGGATCTTTTGCTTTGGGTCATCTCGCTTTGGCCTTGGTTGGTACTCATTGGAATCGTATGTGGTGTAATTTTCTGGATCAATAAGAAGCGTAAAAAGTAAACGCAAAAAGGGTCGCTGCGACAACCGTCACAGCGCCCCTTTTCTGTTGTATTTCTCTGTTTGCCTGATACAAAAAAGAAAAGCACAGCCATACAGCTGTGCTTTTATGGAGCAGGTAATGGGAATCGAACCCACCCCCTCGGCTTGGAAGGCCGATGTACTAGCCGATGTACTATACCTGCATCGACTAGATTAGTATATCACATCTTTTTTTGTTTGTCCAGCCTAAAATGAACCCAGCGGCGCACCTGATCGTAAATAACGCCCATGATCGGGATTCCTAAAAACACACCCGCCGGGCCTAGAATTCCTCCGCCCAGCAATACGCCTGCCAAGACCCACATGGGCGGCAATCCAATTCGATTGCCTACCACGCGCGGGTAAATCAACTGATTTTCCACTTGCTGCACCACCAAAAACACAACCAGAAAAGCGATTGCCTTTTTAATTCCTGCCGACAAGGTGAGCACCACACCCACAGCACCACCAATCCATGCGCCGAAAATCGGCACCAGCGCTGTCACACCAATGACTACGCTGATGGGCACTGCACAGGGAAAGCGCAAAACCAGCAAGGTTACCACAAACATTCCCGTTAAAATGGATGCTTCCAGACACTGCCCCACAATAAAACTGCCAAACACTTCGGCTGACTGGTGGGCCGCCAGAGTAATTTTTTCTGTACATTCCTGCCCAAATGCAGCGAGGCAAAATCGTTTTGCTCTGGCTTGGTTGCTTTCTTTGCTTGCCAGCAAATACAACGCCAGCACCACACCGAATCCCATATCAGCCAGCGTTCCAATTACATTGCGTGCTGCCGTCACACCCGTTTCCAATAAAGTTCTGCTGGCGTTGGTGCCCGCCTGCTGAATCTTTTGCAGCATTTGTTCTCCCCATCCGCCCAGAAGCTGATTGCATTCCTGTTCTATCTCCGAAAAATCATGGCTGAAGTTGGTCAGAACTTGTATTAACTGGGGCAGAAACAACCAAATACCCAACAACACCAGACCCAGCATTCCGGCGGTAATACATAGGAGCGCAACGGTACGTCGCAGCTTGGTTTTTAACCATTGCAGATGGTCTTCCAAATAACGCAGCGGTATGTTCCATACCAGCGCTAATGCACCGCCCCACAAAAACGGTGTCATGGTATCACACAATGTTTCCCACATACAAAAAAGCCCTCCCCCGCTAGAATGCGCAGGGAGGGCTTTTATTATGCGAAGATGAAATTACTCAATCAGGCCATTCAGCAGTGCCAGGCACTTACGGCTGTGCAGCTTGCGAATTGCCTTAGCCTCGATCTGACGTACACGCTCACGGGTAACGCCGAAGTCCTTACCGACTTCTTCCAGCGTACGGGGGCGACCGTCATCCAGACCAAAACGCAGACGGATGACCTTAGCCTCACGGGGGGTCAGGCTCTGCAGAGCCAGGTTGATCTGCTGTGCAATCATTGCACGGTCAGCAGCCTTGCCGGGAGCTTCTGCGCTCTCGTCTGCCACGAAATCACCCAGAGAGGAATCTTCTTCCTCACCGACGGGGCTTTCCAGACTTGCGGGCTCCTGTGCCATGCGCTGAATCTCACGCACACGCTCAACGCTCATATCCATAGCCTTTGCCAGTTCTTCCGGCGTGGGCTCATGGCCGTTCTGGTACACCAGCATATTGGTAGCCTGACGCATACGGTTGATGGTTTCGACCATATGTACCGGGATGCGGATGGTACGAGCCTGGTCTGCAATCGCACGGGTAATTGCCTGACGAATCCACCAAGTTGCATAGGTGGAGAAGCGGAATCCGCGCTCGCAGTCAAACTTTTCTGCTGCCTTGATCAGACCGATGTTACCTTCCTGAATCAGGTCCAGGAATGCCAGGTTATGACCAACGTGCTTCTTTGCGATAGAAACCACCAGACGCAGGTTTGCTTCGCTCAAAGAGCGGCGTGCTGCCAGACCGTCTGCACGGGTTTTCAGCAGAGATGCGCGGCCGTCCTCAGACAGAGGACCGTTCTCGGTTGCCTCATCGGCTTCCTTCTCGTTTTCGCGCTCCTGCTCGTCAGCCTCTTCTGCCATCTCGCTCAGGTCCATCATTTCGCCGGGCTTGAGGTTGCCCAGATCTTCCTCAAAAGAGAAACGTTCGCCGTTGCGCTTGATGTATTCGGGGCTGCCGTACTTTTTACGGTCTGCATACAGGATGTGTGCAGCCTCTGCGCCTGCATGGATACGCTTGGACAGGCTGATTTCCTGCTCAGCGCTCAGCAGGGGGATCTGGCCGATCTGCTTCAGATAGTTCTTAACGGGGTCGTCCAGCAGCTCGTCCATCGCAGCCTTGGTATCGGCAGCATCTTCTGCGCGCTCGTCGTCTTCGTGATCCATATCACTGTCCGGTGCTTCGTCTGCACGGCGGCGGCTCTCACGATACTTTTCACGCTTGCGGCGCAGTTCGGACTCAGACAAAATATCGTCCAGTTCAGCGGCGCTGGTATCGCGCACTTCGATATCCTTTTCGTCCAGCATGCTGTACAGACTTTCCGGATCTGCGCTGCCTTCAGCCACAACAGCATTCACTTCTGCCACTGTAACGTAGCCATGGGCGGTGCCCCTCTTGATCAAATCTTTTAAAGAAATGCTCATATTTCGTCCTCTCCTTTTGGTTCCGCTGCTTGTCGGGATAAACATAGGTAATCAATTTTACATTATACACGCTTTATCGGGTTTTGTCACGCTTTTTTCGGCAAAAACAGCGTATTTCCTCTTTTTTCCGCGCTCAGATCACCAAACCGCCGTTGACGCCCAGGATTTGTCCCGTAATGAATCCGGCATTTTCGTCTGCCAGGAATACCAGCATCCGAGCTACTTCTTCCGGGGTACCCAACCGCTGTACCGGGGTTTCTTCTGCCAAAGCAGCTTTGTCTTCCGATGTAAAGCTGCGCATCATATCGGTTTCAATCACACCGGGCGCAACACAGTTGACCGTAATACCGCTGGGACCTTCCTCTTTTGCCAGCGCCTTGGTCAAACCAATCACGCCTGCCTTTGCGGCGGAATAATGTACTTCACAGCTGCCGCCAGTCTGTCCCCACATACTGCTGACCGTTAAGATGCGACCGTATTTATTGCGAATCATATCGGGCAAAGCCAGCTGGCACAGATGGAACACACCCGTCAGGTCCACACCAATCATATGCTGCCAGTCCGCTTCGGTAATATCTGTAAACAGCTTTTGCTGTGCGACGCCCGCGTTGCAGACCAGTACATCCGGTTCGCCTACGGTGCGCTGTACCACTTTCCACGCTGCTTCGCAGGCAGCGCGGTCGGATACATCACACTGTACTGCTACGCAGTCACATCCCAGCTCATTGACCAAAGCGCGGGCAGCATCTTCGTTCGTGTGATAGAAAAATGCTGTGCGGTAACCTGCCTGCCAGAACATCCGAACCGTTGCTGCACCGATACCCCGGTCACCGCCGGAAACCAGCACCACATGACCATTATTTTCATGGTAATTCTGGGGCTGTTTAGGTTCTTCCGCAGGTTGTTCCGGTTCTTGCTGCGGTACGCTTTCTGTTTTCTGCGGTGCTTCTTCCGGTTCCGGTTTTTCCAACGTAGTCCAGCCTTCTTCAGCTGTTTCGCGAGATGTCATTTCCGGCTCCGGAATGTCCGAGAACAGCTGCGTTTTTTCCTCATTCTGCTGGGGCTCCTCATCAATCAGATCGGTAGCACCGCCGGCTGCCCAATCGAAAATAGCGTGGTGGCTGGCTTTCAGCTCCTGTACCGTTGCTTCTTCTTCCGGTTCATCCTCAAAAAAATTCATTTCAAAATCATCGTGATCCGAATACGACACGTTGCATTCCTCCTTATACATAAGATAAGATTCACAGTTGCAATTTATTTCATTTCCTGATTTGATTTGCTCTGCGGCGGGCGCCACTTGGGCATACCGGCACGCTTTTCTCTTAGCTGCACAAAAAACTTTGACAGCAGCGCACCAGCTTCTTCTGCGCACAATCCGCTCTCCAGCTTTGGCTTGTGATTGAACGGCATGGCAAACAAATCTGTTACCGAACCACAGCAGCCCGCTTTGGTATCCGGAGCGCCATATACCACTCTGCGAATTCGGCTGTTGATGATTGCACCTGCACACATAGGGCAGGGTTCCAGTGTCACAAACAGCTCGCACTGCCACAAGCGCCAGCCACCCAGCTTTTTACACGCTGCATCGATTGCCAGCAGTTCGGCATGGTGGGTAGCATTTTTTTCTGTTTCCCGGGTGTTGTGTGCCGCAGCAATGATTTCGCCATCTTTGGCAATCACAGCACCTACCGGCACTTCACCCAATACAGCAGCTTTTTCTGCCTCGCACAGGGCTGCCTGCATCAGTTCCAAATCTGTCATGGACTCTCCTATCTATCTTGTTATGCCAGAAACAGGCAAAAAATCAGCAGAAAAATCTGTGTCAGCATCCACGGCACACTATACAAAAGACGATCCACGCGGGAAACCCGCTCCAACTTTTGCAAAAGTCCGCCTTGCCGAATCCACCAAACCAGTACCAGCAATCCAACAATGGGCAATATCAGCAGACATAGAATACTCAGCATTTGCGCCGCCCCAGCGGCACCATTGTTGATCAGCAGCATCTGTACAAACGCCATGGTGTTGTTGACAAAATGCAATACCATACCCGGCAAAATGCTGTTGCTGTACTCTGCCAGCCAGCCAAAGAAAATACCTGCCAGCAGAGCAAAAAATGCTGCGGATGCGCTGCCGTGCAAAAGTGAAAACGGCACCGCCTGACCCACAATCGCAAGCCAAAAACCATACGGGCGCAGGAATCCCTGCATTGCACCACGGAATAGAGTTTCTTCCAGTACCGGCGAAACCACACAAAGCACAAAAAAGGCCAAAATACAGGCAGAACCGCTCTCCGGGAGGGAAATCACCTGTGTGCTTCCGGTTGCCTGCCCGATCCAACTCGCAGCAATACCTGCCAGCTGTGAACCGCCCAAATACACTGCCAACACTGGTAACAGTACATCTTTCTTCGGTATATTCCAGCGCAGCTGATGCCGTGGTAAATGCCCCAGACCAAGTGCCAGCAAAATCGGTATTACCAGGCCAATCGTACTGAACGCCAAATTGGCGCACCATGCCATCCATTCATACCTGACGATGGAAGCACCCGCACCGGGACCCAGCCGCCATTTTTCCAGCAGTACACCGCCAATCATACTGCCCAGTATCGAAAGCAGCAGGTAACCAACGGCACAGCCGGCACACCAAGCAGTCGCGGTTTCAAAGCCATCCTGCCGCAGCATTTTTCGACTCTGCATTTGTCATCGCTCCTTTTTTCTACGTTCTTTTGTAGTATACAACATTTTCATCCACGGATTCAACCAAAGCAGACGAGTTTCACAGTATCCTTACTTTTATAGTATATCGTCTTGCGCTGCAGCTTCTTTGTTGTTTTCCTGCATTGTCTGTACAAAATCCTTTTGCTCCCAAAAACAAAAAGTCCCCGCCGTTATGGACAGCATAGCGGCGGGGATTTTCTGTTTTACTTAAAATAAGTAGGGTACGCTTCTCGAATCGCCTTTGCATCAATATCGTATCGATTCAGATGCTTTTTCATCAACGCTACCACGTGATCCGGTTCATTATCCATAATGCCTTGCAGCAAAAGTGCGTGATCCTCCACGATTTTTTCACCCTTGACCTTGCTCAATGCCAAGCTGCGCACACGCTCCGCGTGCAGCGAAATATTTTCCATCAGCTTGTACACCTGCGGTTTGCCAGCCATCTCAAACAGCAAAGCATGGAATTCATTATCCAGCTCCATCAGCATTTCGGTGTATGTTTGACCGTCTTGCTGGTAAAACTGCTGCAAGCGCAGATTTTCCTGCAGCTTCTGCAATTCTACTGCGTTGGTCTTGCCGCAGCACTGCTCCACCACAGCACATTCCAGCACCTGACGCATAAAACGCGCTTCTTCAACCAAATTATAATCAATGAGTGAAATGCTGCTGCCACGCTGCGGGTAGATTTCCACAATCTTTGCTTTGGAAAGTTCAATCAGCGCTTCCCGCACCGGTGTACGGGACAATCCCATTTCAGAAGCCAGCTCATTTTCACTTACCATGCTGCCGGGCACCAGTTCCAGACGCACAATGTTATCTTTGATTGTGCGCAGGGCATAATCTCGACCGGTTTCCCGCGGAAGTCGCTCTGTCAAACGCATAGATAAAATGTCTCCTGTTTCCCCATAAAATTCTGCTTTTCTTATTTTTCTTACAAATTCACTGTACCACGGAAACCGCCGATGCGTCAACTGGTATGCAAGTAAAAAATCTTTGCTCTTTTCAGACATAACGCCGAAGCTGCGTTAAAACTCTTGCGAAAATAAAAAAGCTTTGGCAAACTGAAATTACAAATATATGGCAGCGTGACAAATGCTTTTCGTGTCCTGCGAGGCCATTTTCATGTATCGAAATTTTCTATTGCGTTCGTTATTTTTGTGTTGTTTCGTCCATATTTCTTTTTTATCCTGTGAAATTCTTCTTTCAAATCAGATTGCCCCTTGTTTTCTAGTATACAAGGCATTATAATACTAGGTACTACACAGCGTCACGCTGTCCAATCTATTTGTTACGACATGAATTCTTTTAGGAGGAACCCGCTATGAATGACGTACTGAACAAAGTTTATCAGATCGGTATCATCCCCGTCATCGCTTTCAACAGCGTTGACGAAGCTCTGCCCCTGTGCAAGGCTCTGGCTGACGGCGGTCTGCCCGCTGCTGAGGTCACCTTCCGCACCGCTTGTGCTGAAGATTGCATCCGCAAGATTCACGAAGAAATGCCCGAGATGCTGCTGGGCGCAGGCACTGTCCTGACCACCGAGCAGGCTGACCGTGCTATGGCTGCTGGTGCATCCTTCATCGTTGCTCCCGGCTTTGACCCCAATGTGGTCCAGCACGTCATCGACAAGGGCGGCATCGCAATGCCCGGCACCACTTCCGCTGGCGAAATGCAGCAGGCTATGAACATGGGCTGCGAAACCCTGAAGTTCTTCCCTGCTGAGGCAAATGGCGGCGTCAATATGCTGAAGAACATCGGCGCTGCTCTGAAGAGCGCTAAGTGGATGTGCACCGGCGGTGTCAACGCAAAGAACGTAAATGACTACCTGGGCTATGACCAGATTTTCGCTGTCGGCGGCACCTGGATGTGCAAGTCTGACGTGATCAAGGCTCGCGACTGGGACAAGATCACCGCTATGAGCAAGGAAGCAGTTGACGTTATGCTGGGTCTGGAGCTGGGCCACATCGGCATCAACAGCGAAAACGAGGAAGAAGCAATGGCTACCGCAAACCTGCTGGCTGGCCTGCTGAACAAGAAGATCGCTGTTGGCAACTCCAGCATCTTTGTCGGCAACAAGGAATTCGAGATCATGAAGTCCAACGGCCGCGGCAAGAACGGCCACATCGCTATCAAGTGCAACAACGTGGATCGCGCTGTTTACCACCTGAGCCGCCGCGGTGTGAAGTTTGATCTGGACAGCATGGTCAACAAGAACGGCAAAAACATTGCCTGCTACCTGGCTGATGAAGTCGGCGGCTTCGCAATCCACCTGGTTCAGAAGTAAGTTTTATTCATTCACAAAGAAACAAACATATAAAAAGGAGTTTATCACCATGGCAAAGAAAGTTGTTACCTTCGGCGAATTGATGATCCGTCTGCAGCCCTATAACTACGAGCGTTTCGTTCAGGCTGACCACCTGGAGTTCACCTTCGGCGGCGGCGAAGCAAACGTCGCAGTTTCTCTGGCAAACTACGGCATGGACGCATACTTTGTTTCCAAGCTGCCCGCACACGCAATCGGTCAGGCAGCTGTGAACAGCCTGCGCCGCTATGGCGTCAACACCAGCATGATCACCCGCGGCGGTGACCGTGTTGGCATCTACTTCAACGAAAAGGGTGCTTCTCAGCGTCCTTCCGTCTGCATCTACGACCGTGCTCACTCCGCTATCCAGGAAGCTACCACTGCTGACTTTAACTGGGATGAGATCTTCGAGGGTGCAGAGTGGTTCCACTTCACCGGCATCACCCCGGCTCTGGGCGCAAACGTTGTTGAGATCTGCAAGGAAGCTTGCAAGGCTGCTAAGGCACACGGCTGCAAGATCAGCTGCGACCTGAACTACCGCGGCAAGCTGTGGACTCGTGAGCAGGCTCGTGCTGCTATGACCGAGCTGTGCCAGTACGTTGACGTCTGCATCTCCAACGAGGAGGACGCAAAGGACGTCTTCGGCATCGAGGCTGAGGCTACCGACATCACCGCTGGTGAAATCAACCGTGAGGGCTACAAGAGCGTTGCAAAGCAGCTGGCTGACAAGTTCGGCTTTGAGAAGGTTGCTATCACCCTGCGTGAGAGCAAGAGTGCTTTCGACAACGACTGGAGCGCTATGCTGTACGACGTTGCTTCTGACGAGTACTGCTTCTCCAAGAAGTATCACCTGCACATCATCGACCGTATCGGCGGCGGTGACTCCTTCGGCGGCGGTCTGATCTACGCTCTGCTGAGCGGCAAGGGCACCCAGGACGCTGTTGATTTCGCTGTTGCTGCTTCTGCTCTGAAGCACAGCATCGAGGGCGACTACAACTTCGCTACCATCGCTGAAGTTGAGAAGCTGGCTGGCGGCGACGGTTCCGGCCGTGTACAGCGCTAATTAACCACAGATTTTCGTACTTCTATTTTGTTTCAATAAAGGAGGAGTACGCGGCACATACCGCACGTCCCTATCGGGCGTGCGGCTTTTGTGTACGCGGAAGAGATATCTATGAAAGCATTTATGGATAAGGATTTCCTGCTGGAAACCGAAACCGCTAAGCACCTGTTCCACGACTACGCTGAAAAGATGCCCATTGTGGACTATCACTGCCATATCTCTCCCAAGGAGATTTACGAAGACCGCCGTTTCAATGCGCTGGAAGATGTCTGGCTGGGTGGCAAGCAGCCGGATGGTTCTTATGCCGGCGACCACTACAAGTGGCGTGTCATGCGTTCCAACGGCGTATCCGAAGACTATGTAACCGGCGACAAGCCCGGTGCAGAGCGCATCCAGAAGTTTGCTGAAGCGCTGGAAATGGCAATCGGCAACCCCATGTACCACTGGTGCAACCTGGAACTGCACAAGTACTTCGGCGTTGAGGAGGCTTTCACGCCCGAAAATGCACAGGAGATTTACAAGCACTGCAACGAAATGCTGCAGAACGGCGAGAACATGACCGTTCGCGGTCTGATTCGCCAGTCCAATGTTGCAATGGTCGGCACCACTGACGACCCCATTGATTCTCTGGAATGGCACGAGAAGATCGCAGCAGATGCTTCCATCACCTGCAAGGTCTGCCCTTCTTTCCGTCCTGACAAGGCTGTCAACATCCACAAGCCCGGTTTCGTGGAATACATGGGCAAGCTGGCTTCCAGCGTTGGCAAGGAAAGCCTGAACACTGTTGAAGAAGTGAAGGCTGCTCTGCTGGAGCGTCTGGACTTCTTCGCAGCACACGGCTGCAAAGCAAGCGACCACGGTCTGGACTATGTGATGTTCCGTCTGGCTTCTGACGAGCAGGTTGAAGCTGTTTACCAGAAAGCAATGGCTGGTCAGGCTGTCACCAAGGAAGAAGCTGAAATGTACCAGACTGCAATCCTGCTGTTCCTGGCACGCAACTACCACAGCCGTGACATCGTCATGCAGCTGCACTACTCCTGCCTGCGCGATAACAACAAGGCAAAGTTTGCTGCTATGGGTCCCGACACCGGTTATGACATGATCGCGCAGAACACCTGCGGCGGCAACATTGCTGCTCTGCTGAGCGCACTGGACGCAACCGATGAGCTGCCCAAGACCATCCTGTATTCTCTGAATCCTGCTGACAACGCACAGATCGGCACCATTCTGGGCTGCTTCCAGAGCCCTGAGATTGCAGGTAAGGTGCAGCATGGTTCCGCATGGTGGTTCAACGACACCAAGACCGGCATGGAAGAGCAGATGAAGTCTCTGGCAAGCCTGGGTCTGCTGGGCAACTTTGTTGGTATGCTGACCGACTCTCGCTCCTTCCTGTCCTACACCCGCCACGACTACTTCCGCCGCATCATGTGCAACCTGATCGGCAAGTGGGTTGAGAACGGTGAATACCCCAACAACGAGGCTTCTCTGAAGAAGATCGTTGAGGGCATCTGCTACAACAACGCTGTACGCTACTTCGGTCTGTAATTCTTTGTTTTTATGCAAAAGTCCCCGTCCTTTTCCGAAGTGCGGGGACTTTTTTATCATTCGTAAAATTTTATGCTGATTCGTGTCAGATTCCCTGTTTCTTGCTATTGCCAGTTTTTTTGTTTTCCTTTACACTAATAGTAATAAGCTGGGAATTGCATACATCCTACGCATATATACAAGGAGGTTCTTCTATGCGCGAGATTTTTTCTTTGAACACGAAGTGGGCTTTCTCTCAGGAAGCTACCGCTGCTCCCCAGACCATGCCGACTAACTGGTACTGGGTCAACCTGCCCCACACCTGGAACGCAATCGACGGTCAGGACGGCGGCGGTGACTACTACCGTGGCACTGCTTTCTACGCAAAGCAGCTGGACAAAATGGATCTGCCCAAGGCAGACCGTTACTACCTGGAAATCAATGGTGCAAACTCTTCTGCCATTGTTTATGTGAACGGTCAGGAAATGGCTCGTCACGACGGTGGTTACTCCACTTGGCGCGTTGATGTGACCGACGTTCTGAAGGCTCAGAATCTGATTGTTGTTGCTGTGGACAACGCACCCAACGATCACGTTTATCCTCAGTTTGCTGACTTCACCTTCTACGGTGGTCTGTACCGCAACGTGAACATGGTCTGCGTCAGCGACAGCCACTTCGATCTGGAGTACTACGGCTGCCCCGGCATCCAGATCACTCCTACCATGGACGGCGACAACGCTAACGTGGAAGTCAAGGTCTGGACCAAGAACCAGAAGGAAGGCCAGAACTTGGTCTACACCCTGAAGGACAAAGAGGGCAACGTGGTTGCTACCACCACTACCACCGAGACCACCGCAAACTTTGTCATCGAGAATGCACATCGCTGGCACGGCCGCAAGGACCCGTACCTGTACACCGCTGAGGTTGTTCTGACCGAGGGCGATGCAGTTCTGGACAACGTCTCTGCACGTTTTGGCTGCCGCACCTACGAGATCGACCCGGAGCGCGGCTTCATCCTGAACGGTGAAGAATATCCCCTGCACGGCGTTTCCCGCCATCAGGACCGCTGGGGCATCGGCAACGCACTGCTGCCTGAGCACCACAAGGAAGACATGGAGCTGATCTGCGAGATGGGCGCAAACACCATCCGTCTGGCACACTATCAGCACGACCAGTACTTCTACGACCTGTGTGACGAGTACGGTCAGGTTGTCTGGGCTGAGATTCCCTACATCTCTCACCACCTGCCCAATGGCCGTGAAAACACCATGAGCCAGATGAAGGAACTGATCATCCAGAACTACAACCACGCAAGTATCGTTGTCTGGGGTCTGTCCAACGAGATCACCATGGACGGCGGTAAGGATCCCACGCTGCTGGAGAACCATCGCGAGCTGAACGACATGGTTCATGAGATGGATAAGACCCGTCTGACCACTGTTGCAGCAATTTCTTCCTGCAAAAAGGACGCTGAGTATCTGCGTGTTCCCGATGTCATCAGCTACAACCACTACTTCGGCTGGTATGCTGGTGAAACCGATATGAACGGCCCCTGGTTCGATGATTTCCACGCTTCTTACCCCAACATCCCTGTTGGTATGTCTGAGTACGGCTGCGAGGCTCTGAACTGGCACACCTCTACCCCCGCTCAGGGCGACTACACCGAAGAGTATCAGTCTTACTACCACGAAGAGCTGATCAAGCAGCTGTTCACCCGTAAGTACCTGTGGGCTACTCACGTTTGGAATATGTTCGACTTCGGCTGCGACGGCCGTAACGAAGGCGGCGAGAACGGTCAGAACCACAAGGGTCTGGTTACCTTCGACCGCAAGTACAAGAAGGACTCTTTCTATGCTTACAAGGCATGGCTGAGCGATGATCCGTTCGTACACCTGTGCAGCAAGCGCTACATCGATCGTGTTGAGGACGTTACCCGCGTAACGGTTTACTCCAACCAGCCGGAAGTTGAGCTGTTTGCAAACGGCGTATCTCTGGGCAAGCAGAGCTGCCCCGAGCACTTCTTCTACTTCGATGTGCCCAACGCTGGCGAGACCAAGCTGACCGCTGTTGCAGGCGACTGCACCGACGAGAGCTTCATCCGCAAGGTTGCAGAGCCCAACCCCGCTTACCGCATGGTTGACAAGAGCGCTGTCCTGAACTGGTTCGACATCGTTGAGCCGGAAGGCTACCACTCTCTGAACTCCAAGATCGGCGATCTGCTGAAGAGCCCCGGCGGTCAGGAAGCATTCATGGCTGTTCTGGCATCCATCATGCCCAAGACCGACGACACCAAGAAGATGGCATCCGGCATCACTCCCGACCTGTTCGAGACGTTGTCCAGCATCGTTGTGCTGCGTCTGATCAACATGATGGGTCTGTCTGGTGTGAAACCCACCAAGGAGCAGCTGCTGGCTGGCAATGCAATCCTGAACAAGATCCCCAAGGTCTGATTCAGCGCTTCTATTGCATCCTTTTAACTGAATAAAAATCCCCCGCTGTTCCCTAGCAGCGGGGGATTTTTTCTCTTTCAGCTGCGTATCTTCTCTGTACCCACGCCCTTATATGCAACATAGCATATTAAATAATAATTTATTTGATGAAATCTTTTATCTATAAAGCACATATTTTCCTTATTTTCTTCCTACCAGTCTGTTATACTCACATTGGAAGTTTTCTTCCATATTTCTATCTCAGCAATTATGAGGGAAAGGATCTGTTTATTATGGGCTTTCTGACTGGAAAAACAACACTGATTACCGGCGCAGGTCGCGCTGTTCTGCAGGATGGCAGCTGTGGTTCGATTGGCTATGGCATTGCTACTGCCTTTGCAAAAGAAGGTTCCAACCTGGTCATCACCGGCCGCAATGTGAAAAAGCTGGAAGATGCAAAAGAAGAGCTGGAACGTCTGTATGGCATCCGTGTTCTGACAGTTCAGGCTGACGTGAACAGCCACTCTGATAACAAGGCTGTTGTCGAAAACGTCGTCAAGCAGGCTGTGGAAACCTTTGGCGGCATTGATGTGCTGATCAACAACGCACAGGCTTCTGCTTCCGGTGTTACGCTGGCAGACCATACCACCGATCAGTTTGATCTGGCAATCTACTCTGGTTTGTACGCAGCTTTCTATTACATGCAGGCTTGCTACCCCTATCTGAAAAAGAGCAAGGGCAGCATCATTAACTTTGCTTCCGGCGCTGGCCTGTTCGGCAAATTCGGTCAGTGCGCATATGCTGCAGCAAAGGAAGGCATTCGTGGTCTGAGCCGTGTTGCCGCTACTGAGTGGGCTCCTGATGGCATCAACGTGAACGTTGTCTGTCCCATCGCTTGGACAGCACAGCTGGAAAACTTCCAGCTGGCATATCCGGAAGCCTATAAGGCAAACGTAAATGTGCCTCCTATGGGTCATGTCGGCGATTCCGAAAAGGAAATCGGTCGTGCTTGTGTACAGCTGGCAAGCCCTGATTTGAAGTATCTGACCGGCGAGACCTTAACGCTGGAAGGCGGCTTGGGACTGCGCCCGTAACCAAACCATTCAAAACACCTCTGACAACTTTGTCAGAGGTGTTTTTCTTTCTCATGCAAAGAAAAAGGACCTGACGTTTCACTACGTCAGGTCCTTTGCAATTTTATATTATTCTGCTGCTTTTGCAGGTTCCTTTTCCTTAGGCAAAACAATATTCAACACAATTGCAACCAATGCAGCCGGTACAATACCGGAAACCACCAAAGACCAGCTGTACCAGCTCCGGCATATGAGACAGAATGGATGCATTCGCACCAAAGCCATAGCCCAAACCCAGTGCAACCATCACGATGGTCATATTACGCGAGGTCAAAGGCTCTTTTGTAATCAGCTGAATACCGCCCATTACGATGCTGGAGAACATAATAACTGCTGCACCACCCAGCACGCTCTGGGGCATAATCGAAATGAGTGCAGCCAGCTTCGGCATCAGACCACACAGTACCAGGAAACCAGCACCGCACGCCAGTGCAAAGCGATTGACTACCTTGGTTACCGATACCAGACCCACATTCTGACTAAAGGAAGTATTCGGCATAACACCAAACAGTGCGGCAAAACTGGAACCCAGACCGTCACAAATAATACCGCCAGACAATTCCCGGTCGGTCGCTTCGCGCCCCATACCGCCTTCCATAACACCTGCAATGTCGCCCAGCGTTTCCACTGCGCTTACCATAAACATAATGATAACCGGCAGAATGGCACCCAGCTGGAATACCGGTTTAACCGGCATAAACGCAGGCACTGCAAACCAAGATGCCTGTGCGACTTTATCCCAATTCAGCACCCATGCCTTTGTATATTCCACACCTTCAGCCGTCACACCTGTTGTGGGCAGGAACGTCGGCAACACTGCGCACAGGGCATAACCGAACAGAATACCAATCAAAATACTGGAAGAACTCCAGATTCCCTTTGTACCATGCTTCAGCGCCAGAATAACCGTCATAACGGCAAAACCAATCATCAGGTTTTCCAGCGAAGTATAGTCCGGTGCATCCGAACCACCGCCGAAGGTAGCAACGCCAACACCAATCAGCGACAGACCGATGGTCATTACTACTGTACCGGTAACAATTGACGGAAAGAACCGCCGCAGCGGCTTCAAAAATGCGCCCAGAATGCTTTCTACCAGACCGCCAATCATGGATGCGCCCATAATGGCACCGTAGGCTACCACACCGCCGCCTGTCATATTGGCAATTCCCTGAAATACGCCGATAAAGCTGGAGCTTGTACCCATTACAATCGGCACTCTACCACCCATCGGGCCAACGGTAAACAACTGTACCAGTGTCAGAACGCCTGCCACCAGCATCGCATTTTGCAGCAATGTCACCTGCAATGCCGCAAAGTCCTCACCGCCTACTGCAGCGCAAGTACCTGTCACCACCAAAATAGGGGTCAGATTTCCTACAAACATTGCCAGCACATGCTGCAATCCCAGCGGAATCACCTGACGCAGCGGAATTTTTCCTTCGAATTCATATGTAGTTGCACTTGTTTTCTTTTCCACGCTTGCTACCTGCCTATTTCTTTACTCTGTGGTGTATCTTACAACGCCTTAATGCCGCACCACTTTCGCCAAAACAACTCAGTTTTCGTCATAAGACATACTTATTGTAACATGGATTCCGGCAATGCCAAGCAAGGTCCATAAAATCAGACTTATATTTCGTCAGGAATACAAGCAAAGTTCCGATTTTACATCGCCTTTTTGACCAACTTTCCCTGTATAGACATACTTTTCCGCAATATAGATGCCTTGCTTTGCCTTTCTCCTGTTGCTTCATCAGCTGTACCTGTCAGCGCAATCTCTCCATCGCTCCGTATTATAAAACTGCCAAATCTGCATTTTCTTTTGTTCTGTTTCTAATGTGTATTTTTTCTTGTAAATGCGTGTATAACTTCACAAAAACGTCTAGGTTTCCCGTCTTGCAATGTCCCCTATTGTGTGATACTATTTTGATGGGCTCATTTGCGAGCCTTTTCTTTTATCAACGCATAAAAAACGACATAAGTTGCAGTGCTACCATTCATTGGATGCCCTGCACAAAGTAATTCACGGAGGAACTAGCATGGATGCAAAAGAACCCCAGATCTATGAAGATGATCTGAATTTAATGCAGCTTTGCCGCGAAATGATGAACCACTGGGTTATCATCATTTGTGTCGCGCTGATCGCTGCTATAGCAGGATTTTTGTTCACTAAATCTCATCGAAATTACGAATACACCGCATCTTTCGATATGATTGTCACGGTCAGCCATCCCACGAATGGCAGAGATGTTACTGCAAAGGACCCACAGATCAACCATCCCAATATTGCAAATTCCGGTACTGTCAACAAGAATAACAGTAACAAGAACAACAAGACCGCTCAGAAAGACATCAATCTTGATGCAACACCTACCGCGGAAGATATCGAATTGGCAAAGTCTCTGGTCGACACCTACGCAACGGTAATGGAAAGCAATATTATTCTGGATCCCATTATTGAGAATATGGATTTGGATATGAGCTATTCGGACCTGTGTGATATGCTTTCCATCTCCGTAAAAGAAGGCACACAGACCTTTACAGTTTCCGTAACCGGATCGAATGAGGAACAAGTTCTTGACATTGCGCAGCAGCTTTCCAAGGTACCGACCCAGTTTATCAGTAAACAGGTAAAAGCGGGTTCCTGCCGTGTCCTCACCCGTATTGAAATGGAGAAGAATGACGTTTCCCCCAGCGCAAAGAAAATGGCAATCTTGGCTGCATTCCTGGGCGCGTTTGTTGTAATCGGTGTGTTGTTTGTCCGTTTCCTGCTGGCAAACTACATCGAAGATGACGAGGATGTTCAGCATTATTTGGGCCTGCCTGTTGTAGGCGTGATCCCGGCTATCAAGGAGGTAAAGTAAGATGCCTGCTTTTCATTTTCACCCGATTTCCTTTGCTAAGAAAAAGGCGCCGTCACTTCCTCTGATTTCGGAAAACAATGCACCTTTCCAGTATACAGAAGCCTATAAATCCCTGCGTACAAGCCTGAAATTCATCTCTGAAAAAGAACAGGCACACAGCTTTGTGGTTGCCAGCGCGATTCCCGATGAAAATGCCAGCAGCACCGCTTTGAATCTGGCGATTTCTCTGGCAAACGACGGCAAACGGGTCATCATTGTAGACTGTGATTTGAGAAGACCTTCTCTGCAGAATATCTTGTCTGCGAATGCTAATGCTGCCGGTTTGGTTCATGTCCTGACTGGCAAAAAGCAGCTGGAAAATGTCATTTATAAATGTGACAATCTGAATCTGTCTGTACTGCCTGCCGGTGAAACACCGGCAACCCCCTCTGAGCTGCTGGACCAGCCCCAGATGAAAGATGCAATTCAGACCCTGAAATCACAGTTTGATTACGTCATTCTGACCGCGCCTCCGGTTTCTATTCTTACTGACGCTACGATTGTGGGACAATATGTAGATGGTGCGCTGCTGGTTGTTCGCTCCAAATTTGCGCCGCGTGAAGATGTGCAGCTGGCAAAGCACAAACTGGAAAGCGTACACATTCCGATTTTCGGTGTCATTCTGACCCAGTTCAACACACGCAAGACCAATAAGACCTCTGGATACGCGCATATGCACCGTTATCAGTATTGATTAGGTCCTTTCCCTTATAGCAACATAAAAGCCCCGAGAGCGCAGCAAAAACGCTTGCTGCATCCTCTCGGGGCTTTTCTATTCGCATATTGTAGTGTGTTCTTTATTTGTTTGCCGTTGTCTGACCTTCCGCCACACCTTCGGTGCTTTCTGCCATAAACAGAATCTTTATCGTTGCCATCATAATCTTCAGGTCTTCCACAATGCTGGGGTGTGCAATATAGGTCAAATCCATCTGCAGCTTATCATACGGCGTTGTGTTGTACTTGCCGTAAACCTGTGCGTAACCGGTCAGACCTGCCTTAGCCTGCAAACGCAATGCAAACTCCGGCATTTCTTCCATATACTGCTGTGCAATTTCCGGACGCTCCGGACGCGGACCTACAACGGACAAATCACCGTGCAGGATATCCCACAGCTGGGGCAATTCATCCAAACGCAGCTTGCGAATTACTTTACCAATCGGCGTAATACGGTCATCGTTTTCGCCGGTAGACAAACGTGCAACGCCATCCTTTTCTGCATCGGTGCGCATACTGCGGAACTTATGAATATGGAAAAGCTTTCCGTCCTTGGTCAGACGAACCTGAGAATACAAAATCGGACCGCCATCATACAATTTGATTGCCAGTGCAACGATCAGCATGATTGGGCTCAGCACAATCAGTGCGATTAGCGAAATCACAATGTCCATCAAACGCTTGATGGCCAAAAATTCCGGAGATGCATTATAACGGCGCACCTGCAGCATCGGCAGATGGAACATATGAATTGCCTTCGAGCTGCTCATCAGTACATCGCCTATACGAGGAATCACCATGACTTCAATATCCTCTGCAATGCAGTATTTCAAAATAATATTTCGATCGTGGCTGTGAACACCGCTCAGAAAAACGGTTTCCATTCCCTTAAGAAGGCTCAAATCCTGCAGGCACTCGCTGACAGAAATGATCTGCTGAATTTCATACTTTTTGGTCAGACCATATTCCTGTACCAAATCCTGCAAACCTTCTCGCGCATCGTGGATGATTGCGGTTTTCTGGGGCGGGAAGGTTCTGAAATACCAGTGATTGGCATTATAGCTCCAAATCACTGCCAGAACAAGCTGTACTACCAATGTACCAATCAAAGGCCATACATTGGGGAGCGATTTGGTCAACAGCCAAGTGATGATGAACATTACAACATCCGTCTCCAGCGCCGCCAAGAACTGACTATAAACCATTTCCGAAATCTGCTTCATGGAAACAATCAGCGCTTCATATACATTGCAGCATCCGCAGTAGATGATCATGAACAGTGCAATTACCAAATAGTTTCCGTTGCGATAAAACGGAGATACCAGCCGATCCCCATAGTACAGATACCAACAACCGGAAAAAGCTATCGTCATCAACAGCACATTCAGTACTTTGACCAACTTAAGCAAAATATCATGCTTTACCTTTTTCATTCGTTTACCCTTTCCACTTATCTGAAACGCCATGCTGCGAAATCCTGCAGCATAGTTTGGGACAACGCCATCACACACACCAAAGCGCCTTTTCTGTCCCTTTGTTATCCCTGCCTGTCATCTTTTCGGTACGGCTCTTTTGCATATCCATGGACCGAAAAAATATTTTTACGCAACGATATTTTTTCAAAATTCTCATTCCTGTAAAAACAAAATTCATTTCAGAGCGCGCTTTTCATTGACTCTTTTGAAGTTTGCACTCGTTTCATTATAATGTTCAAGCCATAAAAAAGCAAGTTTTCAGGGATTTTTTGCCGTTTTGTTACCTTTTGTGTCACTGCTATTTTTTATCATTATCTTGCGGTTGAATCGCAAGATTCATATACATTACTGCAAATGTTTTCTTTTCCAAAGTGGTTTCAATCAGTTTTCACGAATTTTGCAGGGTTCCATTTTTATTAAATATTGTTCCGCGTTTTATATATATTTATTCCATTTCCGATACTCGCACCATCAAAAAGCGCCACCTGAATGCATTCAGATGGCGCTTTTGCTATTTAGGATATCCCGATTTTATAATCAGATATTGTTTGCTGCATGATATCCGGTGCGAATTGCGCTGGAAATATCAGCAGTACGCTCGTCGGAGCAATCGCCTGCATAGTAAACGGGAACATTGACGCCGGTCACATCGAAGGTGTTCTTCTTGGAACCAACCGCCATCACCACATAATCGCAGGGAATGGTGATTTCTTCGTTGCTTGCCGTATCCGTTGCCAGAATTGCCTTGCCATCTGCTGCAATGCTGTTCACCTTGGTGTTCACATACTGCTTTGCTTCGCCCTTGGCAAAATCAGCCATAATCAGGGGCAGAATGGTGTTGGATTCACCGCTGGCAATCTTATCCATCATTTCGATAACGGAAACCTTGCAGCCCTTCTCCAGCAGATATTCTGCGGTCTCGGTACCAACCAGACCACCGCCGATGACAGCGCAGTTGCCGCTCACAGTAACCTTGCCTTCCAGCACATCCCATGCAGAAACTACGTTCTCACGGTCTGCACCGGGGATGGGCAGCATTACGTTATGTGCGCCGACTGCCACGATGACAGCATCTGCTGCGTTCATGTCAGCAACAGTGCATCCGGTACCCAGCTTGATTTCCACATTCAGGGTCGGCAGAATCATCTTGTAGTATTCCACAGAGCGCAGAATCTCAGACTTGCGGGGCGGAACGGCTGCCAGATTGATCTGACCACCGATTTCTTTAGCGGTATCGTACACGGTCACATTATAGCCACGCAGTGCTGCTACACGAGCAGCTTCCAGACCTGCAATACCAGCACCAACGATGACGACGTTCTTCTTGCCGTTACCAGGCTTGATGAACACAGTTTCTTCGTTGCCGTTCTCTGCATTCAGCACGCAGGAAACATACTTGCGGCTAGAGATTGCATCCACACAGCCCTTGTTGCAGTTCAGACAGGTACGAATCGGCTCATCACGCTCTACCTTATTTGCAATATCTTCATCGCACAGCAGGCTGCGGCCATAACCAACGATGTCTGCCTGACCGTTTTTCAGGATTTCTTCACCAGCCTCTACCGTAACAACACGACCAACGGTAGCAACCGGGATAGAAACCAGCTTTTTGACCTTTTCTGCAACGGGCAGGGTCCAGTTGTACGGTACTGCACCCATGGGAGGAATGGTATCGCCCATGTTACCGGTGTGGTTTGCCTGTGCAACCTGAATCATATCCACACCAGCTGCCTCCAGCATCGGTGCAAACTTCAGTGCTTCTTCTTCCACCAGACCGCCCTTGCCGCGCAGTGTGCCGTCCGGGTTCTTCGTAATGACAGGCAGCTTGTATTCGATCATCAGCTCGGGAGCTGCTTCCTTCAGGGTCTGGACCACTTCCAGTGCAAAGCGAACGCGGTTCTCAAAGCAGCCGCCGTACTGGTCGTTACGCTTATTCAGCACAACAGAGCACAGAGAACCCACCAGACGGTCACCATGTACTTCGATCGCATCTACACCAGCCTGAACGGCACGCTTTGCGCAAGCTGCCATAGCAGCTTTGATTTCATCCAGCTGCTCCTGCGTTGCTTCGTTTACAAAGAACTGCATATCATGGTGCAGCTTTGCAAATGCCTCTTTCCGCGCACGACCGCTTTCTTCCATCTTGGCAGCAAAGGTTTCCATATCGCCCTGTGCTTTGGCTGCTTCTGCTGCCTTTGCAGCAGACATGGACGCCACGATCATACGACCCACACCCGGCACGTCATATTCCGGATGAAACACCTGCAAAGCCAGCTTGCAGTCGTACTGGTGCAGTGCATCTGCCAGCTTGCGGAAGCTGGGGATCTGGCTGTCATCGCAGAGCTTCGGCGTAGGAGAAGCCGTGTTGACAGGCGTTACATCGCCGATTGCGATATAACCGACACCACCCTTAGCCAGACGCTCGTAGAAGTGGAGGCTACGGGGACCGATGGAACCATCAAATTCCTCGTAACCGGTAGTCAGCGGCGGGAACATGATACGGTTTTTCAAAGTGAGATTGCCCACTTGAATGGGCTGCAGAAGCAAAGATTCCTTAGACATTGTTCAGTCTCCTTTCGATTCGATCCATTTCAGCAGCATAAAAAGCTGTTCTTTTTCGTTTTCTGACATACCGTCCAACACGCGATCTTCCCATCGGCACAGCAACTGCTGACCTAGCTCAAAAATCTCCTGACCTTTTTCGGTCGCATACAGCACCGTAGCACGTCTGTCTGTAGGATGTGCTTCCCGCCGGAAAAATCCTTCTTCGACCAGTTTTTGAATGGTTCGCAGCACATACGCCCGATCCAGCGAAAGGTCTCTGGTCAAATCGGTAGGAGTACATCCCGGATGGGTACAAACCTCCAGGATGAAATATAAAAGTCCGACAGAAACTCCTTTTTTTCGCAGTTCTTCACCGCAAAAGAAAGAAAAATCCCGATGCAGTTGTTCGATATAGGTAGAAAACCTTGCATCATTCATATTTTTCTTCTCCCTTCGCAACTCTATTACAGCACAATTAGATGACTTAGTCACCTATTTTTCCTATCTTTCACACATCGTTCACATTATAACATACTTTGCACCTCTGTTCCATGGTCTGCGCTTGATTTTGCGGTCAGTTACAGGTATACTAAGTTGGTACTTCTTATAGATTTGTCTCAGTAGCTCAGTTGGATAGAGCATTCGCCTCCTAAGCGAAAGGTCGGGGGTTCAATTCCCTTCTGGGACGCCACAAACAAAGCCGGGATTCCTTGCCTTTTCAGGGTTTTCCGGCTTTCTTTTGATTTTGGCTTTGTTCTTGCCTCGCCGCAAATACACAGCCAAAACAGATCCCGCCGGGAAACTCCTGTCTTACATTTTCCGGCAGCTGTTCCATTTCCGCCATAAATCCCCGCTGTATACAATCGAGGTCACTCTATGAACAAATACGCACTTCTCCTGAATCCGGGTCACAACCGCGTGTACTACAAATCTTCTCAGCAGCTTTCTGCTGTGGAGTTTTCCATCATGGCGCAAACCATGGACTGCGCCCCTTATGATGTACATGGTGAGTTGATTGCCGGTGTCTATTATCTGGTTTTCTCTGCCCAGCAGCCTTTGTCTGAAAAGGACATGGACAAAGTTGCACGCCTGTCTTTTGTGTTTGCGCTGTATCAAATCGAAGATGGCTTGTTCCGTCCCCTGCTGATTCCGCAGGCAAACCTGACCGGCATCAACATCGGCAGCCTGCTGAAGTATACCGGCAAGACCAATGAGCTGTTCACCCGCATGATGATCAACGTAGCGGTTTCTTCCTGCAAAATGCCAGAGCCGGAACGCGTGATGCTACTGGACCCCATTGCAGGCAAAGGCACAACCCTTTTTGAAGGCTTGACCATGGGCTTTGACTGCTGCGGCATTGAAATCGGCGACAAAGCGACTTCTGAAGGTTACCACTATCTGAAGAAATATCTGGAGCTGGAACGCATCAAGCACGTCACCAACCTGCAAAAGCAGAGTGGTCCTAACAAATCTTTCACCGCCAAGCGTTATGCAGTGGATTTGGCAAAAAACAAAGAGGACTTCAAGAACCACAAGGAGCAGCACTGGGAAATCGTATCCGGCAACTCCATGTATGCGGACCAGTTCTTCCGCAAAAACACCTTCCATGTTATGGTCGGTGATTTGCCTTATGGTGTACAGCATGGCAACGTAACCAACGAAAAGCAATCCTCCCTGACGCGCAGCCCGAAAGAGCTGGTAAAGGCTTGCTTGCCTGCTTGGAAAAACGTACTGAAACCCGGTGGTGTTCTGGCACTGGCATGGAACACCAATGTTTTCCCCAAAGCACAGTTTGCAGCTCTGCTGGAGCAGGCTGGCTTTGAGGTACTTCTGGATGGTGCTTACGATCAGTTTGCACACCGTGTGGATAATTCCATCATGCGTGATATCATTGTTGCACGCAAACCGCTTTAATACATCTACCTCAACGCTAAAAAAGCAAGGCTGCATCCTAGGATGCAGCCTTGCTTTTTATTCTATTCTGACGGAATCCGAAACTGCTCAATGCTGCAGTTTATGCTCCATAAAAGCCATTCACGAAATCTGCATCCGTCAGCTTTTCCTGCACCTGTGCTTTCCACACATCTGCGACCAACAAATCTGCCAGAGATTCGCCCAGAATTTCTTTCGCTTTGGTGCGTGTAACCGTGTAGGTTTCATCTGGGAACACATAGCTCACGCCTTCCAGATTATCAATGGATGCCATCGCAGCAACGGCGGCATACACAACATCTCTGCGCACCTTATCTGTACCTATTTCCTGTGCGTTCTGCTCCATCTTTACAAATACAATACGGGCGTCGGAATCCAGCTCAAAGGCCTTTGGTACATCACACAGCGGCAGCCAGCCGAAAATCTGTGTTGTATTCGAGGCATTGCCCATGTACGGATTTCGGAACTTTTCAATGCACGCAATGTCATGGGTCAAAGCGTCTGTCTGCTGCTGCAGATATTCCTGCGTCATTTCTTCTCGATGCGGAATCCACTTCAGTACGATGGTAGCAGACAGGATCACTGCCAACAAAATGAGTACTGCAATCAGAATATCTTTCTTATTGATCTTCATCGTCTGCCTCCTTTGCCTGTTTTTGCAGCAGTCTGGTAAAGCCACTTACCGTCAGCGGAACCAATGCAGTAAGTAGCAACAGGTAAATCGGCAGAATCATAACCGCAAACTGATAAGGACCATCCACATGAATGTGTATCGGGCGGTGGAACCAAATATTGCTGCCAAAACGCAAAGCTATGCCGCACAGCAGCACAACTGCTGCAAAAATACCCCATACCACCCAAACCAGTTTTGCCCGGCGGCGGCTGTCCGAAACCGAAAGGATTTTGGTTCGATCCTGCTTCATGCATTTCTGAACGATATACAGAACCGCACAAATCACCGTTGCGCCACATCCTAATGCAATAACATCCCTGACAAGTCCCATATTGACCATCAAGCCCGGCAAAGACAAAATCCAAAACAGCACACTGCTCAACAACATAGATTGTAAGCAGTCTGTGTGATACCGGTCTACCCAAGTCAGCTGCTGATCCTCGATCAAACCCTCCAGCGAAGGCATACTTTCTTTTGCCTTGCGGATCGCTTCTGCTTCACTCATGCCCTGTGCCATCAGATCCATTTTTTGTGCCTGCATATTGCTCAAAATTTCTGCTTTCAGTTCCCGCACTTCCTCGGTATTTCTCTGACTGCGGAACATTTTATTTACATAGCGTTCCAGTTCATCCATTGTTCTGCCCTCCTAGTAAAAGTCGGTCAATAATCACCTTCGCGTACTGCCACTGTGCAACTGCCTGCTGCAGTGCAGCCTTTCCGTTTTCACTAATGTGATAATATTTGCGTCTGCCGCCTTGGGATTCATCGCCCCAGTAGCTTTGAATATAACCCTGCTTTTCCAAGCGTTTCAGGCTGGTATACAGCGAAGGCTCTTTTAATTCATATTGCCCCTCGCTTTGCGTAGACACCGCTTTCATAATTTCATAACCGTAGTTATCCCCGGCATCCAGAATACGCAAAATGATGGTATCAATGTGCCCGCGAATCAAATCACTGTTGATGCTTTTTTCTTCCACGTTTTCACCATCCTCTCTACTACCATTATACACATATTACTATGTGTATCAATGTACTATGCGTGATAGTTTTTCAATTCTTCCCTCTTTCTGCTGCAAACGGAAACATCGACGTACTTGTCGAAAGCAAAAAAAAACGATATACTACATAAATGATATTACAATAAGATAAGGTGGAATTTTATGGCTAAATCTGTTCAACCTATGACGAGTGGCCCCATCTGGAAGCAGATGACCTTTTTCGCCATGCCGATTTTTCTGGGCAACTTGTTCCAGCAGATGTACAACACCGTCGACACGCTGATTGTCGGCAACGAACTGGGCAGCCGCGCGCTGGCTGCTGTCAGTTCCTCCGGCAGCCTGATTTTTATGCTGATTGGCTTTTTAGGCGGTATCGCTGCCGGTGCAGGCGTTGTTGTCGCACGCTTTTTCGGTGCAGGCGATCACGACCATTTGCAAGTAGCGATTCATACCACCGTGTCTTTCGGTCTGATTGCGGGCGTTGTGATGACCATTGCCGGTATGGCATTTTCTCCCCAGATTTTGCGCTGGATGGGTACGCCAGAAACCGTCATGGCGGATTCGGTAACCTACCTGACGCTTTACTTCTCCGGCTCTATGGCTTTCATCATGTACAACATTTTCGTTGGTATTTTGCAAGCCGTGGGCGACAGTCGGCATCCGCTGTATTACCTGATTCTTTCTTCGGTCGTGAATCTGGTGCTGGATATTCTGTTCATTTCGTACTTCCATATGGGCGTCGGTGGTGCCGCAATCGCTACGGTTATCTCCCAGTTTATCAGCGCATTGCTGTGCCTGATTCAGCTGCTCCGCACCAAAGAAGTATATCGCCTGTATCTGAGTAAGATTCGTCTGGACCCGCATATGTTCCGCAAAATCATTCAAATCGGTCTGCCCTCCGGCTTCCAGAACTCTGTTATTGCATTCGCAAACGTCATCGTACAGAGCAACATTAACTCCTTTGGTGAAATGGCTATGGCTGGCTACGGTGCATACTCCAAAATCGAGGGCTTTGGTTTCCTGCCCATCACCAGTTTCACTTTGGCACTGACTACTTTTGTCGGTCAGAACCTGGGCGCACAGCAGTATGAGCGCACCAAAAAGGGCGCACGCTTTGGCATTCTGGCATCCGTCCTCTCTGCTGAAGTCATCGGCATTTTGACCTTTATCTTTGCCCCTCAGCTGATTGCTGCTTTTGACAGCACACCGGAGGTCATTCAGTTTGGTGTGCAAAAGGCGCAAACTGCTGCTTTGTTCTTCTTCCTGCTGGCATTCTCCCACGCAATCGCCGCTGTGCTGCGCGGTGCCGGTAAAGCGACCGTTCCCATGCTGATTATGCTTGCGTTCTGGTGCGTTGTGCGTGTCACCTTCCTGTCCATTACAATTCCCTTGACGCACAGCATTTGGATGGTATACATTGTGTATCCTCTGACTTGGTTCCTCAGCTCGGTCACCTTCCTAATTTATTATAAAAAGGTCAACTGGATGGAGCAGCCAACGGAATCCATATAAGCGCTTAAATCCATAAAAAAGAACCCGGACCGCAGTCCGGGTTCTTGTCATTTCATCATTCCTGAAACTATCGTTTGGCAAAGATTACTTCTGAATCTTGCTCAGAGCATCCTCAACAGCCTTCATAATAGCTTCGCTGGTCTGGGTTGCACCGCCGATGGCGTCAACCGCAGTCGAGTTCTTCTCGACGATAGCTGCGGGAATGTCAGACATTGCCTTCTCGCAGATGCCTTCGGTTTCGCTGTGCTCCAGCACTTCGATCTTGGAAATCTTATCACCGTCCATGGTAACCTTAACCTTCAGGGTACCACGCTCGGTCTTTGCGCTGCCAACATACTCATTCTCAGCCAGATCAACACCTGCTGCATCGTCCTCAACCGGAGCTTCTGCAAAGCCGAAGTGAATGTTCAGCAGTTCAGCTGCCTTGCGAGCGGTATCTGCGCAAACGCCAGCGCAGCGATGCTTGCGGCGAATGTCACCCATGCTGTCAATACCGTTTGCTTCCATAAACTTGGTAACGGAATCCTTGCAGTTTACGCTGCCGCTGACGGTAAAGTTTTCAAAATCCTGCTCCGGACGGTAAATGGGCAGTTCCGTATTTGCATACCAGTTGCACAGCTCACCAACGATCTGTTTTGCCTCGTCGGGTTTGCAAATCAAGCCGATTACATTGATTGCGCCGCCCAAAGAGCCACACAGAGACTGCTGACCGTATCCTGCTGCACCGCTTGCAAACATTGCAGTGGGAATCAGGTTGTACGGATAGCCAACGGTCTTCACCAGCTCATCCAGCAGACCAGCAGCAGTACCATAGCAGCAACCGCCAATATCGCCGAAGAAGCATTCGTATGCGTGCTTTTCAACTGCTTCCACATCCAGCTTCTGATACGGGAACGGATATTCCGGCACAACTGCTTCATTGTTTACCGAAACATTGTCTCCATTTGCAGGCTGCGAATTACCGCTGCTGGAAGAATCCGCGCCACAGCCGGTCAGAGCTGTCAGACCGCCTAAAACTGCGGTACCACCTACCAGTGCCAGACTCTGCTTCAAAAACTTGCGACGATTTTCTACAAATTCCATAATCTCTTACCTCGTTCGATTGCATCTATGGATACATGATGATTTTGGGCGATTTCTCTCCCTCTCGCCCCTGCGCTTGTTATTTTATCATTAATTTCCATTTTTGTCTATATGTTACATTTACGCTGTAATATCATATAAATTTTGGGTCGAATCATACCATTTCGCTATACTTTAATCGACCTATTCTCGCATTCTTTACCTTCCTTAAGCCTTGTGCTATACTAAAAAACAAAAGCGTTAATTTTTAATGAGACGCAACGATGGAGGTACTTCAATGGCTTCAATTTCCAATCCCATTCGTCCCAAAAAGCGAAAATCCAGCTGGCTAATGCCTTTTATTATTTTAATGATGATTGGTCTGCCGTTCATGCTTTTTGCTTTCTCACCGTGTGCTGTTCTGCCGGTCGATGCGCAGTTGGCTGATGAAACTGTTGTTTTTCTGGACGGCAATGACGATGCCAAGATGACGATTGACACCGAACAGCTGCTGCAGATTGCATCCCAAAGCCCCCGCAGCCGTCGCCCCAAGGATGCTAAAAATCACGAAGAAGAAGCTCTGGAGCTTTCCTTTACATTAACTGCTCCCGAAGGCAGCGCAGCCGACCAGCCTTGTGTCCTGCGTATTTTCCACAACGTTCCGACAGCGGGTACAACCGGCTATATCCAAATCGGTCAGTTTGCTTACACCCTGTCTGACCCCGCCAATTTGGAAACCCAAATCCGCAATGCCTGCAAACCGGTGTAATCATTTCCTTTCCATACAATAAAAAGCAGCGCCCGATGTGAATTCACATCGGGCGCCGCTTTTTATGCGAACGTTTTTCTTAAATGCAAATGCATATCCTGCCTGTAAGGATTACTCCTGGCAAGCAGTAATGATAGCCATGCGGTAAACTTCTTCTGCGTTGCAGCCACGAGACAGGTCGTTGATGGGAGCATTCAGACCCTGCAGGATGGGGCCGTATGCAGCGTAGTCACCCAGACGCTGTGCAATCTTGTAGCCAATGTTGCCAGCTTCGATGCAGGGGAACACGAAGGTGTTAGCGTGACCAGCAACCTTGCTGTCCTTGCACTTAACAGCAGCAACTTCCGGAGAAACAGCTGCGTCGAACTGGAACTCGCCGTCGATAGCCAGCTCAGGAGCCAGCTCCTGTGCCTTGATAACAGCATCGTGGCTCAGACCAACGGTAGCGCCCTTGCCAGAGCCCTTGGTGGAGAAGCTCAGCACAGCAACCTTGGGGTCGATACCAAACAGAGCAGCGGTCTTTGCGGTTTCCACAGCAACCTCAGCCAGCTTGGTAGAACCGGGCAGAATGACCTCACCAGTGGTCTTGTCCAGGGTGTCGGGGTAATCCAGATTGATTGCGCAGTCACCCATAGCGATGCGGCGCAGCTCCTCGGGGCCGTGGTCACGGTCCAGAATGAAGCAGGAGCTAACCAGGTGCGCACCCTTGCGGGTCTTGATCAGCTGCAGAGCGGGACGAACGGTATCAGCGGTGGAGTAGGTTGCGCCGCCCAGCAGGCAGTCAGCCTTACCCATCTTGACCAGCATGGTGCCGAAGTAGTTGGACTTCTTCAGCAGTGCAGCGCACTCCTCAGCAGTCATCTTGCCACGGCGCAGCTCAACCATCTTTTCGACCATAGCGTCGAATTCTTCGTAGGTTGCGGGGTCCACGATCTGTGCGCCGGTAATATCAAAGTTACCTTCCTTAGCAGCAGCCTCGATAGCCGCGGTGTTGCCAACAACGACAACATTCATCAGCTTTTCGCTCAGCAGACGAGCAGTTGCCTCCAGGATACGAGCGTCCTCACCTTCGGTGAAAACAACCGTGCGGGGATTTTCTTTCAGCTTTGCGATCATCGGTGCGAACATATCAGCCATTTTTGATTACCTCCAAATTTTATTTTTGAATCAGCGGGGAACGCCGTCCTCGCCTGAAACATAACACTCAATTTTAAGTTTATCACGAATGTGCAAAAAAGCAAGGCATTTTTTGTGCTTTTTGACCTTTTACGGAACTTTTACGCATTTGCTGACAGAATCCTGCTGCCGTGGTACAATAATAATTATAAAAAGGAGGATTGCCCATGGATTTAACTACTTTGGAAAAAGAGTGCCTGCAATGTCAACGCTGCAGCTTGTGCGAAACCCGCACACACGTTGTATTTGGTCTGGGCAGCCCTCACCCGAAAGTTCTGTTTGTCGGGGAAGGTCCCGGTCAGCAGGAGGACGAACAAGGGCAGCCTTTTGTAGGCCGCAGCGGTCAGCTGTTGGATAAATACCTGTTCGCCATGGATTTGGACCGGAACACCAACTGCTATATCGGCAATATCGTCAAGTGCCGCCCACCCCAGAACCGTGATCCTCTGCCGGAAGAACGTCAGGCTTGCATTCCTTGGCTGCGGGAGCAGTTCCGCTGTTTACAGCCGAAAATCATTGTCTGTCTGGGTCGTGTCGCAGCACAGACCTTGATTCGCCCAGATTTCTCCGTCACAAAGGAACATGGTCAGTTCATTCAAAAGGGAGATACCCTGTTTATGGCAACTTGGCATCCGGCTGCTCTTTTGCGCAACCCTGCCGCCAAGGCAGACGCCTTCGGGGACTTTGTTGCCTTGCGGGAAAAAATCGAGGAACTGGGTCTTTAAGAGAAAATCGTATCATACACCCCGCTTTTTGCATAGGATAGGCAAAAGCGAGGTGTTTTTACATGGAAAAGAAATCTTCCACCATTGACTTTTTTCTTGCTACCACCACTGCATCCGGATTCCACGGCTATTTCGATCAGCTGGGTCCACAGGAGGGGCTGCACCTGTATCTGCTGAAAGCCGGTCCCGGATGCGGCAAATCCACCCTGATGCGCCGGCTTGCCAGTCAGGCACAGGAACCGCTGCAGTATATTCACTGTTCTAGCGATCCGGACAGTCTGGATGGCGTTATTTTCTGCCGCCAGCAAGCTGCCGTTTTGGATGCCACTCCACCACACGCACTGGAGCCGCTGGCTCCCGGTGTAGAGGAAACCGTTATTTCTTTATATGATACCCTGAATCCCGATCAGCTGCGTCCACAGCGTGCTGTGATTCAGGAAAATATCGTACAGGGAAAACTACTGCGTCAGCACGCCACACGATATGTGGCATCTGCCAGCAGCATTTTAATGGACAGCCGCCGCACTGCCGCCGGGTGTACCGACTTTGCCAAGGTACGCCAATATGTTCATGGGCTTGCCAATCGACTGCTGCCTAAAATGCGCACACCCGGTCAGGAGCAAGTACGCTTTTTGAGCGGCATTACACCACAGGGTATGATTTTTTATCGGGATACCATCCCCGCCCTGGCGGACCAGATTTATGTTTTCCATGATACCTACGGGGCAGCGTCCCGGCTTGCTATGGATCTTCTGCGCAGCGAAGCACTTGCGCGAGGTTGTCAGGTCATCACTTGCCGCTGTGCTTTGCACCCAGAGGATAAAATCGATCATCTGATTCTGCCGGGGCTGGGTCTGGCATTTCTGACCAGCAACCCCTGGCACACCTGCAAATTTGCCGGGCAAAAGAATATTCATTGCAGCCGCTTTACGGATCGGATTCATCTGCATAATTCCCGCACACGGCTGCACTTCAATCAAAAGGCTGCTGACAGTTTTTTGAATCAGGCAATCGAACTGATGGCACAAGCACGAGTCTGCCACAATGCACTGGAAGCCTGCTATGCGCCTTCCGTCGATTTTTCCGCTGTTGACAAACAGGCTGCGCACTGTGCTGCGCTGCTTGGGCTGGAGATTCCACCCAAGGCATAAAAAACACCCTGCAAGATGTTGCAAAGAAAGGAGCGTCCCCCATGGCAGAAATCCGACTTTCTGTTCGGGCATTGGTCGAATTTTTATTACAGCGCGGCAGTATCGACAGTCGTGCTGTGGGATTCGACCGTGCGCTGGAGGGAGCGCGTATTCATCGCCGTTTGCAAAAAGCCGCCGGGGAAGGCTACGAAGCCGAAGTTTCCCTTGTGGATGAGCAAACAGTGGATGGTATTGCCTATCAAATCGAAGGTCGTGCCGACGGCATTTTTACTGACGAAAGCGGCACTGTAACCATCGACGAAATCAAAACCACTACGGTTCCCTGTGCATCCATTGTGGAGGATATGAACCCATGTCACTGGGCGCAGGGCATGGTGTATGCTGCAATTTATGGCAGCCAGCAGCATTTGGATACGCTTTCGGTTCAGCTTACCTACTATCAAATGGACGAAGACCGTATCATTCGTTTTGTGCGGCACTTCACATTGGAACAGCTGCAAACTTTTTATCAGGACCTTTTATTACAGTACACCCCTTGGGCAAAACGTCAGCAGGAACACACCCAGCAGTGTACTGCCACTCTGACAGCTTTGCGCTTTCCTTTTGCCGAATGGCGCAAGGGTCAGCACGCCATGTCCGGTGCCGTTTATCGCACTTGCAAAGAACCGGACGGTCGACTTTTTTGTCAGGCTCCTACCGGCATCGGCAAAACAATGAGTACCCTGTTCCCTGCTTTGAAAAGCATGGGCGAGGGCTGCGGCGAAAAGATTTTCTACCTGACCGCCCGCTCGACCGTGCGCACTGCCGCAGAAGAAGCCGTTGCACACCTACGGCAAACCAATCCAAATCTGGTGCTGCGTGCCATTACCCTAACTGCTAAAGACAAGGTCTGTCTGTGTCCCAATGACGAGGGACGTCCCGAATGTTTACCGGAACGCTGCCCATACGCAAAAGGATATTTTGACCGTATCCTGCCCGCTATGGAAGATATTCTTTCGCAGGATGTGGTTCTGTCACAAGATGCACTTTCTGCGTTCGCAAAGAAGCATCAGGTCTGCCCATTTGAAATGCAGCTTTCCCTTTCGGAATGGTGTGATGTGATTATCGGAGATTACAACTATTTGTTTGACCCGGTGGTGCATTTGCAGCGTTTCTTTGACGCAAAGGGTGACTGGCTGTTTCTGATTGATGAAGCGCATAACCTGCCCAGCCGTGCCCGTGCGATGCATTCTGCATCCTTTTCCAAAAGCCAGCTGCTGGAAGCGCGTCGTGCGCTGGGAAAAGGCAAAAGCAGTTTGAAAACTGCACTGGGACAAGCCAATGATTTCCTGCTGCAGTTCCGCAAGGCATTGTCCACAGAAGATGCAGACGATTTCAATGTGGCGGAAAATAGTGTACAAACCAGCCTGTTTGGACAGCAAACTTTCGATACCGATGAAGATTTGTCCGATGCCATTCCTGAAAACGGCAGTTTGTTTGGCAAACAGGAGCCTCTATATCAATCCGGTTCCACACGCTATTACAAAGATTTGCCGCCCCGTTTTTGTGCGCCGCTGCAAAAGGTTTTATCCCCTGCACAGCACTGGCTGGAGGACCACAAAGATGGTCCTGCTCACGAAACCATTTTGCAGTTATATTTTTCGCTGCGCGCCTTTCTGCGGGTGGCGGAACAGTACGACACCCATTATGTAACCCAGTGGACGGTGCATGCCAGCGAACTGGAAATCGATTTGCTTTGTCTGGACCCATCCGCCTTTGTGGAAAAAAGTTTGAGCCGTGGTCGCTCCGCTGTATTCTTCAGCGCCACCATTGCGCCACCCAGCTATTATAAAACGGTGCTGGGCTGCCCGGATGCTTCCGCAGTTGCTTTACAAAGTCCCTTTGCGCCGGAACATCTGGGGCTGTACTGTCTGGGCAATATCTCTACACGCTATCGGGATCGGGAAAACAGCCTGCATCCCATTGCGGATGCGCTTGCCGCTATGGTACAGGAAAAGCAGGGAAATTACCTGGCGTTCTTCCCCAGTTATGCCTATCTGAAGCAGGTACAGCAGGTATTTACAGACCGATACCCGCAGATTCCTATTTTAGCCCAGGAAAGCGGTTTAGATGAAACCGCTCGTGCGGATTTTCTTGCACGTTTTTCCGCTGAAAACGAGCAGACGCTTTTGGGCTTCTGCGTAATGGGCGGCGTCTTCGGGGAAGGCATTGACCTTGCCGGCGACCGGTTGATTGGCTGCGCCGTGGTCGGTGTGGGACTGCCCCAAGTGAATCCTCGTCAGGATATTTTGCGGCAGTATTACGACGAACCGGAAAACGGTGGTTGTGGTTTTGATTATGCGTACCGTTATCCCGGCATGAATAAAGTATTGCAAGCCGCCGGGCGTGTGATTCGCACCCCGCAGGATAAAGGCGTAGTCCTTTTGATTGATGACCGCTTCACGCAGGAAGAATATCGCCGTCTGATGCCACCTCACTGGGCACATCTGCAAACCTGTTATGACATTCCTGCCTTGCAATCTGCATTGCACGCCTTTTGGCACAAATAAAACGGTCCGCTTTTGATTTTCTCATATAAAGCTTTTCTGTAAAATCCGGCGCAGCCCTTACAAAGGACTGTGCCGGATTCTTTTTTTAACCTTCCATGGAAAAGCCGCATTGTTTTCCCTGCTCACATGTATTACAATGCAGATAGAATCACAACTTACTTTTCCACAATGGAGGTGTCCTTATGGAAAAAATCAAATCCTTGAACCGATATCAAAAGGCAGTCTTGCTTTTTATCACAATCATGGTGCTGATATTTACCATACTCTATCCCATCACCATTGCTCGTGAGGGCTTTGCATACAAAGACTCTATTCTCGTCCCCCATCAGGAAAATGACAGCGTCGTCTATTCTGGCAAACTACAGGGTAAGCCAACTCGCTTTACCGTGTTTGCAGATAAGACGGTGGAGTTTCAATACGGCGATAAAAGCTATGGTCCTTATACCGCCCGGGAGGACCCAACCGCCATACCAAAGGACAAAGAACAGGAAGAATTTATAACTGGTGTAGAACTTCGGAATGGAGAGAAAGTTCTCTTTCGCGGCGGTGTTCTGGTGCTGGAAGAATACCGTTGGCTCTATAACGAGGACGGCAGCCTAGCAGATTTTGATTTTTCCGCAATGACCGGTCATGGAATGGATATGGATGCAAGCGAGAGCGAAACCGACTCTATGGAGCCATCTGTTTCTACCCTGCTTGCTTTGATGGATGATCCTCCGCTATCCCATAAGGGCAACTGGATTGGATGATTCGGCGGTGTACTGATCTGCATAATGACCGCACTTTTTATTTTGTTTGCAGACAAATTGTTCCGCCGGAATTTATCCTTCCGCATTCGCGATGCAGAGCATGCCGAACCCTCTGATTTTGAAATTGCATCGCGCTATATTGCCTGGACTGCACTGCCAATCATGGCTCTGTTTCTTTTTGTCCTTGGGCTTGTTGAAATTGTCCATACATAACACAGCTTTCACAGATTGCATAAAGAAAAGGCGTGTATCAGAATCGATACACGCCTTTTCCGTCACTCCAGAATCAAAGCTTTTTTCTTTCCGTTTTTCTTGCGGGGATATTCCCGAATACGCGTCACAAATTCCAGATTGACTGCATCTGTCATACCCTTATTTTCTACCAGAATAGCACTGTCGGAAACTTCTTGAATTACGCCTGTGATCTGATTTCCACCAAACAAGTAAATCAAACACTCTTTTCCGACAAAGCATTTTGCCAACTCAACCATGTTCTGCACCTCTACTTTATTTTTTCGATGTTTTACAACGTTCCATTCCTTGTTGCGCTGCTCATGCACAATAAGAAAAATCAAGAGAAACAATAGGATATAGGTCGACGAATTCACGGCGTTCTCTCCTTTGCAGTTCTCAGCGGATGGATTTCTTTTCCTTGCGGCTTACCTTCAAGCAGGCGTAAAAATAGCTGCCCTGTAATACGCCCCAAATCACCAGTACAAGCGCCATCGGCAAGATACCGGTATGAAAAACAGTATGTGTCATAATCAACATAGCCCACAGTGCCATGCAAGTAACATTTACAGCTTTGAAAGAAAAATATGCTGCCTCTCCAATCTGGCGCTGTTCATTTTCATCACAGCTGTCCAGCCATTTTTTCTGGAAATCCGTATCGTAGATGCTGCCCTTCTTTTCTGGGTTCAGCATGCGCGTCATGTCCACAGTCTTTTGCTGCATCAGCATAACAGCTACCAGACCTGCAAGCATTTCGCCTAGTATAAGCAAAATATTCATTGCGCCATTCGCATACACCATACCCGCGCTGAAAAAGAAAAATACAAGCGGCATCAGCAGACCACTCAAAATCATCGGCCAGTTCAGCAGATATTCCATTCGCTCCACACAGGCTTCGTCTTCGCCATCCCAGCCCATAAACATTTTCTTTACTTGATGCAAAATGACAGCTGCGGGAACCAGCATCAGAATACCGCATACCGGTGTGCCAAAGTACATACTTTTCGTCAGAATCGCTGCCAACATCTCCGGCAGTCGTTCAATCCCTCCGTTATTTTTCAATACGGAAATGCCACCGCCCAGTATTCCGCCCAATACGGCACAGAGCAGCATAATCAGCAAGAACTTGGGCAGTGCTTTTTTATTTTCTTTGCGAATTTCAGCAGTATTGTGTTTCATACTTCTTCCTCCTCATATGTAAAAATATCCTCTACGGTAACATCACAGGTTTTTGCGATTTTCAACGCCAGCGTCACCGAGGGTGAATAATCTCCTCGTTCAATCTGACTGATGGTCTGGCGCGATACTCCTACCAGTTGCCCCATCTGCTGTTGATTGACACCCAGCTTGACCCGATACTCTTTCAAGTGATTTGTTAGCGGCATCTTGCCACCCCCCTGTTATGACAACTTTTCTTTTCATGTTGACAACCATTCTTGTCACTATTATTATACAAATGACAACTTTCCTTGTCAATAAAAAATTTGAAAATAAAAAAGCAGCACACAGAAAATTCTGTGTGCTGCTTTTTAACCGTTCTTTTATACGCTTGCGTTCTTCTTACGCAGCAGGCTCATGGGGGGCAGCTCGATTTCGCTGGGAATCGTATACAGCTGCATTGCATTGGGGGTGCTGGTGATATTCTCACCGACTTCATTCTTGATCCATGCGGGATTCAAGGGTACCTGCGTGCCATCCGGTAACAAAGCCTCGATGGTATCGCCCAGGCTCCACTTGCCGCGCTGCTGGCAGTGTGCAACGCCATTTTCCCAATGGTCAACAGTGCCCATAAAGTCCCACTCACGGATATAACCGATGTTGTTATCCGTGTGCTGGATTGCCTTATCCTTGCCCATGTAGAAACCGGGCGAATAGTGGCGATGGCTGGTGCGCTTCAGCTCCTCATAGACGCTATCCGGCAGGCGGAACTCATCGCTGGTGGGATTTGCCAAGAAGGTATCCAGTGCCTTACGGTACGCTGCGGTCACACTTGCCACATAGTAGAAGGTCTTTGCACGGCCCTCGATTTTCAGGCTGTCTACGCCCGCCTTGCAAATCAAATCGATAAAGGGTGCAGTGCACATATCATCTGCATTCAGGATGTAGCTGCCCTCGTCCGTTTCGCCAATTTCAAATGCCTGATTGGGGCGATGCTCCTCTACCAGATGATACTTCCAGCGGCAGGGCTGTGCGCACTGACCTCGGTTGGAATCACGACCAGTCATATAGGTAGACAGCAGGCAGCGACCGGAAAAACTGACGCACATTGCGCCATGCACAAATGCCTCGATTTCCAACTCCGGCGGGGTTTTGTCACGGATGGTAGCGATTTCGCTCAAAGACATTTCGCGCGCCAGAACCACGCGCTTTGCACCCATTTCATAAGCGGCACGGGCTGCACCATAGTTGGTGATACCAACCTGCGTAGACAGGTGTACTTCCACTTCCGGTGCCAGCTTTTTGCACAGGGACAATACGCCCAAATCGGCTACGATAAACGCGTCCACACCGGCAGCAGCTGCCTGACGGATAGCTTCCGGCATTTTATCCAGATCATCATTGGTGGGCAAGGTGTTCAGCGTCAAATAGACCTTGCGGCCGCGTGCGTGGGCAAAAATAACGCCCTCTGCCAGCTGTTCGATGGTAAAGTTTGCGGGGGCAGAGCGCATGCCGAACTCCGGCATACCACAGTAAACCGCATCAGCGCCGTAGCACACTGCATAACGCAGGCGCTCCAGATCGCCAGCCGGGCTCAACAGTTCGGGTACATGAAACATAATGGATTTTTCTCCTCTTTGCTTACTTGCCTGCCAACTTTTTGTTGACAGCCCAAGCCTTATCACAGTTTGCGGAATGTTCGGACGCATTGTGGCCGTAGTAATAAGTTCCAGCCTTATCCGTTACGAAGAAATAATATTTATCTGCCACATATTCCTCGTCCGGATGCAGGGCAGCATCAATCGCATCCATACCGGGGTTGGAAATTGCGCCAGGGGTCAGACCTGCTACCGCATAGGTATCATATGCCTTGCGGATGTTTTCGGGGATATCCTCCCATGTTTCGCCGTAATAATGGCGCACCCAGTTCCACAGGTAGTTGTTGTCCTCGTCGTTCTGGATATAACTGGAAGCGTTGGATTCCAGCTTGGAAACGATGGCACCGGGAGCCAGACGGTTGTGGAAAACAGCCGAAACCTTTGCATCATTTTCGTTGCCGGCTTCTTCCTGTACAAAGGATGCCAGCGTGATGACTTCGTTCAGCGTCATGCCCTTGGCTTCCATGTCTGCATACATTTCGTCCGTAATCATCTGATCAAAATGTGCATAGAAGGTTGCTACATAGTTGTACACGGTATCATCTGCCAGGAAATCATAGGTATCCGGGAACAGATAGCCCTCGCACTTCAGGAAACGATTGGGAGCTTCTTCGTCCGTCGGTACATACTGCCAGAACTTAAACTGGCTAAAATCCTCGTTGCAGGCAACATCCAAAAATTCTTCCGCGGTGCAAAGGCCAGCCTGTTCCATCTTAGCAGCAATCGCCTGCGCGGTGCTGCCCTCCGGGAAGGTCAGACGCACGCTATCTGCAGCTACCGTCTGGGACAAAACATTCAGAATCTCATCGTAGGAAGCGCCTTCCTCGATTTCAAAGGTGCCATACTGCAACTTGCCCGCCATATTCTTATGACCTGCATACCAGCGGAAAATATGGGGATAGCGAATCAATCCCGCATTTTTCAGGCGATTTGCAATGGACACCGTACCGCTGCCCTGTGCAATTTCAACGGTTTGTACCGTTCCGGTTTTTGTGCCGCCGGAGATTTCTTTTTTCACCGAGAACAGCACCAGCGCCGCAAAAGCCAAAATCAGCAGCACCAATACCAAAAGAATTTTACCCGCCGGGCTCTTCTTTTTCTTTGTTTGCTTTTCTGCCATTGTGGTTCCTCCTGTTGTTTATACATCCAGAGCCAGCCCCAGATAGCTTTCGTCTACCTCAAAGGGCTGTGCCAAAAAGCGAATCATACCGTGCGCATAGCGGCGACCCTCGCCCATAAACAAAGTGCCTGCGTCCTGTACCGTCAGGACAGCACGTTCTGCAATCACTTCCCGCTCGCGGGCTGCTTCCAGCAGACAATTTGCTGCTTTATCGTTTTGCGCCATCAGCTCGATAAAGCGCAGGCAGTCGCCCTCGCGGAAATACAGACCATAGCCGTTCTCGTTGGATACTACCGTTACACCCCGTGCGTACAGGTCTGTCATGGTCCAGGTCACTGCATCAGCAGACAGCTGCACGATTTGGGGGCAGAACTTGGTACGCAATTCATTCAAGCCGCGTGCCGGAATGGTATCAAACTCCGCACGGCTCCACAGGTTTCGATGCAGTGGTTTTTCCAGCTCGCGCCGGGTAAACGCGCGCTGAAAACCACGCTGCTCATAAAAGCCATACAGTTCTTCCGTTTCCGGAATCAGTGCAGCAAACTCCACGCCCACCTGCACCAGCAAATCCAGAACCTGCTTCAGCATCGCTGTTGCAATGCCTTTGCCGCGCCATGCTTTTGCGGTCGCCAAACCACACAGATACACACCCTTGTGGCTGCCGATCTGTGCCGGCGGGGTCAGCAGCATACCAACAATCTGACCGTCGCGTTCATCCACCCACGCATGGGTTTGACCTGCAAATTTATTGATGATTTCTTCTGCGCTGTCGCCTGTGCCAAATGCTTCCTGCCACAGCGCAACCATCGCCGAGAGGTCCCCCGGCTGCATCAAACGAATCATTCTGCCTCCAGTTTCTGCCGGACAATTTCCAGCACACGGGCATGAATCTCCTCAATGGAGCACATTGCACCGTCCTTATCGCAGACTACTGTCTCCCAGCCCAGTTTCTCCGCACAGTATTCGGCAGCGCGGCGGCTGGCATCCAGATAGTTCAAATCTTTTTCGTGAATATCTTTTTTGCTTTCATCGCCCTGATAGCGGCCCGTCATCAGTTTCTGGCTGACCGTCGGGTCTACTGCCAGATAAATGACAGCGTCCGGTCTGGGCATTCCCAACAGAGAAAACTCATAGTCTGCCAGCCACTGAATAAATGTGTCCCACTGCTCCTGCGGCAGCTTGGAACACTGATGCACGGCGTTGGAGGTGGTGTATCGGTCTGCGACCAGAATACCGCCCTCCTCGTAGAATTTGCCCCAGTCGGACTTAAATCCGGCATAGCGGTCTACTGCATAAAAACTAGATGCCGCATAGGGATTCACGTCGCCGGGCTTATCACCGAATTCACCACGCAGGTACATTTTGACCAGTGCGGAGGATTCGCTTTCGTAATTCGGGAAGGTCACCCGACGCACCGGCAATCCCTGTGCCTGCAAGGCTTCAAACAGGATTTTCGTCTGCGTGCCCTTACCGCTGCCATCCAGTCCTTCGATTACAAATAACTTTCCCTTTTGCTGTTTCATCATGCGCCTCGCTTACTCGCCGCGCATAGCAGCGAACTCTGCACGCACTTCCTGCGGCTTACCACAGCTCATGCGGCCTTCGGGGCAGCCACCACGCAGACAGCCGGGACCCGCATAGCGGAACAGCGTGGGTGCCACCGGGTGAACCAGTTTCAGCATTTCCTTAGCCAGCTCACGGATTTCCCACTGCGCACGGTTGCAGCAGCGCAGAGAGAAGAAATTGTTCAGGCTGCGCACGTTCATGGTAACGACCATCTTGGTTTCGCAGGCATTGGGCAGCACAAAACGTGCGTCCTCATTTGCCAGCTTGCTTGCTTTTGCACGAGCAGCCTTTTCTTCCATACCCTGTGCCATGTATTCTGCAGTATGGGCATCTTCCAGCTTCTTTACCAAATCCAGATAGCGGCGTGCATCCTCGTTCATGGTATCAATGAATGCCTGCTTTGCTTCGGGAATTGCCTCGATTTCAGGCGGTACCACATAGCGGAAGTCATCCAAACGAACATAGCGCTGGCTCTGTACGCTGTAAGATGCAATGCGGTGGCGGGTGATCTGTGCCAGCAGCGTACGGCTGACTCCCTCAATACCAAAGGTGAAGCTGGCGTGCTCAACCGGGCTTGCGTGACCCAAATCGGTCAGCATATTCAAAAACTTGGTAGTTTTTTCTTCCGTCAGACCGTCCAGCAAGTCATCAATGTGTGCGTCGGAATAGCACAGCTTTGCAGCTGCCGCCACAACCTTTTCGGGTTCGGGTGTATGTGCGATCAATGTTACTTTCATGTTGCGTTTTCCTTTTCTGTATGCGATGGATGTTCTTTTCTTTTAATCGTCTAATCGTCCGCCTCGATTTTTTTCAGCGGAGCATAATTTGCCATTGTCTTTTTCAGACCTGCCGTTTCAAAGCGAATCTCCACAATCTGGTCACCCGCCATCGGTGTGACACGCTGTACAACGCCCTTGCCGAATACGCGGTGTTCTACCACATCGCCGGGTGCATATACGACTTTACCGCCGGTCGGCTTACCGGAACTGCGGGCAGCTGCTGCCTGCTGACCAAAGGAAATCGGCTGCTGGGGCGCTTTTGCTGCACCACGGCTGTAGCTGCTGCCATAGCCAGTACTGCGGGTTGTCCCTGCACCGGAACCGCTGCTGCCGTAGGCAGAACCAAAACGGCTCTGGCTGCGTTCGCCTGCATTGTATTCTCGATTGAGATAATCGCTACGGCGTGTCTGATACTCGCCGCCGTAATTGCTGCCGTAACGGCTCTGACCCGAATAGCCGGATGCACCGCCGGGTACGTTACTGCTGTACGCATTGCCCCATCCATGGGCTTCGCGCTGTGCCAAAATCGGGCTTTCGGTGCGATCCAGATATTCCTCATCGATTTCGTTCAAAAAGCGGCTGGGGTCGTTGCGCTGGGTTCGACCAAACAACATTCGGCTGGACGAAGAAGACAGATACAGCTCTTTCTTAGCACGGGTAATGCCAACATACGCCAGACGGCGTTCTTCTTCCATATCCTCGTGAGAATATTTGCTCATCTCGCCTGGGAATACGCCTTCCTCCATACCGCAGAGGAACACATACGGAAATTCCAGACCCTTGGCGGAGTGAATGGTCATCAAAACCACCTGATCAGAATCTTCGTTATAGCCGTCGATGTCACTGATCAAAGCGATTTCTTCCAAGTAACCAGCCAGAGAAGCTTCGTCGCCGTGCTGGTCCATATAAGCACGCACGTTGCTCACCAACTGACCCAAGTTTGCCAGACGGTCTGCGCCTTCTTCGCCTTGAGATTCCAGCATCCGCTTATAACCGGTCACTTCAATCACCGTGTTGGCAAATTCATCCAAAGGATAGGTTTCTGCTGCTTCCACCAGCTTGTCATAAATCGCATAGAAATTCATCAGCGATGCCGCAGAACGGCGCAGGTCAGCATATTCTGCTGCGCTGGCACAAATATCCAGCATGGGTACACCCTGCTCTCCTGCAATGCGTGCCAGATTGTCCACGGTTGTTGCACCGATTTTGCGGGCAGGTTCGTTGATGATACGGCGCAGACGCACATCATCATTGCGGTTCGCCACAATCGAGAAGTAGGAGTGAATATCCTTGACTTCCTTACGGTCATTAAAACGCTGACCGCCCAAAATCTTATGCGGAATACCTGCGCGGGTGAAATAGTTTTCAATGGGTGACGACTGGGCATTCATACGATACAGCACCGCATGGTCGGCCAGATGCCCACCATTGCGAACGTGTTCTGCAATCACATCGGTGATATGCTTTGCCTCGTCCGTTTCGTTTTCCGCCTGATAATGATGCACCTTTTCGCCGTTGCCGTTATCCGTCCACAGGGTTTTGCCCTTACGGTTTTCGTTGTGAGAAATCACACAGTTTGCGGCGTTCAGGATATTGGAAGTTGAGCGATAGTTCTGCTCCAAACGAATGGTTTTTGCGCCGGGGAACATCCGCTCAAAGTTCAAGATGTTTTCAATGGTCGCGCCACGGAACTTATAAATACTCTGGTCGTCGTCACCAACGACGCATACATTGCGCTCCGGACCCGTCAGCAGACGCACCAGCTGGAACTGCGCCACACTGGTATCCTGATACTCGTCTACCAACAGATAACGATATTTGTTCTGATAGTAGACGCGCACTTCTTCATTATTTTGCAGCAGCATGACGGTCTGGAAAACCAAATCGTCAAAGTCAAACGCACCTGCATTGTGCAGCCGTTTTTCGTAAGCAGCATAAATTTTTGCCACCAAACTTGCCTTGCTGTCGCTCTGCCCTTTCAGTGCTTCTGCTGGGCTTACCAGCTGATCTTTCAGGCGTCCGATATGATTCAGTGCTGCTTTAAGGGGCAGGAACTTGTCGTCAATCTGCAAATCTTTGTAGACCTGCTTCATCACGCGCTGGGAATCGTCCGTATCATAAATGGTAAACGATTTGGGATAGCCGATTTCTTCCGCATAGCGGCGCAAAATACGCACACACGCGGAGTGGAAGGTCGCAGCAAAAACTTCCTCACCTTCCTCATCGCCGAGCATGGAGCGCAAACGGGATTTCAGCTCGCCTGCTGCCTTATTGGTAAACGTAATGGCCATCACGTTCCAGCTGCGCACCGCATTTTCTCGCATCAGCGGCATCAGACGGGCGGGTACCTGCGTATTGGTTTCTACCGCCATACGCAAAGCGGTTACATCTTCTTCGGTTACCGGGCGAGCCAGCGTTTTGCTGCCATGCGCTCTGCCGAAGCGAATCAGGTTAGCAATTCGGTTAACCAGAACCGTCGTTTTTCCGCTGCCTGCACCCGCCAAAATCAAAAGCGGGCCGTCTGTGGTAAATACAGCATCCCGCTGCATGGGGTTCAAACGGCCAAATTGCTTCTCAATATAACAGTCCCTCAGCTTCAGGAACTCTGTGGTATAGTCCATAGACATGGGAGACACACCTTTCTTTATCCATAAATTCTCACTGTACAGTATAGCACACCCTGTGCTATAGTTCTAGAACCTGCCGGGTTCTGACACAGGGATTTTACACTTTCTCAGTCTTTCTCTTACGGCCAAAAACAAGACGGCATCCCACTTTTCAGTCTGGATGCCGTCTTATTTTCTTTTTTGAATCGCTCCGCGATTCTTTTTTATTACGGAGTTACCCAATCAAAAAAGCCGCCCGCTTTTCAGCGGACGGCTTTGGAAATGCATTAACCGAAAATGTTAATCAGAATACCTGCAGCAACAGCAGAACCGATAACACCGGCAACGTTGGGGCCCATTGCGTGCATCAGCAGGAAGTTGGAAGGATTCTCCTTCTGGCCAACCTTCTGGGAAACACGAGCTGCCATAGGAACAGCAGAAACACCTGCGGAACCAATCAGCGGGTTAACCTCACCATGGGTGACCCAGCACATCAGCTTACCGAACAGGACACCTGCTGCGGTGCCGAAGCTGAATGCGATCAGACCCAGCACAATGATGAACACGGTGCGGGAGTTCAGGAAGGAGTTTGCACTGGTGGTGCAGCCAACAGACAGAGCCAGGAAGATGGTGATGATGTTCATCAGCTCATTACCTGCGGTCTTCTGAATACGGTCTACAACACCACATTCCTTCATCAGGTTGCCCAGCATCAGCATACCAACCAGAACGGTGGAATCCGGAATGATCAGAGAAACGATAATCGTACACAGGATGGGGAACACAATACGCTCAGTCTTGGACACCGTGCGCAGCTGCTTCATCACAATCTTACGTTCTTTCTCTGTTGTCAGCGCACGCATGATAGGCGGCTGAATAACCGGAACCAGCGCCATGTAACTGTATGCCGCGACGGCGATACTGCCCAACAGCTCAGGTGCCAGAACAGAAGTAACGAAAATTGCGGTAGGGCCATCGGCGCCGCCGATGATGGAAATTGCAGCGCTCTGTGCCTGGGTGAAGTCAACCACGCCAGTAGCAGTCAGCAGACGAGCACCCATGTAAGTACCAAAGATACCAAACTGAGCAGCTGCACCCAGCAGCAGGCTCTTGGGGTTAGAAATCAGAGGTCCAAAGTCGGTCATCGTACCGATGCCCAGGAAGATCAGCGGGGGGTAAATACCCAGCTTAACGCCCATATAAAGCATATCCGCCAGACCGCCGTTGTTTAGTATTTCCATCCACATAGGATGTTCCAGACCGTCCGCAACGAAGTATTCCATGTGAATAATGCCGCTGCCGGGCAGGTTTGCCAGAATCATACCGAAAGCCATCGGCAACAGGATCAACGGCTCGTACTGTTTCACGATTGCCAGATACAGCAAGAAGCAGCCGACAACGATCATCACCAAGTACAGCAGGCCGCCTTCTTCGCCAAACTGTGCAAAACCGGAATTTTGGAAAATTCCTACCAGTGTATCAAAAAACTGACTCATTCTCTATACCTCCCATTAAAACGGCGATGTAACATCGTCCGTACCTGCACGTCCCCAGTTATTGGAGGCACGCCGCACAGTACGCAAGGTATATTTGCCGCCGGACATCGCAGAAATTGCTGCCGCAATAACAGCCACAATCTCAGCCGAGATTCCGCTTTCCACGACCGGAGCCGGAGCTGCTGCCTTGTTTGTTTCTGGGGCTTTTGGTGCCGCAGGCTGCGCTGCCTTTACAGCTTTGCCATTTTTCTTATCGTTCATCCGGTCGAAAATCTTGCCTTCGATCGTAATGATGAACATCAGCAGCACCAGAATTCCGAACACAAGAATGATGCCGGTCATCATGACTACTACGTCAAAACTCAGATCCATTATTCTTTCCTCCGTTTCGATAACAACACTTACCCCGTATTATATCGAAAAGATTGTTATTTTTCAATCAATATTTCGACTAAAAACAGCGTCAAATTTAACAAAAAGTTTCCACATTTCAACGACGACGGCCCAGGCGGGGGGTTGCATCCTTAAATCCAGTCTCCAATTCGCCGCCCATATCCAGACATTTTGCGGTACCCAAAGCCACGCAGTTGACCGGGTCCGGGGCAACCTGAACCTTGACCTTCAGCTTCTCGGTCAAATATTCGGTCAGACCATGCAGCTGTGCGCCGCCGCCTGTCAGCATAACGCCGTTGCGGTAAATATCGCCAGCCAGTTCCGGCGGAGTTTTTTCCAGAACCTGGTGTGCTGCAACACCGATCTGCTCGGTCAACAGCATAACCGGCTCATAGAAGTCTTCGGTTTTCACCGTCAGGCGCTGGGGCAGACCGGTAATCAGGCTGCGACCCTTCAGTTCAAAAGTTTCCTTGTAATCGGGGCGCTGGGGGCAGCAAGCGACACTGCACTTGAGCTTTTCAACCGTACGCTGACCCACTGCCACATTGAAGTTGGTGCGCAGATACTTGATAATTGCATCGTCATAGGTGTTGCCTGCCACCTTAACGCTTGTGGAAACAACCTTGCCGCCCAAGCTCAGCACAGCAATATCGGTCGTACCGCCACCGATGTCAATAATCATCTGACCATCCGGCTTGCGAATATCCAAATCACTGCCCAGTGCTGCTGCAATCGGCTCGTCAATCAGGTATACCTGACGTGCACCTGCTGCGATAACTGCTTCCACAACAGCGTCGCTTTCCACGCCGGTGATTGCTGCGGGTACACATACTGCCACGCGCGGCTTGACCAGACGGGAATCGTATACCTTGTTCACAAAGCGGCAAATCATTTCACGGGTCAGGGTGTGGTCGCTGATAACGCCGTCCTTCAGCGGGAAAATCGCAGAAATATAGTTGGGGGTGCGTCCCACCATTGCCAGCGCTTCGTCACCTACCGCCAAAACGCCCTTGTGACCGTGACGGGTGTCGCAGGCAACAATGCTGGGCTGATTCAGCACAATGCCTTTTCCTGTCTGTGCAATGATGACCGTGGTTGTGCCAAGGTCGATACCAATATCATACTGAGCCATAATTCTTTATCCTTTCCGCTTACAATCGCGTCAAAATACAAATCAAACTGTTTCGCTGTGTTCTGTCTGCCACTGGCTGGACGCCAGCGCAATCGCATACACCGATTGTGCACCGGCAGATAGCAGTGCTTCTGCGCAGGCAGCTGTCGTAGCGCCTGTGGTAATCACATCGTCAATCAACAGTACACGCATTCCCTTTACATGACAGCTTTCCGACGGTGCAAATGCACCTTCTGCATTATCCAAGCGATCCTGTAATGGCAGACCCGCCTGATGGTGGGTGCTACGGACACGCTGCAAAGCATCCTCCTGTATGGGAACACCAATCGCCCATGCAATGGGCTGCGCCAGCAAAGATGGGACGTTATATCCCCTGTCCCAGCTGGATTTCGGCACGGGAACCATCACATCCCAGAGATCTGTTCCCGCTGAAGCCGGTTCGGGCAAAATTATACCATATTTACTATAAAAAGTACACCCGAACAACGTTTTTGCCATGATCTCGCCCAAATCTCTGGCATAGCTGCGGCGGGCATGATATTTCATATTCAGCACCGCATCACGCACACCATCTTTGTAGCGATAAACTGCCGCTGCGCCGCTTAAATTTCCGAAATAATGTGTCGCCGGGTCCAGATTTGCATCCCGCAGCTCCAATGCCTGACAGAGTTTGCGGCATTTCTTACATTCCAGCTGAAACCCAATGACCCGCCCACAAAAGGGACAACGTCTGGGGTATATGCACTCCAATGCTGCACGCAGCAGGATTTTCCGATTGAGCCGCCGTTCTTCTTGTTTATTCATGGTGCTGCTCCGCATACCGCGCACGCATTTCTTCTGCGTGGGATTGTTCTTCCAGCAGCAGCTGCGCCAAACCGCTGTAACGCAGATTCTGCCGTACATTTGCGGTCATGCGCTCCATGGTGGTACGCTGACCCACCACGACGCATAACTTACGCGCACGGGTCACGCCGGTATAAATCAGATTGCGATAACAAAGCCGTGCCGGCACTTCTGCCGCAGGAATCACGATTGCCGGGAATTCCGAGCCCTGACTCTTGTGGATGGTAACTGCATAAGCAATTTCCAATTCCCGCAGGCTGTCCGCCGTATAAACCATACGTCTGTCATCCATCAATACAACCATGGAGCGGTCTCTTGGGTTGATGGATTCTACAATGCCGATGTCGCCATTGTAAGCACCAACACCCTGCTCGCCGCCCTCACGCTGCCAGATGATTTCGTAGTTGTTCCGAACCTGCATCACCTTGTCGCCGGGACGGAAAGTCCATCCACCCGCTTCCAGCTGTGGTTTGCCGCGCATCGGCGGATTCAGAATTTCCTGCAAACGAACATTTAATGCCTGCGTGCCGCTGGGTCCTATTTTCGTAGGGCACAACACCTGAATATCCCGAATCGGGTCAAAACCATAGCTCTTGGGCAACCGTGTGGTCACCAAATCACATACCAGCTGCTGACAGTATTCCCCGCTTGCCTCCATAAAGAAGTAATCATCTGTTTTGGAGCTTCGTTTGAGCGGTTCCCCCGTTACGATGCGGTGCGCATTTTCTACAATCAGGCTGCTTGCCGACTGACGGAAAATCCGATCCAGACGAACCGTGGGTATCACACCCGAGCGAATCACTTCGCCCAAAATATTACCGGGACCAACGCTGGGCAGCTGGTCCGCATCACCCACCAGAATAATGCGGCAGGAGGACCGCAGCGCCGCCAGCAAACTCTGGAACAGTTTTACGTCCACCATACTCATCTCATCTAGAATGAGCACTTCGCAGCGAAGCAGGTTCTTTTCATTATGGATGAACTGCACCGTTCCGCCGGAGTAGTCCACTTCCAGCAAGCGATGAATGGTACTTGCCTTTCGGCCTGTCAGTTCGCTCAACCGCTTTGCCGCACGTCCGGTCGGTGCGCACAGCGCGACCCGCCGGGCTTCGTTTTCCAAAAGGCTGATAATGGCATTGACGGTGGTACTTTTACCAGTACCGGGACCACCTGTCAGCACCAAACAACTTTCCTGCATTGCCATTTCAATGGCTTGCCGCTGCAGCGGCGCATAGGCAAAGCCCTGACTCAATTCCAGCATTTGCAGATTGCGGTCAAAGTTTCGCATGGACTGTTTGGGTCTGCGTGCCAATTCCGCCAAGCGGCTGGCTATATCCATTTCTGCCGAAAGCAAATCCGGTAAAAACAGAAATTCCGTATCCCCGAAAACCCGCTGGCTCACTTCGCCATGCCCGATACTTTCATCCAGAACCGAAGTAATTTCTTCCATCGGCTGCCCGATAAATGCCGCTGTCGTCTTAATCAGACTGGTACGGGGTACGCAGGTATGTCCATTGTTTGCATTGTGCCGCAGTGTATACAAAATTGCTGCACCTAAGCGCAGCTGACTATCCTCTGCCAGATGCATTTCCGCTGCAATCTTGTCCGCATGGCGGAACGTAATATGCAGCGGTTCTCCACACAGCAGATACGGGTTTGCACGAATGGCATCCAGCGCACTGGGACCAAAGGTTTTATACACTTCTACCGCGCGGGGCGCAGAAATATCATACTGTCCCAACCATGCCACAATCTCCCGCACGCCAAACATCCGCCGGAATTCGCTGCTGATACGGTCAGCCTTTTCCGGCGTGATGCCTTTCAAAATCGTCAGCTGCTGCGGATCATTGGCAATGATTTCCAGTGCTTCGCCGCCGAACTTATCCATGATTTTTTTCGCTGTCGCCAAACCGATATACGGCAGTGACCCGCTGGACAGAAACGAGAAAATTGCCTGTTCATCTCTTGGCATATCTGCCTCGCAGGTTTGTGCATGGAACTGTCGGCCATAATTGGGGTGCATTTCAAACGTACCATGGCAGACTACCGTTTCGCCGATATGCACTTCACCAACGGTTCCGCATACTACAAACAGTTCACCGCCACCGGAAAGCTCAAACACCGTATATCCTGTATCCTGATTTTCAAAAATCAGACTTTCCACCTGACCCTCCAGGCGAAGTAATTCCTGTTCCAGAGCTTTCCCCTCCCATCTTATACAAAACCGCAAAAGCCGCACTTTTTCCAATACTATCCGATTATAAAGTTCTTTCCTATTATAGTAAAAACGAAAGTCATAAACAAGCACCGAACACGAAAAAAGAACAGGCAGACTGCTGACATTACACATTCTGTGTGCGCCAGCGATCTGCCTGTTTCCAATTTATTCTGTTGTATTGTTTTACTGAGGGAAAATCAAGTTGTTTTACTGCGTGATCTCAAAGGTATCTGCTACAACCTGCAAGCGTGTACCAAAACCTTCGGTTGCCTCCATAGGATATTTGCTCATCAGCGCATAGATTCTGTTTCCGGCCGTTTCAAACCGAACATCCAGCACGTCATCTTCTCGATCTGTTCCGCCCAGACCGCCGCGCTTATCCTCAATCAGCTGGTAATCGTCTTCTTCCCGCATTACCCATTCCTGCGCCTGTTTCAAATCCATTTCGCCCAGATCCAGAATTTCGAATTCAACATCTTCATTTACGATGCTTTCCCAAGTATCTGCGGGAATCCCGTTTTCCATGTCCTTTTCATATCGAAAGGTATCGTCCGGAATATAGATGGAATAGCCGTCACCCACAAACAACGTTGCCGGTTCTGTTTCCTCCATGCCTTCCAGCATATATACTAAGTCCTTATTCTGTTCACGACCAATATTTTCACTCGTATCAGGTGTACTTTCCGGCTGCTGCGCATCCGGTGTAGGCTCTACATTCGGCTCCGCGCTTGGTGACGGCGTAGCAGAACCCATATCCTGCGAGGCATCCGGCTGCGCTGCGTTTTGTGTACCGCAAGCGGTAATCATTGCCGCCATTGTAAACACCAGTACCCATGCGAACATCTTTTTCATAGCAAAGCCTCCTTACGCATTCCTGTTTGTATGGTACTTTTCCATCTGGTTTCAATCATATGCTATCGCTTGTTTTCGAATGTTTCCTATGATTGGTCTAGTATTGTAAATTATAACATTTCAACGTAAAAAGTACAATTCTATTCATTCGTATTCCACTGCACTTTCATGCCCTATAGCACAGAAAAAGCGGTATCGAGAAAATCTCGATACCGCTTTTGATTGCGTTAGCGTTTGCCGTGCAGAATAGGCGACAGCGGCTTATAAACCAAAAAGCACAACAGCACATCTGCCAGACCCTTCAGCAATGTGAACGGCGCATTAAAGATAATCAGGCACTCGGTCAAGCCAGACAGTGCAGGCAGCTGGAGTCCGAATGCACTCTGCCACAAGCTCCAAACGGTCTGATACATGTCCAGAATCGCTTCTGCCGGCAGACCAAAGAACTTGATGTAAGCCGGATAGCTGATGAAATAGTTGATGGGAACGCTCAGGACGCCCATAATCACAGCGCCTGCCAATGCAGCCATCAATGCACCCTTGCGATTCTTGTGATGCTGATAAATCCAGCCTGCGGAGTAAGTAAAGACCGCACCCATCAGGAAATTGCTCAGCTCACCTGCACAAGCGGTCGTGGTACCGGCAATCAGGATATGCAGAATATTTTTCAGCAGACTGACCACCACACCATATACCGGGCCCAGCGCAAAGGCGCTCAGCAGTGCCGGCAAATCCGAAAAATCCATCTTTACAAAAGGCGGAATCAACATCGGCAGCGGAAAATCCAAAAACATCAGCACAAATGCCACCGCCGACAACATACCTGCTACTGCCAGATTACGCACCCGCATATTGGCGCCTCTCTGACTGCGGAACTTCGAATTCGAACCTTGCATAATTACCTCCCAGGGATTTCCCCATTCAAAAATTGATACGGAAAGCCGTTGCAAGCAATAAAAAAGCCCTGACTCACAAAATTGCAAGTCAGGGCATAAAGACGAAAAACAGCGCGCGTGCGCAATAACCCGTCGTTTCTTTCATCCGGACTATAACCGTTGGCCTCGGAGTTACACCGAGTCAGCACCCATACAGATGGTCGCGGGCTTTACCGCCAGTGGGGAATCACACCCCGCCCTGAAACAAACTTTCCATCCCTATTATATGCAGACAGCAGAAAAATGCAAGTCCAATTTTTACCAGCTTTTCCTGCCTGTCGCTTTATGGTAGAATAAGGCTATACGGGTATTCTATGCGATTTTTTTAGGAGGTTCTTATGGATTTGATTGCATTTTTCGCATCCACCCCGCTGGGCTTTCTCAGCCAGACGATGTTGTCCATTTTGGTTTCTGCGCTGGTCGCCCTCCTGTTTTGGCTGGCAAGCCGCTTTTGCAAAAGCTGGCTGATGCCGAAGCTGTGCGCTATGGCGGAGCGCCTGCATCTGCATTCCCTGAGTATTCTGTTCCGCGGATTCACCAAGCCTGTTCCCATTCTGATTTTGGTGTGGGGTCTGTGCACTGTACTGCCCATGCTTCCGCTGCCCGGTATTTATACGCAGGTTGCTGCATTGTGCCATACCCTGTCCCGCATTGCACCCATGGTATGTGCCGGCTGGGGTTTCTGGAACTCCACCGAGCTGTGCGACAACGCCCTGAATAATCTGTCCACCCATCTGGACCTGAAAACTAGTGCTACGCTGCGCTCTGTGCTGGTAAAGACCTATCGTGTTCTGGTTGGCGCCTTTGTGATCGTCGCTGTACTGGATATTTTGGGTTATCCCGTTACCGGTTTGATCACCGGCTTAGGTCTTGTCGGTTTGACCGTTTCTCTGGCAGCACAGGATACCGCAAGTAATCTGTTCAGCGGACTGATGCTTCTGCTGGAGCGCCCGTTCTCTATCGGCGACTGGATCACGGTGGACAGTGTGGACGGCGAAGTGGAAGACCTGACCTTCCGCAGTACCAAAGTCCGTGCGCTGGATAACTCTCTATATGTGCTGCCCAACACCACTGTAACCAAAGCAGTTGTGAATAACGGCAGCACCCGCACCAAGCGCCTGTACCGCTTCAACCTGAATCTGACCTTTGATTCTTCCCGCACCCAGCTGGAATCTCTGATGTCCCGCCTGACCGAACAGCTGAAAGCCGATCCTGTTTTGGACCCGGATTCTGTTGTTGTTCGTGTAACTGGTTTCAGTGAATCCGGCATCAGCATTCTGGTGAATGCCTATGTTCTGCGCAAGGGTCTGGACGAATTTTTGGATGTTCAGAACCGACTGAATTTGGACATTCTGGATCTGGTTCGCGAAGAAGGTCTGCATTTTGCTATGACGGCAAGCCGTGTCTATCTGGAATCTCAGGGTTCTGACAGCAAAAACGCATAACATACTTACCATAACAAAAAGACGCCGCCTTGCACTCGCAAGGCAGCGTCTTTTTTATTTTATTTTCGGTGCTGTCAAATCAATGGGAACCGGCTTATCGATTTGCAGACTATCCGGCGTAACAATACAATCCATCGCATGGATTTCCATCCCGGCTGCAGCAGCCTGCTGCAAGGCAAAGCCAAACTCTGGGTGCGTATCCCAATTTGGCATAAAGGTGTGGATACCTTTCATCTGGATCACCAGCAGTACACAGCATCGGTACCCTTTTGTCACCCACTTAGTAAGCTCCTTCACATGCTTCACACCACGCAAGGTGGGCGCATCCGGGAATCGTGCCAGACCGTTTTCTTCCAGTGTGCAGCCCTTTACCTCTACCAGCATAGGGCGACCGTTCTGCTCTGCATAAAAGTCAAAGCGGGAATCTCCCAGCTTATATTCCGGACGCAGAAAATCCAGTTTTCCCAAACCTCCAGCAGCCAGCCATTCGCCGGCTACCGCATTGGGTGCTGCGGAGTCCATATTGATGCATACCGGACCGCGCGGCGTTTGCTTTTCCACCGCCACCAAATCGCAGGGTGTTTTCCGGTCTGGATTTTCGCTGTATTCCAGCCAGACCCGACAGCCCGGGACCAAAAGCTCTGCGCAGCGCCCGGTATTTTTCACATGCGCCACGACAGATTGACCGTTTTCCTCTACATGAGCGATAAAGCGGTTCGGTCTGCGCACAAACACAGCCGGATGAATATGACGATATTGCATTTTGCGCATTCCTTTCCACTATAAACGCATCCCTTGTGGAAAAAATATCATTCTTTTTCAAGCAGATACTGATAGGTTCTGTCCATTCCCATGGCACCCAGCGGTGCAGTAATCAAAATTGCCAGAACTGCCACCGAAAGCACTAGCTTGCCACAGGGCAAACCCAAAGACAGCGGTACGGAACCGATTGCAGCCTGAATGGTTGCTTTCGGCAGGTAAGCGATCATGCAATACAGACGCTCCTTCCAGTTCAGCTTGGTTCCTGTCATGCACAGCCACACACCAGCCGAACGGAATACCAGTGCCGTAAAAATCAGTGCTACCGCACTCAGACCTGCAGACAAGGTGTAACGAATATCCACTGCCGCGCCAACCAAGACAAACAACAGCACTTCTGCGGCCAACCACAGCTTGCCGTATTTTTCCCGCAGGCGAGATGCTACCCAAGTGGTACTACGGCTTGCCAGTACAACTGCCATGCTCATAACAGCCAGCAGACCGGAAATCGAGATAATGCCCTTCAGCCAATCCTCCAGCGCAGCCAGCAGGAATGCCACACCCAGAATGATAACAACCTTCATGCTGTTGCGCACATAATGCTGGTGCGCATATTTGGTTTCAAAGAACCAGGACAGTGTGTATCCCGTCACAGCACCTACTACGATGCCCAGCAGAATCGAAATCGGAATATTCACAAACTCCATCAGGTTCGCCTGACCGCCCTGCTCCATGGATACAAACGTGGTAAACAGAACAATGACAAACACATCATCCAGCGAAGAACCCGCCAGCAGCATCTGCGGGATACTTCTTTGCTGTGCCGTACTTATCTTCCATCAGCTGAACCATACGCGGCACGACAACCGCTGGGGAAACCGCGCTCAGTACGGCGCCCATAATTGCGGCTTCGCCGTAGCTGATACCCAGGAAAATCGGCGCAAACAGGATGACTGCCGTCATCTCGCACAATGCCGGCACAAAGGACATCAGCAATGCCGGACGACCCACCTGCTTGAGCGAACGAATGTCCAACGAAAGACCCGCTTTAATCAAAATGATGATCAAAGCCATCTTGCGCAAATCTGCCGAGATACCCAGAATCGAGTCGTCCAGCAGATTCAGCACAAACGGTCCCAGCAGGATACCCGTCAGCAGCATTCCCACAATGCGGGGCAGTTTGCATTTTTGAACAATGGCTGCCAAACCAAGTCCAACCAGAAAAATCAGTGCCAATGATGTGAGCATAGAAACTTCCTTTCTTGAAAATGAGCCTTACCCTTTAGCGATCCCATAAATTATCCAGTTCCACCGTTTCCAGCAGAATACCGGTATCGGCGTCCAGAACACGCGTTTCCAATTCGCCGTCCCAACTACCGGAAAACGCCTGCCACTGTACCGCCTCGAACTGCTTTTGTGTCACAAATAACCGATTGTATCCCGTTTCGTACTGCTTTTTATTCACAAGCAGCTTCATTTCGGTGCAATCTTCGTTGACTTCTACCGACTCCAGCCCGTCCTGCGCTACATTTTCTGTATCCAGTAACTGCTGACGCAGCTCGTCCAATAACTTTTCGTGATTTTCAGCTGTCAGCGACACCATAACAGATCCATCCGGCTGCACATTTGCCGCCGTAATCGTTTCCCACTCTGTAAGATACGCCGCATAGGCTTCTAAGTCAAACGATTCTTGATTTTTCCACAACATTTCCAGAAGCGATGCCGACAGTGTAATGTTTTTCTCTTGTGGCGTTGCTTCCGGGGTTTCCGTTGCAATCGGTTCCGGTGTAGAAACCGCTTCACTCTCCGCTGCCGTTGGGTTCGGCGTAGCCGTCGGCAGGGTACTGGGCGCAGTATGACAGGCTGTCAAACTGAATGCCAGCAAAATCGACAGTACGAACATTAAACTCCGCTTCATAGTAAAACGCTCCTCTCTATAAGAGTCCGCCCTGCTTCCGAATGCACTTTTCTTCCGCAGCGCGCAACTCTCTTTTCTTCAGTATATCGCATTTTACAGAATCCTGTGTACCGTACCGCGTATTTTCGCAATATTTTTTACACAAGCAAACAAAAAACCGCTTGCCATGTCCGAAAACATCAACAAGCGGTTTATTTGGCAGGGGCAGAAGGTTTCGAACCCTCGGCACGCGGTTTTGGAGACCGCTGCTCTACCAGCTGAGCTATGCCCCTATATGTGCTGCACGAATCGTGCTCACTTAGATTACCCGAAAACGCACAAAATGTCAATAGGATTCTGTCATTTTTTTAATCTTTTTTTCACAATGTCAAAATAGCATCCAAAAATCAACTGTTTTGCGTCCATATTTTAGTTTTTGTTTCTTTACGCAAAAAAGTTTTTCCTTTTTTTCAAAATTCCCATTGACAAAACCAAACAAAACCCGTATAATAGCTATCGTTGCGGTAAGCATCGCACAGATGGCCCGGTAGTTCAGTTGGTTAGAACGCTAGCCTGTCACGCTAGAGGTCGACAGTTCGAGCCTGTTCCGGGTCGCCATTTGCTGCTATAGCTCAGTTGGTAGAGCGCATCCTTGGTAAGGATGAGGTCTCCAGTTCAAATCTGGATAGCAGCTCCACAGCAGATACCTCGAATCCACTTCGGATTCGGGGTATTTTTTTGTTATCCAAGCTATCGTTTTTTGATTCTATGCACTGGATCTTCTGCCGGTTCAGCACCATATTCGATATTTTCTCTATCGTTTTGCGTTTTTCTCTTGACAAATGCCTCTCTTATCCATATAATAAGTGTTGTCGCTGCTAACGCAGTTGTACAGATGGCCCGGTAGTTCAGTTGGTTAGAACGCTAGCCTGTCACGCTAGAGGTCGACAGTTCGAGCCTGTTCCGGGTCGCCATTTGCTGCTATAGCTCAGTTGGTAGAGCGCATCCTTGGTAAGGATGAGGTCTCCAGTTCAAATCTGGATAGCAGCTCCATAGCAAATGCCTCGAATCCATTTCGGATTCGGGGCATTTTTCATTGTGTATATTCCTCAATAAATAAAAAGCGGCTGCTGTACAAAAATGTACAGCAGCCGCTTTTGTTATTTACAACAAATTTGAGATTATGCCTTGCACAATTCTTCTGCCAAAGCATCTACCTTTGCGGCAGAAGCTTCATTCAGTGCAGAAGTAACGGTAACGGTATTTTCTGCAAAGGTCAGGTTCTTGGATTTCTCCAACATACCACGCATCACGCGTGCAGCCATCGGCGCCCAAGAGCCATTCTCCATCAAACCCACCGTGCGGTTTTGATAGTTGCGCTCGGTCAGGTGGTTGATAAAGTCCTTCATAAAGGGGAACACATCACCGTTGTAGGTCGGCGTTGCCAGCACCAGCTTGCTGTAACGGAAGGCTTCTGCCACTGCCTGTGCCATATCACAGCGCGCCAGATCACGAACAACAATTGTTGCACCCTTCTTCTGCAGCTTTTCTGCCAGCAGTTCCACAGCCTTGCCGGTATTGCCATAGATGGAATTATACGCTACCAGAACGCCCTCGGTTTCCGGACGGTAAGCAGACCAGGTATCGTACAGATCCAGATAATAACCCAGATTTTCCGTCAGGATGGGGCCATGCAGCGGGCAAATCGTTTCGATATCCAGTGCTGCAGCTTTCTTCAGCAGAGCCTGCACCTGAACACCATACTTGCCCACAATGCCGATATAGTAGCGGCGTGCTTCATCTGCCCAGTCCTCTTCTACATCCAATGCACCGAACTTGCCGAACGCGTCTGCCGAGAACAACACCTTATCGGTTTCGTCATAGGTAACCATAACTTCCGGCCAATGCACCATGGGCGCCATCACAAAATGCAGCACATGATGACCCAAGCACAGCGTATCGCCCTCTTTTGCCATCACACGGCGGTCTGCAAAATCTTTGCCGAAGAAGTTCTGCACCATCTTAAATGCACTTGCAGAAGCCACAATCACGGTTTCCGGATAGGTCTGCATGAATTTGTCCACATTTGCAGAATGGTCCGGCTCCATGTGCTGTACCACCAGATAATTCGGTTTCCGATCACCCAGAACAGCCTTGATATTCTTCAGCCACTGCTCGCCGAAGTTCTGGTCCACCGTATCCATAACAGCAATTTTATCATCCAGAATCACATACGAATTGTATGCCATGCCGTTCGGCACAACATACTGACTTTCAAACAAGTCTACGTTGTGATCATTCACGCCTACATAGCAAATATCCTTTGTCAGCATATTTTCACCTCAATTACTTATTGACAAGGTTTTCATAGATTACGCTACTCATAGTAGTATAAAAGTATTTATTAGGCAAGCCCTGCGGTTGTGAAAAGTTTCATTTTGGGCATAACTGGCGACAAATGCTACACCTTCTGCATCTTTACTGCATAATCACTGCATTTTTGTGACAAAATCACAGAAAGCAGGTTTGCATCCTGCTAAAATAAGACCATCGCAAGACACAAACAAACATCAAGGAGGCAATTTATGTCTGTTCTTCATATTACCAACGCAACCTTCGAGCAGGAGGTTCTTCACAGTGACAAGCCCGTTCTGCTGGATTTCTGGGCAACCTGGTGCGGTCCCTGCCGCCGTGTCGGTCCCGTTCTGGATGCTATCGCTGAGGAGCGTCCCGACATCAAGGTCTGCAAGATCAATGTGGACGAGGAGCGCGAGCTGGCAGCTGCGTTCCAGGTAACCAGCATCCCTACGCTGGTCGTCATCAAGGACGGCAAAGTTACCAACCGTACCATGGGCGCACTGCCCAAGCACCAGATTCTGGCGCTGCTGTAAAAATATTCTATCACCCTATCGCATAGGAGGTGCCTTTCATGCGCGATGTAAAATTTCTGATTTGTAAACACTGTGGCAACCTGATTCAGGTGATTCACGACGCCAAAGTTCCCATGCTGTGCTGCGGCGAAAAAATGGTTGAGCTGATTCCCAATACCGTTGATGCCAGCGGCGAAAAGCATTTGCCTGCTGTAGCCATGGATGGCAACGTATGCAAGGTATCTGTCGGTACGGTAGCGCATCCTATGCTGCCGGAGCATCATATTCAGTGGGTCTATTTGCAGACTGAGCTGGGCGGTCAAATGCAGTATTTGAACCCCGGCGATGCACCGGAAGTTTCCTTTGTTTTGGGCAGCGATAAACCGGTTGCCGTGTATGCTTACTGCAATCTGCACGGCCTGTGGAAAGTTGCTCTGTAATATCTCCTGCTCTTTTATCCCTTTTATCTCTTTTTTCCTATCACAAACAAAAAGCCCCCTGATCTACGCTTCATCGGATTAGGGGGAACTTTTTATTTTTTGTTTTCAGCAGCTGCTTTTTCCGCCGGGTCAAAGCGATAGATTGAGTACGTTGCTTCTTCGCCGCCTTTGCGCTGGAAGGTCTCTCCTGCCAGCTTGGTCCATCCAGAACGGTCGTCCAGATATGCTGCATAATAATCGAACAGATACACCAGTCGAATCGGATGTGGGACCTGCTTTTCCAGTGCGCCGATAAATTTGGAAAAAATCTTTCCGTTAAAGGGATTGAACAGATAGTACACCGTCACCTGCTGCATCAAATCCTGGGCTTCCAGAATATTCGCACAACGAATCTCCACGCCCGGACATTGCTCCATGCGCTTTTGTGCAGTAGCGGTAACGTCAGGGTCCAATTCTACGCCCATCAGGCGGCACTTTGCCTTATGCAAATACAAATACGTCAGCACACGTCCTTCACCACAGCCTACGTCCAAAAACACGTCCTGCTCGGTCAGCGGAACGTGCTTTTTGAAGATGCGGTCCAGACAGCGGTAATCCGAGCTTTGGGTTGCTTCTGCACCCTGCGCCGCAAAACGGCTGGGTTTGGTTTCTTCCACCGAAATACCGCCCAGACGGCGATCCTCCCAGCGACTACGCAGCCGATACAACCATGCTGCCAGTGATTTTTCTTTTTCTGCCATGTTCTCTTTCCTATCTTTACTCGCAAAAAAGCCGACAGCTATACACGGTACGCTGCCGGCTTTTCCTGCATTAGTTGATTTTTACGTTCTCCCACAAATCGTTGATGTAATGCAAAGTGTCTACATCCAAATTGCGGTAAGCATACTTGTTGTACTTATCTGCAAAGTTGCCCATTTCCGGGTACAGGATTTCCATGGCTTCCTCGCCCATATCTTCCTGATACTGTTCGCTCTCGTACACGACGCGATTCGGCGAAGCATAGCCCGTATATTCTGCATTGGCAATCGCCGGCTCTTCTGACAGCATATAGTTGATGAAAATTTCAGCCAACTCCTTATTCTGGGCGCAAGCCGGAATACACATGGCATCAATATAAAGGTTCGTTCGTTCCGGATAATAGAACTGCAGATCCACATCCTTTGCCTGTGCGTCACGCATGGTGAAATAGTCGCCCGCATAGTAAGAGCCAATGGCAGCTTCGCCGGATTCCATCAGATTAAAGATTTCGTCCATAACCAGACCATACAACAGATGGTGCTGATCAATCAAATCTGCACACGCCTTATCCCATACAGCGCGGTCGGTGGTGTTTACATCCAGACCGTCCTTATACAGGGCAATACCGAAAGCATCGCGGGAGTTATTGAACTGCAATATTTTGCCTTTGTATTTTTCATTCCACAGCAGGTCCCATCCGCCCACATCAGCCGGATCCACCACGTTAGCATCATAGATAACGCCGACCATGCCATAGGTATAAGGCACACTATACTGGTTTTCCGGGTCGTAATACAGCCCCTTGAAACCTTCATCAATGTTCTTGTAATTGGGGATATTATCAAAGTTCAGCGGAGCCAGCATACCCTCTTTGCGCATACGCTCGATCATGTAATCAGACGGAATAATCACATCGTAGCTGACCGCACCGCTGGCGAGCTTGCTGTACATATCCTCGTTGGATGCAAAGGTGCTGTAATTGACCTTGACCGGCTGACCATAGGTTTCCTGATACCAGGCTTCAAACTCGTGAATGGTATCAAAGCTGTCCTCGCTGCCATCCGAAATATATTCGCCCCAGTTATATACATTCAAAACCAGCCCATTATTCGTGACGCTGCCACAGCCCGTCAGGCTGACGCACAACATCAGCACCAGTGCCAGAAAAATGGCTAAGAACTTTTTGTTCATGCTTGTCTTGTCCTCCTCATTTTCTGTTCTGCGCGGCATCACTTGCTGGTAACACGACGGCGCTTGCTGCGCTTATTTTGCTTTTTCTGCTCGCGCAGTTTCTTGGAATCATCATTGTCCACCAAATTGTTGATCAGCAGCAGACCCATTGTGACAAAGAAGATGATCGTAGCCAGTGCATACATTTTCGGCGTGACGGATTTCTTAGTCATGCTGTAAATGCGGATGGGCAGCGTATCAAAGCCATTGCCGTTGGTAAAGTAGCTGATAACGAAATCATCCAGCGACAGGGTAAACGCCATAATTGCGCCATTAATGATGCCGGGCATCATCTCAGGCAGTTCCACCTTGAAAAAGCCACGCATGGGGGTGCAGCCTAAATCCATCGCTGCTTCCAGCATGGATTTATCCATCTGCTGGAGCTTGGGCAGAACCTGCAGAATTACATACGGCAGGCAGAAGGTAACGTGTGCCAGCAGCATAGTCCAGAAATTCAGGCTGGTCGTTGTGCCAATCATGCGACCTACGAACACGAACATCAGCATCAGAGAGATACCTGTGATGATGTCTGGGTTGGTCATGGGGATATCGGTTACCGTATTCATAGCAACACGATACCAGCGGCTGCGCAGGCGATCAATGCCCAGCGCGGTAATGGTACCCACCACAACCGAAATGGCAGTAGCGCAGGTTGCCAGCAGCAGAGAATTGCGGACAGCTTCCAGCGTAGCGCTGTCCTTCAGCAGCTCCGCATACCAGTTCAGGGAAAAGCCGGAAAAGACCGATAGGCTGCGGGATTCGTTAAAGGAGAATACCAGCAGTACCACGATAGGTGCAAACAGAAAGGCAAAAATCAGCCCGCTGTAAATTTTGGCAGATGTTTTCATTTCGTTTTTCCTCCGTATACGCTGCGCGCTGTCACATACTTGACCAGCGCCATCAGAGCCAGCAGAATCAGCATCAGAATGAATGCAATCGCTGCGGCAAAGTGCAGATTGTTTGCCACATACTGACCTTCAATCACGTCACCGATCAAGAGGAACTTACCGTTGCCCAGCTTCTGAGAAATATAGAACGTGCTGATAGACGGGATCAGCACCATGGTGATACCGGAAATCACACCGGGCAGGCTCAGCGGGAATACCACACGGCGCAGCGTGGACAGACTGCCACAGCCCAGATCGCGAGCAGCTTCCAGCAGGTTGCCGTCAATTTTGCAGATAATGGAATAAATCGGCAGCACCATATACGGGAAATAATCGTACACCATGCCGATGATAACAGCCGCTTCGGTACCGATAATGTGAACCGGCGGCAAGCCCAGCATCTTCAAAAATCCGTTCAGAATACCCTTATCCTGCAGAATGGTCATCCATGCGTAGGTGCGGATCAAGAAGTTCATCCACATGGGAATCATAATCAGCGTAACCATCATTTTCTGGGTACGCTCCGGCGCACGCGCCATGATGTACGCAATGGGATAACCAAGCACCAGACAAATCAAAGTAGCGATGGCTGCCAGCTTGACCGAACGCCAGAATACCAGCAGATAGGTATGCACCTCAACCAGTGCGCCGCTGTCCGAGCGGATGTTGCTGGTAGCGGTGAAAAAGCGGGTGATATTTTCTGTGGTAAAAGCAAAGTTGCTGTCCGTAAAGGCGTAGTATGCCACAAACAGCAGCGGCACCAGCACAAATAAAAAACTCCAAATGGAATACGGAACCAGCGCCGCCTTATAGCAGGCAGGGGTCCGCTTTACACTTTCACGCTTCATTCTTCTTCCTCTCCCTCTTCTTCAAGGGTTGCCAGTTCGTCCACTTCATCAGAGAAGGAGGAATAGTCACCGAACATACCGGAATACTCCGATTTCTTCATGATGTGGATGGCATCCGGGTCCAGAGAAAGACCAACAACTGCATTCTCGTCCAGCGACTCAGTGGTCTGGATCATCCACTTAAAGCCGTTAATGTCCACGATGATTTCGTTATGCACGCCCATGAAGGTAACGGAAGTGACCTTGCCCTTCAGCATTGCATCTTCCGGAGGAACAATATCCACGTCCTCAGGACGAACCACCACGTCAACCGGCTCCTTGGGTGCAAAACCTGCATCCAAGCACTCAAAGGTATGACCGGCAAAGCGCACCTTGTAGTCCTCCAGCATGATGCCGTCCACGATGTTACTCTCACCGATAAAGTCCGCAACAAAAGCGTTCTGCGGCTCGTTGTAAATATCCGTAGGCGTACCAATCTGCTGAATCTTACCTTCGCTCATAACCACGATGGTGTCAGACATACTCAAGGCTTCTTCCTGGTCATGGGTGACGAAAATAAAGGTAATACCGGTGCTCTTCTGAATCTTCTTCAGCTCCACCTGCATATCCTTGCGCAGCTTCAAATCCAGTGCGCCCAGAGGCTCATCCAGCAGCAGGACCTTGGGGTGGCTGATCAGTGCGCGTGCAATGGCAACACGCTGCTGCTGACCACCAGACAGGCTGGTGACGCGACGATGTGCAAATGCAGACATCATCACCTTGCTCAGCATATCATTGACCTTTTCTTCGATTTCTTCTTTGGGCACTTTCTTTTCGCACAGGGGGAATGCCACGTTCTCAAACACATTCAGATGCGGGAACAGTGCATACTTCTGGAAAACCGTATTGATATTGCGCTTATGCGGCGGGGTATCGTTGATACGCTCGCCCATAAAAACCACGTCACCCTTATCCGGCTGTTCAAAACCGCCGATCATACGCAGCGTAGTCGTTTTGCCGCAGCCGGAAGGACCCAGCAGGGTAACAAACTCGTTATCGTAAATATCCAGGTTGATGTTGTCCAAAATGACTTCGCCGTCAAAAGATTTGGAGATGTTTTTCAGCTCGATAATCTTTTTCATACTCATTCTCCCATTTCCGCATACTATTTTCATGCCCGCAGGCAGAATTGCACAAACAAAAAGGTGGTGTGCCGCACACGCAACACACCACCTGTAAAACATGAAACACACCGCACTTTGGACGCAGGAAATCTACCCCGCACCCATACAGTACAGATATCACATTCCAATGGATCAGAGTCTATATAGCAAAGATTACTTTTACTACTCTTATTGACCATTTCACAAGTATATGCCGCCCGGCACTGGTTTATAGTAACCAACTTATAAAACTGAGCTTTTAACTCAATCAATAAGGCAACAGAAGTTGCCAACCGCACCTGCGGTCCTCGGCATTCGACCCGGCTGTCCGTATGGCCTTAGCTGGCTAAAAAACGCCAGCGGTCGTACATCCTGCTTTTGGAAAGACTCTTTCCAGCTCAGATACTAAAATTTTATCATTATCTAAAAAAAAGTCAACGGATTTTAGGAATTTCGCTTTATTTTATGTCATATTTCGACCTTGTCGCCATACCGCAAAAGAACATTTTTTCGACAAACAATTTATTTTTCAAATTCCTTGCCGAGACCGGTTAGTACTGGTATTTTTTTCTGTTTTTTATCAGGAAGAAAATCGACAGCATTGCCGCCATCAGTTCTGCGCCTACGACCGACAGCCAAATGCCGTCTACATCCAAAATCATAGGCAGCAAAAGGACAGCTGCAACCTCAAATACCAGTGTGCGTAAAAAGGAAATAGCAGCCGAAACCAGACCATTGTTCAATGCGGTAAAGAAGGAAGGGCCAAAGATTGCCACACCCACAAACAAAAAGGAAAAAGAGTACAGCAAAAATCCACGCATGGTAATTTGCAGCAGCGTATCATCGTAGCTGACGAACATCCGCGACAACGGCTGTGCCATGCATTCCGCCGCAAAGAACATCACAACCGAACTGATTCCGATAATAACAAAACTTTTGCGCAGCAGACTGTGCAGCTCCTTGTGGTTACCTGCGCCATAGTGAAAGCTGACCACCGGTGCAACGCCTACCGAATAGCCAATAAAAATCGCCAGGAAAATCAGGTTCACATACATCAGCACACCGTATGCGGCAACACCATCCTCTCCAACATAGCGCATCAACTGCACATTGTACAGCATACCCACGATTGCCATAGAAATATTGCTTAACAGCTCGGAGGAGCCATTGGTGCAGCACCGAAGCAATGCATTTCCGTCCCAGTTCGTTTTGATCAGACGCAGCTTACTGGTATTCTTTCTGCCAAAGTAGAAAAATGGAACAAAACCGCCTACGCACTGGCTCAAAGCCGATGCTGCCGCAGCACCCGCAATTCCAAAAGGCAGCATACCTACAAACAGCGCATCCAGAACAATATTCGTTACGCCTGCTGCAACCGTTACATACAAGCCAAGCTTGGGGCGCTCTGCTGTGGGGAACAAAGTCTGAAACTCATATTGCAAAACACACGCCGGAACACCCAGCATATAAATGCGTCCGTAGAGGACGCTGTCCTCCAAAAGCTGCCCTTCTGCACCGAAAAAGACAGCAACCCGACGGCATAACAAAATGCCAAAAACCATCAGCATGACACCGCAGGCCGCTGAAACATAAATAATCAGCGAAAAAATACGATTCGCCTTTTCGGGGTTTCCTTCGCCCAGCGTTTTACCGATCAAGGCAGCACCGCCAGTTCCAAACATGAAACCGACACTGCTCAAAATCATCAAGAACGGCCAAATCAAATTGATGGCTGCAAAGGGCGTTTTGCCCACAAAATTGGATACAAACAGACCATCCACCACGCTGTAAATCGAAGTGACGCTCAGCATAACGATGGACGGAAAGGTATAACGCAGCAGCTTAGAATAGGTAAAATGGTCAGACAGTTGAATCATAGAATATCTTACTCCGCAGGTTTGGTTACATGGTTTTATCAGTAAATCTCATCCGGTGTTTTTGCCTGCATTGCGCTCACACCAAACCATGCTTTATACTTCCAGCACAGGTACAGGCAGAACACCAGACCTACTACTGCAATGCCCATATTCAAAGACAAATTGGTACGGCAAGCCGCTGCTTCGCCGGCGCTCGCTGTCATCATAGACTGGAGCTTGGGCATTACATAAGAGCTCAAACCCATGAAGGTATAATAAATACCCAGATTGCGTCCCTTGGGTCCGGGATGGAACTCCTGAATCAGCGAAACGCCGCACTGCAGCGCACCACCTGCAGCAAAGAAACCAATGGTAAATGCAGCCAGCATCAAGATGTTTTCGTTACGCGTACCGATTACCAGCGCATAGGAAATGATTGTGCCGACCAAGTCAATAATCAGAATTTTCAGCGTGCGCCAACGGCGCTTTGCCATCATAAAAGACCAAGTCAAAACAGCCAGCAGCGAACCCGTGGTAAACAGCGTGGTCAGCGTAGCAGATTTCATGTCGCTCATGCCAATCACAACCGAGCCGTAACGATTCAGCAGCTGCTGTGCGGAATACATAGCAGCCATAATAACAAAGCCCATCATTGCCAGCGGTACAACCAGACCCTTGGGGGCAGGCTGCAAGAAACGGTCTGCTGCTGCGCGAGCTTCCGTATCCAGCTGTGCAGCATTTTCTTTTGCACTCAGACCAGCTGCCTTGCGTGCTTTCAGTTCTTCATCATAAGAGAAAGGTACCACCATTGCCAGAACCAGCAAAACAGCAGAAGCGATTGCCGGAACAATCAAACCGACCTTCCATGCACCCATGTTGCGCAGGGACACAACCAGCATGGGATACAGCAGACCCGATACCGAGATAAAGCCCTTAATCAGGATAACAGCAGAACCGGAAGATTTCGGCCAGCTTTCCTGTGCAGCGGCGTACAGACAGCCATCAAACAAAGAGGTTGCAGCACCCGCCAGGAACATGCAAGCACACGCAACTGCATAATTGGTGGTAGTCATACAACCTAAGAAGAAAATGACATACATGGCTGCACCCGCTACCGCACACTTGCGGCGACCGATGCGGTCCGAAATTTCACCGCAGATCCAGACCGTCACAAACTTTGCCAATCCTGTATAGGAAATTGCATTGTATACGCCAGCTGCATCTGTCCCCCACTGGATTGCCAATGCGCCCAGGTTCTGGGATGCCACAATCGCCTGTACGCCATGGCATAAATATGCCAGGTAAACGACGACCAGCGTCCAAATATATTTTTTACCTCTCATTCTGAATACTCCTTTTATGTTTTCTATTCCAGCAAACCGCCATAAGATTTTACTCTTTTGCGGACGAAATGCGCCATGATACTATTATACAGAATTTTCGGCAGAATCACAATGATAAGTCCATTTTACATGATTTTTCTTTTCTCGTCTGAACGCACCTTTTTGCATCTGTACCATATATTTCCACATAGAGGAATATCCGTCCACCATGAATGATCCTATCCATATGTTTACGAATACTACAAACAGCGGTATCATGGAAGTACATCTGCTTTTGTACATTCGTGACTGGCTTACTGTATGTATTCAAAATCGTATTGGATTTCTTATAGATTGCTGTCGTCTTTCTCACAATTCGAGGTTCACTATGAAAAAACTGGTAATCATCCCCGACTCTTTTAAGGGTACTATGTCCAGCCGAGAGGTTGGGCAAATCATTCGTCAGGAAGCTGTTGCCTGCTGGCCGCAGATCGAAACCATTTGTGTCGAAGTCGCCGATGGCGGTGAGGGCAGCGTAGATGCCTTTCTGTCTGTACTTTCCGGTGAAAAGAAAATGCTGTCCGTACAAGGACCTTTGGGCGAAGTAGTCGAAGGCTTCTACGGTATGGTTGGCGATACCGCCATCATCGAAATGGCTGCTGCCGCCGGGTTTCCGTTGGTCGGAAATCGCCCCAATGCTGGACAAACCACTACTTTTGGTGTCGGGCAGCTGATGCGTGCTGCTTTGGATAACGGTGCTAAAAAAATCATCCTTGGGCTGGGTGGGTCCGCTACCAATGACGGCGGAACCGGCGCTGCTGCTGCGCTTGGTGTAAAGTTTCTAAACGCGTCCGGTGAATCTTTTGTTCCGGTTGGCGACACCTTGTGCGATATCGCACATATTGATACTTCCGAATCTGACGCACGCCTGTCGCAAGTACCCGTTATTGCCATGTGTGATGTAGATAATCCGCTTTGTGGTCCGAATGGCGCAGCTTCTGTTTTCGGTCCGCAAAAGGGCGCAAACGATACACAAATTGCACACTTGGATCAAGGCTTGCATCACTTGGCAGAGATCATTCTCCAAGATCTCGGTCAGGATGTTTTGTGTATCAAAGGTGCTGGTGCCGCCGGAGGTATGGGCGGCGGTGTCGCCGCTTTCTTTGGTGCAAAATTACAGCGTGGTATCGATGTAATTCTGGACACGGTGCATTTTGATGATATGTTACAGGGCTGCTCGCTGGTTATCACCGGCGAGGGACGTATCGATGCGCAAAGCTCCCACGGAAAAGTAATTTCCGGTATTTCACACCGCGCGAAAGCGCATCATGTACCGGTGATTGCTATCGTTGGAGATATTGGGGATGGTGCGGATGCCATGTACGATGTAGGTGTAAGCGCCATTTTCAGCATCAACCGTCAGGCTGTCCCCTTCTCGATTGCCAAAGACCACTCTTTTGATAATTTAAGGCAAACCGCACGCACGATCTTCCTTTTTGCTGAAATTGCAAAAGCAATAGAATAAGCTACGATTCCGGTATCACAGAACCTTTATGATACCACTTATCCTGACAAGTAGATTCCAATCTCTGTTCTTTATTGGCAATCCACAGCTCCCAACAAGCAACAACGTGTTGCTTGCTTATCCAAAGCAGCAATGCAATAATAGTTGCAAGGAGGTGCTTTCCATGGAAACAAAGGATATTATACTAAATCTGCGAACACGGCATGGGTTGTCCCAAGAAGAACTTGCTGAAAAGCTCTATGTGACACGACAGGCCGTATCTCGTTGGGAAAACGGTGAAACTGCACCAAACACAGAAACATTAAAACTGTTATCCAAGCTGTTTGATGTTTCAATCAATACGCTTTTAGGTTCTCCTCGCACTCTCATTTGTCAATGTTGTGGGATGCCTCTTGATGATTCTTCGCTCAGCAAAGAACCTGACGGCACATTGAACGAGGAGTACTGTAAATGGTGCTATGCCGATGGCACATTCGTTTATAAAAATCTTGATCAGCTAATCGAGTTTCTTGTGGGGCATATGTCAAATAAAAATTGGCCGCCAGAACAGGTACAGGCTTACTTTGCGGAACAACTTCCCAAATTGAAACATTGGAAACCATCAAAAGAATAAGTAGTACCGACAGCAAAAAGAGCTAGCAGATGTTAACATCTGCTAGCTCTTTTTTTATAATAAACTATATCAATGAGTAAACGATTGCATAGTAGATAGAATTATTCCCACTCGCCGAGTTAAATCCATTTCTAAACTTTTTTGTATAGAGGATTTGATTCGTCGTGGTTTTATTTGATACAGATTATCCTTATCCTAAGGTCTATTCGGACTTTTGCTATCAAAAATCTATCTGGGCCATCCTATCATGGGTTTTGCTTGAGACTGATGAATTGGTGGCTTGGAAGTATTATAACACGATTCCATAAAAAATTCTATCCTAATTTTCCTTTTTTATTGTCTGCACAAGTTTCACCGAAAGAATGTCAGGACAAAGGTCGTTTTGCGCCGTCATTAGAATATCATAAAACACAAAGAGCCACAGTCGATGTCCGTTCGGGTGTCGGCTGAGGCTCTTTCTTGTTACAGCAAATCGTTCAGAAGGTTCATGCACTTGACTTTCTGTTGGAGATTTGCGCTGCCATAGACATTCAGCGTAAAGGACACATTCTTATGTCCCAAAATCTCGGAGAGAGATTTGATGTCAAACTCCGGTATTTCGATTGCCCGTACTGCAAATGTATGTCTGATCTCGTGAAACTTCACCTTTTGCAGCCCGTTGCGTTTCAGGAAACGAGAAAAGAACTGCCTGTATGTGCGAGGCTCTGTCGGCTTTGTTTTCCCGGTCAAGAAGTAGTGGTTGGGGTTTTCTGTGTAGAACTTCTTGATAATGTTCATGAGCAGCGACGGAACGGGAATGGTACGAGCTGATGTCTTGGTCTTCGGCGGTCCTATGTGAAGATAGGACTCTCCCTTTTTCTTATCATAGATGCGCTGAACGGTTTTGTTGATGCTGATGGTTTTATCCGTCAACGAGATGTCCTTCATTTGCAAGCCGCAAAGTTCACCGATCCGCACCCCGGTAAACAGTGCAATGAGAATGCCAGCGGTTTTCCTATTCAGGTTCATGTAGATGCACTGAATAAGAGCTTGCTCCTGATCTTTGGATAGCGATACCACTTTCTTAACACCCAGCTCTTTTGGGTACTCTATTAAGTCCCAGTTGAGCAGCGGTATCGCCCTTTCCTTGTAGGCATACTCCATAGCAAGTCGCAGTACGAGAATTACATCTCGTATGGTCTTCACAGTGAGACCACCGGACTTGTCCAGCCGCCCGGATTCGTAGAGATACGATATGTAGCTCTGAATGTCCGTCTCGGTGATGCTGCCGATCTTCCGCTTGCCGAAGTAGGGTATTAAGTGATTTTCGGCTATTAGCGTGAAGCTGGCATGAGTTGACGGTGTGATCATTGGCTTCTTCTGATTTAGCCAAGTGTTCAACAGCGTCTTAAATTGTGTATTGTTAGTCATATTGACCACCTCCACAGATATTATCTGATGGAGGAATAATCAGGGCATTATAGACCTCAAGTAACGGTCTCGAAAAGCGTCCGAAGCTCCGCTTTCCGGGCTTTGATGAGCCGTGGAGACCAATCGCCTTTGGCAATCTTGTTCATGAGTATAGTGATCGTACAAAAGAAGAGGACGAAGATACTCTTCTTTCTGCCGCCATCGAGGGAATGTTCTTAAACACAGAACTCTTTGGACATCAGCGTGGTGCAAGTAATAAAGGCTATAAGAAGATAAAATACGGAACGATGGTGCTGTCCACGCAAAACCTTCACTTGGGTAATGCTAATGTCAATCTGCGGTTTGATCATGGTATGGTATCTCCTGCATACAAAACCTATGTCATCACCGGTTGCTCTGTTGATCTCATAGCCCAGTGGATAAAATCCGACGCAGCAAAGCGTTTCTTCTACAATGCAACCACCGTAGGCGCAAGTGTATGTAGGAGGAATGTGGAATGGGACACTTTGTACGAACAATCGCTTTATCTTCCATGTCGTGACGAACAGGAAAAAGTGGCGAAATTTTTAGGTTTATTAAGCAACCGTATCAACAAACAACAGCGGTTTGTCTCAGCCCTCAAGAAGTATAAAAGAGGTGTATTATTTCGCATTTTTGGCAACAACGAAAATGCGTCTCTGCGCTATTCGTCGTGGTCAAAAAGAACATTGGCAGAGTTATGCTGCGAGTTCAAAAGTGGACGAAATATCTCGGCTTCCCTCATCCATAGTTCAGGATTATTCCCTGTATACGGAGGCAATGGTATACGAGGTTATTGTGATCAATACAGTCACGAGGGAGAATATGTTGTAGTCGGGCGGCAAGGCGCATTGTGCGGCAATGTTAGACTTATTCAAGGAATGAACTATTTGTCTGAACACGCTATTGCTGTTAAGGCAAATGAGCAGAACGACACACGCTTCTTGTTATACTTGCTGGACTATATGAGACTTGGGCAGTATTCAGACCAAGGCGCACAACCGGGCTTAGCCGTCAACAAGCTCCTGCGATTACAATGTGATGTGCCAGATAAAAATACACAAACACATATTGCTGCTTTCCTCTTCTGTATTGATAAACAGATTGGTTCTCATCAAAAGTTATTAGATTCCATGCTTAAACAACGAAAAGCATTGTTACAGCAGCTCTTTATATGAAGAGCTGCTGCAACAATCCATCTCTAATTAAAAGTAGATAATTAAGATTGCTTTGCGCTCTTTCTAATCTTCGATCAAGTGTAGCCAAAAAGCTGGCTATGCGGCACTGCTCTTCGTATACGGGCAAGGAAAGCTTAATTTCACGGCACTTTTCTTGATTTATCTTCGGCTGTGCTGTACCCGTGTTATAGCGAGTATAATCGAGACTTTCAAGCAGCTCACATAGAAATTTTATGTTCTGCCCGGATTTAGGGCGCATTACATGAGCGTGATTGTTTACCCAATACTTTCCTGTTGCAATAAAACATAACGGGGTACTGCGATTAAGTATATTTGCTCCATCTTCACCAAGAAGTAACAACGGCTCATCAAAAATATAGTCATCAATATAGTCAATAATGCCTGATGCACCGTAGTACGGGTATTGTCCCTGTCGTTTTGCTCTGTCTGCACTCTCAAGTGGTTTTCGTTGCCCATCAAGGAAAACCACTGCGTCTTGTAGTGTGCAGGATGTCCATTCTGGGTATGGTTTTCCTTCGCTATCAGCAAACTTAATCTGATGAGTAAGAATAGACGAAACGACACCTCTTTTATACTTCTGACTAAGTACGCAGAATAGCTATATGAAAGACGAAA
>CALFLK010000011.1 GCA_937880095.1 uncultured Faecalibacterium sp. | reverse complement strand
TAAAATCCACAAAAACAGAGCCGAAAATTTGTTGCATTTAATGCTTTACTTTTCACTGCTGAATTTGTAAAATAAACGCAAGAGAAAACGCAAGAGAAATCTTAGCGGATTCTCTTGCGTTATTTTTTTGCGCATTTTTCAGGAAAGCGAGGGAACAGGAATGGCAAAACACATGACGCAGGATGACCGCAAGGTGCTGGAAGCCCGGTACAATGCCGGACAGAGTGTTGCCGGAATCGCCAGGGCGATGAGCTTCAACTATTCCACCATCTATAAGGAACTGAAGCGCGGTGACACTGGAAAGATGGATGCCAATGGTCGCGCAGGATATAGTGCAGAGCTTGGGCAGCAGCGATTATACAACGCAAAGCAGCGGTTCAGGTATCGGGCGGATTGCCCGGCGGAGTAAGGCATGGGAGAAGTGTTTAAGCTGAACCATTGCTATAACATGGACTGCCTGCCGGCAATGGAACTGTTCCCGGATAATTATTTTGATTTGGCGGTTGTGGATCCACCGTATTTCTCTGGCCCGGAACGCAGAGGATTTTACGGATCAAAAGTCAGCAAAATAGGCGTACATCGTGACTACCCCGTTTCTCCTGCTTGGAGTAAACCAGAACCGGAGTATTTCAGGGAGCTGCTTCGAGTGTGCCGCCGCTATATTGTATGGGGCTGTAATTATTTTGACTACCAGTTTGCTACTGGACGGATCGTGTGGGACAAGTGCAATGGAAATTCTAGCTTTTCAGATTGCGAGATTGCGGCGACAGATTTGTTTTCCTCAGTGAGAATGTTCCGGTATATGTGGTCCGGCATGATGCAGGGAAAAAGCATCACAGAAGGCGACACCATGCAGGGAAACAAGAGCTTGAACGAAAAGCGAATCCACCCAACGCAGAAGCCGGTTGCTCTTTATGACTGGATTTTCAAAAACTATGCAGAGCCAGGGCAGAAGGTTCTTGACACCCATCTTGGAAGTGGAAGCAGCCGCATAGCAGCATATGAGGCTGGACTTGATTTTATCGGATTTGAAATTGATCCGTTCTATTTCCAGTTGGAAGAAGAACGGTTTTCTGAGTACACAAGTCAAACCAGCCTGTTTCACATGGAAGGAAAGAAAAATGATTCTTGAAAAACTTCACAGAACAATCAACAACTTCAACAAGACATTCAACTGGCGGCGCTTCCGCCGCGATGCGCTGCACCTGGGAGAAAGCCTGCTGGTGTTCGGCGTGCTGTATGGCATTTTTTCAACCCTGATCTGGGGTGTCTGCTGGCTGTTCAAAATCAATTACAACCCAGATCTCATTGCCGTTGCATGGGCAGTGCCGGTGTTGCTGGACACTTTGGTCAAAAAGGCTTATGACTGGAACAATGAAGTCCGGGACTGGGATTGAGAGGTGGGAACGACCTATGGATGAAGCAACAAGAATCTCGCTGAAAGACCAGTTCAACAGCCTTTTGGTACGGGCTATTGAGGGTAGGCGCGGCGGTATGGCACTGATGCGGGTGCTGGAAGAACTGGACTTTTACAATTCCCCGGCCAGCGCGAAGCATCACCTGAATGTCCCCGGCGGTCTGGTGCTGCATTCTCTCAATGTGGCAAGAGCTGCCCTGGAATTGTGCGACAAGATGCCGCAGTTTGCAAAATGCAATAAGGGCGCAGTCTTGACCGCCGCGTTACTCCATGACGTTTGCAAGGCTGGGCAGTACATCAAAAAGCCGGATGGCAGTTACCGTTATGAAGATAGTCACTTGATGGGACACGGTGAAGCATCCGTCAGCATTATCAAAGACTGGATTTTCTTGACCGACACGGAAGCCCTGGCAATCAGGTGGCACATGGGAGCATATAGCGGAGAGCAGGACTGGGGAACGCTCGGCAAAGTATACGACCGCTGCCCGGAAGCCCTGTGCCTGCACATGGCTGACATGATCGCAACGCACATCATGGAGGTAGAAGAGTGAGCAGAGGCACCGCCTACTATGATCTTCCGAATGGTGAGCGAATAGAACTGCCGACAACCATGCCGGATGTTGAGGAAGTGCCGGGACCCCTATGTGATGGAAAATTTGAATTGCCAGAAGCCGTAAAAGAAATGTTCAAGTGGATGGATGAAACATTCGGAACATGGGAAAGCGACTTCAGCAGTTTCAAAATCTGGATGAAATTGCGGAAAAACTTCAATCCACCGGTGCGCTGGGAAGCGGTGCAGGACAAGCGTCGAAACCCAAAGCCTTTGGGCCGAAACACCTATTTATATAAAGCGAGGAAGATCAAGAGCTTGGCAAGAAGTACACATACCAGAGCATCCCTGCACAAGGGAAAACAAAAGGGTACTGAAGAACAGTGCAAGCACACATTCAAGATAACCGCAGCCCGGTGCGCGCCTTGCAGTGGTTACAACGTGGAGTGCGAGCACTACGAGAAAAACAGTGCCGCTGATACAAAGCATGGTTCTTCTCGAACGTGAAATAAGCAGCCCTGCACCGCAGAAGCGGGGCTGCTTTTATATGGCGCATGGCGCTTTTTCTAGGCATTGAGCGCTGCAAGCAGGGCCGGACCCTGTATGTGCCGAGTTGAGTTTTCCATGGAAGCCGGTACGGTCAGGAAATCAGCCGGCCGACATAGCGGAATGGTGCTGTACAGCAGCGTCCTCCTTTCCGTTCAAGCCCGGTGAAAGACCGGGCTGCCATTTCCGCGAAAGACGCACCCGCATGGATTTGACGGGAATGGGTGCGCCGCAGCATGAGCGTAGAAATGCCCTGTTCAATCCGCCCAGGAACAAAAGCGGTAGGCCATTGCCGTGGCCGCCCCGTCCGGTACTCTCTTGCCGGGCGGGTTTGATATGCGGACGCATAGAGGATGTACTTGCTTCTGACTATCCCCCATGAGCAGGTGAGCCGGTTCGATACCGACCGTCCGTGCAAGAAAAGAAATGAGGAAAATGAATGGAACTGGAATGCTTAACGCCGGAGTTTCCACAAGGAGCGAGAATTTACAGCGTGGACGGGGTGGCACCGTCGCTGCTCAATAGCGCTTCGGCCATGAGATCGCAAGGCTTTTTGGTCTGCGGGGGGGGGGGGGGGACAGCATGAAAATATGCGAAAGTAAGCCGGTGATTTGCAGAGCGTCAGGGCAGGCATCGGCTGATACGCTGGATAACACCTGCCCTTGTCTGACGTGTGACCATGAAGCACCTATTGTTGCCGGATCATACTGCTTGGCGGGGAATATGATAGACCGCAACACCGGGATGAACGGCACGGGAGTAGACGAGAATGTGACATTCACGCTGAACACCGTTGACCGTCACGCGGTAGCCTATGACGCAAGGCACCATTGCCTGAACGGCAATGTGAGCGGAACATTGCAGGCTAAAGGGGAAGGCGGATGGAGCCTGAACTACATAAATCCGGTAATTCAACCGTTGCCGGAAGCAACCGGAGCGGATACCTATAATGGAACTGTTACCGGAGAGGTGGCGGCAACGCTTACAAAAGTGAACGGCGTAGCAACGAGTGGACCAAAAGTGATTCAAGCCGGCGAAAAGGGTTCACCGGACTGGATTGTCCGCCGTCTTATCCCATTGGAATGCGGCCGATTGCAGGGCTTCCCTGATGGGTGGGCAGAAATCGCACCGCTGACCTCTCCACAAGAGTTTCCATTCTGGCGTGAAGTATATGCCAGAGATTGCGAAATCAAAGGGAAAAGACCGAGCAGAAAAATTGTGCAGGGTGGCAGCACTGAAAGCGACAAGGCATTGATGCGCTGGCATGACGGCCTGCATAGCATGGCAGCAGAGTATGCCATGTGGGGCAATGGTATGGCGTTGCCGAACGCACTGTTCTTTGTCAAAAATGCTTTCCGGGAACTGGGCAAACCAGCCGAGGACGTGAAGCTGGGAAGCCTGTTTGACGGCAGCGGAACGATGCCGCTGTGCGCGGTAATGTGCGGTGGACGGGCAGTATGGGCAAGTGAGGTGGAGCCGTACCCTATTGCCGTCACGAGAACGCACCTGCCGCATATGAAGCACCTAGGAAGCGTGAAGGATGTCCGGGGAGACAAAATCGAGCCAGTAGATATTATTACGTTCGGATCTCCTTGCCAGGACTTGAGCATTGCTGGAAAACGCGCCGGCCTGGGTGGCGGAAGATCTGGGCTATTTTGGGAAGCAATCAGAATCATCATAGAAATGCTGGTTGCAACAAATGGCAAATATCCGCGCTTTGTGATCTGGGAAAATGTGCCCGGTGCACTTTCGTCAAATGGAGGGAAGGATTTTGAAACGGTCCTCAATGAACTACTTCGTATCAGAGGATTTGCCGGAGGTAGAGCAGATAAGCCTATTCTCCAACATGGCAAGTGGGGGGGCTTCGCAAACTACGGAGCTGTTGCCTATCGAATCGTCAATGCTCAATACTGGGGAATCCCCCAGCGCAGGCGCAGAGTATATGCTGTCTGCGATACTCGTAGAGAATCCGCCGGAGTGGTCGCTTTTGAGCGAAAAGGCACTCAATGGGATTTTAACCCGTGCATCCCGAAGGGGGAAGAAATTGCCGGACTTACTGCTGACTGCTATTCATGGCATGATCGAATGGTGGCATCGAGGCCAGCGGGGGGGGGGGCAGCATGGAGCCTACACCGTGAAGATCCGGTCAGGGCGTGAGGGTGGCGGAAAAGGAGCACTTGTTCAGAAAGAACTTTCTGCAACACTGGCGACACATCAGGATCAAACGCTTTTTGAGCTGAGAAATATGGTACTGAATGACCAAGGCGGAGGAAGAATGAGCGTCACGCAGGGAACGTCCGGGACGCTCAGAGCGCAGGAGCATGGGCATCCGCCAATTACTTTTGACAAGATGGGAGGAACGGGAAAAACATGAAAGTGGACATATCAAAAATTGCCTTGGTAGTAGTCATGATTGCAGGCATACAGACCGGCGTGCTTTATCACCGTATTGATGATCTGGAATGTCAGCGGGATATTTACAAGTCCCGGTATGAGGACTGGGAGGGCGTGTCGAAAGAGATTGCAGAGTACGCCGATACCCTGCGGGATTCTCTGAAAGCACGGGACCGACTGGATGGAAAATTGCTAGTTGAGGATGCTGGCGATTTTCTCTGCACGGCCTACTGCACCGAAAAGCGGGAACATATCTGCGGAACGGGAACAGGAATCACGTCCAGCGGTGCACCGGTAGAAGCTGACGTGACGGTGGCGGCTGACCCGGACGTGTTCCCGTTTGGGACTGTCCTCTATATCGAGGATGTAGGAGTGCGGATCGTTCAGGACAAAGGAGCGGGAATCCAGGGAAAACACTTGGACATAGCCGTTTCTGGAAGCCACGAAGATGCACTGAGCTGGCAAGGCTATGGAACGCACCGGGTCTGGATCATCCAGGAGGCAGCGAAGTGATGTGGGGCAAGCTCCAAACGCACGGAGACAAGAAAAATGACGCAGAAGTTTTGGCTATTGCTGCTGCGGGTGCCCCGTTGGATGTCATGGCTATGTTTTTTGAATCACACATTGAGGAGTTGCCTGACTTGTGCGTTGAAAAACTTGCAGAAGCAGTTGATAAACGCGCCAGCGATACTCCATGTCACCGGGAATCTGAAAACTGGAAAGACCTTGCAGCTTGGGCAAGAATTGAACTTAAAAGGAGAAAAAGCAATGGACGGATTTGTGAAAACACTGGGTGTTCTGATGGTTTTGGTAGCTGTGGCACTGTGGGCGGCACTGATTTTCTTTGTGCCTGCCGCACTGATTAAGTTCCTTTGGCTTTATCTGGTGGCATGATGGACAATGAAACGCTGACACGGATTCTGTCCGCACGATTTATAACGTGTAATGAGCAGGCCCGAAAAGGCAGTAAGGGATGTACGAAAGAGTGCAAACTCTATGAGCTGCAAGAACCGGGTATGACCTGCCGGGACAGCGTCCTTCTCCACGCAGAGGAAGCAAAGAAAATTTTGAAAATAAGGTCGCACAACTCCTGACACAGGCCGCCCGCTGCGGCGGCCTTTTTTGTGAGCATGGGAACAGGCCCGGCCCGGTTCAACTCCGGGATTGCCCAAAACTGAAAGGAGAACACACCGATGCAGAGGTACTACATTTTGCTGAAAGCGACCGGTGCTGGTGGGTGGCCGGGTTGGCTGCCGTACCGGCTGGATGCGGACAGCGCCGAACAGGCTGTTGAAAAAGCCAAGGAGCAGGCCGAGAATCATTACCCGGAGTACGAAAAGTTTGAAGTTCAGGCTATCGAAATTGAAAGGAGAAGCAAATGAAGCTGGCAGCAATCGCAAAGCTCATTAAGGCAGATGGGTACTGTAAACTCTACAAAGTGTTCTATGACGATTGCAGAACCTATGATTTGTACATTGGAACCAAAACGGCAATCTTCCCGCTGACCGGATTTCCGAAGGCACAAAATGAAAGTGAGTTGGCAACCCTCCTGGGCATCAGCAAAAAGGAATGGGCAGACATCGAGTTTGATAATGACTGCCCGGATGATCTCCATCACATCGAAGGGATGGATTTGGACGACACGGCAGACGGAGAAATGGACTGCGTGACCGGAAGAATCAGTATCCGGTACTGCGGGTGTGAACTGGTTCCAATGATCGAGCCTGTTTCGGGAACGGTCGGTTTTGTGGATGCGAAGCAGATCATGCCAGTAGCAGATGAAATCCGCAAGAGCGGATATTTCAAATACTGCGCCAGGAAGATGGCGAGCGGCGGACGCTACTATGTTATCAAGGACGGAATGGTGGTGCGCGGCGCGGTGCTTCCTGTAAAGCTGGAACCTCTGGCAAAGTCTGGACTGCGTGAGCTTGCCGACATGGTGAAAAAGACTAGGGATGTTGCCGATGTGGAGGACTTGAGCGAACAGGAGAACAAAAACGATGCGTAAGACTTTGAAACTGCTGGCTTTGTCCACCTGCACTGCCGCGCTGTGCGTAACACTGACTGGGTGTGAAGCAGTCAAGGGCACAGCAAGCGGTGAAAAACCGGTCAAGACGGTATATGTTTACCTGCCGGACGGCACTTTACTGGACAAAGGACGGGCGGACAAGGTAAGTTCGTTTGCACACAATGATCGTATCGTGAAAGTCACGATTGACGGGAAAACATACGAGACCAGCTGGGCCAATGTGGTTTTAGTGGAGGAATAACGATGAGCAAGATTTTGAAAAGTGTAACCTTGGGTGATGTGAAAAATGGTGGCATCTTCAGAGCGCTGGGCAAGGAGTTTGTGAAGCTGGATGCGGACGAACACGGCTGCCTCGTTCTGGCAAAGGACATTTGGACGAAAATGCCGTTCCGTGAGGGAGACGACCCGGAATGCCCCAATGATCTGCGCCGGAGCGAGATCATGTCGTATCTGGGCAACCGTTTGGCAGAGTTTACCGAGAAAGGCACGCCGCTGGATATTTTCATCCCGTTCAAGATTGATCTGCAGGATACGACCGGCCAGACTGAATATGGAACTGTCGAGTACCGGATTGGCTTGCTGACCCTGCGCCAGTATGGCAAGTATTGGCGGCTGATTCCGAAGGCAGATGTGCCGTGGTGGCTGGCAACTCCTTACGGTACGCCGAACAGCTCTCCGCTCACCTACGATAACAGCTACGTCTGGCTCGTCGGCACCGGTGGCTCCTACAGCCTTAACTGGTACAACAGCTCCTATGGGGTTCGCCCCGTTTTGTGCTTTTCCTCTGCACTCTTGGTCTCTGTTGAGGACGAAGGCGAGGCCGGGTTTTCTCTTGCAAATGTTCCGCTGGATGATCTGCTGGCTGAGATCAAGAGCCGGACGGAGGGTTGACCATGGATGCAGTGAAAAATGACGTGAAGCGTCTGGTCAAAATTGAGCTGGCCGCTGCAAACAAGAAGTTTCGGATGTTTGCAGGGCCGCATGAGGGCGCGGGAATCATCCAAGAAGAAGTCGTGGAAGCTGTGCAGGAAATGAACGGTCTGCGTCAGGAACTCAATGCAATGTGGATGAATGTTTACTCCAACAATCCGCAGATTTCCACGAAGGGTGTATATGATCGGGCTGTTGCTCTGGCCGTGGAAGCTATTCAGACAGCAGCGATGGCCCGGAAGTTTGAGCGCAGCCAGCGCCGTCACTGGCCGGGGGCAAAGGATCCGCACTATGGTGAAGAAGAATGACGCACCTACCGAAATCGAAACCATCACGCTGACCATGAGCCGCCCGGTGGCCGAGGCTGTGCAAGCGGCCTGCGAGTGGTACTTGCGCTTACATATGGGCCAGTTCTGGGATGTAGCCGATGATCTGTGCATGGCAAAGTTCTATTCCGATGCCAAACATAATGAGTTCAAGACAAAGGAACAGCGGGACAACGCTTTCACGGTTTCAATCCACCGCCGGAACGATATGCAGGATGGACTGGATAACCTATATCGCCGGTACGTTCTCCCTGCCCCAATCTCCGACCTGATGGAGATTCCGTACCGGGCAGAACAGGTATGGCTTGTCATTCGCCACGCCTTGGCATGGCATGACAAGCCGGAGGGCGACTGGATGAATGTGGAGTTCGATAAACCACTGAACCGTTCGGATCAGCCGCAGCCGACCATAAAGCTGACCGAAGTGCAGGACAACACAAAGCCTGCCTGTGATGGCTGATGCGCAAAGTGTGGGGGTGTACTGAAATGAGTGCTGCATTATTCAATCTGGACAATGATGGAACGCTGGAAATCCTCATATCCAGAGCAAATATCAAGAAGATAACACGGGTGACGGTTGCAGAGCCGGGCAGGAAAACGGCAAAAATCTTCCTTCCAGATGTACCGCCGCTGGAATCAGAATGGGAGCTGAATCCAGGACGGTGCACCTGTGAGCATTTCCGCTGCAAGAAATGCCATTTCATCAACTGTGTGGCCGTTAAATACTGCGGCGAGTGCGGGGCAAGGATGAAAAATGCGGGCGTAAAGCCGGAAGATTTGCCTCTTCCGGCGCTCGATGAAAGGTGAAATTTAATGAGAAAAAACGGAGCAATGTTTATCTGCAACCGGTGCAGAAAGCAGGTGTTCGCGGAACGGTTCGACGATGGTGTGTTTGACCAGAAAGCATTGGATGGTTGGGCGCTTGAAATGAGAAACATCCATGGAATCGGAGATCTGTGCCCGGAGTGCTACAAAGTGTACCGCGAAACGATGGATCGTTTTTATGAAGGTGGCCGACATGGAGGGTAAGACAGATAACTCCCAGAAAAAGGAAGAACACGATTCTTTGAAACCTGCAAGGGATGCCATTGCAACTGCTATGCGGGCCGCCCAATTTGCGAAAGCGACCGGCACCCCACTGCCGAAACCACTTAAATGGCAGCGTGAATTCTATGACGCTACCGGTGTGTTTCCATACGGCTGGTATGAGTGCCCGGTATGCGGGTACAGGACAGATTGGGAACCGCACGCCTGTCCGATTTGCCACACACTGCTAGAACCGTGACGAAAGGAACACAGGATGATGGAACCTGAAAGAACCTGCTGCACCTGCCGCTGGCATGAGGGCTACACCTGGGTATGCTTCAACGGCAATTCTCCGAACCGTGCCGACTTCACTGACCCGGAGGACACCTGCGAGTGCTGGGAAGTCAGAACGGAAGAAAACAGCATCGGTGACTACGAAGTAAACTAATCAAGCTCTAATCAAGAATTAAGCAAGCCCGTCGTTAAATTGCCGCCCTGACGAGGCGGCAAGGGGCTTGTATGTGTAACTTAATCTAGCGACCACAGAAGAACACAAGCCGGGGAAAGCGGGGGTCAAGGGGGAGAAAACGAGGGCGGGTCTGTATGGCTTGAAGGAATGAGAAACTTAAAAAGACCTGCCCGGCGTTGTATCCCCCTTGTCCTGCGAAGCCATGTGTGTTTGGTTCACAGAAAAGAAAATCCCAGTAGAGCTTTGCGGAAGGAGGAAGTGAACGGTGCGGGCATGGTACATTCGGGAGCAGAGACACATTCTTGGAACGTCCGATTATGCAGAAGTGGATCTCTTTGAAACAACGGACAAAGAGCATACCGCATCCACTCGCCGCAAAAGAGAGCTGGCGACCTCCATTGCGCAGCAGAAGTATAACGACATGATAGCAAGGCGGTATTTCTGCCAGCTGGCCTATACGAATTTCGGGGAAAGCGACTGGGCAGCCACGTTTACATACGACCACGACCACCAGCCAGCGCCCGGAGATTTTGACCAGGTAGACCGGGACTGGACGAATTTTACCCGCCGCTTGAAGCGCTTCTGCAAAAAGACGGGGCGGGAAGCATCCAAATGGATGCAGGTTGCAGAGTACAGCGTGGTGGACGAGGACGGGAAAGTTACCGGCAGACACCACCATCATGTGATCCTGCAAGGCAATCTGACATGGCAGGAGATCAAGGACTTGTGGCGGGACAGCACCGGGCGGCCGATGGGACTTGTGAAAGTTGAGCCTATCGACCTGACCTGTTCCAGCTTTGAACGCCTGACAACCTACATGACGAAAGCCCGCGCCCGTATCCGGCGCTGGCGGCAGAGCCAAGGGCTGCAAAAACCGAAAACCCCGCGCCCGAACGACACCAGATGGAGCCGCAAGCGCTTTGACGAAGCGTTTGCCCTGCCGGATGATCGTGAATACTGGGAGAAAAAATACCCCGGTTATACCCTGCGCGAGTGCGAACAGCACATCACGGGGAACAACACCAAGCACCTGATCGTGAAACTGAAAAAGAAGCCGGACACCCGGCGGAAGAACAGGAGAAACCAGCCATGAGCATGAGATTGGAACTTTCTGACCTGCCGCCACGCTACCGGGCACAGGCGGAAAAGCAGCTTGCACAGAGAAGGTGCGGGGGCAAAGCTGCACCTGCATCGTTGGAAGCCGCTGTGAATGCCGCCAGATCGACCGGACACGAGTTTGACAGCCGGGGCGAGTATGACTACTACATGGGAACTGTTCTGCCCAAAGTCCAGAGTGGCGAGGTCGTGAAGGTAGAGCTGCACCGCAGGTTTACTATGCTGCCGGAAAAAGAATACGGCAATGTGAAGCTCCCGGCGGCGCACTATACCCCGGATTTTGTGCTGACCTATGCTGATGGCACGGTTGAGGTGGTGGAAGTGAAAAGCAAATTCACCCGGCGGCAGCAGCGTGATTACATCCACCGCCGCCGTATGTTTATCGATCTTGTGGCAGAACCGCAGCACTGGCGGTTTATTGAGCATATCACGCCAGATACGGCGGAAGAAATCAGAAAGTGGAAGCGCCTGGCCGAACAGGCGGGAAAGGATTCATCATGGGAAAAAGCAGGGCAAGGATGCCAGCATTCTACCGGCAGAGCATCCAGAATGCAGTGAATCAGCAAATCAACATCGGCAAGTCGAAGCACCGCACGACGCTGAACCGTGAGGCAATCGGGCAGGTCGTTTCGTACTGCGCAGTTGCCGCGGCACATGATCTCTGGGACTGGGGCGAGAAAGAATCTACGCTCCTGACCTTGAAGATGAACAATGCTGCATCCAGGTATATCATGGATCACGACAAGTACGGTGCACCGGAAGCCCTCAAGCGGCTGGAAGCACGCACTGCCCACCTGATGCCGGAAGAATTTTGGCTCCCGGCGGGTGGTCTGGTAGGCTCTGAAAAAAAGCTGCGTGTTCTGGCTGAACGCCGGGACGCTGCAAAGATGATCGTTCGTTTCTTTGCGGAATCACTGGAAGAAATGGAATATACCCCTGAACAAATTGAGGCCGTGAAGGAAGAAATCAAGAAAAATTACCAGCAGTTCCTCGGCTGGGTGGACGATGGCGGAGAAGAATTTGCCTATGATCGTCTGCGCCGGGTCATTGAGGACATTTACGGCGTGGGTGCCATGGTTGAGCGCGTCAAGGGTGAAGAACCCGTTTTCGGAGAACCCCTTTTCAAGAAAGATTTTTGATTTTTTGGGAGGACTGAGCAGTGAAAGTACACGAGGCGGAGGCAATCTTGAAATATTATGCGGACATCCCGCAGCGGATAGAGATCATCCGCCGTCAGTGTACCGCACTGAGCGATGAAGTGGACCCCATGCAGGGCATGGGCACCGATGGAATGCCCCGCGGCGGAACACCTGGGGACAGCACGGCGGCGATGGCCTGCCGGATGGATGAACTGGGCATTGGAGACCAACTACGTCAGCTGGAACGGCAGCGGGCTGTGTTGCTGGAAGATCAGAACATTATCCGAGGACAAATGAACCGGCTGGACAGTGGCCACAATCTGATTTTAACGGAGTTCTACATCAGCCACAAAAAATGGCACGAAGTACAGCAGAAAGTTCCATACAGTGTGCAGCACTTGAAGTACCTGCGAAACGTCGCTCTTGCACAGCTGGGAAGGAACCTGGAACGGCTCCCGGAGTGCGCCGCTTTATTATCGCGTGCGTTAAACACGCGCGAGGGACAGCGCCGAGCGGATGCCTGGGCGGAGGGTGACATTCTCTTATAGGCAAGGCTGCCTGCGGAACTTCATGTGCAGGCGCTTCCGCAAAATCGTGTCCGATGGTCGTAGAAAAACAAACACGACTACCCCAAAAATCTGAAAACAGGCATAGAAATAACCCGGCGGGCAGTTGGCCTACCGGGTTTCGTGCAAAGGAGGACAAAGTTATGGGAAAGAAGCATAAAAACAAGGTTCGGGTGCTGCCCGGAAGGATGTATAGGCTGGTGCGGAGTAACAGGAGCGTATACTGTGACGCAGAGAACGCGCTCAGAACCTGCTTTATCGAAGAAACCAAAGAGCAGCAGGCCGCACGGGAAGAGGGCGAACTGTGCCGGTTCGTGAGGATGGCACCGGATGGTGGCGTTGAACTGATTTCAAACGCAGGAAACGTAGTCCGTTTCAAGAACGCAGAAGATCTTGCGAAAATGCTGCGTTTCGCAAAAGATGTGCTGAGGGTTACGGAGGCCTTGAAAAATGGGAATCAAAATTGAACTGACCGATGATAAAATTATTGAACCGTCTGGCGGAATAGCAATGTTTGACCTTCCGGGCGGAGAATTTCCGGGGAACGAGGATGTGCTGTTTGATCTGCGCTGGTCTGTGATTCCACGGAGAGAGGGCGGAATTAAAGTCTTTGGAGGAAATGATGGCAAAATAGTCCTGGAATCGGAAGAAGAGGTAAAGGATCTGTGCGAAGCTATGATACGTCAAATTAGAGCAAAACCGATATTCTCGGATTCAGGAGAGCCGCTGCTGGACTGCCAATCTGAAAGGCGGGCAGCTGAACCGGATTTACGCGAAGGAGGACAAAGTGAAGATCAAAATTGAGATTGACAGCGGCATGATAAGCCCGCGAGAATATGCCGTTAGAACCATCGCAAAAGAAATCGTGAAAACTGGAATCAAAGAAAAGCAGATCTGGTACAACGAAGCGGCAATCCAAACCGAATTGGAAAATGCAGAGGTAGGAAGGCTCGTCAGGTGTTGGTTAAAAAATGTTTGGCCGCTTCCACAGCTACGTTCTTTGCAATCTCGATTATCACATCTGCGCTGAAAGAGCCGGCCTTTTTGGCAACGCTTTTGACCTTTTCCCAGTTCGTATCAGACCGAATGTTTTCAAGAAATCTATGCCCATCAGGCGTAATGCGGGAAATGGGAATGCGATAAGTGTCTTTCGAGAAAAGCGTTTCAACAAACCCGGATTTGACGCAATACTCAACGGCGTAAAAGAGATCGTCGTTGTCGTAGGTCTTTTCAAGTTCAAGCTGGTAGGCTGGCGGTGTTTCCGGGTCATCCAGCAGGAAGTCGTTCACATTGTTTTTCTGGTAAGAAATGAAATAGCAATAGTGGTTATAGTCTGTGTACTCTTCTGCGCAAAGCATAACGGCGCGGACGCAATCCATGTTTAACTTCATACAAACCATCCTTTCAACACCATAAGCCCGTCAGGTCATCGACCCGGCGGGCTTTTTGAATTTCGTGATTTACTTTTCGTGTGGCGGCTGGTCATCCGGCGGAGCGTTGCGCTTGATGATGATCTGCGCCTCGTTGAGATCACGACCTTCCTCTGTGTTGGCCTGGGCAATCTGTTCAGCCAGACCTACCGGCAGACCGTTTTCGTCCAGCGGCCCAGTGTAGCCGTCGTAGTCCACGATGTTGATGCAGGGCGGTGGCGGGACGGTCTTGTAATACCTGCCGTCCTCATAGTTCTGATCCGTGACCCGGTTCCAGTAACCAATGTCGCCGTGCTCTTCCTGGGCGGCTTCCATTGCGTCTCTGGCCTGTTCTTCCGTCAGACCATCGAACAGCAGGCGGGAGCCGTCCGCAAAAGCAGCGACCAAACGCCACGGGGCAAAAAATTCAATTTCGTCCATGAATATGCTCCATTTCGTGCCGTTTTAGTGAATGAGTTGAAGTTTTGATAACGAAAAAGTTCAATTCAATCACAAAAAAGTGAATTTCGTGGTTAAAAAGCTGCTTTTCGTGGCTAAGACCGGATTTTTGCAGATAAATTGCAAATTTCGCGGTCAAAAAGTAAGATTTCGTGAAGTAAGATTCTTTACTCCGGGATGTAACCATTCAGGCAGCGATTAAAACCGCGTTTCGTGAGGGCATCGGTAACTCTGTCCTCTGGGAAGTAGTAAGCAGAACCGTCTGCCGCGGGCACAGCCCCGGCGGGATACTCTGCGCCGGTGTACCAGTCTGTTTCCGTGTCGTACTTGCGGTGCAGGTACTTGTAAACGTCACGCTGGGCTTTGTCGAACACCTCAACGAACGAGAAGGAAGCGACCGGCGGCAATTCCGTTGCCAGCATGGGCGCGTTCTGCGCCAGCCATGCAGCCATTACGGTTTTGGCCGCATTTCGTTTTGGCTTGCCTTCCCGGTGCACCAGATCCAGCAGCTGCACAACAAAGGGCTTTGGCAGGTCGTTCAACACCTCTTCCAGCGGGTAAGGATTTTCGTGCAGCAGCGGAGAGGTGCGCAGTTCCGGCACAAGATCGAGTTCGTGGCAGGTGATGGGCTTCTGCCGGTCATCTACGCGCTCGCTGGTGTAGCGCAGCATTTCCTTGATCTCGTTCTGCGCTGCATCGGAAAGCTGCTCCACCAGGTCGAGGCAGTCTGCAAAACTAAGCTGCGCTTCGTTCCGTTCGCCGGTGCTGCGGCCGGTCTTATAGGCTGCGTCAATGATACCCAGTTCCATAGCCAGACGGAAAACGTGCTTGCAGGGCTTTTTCCGGCGCACAAAGTCGTTGCAGGTGCAGCTTGCAAGGCTGGTCTGGTACGGATCTTTGCCGGACCCATAGAAAACACCGGTTTCGTGTTCCTTGTCAATGCTGATAGGGCTGGTCTTGCTCTGCTGGGCGCTGGCAAGGCGCTTCTCTTCGTCAGCGTCTGCGGGGTGCTCTGGCCATGGGCCGAATGCGGGAATCATAGTCATAACGGGAAACCTCCTTTTCGTGTTTCGTTACTGTCATGATAGAACAAAACGCAAACAAAAGCAATAAAAGACAAGAAGATTTCGTGCAGAGATACCAGGTCGGCGAGGCGGGGCACGGTCAAGCGGTGACGTTCTGTCACCGGTTCCGGGCACTGGATCTGGGCGATGGCGCCCTGGTTCTTCATGGTTGTTGCTCCTTTTCGTGATACTGGATTTCGTGATACTCCCGGCGGGCTGCCGGGACACTGGCTGTCAGAACGGCAGGCCGGTATAGTTGCGCATGGGAATGGCATCGGCGGCGGGCACCAGCATATTGAGCAGTTGCCGGTATAAAGCCGGGTTTGCTGCACGCTGGGCGCGGAAGTCCTCTAGGAATTGCGCCTGTGCTGCCAGATCAGCCAAGTTTTCGTCATCCACGTTGTAGCATTGGCATTGATCCGGCCCGGCGGAGTATATCCAACATCGAACCATGAAAATACCTCCTTTCTGTTTCGTGATGTTCCCGACGTAAATGTCGGGAAGATGGGGCGGGGTTGCTTTGCCCGGTGCAGCCCTGCCAAAATATCCGGTTTCGTGTTAAGCGTTCAGCTGTAAAAACGTGCTCTGCGTGGGGATCAGGTGCCGGGTGAGGGTGTCGGTGTAGCTGGCCTCTCCCTCGTAGCTGTCAACCACCCGGCGGTCTGCGGCGGCCATATCGTGATAGCTCTTTTTGCCGTAGGTGGGCGGCAGCCAGCCTTTGCGCTGTCCAGCGTAGAGGTTGAAGGACTTCAAAACGTCCGTGTTCGTAAACTCGATGTGGCAGGTGCCTTTCTTGTAAAACGTGGCGGTGAAATAGTGCAGCTGGATCTTCTGGGTCTGGCCGCTCTTTTCGGCGGCATCCAGCACGGCGCGGAGTTCGTCCCCATTGTAGGGCTTGCCGTTCGTGTCCAGGAAGTGCAGCACCCGCTCGATCTGGGCAACATGGCCTGTTGCGTTGTACCGGGGGCAGAAACGCCCATCGTATGTATCAAAGGCGTTGCAGCGGAAAATCACCTTGCGGTTGATCTTGTACGCGGAGTTCGTGCACCAGCCGTTGTAATAATGCACGTTCTTGCTGTACTCGTCGTTATAATGCAGGTTCGTCCAGTCGTCGAACAGCTTTATAATTTCGTGGTCGATGCTGGAAAGAAGATTTCGTGAAATTTCTTCCCGGACGGTCAGAATGTTGTACGCGCTGAAGTCATAGCCTTCAAGCTCTTTGATTCGCTTCTGGTAATCCTGCTGCATTTCGTAGGTCATCGCATCGAACAGCTGCGGCATTTCAAACAGCTGTTTCCAGTACATCCCGCGCAGTTCCCGGATAGCGTCGTTATAAGATTTCGTGAAAGCCATCACAGGGTTTTCTTTCTTACCAGCGCCGGCAGAGGAAAACAACGACTTGATTCCGTTGTACTCTTCATAGATCCGGCGCACACCCTCTGCGGCGGCGTTGTACCGCTCAATGGCTGCCGTGATGGGGTCGGAAGATACCAGGGCGGCAAACTCCGGGTTTTCTTTCAAGCGCTCTGCGGTTTCGTTTTTCAGATCCAGCCGGATCCGGCTCACCGGCTCCCGGTCGGGAATGTCCACCGACACAAGCGCCACCTCCACGCGGGCGGCGCGGCGGGCACTCTTGAACGCATCCGGGATATATTTTACCGCGGCGTGCAGCTCTTCCAGCTTTGCGGCCAGCTCTTTCCGTTCGTTGGTGCAGGGGTTGCGCAGGGTTTCGGCGTTGAGCAGGCAGCGGATTTTGCCGCCGTCCTGCATGACGTCCAGCGCTTTGAGCAGGTGCGCGGCACCGGCGGAGAAAGGCGGATTCATGACGATTGCGGCGTATTTCGTGGTGGGGCGGAAGGTCAGAAAGTTATCATGCACCACCCGAAAACCGTCTTTCTTCAGCACGGCGCGGAAGTCGCTGGAAAGCTCGATGCAGTCAAGCTCTGCGCTTCGTGCCTTTCCCTTGTCGTATTGGTCAACCTCGCCGGTCTTATAGTCGTGGTGGACGTTGAACGCCAGGGCATGGACCTGACGCGCAAGCGCTCCATCACCGGCGGACGGTTCAAGAATGGGTTTCGGGTAGGTGGTGAACCCGGATTTTACTTCCCGCAGGGAGAAAACCATATCAAAGGCCAGGCTGTCCGGCGTGGGGTAGAAGTCCAGGGAATCGTTTGGGGTGGTCATCGTGTAAACCTCTTTTCGTATTTCGTGATATGCCCGGCGGAATGCTGAGCGGTGGGGCTGGGCCGCTTTATCCGGTGCGGACCCTGCCAGGGCATCCGGTGCAGGTCATGCAAACAGGCGGTTGCATACCTGCTGTATTTCGTCGTTCGCCTTCATCGGGGCAATGAGCACGGCCACGGCGGCGCGTTTTGGGTCTGCGGTGTCAGTTGCCAGGATGGGCGCAAGCGGGTTGTTGCTGCCGTGGTAAACAAATTCGTGATGATCCACAAAAGCGTCATACTCCGAATTTATCATGATGGGCCGGGATCCATCGCGGAACATTCGGAACGTGCCCCAGACCTTGCCCTTCATCTCGACTTCCTGCAAAAGAGAAGTGCGCTTGACCTCTTCTTTGCAGTTGCTGAGCTTCTGGAACATCTGCGCGGCGGTCAGCTGGTGCGGATCGTTGGCCACAAACCAGTCATCGCTGGAAACGATGGTCACACCATCGGCGGGGACCGCCTGCATGGTCACGGGCTGGATCACTTCCGGGTAAAGGACGGCAGGCAGCTTGAACGCTGCATAGCCGGTGAAGATGTACACGCTGCCGCCCTGGCAGGTGATCCGCACGGCGTTGCGGTTCTTGGCCTGGCCTTTCAGATAGGCGGTGATCTTCTTCACGTTCAGGCCGGCGGGGGCGTTGCTGGATGCTCTTTTCATATTGCAAAAACTCCTTTTCGTGTTTCGTTCTGGTTTTCGTGCCCGGCGCTCTGCCGGGGTGGTGGGGCTGGGCTGCTTTGTACCGGTGCAGCCCTGCCAGAGCATCCGGGACGGGTCAGGCGGTGAGCAGGTAGCCGCGGCGGGCGCAGATGAGGCGGAGGCGGGCGGCGGTGATTTGCTGCTGAACCTCTGCGGGGCGGCCGGTGCACTCTGCCTTGCGGCGCAGCGCCTGAAGGGTCCACTGCTGGCGCAAAACCTCGTTGATCTGGTCGATGACGTTGTTAAACTTTTTCATGGTTCAAACTTCCTTTCGTGCTTCGTTTTGTGGTGATCCTCCCGGCGGGGTGCCGGTGGGAAGTGGGGCGGGGTTGCTTTGCCCGGTGCAGCCCTGCTAAAGTTTCCGGTTTCGTGGTGGTGGATCATGCCAGCAGCCCGGCGGCGATGCTCTCAAAGTCCAGCTGTTTCACCGGTGCTTCATCCAGCACGGCCACGGCGGCGGGGGTCTGCTTTGCGTCCTCTACGGCCTTCCGGGTCTTGCGCCAGGCGTCCAGCGCGGCGGCCTGACCCTTGCGGTCGGTGTCGGGGACAGCCAGGAAAGCGGCCTTTGCCTTGCGCTCTGCCTGCTGTGCGGTGCGGAGTGCATCCGGGGCGGGCTGCGCGCTCTTCTGCGGGGCGCTCTTCGTGGCGGCGGGTTTCTTTGCGCTCTTCGGCGCGGTGGGCTTGCTGGCCTTCTTTGCGGCCTTCTTGATGGGCAGCGGGTCAACGTGGACCAGCTCCGGCAATTCGTGGCGCTCTTCGGCGATGACCGGGGCCGGGGCGCTGGCGGCCTGCTCTGCGGCGGCCTTGGCGGCTTTGCGCTGATCCGCCAGCATCTTGTTATAGGCGCGGATCTCGTCCAGGCTCTTAAAGCGTCCGGCAGGTGCGGGGCGGCTTGCTTCCACCTGGCCGATGTGGAACAGGTGCGCAGGTGCCTTGTAATAGTTCCCGTTGTCGTCCTGCTCTTCGGCTGCCTTGGTCAGCGCGTCCGGCTCCTTGCCGCTGCTGCGGGTCTTGCGGGGGCGGGTGTCCAGCTTCCAAAGCCGGGTATCAATCGCGGCCTTCTCGCCGGTCTTGACGCTCTTGCCGCGCTCCTTCCATTCGTGGAACGTGTGGAACAGGCCAGCAAGCAGCAGCTTTTCCAGCTCTTCGCCCTGCTGCTCTTCGGGCACGTCCTTGAAGTGGATTTCTTTGCCCTTGGCGGCGATCTGCTCCGGGGTGTAGGCCAGCGCCAGGATAGCGCGGCGCTGTTCCGGGGTGTGATACTTCGCGTTGACTTCGCTGTAAATGATCTCGTTGTTAGTCATGTGTAACGCTCCTTTACTTGTTGTGTTGGTGTTCGTGGTGATCTCCCGGCGGCTGCCGGGGTAGTGGGGCGGGGCTGCTTTGCGGTGCGGCCCTGCTAGAGTGTCCGGCGGTGGCTCATGCGGTGCGGTACATCTGGCGGAACAGGTCCAGCGCTCCGATCTCTGCGGCCTTGTGCTGTGCTGCCAGCTTTGCGCCGGCGCTGTCGTGGCCGTTGAAGTGGTACGCTTCAGAGTAGGCGTTGACAATGGCCCATTCCCGGCGGCTGCGCTCCTGCTGCGCTTCCCACTCTGCCAGATCGAAAACGTAGATGGTGCAGGTCCAGGCATACGGGCTGAACACCTGTTCAACCTTGACCTTCAAGCCCTTGCAGCGGTCAAGCGTGGCTTTAATCCGGTCACGTTCCTGCCGATCCATGGGAACGATGGAATAGCAGGGAATGAAACGATCGTGCACCGGGGTGACGTTCCAGCGGTGACGGGCTGCCAGCTGGTTTATTTTCTTGTCAAGTGCTGTCATGGGGTGGCGCTCCTTTCGGTTCTGGGTGTATGTTCGGTGATCTCCCGGCGGCTGCCGGGGTAGTGGGGCGGGGCCGCTTTGTCCGGTGCGGCTCTGCCAGGGCATCCGGTGGGCATTCAGCCCAGAAGCGCGGCCGCGGCATCCTGCCAGGTGGGAAAGCTGTAGAACGTGCGGCGCTCTGCGTTGGTGTTCTCGCTGGTGATTCGTGCGGCGATCCGCTGCCCGGTGCGGGGGTCCCACCCTTCCAGCCGATACCCGGCGGCCTGAAGGCGGCGGGCTGCGGCGTTCTCCTTGCGGTTCCGTTCGCGGATCTGTTCAAGTGTCATCATGGTGCAGGCTCCTTTCAATCTTCGGTGCAGCCGTGGCAGTAAAGTGCGTCAATCACTTTGTCATCGCTGAAATCTTCCGGGGTGCCGTTCGCGTCAACCACCAGGTCAACGCGGTCATAAATTCGCAGATCGGTTTCAGCGTCCACCACAAAATACCAGTCGTCACCGTCCAGCGCGTCGGTGCACCAGACTTCAACCGCGCCGTCATCGGTGGCGGTCATGCCCTGCACAATGGCCGGGGCGATGTAGCGACCCAGGGGGCCGACGGTGTAGGGACATTGTGCCGCAGCCTTCGGTGCGGTGCCTGCCAGCATTGCGGCCACCAGTGCGGCGGCGGTGGTGATCTTCTTTGCAAGTTTCATGTTCTTTGCTCCTTTGCTTTTCGGTTTCACCCGGCGGGCTGCCGGGGTTATGGGGCGGGGCCGCTTTGTTTGAGCGGTGCGACCCTGCCGGGGTATCCGCTTGACTTTACCGCCTTTCGGTGGTAAACTGGCTTACAAGATGCGTTGTGGAAAATTCATCTTGCAAGCCTGTCACCTGCTTTAGTGGGTGGCGGGCTTTTTTGCTGCCTGCTTCTTTTTCCACTCTGCCAGGTAGGCGGCCCAGATCGCTTTTTTCAAAGCGGCGGGGAGTTTGAAAAATTCAATGATCATGCTGTTCACCTCACTTCCTGCCCCAGACCGGGGCGGCTATGTTACCAGCTTGACACGTTGCGGTGTCGTTCGCTGTGGCTGCATTGTAGCACCGCAACGTGTCACCTGTCAAGCGCGTTGCGGTGTTTTTGGCGGTCTGCACAAAAAACACGGTGCGGTGCTGTGAAAATTGCACGTTGCGGCGTCGGCGGAACTGTGCTATATTATATTTATAAAAATAAGCAAGGGGTAATAATATGCCAGTTTCGGAAACAAAAAGACGAAATAACGACAAATACAACGCAAAATGCGACCGCATAACCGTTTGGCCCATAAAAGCAAAAGGCGCAGCAATCCGCGCCGCGGCAAAAGAAAACGGGGAAAGCCTGCAAGGGTATATTTTGACGGCGGTATATGCCAGAATGGAGCGGGAAGGGCGGCCGCTAGAGATCGACCCGGCGGAATCCGGGGAAGAAGGGGGACTATAGGGGGTTACTGGGGGAGAGTTCTAGCCTGCTAGGTTAAAGCCCTACACCTGCTTCTCACTCCCGTTAGGTGGAGAATCTGACCCCTCCGGCAAACGTCCAAAACCGGCCCGGATGGAGCACCGCCAGCGCCAGCCGTGACGCTGGAACGCCGACAGCGGGAACGGTGCCAGCGCTGACCATGCCCACCGGCACCGCCAGCAGATCAGCCCCACCACCGGCACCGGGACGCACCCCGCCGGAACCATTGCCGCCAGTGCAGACCAAAGGCCAGAGCAGCAGCGCACGCCGCGCCGTCTGCCCTGGCCTTTTTCTTTTGCCCATCTTCCCGCCGCCGGCCCTGCTGCCTGCCCGCTGCACCGGATCGCCTGCCGGATCGGTGCGGATCAGTGACGGCCCGGCCCGGTCGATGACCCCACCAGCACCCCGCCGCCGCAGCAGATCACCCCGCCCACCAGCACCGCCAGCCAGAAGCAGACCGACACCAACAGCACCGCCAGCGCCGCACACCACACCCCGCAGCCCACAAGCTGCACAGCCTGCACACCCTGCCAGACCTCACAGCAGCCAGCAGCCCACCGCCAGCACCTACCGACACCGCACCCCGCAAGCCCTGCCGCCCACCTGCCGCAGCAGATCACCCCGCCAACAGCCAAAAACCACCCACCGCAGCCCGCCGCCGGAGGGGTCAGATTCTTTACCTGACCGGCATATGGCCTTTGCAGTATAGCCAATAGCTAGGCTATAGCCGCCTTATCTAACCCCCTGCCCCCTTCCTTCTCCGCCTCGACGGCCTGCCGCTGCCCTGGGCACCGCCAACCGGCGGCCCGGCACCGGCCCGGCCTGCCGTCGCCCCGTCCGGCCCCGCCGCCGGAAAGGTACTGCCCCCCGCCGGCGGGCGCGGTGCGGGTTCCGAAGCCCCAAAATATTTCTAGGTGCATAATTTTTTGAAGGGCTTCCGCGTTTTTGACCCACGAAAAGGGGGTACGGGTCAAAAAATGTAAGTCTGGGGCGAACATGGCGGTAATGTCACCGGGATGGTGGACGCTTACAATTTGTAAGCAACTCACGTTTTGCCGGTGCCAACAAATCATTCCGGTGTGATCTTGTTGAGGTCAACAAAATCGGGATAGACCATCTTGCCGGGGCCGGCAAAATGGTGGCTATGTCATAAAGTGTTTACATTTGAAAGCCCCAACCGGCAAAAGATAAGACGTTATAAGACGGTTTTGGTGCTATACTTAGTACAGTGGAATTATGGAGAGAGGCCCCACGGCGGCGAACCGAGGGGCCTTTTTCATACACTGTTGCTTACAAGTTGTAAGCGACCCGAAGAAATGCCGCAGGACCGGCGGCGAAACTGAATGCTCTGCCTGGATGATTTGCCAGACGGGGCATTTTTTATTGGAGGAAAACCAAATGGCAAGGCGAAGCGATGAGCGCGATGCCGCCCGCGCTGAGTACATTGCCCGGATGGAGAAAGACGGAGAAGTGAATCTTCGGCAGCTGGCGGACGATCTCCATCTTAAATATGATACGGTCCGCCGCTGGAAGGCAAAGGACGGGTGGGGCCCGCCCGCACCCCGGAAGCCCGGCGGACAGCCGGGAAACAAAAACGCCGTGGGCAACCCCGGCGGCGGGGCACCTGTCGGGAATGAGAATGCAATGAAGGATGGAGCCTATGCGACCATCTTCTTTGACAAGCTCACCCCGGAAGAAAAACAGATCGTAGAGAATGCGCCCCGGAACAGCACCGAGCTGACTTCCCACGAAATCGGCGTGCTGCTGCTCCGGGAAAAGTACATTCTGGACAAAATCAAAGAGTATCAGGCTTTACCGCCAGACCAGATGATTACATCCAGCGTCATGGATATGCGAGTACCCGGCGGACGTGGCAAGCGGAAGCGGGACGGCGCAAACCAGCAGATCGGTATGTATCAGAAGGAGACCCCGGCACAGCGTATCTTGCAGCTGCAGGAAGCCTTGAACAAAATTCATGGCCGCATCCTGTCTGCGGCGGCCCAGATACAGAAAAACGAAATGGACAAGCTGCACCTGGAAACCGAACAGCAGCGGCTTGAACTGCTGCGCATCCGGGCGACCGGCGAGATCGGAGAACCGGGGGACGGTGACAAAGATGCTGTACACGAGTAAGGCCGTTGGCGAATGGCTGGGCATCACTGACCGTCAGGTGCGGAACCTGCGGGATCAGGGCGTGCTGTCCGAAGTCCGGCCCGGTGTCTTTGACATGAAGGTCTGCGTCCGGCAATACCTGAACTTCAAGATCGGCAACAAAGACGATCAAGCCCGTCTTGTTGCTGCCCGTGCCGAGCGGGAGGAAACCCGCGGCAAGATCGAGAAAATGCGGATGGAGGAAGCCCAAGGCGACCTGCACCGCACCGAGGACGTAGAACGCGCCCTGAAAACCATCTTTGCAAATTTCAAGAACCGGCTGGAAACCATCCCGACTAAGTACGCAAGTACCATGGCCCAGCTGACCGACCCGGCGGAAGCCCACGATATTCTGCAAAAAGCAGTGCAGGAAGCACTTGTGGAATTGAGTGACCCCGAAATTGCGCTGGCAGCACCAGCGGGGGAGGAACCCGAAGATGAGCAGGAAGAATAAATGCCGGGGTTGTGTCTGGGGAACCCGGCTGAATGAGATCCAGCAGTTCTGCCCGTTCGGCAGCTGTGTCATGAAAGGCGGCGGCAACAATGGCAATGATCCACCTGGAACCGCAGACTGCACAGATGTTCAGCCGGGCACTGGGTGCGCTGAAGCCGCCCCCGAACCTGACCCTTAGTCAGTGGGCAGATAACTACCGCCGCTTGTCGGCGGAAGCATCCGCAGCACAAGGCCGTTGGAATACGGACAACGCACCTTTCCAGCGGGAGATCATGGATGCCATCGGGGATGTCCATATCCGCAAGGTGGTAGCCATGATGTGCGCCCAGTCCGGCAAGACGGACGGCCTGATCCTGAACACCATCGGGTACTACATGAGTTACTACCCGGCCCCTATCATGATCGTGCAGCCTACGGTGAACCTGGGCGAGAGCTTCAGCAAAGACCGTCTGGCTACCATGATCCGGGACACTCCGGTGCTTCGGGGCCTTGTGGATAACAAGAGCCGCTACTCCGGCAACACGATCATGAAAAAGAACTTCGCCGGTGGTCAACTGACCATCGTTGGCGCAAACGCCCCGACCGATCTGCGCGGCCGCCCCATCAAGGTGCTGCTGGCGGACGAGGTGGACGCTTACAAAGCCAGCGCCGGCAAAGAAGGCGACCCGGTCATGCTGGCCGAGCAGCGTCAAACGACCTACTGGGATTACAAGACGGTGCTGGTGTCTACCCCCACCGACAAAAACAACAGCCGCATTTTGGACGAGTTCAACGCATCCACCCAAGAGGAATGGACGGTGCCTTGCCCGAACTGCGGCTTTTATCAGCCCTTTGTTTGGGACAACGTGGTGTTTGACAAGGAAAAGTGGCCGGAAGGCGGCGTGCAATACCGCTGCGCCGAGTGCGGCTGCCTTGACAACGAATACCGCTGGAAGAAGAACAGCCTGAAAGGCAAGTGGCACGCAGAGCACCCGGAACGGGCGGTGCGGGGCTTCCACATGAACAAGATAGGCTCGACCCTCTGTGGGTGGGACAAGATCGTGGAGGACTTTATTGCCGCTGACCTGGATGCACAGCGCGGCGATTACGAGAAGATGCAGGTCTTTGTGAACACCGACCTGGGCTTGCCGTGGGAGGAACCGGGCGAAGCGGTGGAGGCAAACAACCTGCTGGACCGCCGCGAGTTCTACGAGGCCGAAGTCCCGGACGGCGTAGTGTACCTGACGGCTGGTGTCGATACCCAGGATAACCGCTTCGAGGCCGAAGTGGTGGGCTGGGGTATCGGCAGAGAAAGCTGGGGCATCCGGTACCAACGCATCTACGGCGACCTGAAACGCGGTCAGGTGTGGGCAGACCTGGACGAGTTCCTTTCCCGTACATGGAAAAAGAAAGACGGCACGGAACTGTCCCTGCGGTCTGTCTGCATGGACAGTGGCGGCCACTTCCCGGATCAGGTCATCCGGTTTTGCAAAGAACGGGAGGAACGGCATATCTGGGCCATCAAAGGCCGCGGCGGCATGGACGTACCCTACCTGCGCAACCCCACTCAGAACAACCGCGTCAAGGGCGAACTGTTCACCTTGGGCGTTGACACCGGCAAGAACCACGTCCTTGCCCGGCTGAAAGTGCTTATCAAAGGCCCAAACTACTGCCACTTCCCGGCGGCAGAAGATGCCGGGTACGACGAAAATTATTTCAAGATGCTTACTGCGGAACACAAGGTCACACGCTGGAAGTCTGGCCGCAAAGTGGAACGGTGGGAGCTGAAGGATCCGGCGCAGAAACGTAACGAAGCATTTGACGTGCGGAACTACGCGACGGCTGCGCTGGAAATCAGCAACCCGCCCGGTCTGGAAATCCCCGGTGAGGATGCACAGCGTCCTGCACAACAGCGCCAGTACCGCAGAAGGAGATCGGGAGGTATCTAACCAATGCCTGTTATTTCAAAAGAGACCGCCCAGCGGCACCTTGATATGTGGCTGGAAGCTGAGGCTGCCGTATCGACCGGGCAGAGCTACCAGATCGAGCAGATGGTCTTGACCCGCGCCAGCCTGAAACAGATCCGGGAAAGCATTGCTTTCTGGGAAAAGAAAGTGGCTGAAGCGGAAGCGGAGGAAAGGGGCCGGGGCAGAAACCGGATCTACCACTTCTCTCCGCATGACGTGTAAGGAAGGTGGAGCACATGGCGAATTTCCTTGATAAGGCCATTGCGGCAATCTCCCCCGAAAAGGGGTATCGCCGCGCTGTGGCCCGCACGGCGCTGTCTGTCATAAACAACGGTACCGGCTACGGAAACTATGGAGCTTCCCACACATCCCGCTCTATGCGGAGCTGGCACGTTGGCGGCGGCAGTGCAAAAGAGGACATCGAGGACAATCTGGAAACACTGCGCAAGCGGAGCCGGGATGCTTACATGGGTATCCCACTGGCAGCCGGCGCAATCAAGACCCTGCGCACTAATGTGGTGGGGAGCGGCCTTGTGCCGACACCCCAGGTCGATGCGGACTATCTGCACCTGACCGAGGAACAGGCTGACCATTTGCAGGCGGAAATTTCCCGCGAGTTCAGCTTGTGGGCGGATAGTGCGGCCTGCGATGCAAGCGGCATGGATAACTTCTGGCGTCTGCAAACACTGGCATTCACCAGCTTCCTGATGAACGGTGACGTATTTGCAGCAGTGCAGTTCAAAGAACGTGGGAACTGGCCGTATGCCTTGCAGCTCCGGTTGATCGAGGCTGACCAGGTGTGCAGTCCTGACCGCACAGACAGAATGAATCCCTGCAAGGTGGACGGTATCAATGTGCACCAGATCGTTCAGGGCGTGGAAACGGACAAAGACGGCGCAGTCATTGCCTACTGGGTAGCCAGCAGGCACCCGCTGGCCTATGATAATCCGCTGCCCCTGACATGGACGCGGGTAGAAGCCCGCGACAAAGAAACGGGAGAACCGAACATCCTGTGTGTCACCCAGAGGGAACGTGCCGGGCAGCGGCGCGGCGTTCCCCTGCTGGCACCGGTACTGCCCACGATGAAGCAGATGGGCAGATACACGGATGCAGAGTTAGCCGCGGCCATCGTAGCATCCTCCATCACACTGTTCATCAAACATGATAACCCGGTCAGCGGAGCGCCATTTGGTGAGGATCCGCCCGACAAGGCGGAGGACCCGAACACTCCGCCTGATGAACTGGCAATCAACCTTGCGCCGTCTGCGGTGTTTGACCTTGCGCCCGGCGAAACACCGGACACGTTTGACCCGAAACATCCGACCACGACATATGACGGCTTTATGTCAGCTATGTCCAACCAGGTGGCGACGGGTATTGAAGTGCCCAGCGAGGTGCTTTATAAGAAGTTCAGCTCCAACTACTCCGCAAGCCGCGGTTCTCTGAACGAGTTTTGGAGAACGTGCGATGTGATGCGGGACAGCTTTGCAGCGGACTTCTGCCAGCCGACATACGAAAAGTGGTTTGCCGAAGCGGTAGCCCGTGGACGTATCCATGCGCCGGGCTTCTTCGATGATCCGGCCGTTGCAAAAGCCTATATGGCCTGTAACTGGAACGGCCCGGCACGCACCAATCTGGATGCGAAGAAAGAAATCGAGGCGGCTATCCTGCGCATGGAACAGGGCATTTCCACTGCCGAGCAGGAAACGGCGCAGATGACCGGCGGAAGCTGGCGGGCCAATATGAGGCAGCGCAAAAGCGAGATGGAAAAAATGAAGGAGGTAGGCTGCAATGGGCAAAGCCAATTCCCAGACGAACCCCAAGTCAACGAATAATAAGTTCTGGCAGTTCCGCAATCTGGCCGACGATGACCAGAAAGCGGAACTGCTGCTTTATGGCGATATTTCTGAGCGCAGCTGGTGGGAGGACGCAGCGACCCCGAAACGGTTTGCGGACGACCTTGCCGCCCTGGGCGATGTGAAAGAAATCACCGTATACATCAACTCCGGCGGTGGTGACGTTTTTGCGGCCCAGGCCATTGGCAATATGCTGGAACGCAATGCCGCTACCGTGACCGCCCACATTGACGGGCTGTGCGCAAGCGCCGCCACCATCGTTGCCTGCCATGCGGACAAAGTTGTGGCAGCGGCAGACGGCAGCTACATGGTTCATCCGGTCAGCATGGGCGTTTGCGACTACCTGACCGCAGAGGACATGAAGAACTGTCTGAAAGCACTTGAAACCATCCGCAGCAGCATCATTGCTCTGTACGCCAAGAAGTCCGGTAAAACTGAGGATGAATGCGCCAAGTGGATGGATGAAACAAACTGGTGGACGGCAACGGAAGCCAAAGAAAAAGGCTTCGTGGACGAGGTGGATGACGATGCAGAAGATTCCGTTGTGGAAAATCGCAATGGTGTTCTGTTCGTCAACAGTATCAGCATGAACACCCCGTTCAACGAAGCGCCAAATTTTGTCAGAAGTCGGGTCACGGAAAAACCTGTGAACCGGCCTGAAAATATGAACCCGGCGGAAAAGCCGGAACGCAATGACCATGGGGAGGTAAAAGACATGGACATCAAGACCACGGATGATCTCCGCAAGGCGTACCCGGATCTGGTAGCCACCATCGAGAATGAGGCTATCACTGCCGAGCGCACCCGCATTCAGGAGATCGAGAACGCAACTCTGCCCGGCGCGGAAGCTCAGGCCAACGAGGCGAAGTTTACGAAGCCTGTTGATTCTGCGTCCTTTGCAAAGGCTGTCATTGCCAGCATGAAGGCAAAACAGCAGGAGCAGAGCAAGAACTATCTGAAGAGTGCAAAGGCGGCTGCGGAGAACTCGAACGCCAACAGCATCGACAACACGCCGCCTGCAAACCCTGAAGCCGAAGATGAGGAAAGCAAGGCATTTATGAATGCAATCCGCAAGGCTAACGGCGTGAAGTAAGGAGGATGGAACTATGATCATGGATCTTGCAAGAAAAGATTTCAGCACGGCCCCGGAATATTTCATTGCCGGAACCGACATCGGCATCGCAAAGGCCACCAAGACGGCCAGTGCGGCGGTCGAGGCGCACACCCCTGTTCTGATCGAGGGCGGCAAAGTGAAGCCGGTTGCAGATGCAGCCGGTGCAGGTCAGGCAGTTCTTACCGGCCTGTATGGTATTACCGCTGACAGTGCAGAGGCAGACAAAGAAGTGCCGGTTTATCTGACCGGTGAGTTTTTCGCTGCTGGCCTTGTGCTGCCGAAGAACGTGAGCGTAGACGACGTTGAAGTTCCTCTGCGCAATCTTGGCATTTTCCTGAAGTAAGGAGGACAACATTTATGGCTAATGAAGTAAGCATTTATGAGCCTCGGCACCTGATCGAGGTTGTTCGCACCACCCCGCCGATCCGCACGTTTCTGCGGGATCGCTTTTTCTCCAACGTGAAAACCTTCCCGACCCGCCGCGTTGACATTGATATTGTCAAGGGCAATCGCAAGATGGCTGCATTCATCCATCCGCTGGTTGGCGGCGAGATCGTGCAGAGCGAGGGCTACGAGACCAAATCCTATGCACCGCCCCTTATCAACCCGGCGACCATCAGCACGGCAGACCAGTACATGGAACGCCTGCCCGGTGAAGATCTGTTCTCTGGCCGCACCCCGGCAGACCGTGCAGCAGAAAAGCTGATTGAGGAATACAACCAGCTGAACGACATGACCACCCGCCGCGAAGAGTGGATGGCCGCACAGGTGCTTACCACCGGCAAGCTGAAGGTCAAGGGCAAGGGCGTGGATGAAGTCATCGACTTCGGCTTTGGCAACAAGATCGCTCTTGAAGGCACGAAGCAGTGGGGCAAGTCCGCCGCTGACCCCTGGGGCAATCTGCGCGACTGGAAGCAGCTGGTGAGCCGTAACGGCTTTGCCAACGCAGATATGGTCGTCATGGGCAAGGTTGCAGCCGACAATTTCATGGCTGACGGTAAGATTCTGGAACTGATGGACAAGCGCCGCTTCGACATCGGTTCCATGGCACCCAAAGAGCTGGAAGGTGGCCTGACCTATTACGGCCACCTGAACCTGCCCGGTGTGGACGTTTACGGCTACGACGAAGTTTATCTGGATGACGCGACCGGCGAGACCAAGCCGCTGATTCCCGATAACATGGTGCTGATGATCCCCAGCAACGCAAACTTCATGCGTGCCTACGGCCTGTGCAACTATCTGGATGATGGCGGCAACTGGCACAGCTTTGAGGGCGACCGTCTGCTGCGCACCTATGTGGAGCATCGTCCCGACCGTCGCTTCATTGAGCTTCAGAGCCACCCGCTGCTGATCCCTGATAAGGTAGATTCCTGGCTGGTAGCTGAGGTTTGCTGATATGCTGGACGTTGACCAGAATTACGGCGAACCGGACACCCCGAAGCCGCTCCCTACGTTCAAAGACTATGTGGCGCAGGATGTGGAAACGGTGTTCTTCAACCTGAACGAGTTTGCAGAAGAACGCTACATAGATGATAAGCGGATGCTCTGCATTACCCAGCACCCCGGCGTAAATGAACGTGCGGCGCACTGGGAGGGCGGAGCAAAACAGTCCTTTGACCAGGGAATGTATAAGGCCGATCTGCTGCTGTTCGTGAAACAGAAAGACTACGGCCCGATGCCAAAGAACGGTAAGCAGATCACACTGGATAAGAAGCGGGACTACAAAATCAAGTCCTGCTCCCTGAAGGCGGGAGTTTACCGGATGGAATTGGAAAGGGTGAGGTAAGGTGGCATACTTCCATACCAACTACGACGCTTCCACCATGACGGTTTCCGTCAATGACGAAGAAGTGTCCCGTGCCCTTGGCGTGTTGTCGAACAAGACCCCGGCAGCGCTGAAGGTGGCGGTCAACACCACGGCCAGACAGACGCGAAAGCTGATGCTGACCGAGGTTAAGAACCGTTATGACCTCAACGCGGCTGGCAGGCGTATGATCGAAGATCTGCGTCAGCGGCAGAGAGCGACCAACCGCCACCCGACGGCTATCCTTGCCATCATGAAGAACGACCCCGGCGCATTCCGGGCAGACCTGGGCTATTTCAGAACCAGCCCCACAAAGCCCTTCATGGGTCCGTCTGTTCGCAATGCGCCGCCTGTTTTTCAGGCACACGTTCTGAAAGGCAGTCCGATGATTGGTCTGAGCGGAACCGGCGAAAGGAGCAAGGGCTTCCTGGTTCAGTTTAAGTCGAAGCACATCGGTATGGTACAGCGCCAGTTGGGCGTGCCAGCTGACAAAGACTATACCGAGAGCGGAAAAGAACGCTGGAAGCCGAACGAAAAGCTGGTCACGATGTCCAGCCCTTCCGGCTCTGCGATGCACCACACGGTGTGGGAAATGCAGGAAACGACCGTGGAGCAGATGCTTCAGGACAACACCGAACGGCGCATCCGGCAGCTGATCGCCAATGCAAAGCGAAAGGGCGTGATCTGATATGGCCGAGAAAATCACCGGTTATACCAGCGAAATGTGCCAGCAAGCCATGATGGACGAGCTGGAAGAACTGTTCCGGGGCATGATGTTCACCGGGCAGGAAGGGGAAAAGCCCCTCAAGATCTATAAGCAGTTTTTGCCTACCCAGACGGACAACGATGATGACATTGACACAAACGATGCCATGTACCCCTGCATCATCGTAATCGAATCGAGCGGCGAGGTCGATAATGACCATGATCCGCAGCTGGTTCTCATGCAGCTGGTTATTTGCAGCTATGACCGTGGAATTGATCGGCAGGGGTATGTGGAGACCGTGAACATCAAGGAAGCGATTATGCAGCACTTCAAGCGCAAGCCGGTTTTCGGTGGAGCGTTTGAGGTTGGCTATCCCAGAAAGTGGGAGCTTTCAGACGATGACATGGATCACTACTACTGGGGAATTGTGAATCTGATTTGCAAGACCCCGAACGCACTGAAAAATGAAGAAGTGGAGGCGTTGATTTAATATGGGCACTGAAAAGAAAGCAGCGGCAGAAGTTCAGGAAAATCAGACTGAACAGGCCGCAGCGCAGGTGCAGGCCCCCGTGGCATACTGCGGCCCGACTATCAAGGGTATCGCACCGCAGTACACGGTTTTCGTGGATGGCCTGCCCGACAAGCTGAAAGAAAAAGTGGAACAGGTGCCGCTTCTGAAGGCACTGATCGTTCCGCTGGACAAGCTCGCTGAAATGCGGGTGAAACTGGAACAGGACGGCACCAGAGAAAATATTCTCTGCAACAAGGCTGCTGCCCTGATGAAGTAAGGAGGATACGACAGATGGCTATTTCGCATGGCTTTAACAAGACTGAAGCGGCGACCAGCGTCACCGCTCCGGTAACGGTCAACTCCGGCCTGCAGATTGTTGTGGGCACGGCCCCCGTTAATATGCTGGATGACCCGGAAGCGGCAGTAAACACGCCGCTGCTGGTGAACACCTTCAAAGAGGCTGCCGCCGCAGTGGGCTATTCCAGTGATTTCGCAAAGTACACCCTGTGCGAGGCTGTGAGTGCCAGCTTCCAGGTGATGGGCATTTCCCCCATCGTCGTGGTCAACGTCCTGGATCCTGCGAATGCAAAGCACATCACTGAACTGTCCAACAAGACCGTTCAGGTGAATGACGGCATTGCAGAGATCGACGAGACCGGCATCCTGCTGAAAAAGCTGGTCGTGAAGAAGGAGCAGACCGTGCTCACGGCGGACGAGGACTATTCGGCCAGCTTCAATGATGATGGCACTGTGAGCATCGCCCTGGTCAACGGCGGCAAAGGCGACGGCGCAACGGCTCTGACCATTTCCGGTTCCATTCTTGACCCGACCAAAATCACCGCTGCCGACATCGTGGGCGGCGTGAATGCGGCCACCGGTGCAGAGACCGGACTGGAAGTGGTAAGACAGGTGTTCCCCAAGCTGGGCATGGTTCCCGGCATTCTGCTGGCACCCCGCTTCTCTAAGGATCCCATGGTGTGCGCAGCGCTCCAGGCAAAGTGCCGCAAGATCAATGGCGTTTTCGATGCGGTGTGCTTTGTTGACATCGACAGTTCCGCTTCCGGTGCACGCAAGTACACCGACGTGGCAAACCAGAAGGTCAAGCAGGGCGCAACTTCTCGTGAAGCATATGGCCTGTGGCTGTACGGCAAGATCGGCAGCGCCATCTACAGCGGTAGCTCTCTGGCCGCTGCTGCGGCAGTCTACAACGACAGCCTGTACAACGACACGCCCAATGCCAGCCCGTCCAATGTCAGCGTACCCATTTCCTCCGCCTGCCTGGAAGATGGCACCGAAGTCCTGATGGATCAGGAGCAGGGCAATGTTCTGAATGAGCAGGGCGTGGCGACCTTCATCCGCTCCGGCGACTTTGTTGTGTGGGGCAATGAGACCTGCTGCTATCCGAAAAACACCGACCCGAAGGACGCTTTCCTTTGTGTCCGCCGCTTCTTCAACCACTCCTGGACCAGCTTTGTTCTGGACAACATGAGCAAGCTGGATAAGCCCATGAACAAGAAGCGCCTTCAGTCCATCATCGACAGCGAGAACATGAAGGGCAGTGTCTATGTCTCTACCGAGGTGTGCGCCAGCTACAGCATGAAGGCAGACCCCGACCGCAACACGACCGCTGAACTGGTTGCAGGCCACTACTCCTTCTATCAGTTCTGCACGCCGTTCCCGCCTTTTAAGCAGATCAACAACACCATGGAGTATGAGGCCGGCGCACTGACCTCGGCTCTGTCTCTGTAAGCAGGAGGAATGACCTATGGCTCTGAATATTTCCAGTGACCTGGTTCCCCAGGTCATCAATGACTACAATGCGTACACGGAAGATGACCTGCTCATTGGTCTGGCGGATGAAATCACCCTGCCCAAGATCAAGAACAAGACCACCTCCGTGTCCGGCATGGGCATTGCGGGCGAAGTCGATTCTCCCGTGCCCGGTCAGTTTGAATCCATGGAGGCAACGCTGAACTGGAACACCATGTACAGCTACGCCACCAAGATGATGAACCCCAACAAGAACATCCAGATCACCCTGCGTGCTGCTATGCAGAACGACAACAAGAACGGCGGCTACACCTACAAGGGCCTGCGCGTCGTCCTGGGTGGTCGTCCCAAGGAGCTGGATCCCGGCAAGCTGAAGCGTGCCGACACCATGGGCAGCACCACCACGCTGGAAGTCACCCGTTACCTGATGGAGGTTGACGGCACTACCGTTATCGACATCGACAAGTTTGCGGGCCGCTACTATGTTGATGGCGAGGATATGCGTGCCGAGATCAATGCCCTTATCTAAACCCGATACATGAAGAAGTCAGCCGTCCCGGCGTGGGGCGGCTGATTGTCTTTTGGAAAGGAAACAGCAATGGACAATATCGTGAAGTTTGATAAACCTTATAAGTTCGAGGGCAAGGAGTACGACAGCCTGGATCTGTCCGGTATGGAGAAGATGACCGTGCAGGACTTGATCGACATTCAGAAAAGCATCGGCAACGAGACGGCGGCCATGTACGCGATGGAAATGACCACTTCCTTTGCACAGGAAATGGCTGTTAAGGCTACTGGAAAGCCGGTGGAGTTCTTCAAGCTCATGCCCCGCGGCAAGATCAAGAAAGTGCAGGCAGCGGTTATCAAGGGCATGGATAACAGCGAGAACGCCGATGAAGTGAAAAAGCAGCTGGAATCTCACACCCTGAAGTTTGCAGCGCCCTACACCTACGAGGGCAGCGAAAAGGCGGAACTGAAGGGCAAGACCTTTGACGGCATCGACCTGTCCGGCGTGGGCGAACTGAACACTATGAGCGAATCCATGGCAGAAAACCGTATGGCTGCGGGCGGATTTGCACCGGTGAATACGCATCGCAACTACCTGTACTGCTGCATCATCGCCAGCATGGGCACCGGCTACCCGGTGGACTTCTTTGCTGGTCTGCCGCTGTGCGAGGCGGTTAAGCTGCGTGATGCTGTAAACTCTGATTTTTTCGAGTAAAAGGCGGGGCAAAAGGACTTCGGAAAGCGGCTATCCAGCTATCCATTGCCACGCATTCCAACATGACGGATCTGCTGCACCTGCCCCGGCGGGAGCTGGTGGATCTGTGTAACGAGGTGGCAGACGTATGGCGGGAAATGGAGCACTAGACCTCAGCATCCGCATCATGGGCAAGGTGGACCCGTCCCTTGTAACTGCAATAAAGCAGACGAAGGGGCTGACCGGTGATCTGGCAAACGCATTGACGGGAACCAAGTCACTGGGCAACACGGTAGCAAACACTCTGGGCGTAATCGGGAAAACCGGACTGGGAATCATGGCGACGCTGACAACTGCGTCCGCTGTCATGATTAAAAAGACAACCTCCATGGCAGAGGAATACCAAGCCCAGGCGGCAGATGCAGTCAAGTATGTTGGCGGCATCATGAACGATGACGGCAGCATTGACCCGGAAAAGCGTGCCACCATGGAGGACGCGATCCTCAAGATGACCACGCAGGTCCCAATCAAACGGGACGAGATGGCGCAGATCGCCGCATCGCTGGGACAGTCCGGTAAGAGCTATGAGCAAATCTTTCTGGATAACCAGCAAACCGGAGAAAAAAGCTACCTGTACGATACGGCCCGGCTAGCTGCCGCGTGGGACATTGATGCAAAGTCTGCGGCCGATTATATGGCAAAGTGGGAAACCGCTTTTGGTAAGACCCACAACCAGATTATCGACATTGCAGATTCCATCAACTATCTGGGCGGCCACATGGCTACCACGGCGGCGGAAATCGCCAGCGTGGTGAATACGTCCGGCGGTGTCGGCCAGACAGCCGGCGTTGACCTGCACACGACCTCTGCGCTGGCAGCCACCATGCTGGCTATGGGCGTTAATGAGGGAAAGGCTGGAACAAGCCTGAACCGTGTGTTTACAAACATCACCCTTGGCAACAGTGCAACGGATGCGCAGGTGGGCGCATGGAACAAACTCGGTTTTGATCCTGTGCAGATTGCAAAGGATATGCAGTCCACCGGGCCGAACGGAGAAGATGGTGCAGCAAGCACTCTGTACAAAGTCTTTGAGGCGATCTCGAAACAGGACAAGTACCAGCAGACTGCGACCATCAAGACACTGTTTGGACAGTGGGCCATTGAGGGCGTTTCAAAAATTGTGGGCAACTTGCCTGCGTTCCAGAATGCCTTGCTTATGGCTGGTGATACCAGCGCATACAGCGGCAGCATGGAGAAAGAATTGCTTGTTCGTCTGGACACCAGCGAAGCGGTAAGCCAGATGGCAAGTAATGCGACAGACCGCCTGCTTATCAATGTGGGCAATCAGTTCCTTCCGGCAAAGAAAGAACTGACATCCATGTGGATCGACATAGCAAACGGTATCACCGAGAGCTTGCCAGATCTGTCCAACATCGTCAATGGCATTCTGCCGATGTTGCACTCCGCGCTGCTTGGAATTGGCAATGCGGCGCAGGAGGCATTGCCGTGGATCCAGAAGGGCATCGACTACACTGCAGAGCATGGGCCGGAAGTGGCAGGGGCCATTGCTGCCATAGTCGCGGCGTTCGGAGCTATGAGCTTTGCACCGACGGCTTATAGCACAGGTTCCTCGCTGCTGAACACCATCGGGAACATTGCAATCGGCGGAAAACCGAGCGGTGCCCCAGGCGGAACATTCGGAGGCATCACTGTCCGAAATCTGATGGGCGCACTGACACCCACAAGCCTGATCCAACGGGCAGTTGGTGGCGCATCCTTTGTAGAATCGAATGCCGGAATGTTTGCTGAAAATGCAAAGTACGGCGTTCAGATGGCCGGTGCCGGAGCGCAGCAGCCCACAACGCGCCTTGGAAAAATTGGGCAGACGTTGGACGGCGCTGGTGTCGGCATCTGGGCAACACTGAAAAATTTCAAGGGCCTGCGAAGCGGAACCAAGAAAGGAAACACCGGTTTTGTAAATGATGTGCTGGAAGCTAGCACGAACGGTGGCCTGCTGGGCGTGCTGAAAAACTCCGGCTCCGGTAGGTATGTTTCCAATGTCGGGCAATCGCTGGGCGGTCTGAAAAATGCTCTGGTGGGGTTCGGAAGCGGCAATCCGGTTGGACGATTTATCGCCAAGACCGGCGGTGTTGCGGGACAGATTCTTTCCGGCATTGCAGGACCGAACGGTCTTGACCTTGGAGGTATGGCCGGTGGAGTGAAAAATTTCCTCGGTGCAGGAAAGACGGTCATTGGAAATGGGCTGTCCAATGCATGGCAGACCGTCAGCCAGTCCAAAGTGGGTTCTACCGTCCTCGGTGTCGGCAGCAAGGTGGCGGGTGCAGCATCCAAAATCGGCGGCGGCGCTTTGAGCACGGTGAAGGGAGCTTTGAATGTCGGCGGCGCAGGGCTGAACGTACTGGGTACGACGGTAGGCCCAGTGGCCGCAAAACTGGGCGGCGGTTTTATGTCGCTGCTTGGCACATTCGGCCCCGTTATTACCGGTATCGGTACGATCGTTGCGGCGGTTTCACTGCTGGGAGATCACTTCGAGGACATCCGCAACATCGTCGGAACAGTATTTGGCGAAGGCGGGCTTGCCGTCTTTGACAAATTCACCGGAAAGATAGCGGGTATCGGCGACACCGTGAAGCAGGTGTTCGGGCAACTCACCACCCCGGAGGGCTTGCAGAGCATCCAGGAAAAGCTATCCGGCTTCAGTATCGGAGGGCTAAATCTGGGTGACGTGTTCGGAGCTATGACCCCTGCCATCCAGACGGTTATGCCGTTGATTGAATCGTTCGCCGGTGTGTTCTCTCAGATTGTAGATCTGGGAGTAAACCACATCAAGCCGGTGCTGACTGAGATCTTCGGCTTTATCGTGAATGAAGGCATTCCGGCGGTCATGCCGCTGCTGTCTACGGTGGTAAGCCTGGTAGGCACCACACTGGTCAACGCCATCAAGGTGGCGGTGGATCTGGTGGGTAAGGTGCTTCCTGTGGTAGAGCCTGTGATTCTGGGCATCATCGGCTTCCTGAAGCAGGTTGCAACCATCGGCGTGAAAGCGGTCAACTTCATCATTGGGGCGCTGAACAAAATTCAGCTCACAATACCGGAAACGCTGTTCGGCATTCCGGTTCCGGTGATCGGCGGTAAGTCGTTCGGATTCAACCTGTCACCCGTGTCTGTCCCGGCATTTGCCAACGGCGGCATGACGCAGGGACCGTCTATTGCTGGTGAGGCTGGCCCGGAAGCCGTTATCAGCTTCCGGCGCGGCGTTCGTGAAAAGAACATTGATACCTGGCTGACCGCTGGTAAGCTGCTGGGCGTTGGTCTGGGTGATCTGCTGGGGTTGCCCGGCAGAAAGCCGAAGATGTTCGCGGACGGTGGTTTTACAGAAGAAGATTCTAACCTGATCGACTTCAACAGAGCACGTCGCCAGCAGTATTACAACCAGGTGGCTCAAAGTTTTGACACTATGGTTCAGCCTGTTGCAGCGGCATTGGTACTGGGGTCCGACGCTGGTGTGGCGTTCAGCCGTATCACGGAGATCGCCAACTATGCAGTAGATGGGCTGGAAACTCTGGCGGCAATGCCGACACCTACCGTGTCGGATGACCAGGGCAAAGCCCAACAGCTGCTGAACACCGGAATCGGGAAAGTGATTGCTGGTGCCAAGTCTGTTCTTGCAAACGAAAATACTCAGAAGGCAATCCGGTTTATCCGGGGAGCAGATGCGGAAAAGGCAAAGCTGGAATACGCTGCAAACCCGGACAACTACGACCTGAGCAATGTAAACTTCTTCCCGACGGCTGGAAACAGCGAACTGACAAGGCAAAATCTGTCGATGCTGGCAGACCTTCAGAACTACCAGCAGGAAGTAGAGCTGAAGCCCATCGGCGGGAGCGGAGATGCTTCTGGTGGCAGCACCGGGAACCAGCGCGGTGGATCGAGCAACAGCTACCAGCGTACCTATACGAGTTCCAGCGGAAACACATATGTTTATGCACCAAACTTCACCATCTACGGCAGCATGAATGCCGAAGATCTACGTTCCATTATGGACGAAGGTTACGAGAAGTTCTGCGAGTATGTGGAACGGTACGAACGCGAAAAGAGGCGCACGCAGTATGGCACTTGATTACACCACAAAGTCCGGTGACACCTGGGATCTGATTGCCCTGAACGTGTACGGAAGCGAGCTGAAAGCCGATTGGCTGATGCAGAACAACCCCAGATATATCCATATCGTCCGGTTCGATTCCGGCACGGTGCTGTCAACACCAGCTCTGCCGGCTGAAAAGAGCGGAGACCTTCCGCCCTGGAAGGCAGGTGCATGATGGTACTGACAGCAGCGAGACCCAAAGGAAGGCAGGCTGCGGTTCTTCTGACCTACGAGAAAACCGATATTTCGGAAGAAATCGCACCTGATCTGGAAAGTTTCAAGTACACGGATGTGGCTGAATCCAAAAGCGACAGTGTGAGCATTACAGTCAATGCCAAAGCTGCCAAATGGAAAAATGACTGGATGCCGGAAAAGGGCGTGAAGCTCTACCCGGCTATTGTTGTAAAGGACTGGAATATCGGGGGCATTGAGAGCGGCTACAGAGATTACAGCGCCGAGTGCGGGGCATTCGTGCTGGATGATCTTAGTTTTGCCGGTGCACCTGATTCGCTGACGATGGGCGGCGTGGCAAAGCCGAACGACACCAGCTTCAGCGAGAGAAACCGGACCTTTACATGGAAGAACACCAGCGTAAAGAAAATCGCTGAAACCATTGCAGGCCGTTACAAATTGGAGCTGAAGTTTGAGGGAGACGACCACGGCATTGATGCAAAGGAACAGGACGGAACAGATAGTGCCTTTCTGCAAGATCTGTGCAGCACCTATGCACTGGTTATCAAAGTCTACACTTCAAAGCTCTGGGTGTACGACCGGGAAAAGTACAAGGCGAAAGATCCTGTATGGACGGTATATGAGAGCCGGCCCGTTGGAAATCCGACGGCCCTGTGCGTAGAGCCGGGAAGTTTCAAGTGGAACACAAAGCTGACTGGAACATACACGGGCGGCCTTTATACCTACACCAACAAACAGAAAAAAATCAATATCAACGTCAAGGTGGGCACGGACGAACGCCAGCTTAAACTTACTGGAAAGGTAAGCAGCGAGGCAGACGCAAAAGCCCGCCTGATAGCGGCCATCAAGAATGCCAACCACGGAGCAACCCAGATCAGTTTTACGATGTTGGGCTATCCGGCCGGCGCTTCAGCGCAGTGCTTTAACCTAGTTGGCTATGGAAAGATGGACGGAAAGTATTTCGTTGATCAGATGGAACACAGCATATCTCCATCCAGCGGCTACAAAACACAGGTCAAGGCCAGCAAAGTGGAAAAGGAGGATTTCGCATGAGCAGTGAAGTGAGATTCGGCAATGTGAGTTCTATCGACTATGAGGCTGGAAAGTGCGAAGTTACTTACCCAGACAGGGACGATACCGTTACGGAAATGGTGCCGTTTCTGTCCAATGGCGAGTACCAGACACCGGAAGTTGATGATCTTGTGCTTGTCCTGCATCCAGGAGAAAGCCCGGAGGATGCTGTTGTGGTGGGCACCGTCTGGAATGAAAAGAACAAACCGCCTGAAGGAAAAGAAAAAGTCTACCGAAAGGATTATGCCAACTCACGAGGAAAGGCATATCGGAAGTTTGATGCAAATGCAAAAGAACTGACCGACTATGTGGACGGAAAGAAAATCCTGAAGGCGAAAAGTCTTGAGATCCAGGTGGGCGGTGCAACCGTGACCATCAGCGAGGGCGGAGAAATCAAGGTGACATCCCCGGCGGGGATCACGCTTGCAGCATCCGGCGAATTGAAAATGACGGCATCGACCATCAATGCGACCGCTGGAACAGTGAACATCCAGGGCGGAGGTGGCGATGTTGTTGTGTCCGGCAAATCGCTGGTATCGCATACGCACACCGGAAACCTTGGCAAGAAAACATCCGCACCCCTGTAAGGAGGTTTTGGAATGTATGTTGGAATTTTCGGCGATGTGATTTTCTCCGTGGGACACCTGCGTGTGCTCACCCCGTCAAACTTCAAGGGAACGACCGGCGCAAACTGGGCGGAACATGAAGTTCTGGGAGGAAAAGCACGAGCAGAGTATTTATCACCGAAACTGAGAGAGTACACCTTTGATATTCTTCTGGATGCAGCACTCGGCGTGAATCCTCGCAAGATGCTGAACCGTCTGACAGAAATGTCAGAGAACGGAGAGATTCATTACCTGATTATCGGGTTTGCACCGGTATCGCAAAACAAGTTTCGGGTCACTGAAATAAGCGACAGCTGGGATTCGGTGATAAAACACGGGCTTTTGATGCAGTGCAAGGTGAGCCTGACCATAAAGGAGTACATATGATCGACTTCAGCAGCACGGTGGTTGAGCTGTCCGGTGACAGCGAAAAACAAAAAGAAGTGCAGGACATTGCAAAGTGCCTTCGCACACTGTATTCCACACCAATCGGGAGCCAAGAGGGCGACAGAGAACTCGGAATCAATCCAAACATATTTGTCGATAAGCCACTTCCGGTGGCAAAGGGATTATATGTGGCTGAGGTAACAGAGAAAACCGCATCGTTTGAGCCGCGGGCAAGAGTGGTGCGGGTGGACTGGCTGGACAGTGATGTGCTGCATGGCGTTGTAATTCCAAAGGTGGTGTACGAGCTTGTCTAAAATAAAAGAGTTTGAGAACATCCCGGACATCGACATTGAAGGCGAAGAAACGCTGGAAGAAGCTGTGGCCGATTGCAAGGCGCTGTTTGGCAAGTACAACAAAGAACTTTTCAACGGTGAGGTATCGTTGGAACGGTGTTCTGAAGCACGGCTTGTCCTTTTGACACTGGCACATCGTTCGCATCACAACATGGAGTACAGCACGGCGTGTCTGAAAGCGGAACTGCTGCCTACGAGCACGGGGCCGAATTTGGACAACCTTGCTCCGCTTGTTGGAGTGGAACGCCTGGAAGCCGGAAAAGCCACGGCGGTTATTCGATTCACACTGTCTGCGCCGAGAACGAGTGCAACCGGAATCCCGGAAGGAACACAGGTGAGAACGGCAGACAAACGGTATTTCAAAACCGAAAAGTATGCGGAGATCTTACCCGGCGAACTGACCGTGGACGTAGTTGCCGTGGCGGATGAGGCAGGAAGCAACAGCGATGGGATTGCCGAAGGCGAAATCAATGTGCTGGTGGATCCTATCCCGTATGTGTCCGGGGCAAAAAGTGTTTCGGCAAGCACGGGCGGTACGGATACGGAAGGTGACGATTCATTTACCAGACGTATCAACTATGCACCTTCGATTTTCTCCGTGGCCGGTCCGGTGGATGCCTATGAATACTTTGCATCGAGCTGGCGGTCCGATGTGGCAGATACGAAGATCGTTTGCAAGGAAGGATACACGATCCACATTTACTTCCTGATGGCCGGAGGCAGAGTTCCGACAAGGGAAGAATGTACCGGAATGCAGGAATATTTCGACACGGTAAAGCGCCCGATGGGTGATCTGGTTCTTTGCCATGCGCCGGAAGAAATCCCGTATGACATCGAGCTTACTTACCATATTGCCTTGAGCAATGTCAAGAATGCATCGACGATTCAGGAAAATGTGGAAGCAGCTGTGAAGGAGTATGAAACCTGGCAGAGAAAAATCGGCCGGGACATCGAACCGGCGGAGCTGATTATGCGTGTACGGGAAGCTGGTGCGAAACGCCCACGTCTGTTGACACCGGTCGAAACAACTGTCTCCGAAATTCAGGTGGCAAAGCTCCGAAGCTGCAAGGTGACATACGGAGGAATCGAAGATGATTGAACTCCACGAAGTTGGCCTAGTCGAAGGGCTACCGCCTGATGTTGCCAAAGAGCCATGGGTACAGATCCTTGATGCAGTTTTCAGGGAGCGGCGCAAGAAGGAACTGGAAGCTGCCGAACGCTTGAAAATCTACACGGATATTGACCGTGCAGATGAGGCAGTTCTGGATATTCTTGCGGTTCAGTTCCGCGTTGACTGGTACGACACCAGCTATCCGATTGAAACAAAGCGCAGGATCATCAAAACTGCGCTGGAAGTCCGTCGGTACTGCGGAACGGAGTGGGCAGTCCAAAAGGCGCTGTCCTCGATTTATCCGAATGTGAAGATAAGTGAATGGTATGACTACGGAGGAAGGCCGGGCTACTGGCGAATGAACGTAGACATTACCGATGATGGTGTCATTTACTACACACCGGAAGAAATTGAAAAGCGCCTTGGTTATGCCCGGCGCTGTACCGCTCACCTTGAGCACATCATCTACATCGTCGAACCGCATGAACGGTCGCCCGCTTATATCGCCGCCGCACCCTGCGGCATGGCGACATCCTGCACCGTAAAGGTCCCCGGTAGGATCAAGCCGCGGGAAATCGGCGCAAAGGCGTATGTTGCCGGTGCGGTCGGAAGATCGAAAATGCAGGTTGCCGTGGCGCTGCCCGGTGCCGTTGAAGCAAAGGCAGTGAAAGCACGAGCCTTTACGGCGGGCACCGTTGAACGGTCGCACACGGCGATAAACATTGTTATTGGAGGACAGACAACGTGAGTTGGGAAAAATCTAGCTACACCGCCGCCGGTGCCGCCCTGCTGTCGGAATCTCTCTCCGGTGGTGCGCTGGTAATCACCCGCGCTGTGAGCGGCACCGGTACGGCTGACGCAGACCTCTCGGGGGAAACCGGGGTAAGCGGCGAAACACATGACCTGAAATTGCTGGACATCGAAACCGTTGAAAGCGGCGGTGAGACGGCTCGGCGGGTAAAAATCCAGATCACCGGTGCGGATGAAACGTACATCATGCATCAGGTGGGCGTTTACGGCAGGCTGAACGACGATGCAGAAACACTCCTGTTTATTATGCAGGATGCACGCGGAGTGGAGGTCCCGTCCACGAAAGTGAACGGCGATTTTGAGATTGAGCTGTCGGCGCTGCTTGCTGTGTCGAACAAGGCCAATATCAGCATTACCGTTGACCCGCAGATGCAGGCTCTCGCAAAGCTGGTCAAGGCCGAGATCGAGAAGCACAACGCCGACGCCAGTGCCCATGCGGCGACTATCACGGCAGCGGTCAGCGCAGCCGTGAAGAACCTGTCTGAATCCGGGGAAATCCTGAACGAAGAACAGGTAAAGGCTCTTATCAAGGAGCAGGTGGACGGCGGCACAGGCGGCGGCTACTATGGCTCCTACAAACTCACCCTTGCAGCTGACGAGTGGAAGCCCGCCCGCAGCGAGGATGATTACGAAAACGCTGGCGGTATGGATTACTACCAGTGCATTTATGATGCAGAACTGTCGGACAGCACCAGCGAGCTTGTACCCGTTGGCGTTGTATCTCCCGGCAGCTTCTATACTACGACCAAAGCGGGCGTCCTGAACGGGTGCGAAACGCATGATGGTTTCATCAGATTTTTCGCTCAGCGCATCCCGGAAGCAGATATTCAGGCGACCGTAACCCTGTTCGGGAAAGGAGGTGGTTCGGGTGAAACCGGTAGCGTAAGCATCGGTCAGGGCTTGAAGCGCGACGCAAGCGGCGCTATTGCCGTCCGCATCGGCGAAGGTCTTGACTTCGACAGCGCAAACGCGCTGACCGTCCGCAAAGAAACCGTTATGACGAGTGAAGACCTGCTCGACGAGGAAGAAACGCAGCAGGAAATCGTTGATATGCTGAAATAATTTTTAGGAGGACACTATTATGTCTAAGCAGATTTCTACCAAGACCACCATCCGCAACCTGACCGCTGAGATCAAGAAGACTTTCGTCAAGAAGGACGCCTTTACCCCTGTGCAGACCGCAGCCAACGCTGCTATCAAGTCTCTTGGCGTTGACGGCAACACCGTGAACTTCTACACCTCTACCGACAAGAGCGGCACTGCTGCTTTCTCCGTTGACTTCCCCTCTGAGCTGTTCCTCGACCAGACCAAGACCACCTTCGTGGCCAAGTTCAAGTTCGATGCTGCGACCTACCCCGGCGCTACAGACCCCAAGCTGGACGGCAAGCCCGTCATGGTGCTGGCCGTCAAGGGCGAGAATCCTGACTCCTGCACCTACTCTTTCCTGAGCATGGCTGCGCTGGTGGATACCTACAAGGCTAAGGCCGTCGGCAAGGATGCTTCCACCACCGTTACCATCGCTGGCTATGAGGTGGATGTCAAGGTCAATGTTTCCGCTGCTGCGGGCAACGCTCTGACCCTGAAGGACGACGGTCTGTATGTTCCCACCCCTGAGGAAGTGGACATTTCCGGCAAGGCCGATAAGGTCACTGGTGCTACCACCGGCAACCTCGCTGCGCTGGACGGCGAGGGCAACCTGACCGACAGCGGCAAGAAGCCTGCCGACTTTGTGGCCGCCGAGGCTGGCAAGCGCCTGATGACCGATGCCGAGGGCGAAAAGCTGGCCGGTGTCTCTGAGGGTGCCACCAAGACCGCAGCCAGCTCCACCAACGGCAATGTGAACATTGACGGCAAGGAAGTCGTCGTGTACACCGAGCCGGAGAATGTTCTGCACGACGAGGATGTGGAGGACTTCTCCGCAGAGGAGATCGCCGCTCTGCTGGCTGACTAAGACATGAGGAGGTAAGCTCTATGGCAAAAGCGAAGATCAAAACGCTTTTGGGCACAGGGCTTGCCGCGCTTTGCAGCCACATCAAGCAGTGCAACACCGCACTCGGAGACCTTTCCGAAGCAACGGCAAACGGATTCGAGGAAACCGATGACATCCTGCACGAAAAGCAGGATGTCACGGCTGCGGTGTCTTTTACGATTCCGGTCGATGGCTGGGGCGAGGATGATTCCTCCCCCGGCTATTTTTATTGTGACATCCCCATTGCGGGCCTGTTGGCTACCGACATTGTGGATGTTACGGTACTGCCGGAATTTTACGATGTGGCGGGTGCGGTGGGCTTTATTGCGACCGAAAGCCTCGAAGGAAAGCTGCGGCTGAGGGCCGCCAAAGCTCCGACCGAGAAAATTTCTGCACAGTATCACATTACAAGCACCGTGAAATACACGGATGCACAGGAAGGGGGAACCTAAATGGCATACGGTTCTTTTAACGCAGGCCCCGGCAAGGCGCCGGATGAAGATGTTGTCCGCACTGACCAGATCGGCATTCCGGGCGGCATTGCCACGCTGGATGCAGACGGCCACCTGACCGAGAGCCAGCGGTGGGAAGTGGACGGCTACAAAAAGGCCGAGACCGACCAGCGCATCAGCGCAGCCGTGGACGCTCACAACGGTGCGGAGACCGCCCACAGCGACATCCGTGCCAGTGTGGCAGCTATGAACGCCAGCATCAAGGCCATTGAGCTGAAGTTCGGCACGAACGTCACGAAAAACCCGTTTTCTGCCACGTTCGGCAGTCTGGACGGCCTGACCGTGACCGGCGCGTGGAATGCCGAGCAGGCAAGGGTGGAGTTCTGACGATGGCTGAAACGTTCAAGGTTGGCGCGAATGCGCGGGAGCTGCTGCGGTACACCCAGAGGGCAACCCGCATTGTCACCGACGACATCAGCCGGAGCGATGCCCGGAAGATCATCCAGAAAGTCGCGGCGCTCGAAGATGTGCGCGACATCCAGAAGGTGTGCGGCACTGCCGTCCATGCACTCGACACACGGGACAGGGAGGGCTTTTCCAAAAGCACTTTCCGTCTGTACGGTGAGGGCATCCGGCTGACTGCCCGGCAAATCCTGCTGGATGCACACGCGGCGAACAACGTCAATTTCCAGACCGACTACGACAAGCGCGTTGAGAAGATCGGCGCAGTTGTGGACGGCTGCTCTCTGCTGCTGGAATACCTGACCATCTGCACGGAGGAAGGTATCATCAGCGCAAAGAAAGCCGGTATCTGGACAAAGAAGGTCACGGACGTAAAATACCCGGCGATGAAGTGGCTCACGTCGGAACGCGGACGTGCCGAAAAACTCCGGGCAGAAGCGGAACGGAAACGGCTGACCGAACAGGCTGCCGCCCTGAAAGCCGTCCTTTACCCGGAACCGTAAACGCACAGCGGGCAACCGCTTTGCATAAAGGGTGCGGTTTGTTTGTCTGACGCTGCCATTTGGTGGCTGCGCTCTCCGAACACCAACAATAACAACAACGTCTGGAACGTCAACACCGATGGCTCCAACAACAATAACTGGTACAACAACTCCTATGGTGTTCGCCCCGCTCTGATGGAACCGTGTGACGAGTAGGCATAAGCTGAAAGCAGTGCGCCCATCAAAGGAAACCGCATCCTGTCGCTTGCCGATGCAGGCAAGTGATAAATACATCCCGCTGAGGTGGGCCATCCCTGCCGGATGCAGCCCACTACCGTAACGCGAACCAGCGGAGGGTCATTTTGACATACGAAGAACTGTGCAGCTTTGAGGTACTTTACAAAGCCTACCTTGAAGCCCGGAAGGGAAAGCGCAGTAAAAGCAAAACAATCGAGTACGAGGCGCAGGCGCTGGCCTGCACGGAAAAGCTCTCCCGTAAGCTGGCTGTCTGCAATGTGCGGCAGCCAGACGGGAGCATTCGGCAGCAGATATGCTATGTGCCGAGCAAGTTTGAGGTCTTTGCCGTCTACGAGCCGAAGCGCCGCATGGTACACGCCCCCGCATTTGTGGACAAGGTGGTGCTGCACGCTCTGGTCGATAACATCCTGTATGATGCCCTGACAAGGAGCTTTATTCGGGACAGCCACGCCAGCCAGACCGGCAAAGGCACAGACGACGGCCTGATGCGCCTGAAAACTCACATGGTGGACTATTACCGCCGTGAGGGACACGGCGCGGACGGCTGGGTGCTGAAAGGCGATGTGCGGCATTTCTTTGCCAGCATCGACCACCGGAAGTTAAAACGCAAGCTCAAGGCCGTGCTGGACAAGCGCGGCGTTGACCCGCGTGTCTATGAGCTGCTTTGCATCTACATCGACGTGATGGAGGACGGCTTGCCGCTGGGCTACCAGACGAGCCAGCTCTTTGCGCTGATGTTTTTGGATGAGTTTGACCACATCATCAAAGAAAAGTACCGCATCAAATACTATGGCCGATACATGGATGATTTCTACATCATCTGTTCGGACAAGAAGAAATTGCAGTGCATTCTCCGGGATGTTCGGGCGCTCATGGACAGTTACGGCCTTGAGCTGAACCAGAAAACCGCTATTTTCCCGCTGCGGAACGGTATTGATTTTCTGGGATTCCATAGCTACCTGACCGACACCGGCGCGGTCATCCAAAAGCTGCGCCGGGATAGCTCCAAGCGGATGAAGAACAAGATCAGATATTGGGAGACGGCATACCCCGCAGGCGAAGTGACCAAGCAGGAAATCCTGCGGAGCTTTGATGCGTGGGATGCCCATGCCGCCCATGGTGATACTTACTCTTTACGCCGCAAGTACGCTGACCGGCTCGAAAAATTGCTTGACTGTAAAATCCCTATCCATCGAAAAATCAACTCGAACAAACTCGCGCGTGACAGACGGCGGGCGAGGCAATGCCGCTGCATCTACAAGAAGCAGCACAAAGCCCTGTCCCTCTCTGTATCGCAGAACACGCGGCCCGCGGAGATCATGCCGTGGGCCTGAACGAAAACAAGGAGGTAACAATGGCAAACGTAAAACTGGGCACGAAAGCCGTTGGCAGCATTGTCAAAATCAAAGTCAACGGCGCGTCCAAAGATTTTATTGTTGTGCAGCAGGGCAACCCGAACACCAGCACCTATGATTCGAGTTGCAATGGAACGTGGCTGCTGATGAAGGACATCTACACCACGTCCACGTTCGGCAACAATAACTCCTACAAGGATTCCAGCATCCACACATACCTGAACGGAACATTCTACAACCTCATCGACAGCAACATCCGGGCAGCTATTAAGCAGGTGAAAATCCCGTACCAGAACGGCACTGGTTCCGGCGGCAGCCTTGCCACCGGCTCCAATGGCCTGAGCACGAAAGTATTCCTGCTGTCTGGTTATGAGGTTGGCTGGACGACCAGCGACAACGGCTATTTCCCCAAGGATGGTGTTCGGCTGGCGTACTTTGGCAACAGCTCTGGCGGCAACAGCAAGCGTATTGCATACAATGGCAGCTCCGCTGCCATTTGGTGGCTGCGCTCTCCGCGCGCCAACAATTACTACAACGTCTGGAGCGTCTACACCGATGGCTCCTACAACAATCACTGGTACTACGACTCCTATGGTGTTCGCCCCGCTTTCATTCTTCCCTCTACACTCGTGGTCTCTGACGATGGCACGGTCAGTGTCAACACTGCACCTACCGTCAGCACGGACGGCGCAGCTCTTGGCGAGAAGAACACGGCCTTTGCATGGAAGTATACCGTCACCGATGCCGACGGCGACACCCTGACTGTCACCGAAAAGCTGGACGGTAAGACCACCAAGACCCGCACCGGCGTTGCCAGCGGCACGACCATGACCTTTGAGCAGGCCGCCGATGCCGCAGGGTTCCAGCGCGTCCTGAATGGCAGCCACACCCTGACGGTTGAGGTGAGCGACGGCAAGGAAACCGTCAGCACGTCCGCGACCTTTACCAAGGCCGTCCACGCCGCAAGCGTGACGCTGGCTAAACCGTTGGCCGTTGAGGGCGACATTACCGTTGCCGTGCTTCAGGTGACCGGCTCCATCCCCGATGATGCGAAGTTCAAAGCCGAAGTGACCAACAACGCACTCGACAGCTCCCCGGTCTGGCAGGATGCCACGACCGAGGTAAAAAAAAGCGTGAACATCGTCTTTGAGAATAAGGCCGCCGCCAACGGCGCGGCGTTTAACTTCCGCGTCAGCGTGGAGCGCGGCGAATCCGGCACCGGCGGCTATATCGAGGCCGTTTCCGGCGCATTCCAGTAAGGAGGACAGTCACCATGATTCAGTGGAAAAAGGACAATCTGCCCACCCGGCAGGAGAAGGAAGCCGCAGCCAAGAAGCAGCAGGAGCACGAACAGTTGCCCGACCGTGTGGCTGAAATGGAAGATGCCCTGTGCGAACAGGACGCGGCCAACGAGAAGCGCTTGACCGACATCGAAACCGCGCTGTGTGAGCTGGACGCAGCGCTGAACAAGGAATAAGGAGGTATCACCATGAACATTATCTGGGCAAACCGCCTGATTGCAGGCACTAAGACTTGGGCAGAGATGCCCGCATCCCGCCGCGTTGGCGTGAAGAAAGTTCTGGCCGAGCGCGTAAACAAGGGCGAGATCACCGCCGAGGACTACAAGAACATCACGGGCGAAGACTATGCAGCATAAAAGCTGGCCCGATCTGTGCGAAAGCCTGCTGGACAGGCTGGAAGCCAAGGGCGAGAACACCACCACCGAACGGGCCGAGTTCGGTGTGTTGGTGGCTGAGTGTGGGTCGAGCGGCTGCAAAATGGTATTGAGCCAGAAAGGAGAAAACGACAATGGCGATTAAAGCCTATTCACTGGCAAAGGATGGTAACAAGAAACTGTCCGCAAACTTTGCCGTGAAAGAGTTTCGCTGCAAGGATGGGACTGACCCCATCTTTATTGATGATGTGTTGGTGAAACTGTTGCAGAACATCCGGAATCACTTTGGAAAGGCTGTTACGATCACCAGCGCATATCGCACTGCCGCCCATAACAAGGCGGTCAAGGGCGCAACGTACAGTCAGCATTGCTACGGTATGGCGGCAGATATTCGGATTCAGGGCGTGGACGTGGAAACGCTCTCGACCTACGCCGAAACGCTGCTGAAAAACACCGGCGGCATCGGACGTTACCCGGTAAAAACTGGTCGCCCTGCTGGCTGGGTACACATCGACACCCGTGCGGTAAAGAGCCGTTGGGTGGGTTAAGAGTAGGAGGAAAACAAAATGGAGAACATTCTGAAAGTTTTTCTGATGGCATTCCCTGAATGGCTGGCCTGCATCTTCATGGCGGTCGGCCTTGTGGTCACGGCGCTGGCGGCGGTACGTCTGGGCTACGGCCTTGTGGTCGCAAAGACTGTGTACAAGTGGATCGTCAACGCAGAGGAAAAGTTCGGCAGTGGCGCGGGTGCAGAAAAGAAAGCCCATGTCATTGCCGTACTGCGTGGGTACACCCCGGACTGGCTGGACTGGGCAATCAATGAGCGGACGCTGGATTGGATCGTGCAGCTTGTGTTCGACTTTACCAAGAAGAAGCTCGAAGATTACATGGCAAAGAAATCCGCAGAAACCACTACTGTGGCCCATTTCGGTAACGTGGGGGAGAACAAGCGTAATGACTGACGAGGAACTGGAACATCGCCTGACAGCGGTCGAAAACCGTGCACAGAGCAACACCCACCGGCTGGACGAGCTGGGGAAGCTGACCGATGCAGTAAACGGCATGAACACCAATATCAAGTTGACCATCCAGCAACTCGAAACCACAAACCGGAGCCTTGAAGTTGTGACGGCACAGAACAAGAAGCAGGACGACCGCTTGACCGCGCTGGAAAAAGCCCCCGGAGTATTTGGAAACAAACTCTGGTGGGCAGTCATTGCGGCAGTGATCGCAGGCTTTGTTGCATCTGAATTGGCAAGGTATCTCCACTAAGTAAAGCAATGCCCCGCTGGCATCCTGATGGATTGCTGGCGGGGCATTTTTTGTTTGTCTGGGAGTTTTGCACAAAGGAAATGTGCAAAGTGTGGAAAGTTTGCGAATTGACAACGGTACACCGTATAATTTACGCTTAAAACGAAAATAAACGCCATAGTCGGAAGGAGGAAAACGGCGTGCGAGTGTTCAAACAGCTTACGCTTACAGACCGAATCCGTATCGAAAAGTGGTTGAAAGATGGGCTGAGAGTAAAGGAAATCGCAGACAGGCTGCGGGTGGACCCGTCCACGGTGTACCGGGAATTGAAGCGCGGCAGCTACGACAAGTTGGACGGTAAGACGTGGAAGCTGATTCCTACATATAGCCCGGATATTGCAGAACAAAGGTATCAGGCACATCTTCGGGAGAAGGGACCAAACCTTAAGATTGGCAAGGATCATGAGCTTGCAAGCTATATCGAGCAGACCATTATAGATAAGGATTGTTCACCGGCTGCTGTGTACGGTTATGCCCTGGAAGAAGGACGGACATTCAAAACGCATATATCGGTGCCTACCATATACAGCTACATCAAAAAGGGCGTGTTCCTGAACTTGACGCAAAAGGCTCTGCCCAGACATGGAGTGCATAAGGGCGACTATAAAAAGGTGAAAACAAAGGATCCTGCTCGTGCGCCTGCCGGTGAGAGCATCGAAAAACGCCCGGCGGAAGTAAAAGACCGTGAAGAATTTGGACACTGGGAAATGGACACGGTGTATTCTGGCAAGAAGAAAAGCACGGTTGCGCTGCTGGTGCTGACTGAGCGCAAGACCCGGAACGAAAATATTATAGTGGTGCCAGATCGCCGCGCAGAGACGACCGTGCGGGCAATCAATGCACTGGAACGGAAGTTAGGTGCAGAGAAGTTTGGCATTATCTATAAGAGCATCACAGTGGACAACGGCAGTGAGTTTGCATTGGCCGACCAGCTGGAACAGTCCTGCATCACCGGAGATAAGCGGACGAAGGTGTACTATTGTCATCCGTATTCTTCTTGGGAACGCGGGAGCAATGAGAATGTGAACGGCATGATTCGCCGCAGGCACCCGAAAGGCACAGACTTCTCAAAGGTCACGGCAGAGGAAATCGCGGCTACGGAGAACTGGATCAACAGCTATCCCAGAAAAATTTTCGGCTATAAGAGCGCCGGCACAATGTTCCGCGAATGCCTGCGGGAGCTTGGTTTGACAGCATAAAGCACATAGAAAGCAGAAAATCACTGGTAAAAATGAACAATAAGGGATAACCGCAAGCGGGGTGCGCTTGGCGGCTTGTTTGCTTTACGCTAAAATCCACAAAAACAGAGCCGAAAATTTGTTGCATTTAATGCTTTACTTTTCAAGTGCGAAATTTTTTGAAAATAAATGTTGACAAATGCCTCTTGTCCGGGTATA
>CALFLK010000010.1 GCA_937880095.1 uncultured Faecalibacterium sp. | reverse complement strand
AATGTCGGGGCTTTTTTATTTCAATCGGTAAAAGCATCCGGGTTCATAGCACGGTAAAAGGCAAAAGCCTGCGTGACCAGTTCCTCGGTGATTTCCAGTTCTTCGGCAATTTCAGCTACGCTGCGACCCTTGCGCAGAAAATCCCGCAGTTGGGGCAGGGGACATAGCTCCTGAATCAATGCACGATCCACACGGGCTTCGCTGCGGCGACGCTCCTGTGGGGGGCAATCCTGCTTGTAAAAAGCGGCAAGCCGAAAATGCTGCTTTTCGTGTTCCAGTACGGTGCGCTTTTCTCTGCTATCATTCAGCTGACCCAACATCACAAAGCCATCCGGTGAAGAAACAGCCTTGCGGTGCAGCGGCGGATAACCCACCACCTGCACGCCCATATCAGCCAACTCCTGTTCCGTCTTCTCGGTTCTTGTCATTTTTCTTCAGCTCGGCCTTTACCCGCATAAAGGCAATGAGATCCTGTTTGTCGTCCTCGTCCAGATAATCCTTAACTTCGCCATAAAACGCAATCAAATCGTCCTGCGCAGGCGTTGCCGTGTGTGTGCCGCCGGTCAGTTCATCGGCAGATACCCCCAGCGCATCCGCAAGGCTGCGGGCGGTTTCGATGCTAACGGTTTTTTTGCGCCCGTTTTTCAAATCGCTCAAAATGCCGGGACTGATTCCGGCGCGTTTACAGGCTGCGGTGACGCTGATGCCACGGTCGGCACAAAGGCGTGCCACCGTATCGTATAGCATGGACATGGCGAAGGCTCCTCTCGATTTTTGGAAAAATACTTGACAAAGTACTTGACCAAGTATAAAATGCAAATGAAAGACGGAAACAACAGGTTTCCAAGAAATATTATATACTTGATTAGGAACTGCGTCAAGGAGATTCTATTTGCCCCTTACGGAGTATAACAAATCAGTAGTACCGAAATCTGTACAGAAAAGAGGAGGTCCCGCGTGAAAACAGAAGAGAGTAAAGATTTATTGTGTCAGTACCGGTGTATTTTGCAACAAGCGCATCAAGTGGAGGATCGCCTGGGCGAGTATGTACAGGCAATCGAGGAGTTTGGGCTGGAAAGCCCGGATGCATCGGATGCGCCGGTGCAATGCAGAGATGGGCTTTTATCCCCGGCTGAGATTTTGCACCGTGCCGGCACACTGGCAGACCAGCTGGAACAGTTGATGCAGCAGGCAGCGACTGCGCGGGACAATGTATTGACCCATATTTTGCGGCAAAGTACGGACCTTGCAGAGTATCGGAAACTGCGCGAAACTTATGTCGACAGCGTGGACGCTGCGGTGTAATTCTGCTATACTGAGAAAAAGCAATCAGGGAGGGAATACTATGGACGACTACACGGAAAAAGAACGACTGGAAGCGAAAATCACGGAGCTGGAAAGCGCGCTGGCACATCAGACTGAGCTGCTGGAACGGCAGGAAGAGCGTGAGAAAAAGCGTCGTATCTGGTTTTTTATCAAGTGCGCCATTGTTGTGGTAGCATTGCTGGTGTTTGTACCTCGCTGTGTGGCGTTTATGAATCAGACGGAAAGCCAGATTGCTGCCATTCAGGAGGAAACGTCGGCTTTTCTGGAGGACGCTGACGAAAAGCTGGAAACGGTATCCGATGTGATGGAATCCCTGCAAACCATCATTACCCCGCTGGAGGAGTTTGCGGCAAAGTGGCAGACGTTGTGGCATTGATTTCTAATACAAACAGATAAAGTAACATAGAAAAAGCGCGCTGCAGAAAATTCTGCGGCGCGCTTTTTTGTTCAAATCAATTGGGTGCAGAGAGATTAGATCTCCTCGACCTTTGCCATACGCACAGGAATGCGGGGCTTGTCGTTCCAGTCAGTTACAACAGAAGCAATCTTGTCTACTACTTCCATGCCTGCAACAACGCGGCCGAAAGCAGCGTACTGACCGTCCAGGTGGGATGCGTTATGATGCATGATGAAGAACTGGCTGCCTGCGCTGTTGGGGTCCATGGAACGAGCCATGCTGACAACACCGCGGGTGTGCTTGATGGGGTTGTTTACGCCGTTTGCAGCGAACTCACCCTTAATGGTCCAGCCGGGACCACCGGTACCAGTGCCCAGAGGGCAGCCACCCTGGATCATGAATCCGGGGATGACACGGTGGAAGGTCAGACCGTCATAAAAACCAGACTTGACCAGCTTCAGAAAGTTCTCACAGGTAATGGGGGCAGCCTCGGTATCCAGCTCGATATCAATTACGCCGCCGTCTTCCATGGTAATGCGAACCATTTTGCAAACTCCTTTTATTTGTGACCCTTTGGGTCGATGATACTTATTGCAGTGGTCAGTTGCCGCTGCAAACTAAAGGACAGTATAGCATAAACCCAGTTTTTAGCAAGGGGGAGAAATAGATAATTTACAAAACATTCGGAATAATTTTTCCTGTTCCCGTTATTTTTGGATGTGCGCAGTAAAAAAACAAGCAAAAAAGAGCAGCCCGGCTTGGGCTGCTCGAAATAATTTATTTCGGGGTGAATACAATTACCACTTTGCCTTGGTTTCCACTACCTTACCGGCAATGTACAGCGAGTTCAATTCTTCACCTTTTATGACCAGGTCGTCATAATTGTGGTTGAAGGGCTGTAAAATAATAGTGTTCCCGCGCTGCACATATTTTTTCAGGGTGCCTTCGCCCTCAGAGCCATAGACGAAAACGCCCAGATCGCCGTTTTCCAGTGTGTTCTGGCGATGCACCAGTGCAAGGTCACCATCCAGGATGCGGGGCTCCATGCTGTCACCCTTGACTACCAGATAAAAATAGTTGGCGGGATCTTTGACGCGTGCGTATTCCTGACCGTAGTCTTCTTCAAAGGCAAGCGCACCATATCCGGCTTTCACGGTGCCGATCACAGGGATCAGGCTTTCCTGATAGCCGCCGAAGAAGCGATCCTCCGCAGCGCGCGTGGTTTCATTTTCACGATGCAGACCCAAAAGCGCATCGGTAGTCGTGTGCAGCAAAGCGGCAATACGCGCCAAAGTGGAAGGGTCCGGCGAAGATTTGCCGTTTTCCCATTTACCAACAGCCTGTTGCGTAACACCCAGGCTGGTAGCCAGCTCGGTTTGGCTGAGATGGGCTGCCTTGCGCGCTGCGCGCAGCTGTTTCGAAAATTCCATAGGTACAAGCTCCTGTCCTAATTTGTTACTTAACAGTATACAACTAAAAGATGTAATTGTAAAGGAAAGCAAGGAAGGAATCGGTCGAAAGTTGTAAAAATACAGTTGACAACAACGAATGGTTGTATTATCATGGGGCAGAAGAAACAACAAACGGTTGTATTTACAACCGAGTGAGGCATAAAGGGAGGAACAAACATGAAAAACATGGTAAAGTACGCAGCGTTGAATTTGGGTGTTCCCCTGATGCTGGTGGCGGAACTGATGTTTATGGGTGCATTCGCCATCGGGGAAATGAATCGTTTGGCGTGCTTTGTGCTTTGTTTGAGCCTGGCGGTAGCAATCCATGCAGCATGGGACGAAATTCAGCATATGGAACGTGTGGCACGGCAGGCAAAACGTGCAGCACAGCAGATGCGCCGAAATCAGGAAGCGCCTCACCAGCGTACTGCGCCTGCGCAGGAAACACCGAAATTGTGGGTGGCATAAGAAAAAAACGCAAGACGGGAGACTTTTTTTGGAAAAAGACTTGACGCTGGATGGATTATGTGATAATATTTGTATCGCATCTGGTGCAGGCGGCACCACGGTCCACTCTGGAGAGATGTCCGAGTGGTTTAAGGAAGCAGTCTTGAAAACTGCCGAGGGTCACACCTCCGTGGGTTCGAATCCCACTCTCTCCGCCATTTATTAAAAGTGAATATTTTTAATCACTTTGCTCTGGAGTAATACTCAAGAGGTCGAAGAGGCGCCCCTGCTAAGGGCGTAGGTCGGGAAACCGGCGCGAGAGTTCAAATCTCTCTTACTCCGCCAAAAAAAGCTCGTTTACGCATTTGTTGTAAACGGGCTTTTTTCGTATATATTTCTAACCGGGCCAGAGAAAAATTGCGGTTTGCAGCTGCCCGAGTATACAGAGTAGGTGTATGGAAAATGAATCAGCTTAAAAACGAAAAAATCAATCTGTGGATGCAGCGGATTAGTATTGCGCTGCTGATTGCGGCAGGGATAACGTATTTTGCGGCGATTCCGCTGGCGGGCGGCAGTGTTTTTCGCTGTATATGGTATTGTATTGTATTTTGTCTGCTCTATTTGCCGGGTGTGCGTATAACAGAACTGTTGATGCCGCAGCTGACATGCGCAGAAAAAACAGTAATGTCTTTTTCGCTGGGACTGGGTATTTTGTTCCTTGCCTATATATCCGTTGGTCGCCTGACTGCCCTGCCGCTGTGGGGAATGCTGATTCCGCTGTTGCCGTTGACGGTTTGGCAGCTGTGGCTCTGGGTGAAGGCACTGCGGGAAAATAAGCCGCGCATCCAGTGGAAAATGCGTCCGGAGTGGTCGTTGTTGGTACTGGCATTTGCGGGTGCGTTGTTTGTCTTTACCTTTCAGGGTGTGCTGTCGTTTTCCAAGGCGAGCATGGCGGGCAACATGGTTTACCCGCAGGATATGATGTGGCGTACCGCTAACGCAGGTGCAGTGCAGCTGGGCTCGCCGTTTATGGATATTCAGCTGTATGGTTCTCAGCTGAGCTACCATTATCTGGGCGATGCAATTTCCGGTTTTGGTGCCATGTTTTCGGGCGTGCTGCCGTATGAAGCAACCTGTTTTTATACTTATCCGTTCTTGCTGCTGTTCTTGGTGGTGGGTCTGTATGCTGCAGCACGCACTTACGGTGCATCGGAAAAGCTGGCAGCAATGATGCCCTTTGCGGTTCTGTTCCTGAACGGCTGGCGATCTCGCATTACGCTGGACATCATGCTGGATATGAATGGTCTGGCAACCGCTACGGGTCTGACGTGTGCGGTGCTGATTTATATTTTCCGTGCAGAAAAAGACGAAACGATTTCGCCGCGGTTCTATGTGGCATTTGCGCTTTCGACCCTGACGCTGCTCATGTCCAAAAACCTGTACAGTATGCTGCTGACCTGTGCGCTGCTGGCAAGTGTTATTTTTGGCTTGGTGTTCCAGCATCGTTTTTACCGCAGAGGTCTGCTGATGGCAGGCATTGGCGGCGGTTTCTTTGCTTTGTGCTGGCACTTCGTGTATCAGTTTGCCCAGAAGAATTTGATTCTGTCCGTATGGCAGACACCGAAAGATTTGTGCCTGGATGTGCTGCGCAGTCTGCCTTTGGGCGCTGCGCTGTGGCTGATCAGCGTGGTATGCAGTGCAATTCATCGCAAAGAGCTTTCCTTTGGGCGTCTGGTAGTGAATGCCGCTACCATTGGCGGTTTGATGGCATACTACATCTACTATCACTACTCAGCTTCTCAGGCGTATTTCCTGCTGGCAGCACTGCTGTTCATGTGGTTCTGCGCACTGGATATCGAAGACCTGCTGAAAAAATGCAAGCCGCTGCGCGGGGGTGCCGGTGTGTTGGCTGGTGTCTGTTTGGCTGCGACAGCAATCACGCTGGCACCGTACGGATATAACGGCTTTGAAGCGGCACGCCATACGCTGGGAATGCGTCCGGAATATCCCCGCGACCCGCAGACCGTCACAGCCGCTGACGAAGAAACGGCTATGTGGCTGCGTGAAAATCTGAAACCGGATGAAATGTTCGCAACTAATCGCAATGCACGAGATCCTTATTACGCAAAGGAAGGTATCTGGCATTACCTGACGGCAATGAGCGGTCGTCAGGCTTATGTGGAAGGCTGGCTGTATGGTTTGACTTACGGTCACGATTACGACGAAATGCGCCGTCAGCTGGAGCAGGTGAACGACGTTATGTTTGCGTGCGAAGATGCAAAAACTGCATTTGCCATGGCACAGCAGGAAGGGATTGATTATCTGGTCGTTACCAAATGGCTGCGCCCCGATCCGTTTGCTGGTGTGGAGCCTGTTTTCGAAACAGAAGATACGGCAATTTACAAGGTGCCGGAAGCATAAATAGATAGAAAAAAGGAGCGGCTGTTGCAGCCGCTCCTTTTGTTTTGTTGGATGCAATACAGTTCTTAGACTGTAGCAATGATTTCAATTTCCACCAGTGCATTTTTGGGCAGGCAGGCTACCTCAAATGCAGAACGGGCAGGATAGTTGCCCTCGGTGAAGAAGGTGCCGTAAACTTCGTTCATGGCGCCGAAGTTGGCAATGTCAGACAAAAATACGGTGGTCTTAACCACGTTGTCCATGCTGCTGCCGGCAGCCTCCAGAATATTTTTTGCATTGGTCAGAGACTGGCGAGTCTGCGCTGCGATACCCTCCGGAAAAGCACCGGTAGTCGGGTCCAGCGGAAGCTGACCGGATACAAAAACCAAATTACCGGTGGTGACAGCCTGAGAGTAAGGACCGATTGCGCCGGGTGCTTTTTCAGTGTTAACGATGGATTTCATGGGGAATCCTCCTTGTTGTGTTGATGATTCATAGTACAGCGGCAGAAAAAACTTGTCAATAGGAGACGGCGTTAAAAGGATTAAGTATAAAGCAGGGTGAACAATACAAAAGGAAGCTGGCGTTTCCAGCTTTCACTGCTGTGTTTTCCACCGGGGACGATGCGCTGTGTTAATAAAACACCGCGGTTTTCCAGCGCTTTGGAAAAATCCGGGAAAAGCTGCGCCAGACTGCGCTGCTGTTTCATTTCGATTTGACCGCAATCCATATACAGGATCGTATCCGGGTCAATGTGCGCCGTGCGAATCAAAGCGCGCATGGGTGCTGGGGCAACCCAAAGCGAAGGGCTGAGCGCAGCAGCACCGTGAAATACGCTGTTGTATTCCAATAATGCATACAAGCTCATCAATCCGCCCATAGAGCAGCCCATAATGTAGGTGTGCGCTCGGTCCGGCAGTGTGCGGTACAGACTGTCGATTTTGGGCTTTAATGTGTGGACGTACCAATCCATCGTCTGTTTACCCTTTCCGGTATGGTCGCCAAACACCTTGTGGGAAAAATCAAAGGGGGAATACTCATCCAGCCGCGCCCCGGCAACATCGGCATTGCACGCGACAGCCACCACAATCAAAGGAACATGGTTTGCATCCAGAAAAGTATCCAGAGCAAAATCTGACCCGAAGCGTGCATTCTGCTGAGAAAATACCTCCTGTCCATCAAATAAATACAAGACCGGATAGGATGCGTGACTTTCGGCGTAATCCAATGGTAAATATACATACACAGAGCGGGGAACCTCACCGCTGAGTGTGGGGATGGTTGTCTGCCAGATTTCGACCATAGTAAAATACCTTTCTGCGAGAACAAAATCCTATTGTAAAAGTAAGTGTAACATAATATGCGGGGGTGGTTCAATCATGGCACAGATTGTGTTATACTAAAGGACACCCAAAAGTGGAAACCTGTCGAAATCCGGCAGAACACACTGGCTTTCTGCGGGACAATCGGAGGATTTTTTATGCAAATTGCAGCGTTATTAAAAGAAGAAAATATCCATTTGCACCTTGCTGCAAAGGAAAAACGGGATTTACTGGCCGCAATGACAGAAGATTTAGCCAAAAGCGGCGCAGTACGAGATCCGGAAACCTGTCTGGCTGCGGTACTGGAGCGAGAGGAACAGTGTACTACCGGCGTGGGAGAAGGCATTGCAATTCCGCACTGCAAGAGTGATGCAGTGGACCACACGGTGGTGGGTGCGGTAACGGTGCCGGACGGTGTAGAATATGATGCGCTGGATGGCAAACCGGTGCGACTGGTCTTTATGATTTTGATACCCGCCGGAATGGATAATGACCATGTGCGCGTGTTGGCGCGATTGTCCCGCTTGCTGCTGGTACCGAATTTGGCGACGAGGCTGTGTGATGCAGCCGATGCGGAAACCTTTTTGCAAATTATCCGCGAGGGTGAGGACGCCCTGATGGAAGAAGGCAGACGACAGATTCAGCGCAAAGCAGAAATTGCAGCGGCAGCCGGGAAATATGATGTGCTGGCAGTTACTGCCTGCCCGGCAGGTATTGCACACACCTATATGGCGGCGCAGGCGCTGGAACAAACAGCGCGCGAGCTGGGCATTGCACTGAAGGTAGAAACCAACGGTGCGGCTGGTGTGCATAATGAATTGACCCGGCGTGAGATTTCTACTTGCAAGGGCATTTTGATTGCGGCGGACCGTGCGGTGGATATGGATCGATTTGCAGGTCGTCCGGTGATTTGTGTTCCGGTAGCGAAGGCAATTACAGATACAAAGGAACTGCTTCGTCAGGCAGAAGCGGGAGATGCACCGCTTTACACACTGGAAGAAGAACCCAGCGATGAACCGGGAAAGAGAGAAACACGGATGATGCAGTTATACCGTCACCTGATGAACGGTATGTCCAAGATTCTGCCACTGCTGGTAGCAGCAGGCGTGTTAGGTACATTGGCAAACTTTTTGCCGGAAGCCGCTGGGGTGCCGTTTTATCAGCTGGGTATGGCGGCAAACACCATGGTTTTGATCGTGCTGTCCGCTTATATCGCAAAGTCGATGGCGGGTGAAGTAGGTCTGACGATTGGTTCGGCAGTCGGTGCATTGACCCAAATGGGTGCAAGTCTGGTTGGCTGGTGTATGCCCGGATTTGTAGGCAGTATTTTGGCTGGTTTCGTTTCCGGTGCAGTGGCACGCTTGGTGCAGCGCTGGTTCCGTAATGTCCCCATGGTATTTTCCAGCTTAAAGCCAATACTGCCTTATCCAATATTGGGTATTGGCATTGCTGGTTTTATCATGCTGGTTTTGAATATCCCTGCTACTTTCGTTTTTAGCGTACTGTACGGTGGCTGGCAGGTAATTCCGATGTGGGCAGCTTGCTTGCTGGGTGCTGTGCTGGGTGGCATGATGGCAGCAGATTTGGGTGGCCCGATCAATAAAATCGCATATATGATTGCGATTTTGCTGCTGACAGCCCAACATACGGATTTGATGGCAGCTGTGATCGCTGCGGGTATGGTGCCTCCGCTGGCATCGGGTTTGGCTGCTTGGATTGGAAAAAACAAATTTACCAAGCAGGAACGCATGGAGGCTCGCACCAACGTGCTGATGGGTTTGAGCTTTATCAGCGAAGCAGCTTTGCCGCTGGCAAATCGTGACCCACACGCGGCACGACCCAGCTTTGTGGCAGGTGCGGCTGTGGCAGCTGCACTGTCGATTTGGTGGGGCTGCGGAAGCCCGGTACCCCATGGTGGTATTTTTGTCGTGCCCTTGATGCGACACCCCTTTGCTTGGCTGGGTGCGTTGGCGTTGGGTACGTTCGTCAGTACAGGGATGCTGCTGTTGCGCTTGAAAAAGCTGTCGGAGCCGACGGCAGAGGATGCGGAATAAGATAGAATAAATGAAAACGCCCCCTGACTGCGGATGCAGTCAGGGGGCGTTCTTTATTTACGATACAAGAAATCAGCCGTTGGCAACTTCGCTTTCCAGAATGTCAACGATTTCCTTCATGCTTGCCTGATACTCCTCGTCAGAAGAGTTGTGGAAAATCAGCAGGGAATCCCGCTGGTTCGGCAGCTGGAGATCGGTGGGAGGGGTGAAGTTGATGCGAGAGATATATTCGTCCCAGTGCTCCAGTTTCCAGGTATCACGGTCGCTTGCGCGGCTGATCATACGCTGATGGCAAACTTCGGGGCGAGTTTCAACCCAAATCACAGCCAGCTCGGCACCCTTGGTGGCGAGAGTCTTGCGCAGGTTGTTGATGTACTCCAGATCACGGATTTCACGGGTGAAAGGTGCGTTGATCAGGACCAGGTCCTCATACTGCAGGGCTTCCATAGCCAGATCCAGCGTGACGACATACTCCAAATCACGGATGTACTGCTCAAAGAAATCGCTGCTGCGGTTATAGGGCTGGTTTGCAACCGCAAAAATCTGCTTGGACAGCGGGATCAGAGTATCCTTGTCCAGGTATACGATGTGTTTGAGCGCAGCAGCCAGCTGCTTGGAGATAAAAGTCTTGCCGCAAGCCGGGGGGCTGGTGACCAGAATCAGTTTTTTCACAACGAAACACCTCTATTTCTATCAACACGATCGCCGCTGCAAAAGCGGCATCGACATGGTTGGACCTTTTTAGGCTTGTCTATATTATAACGGTCGAACCGTTTTTTGCCCATGGGAAGTTGAGTTCATTTCTGGAATGAATATGCATAAATGTTGCACTGCAAGAGAAAAAGGCAACAATAACCTCGGTACACTAGTATACATGTTACAAAGAAGATGAAAGCATAAAAAGGAAGTGGAAAAAATTACCGTTTTCAACCGTGACAGCGAAAAAGGAAAAAACAGAAAAAAGACTGTCATTTGGCGGGGACAGACTGATTTTCTCGCAGGTAAAAAGAGAGAAAAATATCTGTAAATGCTATACAAAATCTCAATAAAAATGCAGGGGGGACGAAAAGCATTTCTGCGTGCTGCCAGCGGGAAAAGATGGAGAAAATAAGCTGTATTTTTGTTCTATGCGCAAAGTGATGTGCGACAGGCGATAAAAAGTGATTCTGCGTGATTTCAGAATAAAAAAGCCATTTCACAACCGGTTTACAAGGCTCGGTGCGCTGCCGGAAATAAGAGCACTTGCTTGTGTCGACAGAATAGCAAAGACGCACCATGCGATGCGCTCTTTTAAGGAAATGATAACCTGCGGATAAAACAAAAAGGATACATCTTACGATGTATCCTTTTATGGTGGACGGTAAGGGACTCGAACCCCTGACATCCTGCACGTCAAGCAGACGCTCTACCAGCTGAGCTAACCGTCCATATTCTGTTTTGTGGCCGCCGTGCGAACCAGCTCACTTAATATAACACGGCTTTTGGCAAAAAGCAAGCCTTTTTTCAATTTTTTTGAAAATAATTTTGAAAAGGGATGTGGCGGGTGAATGTAGCAGGCTATATTTGCGAAAAAGAAAAGCAAAACAAGAGGCGTTTTGCGGTGCGTGATTTCTACCGGAAAAAGGTGGATTTTTTGTGGAGAATTTGCTGTACCTTAGCCGGATTCATTGCTGTATGGGGCAGCTTATGGTATACTAATTTAGTTATGATGGAGAGGTATAGATAAGATGAGAGTTTTGGGCATTGACCCCGGTTATGCAATCGTTGGCTGGGGAGTAATCGACTACACAGGCAACCGGTTTACCCCCGTTGCATTTGGTGCGGTGACGACTGAGGTCGGCGTCCCATTTGAACAGCGGCTACGTCAGGTATATGACGGTATCAGCGAGGTCATCCAGACCTACCAGCCGGAAGTAATGGCGATCGAAAAGCTGTTTTATCAGCATAACCAGACTACCGTAATCGGCGTAGCAGAAGCGCGCGGTGTGATTTTGCTGGCTGCGGCGCAGGGCAGTCTGCCCATTGAAGAATTTACCCCCATGCAGGTAAAGCTGGCGGTAACCGGTTACGGTAAAGCCGTGAAAAAGCAGGTGCAGGAAATGACCCGCATCATGCTGCATTTGGATAAAGTCCCCAAGTCGGACGATACGGCGGACGCGCTGGCTATGGCGATTACTTACTGCCATACCTCGCGCAATCAGCTGCAAAACTTCCAGCCCCGCCGGGTTGGCCCCATTTGATTTTTAAGAGAAGGAGTGCAGGTTTATGATTTACTGCCTGAACGGAACAGTCCTGAAAAAGAATACGGATTCTGTGGTCATTTCCTGTGGAGGTGTGGGCTATCTGGCTCAGGTGCCGACGAACGTTTCGGCTGCGCTGCCTCCGGTGGGAAAAGAAGCGACCCTGTATACCGTGATGAATGTGACGGAAAATGATGTAAGCCTGTTTGGCTTTGCCAGCGAAGCACAGAAATCCTGCTTTGAAATGCTGACGGGTGTATCCGGTGTTGGCCCGAAAGTGGGTATTGCGCTTTTGAATGCGCTGGAACCCGACCGTATCGCTTTGGCGATTTCTGCTGGCGACCATAAAGCGTTGACTGCAGCAAACGGCGTCGGACCTAAGCTGGCACAGCGCATTACGCTGGAACTGAAAGATAAAGTGGGCAAGGGTCTGGTGGATGGCGTTGTACTGTCGGATGTATCCGCAGCCGCTGCAGCACCTGCTGCCGGTGCAAGCCAGGCAATCGCAGCACTGGTCAGCTTGGGATACAGCCAGAGCGATGCTGCACTGATGGTGTCCAAGGTGGACGAAAGCCTGCCGGTGGAAGAAATCATTCGTCTGGCACTGCGCAGCAGCATGACGGGAAGGAGATAAGCTATGACAGATCAACAGGCATTGTTCGGCGCACAGATGATGCAGCCGACACCCGGCCCGTTGGACTCGGAAGAAAATAACCTGCGCCCCCATCGGTTGGAAGACTATGTGGGCCAGGAAAAGGCAAAGGAAAATCTGCGGATTTATCTGGAAGCAGCCCGCCGACGCGGTGAACCGATGGACCATATTCTGCTGTACGGTCCTCCGGGCTTGGGCAAAACCACGCTGGCCGGTATCGTTGCTGCCGAGATGGGTGTGCAGATGCGCGTGACCAGTGGCCCTGCCATTGAAAAGCCCGGTGATTTGGCTGCCCTGCTGACCAACTTGCAGGAAGGCGATGTGCTGTTTATTGACGAAATCCATCGCCTGAGCCGTCAGGTGGAAGAAGTGCTGTATCCGGCACTGGAAGACTTTGCGCTGGATATTATGATCGGTAAGGGCCCCAGCGCCCAGAGCATCCGCATCAATCTGCCTCGCTTTACGCTGATTGGCGCAACGACCCGTGCTGGTCAGTTGACCGGCCCGTTGCGTGACCGTTTTGGCGTGCTGCTCAAGCTGGAGCTGTACAGCCCGGATGAGCTGGCACGCATTATCACCCGAAGCGCAGGCATTTTGGAACAGCCCATCACCCCGGAAGGAGCTATGGAGCTGGCAAGACGTAGTCGTGGTACACCTCGTGTGGCAAACCGTACCTTGAAGCGTGTGCGTGACTTCGCTACCGTACTAAGCGACGGCGTGATCGATCAGGACACCGCACTGCTGGCACTGAAGCGTATGGACATTGACGATGAAGGTCTGGATCAGCTGGACCGCAGCGTGCTGCGTGCCATCATCGAAATGTACAATGGCGGTCCGGTTGGTTTGGAAACGCTGGCTGCCGCTTTGGGCGAAGAAGCCGTTACGCTGGAGGATTTGTGCGAACCGTATCTGATGCAGAACGGATTTTTGACCCGCACCCCCCGTGGCCGCTGTGTAACCAGACTGGCATATGAACATCTGGGTATGAAGGAACCGGAATCGGTCCGCAATTCCAGCCCGGAAGAAAATGGTCAGCAGACTTTATTTTGATATTTGAACTTTTGAGATACTCGTGCAATAGGAAAGGAGCCGTCTATGCGTCCTGCAGACAGCTGGAAAGATTATGAATTGATTGATGCTACTTGCGGTAACCGTTTGGAGCGTTGGGGCAAGACCCTGCTGGTTCGCCCTGACCCGCAGGTTGTTTGGAAATCCCCGGAACAGTCCCCCCTTTGGAAAAAGGCTGACGCTGTATACCACCGCTCTACAAAGGGCGGCGGCGAGTGGGAATACCGCCGTCCGCTGAAAGAAAAGTGGAACATCACCTGCGGCGAGGGAGAGGACAAGCTGACTTTGGTGGTCAGCCCCACGGGTTTTAAGCACACCGGCGTTTTCCCGGAGCAGGCGGTCAACTGGGCATGGTATGCTAAGAAAATCCGCAATGCAGGCCGCCCCATCCGTGTGCTGAATCTGTTTGGCTACACTGGCGGTGCAACGCTGGCTTGTGCAGCAGCAGGTGCATCTGTCTGCCATGTGGATGCCAGCAAGGGTATTGTCCAGTGGGGTAAGGAAAATGCGGTAGCCAGCCAGCTGGCAGACCGCCCCATCCGCTGGATTGTGGACGACTGCGCCAAGTTTGTAGCCCGCGAAATTCGTCGCGGCAGTTTCTATGATGCGGTCATTATGGACCCGCCCAGCTACGGCCGTGGACCCGGCGGTGAAATCTGGAAGCTGGAGGACAGCATCTATGATTTGATGTCTCTGTGTGCCGGTGTGCTGACGGATGACCCGCTTTTCTTTGCGGTCAACAGCTATACGACCGGTTTGAGCCCGGCGGTTATGGAATACATCCTGAAAACCACCATTCAGCCCAAGTTCGGCGGCAAGACCAGCTGTGACGAAATCGGTCTGCCGGTTTCCGCTACGGGCGGTGTGGTGCCCTGCGGCGCAACCGCAATCTGGGAATCGGAGGACTAACATCTTTCCGGTGCGGTTACGGTGGATTTATTCACAATTCGCCAGTAAGATACAAACAAGCAAATCAACCGAAACAGGGTGCAACCCATGTACAAGGTGGGTGTGCTACTAGAAAAGAGAAATAAAATGGAAGCAATGTTGAATGCAGAAAACATTACCTTTCGGTACGATGATGAAAACAATCAGTACGCACTGAACGGTGTGTCGATGAATGTAAAGAAGGGTGAATTTGTCGCAGTATTGGGCGCCAATGGCTGCGGTAAATCCACGCTGGCAAAGCACTTCAACGCCATTCTGCTGCCGGAAAAAGGCACGGTGACGGTGGAGGGCATGGATACTGCCAATGACGATTATCTGTACGATATTCGCCAGAAGGTGGGTATGGTGTTCCAGAATCCGGATAACCAGATCGTGGCTACTGTCGTAGAAGAAGACGTAGCCTTTGCACTGGAAAATCTGGGCGTTCCTTCGGAGGAGATCCGTTCCCGTATTGACCAGTCCATGGAGATGGCTGGCATTTACAAATACCGGGAAAAGGCACCCCACAAGCTGTCCGGTGGCCAGAAACAGCGTGTCGCCATTGCAGGCGTCATCGCTATGAACCCGGACTGCCTGATTCTGGATGAAGCTACCGCAATGCTGGACCCCATTGGTCGAGAAAAAGTCATGCACACCATCCGCACGCTGAACAAAAAGTACGGCATCACGGTAGCAGCAATCACCCACTATATGGAAGAAGCTGCACAGGCAGACCGCGTTGTGGTGATGAGCCACGGCAAAATCGTAATGGAAGGTACCCCCAAAGAGGTATTCAGCCAGACCGACAAGGTGCGCAGCCTGAATCTGGATGTACCTCAGGCAGCAGACCTGCGGGATGAGCTGGTCAAGGCTGGTTTGCAGCTGCCGGAAGGCATTATTGATACGGAGGAGTGCGCACAGGCATTGTACGCCCTTCTGACAGAAGGGAGCGATGCACAGTGAGCGAAACCATCGTTGCAGAAAAGAAAAATGAAATCATTCGGGTGGAAAACCTGACCTATACCTATAACCCCGGAATGCCCGATGCTACTACGGCACTGGAAAACGTGAGCTTTACCGTAGAAGAAGGCGACTTCGTGGGCATTATCGGTTCTACCGGCAGTGGTAAATCCACGCTGATTTCCCACATGAACGGCTTGAACCGCCCTACCGAGGGTAAAATCCTGATTGATGGTCAGGATATTTGGGCAGACCCTTCCAAGATTCGTGATGTGCGTTTCAAGGTAGGTCTGGTGTTCCAGTATCCGGAGTATCAGCTGTTTGAGGAAACCTGCTACAAGGATATTGCGTTCGGTCCCAAGAATATGGGTCTGGATGAAAAGGAAATCGACCGCCGTGTGCATGAAGCTGCGGAGTTTGTCGGTTTGGACAAAGCACTGCTGGAGCGCAGCCCCTTTGAGCTGTCCGGCGGTCAGAAACGCCGTGTTGCAGTTGCTGGTGTGATGGCAATGGAGCCGCGTATTCTGGTTTTGGACGAGCCGGCAGCGGGTCTTGACCCGGAAGGCAGAGAACAGATTCTCAGCCAGGTGAAGGAATATCACAAAAAGACGGGTACCACCGTACTGCTGGTGAGCCACAGCATGGAGGACATTGCTAACTATGCCGATAAGGTATTGGTGATGGACCAGAAGCACATCGCTATGTATGACACGGTGGAAAAAGTGTTTGCCCGTGCAGATGAGCTGCTGAAGATTGGTCTGTCGGTGCCGCAGGTGACAAAGATTTTCCTGCGTCTGCGCCAGATGGGTCTGGATATCCCCACGGACGTATACACGGTTCCCTATGCGGTCAAAACCATTTTGAAGGCAAAGGCACGCCGTGGGGCGGGCGAGGATTTGCGTATCCCCGCAGAAAAGCAGGAAGGGGGCGCTGAATAATGCTGCGTGATATTACCATTGGTCAGCACTTCCCCGGTACAAGCCGGATTCACACCTATGACCCCCGCGCCAAAATCATCATGACGATTTTGTTTATCGTTCTGCTGTTTGTGGCATCCAATCCGCTGGGCCTGCTGCTGAACTTTGTTCTGCTGGGCTTGATGTACCGCATGGCACAGATTCCCTTTAAGCTGATTGCTAAGAGCTTGAAGCCCATCGTGCCCATCATTATTTTTACGTCGGTTCTGAACCTGTTCTTTATCACTGGTGAGGGTGACCCGCTGGTGCATTTCTGGTTCATTTCCATTTATGCCGAGGGTATCCGTTATGCGATCCTGATGGCGTGCCGTGTGGTAGCGTTGATTGCAGGTACCAGCCTGCTGACCTACACCACCAGCCCTATCGTGCTGACCGATGCCATTGAGCAGCTGCTGCGTCCGCTGGCCGTACTGCACGTTCCGGTGCATGAACTGGCTATGATGATGACCATTGCGCTGCGTTTTATCCCGACCCTGATCGAGGAAACGGATAAAATTATGAATGCCCAGAAGGCACGCGGTGCGATGCTGGATAACGGCAGCCTGAAAGATCGTGTGACGGCGCTGGTGCCTGTGTTGATTCCGCTGTTTATTTCGGCATTCCGCCGTGCAGACGAACTGGCAATGGCAATGGAGTGCCGCTGCTATCGTGGCGGTTTGGGACGTACTCGCCTGAAGGTTCTGCGCTTTACCAAGCGTGATCTGGAAACCACTGTGCTGTGCCTGCTGTGCTTTGCGGTGGTATTCAGCACCCGGTTTTTTGTTCCGGGCTTTTAAGTAAAATCATTGTGTGAAAAAGGGAGCGATTGCCATGAATGTTCTGCTGCGGATAGCATATGACGGAACCAATTACTGCGGCTTTCAGGTGCAGAACAACGGCGTTTCGGTGGCACAGGTATTTCAGGATGCAATGGAAGCGGTGCTGGGTAACCGCCCGGACATTAAAGGCTGCAGCCGTACCGATGCCGGCGTACACGCGCTGGCATTTGCACTGAACTTTTCCACTGATTGCCGCATCCCTGTGGAAAAAATACCCATCGCCATCAACACAAAGCTGCCACCGGATATTCGGGTGCTTTCGGCGCAGATCGTGCCGGATGATTTTCATGCCCGGTATGCGGCGCACAATAAAACCTATCATTACCGCATCCGAAACAGTGTGATTGAATCTCCCTTTGACTGCCGCTATACGGTACGGGTTCCACGACAGTTGGATGTGGATGCTATGAATGAAGCGGCAAAACGCTGCGAGGGAACCCACGATTTTATCACGTTCTGTGCTGCGGGCAGTAGTGCTGCTGCCCATGGCGATACGGTGCGCACCATCACAGAATGTCATGTTGTGCGGGAAGGCGACGTTGTGACAATTTCTGTGACAGCGGACGGGTATCTGTATAATATGGTGCGGATTCTGGCTGGTACGCTGGTGGAAGTGGGGAATGGTCGGATGACAGCCGACCAGGTAACTGCGGCGCTGGATGCCTGCGACCGCAGCAAAGCCGGCCCCACAATGCCGGCAAAAGGGCTGTTTTTGTATCAAGTGGAGTACGACGAACCCACCGTTTAACCGAAGAGGAGAACCATGCGAAGAGAAAAAAGGCGCGGCCGAGCGATGCGCCAACCCTCCAGAGGACACAAGGTGGAGGATTTAAGCGAAGTTCGGGCACGGAGAAAAAAACAGAAAATTCGGAAACTTGTCTTTTGGGCGGTTCTGTTGGCGGTGCTGCTGGTATGGCTGATTGCCCGCAACAGCACGATGCTGATTTCTGCCGGTGATCTGGTAGAAACGCTGCGTATCGGTACCATACGCGGACCGGGATTCCCACAGGATACCGGTATCGGTGAGCTGTATCAGTGGGAAAACATGACAGGCGGTTTTGTGGCGCTGGGGCAGGAAAACTGTGTGTTCTATACCGACCAAGGTGTGCGGATGCGCAGTATTCAGGCTGGTTATGCACGGCCTGCGATTTCCGCAGGCGATACCCGTTTTGTTTTGTACAACCGGGGCGGCACGGAGCTGCGCGTAGAAAGCCGCAGTAAAAACCTGTACACCCAAAGCTACACGGGCGGTATTTTACTCTGTGAAATGGGTGAGGATGGCAGCCTTGCGGTTGTGACAGAAGACCCCAGCTATACGGCACAGATGCTGGTATACCCCAGCAGTATGGAAAAGCCCTTGACATGGAAGCTGACCTCCAATGAAGGCATGCCGATGTGTCTGGCATTTGCGCCCAACGAGAAAAAGCTGGCGACCGTGACGCTTTCTGCGACGGACGGAAAAATCATCAGCCGGGTATATTTGCTGGACCGAAGCAAGCAGGAAAAAATTCTGGTGGATACCCATGAAAATGGAATCCCGCTGTCGGCGCAATGGCTGGGCGACACGCTGGTTGTGGCATACAATAATGGGATCGTTGCATATCAAGAGAAAAAGGGAGCTGTAGCCCGGTTTGATTTGCACGGCAGTACCCTGACCGATTTCAGTATGCTGCCCAACGGACGGATGGCGCTGCTTTTGAACAATGGTGCAGCCTCGGAAATCGTTCTGCTGGATAAGAATATGGAACAAACTGCCATGTGGCCCGTTGAAGTAGGCAGAGGAATTACACTGACGAAAACCGGTGTCTATCTGTATACCGATGCCAATGTGATTTGTTATACGCTGAAAGGGGATTATGCCTGGCACATATCTTGCGATTTGCGGCCGCAGGGGATTTTGTCCACAAGTCATGGTGTTTTGCTGTTCCAGGGCGGAACTGTGCAGCAATGCGTAGATCCAAACCCGGATAAGTAACAGAGGAGGTTACATAAAATGGATAATATTGTAGCATCGTCGTTGATTTTTGATTTGATTTGTTTGGTGCTGGTACTGGTTGTAGCACGACGTTACGCCAAGAAGGGCCTTCTGGCGTGCGTGGTAGAATGCGGCGGTACGCTGGGCAGCCTGATTGGTGCAAAGCTGGTTTCCGCTTGGGTTGCACCGCAGATTTTTGTGCAGTGGTTTGCACCGGGTATGCGGGTTCAAGTACTGGAAAAGCTGGCTTCTGGCGGCAATGTGGATTTGAATGCATTGGTGGCAGAGCTGGAAGGCTTTTTGCCCCAGAGCCTGATTCAGTCGGTGGTGGAACCGGCAAAAGAACAGCTGGAAGCAGCGTTTTCCTCGAATTTGGGTACGCTGGCTGACACACTGATGGAACAGCTGATTACACCGCTGCTGGTACCGATTATTGCGGCAGTTTTGTTCTTTTTGGTTTTCGTGATGCTGCGTATGGCGGTTAGTGTGATAGCACATACGTTGACCTGCATCAACGGGATTCCCCTGATTGGCACTGCAAACAAGAGCCTGGGCTTTGTAGCTGGCGGTGCGGTTGGTTTGTTATATCTGTTCCTGCTGCTGTGTGCCGTTTGGGCATTGATCACCATTACCGGTGGTCGACTGCCGTATCTGGACGATACACTGCTGACAGGCAGTATATTCTATCGTGTTTTTAACGCAATCAATCCATTTACGGTTTGATTGGGAAAGGATTTGTAGATGCTTTGTTCGCGCTGTAAGAAACGCCCTGCGGTGATCTTTATCCAGCGGGGCGATGGAACTTCCACCGGAAGTCCGGAAGGGTACTGCCTGCACTGTGCCCGTGAGCTGCATATCAAGCCGGTGGAGGATTTGATCCGCCAGTTTGGTATGTCTGAGCAGGATTTGGACACCATGGAAGAGCACATGGAAAATATGATGCAGGAGATGGAGAATGGGGAAAACCCGTTCTCTGCACTGATGGGCATGGCTGGCATGGGTGATGCTGCCGGAGATTCCAGCGAAGCACTGGAGCCGGTGGATGACAATAATGATGAACTGCCTGCCGGTTCCAACGCTACTTTCCCGTTTGGCTTTGGTGCCGCAAAGGCAAAAGACAAAGAGCCCAAAAACGGCAAGAAGCGTTCCAAGCGGAAATTCCTGGATACCTACTGCGAAAATCTGACCGAAAAAGCCCGCGCGGGTAAGATGGATAATATCATCGGTCGTGATAAGGAAATTTACCGTACGATTCAGATTCTGGCTCGCCGCCAGAAGAACAACCCCTGCCTGATTGGTGAAGCAGGTGTCGGCAAAACTGCAATCGCAGAAGGCATCGCCCAGCGTATTGCAGACGGCAAAGTGCCTGCCTGCCTGAGCAAAAAAGAAATTTACCTGATGGACATGACGGCACTGGTTGCAGGTACGCAGTTCCGAGGTCAGTTTGAACAGCGACTGAAAGGTTTGCTGGGCGAAGTGAAGGCAGCCGGCAATGTGATTTTGTTCATTGACGAGATTCACACCATCACCTCCGCCGGTGAGAGCGAAGGCGCAATGAATGCAGGCAACATCCTGAAACCGGCTTTGTCCCGTGGTGAGATTCAGGTGATCGGTGCAACAACCTTCAGCGAGTACCGCAAGTATATCGAGAAGGATCAGGCTTTGGAGCGACGCTTCCAGCCGGTGCGCGTGGAAGAATCCAGTATTTCGGATACGATTGCTGTCATCAATGGCATCAAGAAGTATTACGAGGAATACCACCATGTACAGGTGCCTGCGGGAATCGTTGCCGCAGCAGTCAATCTGTCGGAGCGTTATATCACCGACCGTTTCCTGCCGGACAAGGCAATCGACCTGCTGGATGAAGCTTGCGCTTGCTGTAACTTGGCACACCCGATCATCAGCGAGTATCTGGAAAGCCGCAGCCGCTGCGATGCGCTGCTGGCAGAAGAAACTGAGCTGACCATGGCAGATACCGACGAGACCATTGATTATGAGCGTGTTGCTGCGGTGCGCACGGAAATTGCACGCCTGCAGGAAACGCTGCCCCAGCTGGAAAAGCAGGTGGAAGGCATTTCGGTTTCCATGGCAGATGTGGCGAAGGTCATTGAGCTGTGGACAGGTATCCCCTCGGTGAAGATTCAGGAGAGCGAGTTTGCAAAGCTGCAGAATCTGGAAGACCGCTTGAAAGAAAAGGTGATTGGTCAGGACGAAGCGGTGCATCTGGTGGCGCAGGCAATTAAGCGCACCCGTGCAGATTTGTCTGGACGGCATCGCCCTGCCAGCTTTATCTTTGTCGGTCCCACGGGTGTGGGTAAAACGGAACTGGTCAAGCAGCTGGCAGGTCAGCTGTTTGATGGTCCGGAACCGCTGATCCGTCTGGATATGAGCGAATATATGGAGAAGTACGCGGTGTCCCGTATGCTGGGTTCGCCCCCGGGCTATGTGGGCTACGAGGAGGCAGGTCAGCTGACCGAAAAGGTTCGCCGCCGCCCGTACAGTGTTGTGCTTTTCGATGAAATCGAAAAGGCACACCCTGACGTAATGAATGTGCTGCTGCAGATTCTGGATGAAGGCAAAATCAACGACGCGCAGGGTCGCACCGTTGATTTCTCCAATACGGTCATTTGCATGACCAGCAATGCGGGTTCCTCCGAGCAGACCAGCAGTGGCTTGGGCTTTAACTCTTCCGCTGCAGAGGCAAGCAAGGAAAAAGCCATGAAGGCTTTGCGTGAGTTCCTGCGTCCGGAATTTTTGGGTCGTGTGGATGAGGTGATTTGCTTCAATCCGCTGAGCCCGGAAGTCATGCGCAAGATTGCAGCACTGATGATGGAAGAATACCGCACTGGTATGGACCAGAAGGGTATCTCCTACCAGTACACTGATGCAGCACTGAATCTGCTGACCGCAAAGGCAGAGAATGGTCGCTTTGGTGCCCGTGATCTGCGCCGCGTGATTCGCAAGAATGTGGAAGATCTGGTGGCAGATCAGATCGTTTCCGGTCAGATCGCAATGGGCGGCAATGTGACAGTCGATGCAGAAAATGACGAGATCGTACTGCGCTGAGTCGTGACGTTGCTGAGATATTGAGATAAAAGAAAAGCGCTTTCTGTTTGTAAGAAACAGAAGGCGCTTTTTTGTGGCGACAAATAGCAAAAAACGAAGCTTTCCTTATAAATCAGATACATTTTGCAGCAGCAGATGGTGCGGGTCAAAGAACTGGCGGACCTGTGCGACAATACGCTGCTGTGCTTCCGAAAGGGGTTGAGATGCTTTTGCAGGTGCAGTTTGTGGGAGCAGTTGTGAAGCATTTAAGGGATGCAGTTGCAGAACCAGCAGTGCGACAATGCCTAAAGTACCGCAACTTCCGGCAAATAAATCCAACAAATCACTGCCGTAGGCAGGCAAACAGGGAATATTGCTGGAATCGGGTAGAGAGCCAAGCTCTAAACGGCGACCGTCAGGCAAGGTGCAGCCAGTTTGGTCAAAACAGCATTGTCCCCGACCAAGAGTGAGCGGGGTACCGTCTGCCTGAATCAGGGTGATGCCCAGCACACGGTCTGCAATCATAAAACCAGAAGGACCACAAAACATACCGCCTAGCGTGGTGGGTTTCGTGGGGGCAGGTGCAAAGGCTAACGTTTGTGCGGAAAGCTGTGCGGCTAGTTTCTGATAGGTGGTTCCTGCTTCTGCTTGAATCACATAACCGCTGGTGGCGTTTCCCATGACAGGTCCGATACGGTTTAAGGCGGTCAAATTCAAAATCAAACTTTCGCTGGCAGATTCTGCGTCAGCAGGAGAATGCTGAAGCCGAACAAGCTGGTTTTGTTTTGCCGCAAGAGAGACTGCTTCGGCAGTCTGCTGAATATTGGCGGGTGTGATAAATTTCGGCATTCAGGTCACGGCTCCTTTTGCAAAACAAAAGCCGCCGAGGACAAACCCCGGCGGCATGAAAATCAGTTGAATTTGAACAGATGCTGTGCGACACGATAGCCGCCCAAGCTGATTTTGTCGCCCATCTTACCTTTCAGGTTGGTCAAGCCGCCAACGCTCAGGTAGCGGATATGGCGGTAGATGTTGCGGTCCACATGCTGATACAGATAGCGCCACAGCTCATACTTTTTGATGTGGGCTTCCTTGGAACCGTCCAAAATCAGGAAGATGTTGCTGATTGCCATCATCATAGACAGGTAGTTCAGCATATAGTTGCGCAGCTTGCGCTGATCGGCAGGCAGATCATTCAGGTTCTGGCAGTCGATCATGTGGCGGGTAACGCGCAGCTGCTGATCGACACGGGTGACCATGACCTTTTCGTTGACGCTCTGATCCTCACGACCGATAAAGTAACGGTACAAATCCAAGTTCATGTAATACATGGTCTTGACGTAGGGCAGGGGCTGATACACAAAAATGTTATCCACATAGAAGGTGTGCTTGGGCAGCACAACGCCGCAATCCCGCAGAACCTGGGTACGGTAGATAACCGAGTGCATCAGAATGTTCTGGTCCGGACGGAAGGGACGGGTGCTCTTCCAAGAGAAAACGCGATTCTGGGGGAATACGTTGGTATAGCGCACGGTGTGCTGGGAGTTATCCTCGACGTGCTCATACACATAGTTGCAGAGCATCAAGTCCAGCTGGGTACCCTTGTCCACAAATTCCTGCAGCTTATCCAGCACCTTAGCCAGTGCGTCGGTATCTACCCAGTCGTCGCTGTCCACGACCTTAAAGAAGATGCCCTTTGCATTGCGGATACCCTGATTGACGCCTTCACCATGACCGCCGTTTTCCTGATGGATGGCGCGCACGATGGTGGGGTACTTTTCAGCATATTCATCGCAGATCGCGGGGGTTTCGTCCTTGACGGAACCATCATCGACCAGAATGATTTCAGCACGTTCGCCTGCGGTAAGCAGCGTATCGACACAGTGGCGCATATAAGCCGCCGAATTATAACAGGGAACGGTAAAAGTAATGAGCTTTTCCATAAAGATCCTTTCTTTCGCAAGAAGTTCGATTCAAAAAATGGGATTCCATTTCTAATCAATGCGCATTAGTGCGAAGGTAGTACTCTCGTGTAAGTATACTATGAGCAGACGCGTTCCGTCAACTCAGGGAATTTTGGCACAGCAGGGCTTTTATGGTATACTGATTTCGATATTACAGAAAAAGGCGGAAACTATGGAAAAAACGATTCAGATGCTGAAAAAAGTATTCGGCTACGATTCTTTTCGTCCCGGACAGGAAGTAGTTGCAGATGCGTTGGTATCCGGGCGGGACGTGATGGCAGTTATGCCCACTGGTGCAGGAAAATCCATCTGTTACCAGATCCCGGCACTGCTGCTACCGGGTATCACGATCGTGGTATCGCCGTTGGTCAGCTTGATGCAGGATCAGGTGCGGGCACTGGTGTCGGTAGGTGTAAAAGCAGCATACCTGAACAGCAGCCTGACCGATCGGCAGAAAGCATTGATGCTGCAGCGCGCCTGTGATGGCTGGTATAAAATTATCTATGTGGCACCGGAACGGCTGGAAATGCCGGGCTTTCGGAGATTGTGTACCTGTCAGCCGGTTTCGATGGTTGTGGTGGATGAGGCGCACTGTATCAGCCAGTGGGGACAGGATTTCCGCCCCAGCTATCTGAAAATTGAAGACTTTATCAAACGACTGCCGTTTCGCCCGGTAGTGGGCGCGTTTACCGCAACTGCAACAGAGAAAGTCAAAAAGGATATTCAGGAAAATCTGAATCTGGAAAATCCGCTGATCCAGACCTCCAGCTTTGACCGACCCAATTTGTTTTTCGCAGTGGAACATGACCTGCCCAGTGAGAAACCGGATGCGGTAGTCAAGCTGCTGCGTCAGGAAAAAGGCAACAGCGGTATCATTTACTGCAATACGGTGAAACAGGTGGAAGAAACCACCGAATACTTACGAGATCGTGGATTTTCTGCGGCGGCATATCATGCCAGACTGCCTGCCGAGCAGCGCCGACAAACCCAGGAAGATTTTCTGTTCGATCGGGTGCAGATCATTGTGGCGACCAATGCGTTTGGTATGGGCATTGACAAGCCCAATGTGCGCTTTGTGATACATTATAATATGCCGGGTGATTTGGAGAGCTATTATCAGGAAGCAGGACGTGCTGGGCGAGATGGCGATCCGGCACGATGCACCTTATTATATTCCGGTACGGATGTGCGCACGATTCGCTGGTTCATTGAACAAGAGCGAGATAATGATAACGGCACAGATGCCAAGCAGCGAGCAGATGCAGCAGCAAAAGCGGAAGAGCGCCTAAAGTGGATGACGTTCTACTCCACAACCAATGAATGCCTGCGCAACTTTATCCTGAAATATTTCGGCGAACGTACCGCAGCAGACTGCAACCACTGCGGTACCTGTGAGGAAAAGGCAAAGCTGCGGGAATATCATCAGAGATTGGCAAAACGTCCCAAACCGACCCCGGCGGCAAAGGCAGCAAAGGATGCACAGCAGGAAATCGACGAAAAACTGGTGGCAGCATTGTTCCAGCTGCGCAAGCGTTTGGCAAATCGGAAAAAAGTTCCTGCCTTTTTGATTTACACCGATGCGATAGCACGCGACATTGCCCAGAGAAAACCGCTGACCCCGGATCAGTTGGCATCCATACCGGGATTCCCAGAAGCGAAGGTGAATGCATACGGGCAGGATATTATCAGTCTGGTGCAGCAGTTTACCGGAAACACATAAAACAAAAAGAGCAGCGGAGGAATCCGCTGCTCTTTTTCGTTATCGGAAAAATCAGACATCCATGGAGTGGGTGCTGAATACAGGCTTATCAACCCAAGGTGTAACAACGTCGCTGGTCAGTGTAGCAGGTACGTCGATCAAACGCTGGTTGCTGCTGCCACGGAAACGCAGGGTGATATCATACAGGTCCTGCACAAATTCGCCATCCACCAGTACATCCAGCAGAGCAAGCAGTGCATCCGTGCTTTCACAGCGGCAGCGTGCAGGCTCTTTGCCAGTGAGCTGCTCCCAGGTATAACCGGAATAGCACCAAACGGTCTTGTCGGGATAGGCTGCCTTAAATGCACGCAGGAAGTTCAGCAGTGCAGGCTGATTTTCCGGCTCCATGGGTTCGCCGCCCAGAAGAGAGATGCCCGCTACATAAGAAGCCTGACAGCTGTCCATGATTTGCTGACGGACCTCCTCCGTGAAGGGGTCACCGTAATGAAAATCCCAAGTAACCGCATTGAAGCAGTTTTTGCATCTGTGGGTACAGCCGGATACAAACAGGCTGGTACGAACACCGGGACCGTTGGAGATATCGCAATACTTGATATTGGCGTAATTCATGATGGATCACACAAGCCTTTCCATATATAAGCCCACACCTGTTACAGTGTGGGCTTATCATTTTATGATTTCTATATAATGTAAAGCAGATTACAGGTGCAGCACGCGGTCACGGATTTCCTGGGTACGACCCTGGTTCCAGAACTGAGTGCCGATGTAGCCGCAGGTGCGGCGTGCAACATTCAGTTTGTTCTGATCGCGGTTGTGGCAATTCGGGCACTCCCAAACCAGTTTGCCGTCATCCTCTACGATGCGGATTTCGCCGTCGTAGCCGCAGCACTGGCAGTAGTCGCTCTTGGTGTTCAGCTCTGCATACATAATGTTATCATAAATGAATTGCAGCAGACTCATAACAGCCTCCAGGTTGTCCTGCATATTGGGGACTTCCACATAGCTGATTGCGCCACCGGGGCTGAGGGTCTGGAATTCGCTTTCAAACTTCAGCTTGGTGAAAGCATCGATCTGCTCGGAAACATGGACATGGTAGCTGTTGGTGATGTAGTTCTTGTCCGTGATGCCGGGGATGAGGCCGAAACGGCTCTGCAGGCAGCGTGCAAACTTGTAAGTGGTGGACTCCAGCGGCGTGCCATACAGAGAGTAATCGATGTTTTCTGCTTCTTTCCAAGTCTTGCACTTGTCGTTCATCTTCTGCATGACCTGCAGTGCGAAAGGCTTTGCGGATTCATCGGTGTGGCTCTTGCCGGTCATGTACTTTACACATTCGTACAGACCTGCATAGCCCAGGCTGATGGTGGAATAACCACCGTACAGCAGCTTGTCAATGGGTTCGCCCTTCTTCAGGCGAGCCAGTGCGCCATACTGCCACAGAATGGGAGCAGCATCGCTCAGGGTGCCGACCAGACGGTTGTGACGTGCCTGCAGTGCGCGATGGCACAGCTCCAGACGCTCCTCAAAGATACTCCAGAACTTGTCGAAGTCACCGCCGGAAGACAGTGCTGCATCCACCAGGTTGATGGTGACAACGCCCTGATTGAAACGGCCGTAGTACTTGGGCTTGCCGTTCTCGTCCACATAAGGAGTCAGGAAGCTGCGGCATCCCATGCAGGTGTAGCAGTGACCTTCACCGTTCTTGTCGACCTTCAGCTCCTTCATCTTCTTTTCGCTGATGTAGTCGGGTACCATGCGCTTTGCGGTGCACTTTGCGCTCAGCTCAGTCAGGTAGTAATAAGGAGAGTCGGGGTGAATGTTGTCCTCTTCCAAGACGTAAATCAGTTTGGGGAATGCGGGGGTGATCCAAACACCGTCCTCATTCTTGACACCCTGATAACGCTGACGGATGGTTTCCTCGATGATGATTGCAAGGTCCTTCTTTTCCTGCTCATTGCGCGCTTCGTTCAGATACATGAACACGGTAATGAAAGGAGCCTGACCATTGGTGGTCATCAGGGTGACGACCTGATACTGGATGGTCTGCACGCCACGATTGATTTCACGGCGCAGGCGCTGCTCAACGATCTGCTTCTTGCGATCAGCAGGAACGTCCAGACCCTCGAACTCCTGCTCCACTTCGTTGGCAATCTTCTTGCGGGAAACGTCAACGAACGGTGCCAGATGGGTCAGGCTGATGCTCTGACCACCGTACTGGTTGGAAGCAACCTGTGCAATGATCTGGGTAGCGATGTTGCAGGCGGTAGAGAAGCTGTGCGGTTTTTCAATATAGGTACCGGAAATGACAGTGCCGTTCTGCAGCATATCATCCAGGTTAATCAGGTCGCAGTTGTGCATATGTTGTGCGAAGTAGTCTGCATCGTGGAAGTGGATGATGCCTTCCTTGTGCGCACGAACAATTTCGGGATCCAGCAGCAGACGGTTGGTCAGGTCCTTAGAAACCTCACCTGCCATGTAGTCACGCTGGACGCTGTTGACGGTCGGGTTCTTGTTTGCGTTTTCCTGCTTGACTTCTTCGTTGTTGCACTCGATCAGAGACAAGATCTGCTCGTCGGTGGTGTTGCTCTGACGCTTCAGGCTCTGTACATAGCGGTAGGTGATATAGTGGCGTGCAACTTCAAAAGCACCGGCAGCCATGATCTGATCTTCTACCAGATCCTGTACTTCCTCTACGCTGACAGCACGGTTCATCTCCAGGCACTGACGCTCTACCTTGTCGGCAATCTGTTCGATCTGAGACTTGGTCAGACGCACGCTTTCAGCGACAGCGTTGTTTGCCTTGTTTACGGCAGTAATGATCTTAGTAATGTCGAAAACAACTTCAGCACCGCTGCGTTTAATGATCTTCATATGCAAACCTCCATACAGCAAATATATGTATTTAGCACCCGAAACAATGTACGATCATTTCCGGCGCATGATGTCCGGATACAATGATATTGTATACGGGGTAGTAAGTCAATACTAGATATTGTGTTTTGGGAAGATTCAGCGTTAACGCCAAAAGCCAATGCTAAAATTGTATTGACTTTGTCAGCGACCATTTTTTGATGATTTTTGGCGACAAAAAGAGCTTTTTATAGGGACTATTTTGCTTATATATAATGTAAAGGGAAAAAGAAGCTCCCGGCGGGCAGAAAACAGGCGGAGGGACCCTATATATAGAAAAAGAAATTGCGGAATCGCGTTTTGGAAACAGAAAAGGGAAGAATGCCCCGGATTTGTATTGCATTTTGATGCACTGGAGCAAGGAAATAAATGTGAAAACTAGGTAAAATGTCAAAGCCAGTAAAAAATCGAAAAAAGTGCGCAAAAAGTGTTGACTTATTTCTGAAAGCGAGTATAATACTATCTTGTCAGCCGCACAACGGCCGACGGCCCGCTGA
>CALFLK010000009.1 GCA_937880095.1 uncultured Faecalibacterium sp. | reverse complement strand
TTGTCAGCCTTTCCTTTGTCGGGCTTTTTTACAGGAGGTGTCGCACATGGAACAGACAGCAGCCAAAACGAAAGCAGCACAGACAAGTCCGGCAGGAACATTCAGCATGAAGCTGGGCAAGACCACCTATATGGTGGGCGTTCATTTCAGCCAGACCGCAAAGGACACGCTGGAGGACAAAATGAAGCGGCTGATGAAGGACGATGTGAAATCATCGAATTTTTGATGCAAAACTCGGTGAGATATTCCCTTTATTTATCTTGACAAAACACTCCCGAAAGGATCGTTGCTAAAGGAATGCGGTTATGCTTTGGCATCTAACGGTTACAAAATCAAAGTTCTGGATTTGGTCAATATGGAACAAAGCGATCACTACAATCCGTTTGCTTACATTCATACCGAAGATGACATTGTCAAGCTCAGCAACAACATTATCACCAATCTGAAAAAAGACCCAAAACAAGTCGATTCATCTGGCCCTATTTGGGAAGAAGGTATGACGGGTTTGATAGAAGCTATCATCGCCTATGTCCTTTTTGAACTGCGTCCAGAGGAGCAAAATCTAAATAGCGTCATGGATATTTTTCGTCTTGTTAAAGTTAAGGAGAGTGTCCCTGATTATGTCAGCCCTCTGGATATCCTCTTTGAAAACCTGCGAGCGGAAAAGCCTGACTGCTTTGCTGTCAAACAATATGACATTTATAAGATGGCAGCCGCTAAAACCGCAGAAAGTATTAACGTGTCTTTGGGTATGCGAACCACTTCTTTCAACATCCCATCTGTGCGAAATCTTATGGCTACTGATACTCTAGCACTGGATGACTTTGCAAAAGATGAAAAAATCGCGCTGTTCATTATTACTCCCGATACCACCAAGGCATACAACTTCATTGCTGCAGTTTTGTATCAGCAGTTGTTCGATATTTTGATTCGCGCTGCTGATAGTTCCCCTGGTAATCGACTGCCTCGTCATTGCCAGCTGATCATGGACGAATTTGCAAACATCGGAAAAATCCCTGATTTTGAGATTCTTCTGACAACAATTCGCAGCCGTGAAATTTCAGCTGTCGTCATTATTCAATCCATCGGTCAGCTCAAGAGCCAGTACAAGGATGATTGGGCAACGATTGTCGACAACTGTGATTCACTATTATTTTTGGGTGGCTCTAAAACCATGGACAATCTGGAGTTTTTCTCAAAACTACTTGGTAAGAAAACCATTGAAGTAATGAATACCAGCGAGAGCCATGGTTCGCAAGGTTCTTTTTCCAAATCCTATCAATCGTTGGGCCGTGATCTGATGACCCCGGCCGAAATCCAATGTATGCCACGCCGGTTCTGTCTACTGTTCATTACCGGCCTGCCACCCTTCAACAGCCGTAAATATGATTTGGAACGACATCCTAACTATGGGCTGCTCTCTGATGCAGACCCTGCAAATTCTTTTGATATTAACCGCCGCGACACGTTCGCAGCGGTTAATTTTTTATCCGATGTTTCCGACTGCCGGGAACTCAACAACATTTAAATTTTGGAGGTACTTATTATGAATTCTGAACTGTTGACCACTGGTCTGAACTTGCTGAAGCAGGCTGCCACTATTGGCGGTGGCGTTCTGGCTGTATTTGGTGTCATTGCGATTGGTACAAACCTGAAAGATCATAACGGTCCCGCTATTTCCGGTGGCGTCTTTCAGTTTATCGGCGGCGTGCTGATTATCGCTGCTGCGCAAATGCTGTTGTCCGTTGCGTAACCCATCCTGAAAGGAGTGGTGCGATAGGTATCGCACCCTTCTTTTTCTTTAATGCTTTTCCATGGAGGTATTATGAATGGTATCATAAATCTTTTAACACAAATCAATCAGATGGTAGCCACTTTGGGTGATAACACTGGTTTGTTAAGTTCCCCTGAAACATGGAATCCAGCATTGGCTGCCTACGCAAATGGTATCAGTGAGGTCGTTATAAAGCCTGTTGCATATACAATCCTTACACTCTTCTTAATGCTTGAGCTTTACCACTTGGGTCAGCGCCTCTCTTCTATGGGTGGAAGTCAGCAAGTAGTATTACAGCAAGTAGGGTTAATGTTTGTGAAAGTACTTTTATGCAAATGGGCTGTTGACAATTCCCTATTTCTTGTCTCCGGCATCATTGAAATTTTTCAGAACATTACTGCTGGAATCTCCAGTTTCATTGGCACTGGATACATTGATGCACAACTAGACATCGATGCACTGGCTGCAACCGTGCCTACCGACTTTTTATCTCGATTACAAACCCAAATGATTTTATGGATTCCCTACGCTATCATTTGGCTCGTAAAAACCTTGCTTTCCGCCATTGTCGTTGCCCGATTCGTTGAGCTGTATGTAATGATGGCGATTGCACCATTGCCACTATCAACCTTCTGCAGTCATGAGCTGCATAACATCGCCGTAAATTATTGCAAGAACGTCGCAGCAGTTGGCCTACAAGGCGCTCTGATTTATATCGTAGTAGGTTTCTCTTCTGCTTTGACTGCATCTGTTTTCTCACCCAATACAGAATCACTCGTTGCCGCGGCATGGGGGTTGGCTACCGCTTCTGTCGTCATCTTTTTTGCCGTATTTACCTGCGGCAGATGGGCGCGCAGTTATTTCAATGCCATGTAAGGGAGGGATAAACTATGATTTCAACGCCTGTAAATGCCGAGATTACCAGCTATCGCGAAAAATTCTTTCTTGGCCTGTCAATTCGACAGCTGATTTGCCTTGGATTTGCCCTATGCCTTTCCGCTGGCTTATCCGCTATTTGGATTTTCATATTTCACCTGAGTACCGATTACTTAGGCTATATTGTAATGATCGCTTGCAGTCCTTTTCTGGCTGTAGGTTGGCTTCGCCCCAAAGAATTGCCCTTTGAAAAATATGCACGGATCTGGCTGCACTGGCAGATAGATAAACAGCAGCTTCCGATTCAAGAAAACAAGGAGATCGAACATGTTCATGCTTCAAAAAAAGAAAAATGCAGAGAGTGCAGCACAGCACCAGCTGCGCATAACGGAGCAAAAACAGCGCGCAAAGTTTCTGCAGCAGCAAAAAAAGAAATCAAAAAAACAGAACGACAGCTTTGCGCAGAAAACCGTCGCACAGCGCGTGCCCAAAAACGCATCTGACTGCATCCGCTACAATGCAATGTATGAAGATGGCCTCTGCGAAATTGAACCTGGTCTGTATTCCATTGCCATCAAGTTCGACGATATCAACTATCAGCTGGCACGAGAATCTGACCAAATCAATACCTTCAGCCGTTATTGCGAGTTGCTCAACACCCTCAGTCCAGACGTTCATTTTCAGCTTTGCCTGACTACGCAGCGGCTGGACATGGAGGACTTCCAACAACAGGTTTTCATGCCGAAGTCCAGCGAAGTTCTGGAGCCTTATCGCAATGAGTTAAATCAAATTATTTACAATCAGGCCGTGAAAGGACAAAACGGCTTGGTACGAAACAAATATCTGGTATTATCCGTGCACGCAGACAATCAAAATGAAGCCAGGCGCTTACTCTCCCCTGTTGAATCCAGTATCCGGCTGAAGTTAAAAGGTCTGCGCAGCCCGTCCGAGCTGCAAAATGGTATTCAGCGGTTACGCGTTATACAGCAGCTGCTCCAGCCGGATGTGCGTATGAATTTCGAGTATCGCTGGCTACTCACCGAGAAAACGCTTACCACAAAGGATTTCGTTTGCCCCTCCAGCTTTAACTTCCGGCCGCAGCATGATGACAGTGCCGCTATCTATAATGATCGTTTTTCTTTTGGTGGTAAAGTGGGCAAGGTTGTATACCTACGGGATATCGCCCCTGAATTGGCAGACGATTTTCTTGCGCGTCTATCCAAGCTGGAGATCAACACGGTTCTTTCTTTACATGTGGATGCAATCCCGCAGCACGAAGCCGTGGAGTTGATCAAAACGAAATTGGCTTTTATGAATCAGGAAGCCGGTGACGCAGCAAAACAAGCCGCCAAACAGGGAATCCCTTCCGAGCTGGGGGTTCGTTTTGAACTACGCGGACAGATTGATGAAGCTGAACAGCTTTTGGATAAACTGCAAAATCGAAATCAAAGATTGTTCCGTACTACCCTGTTGGTCTACACTTACGCAGACACCAATGAAAAGCTGGACGAACAGATCAAACAGATTTATGCCACTGCACAAGAACGCACCTGCCGCATGGATTCTTTGGAGTTTCAGCAGCAAGACGCTTTGAACAGTATTCTGCCCTTAGGAAAAAAACATATTGAACTGACCCGAACGCTGACTACTTCCAACACTGCCATTTTCATGCCATTCACGACACAAGAATTGTTCCAGCCCAGTGGCTGCTATGAAGGTGTGAATCAGCACAGCAAAAACCTGATCTTGTGCGACCGTAAGCTGCTGGCAGCCGGCAACGGACTGGTTTCCGGTGTAACCGGCAGTGGTAAGTCCATGACTGTAAAAAAGCAAATCCTGTCCATCTTAATCAACTATCCGGATGACGACGTAATTGTTCTGGACCCGGACGGCGAATATGGTCGGATTGCAGATGCACTGGATGGCACGCTCTTCCATGTATCTGCCGGCAGCGGCGACTTTTTGAATCCTATGGATATCAACATCGACTATAACGATGGCAAAGATCCTCTGATCGTAAAAAGCCAATTCCTGATGTCGTTCTGCGATTTGATTTCTGATAACGGTATTACGGCCGGACAAAAGACACTGATCGACAAAGCGGCAAAAGCAACCTATGCGAACTATTTTGCGCATACCTCACGCGAACAAATGCCGACCTTGGTCGATTTCTACGAGAATCTGAAGAAGTTAGGACCGGCTGCATCCGAATTGATACAGAATCTGGGTATCTATGTCGATGGCACATTGGATATCTTTGCACACCAGTCTACGATCGATCCCAACAGCCGCTTTGTTGTTTACAGCCTTCAGGGTATCGGACGCCAGCTGATGACTCCTGGCATGATGGTCGTGCTGGATCAGATCAGTAACCGCATGACACGCAACCGAGCACTAGGCAAACGCACTTGGGTCTTTATTGATGAAATCCAGTTGCTGTTCCTCAATGATTACTGCTCTGAATATTTCTTTTCTTGGAGCGGCATCGTCCGTAAATGGGGGGGCATTATCACAAGTATCACGCAGCACATCGAAACGCTGCTGGCAACCGATAATGGCCGCCGTATGCTGGGCGATTGCCAGTATGTAAAGCTGCTCAACCAGCACGCCAATGACCGAGAACATCTGGGTCGGCTCTATAACCTCAGTGACGAAGAGCTTGCTGCTGTAACCGATGCAGATATTGCCTGTGGCCTGCTGAAAGCCAGTACGGTCGTTGTGCCGTTCGATGACACTATTCCGACCGACACCAAGCTCTATGCACTCATCAACACGGATCCCGGACAAAAAACTGGTGGTGACCTCACATGAGAACGTCCCAAGAGCCTTTTACCGTAAAGAAAAAAACTGATAGTCCCATCCAGACCGATGCAGATATCCGACAAAATATGGCGCAGACCATCTCTCCAACGTCTGCCAAACAGGATATTGTCCCCCATAAGGACAGCAAGGAAAGCAAAGAATCATTTCATACCGTATCGAACACCTGCACATTGCATAATGCTGTGAATGAAGCAAAAAGTGATGAAAATCATCAAAGTACAGAACCATTCTCGTACCACACGGTATCTAATGCTCCAGAAGCATCTGTTAAAGCCACTCCAAGCAAAGACTTTTTCACCGGCAGTGAGGTTCATGCAAATCTCGCGTCGGAAGCAGTTGTCCACAAAGCAACGGAGCTGCCCAAATCCAGTGACGCGGTATTTCGCAGCAGTGCTTTCGTGCAGCAGCGTGCATCCAAAAGGGCTTCAGCCACACATAAACGTGGTACCAAGCATCGCAGCGCGCGCATTGTGGAGCGCGGGCTATCCAGAAATCAAGAGGATTTGGAATCCACCAGCGCCGGACAAGCAGGTCGGATGGGTTTTACCGCCATGCGGAAAGGCGCAGAGCTTGCAGCAAGTGGTACTGTGCATACCGTACACGCTGTACAGTTTGGTAAACGACTGTATCAAGATGTACGGCTGTCCAAAATGTCCACAAAAGAAGCCTTTCACACCACTGCACGATATACTTTGGGGCATTTTTCTCCTAGCAATGGGCCGCTGAAATATCGCTATACTTCCGGTGGTGCAACTCGAATGCTGAAAAACGGATCGAAGAATGTCTTGCGTACCGCATCCGATCAGATTCAGGACCTGCATCTGTCAGGCGGTGATTTTTCCTCAGATATGCCCAATCAAATAAAAAACACCGCCTATGGGGCAGCCTATGGCGTCCGCACGACATACCAAGCCGGATCTGCTATTGTCCACATCCTGGCACACCCGGTATTAGCTTTGAAAGCCGCTGCAAGAGGGCTGTGGATGGCGTTTTGCGGAGGAGCGGCTTTTATGTTTCTGCTGTTTATTTTGGTTTTTATTCTTTCCGGTATGTTGGTTTCTCCCGCAACCTGTTTAATTGCAGACGACCAGACACTATCCGAAGTCTGGCTCTCTGCCACCAAACTGGATGCTGAGTTTACCGCAGATGTGCGCAGCAAGCCACAAGAGATTGTGGCCGATGAATATCATTTCTTTCTGAACGGAACGGAAACCGGCGAAGAAATCACCATCGAAACAGATATCCCCATCCTCTTAGCATATCTGAATGCCAAGTACGGAGAGTATGAAGCCGGCAATGTCCTGTCAGAAGTCACCGCCTTGCATCAATCCCTTTACAGCGTGACAACCGATGTGCAAACCGTCTACAAGCCCGCTCCTGCATCCGCAAGGCAGATGGTGAACCGTCCCACAAAGCCTTTCCCTGACCCATTCCCACCCCCTTTTCCCAAGCCATTCCCAAAACCGCTGCCAAAGCCATCCCCTTCCCCTAGCCCTACTCCAAAGCCTACTCCAGAACCGACGCCGATTCCCTATACTATTTGCAATATTTATGTATCTTCTCAATCTTTGACTGATTATATTTCTGCGCACGCAGAGTTGTTAGATACCGACCAGCTGGATATGTATCAAACACTCTTGGAAGTAGGTGTAACCACACTACGGCAGGAACTTGGAAACCCTTTTCCTAATGCAGACTGGAAATCTTGCATATCCAGCCGATGGGGCTGGCGATGGCATCCCATCCACCAAGAGCTGCGTCAGCATAAAGGGTTGGATATCGCTATGCCGGAAGGTACCCCCATCCACAATGTGCTGTATGGTGTCGCTACGACAGGGTACTCTGATGACTACGGCAATTATGTAATCGTTACCAGCACAGTGGAACCATCCACCTCCGTAATGTATGCACATATGCAGTCTGCTCTTGTAAGTTCCGGGCAGTCGATCGGCCCCAATGACTTAGTTGGGTATGTGGGCAATACCGGTATCAGCACCGGCCCACATCTGCATATTGAGTATCAGAAAGATACCCATCTACTAAATCCTTACTTTTATCTCTCATCATAATAAAACAAGGAGGTATATCATGTCCAAACAGACAGAAATCTATCAGCTGGCGCACCAGCTGGTAGAAAAAGCAACTGCAAATAAGGAAAACTGGGAAAGTTATTTGCGGTCAGCTGCCTACACCTACACTTATGCCTATCCAAACCAGTTGTTGATTTGGGCACAGCGCCCCAAAGCTGTGTCATGTGCAACTATGAGTTACTGGAATACAACAGCAAACCGATGGATACGGCAGGGATCTCACGGCATTGCAATCTTGGATACTAAGTCAAATGGGAATCGTCTGCAATTTGTTTTTGATATACGGGACACCTATGAAAGACCCATGCAGCAAAGTGACGCAATCGGAATGCCATGGTTCGTTACAAGTGTCAACCACCAAGCGGTATATCAAAGACTGTGTCAGAACGCAGAAAAATCCACTGTACAGGAAGTCCTGGAGCATCGTGTACACGAACTATTGCTGAACAACCAAGAGCATATCCTCACCGTATTGGATCAGCGTTGCAGAGAAAGCTCACTGGAATGGTTTGATAAAAAAGAACAACATAAAATCCTTTTGGACATCATCCAGCAAAGTGCAGTATATATGGCCACAGTACGGTTAGGTCTGGATACTGCACCTCTGGATATTAGTAGTTTTGCAAATGTACAAAACTTCGACACCCAACAAATCGGCTGTTTTTTAGGAAATGCTTTACGTTTAATCGCAAAACCCCTGCTAACGGAAATTGGTGCGGTTGTTTATGAAATCGACAGCATTGCCAAAGAACATACGGGCGTGTATAATACAACTGTAAAAGAAAAAGAATCATACCAAGAACAGGAGGCCAAACATGGAGTACATCAACCAGAACGGATATCTGATCCCCAACGTGACCATGGAGGGACAGCCGACAGAGGAAATCGGGAAGTATGGCAGAATGCGTCGAGAGTTCCTACGGGAGAACGACCAGATGACATTCGACGAGATGACACTGGAAGGAACGCTGTATCCTCACCTGCTGGAGATCGAGAAGCGAGTGAAGGAGCAGATCGACGAAACGATGGAAGCCCTGAAAAAGACCTCGCCGGAACCAGACCGAAAGACCGATCCCATCGGCTGGACGCAGTACATGAACAGCCTGCACGCACAGGCCGAGGAACTGGCACTGCCGATGCTGTACGAGCTGTAAGCGAACAATCCAATATATCGAAAGAAGCGGAGAGCGATAAAACGCCCTCCGCTTTTTCTATGCCCGCTGTTAAACCGGAAATCGTTGAGAGTATCTTATGCCATAACGGGCTTGCCCGTATTTCAAATGAAAAAATCCTCAACTTTTATCAGGTACATCCGAACCTCCAAGAGCGAATCCACTTTATTGAAAATGCCTATGATGATTCCTTTTCCGAGTTTTCTATTGATGGAAAGCCAGTTAGCTTTCATAAAGAAGCCGACGGCTTGCTGCTGTGTGAAGGAACCTATATCAACAGAAGCGCAGAAACCATCCTACCCTGGCAGTCTGTGGCTGAACAGGTTGGCGAATACATCCATACCGGAAAGCTGCTTGCTCCAGTAACCACTGCTGTAACTCATCCGACGGCTGATATTTCAGATGGTCAGCTTTCTTTTTTCAATGTGCGAAGCGATTCTCCCGCTGAAGACACCGTGACCACATCTGCACCGCGTATAAATGGCAATCAGAGATTGCCACTCTCAGAAAATGAAATTAAGTATGCACTAAGCATCGGAAGTGGTTTTGTCGGTGGGAAAGAACGCATTCAAGCATGGTTTTCCAAGCCATACACCAGACAGGAAAATGCAGACTGGCTGAAGAAAGAATATGGTATCGGCGGCCGGAGCTGGACTTTGCTGACAGGCGAACGCAGCTGGATCAACTACGATGCAAAGGGGTTTGATATTATCCAATGCAGCAACGGCGCTATCTGTCATCTGAACTGGTCAGAAGCTGCTGCACGGATTCAGCTGATGGTACGCATGAATCGTTATTTGACAGCTGACCCCGTCGAATTCATGCAGCCACAACAAAGCCAACTGGACACAGCAAAAGAACTGATTGAACAGTTCTGTGAGAAGGAATTCTCTGAAAGTGAGCCGGAGGACTATACCGATTTACACCACATTCCAATCGCTTATGGTACTGCTGAAAACGGACGTCAAGCGATAGAGATCGAAGCCGATCTGCAAAGTCCTACCATGCGGTACCTGCTGGACGGCGAAATCATTCGTGAGGATGTCTATGACAATCTGCAGGAGCTGATTGACACAGAACTCGTCGCTCTGGACTACGACCGTATGATGGCGGATGCTATGGACTATGCGGAAGAACAAGGTTTGCTTCTTCCGGAACAAGCAAACCCCGACCTGTCCATGGAACTGCATGAAATCAGCGATGCCGCGTTTGCAAAAGAGCATCTGATTCCCAACGAAACCACCTTTGAATGGGATAGTCGTCTATTCCAAGTAGATCGGGTCAACGAACAGACTGGTACCGTAAATTTACAGGATATCACATTTGTACAAAAGGCAGGGTTCCCGATTTTCAGGACAGAATCCATCGCCACCGTTCGTAGATGGATGGAGCATCCGCAGGAACGTTACTCGCAACTGGACACCCCCTTTGTTGAGCAAGTTATGCGTGATGCAGCTGCGGCCGACACTTCATATTCTTATGAACCTATCAATTACACAGCATCCTACACTCCGGAAACGCCATCCGGTGCCCGCGAAAAGTATGCTGCCAATATAAAAGCAATCAAATTGCTGAAGCAAATCGAGCAGCGTATGGACAACGGCGGTACCCCCGCCACTGCTGAAGAACAAAAAGTTTTGGCGGCATATTGTGGTTGGGGCGGTCTGGCAGATGCTTTTGACCAGGACAAATCCAGCTGGGCTACTGAATATACGGAGCTGCAGCAGCTGCTGACAGAAAATGAATACAATGCGGCCCGCAGCTCTACCCTAACGGCTTTCTACACACCCAGCGAGGTCATTCACCCCATGTATCGTGCGCTGGAGCGTATGGGTGTTACCAGCGGCAACATCTTAGATCCTGCCATGGGTGTAGGTGCATTCTTTGGCCACAAGCCCAACAGCTTTGACCAGAACAAGGCCAATCTCTACGGCGTAGAACTGGACAGCCTGACCGGACGCATTGCAAAGCAGCTCTATCAGAAGGCAAACATTCAGGTAACCGGATACGAAAAGGCTAATCTGCCCGATAGTTTCTTTGATTGTGCCGTAGGCAATGTCCCCTTTGGAGATTTCTCTGTTTCGGACAAGCAGTACGACCGACTGCACTTCCGCATCCATGATTACTTCCTGGCTAAATCCATTGACAAGCTGCGAACAGGTGGCATTATGGCCTTTATCACCAGCAGCGGCACCATGGATAAAAAAGACGAACGTGTCCGCAAGTACCTTGCGGCACGATGTGAACTCGTTGGAGCGGTACGTCTGCCGAATACTACATTCAAGAATAATGCGGGTACCGAGGTCACGTCTGATATTCTTTTCTTGCAGAAACGGGAACAGTTGTCGGACAAAGACCAGCCTTGGCTGCATTTGAGCACAACACCCGATGGTATCACCGTTAACCAGTATTTTGTGGAGCATCCGGAAATGGTCTGCGGAAAGCTGGAAATGATCAGCGGCCCTTACGGCCCTACGATGACCTGCCAGCCAAGTTATGAAGAATCTCTGGAGCAGCAGCTCGATTCCGCTATGAGCCATCTGCAAGCCACACTTACAAAAGCAGAAATCATTCTGGACGAGGACGAACCCAGCCTTGTGACGATTCCTGCAGATCCGTCTGTCCGCAACTTCAGTTATACCGTAAAAAATGAAAAACTGTATTACCGCGAAAATTCCTTGATGAAGGAAGTGCATCTGAACAAGACCGCAGAGCAGCGTGTACAGGCATTGATTGGACTGCGTGACACCGTGCGTGAGCTTTTGCAGGTTCAGCTGGAGGATCAGCCTGATGAAGTGATTGCAGCATTACAAAAGGACCTGAACCAGCGGTATGACGCCTATCAGAAGAAATACGGCCTGATCAACAGCCGAGGCAGCAAAATGGCTTTCAGTGACGACAGCAGCTACTTCCTGCTTTGTTCTTTGGAGGACATCGACGAAGACGGTAAATTCCGTGGGAAAACAGATCTATTCCACAAGCGTACGGTTCGTGCTGCCCATCCGGTAGAGCATGTAAATACTGCATCGGACGCATTGGCTGTCAGCATTGGTGAAAAGGCTTGTGTGGATCTGGAATACATGAGCAAGCTGACCGACAAATCTCCCGAACAGCTGATTGACGATTTAACCGGCGTCATCTTCCGTGACCCAACACAAAAAAACTTCGACGAAAAGCCCCTTTATCTGGCAGCAGATGCATATCTTTCCGGGAATGTGCGTGAGAAATTGGCGATTGCAAAACAGGCTGCTGCATCCGATCCACAATACCAGGTCAATGTAGAAGCACTGCAACAGGTACAGCCAAAGGATTTGGACGCCAGCGAAATTTCTGTTCGCATTGGAACGACCTGGATACCTACGGAAATCTACAAACAGTTCATGGACGAACTGATGCAGACACCGTTCTACATCCACCAAAAGATAGACGTGACCTATGTACCTTATTCAGGAACTTGGAACGTCAGCAACAAATCTCTGGATTCTGCCAATATCCGCGCAAATATGACGTATGGAACCAAGCGAGCCAGTTTCTATCGTATTTTTGAGGAAAGCCTGAATCTGCGTGCAATCCAGATTTATGATGTTGTGCAGGAGATGGACGGCGAAAAACGCGTGCTGAACGGTCCGGACACACAAGCTGCCCAGGAAAAGCAACGGCAAATTGAAGAAGCCTTTGGTGATTGGATTTTCCAAGATCAAACCAGACGCAAACAGCTTGTAGCATTGTATAACACCAAATTCAACAGTATCCGCCCCCGTGAATACGATGGCAGTCATATCAATTTTGTGGGTATGAACCCGGAAATCAATCTGCGGCCCCATCAGAGAAATGCCATTGCCCATATCTTATATGGCGGCAATACCCTGCTGGCCCATGTGGTCGGTGCCGGCAAGACGTTCGAAATGGTTGCTGCTGCCATGGAGCAAAAGCGATTGGGACTATGCAGCAAAACCATGATTGCCGTCCCGAACCATCTGACGGAACAGCTGGCATCTGAAGCACTGCTGCTCTACCCCACTGCCAAGATTTTGGTTGCTACCAACAAAGACTTTGAAACCTCACGCCGCAAACGGTTCTGTTCAAAGATTGCTACCGGTGATTATGACATCATCGTGATTGGCCACAGTCAGTTCCAAAAAATTCCTCTTTCTTTAGAGCGTCAAGAACAATACATCCAAAATCAGATCAACACGCTCGTCCAGCAGGCGTCGGATCTGAAACAGCAACGCGCTGAAAACTTCACTGTTAAACAGGTGGAGCGTATGCGAAAACAGCTGGAGAAACGGCTGGAAAACCTCACCAATTCTGTCCAGCGTGACGATGTGGTGACCTTTGAGGAATTAGGCGTAGACAGCCTGATGGTGGACGAAGCACACAATTTTAAGAACCTCATGTGCCCAACCAAGATGCGGAATGTGGCAGGTATAAACCAGAGCGAAAGTCAGAAAGCCAGCGACCTTCTCATGAAATGTATGTACCTGGATGAAATGACTGGCGGTCGTGGTGTTACATTTGCCACCGGCACCCCTATTTCTAACAGCATGACGGAAATGTATACCATGATGCGATACTTGCAGTTCCACACGTTACAGGAAAATGGTATTGATGCCTTTGATAGTTGGGCATCCACCTTTGGAGAAACGGTCACGGCTATCGAACTGGCACCCGAAGGCACCGGCTACCGAACCAAGACACGCTTTGCAAAATTCTACAATCTGCCGGAGCTGATGAGCCTATTCAAGCAGTGTGCGGATGTGCAAACCGCCGATATGCTGAAGCTGCCCGTTCCGGAGCTGGTAGGCGGCCACCCCACCAATGTGGTACTGAAGCCCAGCGAGATTCAAAAACGAATGGTTACCGCTTTGGGCGAACGTGCCGAACAGGTGCGTGCCGGTATCGTTGATCCTTCCGTGGATAATATGCTGCGTATCACCAATGACGGCCGCAAGCTGGCGTTGGATCAGCGGCTCATTGACCCAGATCTTCCCGATGATCCTGGCAGCAAAGTGAATGCTTGTGTGGAGCAGGTATTTAACATCTGGCAAAACACCGCAGAAAAGAAATCCACGCAGTTAGTGTTCTGTGATTTGTCCACCCCCAAGCCCGGCACCTTCAATGTGTATGATGATATGCGTGACAAGTTGATTGCCCGTGGTATTCCGGATGAGGAAATCCAGTTCATCCATAACGCAAATACAGAAGCCAAAAAAGCCGAGCTATTTGGCAAGGTTCGCAGCGGTAAGGTGCGTATCCTTATGGGCAGTACCGCTAAGATGGGTGCCGGCACGAATGTACAGCGCAAACTGATTGCTCTTCATCATTTGGATGTGCCTTGGCGTCCTTCGGACATTGAACAGCGTGAAGGCCGTATGGTTCGCCAAGGCAATGAGAACAAAGAAGTTCAGATCTTCCGATATGTGACGGAATCGACCTTCGACAGCTACAGCTGGCAGCTGATTGAAAACAAGCAGCGCTTTATTGGTCAAGTCATGACGAGCAAAAGCCCCGCCCGTTCCTGTGATGATATGGATGATGCTGCTTTGTCTTATGCCGAGGTTAAGGCTCTGGCAGCCGGTAATCCGATGATTAAAGAGAAGATGGATCTGGACATCCAGGTCACACGTCTGCGGTCGTTGAAGGCAGCTTATAACAGCCAGAAATATCGGCTGGAAGATGCTTTAACCATTCAATATCCGCAGCAACAGCAGCAACTGAAAGAGCAGCTTCAAAACGCCGAAAAAGATTTGCTGACAGCAAAGGCTAACACCCGACTGGACACAGAAGGAAAGGAAATTTTCTCTATCACGCTGGAGGGCAAAACCTATGATAAGCGTGACGAAGCGGGTCGCGCCTTGCTGGGTATGCTAGGCGCAGCGATGAAAGCAGACAAACCCGTACTAGTTGGAACTTATCGGGGCTTTGATGTGAAGGTCAGCTACAATCTGTTGGGCCAAGAATTTCATGCGCAACTTATTGGTGCAGATGCTTATGACACGAAGCTGGGCAGCGATGCGATAGGTAATATGTCCCGCTTGGGTCATTTACTTAACGGCATCGAAAATCAAATTCCGACCTATCAGCAGCGTCAAGAGGAAATCGCACAGCAGGTTGTAAATGCCCGCGCGGAACTGGCAAAGCCATTCATTCAGGAAGCCGAGCTTGCTGAAAAGAGCAGCCGTTTGGCCGAGTTGGATGCATTGCTCAACATGAACCAGAATGACCCCGCACCCACTCAGGAATCCAGTGCCGGACAGGAACCAGCTCACGCATCGCTGGCTGATCGCATTGCCGATGCCGTTCATACTGCCGCTGAATCCATCCTCCTGCAGCCGGCTGAATCCGAGCTGCTGCGTGGCTGTAAGGAAAAAGAAAATGCATCAATCATCCATCAGGAGGAAACCTACCATGACCGATAAGCAGCTTTATCTTATTCGTCGTTACACCACTTCAGAAAAGCCGAACCGCATGAGTTTGATCAACAAGCTGGTAAAAGAAATTTCCCAGGCATCCCCGCCCGTCGCATCGGAAATGCAGGAGCTTCTTTTTTTGCTGGTTAGCCTATCCGATGCCACGGTGGAGCAGCTGGACTTGTCCAAGGCCCCTGCCGACCCACCGCTGGAATTCCTGTGAGCTTTTATTTTTTGAGAGTAACCAGAGCGTCAGCGATGGTTAGCAAGCATTGCATGTGGTCCCCCACATGCGCTTGTTGGGAGAACCCAAGCCCCTTTTGGGGGAAATCCCCAAACCCCTTTCTCGACTAGGAGGTGTTTTTATGTCAAACCGATACCGTAACATTCGTGTAAAGATTAGTTTCACGGAAGAAGAGAATGACCAGATCCGTGCAAAGATGGCAGATGCACGATGTACGAACTTTGAACGCTTCGCACGAGAAATGCTGCTCAACGGCGAAGTTCGACATTACGACTTCCATGAGCTAAAGGCCGTAACAGCACAATTATCCAGACTATCCGGCAGCATCAATCAGATTACAAAACGTTGTAATGAAACCCGCAGCGTCTACCGATCTGACGTAGAACAGATCCGGCAGGAATACATGGAAGTCAAAGCAATCGTCCAGGGACAGCTGGTCAAATTACTGCGGAGATTGTAAATATCCATACTATGGCAAAAGTTGCCACAGTCCGGTTTTTCGAGTATAATAATTCCTAGAAATTATTTTATTGTGGAGGTCCTGCACATATGGAAATTGCACCTTGGGAAAAGACGCTACCTTATTATTTGCGTCATGATATCGAGGCCCTGGTGGAAATTGAAAAACAAGATCCACTTCCCCTTAGTTGGGATCTCTATTACAACGAGTTGCAGGGTTCAATCAACTCGGCCTTCTGGGATAACGAAATCTCTGCCGAGCAGGCACAATATCTGCGTGAAAAATATCTTTGAGTGAGGTGATTTTATGTCTGAATCAATAGATTTTTCAAACTGTCCAATCAATCCTTTGAAATGGTTTGATGGTGCAAATGGAAACAAAATCAGCATTTCTTATCAAGGTGACGACTATATGCTAAAATTTGCTCCACACAAACAAAAGGATGCCGCACAGCCTTATACAAACAGTTGCATCAGTGAATATTTGAGTTGCCATATTTTGCAGAGCATAGGATTAAATTCCCAAGATACTCTCTTGGGAACCTATAAGGGGAAGCAAGTCGTTGCCTGCAAAGACTTCACAACTTCTGATTCTCGTTTACAAAGTTTTGCTACACTTAAAAATGCCGCTGTCGATGGCGCAAGCAGCGGCTATGGAACCGAACTGGAAGAAGTCCTCTCTACTATCGAAAGTCAAAATGTTTTTCCTTCCGAGGATCTTTTGGCTTTCTTTTGGGATACGTTTGTTGCGGATGCTTTCCTTGGAAATTTTGATCGCCATAACGGAAATTGGGGATTTCTTGTCTATCCTTCTACGCAGCTTATCAAGCTTGCACCGATTTATGATTGCGGCTCCTGCCTGTATCCGCAGCTGACAGAAGCCGGTCGGGCTGAGGTCTTGGCAAATCCCGCTATGGTTCACGATCGAGTTTTTGTATTTCCAAATTCTGCTCTGAAACTTCATTCCAAAAAAATCAACTACTTCAATTTCCTGACAACTACAGAAAATGAAGATTGCTTACAGGCAATTACTCGCATCGTTCCCAAAATTGATTTGCAGATTATTTCTGAAATCATTAACTCCACGCCTTCTCTTACCGATACAGATCGTACTTTCTATTCTTATATGCTCACCCAACGATATGAACAGATCTTGTTACCCGCTTTGGAGCGTGCTCATGACTTAATAAAAGAAAACGACTTATCTCTTATGCAACGATGTGCTCGTGCTAAAAAGGAGGCAAGCGCCTTGAATGCTGATGCTTCTCGTATGGAGTGTTCTTTACTCAATCAAGATCAAATTTTATCTTAAATATGAGTTAAGTCGTATCTGACAAAATCTGAAAGGTGGATACGATATGCGCTACTTGCTTATGCATCGTGAAATACCAGTTGCCACCATTGACATCGATCAGGATACAGGCTCCATCTATAAGCTGAAACAACTACTTTTCCCAGAACGTCTGCCACTTGGTGTTTCTACTACGAATCAAGACCATACCATTTTAGATCTTAACTACTGGTTTTATCGCCGTGCAATTCCCGCAAGTCGATCTGGCTTTCGTGCAGCGGTGGAAGGCATCGCGCTTTCCCATAATCTTCAGTTGACCCCCACCAAGCTGCTAATGAACTGCTATGGATTGAGCCTTTCCGATCAGTATTGGATCAATCCTGTAAACTCCCCTCTTACCTGGCAGAATGTCAACTTCTACAACAATCCCTTTTCAGGTGATGTGGGTGATATTCTATTCGGTCGTGTTCCCGACAGCAAAGTGTTCGACTTAATGTCACCCTGTAATGCTTCAGACGGCTGGCTCCGGAAGAAATGGAAAATCATCAACGGTCAGCGTATGTTAATCAAAGGTGGTAGCGGCATGACAAAGCAGGAACCCTTCAATGAGGTTCTTGCTTCTCTGCTTTGCTCTCGTCTGAACATCCCCCATGTTCCCTATCACATCATTCAAGAAAACGGAGATGCATATAGCGCTTGTCCGAACCTGACAACGGATCGTCAGGATCTCGTGTCTGCTTTTTACCTTTGCAGCGGAAAATCGGAAGACACAGCATCGTATACTCGTTTCATTGAAACCTGCAAAGAGTTGGAAATCCCCAATGCGCAGCACAGCATCAACCAGATGCTTGTCCTGGACTTTCTGCTTGCCAATACCGATCGTCACTGGGGAAACTTCGGTGCGATCCGTGATGCTGTTACGCTGGAGTGGGTCGGTATGGCTCCTATCTATGACAGCGGCACCAGCATGTGGAATGAATCCTACGGCAGTCAGATCGATCCTTTCGCAGATATCAAGGCTCAGCCATTCGCTCCAACGCATAATGCGCAGCTGGAGCTTGTAAAGGGCGATACCGACTGGATTGATTTTTCTGCGCTGAAAGATATTCAGGAAGAAGCCTATACAATCTACAAGCAAGCAAATTTTGCAGAACCACATCGTGCGGAGATTCTCAGCAAGGCATTGTCACAGCGGTGCGAACACCTGCAACAGCTTATTCGAGAAATCACTCCCCCTATGGTGTCACTTGCTGATCGGTGCGCCGAAGCTACCCAGAGCGCTCAAAATATCAATCAAGAAAAAACTACTTGTTTTCCATCTTCAGAATTAGAAAGAACCTAATAAAGCATCAAACCCCAGGTATGACAACTGTCACACCTGGGGTTTTTTATATGGAAAAAAGGAGGCTAAGTTGGCGATAACCAAAATTCATGCAATCAAAAGCACACTCAGTAAGGCAATCGCCTATATTGAAAATCCCGAAAAGACAGATGGACAGCTGTTAGTGTCCGGTTATAACGTAGACCCGCAAATGGCATCCGTTGATTTTGAAATGACAGCATCTTTGGCCCGTCACGTTCACCACACCGGAAAGCGAAGTACCAATCTGGCCTATCACATGATTCAGTCCTTTTCTCCGAATGATGTTCTTACACCAGAGCAAGCCCATGAGCTGGGCAGACAGTTGGCTGCACAATTTACTGATGGACGCTTTGAGTATGTTGTAGCAACGCACATCGACAAGGAGAATCACATCCACAACCACATTATGATTAACGCTGTCAGCTTTTATGATTACAAGCGGCTGCGCACCGTCCCCTATCGAACCGCACGGGAGATTCGCTCAATCAGCGACCGTATTTGTGCGGAAGCAAACTTATCTGTCATTGAAAGTCCGAAATTTCGCGGACAACGCTATGAAGAACAAAATCCAACCGGGCCTTACAACACAAAGCGATCTGCGCTGCAGGTGCGATTGGATGAAGCAATTTCAAAGACCTCTACCTATGAGGATTTCAAGCGCTACGCTGCTGAACTGGGCGTCACGGTAAATGATACCGGAAAGCATATTAAGTTCTTTCTGGAAGGCTCCCAACGCTGGATTCGTGGCAGCAGTCTTGCTCCAAATGGCAGCTATGAGCTGTCTGGCATTCAGGAGCGTATTTCTTTACCGCACCAGGATAATACACAAGGAAACTTTCAAGAGATACTATCCCGCTATCCTAATTACGAAAAAGCAAGAACTACTCCGAAAATTCAATCCAACCGAACGGAACTGCGAAGTCGGCTGCGCTTTATTTTACAGAGAGCCTGCACCTATGAGGAATTTGTGCAGATGGCTGCTGCACTTGGTATCTCCGTAGATAATACAGAAAAGCACATCAAGTTTCGCATGGACGGTGCCGAGCGATGGACGCGCGGTAAAACACTTTCTGACCAAGGGCTTTATGAAGCACCGGAAATCCGTGACCAACTGGAACAAAATCAGGGCAGCTTGCCGTTTCTGCAGCAGGCTATCAAGAAAGCTGCACAGCAAGCATCCTCCTTGGATGAATATCTTGCACTTCTTTCCGAACAAGGAATTGATGCGAAAGAAAATCGGAAAACATCGAAAATCGTATACGCATTTTCCTTTCAGGATTCTACCCTTAAAGTCTATGAAGATGTTCTGGAGCCTATCCTGCATCGTGATGCAATCATGGATGCGATTCGCACACAGGACTTCTCTTTTTCTTCTCCTGCAGCACAAAATCTGGCCGAGCAATATGACACCGATCAAAAGCGGCGTCCAAAAGATTCCCCTGTATGGGTCGCACTATCAAAAACGCAGATTCAGCATGTTTCAGACGCTGGCCTTTTGGTCAATGTCCGTGATGCACAAAATCAGCCGGCTACTTTGTATGTTCCCAAATACCAATCTGCAATAGATGATACTGGGCAGCTCCATATCTCCCTTTGCAGCTCGATGCAATATGTCCTGGAGCGTGACGGCGGACGTACCTATCACACAGGTGAAGCTCTGATCCGACAGATCGAACTGGAAAATCACACAGCCTGCCATCGGCTGCAACTGGATGCTGCGGCAATTAAAAGCATTAGCGCACGCGGCGTAACCATTACATTGCCCTCTGCTAATATTGAGCGATTGTTTATTCCAACTGAATTTGTCCACACCGATAAGCTCACCGGTACATGCAGCGTCGATCTATATGATGACTGGCATTACCGGTATACCTCTACGGACAAAAAGGAAAACGCACATTCTCCCACACTGGCCATGTCCGGCTCCATTCTCTATAAAACCATTACCAGCGCTTTCCCTACCCCTTCGATTGGCGATGCGGACCTGAAGCAAAAAATTCGTTTTGCAGAACGTCAAGCCGGTCTGACACGCGCTAAGCAGCTTGCCAACACCCTTTCGCAAATGTCCCGGTATGGGCTGCACACCTCCAACGACTTTGACGTGCAGATACACGCCCTTGACCAAAGGGCAGCAGAAATTCGCACAAAGATTACTGGGCTGGAGGATAAGAACAAAAGCTATGCGCTTGCAGCACGCTGCCTGCAAACCTATCAAAAGCTCCTGCCCATTTGGCAAAGCGTGCAATACGCTCCCTTTTTTATGCGAAAGCATTACATGGCCACACACAAAACCGAGCTGGACGCTTTTCATCAGGCAGAAGCAGCATTAAAACGGTTAGGCGTAAATGATACCGTGGAGCCTGAAAAAGTGGCCAACTTGGTACAGCATCAAGTCCAACAGATTGAGCATCTCAAGCAGCAGCTGGAAAACATTAAATCCATGCAGCAAGAACTGATACGTTCCCAAAGTGATGTACGAGAAATTCAACAAGAACAAGAACAGAATAATGAAAGGAAGAAAGAAAATGCTCATTCCCTCTAAAGATTCCGCCATATATTTGACCGTCGACAAATGCGGTCGCTTCGTTTTACCCGGATGTTTGCGGGCTGCCATGGGTATCCACATTGGAGATCAAATCGTGATTACTCCCACAAATCACGGCTACTTACTCACGCCCGCAAAACACCGTTGCTGCCTTTGTGGCAGCGATAGTGACCTATCTATCATTCCTCTCGACAATGGTGAAAAAGCCATCTGTACGGCTTGTATGAAGCGCATTTGTGCGCATAGCAAAATATAACCTCCATGCTGTTTCATAAGCATGGAGGTTATATTTTAGTTTGCGTGTGTTGCGCTATAATTGTACTCAAGAAAGTGAAATCCCATTGACACATGAATTAACTGCTTTTATTCACCCGAAAATAAAAACAAAAAAACTTTTTCATATTTATTGACACGCAGCAAATTCTATTATATGCTAAAATCATTGTGATATTTTGATTGGAGGAGATTTCTTTGAGGCATAGACGTTCAACTCAGTATAAAACAAAACAAAAGCAGAACATCCTTGACTATCTAAAATTAAGAGCCAATGAAAATATTGACGCAAATGACATTATGCAATATCTGAATACAATTGGCCCTTCCACGTCAACAGCAACCGTATATCGCATTTTAGAGCAGATGGTTTCTAATGGACTTGTAAAAAAATACTATGTAAACGGAAATACGAGTGCCAACTTCTTATATGTGGGTGACATACCGAATGATCCGGATGTTCCATACTTTTTTCTGAAGTGTGACAAATGTGGAAAAATCATTCGTTATACATGCCCCGAATTGAAACAGATCCAAGAGCATTTATCCTCTGACAATGGTTTTACTTTGGATTCCATCTTGTGTGGCATCTGCAGCCAGTGTGCGGCGAAACCGTCAAACGAAACCGTATAAAGTGTAGAAAATATTTAGAAAGGAGGTCCTTTATGAGCTTTGTTAAAGTTCCAGTACAGGTATTGGATTATAATCTGACATCCACCGAGCTGAAGTTGTTTGTTTACCTGTCCAGTATTCAGCAAAAAAAGACTTGTATCACTGTCCGGATTCGCACAATGCAGCAGCGTCTTGCCATCGGCAGCCACGTAACCATTCAAAAGGCACTGCGCGGTCTGGAAGAAAAGGGCCTCCTCACCCGCAGATTGCGTCAGGATCGCACCGGCCGGAAATTGGCTTCTTCTTATTCCATCAAAACATTTTCTGGTGCTTGGTTCCCTCTCACGGTCTATGAAAATGTCTGGAGCCTAAGTAAAAGTGCTTTTTCGGTATACCTGTATATGCTTCGCCTTTGCCGTGAAAACGGCCGTGCCTGGCCTTCCTATCAGGCGATTGCCGATGCATTGCACATTGCTAAGCGCACAATCATTACTGCGATGAAGGAATTGATTGAGTATGGTCTTGTGTTGAAGGCAGCATTTTGGAAGGGCAAGCACAACCTGTATACCCTCTTTATTCCCGTCAATAAAACCGAAACCGAACACAAATCCGACGCAAAAGAAAAGGCCGCAACCTCGACACCGTTGCGACCCTCTCATAACATGTGGAAATATAACCCCATTTCCAATTTCATTCTACATACATGGGTGCCATATGTCAACCGCAAAGATGTTCTTTTGCAGAAGAAGTGGTGCAAAAATTATCTATCACCTACGGGTAATAGATCTATCCCAGTATATTGCAGTAAAGAAAGCAATATTTATCTTTACGTATCTCTATACCCGTTAGTAGGGGGATTTTGGGGGCCGATCCAGCAGCGTGACAGGGTGAAGTGCGCCCTTTTTTACCCGCTGGAGATAAGTTCCAGTTCGCGAGTTGCCCCTCTTCGGCCGTGTCAACGACCACCGTAGTATTTTTTCTTTAACTGCAATATTATTGACTTTTTTAGGAGTGAGGCGTATTATATTAAGCGATAAATGTTTCTCCGACCTGCTGATAGAGCGGAGTAATACAAGTGTATCAGCGCGGCAGCCCTCATGTTTACTGGTAGATGAGATTAAAGATAAAACCAGGGACAAATTTTATATTTATGACAGATGAAAGATCTTGCATTTTTGCAAGGTCTTTTTTCTTTTGCCTGTTTTCAAGTGAGGTAGTTTCATGGAACCAAAGCATTTCTATTTTATCTCAGATGATTTTTTCAATAAATTTCCGCAGGAAGAATTTTTAATGCAAAATAAGCAGGAACGACACGCTCGTCCCTGCTTTTTTGTTTTTGCTGATCCTGAACACTCCGATTTGTTGTGGTGTGTACCGATTTCTTCCCAAGTGAACAAATATAACGCGATTATCAAAAACAAGTTCGCACAGCTGCAGCAGAAAGGTATCCATTATCCCAAATGCAGCACGATCCGGTTTGCCAAGGTATTGGGACACTCCAGCGCATTTCTGATTCAGAATATGTTCCCTGTTACCAAGCAGTATGTACGAGAAGAATACCTAGACACAAAAACACATCAACCGGTCACGATCTCGCAGGCCTCTGCGAACGATATTTGCATCAATGCCAAAAACGTCCTCCAGCTCGTTTCAAAGGGACACCACAATCTTGTGTATGTAGATATCCTAAAAATGCGTCAGACACTGCTTACAGAGCTGGAGCAGCATAAAGAGTTAGAACCGTCAAAAGAAAAAATGCCGCCATCCAGTCTTCAGGAACGAATTCAAAACGCCCAGCTAGAAGCGGATCAACACAATCATTCTCAACATCCAGACACAACTATTTACCCCAAACATCAAGGCCAGGAACGGTAGGGTTCGCTGTATGCAATCCTAATTTTAGGACTGTACAAATGATATTATAGTCTAAATAAAACGGCGTTTTCTGTTAAGGAGGATCATAACACCATGCGTATTCTGAAAGTAATAGCCGTTCCCGCTTATCTTTTCCTATCTTTTTTATGTCTATTACTAACCGTTCTGATCTATGTTGCAACTAAAATTTGCACTCTTTTTCCGGTGTGTGCATCTTATGTGCCGTTCTTTCTTTCAGTGTACTAGATAAATCGGTTGCTATTAGTTCTGGTGTCCCCTGCCTGATTGCTGCGTTTCTTTTCTCTGAATTAGGACTACCAGCTATCGCTGTTTGGCTGCTAGAAAAACTCTATGTCATTAACTTTACACTAAAAGAATTTGTCTCCAATTAGATAATCCAAAAGAGGTGCGACTATTATTACACCTCTTTTGGATTTATGCTATTTTATCTTGTTTGAAGTTTTTACTTGACTTTTGTTAGATCCCTCTGAATAGCCATGAACGAAATATCTTCATCATCCAAATGGTAGTAATCAATAAATGCCAACGTTCCACTTATTATCGCACAAATCAAATAATGTATATCAATATCAATTTTTGCGGTATTACTATACCCACAACCACCAGTTTTTTGTACTTTAGCAATCGTTAGCGGGCGTCTATAGCGAGAATCATTGTCAACAAAAAAGTTGAAGCTCTTCAAATCAAAAAAAGTGTACTCTTTATCGCAAACATCTACCTCACCGCTATGCAATATACCACACCGGAGTTTATAAATAACTTGCCCCCAACTTCCTTCGTATTGTGACCAAGTGGAAATAGGATACAGATATTGACAAAGCCATTTGTTGCACCAAATTATGTACGGCTTTCCGTCTTTTTTTGCAGTTCCATATTTACTCTCAATTTTTGAGCAAATATCAGGCAATATCAAAGCTGTTGATAATGCAGCGAAATATTGCCTATTATTGCAACAGATTTGAATCTCCTCAATAAGTTTTGAAAAATTGTACTCAATTCGATTATCCATACTCTATCCCCTATATAATATGAACCTCCAAACAAATCCGAAAATTTAAGCATGCTGAATTGCGTAACCACCTATACCTGAAGTGTGTGTAGCCTGAACATCATCAGAAAACAGAGTAAGTATGCACCAGAATCAAGCGCATATATCATGAATGCGGCTGCATTGTAGGGCATTTATTGGTGAAGGTGTTCTTGGAAAGGGAAAGTATTTTTCTCAGCCAGGCAACCGTTCACAAATACCTGAATCAGAACCTGAAATTACAGTGTGTTTGCAGAAAGCGGAAACGGGAAATGTATCACCGTTGGGCTTACACCCCGCACACTGGATAAAAGGATTCGCGCCAGTAAATGCGATCCAACGTAGATGATTTTGCACTCTGATCAGGGCAGCCAATTTACGTCTTTGGCGTTCATAAATTATTGCAGTAGCCTCTCCATCACGCAAAGTATGAGCTAGGCTGGATACCTATACGATAATTCGCCCATAAAACGTTATGACAGCACACTGGAAGCAGAACTGGTGAACCAATACAATTTTCAGACAGACGAAGAACTCAATTTGACCATCCAGAAATTTGTGTATCTCTGGTACAATCAGATCCGACCGCATTTTTACAACCAGTGCATCCCCCTGTTTGAGAAACCTATTAGTCAGTGGTATTACAAAAATGCTTGACCACAACAACTATTGTCCCTACTATCTTACTTCAAAAGCATTCTTATTTTATCAATCTCATTCACCCGCAAGTTACTATCAATCACGAAAATCAAATATAATCTGGTTTCTTCGCGCATCCCCATGTGAAAACTTTTCGACCTATTTCTGCCCAATGTACCTTTAGGTAATCATCAATTTCTACGCTCTCAAAGTAGCTACCTTCATTCGGATTATTTAAGGCATTAATTGCTTTTTCTAATAACCCCTTACACAACCCAGGCATACTGTAGTCATTAATTTCCTTAGAAAGACCATTCCAATACGGTAAAGCTTCTCTTACCCAATCTTTTTTTTGGTGATCCTTATCCTCCTTAATTCTTTTACCTCCGTTTTTAAAATCATACAAAAGAACGGCATCACTATGACCGGCTTGTATCATCTTTTGTAAATATAGCACACCCGCTTCCATTGTAGGAACATCTTTTTCGATCGCTTTAAGTACTGCTATTGGAATCAGATTTTCTGCTTCATGTACTGGAATGCAACATAATTCATATAGTGTTTCATCTGTTTTTTGTTGTTTATTTATCTCTTTTATGGTATCTTTCATTTTTTGGGCGGTACCTCCCAATGGAACTTGACGACCACCGTATTTACGATCGCTATCTACCACGCATAGTGCCAGAACTTTATCATTACATAATAACATTATCCCCATCAACAATAGCGCCCGGTATTCCCCTCCACTAAACTTATTCTTTCTCCTTTCTATAAGGCATTCACCTGCCACAAGAATAAAAGACAGTATAAAAAGCAGTAGACAAACAATGCTTCGAAGAACCAGAATTTCTGTTTGAACCACTTCGTCCGTCTGTAACATTCTGTATATAAGTGGACTTATCGCTACAATCATAATTGCTATAACTATCTCTCTATTCCATATAAAACCTTTTCTATTTTCGTTCTTTGCCAGAAACAAACACGCAAAATTTGCTATTATCACCACAAACAGAATATTAGCAAGCGTATCGATGACTTCCATACCTAATTACCTTTCCTTATTGCATTTTCTCTAAGCTTTTATAATAACTTTCGCCTTTATATTGAGTAAAAGTCATATCATTCTTTATGAATGAAAAGATGATCTTATGATCTTATGCTTTTATAACTTTTCCATATAACTCCCCATCCATTTTAATAAGTATACTTTAAATTTCCTAAAATCGCAAAGAAGAATCTGTTGATTAGCAATGATTATCCTCTGTATAATCAAAATTTCTATGTATTCCATTAGAAACAGAAAAAGCCCCCGGCATAGCCGGGGGCTTACAGTGATACATGACCTTGCCTTGACAATTTATGCCACGGTGGTAAAATAGTATCAGAATCTGCATGGGACGAGTTCGCAGCTCGTTTACCAGCGCCAACAAGCCTCGTACGCTGTTGACTTGCAAGATTGCCTGTATTCTAACAGGGTTTTTCAATTTTGTCAAATCAACAGCTCAGGAGCATAGCTCTTGGGCTGTTTTGATTTATAAGCACCTTGAAAAGAGATCGTCCTTTCTCTTTTCAATCTCATAGAATCAATCTTATGATAAGTCTTTCATATGAGCGGCTGCTTCCCAAGCAGCAGGCGGCGGGTTCGAGACCCGTTCTCCGCTCCATAAACAAAAGCCCAGTCGATTTCGATAACGGAATTGACTGGGCTTTTATTTTGCATTTTGGTTATTTCAAATAGAGCTTTTAGAGCTTTCACGGATAAAATGTGAATTTTGCAGCTTATGCTTACATTATATAAGCACAAATACTTTCTAACAGATTTCACAAGAAAGCAGCGCTTTATCTCCTCTTAAAACAGCTTTCTTGTTTCCAAGTAGAATCTTTTCTCCTGCGCATGTCCTACCGAAAAAGTCTTTCTGGGAAGGACTCCATCTACAACGAGATCTTCAAAGAAATGCTCATTAGGAATAGCAGGAAGAACCAGACCCAGCTTATGCGATTTCTTTGCCAAATTTTGAACTACATCCTCACCATGGATATAGTCCAACTGTTTTGCAGTATCCTGCAAATTCTGATCCAAGAAATTCTGAACTATCGATACCGCTGACTTGCCTTTATCTCGATCCAGATAGATGCAGCCTGTTTGATTACCTGCATACCACTTCACCGGGTATCCATCCGATGCACCACACTGCTGGTTCATCAAATTCAGGAATTCTTCCAGCTGTTCTACACTGATAATGCGATGAATCGGTTCAAAATCCTGCACTTCATCTCGAATGTTTTCCAGCTCCACCAATGCATAACGAAGCGGGCTGTCTTGTAATTCCTCTGCAGACTTTTCCATACGCAGCTTTTCATAGCACGCTTTTGCGGATGCCAGTGAATGATTTCCATCTCCGACCGCATAGCAAAGAGCTGAACATCCCAGCTGCTCACACTGCTGTTTTCTCTCTTGCTCGTAGCGGGTAATGCGATCCTCCAGCATAGCCGCGAACTCTTTTTCGACCAGCCATCCAGAAATATGTCCGCCTTCTTCCATCAAATCAAAATCATACAGGTGAGGAAGCTTGTTACGGCTGGATTCCAGATATCCGAGGATGCTGTCTTTCGGATCATCTGCTAAAAGAATAACATGAGACATATCCAGCTGTGAATCCTGACGGACCGCCTTTCTGGGAGGAATGCGCTCCAGAACGGTTTTTTCCGTCGCGCGAATCGAAGCAGAACTCTTATCGGTATATTCATAATGTTCCAAATCGATTACGCCAACCACTCCTCTGCGGATAGCTCCATTGCTCATCGTGCGCTCTACATATACAAAGCTATGCGGAAAACAGCGTAAAATCGGCAAAGTACAATATTCGGACATCGTGTTATGTATCCGCTCGATTTTTTCCTGATTGCCTTGACCCAGCTGCGCTTCCGGAAGAATCATCTGCAAAGTGGAAGGTGCATCTCCCACATTTTGTTTCACCCGTTCCCAGTATTCGGGTTGGGATGTATACTGATCACAGGCAATCACTGCCCACTGATTCAGATATTTCTCCTCCGGAACCAGTATATTACCAGCTTGAAAAACTGTCATACTTGCTCCTTATCTCAATTTTTTTCCTGAAGGTCCTTCAGCTCCGCCTTTAATGCATGCAAGAGAAGATCATTGTCCTTTGTATCGCGGATTGCCAGACGCAGATAATCGTTCGAACCGATCTTACCCGTCAAATCCTTTACATACAGGTTATATTTTGACAACAAATTTGCAGTAAGTTCATCGGCTGCCATACCATTGGTCAGTCGTACCATTACATAGTTCGCCTGAGAATGATACACCTTCAAGCCGGGAATCTTCTGCAGTTCTGCCTCATAGCGTGCTCTTTCTGTGCGGAATTTCTCCAGAGCTGCAATGTAATCCTTTTTGTATTTTTCTGCAATCTGCATATAATACTCGCCGAAAGAATTGATGTTCCAAATGGAAACAGCCTTCTTCATCTTGGCGATTCGCTCCTGATTGCCAGATGCCAACACACCCAAGCGCAGACCGGGAATGCCATACGATTTAGAAATGCTCTTAACAACCACCAGATCGGGATACTGATCCAGCATATCCTGACAGATCATGGTTGCATCCACTTCGTCGGAAAAATCCACGAAGGATTCATCTACAATCAGCATAATCTGACGCTGTTGTGCCCACTGTGCCAGACGAATCATGTCCTTGTGCGGGATGTAGTTACCTGTCGGATTATCCGGATTCACAATCGTCAGCGCCGAAATTTCCTTATCCCCATAGAAATCCATCAGGTCGTCAGCTGTATAAGAAAATGCCTCGTTCTTCGGATAGAAATTGATCGACTGTGCTGCGTCATATCGGTTGGGATATTCCTCAAATGTGGGACGAACAAAACCAACCGGACCGCTGATGGTTTCCATCAGTGCCTTAATCAGCTCTGCAGCACCATTGCCAACAATGATGTTCTCCGGATGCACCGAGAAATTCTTTCCTGCCAACAGCGAATTTACCGCCATACCGGAGGGATACTGGGTCAGCAGCACATCAAAATTAGATTTCAGTTCCTCCTTCAGTTTGCGCGGCGGATAGTACGGGTTGACCAGATAGCAGAAATCCACCATGCCCGGATAACGCCAATAACCGCCATAGCGTTTCTGTAACGCAGCCAGTTTCTGCTTGGGGTCGGTAAGGAACATGGACGAAGCGATATCCAAATCCTGAACGTCATCGATTTCATACCACTTCTGACCGGTCAGGCGTTTCGCAGTAATTTGCGGATCATCCAACATGGAAATCACGCGGAGTACCTGCTCATAATATTCATTATTTCCCAGCGCTGCAGTATACGCTTCCAGAAAAGGAACATAGTGGGTGCTGGAGAACTCCTTGCTGAACTTATAAATATTGACGGTCTTATAGTACGCATCCGTATTCTTGAAGTCGAACTGCTTACCGGGAACAAATCCAATAATGCGATCTTCTTCATCCAGCTTTACACAAGTGCCGTCCATCCAACGCTCGTACTTCGCCACAAGTGCCAAAGTGGGTCTGGGATCATCCACCAGCATATCCAGTACCGCGTCTTCGAAAATCAAATCCGACTCGAACAGCAAGGTATCTTCCTGACGAAGATACTCCTTTGCCAGCATCAGGGAATAGATATTATTGGTTTTATCATAGATTGGATTCTCGACAAACACGACCGGAGTTTTCAGGCCCAAATTACGGATATACGTTTCCAGCTGGTGTCCCTCGTAGCCGACTACCACTACGATTCTGCTCAAATTTTTCCGTTCAATTTGATGCAGCATCCGATCAATCAAACTAACGCCATTCACCTGAACCATACACTTACAATTATTCGATGTAAGTTCCTTCAAACGCTTACCCATACCGGCAGCAAGAATAACAGCCTGCATAATAAAATGTCCTCGCTTTCCTGTTTCAGAATTCTTCTGTAATCAATTACCATCCATTTTTGAACAGAGCGCTTTCATAATATTTCTTTTCATCATCTCAAACGCTCCTTTTTTTTCATAAAAATTTTAATCGTGCTTTCCCTTGCCTATTGCAGAGAAAACAAAATTACATTTGCCGAACGACAAAATTTTCTCATAAAGTTTTCTCTTTATCGACAGCCTCTTGCGTTTCTTTTTTCTATACTTGACTTGCCGCGAAACGGCGTGTTTCATTTATCTGTATTACATTCAGCATTTCGAACAGTGTTTTAGAAACTCCAAAATTTCTTATCTCACATTTCTTTTTTCCATCCATTGTGAGATTACTGCCAATTTCGTAGAAATATTGCTTTTTTAAGCTATTTTTAGCACTACATTCTAATTACACATCACTTTTTCTTCTTCATCGAGTCAATGACAATTTGTTCATTTTAATCATCTTCTCGTTCGATATGAAACATATTAGCACTCCATCACAAAAATGTAAAGTGCTGTAACGAAATTATAATTCACCGCTCATAACGCAATTTATGTATATTCACGCAAGATATTCCATTCTTCTTACAAAAGAAATCCGTATCCCGCTGTACAGAAAACTATCATTCCCAACTTTCTAATTTCAGAGCGCCATCAGAACTGCGCTCATATGTACAAAATTATATAACAACGAATCACATTTGAACGCGCTCAATTCAAACTTTCTTTGCGTGCTTCTTTTGCTTCTTCTGTTTTTGTTTTGTATAATTACAGTCTTTTATGAGTTTCATTTCCATAAAAAATAAAAGTCTCCAGCTTTCCGGAGGAACCTATCGGTATGGCTGCATATCAATCACATACCACTTTCTTGCAAACCATCCACAAGAAGATATCATTTCATTTCTACACCACATCAATTAAAGTTATCACCTACTATACCAGCGTTTCCCGTACTCGCAGGATTCCTGCTTACACGAAAAAGCCGTTCACAACACCCCCTATCGGGCATCGTGAACGGCTTTTCTGTCATATTATCAATTTGGGCAAAACTACTTCATCAAATTTACATCACATTCTTATCGCTTTCGTTCTGATCATATGACGTTTTCAGAAATTGTGAAACGGTCTGTTAGTTTCTCTTTTTTTGATACAACACAGCACCTGCTCCACCCAATGCCAACATCGCCATCAGACTCCACGCAATCAGATCACTGCTATCGCCAGTCTGCGCGCCATGTGCCGGTGCGGTTGTTGCAGTCGGCTCAGGGGTTGCAATCGGTTCCGGCGTTGCTGTCGGTTCCGGCGTTGCTGTCGGTTCCGGTGTTGCCGTCGGTTCCGGCGTTGCCGTCGGTTCCGGCGTTGCCGTCGGTTCCGGCG
>CALFLK010000008.1 GCA_937880095.1 uncultured Faecalibacterium sp. | reverse complement strand
AAATTCCGCATTCAGGCGGTCTATAATTTGTTTCAGGTTCAATTCTGCCATATCAATTTCCTTTACTTGATAGATTCCGCCCTTTGGGGAATATCATACAGGCAGTTACGCCTTGATCCGGTTATTGCCTGTGATGCTGCTAATATAATCGTCAATATCCTGCACGATGCAATGATCTCCCATTGTGTGCAGTGATTCAAAATATTTTGTGATATACCCATAGATGCCATACTCTTCAAAGGTTTTTGCCACATCTGCACCGGAAAGCCCTTTGAAATGACGGTACCTCTCCATGCAATAAATCAAAAAATTGGATTCTTTGCTCATTGCTCACGCCTCCTCTGGATAATCATAGGAGCCTGTCAGAAGTTCATCTTGATACATGGTATACAGCGTCATCGGGCTGTAGTGCCACAATTTTGATTTTTCATCCGAAAGCTCCTGATAGAGCTTGGACTGATAAAAGCGGGAAATCGCTTTTTCATCATCCACATTGCTGTTTTTTGTAATCTGTTCGATGATGGGCGGCACAATGATTGCAAGCATTGCGCTGAACTGATCTTCGTTCATACAAGCTCCCTCCCTTCAAAATGCAAGTATTGCAGAGACTTCTCAGTTGCAAACACCAGCTGGTTGAACAATTTCCGAATCTTGAGTGCCGCCAGTGTTTGTTCCTTATCCAACACTCCGGTCATATACAGGGTAATGGTACGGTACACATCATCATTTGCCACAGCACCATAAATCAGGTCATGCTGCTTTCCCTGATAGGTTCCCTGGCGGTTCTCGGCTACAAAATCCAGCCACGCTTCATCTGGGCTGTCAAAGCGCAGCAAACTGCACTCCTTGAAAGCCACTGCTTCCTCTACGGAATAAATATTCAGCGTAGCAGCTCCTGTTTTGCGGCGGTCAGTGACCTTTTGAGCGAAGTTCACTGCCTGATCGCGGTTAGTGGTAGTGTAAAATCCAAAGCCGAAGTCCAGATAGCGATTTTGCCGGATAAGTTTCGGCTGTTCTACGATAACATTACTTCCGTGGTACAAAATCATTGCAAACGCCTCCTGTTCCTCTTATTTCTTCTCTTTCACCATCTCGGCTGTCGCCTCGATGTCGGCACTCGTCAAGGTACGACTCGTGCAAGCACGGTCACACTTTTCCTCGTTGCTTCACCATGATATTCTTACTGTCTGCCAGCACCTCATAGAACTTGCCGTCCTGCGCGGTCTGAAGCTTGCGGTAGTTGACCTTTACGCCGTCATCGAGATCAAGCTCGATACGGGAAAGTGCCAGATGGCTGATCTTCTCATCATATTCCCGGCATTCCTTCAGCTGCTTGGCAAGTTTATCCTTGCGCTTAGATGCTGCTGCCACCTCACGGGCATTCTCGCTGTGATCCATCATATCCTGCATCCGGTTGATCTCAGATTCGTATACGCGTTGCATCTTGTGCAGGTAGTCGATACGTAGGTTGCCGATGGTGTCCGGCGTGTAGCGGTGCAGGTAAACCAGTGCCTTAAAGCCGTTCTGTTTGCCGCTGTCAAACAGCCAGTAGATCGGGCGCTTGCCGGAGCCCGTGACAGAGTAGGTCTGGCAGTGATCCTTGAAGAAATCGTTCAGGAAGTAGTTACGGATAATCTCCCGGCTGGTGCTGCCCTTATTGCCAAGGGCTTTTGCGATGTAATCCAGGTTTTCTTCCAGCGTATCTGCACCATACACCGCTTTCAGCCATGCACACAGGCGCGAAACAATATCATCGTCCAGATATTCTTCATCAGTGATGGGGATAACATTGTCAGTATCCGGGAAAAACATTTCATCGACCACAACACCTTCATTACGGTATGCGCGTTCCAACTCTTCATCAGAAATCGTTCCAGGGCGGTCGTTCATCTTATCCACAAATGCCTGCAAGGAATACGGTTCTCCGGCAAAAAGCAGTCCATCCTTATAAGTAGAATAGCGGCCAAACATACAGCCCACCGCATAGCTCAGCAGGCTCTTGATATCCCGCTGCAAATCCGCCTTACGGACGGTCACATCTTTATCCTCCACTTCCGGGGTCAGCTCGTCCTGTAAGCCGTAAATGTCAATAAAAATGCGGTTCAGCTCTTCTTCGTTGGCTTTCAGCTGATTAAATCGGTCGTCACATTCCGCCTGCCACTGGTTAAAGGATTCTGAAATCGTGGAAACATTGCGGAGCAATGGGTGCTTCTTAAAGTCCCAAGAGCTTTCAAAGGAATCCCAATCTACCTTAGTTTTTTCGATTAAGCTAAAAACCATTAAATTAACCGATTCCTTATTTTTTTCAATCACAGGTATTGTCGCAACGTCGCCAGACTGTAATGTCAGTGTTGGATTAACAATTTCAGCAAAGTGTTTGATAACGCATGAATTTAGTAACCCCAATGTAAAAGAAATATTCTCTTTATCGGGGAAACATACGCCTGATGCACTTTCGAAGAAATATCCTTCAGGCATAATTCTAAATGATGGATATGAAGTGATTCTGGACCATGAAATACCAGATACAAAAAGTTTGTCGGCATTTCTAACTGTCGCTCTGCCGGTTGATTTTACTTCAAGTCCGTCATTTTCCCAATTAACAACATAAGAATGATTTCCATACCACTTTCGATATTCTCCACCTTTTAAGCATGGGAACCATTTCTTTTTATTAGGTGTTGTTTCAAACCAAAGTCGTAAAAATCTATCATTGATTCCGAGCGTTGTTCCTTGTTTTGGCGGAGCGTATTTCGCCATAGGCTGACCGATTTTATAAGCAGAAATCGTATTTGGAGATGCCCAATAAGCAAAAGGAATCCCCGGTATATCAGACATCTTTTTGTTTGAAGAGAAAAACCGATTTTCCCCTGACTGAAACATTTCTTCTTTTGCGTACTGGGACACAGGCTCTACCAATCGACAGTATACTCCAACATAATCAAAGTTCTTATAACCACGCAAAATAAAGCTCGTGGTTTGAACAACTTCCCCTCCAATTTCTTCAAAAGCATGTGCGCCAAGATGAACCATATTTACAGTGCTAACGGACAAGAGCTTACGTCGTAAATTTTCAAAAACACTTAAAAACATCCAGCTATGCTGCGTAATCATTGCCTGAAAACCGTTGTTTACAGTCATCTGACGGCAACGCTCAATAAACACGGCAAACAGGTCAGCTTTGCTGTCCGGGTAGTTCTTCTTGACAAAGTTGTTGACATTTGCACTCAGGTTGCTGGTTCCGGCATAGGGCGGATTCGTACAGGTGACCCAATATTTCCGCGCCATCGTCTCACCGATATCAATGAGCCGATTCAGCTGTTCGGCGGTATCTTCCACACCCACGCTGTCCATACTGATCTGACCATCGGTATCTTCCGCTGCCACAAACCGGCGCAGCAATTCCCAGTTATAGCTCTCCACATTCAGAATAGAGCCATACTCTTTGGCATCGGTCAGGGTGTCCAGCAGACCTTCCAGCTGCATCTTGGCGGCGTTCTTCTCAATATCATCCATCCCTGCGCCGAAATATTTCAGGTGCGCACGGTTGATGCTGTTGCTCTCCTGAATGGCATAGACATGGCAGCTGTTTTCACCGTTCAAAATACGGCGGTTGTACTGCCGTGCTTTCATCATCACGGCAAAATACGCCAGCTGATAGGCACGGTCATCAATGTCCAGACCGTAGATGTTGTGTTCCAGAATGCTCTTTGCAGCATCGCGCTGGCTGTAACCGGCACTCTCGTAAATCTGCATCAGCACATCAAAAGCATACACCAGGATATGGCCAGAACCCATGCAGGGGTCAATGAGCTTGATATCTTCTGGGTTCAGGGCAGCATAATCTTTACGAATTTCCGAAAGTTTTACCTGTACCTCCAGCTCCTGCTGTGCTTCTTCCAGATAGTATTTCCAGTTTTCTTTCAGGTCGCATTCCGGGTGTCCTTCCACCCACAGACGGCCAAGGCTGTTTTCCACCATGTAACGGACGATCCAGTCCGGGGTAAACAGCTGGGTCACGGCAGGGATTTCCTCTTTGGTGATCTTGCCGCTTTTGGCAAAGGCAGCAGCCTTCGGCTCAGTGTTGTAATACTGGTACAGCCAGCCGATGATCTCCACCTGACCACCACGCTCAATGTTGAAGTCATCCTCCGGGATATCGTGAATCAGGTGATAGACCACGCCGTCCTGGTCAATAACGGACAGGCTGAGCAGCAGCTCGGTGTAGTTCTTTGTCTTTTCAAACAGAGCTGGCAGAATCTCATTCAGAGCATTGCACTGTTTCAGGAACAGGATGCGGAACACCTCGTCCAGCTTGTTGTCCTGCTTCAACTGGAAAATCTGAGCCTCTTCCTCCGCAGTGAAGGGAAGCTCTGCGTCAAACGGCGTTGTGACCAGATCCGGCTCCAGCTTTCCGCTTTCGGAAGAGAGAACCCGGATATGGGAAGGCAGATAGTCGTTGACCTCCATGAAACGGATGGCGATCAGGCGGTTGAACCATGTATAGGCAACCTCCTCGATCACATACTGATATGCAGTTTTGTAGTCGGTATCCTTTTCCTTCTGTTGAATAACCTCTATCAGCTTGTCACGCTGCCGCACGGCCTCACCGGAAATCGAATACGGTTCTGCGGTGCCGATATCGAAGAACT
>CALFLK010000007.1 GCA_937880095.1 uncultured Faecalibacterium sp. | reverse complement strand
ACCTCCTTCGGTGGTACTGTTTCTTACTATTATTATACGCTATTTCTCGTCAAAAATCAACCATTTGTTGTGACAGAGCCTTTGTAAAAATTCTGATGAAAGATTAGTCGCGTGTTTTTCCGGTAAAGGAGATTGCAACCGTGTCGGGACCGGTATTGGCAGAAACAACTCCACCCAGAGAGAATACAGCAACCGGCGGATGACCAAACATCTTGCGTGCAGCCTTGATCAGCTCGTCTTTGCGGTCGATTTCGGTATGACCAATCATGTACTCTACGTCGTTCAGGTCCATGCCTTCCAGACGCTTTTCACACAGGGACAACATGGCAGGAATGACTTTGTCATCGCCGCGCACTTTGTTTTCTACTTTGGTCTTGCCGTCAATCATAGAAATGATGGGGCGCAGACCCAGCAGTTCACCGGCAAAAGCAGCAGCGGCAGAAATGCGGCCACTCTTTTTCATCTGCTTCAGGCTGTAGGGTCCCAGAACAATTTCAATCTGATGCATCTTCTGCTCGAACTCATCAATCAGCATACGGACCTCTGCGCCGTTTTGCAGCTTACGGCCCATTTCTGCTACATACCAGCCAAAGGGCATAGAATAAGTGTGACTGTCCAGCAGATGAATCTTCATATGATGTTCGGGACGCTCTTCGCGCAGCAGATCTCGTGCCATCAAAGCGTTGTTATAAGTAGAAGAACCCTCGCGGTTGATGGTGACGTGAATCACATCGGTATAGCCGGCATCCACATATTCACAGTACTTTTCGCAGAACTGAATCGGCGTGATAGCTGCAGTAGAAGGTACTCCGGTTGCCTGACGCATTTTATCATAAAATTCGCTGTGGGAGCAGGTAACACGCTCTTCATAATCCACACCGTCCAGCAAAATGCGGAAGGACATGATGTCGATACCATATTGATCTGCCAGCTCCTGGGGCATATCGCAAGAGGAGTCGGTTAGAATTGCAATTTTACTCATTGTTTCCTCATTTCCATTCGTAGTCACGCAGGTGACCATGGTCTAACAGTTCAGGGAAATCCCACTGACGTAGTACTTCATATACACCGATGGCTACCGAGTTGGAAAGATTCAGGCTGCGGCAGTTTTCCTGCATGGGAAAACGGACACAATGCTGCTGATTTGCGGAAAGCAAAGCCTCCGGCAGACCGGCATCTTCCCGACCAAATACAAGGTAAGTACCATCCGGATAGGTTACGTCGGTGTAACGATTGGGAGCCTTTGTGGTGAAATAATAAAAAGGTCCGTCGTTTCGCGCAAAAAAGTCATCCAGACTTTGATAATATGTTATATCAAGATAGTGCCAGTAGTCAAGTCCGGCATGCTTTAATTTTTTATCGTCAATGGTAAAACCCATGGGACCTACCAGATGCAGACGACAGTTGGTGCAAGCACAGGTGCGTGCCACATTGCCGGTGTTCTGCGGGATGCGGGGCTCTACCAAAACGATATTTAGGGTTGGTTTCTGATCCATAGGTTCCTCCTGATCCAATTAAGCCCGGAAAATGAGTTTGTTTAACTGCGATTCAAACCAGACACCAAAGCGGGGATCGGCTTGCGGGTCGGTGTTTTGAATGCACTCAGAAACAAAGGCTGCAGCAGCATCCGCAGCAGCAGAAAGTGCGTTGCCGTGCAAAAGCAGTCCCGTTACGACAGCAGCAAACAAATCCCCAGTACCGGGATAACTGCGGGGCAAAAGAAGTTTCTTTTGTACAAAGTGTTCTGTGCCGGTACCGGCATAGCCAAGATATTTGCCCATAGGAAGACCAGTGACGACTGCAGACGGGCAGATAGAAATGAGCTGATCTGCCAGCCCCTGTGCCGCTTCGCGGGTCCAATCTGTTTGCTCGGGCTGATCCAGACCAAGTAAAAGGTGCGCTTCGGTCAGGTTGGGCAAAATCAAATCAGCCTGACTTGCCAGCTGTGCCATTGCGGACACAATGTCCGGGGAAAGGCTGCTGTAGAGTTTGCCGTGATCCCCCATGGCAGGGTCAACGATTTTATAAGCATTGGGCCAAAGAGAGTACGCCTTTTGCACGAGCTGGGCTTGTGCGGGCGATGCCAGATAACCGGAAAAAATACAATCAAATGCCACGTCCAGCTGGGCATAATGGTCCAGAGCAGCGGCGCCATAAGCATCGTTTTCCATACGGGCAGGCTGACCAAAGCCACCAGTGTGGGTGGAGAGTACAGCAGTAGGCAAACAAATCACCTGATGCCCCATGGCAGAAAGCACCGGAAGGATTACAGACAGGCTGCAGCGACCCAATCCGGAAAGATCGTGGATGCAAAGGATCTTTTTTGGCGGTTGCAAGTATTGCAAAAAAGACACCCCCTAAAAATAAACTTGTATCTTCATAGTATACCATAAAATCCCCATTGAAAAAAGCAGAATAATTCCCGGCGGCAGGGGAATACTGCCTATATAAGCAAAAAAGGAGGGAATACGATGAACATGAAACATCAGCAGCAAAATGTCAGCATGAATATGGTCAATCTGCTGGCGGGTGCAGCCGCAGGTGCGGCAGTAAGCGCAGCGGGTATGTACTGGATGGGCTACAATCAGCGTCAGCGCAAACAGTTTGCGAAGAAGGCAGCACGCGGCGTAGAAAACGTCGTGAGCGGTCTGGAAAACATGATCGAAGATTATATGCCCCACTGATACCGCAAGAAACACGCCGCTTTCCGAAAAGGAAAGCGGCGTGTTTCTTTTAGAGGAAAGGTGCGCAGCTATTGGCAGACGGCGTAACAGCGTGTATAATGGGCAGGATATTAAAAGCGGGAGGATCTTCATGCGCTATTATTTTGCCCCAATGGAAGGCTTTACAGATGCGGTTTATCGCAACACCCATGCACGCTATTTTGGAAATGAAACAGAAGGAACGGCAATGGATCGGTACTATGCACCGTTTCTCTCTCCGAAAACAGATTTGAGCGTAGACCCGCGTCAGCTGCGGGATGTATTGCCGGAGAACAATGTGGGGATGCCGGTGATTCCACAGATTTTGGGAAAAGATGCAGACGCATTTTTGTGGATGACACAAAAGCTGGCAGATATGGGATATCAGGAAGTAAACCTGAATCTGGGGTGTCCATCCGGTACAGTGACAGCGAAAGGCAAGGGTGCTGGTTTTTTACAGGACCCGGAAGCATTGGAAAAATATCTGGATAAGATTTTTGCACACAGTGTATTGCCGATTTCGATTAAGACCCGCATCGGTATGCGGGATGCTGAGGAGTTCGGCGAACTGCTGGAACTGTACAATCAGTTTCCGGTGAAGGAACTGACGATTCATCCTCGTGTAGGCAAGGCATTTTACACAGGAGAAGTGAATATGGAAGTATTTGACTGGGCGGCAGCGCACAGTAAGGCTCCTGTGTGTTATAACGGCAGTCTGTATACGGTAGAACAGGTGCAGAAATTTATCAGCAAACATCCGAATGTAGATGCCATTATGTTGGGACGGGGGCTTTTGGCAGATCCGGCACTGGTGCGGAAACTCCATGGAGGAAAGCCTTTGGAAAAGCAGGAACTACGCGCTTTTCTGGATGAAATTTATGAGCAATATGTGGAGAAGTTCGGCAGCAGACAAAGCGCAATGCGCCGTATGAAAGGCGTATGGGGCTATGTGCTGTGTATGTTCGCTGACTATGAAAAACTGGAAAAACAGCTGCGTAAACTGCGTGACCCGGCGGAATATGGTGCCGTGGTGGATGCGATTTTTCAGAAGCTGGAACTGCGGCAGGATGCAGAAGATGTAAAATGAAAAAATCCCGGTGGATTTCCACCGGGATTTTTTATTACAAAAGAGAAATTCAGGATGCGTTGGATGCGAACCAGTCGTCATCTACAACGACGCAGTTTGCGTCTTTGCCAATCAAAGCATTACGGCTGTTTTCCTTATCGCCGTACTTTTCCAGATAGGCGGTTTCGTAGGCAGTACGCTGCCCCTGCAGTGCAGCTTCGATACCGGGGAACATCAGACGCAATGCGTCTCCGCGACAATGAATGCCGTCAAAGAACAAGGATTCGGGTACACCGGCACGACCGGCATGATAGCTGCCGTACACCGGAATGCCGTGGGCATTGCCGTATTCTCGCAGCCAGGGTTCCACTTGGAAGAAACCTTCCAGACCTTCGGGATTGTTATGTACATGCAGGCAGATGAACGGATGGTACGGTGTGAGTAAAAATACCACATTGGTACCCTGCCCCTGCACATGCTGCACAAAGCGGTCAAACAAATCCGTCCAGTAAGGGTCCATTTCAGGGAAGCCATGCATGGCAGAGATGGTACCAGCCTGACCCAAAACTTCGGACATAACGCGGTCGTTGGTCCAAGTGCGGAAATCCACCGGATACTGGATGCTGCCATCGGGGAACATTACCGCATAATCCAGCTGACTAATGTCACCGGTAACGGCATGGAACGGAATATCGTCACCATCTTCGGTCGTTGTCTGCCCGGTTTTCTTTTGCGTCAGATAGTGGCGCACATTACCCTGAAAATAAGCAGGGTCTACCAAGGCTTTCCAGAGCGCAACCTTGTCGGGTTCTTCATAATCGCTGGCAATGCCAAGACCTTTTTCCAAGAATTCAGAGAACAGCTCGGTATCGGAATTGCGGTTCAAATCCGAGGTGGATACACCGTTGAACAGCCAGGGGTCCACACAGATAATCAGATTTTTCGGCATTTTTTCGGCACGCTCAAACAGGTACCAAGTGTTGGCAATGTCCATAAAACTGGCACCGCTCATACCTGCATTGAAAAAGCTGCCGCCAACGATATCGCTGTTGAGCTGCATGACACGGCTGGAACCAAGTGCAACTGTATCAGGAATCTGGTCTTCCGGCAGGTTTTGCACATAAATTTCCAGAACCTGACGCTCATCCATTTTGTCATAGTTGGAAACCGTTTGACCATCCAGCAGCAAAGAGGCAACCTCGCGGGGAGCAAGTTCGCCTTGGAACAAGCCACTGACGTCCACTTTATAATTGAACCACATCATAAAGAGCGGAATCGGCAGCAGCAGACAGCATTTCAGTGCGATAATCAGAAAAATAACCGCGCGACGTAGGCAGAAGGTCAGCGGTGAAACTTGTTTTTTCATAACGTGACCTCCTTAATACTGCTGATAGATGAACATGGATTTGCCGAATACACCGAAGAAGAGAATTGCCATCGACAGGACATAGTAAACGACCCATCGGACGACAAAACACTGTCGGCGAATCCATTTGTAAACAGGACCGCGCCACTCGACCAGTTCGACAAAGGTACAGCCAAGCAGTAGCAAGCCAATGGTAGAAAGCGGCAGACTACGACTGGCAAGACCCTGCACAAAGCCGGGCAGCGTAAAGCCAGCCCAACCGCTGAACATACCGGAAAAGACGGTCAAGGCGCTGGTGCCATTCAGTGCAGCGGCAAAGAAAACGATACAGAAGGTAAAGAGCAGATAGACGCAAGTGCGCTGGATGAAGCCCTTTAGACGATCGGATTTGTAAAGAGGGTTCTTCTTGTTGCGGCGACGGCGTTTTTTAGCAGTTGCCTTGCCGAAAACCAGGAACAGACCATTGAAAGCACCCCAAATGACATAGTTCCAGCTAGGACCATGCCACAGACCACTGATGGGGAAGATGATGAATACATTGAACCAACCCTGCAGCTTGCCCCAGAAACCGGGGAGACCACGGTTAAAGAAAGAAAGCGGGGTGAAGATGTAATCACGGAACCAACTGGTCAAACTGATATGCCAGCGGTTCCACAGCTCGGTATAAGTGCGGGCTGCAAAGGGACGGTTGAAGTTTTCCAGCAGATCAAATCCCAAAACGCGTGCGCCGCCGATTGCAATATCGCAGCAGCCGGAGAAATCCAGATAAATTTGATAGCTGAACAGAAGGCTGGCGATAATCAGGTAAGGTCCAAGGGATTTTTCGGGGGATGCGTATACAGTGCTGACAAAAGCAGCAATGGTATCCGCCAGTACCATCTTTTTGAAATAACCCCACAGCATACGGAATGCACCGCCGGACATGCGGGCATAGTTGAACTTGTGCGGGTGGTCAAACTGGGGTATCAGATGCTCGGCGCGTTCAATAGGACCGGTAAAAATGCAGGGGAAGAAGCTGACGAACAGTGCATACTTGGCAGGATTGCGCACCGGTTTGATGCGATGCAGATAAACATCAATCACATAGCCAAGGCTTTGGAACGTAAAGTAGGAAAGGCCCAGAGGCGCAATCAGATTCAGTTCCGATACCTTGACGGTGCCGCCAAACAAAGCGACCAGATCGTGCCATGCTTGGGTAAAGAAATTGAAGTATTTGAAATAGAACAGGATACCGCCGCAAAAGAGAAGGGAAGCCCACAAACACAGCAGCCGCGCCCATTTTCCTTTCAAATAATCCAAGGCAAGACCACAGCCGTATGTAATGACGGTTGCACTGACCAAGAGCCCGACCATGCGTGCGTTTTCCGGCTTATACAGGTAAAAAGCATAGCTGGCAAGCAGCAAAAAATAGGGCTTTGCCCTACGGGGAAAGCAGTAGGTTAATACTGCTACGCCGCAGAAAAAGCCCAAAAAAGCAAGCGAATTAAAATCCATAACGAACGACTCCTAACACCAGATCTTGTACGCCTGATGGGACAAAATCAAAGATGCAGTTATTTTTTCTGATCTTTTTGATTCAACTGTTCTTCCAGTTCGCGAACGCGTTTTTCTAAAAGAGCAATGGACTGCGTCTGACGCTTTGATTTGTGACTCAGTTCTGTGACTGCAACACTATGGGATAAAAGCAGCAGCAAAACAAATCCGAACATGATCATAAACACCACATTGGATGGCATGACCATATCGAAAATATCCCGAATCACATAGATGATATAGGGGAAAATCGCAATGAGCAAAAGACCACAGCTGCATAAAAGCCACAAAAGAGAGTACTTGACAGAAAGCACATCCTTTTTCAGCAAAACGAGGACACAGAGCAGCATGCAAAGCCCAATCAGGATAAAAACAAATTGATTGACAGGACTCATGTGCGAGGACCTCCTTTCCGGTGGCAGGACATACGATCGATAATCAAAGCCAGACTGACTTTGATCATATAGTAAGCACTTTTGAAACTGCGAATGCTGGATGTGCCACCCAGACGTTCGTTCATAATGACAGGTGCTTCACCGATTTTGAAACCAGCCAGTGTTGCGGTCATAATTGCTTCCGGCTCCGGATAATCCGCTGCATAGTTATCCGCAAAAAAAGCTGTCAGCTCGGGACCGGTTGCACGGAAACCACTGGTGACATCATGCACTTTGACACCGGAAAGCAGGTAAATCAGTGCAGAGAGAAAACGAATACCAAATCGACGCAAAAAGCTGGACTGGAAACCCTCTTTTTCCAAGAAACGGCTGCCAATACACTGATCCAGCTCACCGCTGCGGACAGGTGCAATCACGGTTTCCAGATATTCAGGGGAGTGCTGCCCGTCGCCATCCATTTGAACAGCAATTTGATAGCCGTTATCTCGTGCATAGCGATAACCAGTCTGCACACCACCGCCAATGCCGACATTAACGGGCATAGAAACGTAATTGAAATGATTTTCCTTCAGGATTGCTTCGCTGTGGTCGGTGGAGCAGTCATTGACGACCAGATAATCCACATCAGGGCAGGTATCCATTAGGCGCTGAACAACGCGCTGGATATTTGCTTCTTCGTTATAGCAGGGAATGATAACTAGGACGTCTGAATGTTTCAACGATTAGAACCTCCCTCAGGCTTAAAAAATAAAGTCCTCTAACTTACGGAGCAGATGGTCGCGCCGATAGTGGGAAATGTAGTATGCATAGGCACTGTTGCCCATTGCAACGCGCTCAGAATCCGGCAGGGAAGCCAAGGTGAGCAGATTATGAGCAAGCGTATCACTGTCGCAGGCAGGGCTGACAAGCGCACCGCCGCATTCTGCAGCAGCAACGGCACCTTCGCCGTTCATAGAAACCAGCAAGGGCTTTTTCGCTGCCATACAGCTTGCCAGCTTAGCGGGAATGGTCAGACCCAAATCCGGCGAATCGGACAGGGAAACCAGAAGCGCATCCGCTGCGCCGGTCAATGCGGGAATTTCAGTCGGTGCAACGCTGCCGTAGAATGTGACACGGTCACGCAGGTCCAGTTCATCCGTCAGATGCTCCAGTTCAGGGCGGCTCATGCCATCGCCGACCAGAACCAGATGGACAGGTGCTTTATCTTTGATTTTCTTTAAGGCATGGAGCACGGTATTCAGACTCTGCGCAGGAGAAAAGTTGCCGGCAAACATCAGCGTGAAGCGATTTTTACCAGCCTCTTTCAGCGCAGGATCACAGGCAGACTGTGCATAGAAATCCTCGCAATACTGGGGAATGACGGCATAGCTTTTTTCTTTTTCTACGCAAGAGCGAGCGTTTTGAAAACCGACACGCTTTTGCAGACGATTTTCCAGACCGGGGCTCATAGCAATCAGTCGGTCAGCACGGCGATAGTGCCAATCCGACACAGACAGAGCCACCCAGCGCAGAAAACTGTTCTTTACGTTCAAAACAGAATACAGGTTTTCCGGCCAGATATCCAACACATAGTTGGTCAAAGGAGCTTTGAATTTGTGTGCCGCTAAAATAGCGGGCCAGCTCATCAAAACAGGGCTGGTATTGTAACACAGAACGGCATCATAACCGCCGGGCAGCCGATGCAGCGCAAGCGCGGCATACAGCGGCCAGGAAACATAGTTGAGAAAAATACGAATCGAAGAGTTGCCGGTTCGGGGAATTTCCTTGCAGCGATAGATGTGTGCGCCGTGCCAGCATTCCTCCATAGGACCGGAGGAGCTGTAGCCGTCAAACCATTCTCCCTTGGGGTAGTTGGGCAGACCGCACAGCACATCGACCTGAATGCCATCGGCAAGAAAACCATCGACAATATCGTTGATACGAAAGTTTTCCGGCCAGAAATGCTGTGTAACAATCAAGAGCTTCTTGCCCGAAGCAGACATACGCAAAGGCTCCTCTCCTGCAATGCAATTAGTACTTGCGCCAAACCATCTTGTTTACAACACCCACATAGCTCTGGATGATCTTAACAACCTTGGTGGAAACATCCTCCACATAGACAGGAACAGGAATACCCAAATCGCCGTTGTCATTCATGGCAACAGCAGTTTCCACTGCCTGTTCCACACCACCCTGGTTGATGCCAGCCAGAATGAAGCAGCCCTTGTCCAATGCTTCGGGGCGCTCGGTGCTGGTGCGGATGCAAACAGCAGGGAACGGGTGACCGACACTGGTAAAGAAGCTGGATTCCTCGGGCAGCGTACCGGAGTCAGAGATGACGCAGTATGCGTTCATTTGCAGATTGTTGTAATCATGGAAGCCCAGAGGCTCGTGCAGCTTGACACGCGGGTCCAGCTGGAAGCTCTGTGCTTCCAGACGCTTGCGGCTGCGAGGATGGCAGGAGTACAGAATGGGCATATTGTAGGTTTCTGCCAGATGGTTGATGCTGTTGAACAGGTTGGTGAAGTTCTGCTCGGTATCGATGTTTTCCTCGCGGTGTGCGCTCAGCAGCATATACTTGTGCGGCTCCAGACCCAGACGGGACAGAATATCGCTGGATTCAATCTTTTCCAGATTTTCGTGCAGGACTTCTGCCATGGGGCTGCCGGTTACATAAGTGCGCTCACGGGCGGTACCCTCAGCGTTCAGGTAACGGCGAGCGTGCTCAGAATAGCACAGGTTCACATCGGAGATGTGGTCCACGATACGACGGTTGGTTTCTTCCGGCAGGCATTCGTCAAAGCAGCGGTTGCCGGCTTCCATATGGAAAATAGGAATGTGCAGGCGCTTTGCTGCGATTGCAGACAGGCAGCTGTTGGTATCGCCCAGAATCAGCAGAGCGTCAGGCTTCTGCTCGACCATCAGACGGTAGCTCTTGGCAATGATGTTGCCAATGGTTTCGCCCAGATCGTCACCGACAGCATTCAGGTAGAAATCGGGTGCGCGCAAGCCCAGATCCTTGAAGAAAATGCCATTCAGGGTGTAGTCGTAGTTCTGGCCGGTGTGGACCAGAATCTGATCAAAATATTTATCGCATTTCTTGATGACAGCAGCCAGACGGATAATCTCCGGGCGGGTGCCGATAATGGTCATCAATTTGATTTTTGCCATGATGAATCCTCCTTGGAATTCGATAGACAGAACACAAAGGTGTAGGTGCGTTCTGTCCCGCATACATGTGTGGCAGCGCTTTGCGTGCCAATCGTTTCTATTAAAAACGCACTGCCATTGGCGGTGCGTAAAAAAGCAGAAACTCAGTCCGCCGTCTGATAAGAACAATAGGTTTTGTACAGCTTCTGTTCCAGTGTTTCGGCAGAAGAATCTGACGGAATCTGTCCGGCAGCGAAACCCTGAATGGTTTCAGCCAGACGACCCAGTGTGATTTCGTGAACCGGATGGATACGGCAAATGGGATATCGGGAACGGTCACACATTACACAGCCATCAAAAGCATCGATGATGCATTGCACGACGTCGTCGATATAAACCAGCGGCAGCGAAAAATCAGGGTCTCGTACCGAAAGCGGGAGACCATGTGCTGCATTGTGACAAAAGGTGGCTACGACACTATTGTAGTTTGGACGGCACCATTTGCCGAATACACCCTCCATGCGGAAAACATAGACCGGACTGCCGCAGCGGTCGCCGTGAGCGAAAACTGCCAGCTCGGCATCCCGTTTGCTTTTGCCGTAATCGTTATCCAGTTCTGCCTGAACGCTGCTGGTGACCAAAACAGGTGCGGGATTGCCCGCAGCTTTCAGCTCAGCCAGCAGGGTATCGGTCAATCCGGAATTGCCAGTGTAAAATTCACTGGGGTCTTTGGGGCGGTTAATGCCTGCAAGATGAACGACAAAGCCAGCCTGACGGCAAAAATCGGTCAGCATTTCCGGTGTGGATGACCGGGTGAAACACAGCAGATTGGTATAGCCCCGCTGCTGCAGTGCTTCGACCAGATTACGTCCCACAAAACCGGCAGCGCCGGTAATCAGGATGGGGGTGGAAAGTTCCATGCGGTGATACTCCTTATAAGGTGAGCAAATTACTTGCCCCAGTTTGCCAGCTGCTCCTGGATATATTCGGTAGCCATAATCTTATCAACGGTACCCTGAACGTCCAGACGATTGGTGTTGTGGCTGGTGTATGCCTCTTCGCCCTGCGTCTTGACTTCACCCTTCACAACGAACTTGTCGTAGTTCAGGTCACGGGAGTCAGCAGCGACACGATAGTAACGGCCCATATCCTCGCAGCGCAGACGCTCTTCCTGCGTCATCAGGGTTTCGTACAGCTTTTCGCCGTGGCGGGTGCCGATGATACGCGTGCCGGTATCGCCGAACAGCTGCTGAACAGCCTTTGCCAGATCACCGATGGTGGAAGCGTCAGCCTTCTGGATGAACAGGTCGCCGGGGTTTGCATGCTCAAATGCGAACATAACCAGATCAACTGCCTCGTCCAGGTTCATCAGGAAGCGAGTCATGTTGGGGTCAGTGATGGTGATGGGGTTGCCAGCACGAATCTGATCCACGAACAGGGGAATAACAGAACCACGGCTGCACATAACATTGCCGTAACGGGTGCAGCTCAGGACGGTGCCGTGCTGTGCTGCCATACGAGCGTTAGCGGTAACAACGTGCTCCATCATAGCCTTGGAAATGCCCATTGCATTGATGGGGTAAGAAGCCTTGTCGGTAGACAGGCAGACAACACTCTTGACATGGTTTTCCACAGCGGCATGAATGACGTTGTCGGTGCCGATGATGTTGGTGCGCACAGCCTCCATGGGGAAGAACTCACAGCTGGGAACTTCCTTCAGGGCAGCAGCGTGGAAAATGAAGTCAACGCCGGGCATAGCATCGCGCAGGCTCTGCAGATCGCGCACGTCGCCGATGTAGAAGTGCACCTTGTTGTAGAACTCAGGATAGTTTGCCTGCAGCTCGTGACGCATATCGTCCTGCTTCTTCTCGTCGCGGGAGAAAATGCGGATTTCACCAATGTCGGTAGCCAGGAAATGCTTCAGAACAGTATGGCCAAAGCTGCCGGTACCACCGGTGATCATCAGCGTTTTGCCATTAAAAATAGTGGGTTCCATATAAATTTACCTCCTAAAATAAGGATCGACAAAAAAGGTCGTATTGATATTGGCGCATTTACGCACACTATAATCTTATCACAAATGGACTGTGTTTCCAACTGGAATTTGCATGAAAGTTGCGAGAACGGGGAGAAAAGAGTATAATACGGTAAAATTATGAAATAAAGGAGACTGTCTTATGCGCGCTTATGAATATCTGCTGAAATACGCACAGGTGTACACCACCAGCGACCCGGACAGCGAAAGCTGCCCGTCTACGAGCCGCCAGAAGGATCTGGCAAAGATTGTGGTTGAGGATCTGAAAAAGATCGGATGCGCAGACGCACACATGGACGAGAATGGTTATGTGTATGCCAGCGTACCCGCTACCCCCGGCTGCGAGGACAAGCCGGCGCTGGGTCTGATTGCACACATGGACACGGCACCGGATGCTTCCGGTGAAAATGTGAAGCCTTTGCTGCATGAAAACTATGATGGTGAAGCACTGACGCTGCCCGCAGGTATTGTGATGGACCCGGTGCGTTTTCCGTTCCTGAAAGATCTGAAGGGCGAGACGCTGATTACCAGCGACGGTTCGACGCTGCTGGGCGCAGACGACAAATCCGGTATTTCTGAGATTCTGGCTGCAGTGGAGACTATCATCAAGGAAGATAAGCCCCATGGTAAGCTGTGCATCGGTTTTACGCCGGACGAGGAAATCGGCCGTGGTGCAGATTTGTTCGATATTCCGGGCTTTGGTGCGGACTTTGCTTACACCGTCGACGGCGGCGATGTGGGCGGTATTGAGTACGACAACTTTAATGCAGCATCTGCGGTGGTAACCATTCGAGGACTGTCGGTGCATCCCGGCGAAGCAAAGGATACCATGGTGAACGCATCGAATGTGGCAATGGAATTCCACATGGCGCTGCCGGTAATGGATCGCCCGGAACACACCTGCGGCCGAGAAGGTTTCTATCATCTGGACCAGATGTACGGCGATGTGAACGAGGCAAAGCTGGGCTACATCCTGCGTGACCACGACATGAATAAGCTGGAGTACAAGAAGCAGACCATGCAGCATATTGCAGACTGTCTGAATGGTAAGTACGGCGACGGCACGGTTGAAGTAGAAATCAAAGACAGCTACCGCAGTATGCTGGAGCAGATCAAGCCCCACTTCCACCTGATTGAAACGGCTCGCAAGGCTGTGAAGGCTGTAGGTCTGGAACCGGTGGAAGAGCCGGTACGCGGCGGCACGGATGGTGCGACCCTGAGTTGGATGGGTCTGCCGTGCCCCAACTTGGGTACTGGTGGATTTAACTTCCATGGTGTATATGAATGCACCACGGTAGAGCGTATGGATAAGGCAACGAAGGTGCTGGAAAATATCGTGGCACTGTATGCAGAATAATCCAATCTAGAAAAATGAAAACACGCTGTGCAGAAACTTCTGTGCGGCGTGTTTTTTTGTGAAAGTCCCCAATAACAGACAAAGAACAAAAACAGAAACACCGCAGCAAGGCAACAAAGTGACGGAAAAACCGTGGTAATCTTGTAAAAAACGGGAAAACAGAGTATAATCTACCCGTAATAGCTTTGACCGTTTGTGAAACGGCATACATAGAAGGAAAAGAGGAAGCGAATTATGGCTGAAACTATGGGAACTTTGCGCCGTACCCACTATTGCGGCGAAGTCCGCCTGGCACAGGCACAGCAGGAAATGGTCGTTTGTGGTTCTATCGCAAAGAGCCGCGACAAGGGCGGCATCATTTTTGCTGACCTGCGTGATACCAGCGGCATCCTGCAGCTGGTGTTTGATGAGGATACCCCGAAAGACGTGTTTGCAAAGGCACAGAGCCTGCGCAGCGAGTATGTGGTCATCTGCAAGGGCGTCCTGCGTGAGCGTGCAGCAAAGACCAATAAGATCCCCACTGGTGATGTGGAACTGTATGTTTCTGAGCTGCGTATTCTGAGCGAAGCAGAGACTCCTCCGTTCGAAATCCGTGATGAAATCAACGTGAAGGACGAGCTGCGCCTGAAGTATCGTTATCTGGATCTGCGTCGCCCGGCTGTGCATGAGCCGCTGGTGTTGCGCAGCAAGATCTGCCAGATCGTGCGTAACTTCTACTGCGAGAACCACTTTACTGAAATCGAGACCCCGACCCTGATCAAGAGCACGCCGGAAGGTGCGCGTGACTATGTTGTTCCCAGCCGTGTACAGCCGGGTCACTTCTACGCTCTGCCCCAGAGCCCTCAGGTTTACAAGCAGCTGCTGATGCTGTCTGGCTTTGACCGTTACTTCCAGATTGCTCGCTGCTACCGCGACGAGGACCTGCGCGCAGACCGTCAGCCTGAGTTCACCCAGATCGACCTGGAGATGAGCTTTGTGGACGAGAACGACATCATGAGCCTGAACGAAAAGCTGATCCAGCGTCTGTGGAAAGAGATGCTGAACGTGGATGTTCAGATTCCGTTCGCTCGTCTGAGCTGGGATGAGGCTATGGACCGTTTCGGTTCCGATAAGCCCGATACCCGTTTCGATATGGAGATTCAGGACGTAACCAGCGTGTTTGCAAACACCGAGTTTGTTCCCTTTAAGAATGCCATTGAAGCTGGCGGCACCATCCGTGCCATCAATGCAAAGGGTCTGGCAGACAAGCTGACCCGTAAGACCATCGATAAGCTGGGCGATACTGCTAAGACTTATGGCGCAAAGGGTCTGGCTTACACTCGCATCACTGCAGAGGGTACTGCTTCCAGCTTTGAGAAGAATCTGACCGAGGAAGAAAAGACTGCACTGCACACCCAGTTGAATGCAGAGGTCGGCGACGTACTGATGCTGATTTGCGATGCAAAGCGTGTTACTGCTTGCACTGCTCTGGGTCAGGTCCGTTTGGATGTGGCTCGCCGCTGCGATCTGATCAATCCCGATAAGTTCAACTTCCTGTGGGTTGTCAACTTCCCGCTGTTCGAATACAGCGAAGAAGAAGGCCGCTGGCTGGCTATGCACCATCCGTTCACCATGCCCACTGACGACAGCATGGACAAGCTGGAAACAGATCAGGGCAACTGCTACGCACGCGCTTATGATATCGTGCTGAATGGCTGTGAGATGGGCGGCGGTTCTATCCGTGTCAACGATCCCAAGATTCAGGAGCGTATGTTCGCTGCTCTGGGCTTTACCGAGGAGCGCGCACGCGAGAACTTCGGCTTCCTGATTGATGCTTACAAGTACGGCGCACCCCCGCACGGCGGTATGGCATACGGTCTGGACCGTATGGTTATGCTGATGCTGAAGCGCGATTCGATTCGTGACGTGATTGCTTTCCCCAAGGTGCAGAACGCCAGCGAGCTGATGAGTGGCGCTCCCGGTGTATTGGAGGACAACCAGTACAAGGAGCTGTCTATCGCTTACGTGCCCGAAGAAAAGTAATTTGCTGCTGAAAACGCCCTGCGGGCCTGCCCGCGGGGCGTTTCTATTCCACACATCAAGGAGTGACTATGGATACAAACGAGAAAAAACAGCTGGGGAAAAGTGTGATCTGGAATACACTGGGCAATCTGGTATATTACGCCAGCCAGTATGTGCTGCTGATTTTGGCGCAGCGTTTGGCGGGTGCGACGGTAAGTGGACAGGTTTCGGTTGCAATGAGCATTGCAGCAATTTGCCTGAGCTTTTCCAACTACGGTATGCGCAGCTTTCAAATCAGCGACTTTGCGCATAAGTACAACGATAAAGTTTATCGGGACAGTCGGCGCCTGACAGTACTGTTGGCGGGACTGGGATGTGCAGTATTTGCTTTTGCGGTGAGTTACACGCCAGAGCAGCGCTGGGTCATTCTGCTGTATACCATTGCACGCCTGAGTGAAGGTTACATTGATGTGTGGCATGGCTATCTGCAAAAAGCCGACCGTATGGATCTGGTGGGCAAGCTGTTTGGTCTGCGTGGCATTCTGACCATTGTGGGCTTTGCCGGTGGATTGATGCTGACCAAGAACGTTGTGGTCACAATGGGCATTCTGGCGGTACTGAGCTGGGCATGTGTACTGTTTGCAGATGTTCCGCCGTCCCGCAAGGCTGCGGATTTCTCCGACAAGGCAAGCGGAACGGTGGCAATGCTGCTGTGGGAATGTGCGCCTCTGGCGGTGTACAGCTTTTTGAACAGCAGCATTGGCTCGGTGGTCAAACTGATGTGTGAACGCATTGTGGGCACGGTGGAATTTGCGTACTTTAATAATGTGTTTGCTCCGGTGCAAATCATTCAGGTAGGCGCTATGTACATTTTTGCACCCTTTATGATGTACTTTGCACGCAGTTGGGAGAAGAAAGATAAACTGAGCTACCGCCGCGGATTTGGCATGGCGACGATTGCAATGCCTGCATTGTGGCTGTGCGGTGCGATAGGTGCATTGCTGCTGGGACCGTTCTTCTTGGGACTGCTGTATGGCGCGGAAGTGAAGGCGTACTCTTTCCTGTTGCAGCCGGCGGTTGTGGCGGCTGTCGTAAACATTTATGTAAGTGTTTTGTGCTACCTGCTGAGTATGATGCGGGAAATGAAAGGCCTCATTTTCGGCAATGTGGCAGGCATTGCAGCAGCGCTGGTTCTGTCTGCACCGATGGTAAATGCAATGGGGGTAGCCGGTGCAGCATGGGCTACGGTTGCGGCGCGTGGCGTACAGGCGGTGTGCTGTCTGGCGGTACTGCTGTGGCGCAGCAAGAAACACTTTGCGGAAGCATAATATGAAATGAAAAACGCGATGCGGTCAAAAGACAGCATCGCGTTTTTTTGTTGCGTGGAAATCATAAAATAGCAGGATGGAGTAGAGAGTGCGGATAGATGAAAGCGCATTAGAGTGCAAGATGAGAAATTGCATCAAAGGATAAAGAAAAAGCGACGCTAAGCAAACAGACTTAGCGTCGCTTTTTTGATTGATACAGAAATCAGCCGTGCTGTGCCAGCAGAAAACGTGCATAAGAAAGCACGCTGCGGCATTCTTCGTCAGTGAGGCGGGGAAGGATATCCATCAGGCTGCGACTGGTTGCGAACAGTTCATCGCTGGTGGGTGCAGACGAACGGGACGGAGCAGCAAAAGGATTATCCATGGGTGCGCTGCCGATTTCATCAGACAGGCACTTCAGATAGGCGACAGAGCAATCCAAAATTTGTGCCAGGCGGAACAGCTTTCCGTCAGGAATGTTTTGGACGATGTCTTTTTCATATTTATAGATAGCCTGCTTGGTGGTGCCAAGCTGTTCTGCCAGATATTCCTGTGTGTAGCGTTTTTTGAGACGCAGATCATAGATGCGTTGACCCTGTGTTGAGGAAGCCATACAGAATCCTGCCTTTCCAAGTAAAACTTTGAAATAAATTATCTTGTGGGTTACAGTATACGGGAAAAAACGTGAAAATACAAGCGTTTTTTGAAAAATAAGTTGAAAAGTAACTTGATGGTTGACAAATGAGGTTACTCGTGTTAGAATACGGTTGCAGTCCAAAGCGACAGCGAGTTCACAGGGATATAGAGGGTTTTCTGAGAAAACAGGGGGCGTTCTGAAACTGTGATTTGCTGAGCAAGGATATTTTTTATACACAGAAAGTAACTTGAAGTTACGGAGGAGAATGTGGCGTTGGATTTTGGGCAGCGATGTCGGCAACGGCTGGTACAGCTGGAAAATCAGCGGATGGAACCAAGAGATTCCAAATGGAAGGTGTTGCTGGTGGATGCGGAGCGAAAGGAGATGCGAGATGCAGAAAGAGAAAAAACAATCCGTCGCCCGGGACCGCACCGAATGCAATATGCGGCGCGCCGCAGCGCTGTTGAGCGATATGCTGGCACATACGGTAGCGGAAACAAGACGACTGCAAAAGCAGCAGGAAAAAGCACTGGGACGTAAGTATGAAGATAAGGCGGAATTGAATCAGGATTACCGCCCCGGCGAAATGAAAGATTTGACAGCGCTGCTGAAAGACATTGCGGCTGTGACCAAAGCACTGGATGAGCGAAGCGGACAGGAGCAGAAAGAAACGGTGAGCGGTGTTGTGCTGCTGCCGCAGGTGGAAACACCGGAATCCATGGAGGTGCACGCAAATGAATAAGCAGCAGCTGATTGATCCGGCAAAAATCGTTTGGAAGCCGCAGCCCAGACAACTGGACTTTTTGGCGCGACCGGAAGAAGAAGCGCTGTATGGTGGTGCGGCGGGCGGTGGAAAAAGTGATGCTCTGTTGGCAGAAGCGTTGCGGCAGGTTCACATTCCCCATTACAGAGGTTTGATTTTAAGAAAGACGTACCCCCAGCTGACAGATCTGGTGGACCGAAGTCGCGCCATGTATGGCAGCGCTTGCCCCGATGCAGTGTACAACGCATCGGAACATTGCTGGAAGTTTCCCAGCGGTGCAAAGATTTACTTCGGCAGTATGCAATACGCAAAAGACAGGATCAATTATCAGGGTAAGGCGTACGAGTTCATCGCATTCGATGAACTGACACATTTTACCTGGGAGGAATACAGCTATATGCTGAGCCGAAACCGACCGACCGGACCCGGTACACGCGTATATATGCGCGCAGCGACCAATCCGGGCGGTGTTGGGCATGGATGGGTGAGAGAACGATTCATTTCTCCGGCACCGCCCATGACACCTGTGACGGAAACATACAGTGTACGCGGACCGAAAGGTAAAATTCTGAAAGTGCAGCGCAGCCGTGTATTTGTGCCTAGCACCGTTTTTGACAATAAGATTCTGCTGGATAATGACCCCGCTTATTTGGCAAGTCTTGCGGCACTGCCGGAAGCCGAAAAACAGGCACTTCTGTATGGTAGGTGGGATAGCTTTGAGGGTCAGGTGTTCACGGAGTGGAGAGATGATCCGATGCATTATCAGGATCAGAGATGGACGCATGTGGTGGAACCGTTCGATATTCCGGCACACTGGAAAATTTGGCGCGGGTATGACTTCGGTTTTTCCAAGCCGTTTTCCGTTGGATGGTATGCAGCAGATGAAGAAGGTCGGCTGTACCGAATTCGGGAATATTACGGATGTACGGATACCCCTAACACGGGTTTACGCATTGATCCGGTAGAGCAGGCAAGAAGGATTCGAGAAATTGAGGACACGGACCCGATGCTGAAAGGAAAAGTCATTACGGCAGTGGCGGACCCCGCTATTTTTGATGAGAGCCGAGGAGAAAGCATTGCTGCCATGATGGAACGAAGCCCGAACTTTTTGCACTGGTTTCCGGGTGATAACACACGTTTGGCAGGAAAAATGCAGTTTCATTACCGATTGGCATTTGATAAGGATGGCAGACCGATGTTTCAGGTGTTCAAGACCTGCAAGCACTTTTTGCGGACCATTCCGAATTTGGTATACGATACGGCAAACGTGGAAGATGTGAACTCTGACCAAGAAGACCACATTTACGACGAATGCCGCTATGTTCTGATGGAAAGTCCGATTTCGCCGCGCAAGCGCACAGCGCCTCCGCCGATTCAGGACGATCCACTGGAGCTTTCGCCCAGAAGCGTAAAGTTTTTCCGCATATAAAGCAAGGAAGGAGATAATTGCATGATGGAAATGGTGAATACAAACAATCCGGCATTGCCGCCTGTCGGTGCGGTACAGGTAGCACAAGCTACTCAGATTTTGCAGAATTATCGAAACGGTAAGGCGGCGCTGGACCGAAGAATCGTAGACAATGAGCTGTGGTTCAAGATGGCACACTGGAAACAGTACAAAAACCGTCTGATGGACGGCAAAGCACAGCCTGCCTCGGCGTGGCTGTTTAACTCGATCGCCAACAAGCACGCAGATGCGATGGACAACTATCCGGAACCCAGTGTTTTGCCCCGGACAGAAGCAGATACCGAAACAGCGCAGCAGCTGAGTGCAATTCTGCCGGCACTGTTGGACCGATGCGGTTATGAACAGGTGTACAGCGATACCTGGTGGTACAAGTTGAAACAGGGTACCGGCGTAAAAGGTATCTTCTGGGACCAGAGCCAGCATGACGGTCTGGGCGATATTGTGATTCGACGCATGGATCTGCTGATGCTGTTCTGGGCGCCGGGTGTGATGGACATTCAGGATAGCCCACATTTTTTCAGTCTGGCACTGGAAGACAATGATACCCTGCTGGCACGATGGCCGCAGATGAAAGGTCATACCGGACAGACAATGGATATCGCCAGATATGTGCACGATGACAACATCGATACCAGCAATAAAAGTCTGGTGGTGGACTGGTATTATAAAGTGCCGCGCGGCGGAAAGATGATTCTGCATTACTGCAAGTTCTGCAACGATGTAGTGCTGTATGCCAGCGAAAACGATCCGCTGCTGGCAGATGTGGGTTACTACGAACATGGCAAGTATCCGTTTGTATTTGACACTCTGTTTGTAGAAGAAGATACCCCGGCGGGTTTTGGTTACATCGATGTCATGAAGGACTGCCAGACAGCAATCGATCAGATGAATCATGTGATGCAGGAGAATGCGATTCTGTCCAGCAAGCCCAGATATTTTCTGGCGGATAATACTGGCGTGAATGAACGGGAGCTGGCGGATTTCTCGCGGGATGTGGTGCATTTTACCGGTCGTCTGGCGGATGATAATTTCCGTCAGCAGAGTGTGCGTCCGCTGGATGCAACGAGTTTGACCTACTTGGACAGACGCATTGATGAACTGAAAGAGACCAGCGGCAACCGTGACTTTTCACAGGGTGGTGTCAACAGCGGCGTAACAGCAGCTTCCGCGATTGCAGCTTTGCAGGAGGCCGGCAGCAAATTGAGCCGCGATATGGTGAAGAGCTCGTACAGAGCATTCGTAAAAGAATGCTATCTGTGCATCGAACTGATGCGTCAGTTTTACGATACGCCCCGATGCTTCCGCATTACGGGAGAAAGCGGTGCGGTTTTCTTTGCGGAATTTTCCGGTCAGAAACTGCGTGCTCATCCGCTGGAACCGGCGTTCGGTATGGACATGGGGTTACACAGCCCGGAATTTGACGTACAGGTGACGGCGGCCAAGAAATCGACGTTCAGCCGACTGAGTCAGAATGAAATGGCACAGCAGCTGTACCGCTTGGGTATGTTTGTGCCGGAGAATGCGGTGCCGGCGCTGGCTTGCCTGGAAATGATGGATTTTGAAGGCATTGAAAAAGTGCGTGATCGCATTCGGGAGAATGCAGATGCAGCACAGCGGCAGGCTATGCTGCAGGCAATGCAGATGGCTGCGGTGCAGCAGGCAAGTGAAAATGCGGAAGAATCGATGCCGAGACCGGACACAGCGGCACGAAAGGCGATGGAGGTGGAACCGTGACAAAAGTAAACATGAGAATGGACCCGGTTGTACTGCCGGATTCCAAAGAAGATACCTATATGCTGTGCCTGACGGTGGAAGGTCATGCAGGCTATGCGCCGAAAGGACAGGATATTGTCTGCGCAGCGGTAAGCGTTTTGGTTCAGGCGTTGGCAGGTGCGCTTTCCAGACTGGATGAGAATCGACTGTTTGATTTCGCGGTGGATGGAACTGCGGACAGCGGGAGTGCCGGAATCACGGCAGTACCTACCAGTCGGGGCTGGGACCGGGTTTATGGAATGTTCCAGATGGCATTGACCGGATTTTATCTGCTGGGAAAAGCATACCCGGACTATGTGTCCACAGGGGATTTATTCGCGGAGGAGGAAAAACTCTATGAAGAATGAGTATTCATTGCTTCCTGCGCTTTGCAGTGCGAAGCGCTGTTATACATTACAGCTGCAGCAGTTTGCCGAAGGCGGTGCTGCTGCAGCTGATGCGGGCGAAACAAGCAGCAATGGGCGGGACGCCGCCGCCCAGGGACAGCAACTGTCTGCTGCCGGAAAAGCAAACGGTTCTGGACAGGATAAATCCGCAGAATTTGAAAAGCTGATTCGGGGACAGTATAAAGAGCAGTTTGCTGCCCGTACCCAACGCATCATCGATCAGCGTTTTCGGGAAAGCCGAGGCGCGCAGGAACTGGCAAAAACACTGGCGGGACACTATGGGCTGACAGAAGGTGACTATAAGGGCATCGAACAGGCAGTGGTACAGCACAGCAAAGAAGATGCCGACGCACGCCGCGAAAAGGTGCAGGCACTGATGCAGCAGTATCGGGAACGCAGTGCGGAACAAATCTATGCGCAGTGGCAGGAAGAAGGCCAGGAATTGCAGCAGATGTATCCGGATTTTGTGATGGAACGGGAGCTGACCGATGATATTTTTACACGACTGCTGCGTGCAGGTGTGCCGCTGCGCACGGCATACGAAGCGCGACATTTGGACGAACTTTTGGGTGGTGCCATGCAGTATGCAGCGGACAGGGCAGCTGCTGCGGCAGAAATGCGCGCCACTGCGCGGGCGGCAAGACCGGCGGAAAATGGTGTGAAGCCCAGCGCAAGCAGCGTGATGCAGCCGGATGTAAATGCGTTGACGCTTGCTCAGCGGGAACAGATTGAGCGCCGCGTGGCAAGAGGAGAAAGAATCCGCTTTTAAGAAACAGAAAAAAGGAGAATGTTATGATGTTTGATTTGCAGTATTTTGCAGAGATGGATACCACTGCAAGCTCTGGTATGAGCGCAGAAATGAAGACCTACTACGAAAAGCGTCTGATTGATCAGGCGCAGCCCAAGCTGGTGCATGACCAGTTTGGCGATTTTTATCCCATTCCTCAGCATGGCGGCAAGACCATTGAATTCCGCCGCTTTGACAGTCTGCCCAAGGCAACAAAGCCGCTGACTGAAGGTGTGACCCCGGAAGGTCAGAATCTGAATGTCACTACTGTGACGGCAAGTCTGACCCAGTATGGTGGCTGGACCCCCGAAAGCGACCTGCTTTCTATGACTGCCATTGATAACACCATTCTGAACGCAACCAAGGTGCTGGCGAGTCAGGCGGGCCGTACGATGGATACGGTTACCCGTGATGTGCTGTGCGGCGGCACCAATGTGATGTATGCGCCTAAGATTGGTCCGGATGGTCAGGAAACCGAGGTGAAGAGCCGTAAGGAACTGGCAGATGGCTGCAACTTGGCCCCGAACATTTTCTTCAAGGCGGCGGCACAGCTGAGCGCCATGAATGCGGACACCATCGGTGACAGCTATGTGGCAATCATTCACCCCTATGCGGCATATGACCTGAAGAGCAACAAGGATTTCATTGAGATTTCCAAGTATGCCCATCCGGAAACCATCTACAAAGGCGAAATCGGTAAGCTGGGCAATATCCGCTTTGTGGAGTCCAGCGAAGCCAAGATCTGGAAGGATGAAACCTGCCCTGTCGGCAAGGCTGTATTTTGCACTTTGGTGCTGGGTGCACACGCTTACGGCGTTACCGAACTGGAAGGCGGCGGTCTGGAACACATCGTTAAGCAGCTGGGCTATGGTGATGACCCGCTGAACCAGCGTGCGTCCATTGGCTGGAAGGGCCTGAAGGCTGCTGAACGCCTGGTGGAGCAGTATATGGTCCGTATCGAAAGTCTGTCCAGCTACAGCGATACCGCAGCGGCAAACTAACTTTAGCGGTAACTGTGCCGCAGAAACAGGGCGGGAGGGCTGGGAAAAGGAGTACAGAATGAGTAAGAACGAACGCAAGGAAGAAAAAGTGAAGATTCGCCTGTTTAAGGATAATGCCCGCTACAAAAACGATGTTTTTGTGGGTGTGAACGGTCGCAGTTATGTGATCCGCCGTGGTGAAGAAGTGGAAGTGCCGGCCGAAGTCGCTGAGGTGCTGGAACATTCGGCTGCACAGGATCAGGCAGCTTTGCACGGCGCAGCGCTGTAAAAATCTTGCCCGGGAGGATCACATGCCTGCCGGGTATTTTTATACCGAAGGGAGGAAGCAAGATGACGGTTCGGGAAGCAATCGATCGGGCAGACACGCTGCGCCCCAATATGGTGTCGGAAAGCGAAAAACGCGTATGGCTTGCACAGCTGGATGGAGCAATGCGCAGACAGATTCATGGTCAGCACGAACAGGCAGAAGGAGCAGACGGTGCGGGTGCTGACAAAAATCAGGAGGATGGAACTGTGCTTTTGGCACAGGAGCCCTATACCGGTATTTATCCGTACTGGCTGATGGCACAGATTGATTTGGCGCTGGGAGAATTGACCCGCTACAACAACGATATGATGCTGTACAACATGGCATTGACGGAATATGCCGTGGATTACAAGCGCAGCCATCTGCCGGTGAAGCGAGGACAATTTACGCTGTGAAGGGAGGAAAAATAAAATGCATTTGCCGAGACTTACGGAGCCGAAGCGCACAAAAAGGACGGTAAAGGTATTTGCCGGATATGACCACACGGATGCTTGCGCGGAAGGCTGGTTCTACGAAGAAGAAAATCTTTCCAGCCGCAGTTGGCCTGCGTTGCGCCCTCGTTTGCCGCGTACGAAAGTGCAGCAGCTGACAAAGCCACATGGGCTTTATGCAAAGAATGGACTTTTGTGGGTGGACGGTACGCGACTGTTCTATAACGGTTTGGATGTAGGACAGGTGGCAGATAGCGATAAGCAGTTCTGCGGTATGGGCAGCAAGGTGCTGATTTGGCCGGATAAACTCTGCTTTGACACGGTGGATCAGAGCTTGAAGCCGCTGGGAGCAAAATGGCAGGCAGATGGAAATGTGACGACTTCGCCTGTATTGGAAGATGGCAGAGAATATACCATTTCCTACACAGGAAGCGTTCCACCGGAAAAGCCCGGCAATGGGGAATACTGGATGGACACCAGCGGTGTCGGTGCGGTATTGCGTGTGTACAGCGAGGCATCCGGAAGCTGGGGTGCTGTGCCGACCACTTATGTGAAACTGGCAGCAAAAGGGATCGGTACGGCGTTTGCCAAGTATGATACGGTACATATCAGCGGTTTTTCCTCGGCTGATGTGGGCGAATTGGCAGAAAGCTTGAACACAGACTGCATTCTGTGGGATCAGGGCGAGGATTATGTAACAGTAACCGGATTGGCAAGTAAAGTAGCGGTACAGACACCGCAAAGCGGTACGGTTACGCTGGAACGGCGTGTGCCGGATTTGGACTATCTGACCCAGCAGGATAATCGGATCTGGGGCTGCTGCAGTGCAGATCACACGATTTACGCCTGTAAGCAGGGAGATCCGACCAACTGGTTCAATTACATGGGTACAGCGGCAGACAGCTATGCAGTAACCGTGGGTTCAGATGGAGATTTTACCGGTGCGGCAACCTGTATGGGCTATGTGCTGCTATTTAAGGCGGGATGTATTCACAAGGTATACGGTACTAAGCCCAGCAATTATCAGATTACGACAGTGTTGTGTTCTGGCGTGCAGAAAGGCGCAGCAGAAACTTTGGTTTTGGCACAGGGCGCATTGCACTATCTGGCACCGGAAGGAATGGTGCGTTATGATGGCAGCTTGCCGACTGCTTTTGGCAGTAAGCTGGGAACGATCCACTATGGAAAAGGGGCTGCAGGCGCGGTAGGAGATAAGCTGTATTTTGCGCTGACCAGTGTGAAAGGAAGTCAGGCGTTGTTCACTTGGGATATGACAAGAGGGGTGTGGCACAAAGAGGATGCACTGGATGTGATGCAGTTCTCTGCAGATGGCAATACGCTGTATGCGTTGAGCAGAGATGGTGCGCTGTGGGCGATGGGGTGTGAGGATGACCCCTATGAGGATCACAGCGGTAGGGAACAACAGGTGCGATGGAGTGCGGAAACTGGTGACATCGGTTTGTATGATGCGGAAAATCGGTTTGTGTCGCGTTTGGTGTTGCGGCTGGCGGGACAGAAGGGGACGAAGCTGCAGATTTTTGCATCTTGGGATGGCGGAAGCTGGGAACTGCTGGCAAACCGTATTCTGGCAAATGAACACACACTGCTGCTGCCGATTCTGCCCCAGAGATGCAGCAGGATGCGACTGAAACTGGTGGGGGTCGGTGATGTGCGGCTGTACTCTATCAGCAAAGTGCAGGAACAAGGGAGTGAACTGTAAATGGCGGATATTACAACGATTACGCTGCCGACCGATTTGAATGCACAGGGATTATCCAGTACCGATGGGAGACAGCTGAAAAATTATCTGTATCAGTTGACAGAACAGCTGCGGTATGTGCTGGGAAATCTGGATAGCGACAATATGAGTTCTGCTTATAATCAGGCAGTCAGCGCCAATGGTGTGAAGCTGGTGGAACTGACGGAACAGCAGAAAGCAGATATTGAAAGTCTGCGTCAGGCGTTGATTCAAAAAGCAGACCAGATTGCGCATGATTACCAGAGTGCAATCAACCAGAGTGCATCGGCACTGGAAAGCCGCGTGGAAGAACGGTATGCAGCGCAGAGCCAGAGTTTGCAGGCCAGCATGGAAAGTTTAGTCACCAGTCAGGTGAGCCAGACCAGCCGGGAATTTCAGATTAAGCTGGCAGAAGTGTCGAAGCTGACGGAGCAGACGGAAGATGCGTTGAAAACCATGCAGAATGCGGCGGAAACCTGGTTCCGTTTTACGCAGAATGGTTTGGAAATCGGTGCAGGTGAAAATGGAGAAGCTTCACCTTATGCGCTGTGCATTGATAACGAAAAGCTGGCATTTTTGCGGTATGGTGTGCCGGTAGCAAGTTTGCGGTATGACAAGTTGTACATCAGTGCAGCAGAAGCGACAGACCGAATTTCCATTGGCGGTAGCGCGGGAGAAGGCTACTACGATTTCATTACAACGGCAACCGGCCTGGGAATTAAATGGAGGGCAAGTTGATATGGCATTACGATTTAACTTGTCCTTTCAGGAAGCGTATATGGAAATCACCGGCAGCCGTGCGCTACATTTGGTGTGTACCACAGATGAACCGGCAAGCTCGACCGTTCAGTACAGCTTTGATGTAACACTGTATAGTACCGCAAAAAAGTACAGCAAAACCTGGACCGGAGTGCAGATGCCGAACGGAAGAACCAGCGTGTCGATTCCGTTTGTTCCGCCGATGGAATGGGCGAATGATTTTACGACCAATATTGGCGATCTGGCACATGAGGAAGCCTGCGGATTATTTCAGGCAACCATGACGGCGCATTATACCGGCTATGCAGGAACGCTGGTCTTTGAACACGACTACACGGGATATGCAGCACAGATGCCCGGCGGCGTGCGGGAAGATTTGCTGCCTACAGTGGGATCGATTACAGCGCAGGCAGCAGATGGTGTGGTACCGAAGGACTGGAATATCTGGGTGCAGGGAAAGTCAGTGGCGCGCATTGCGGCAAAAGAGGCTGCCGGAACGTACGGAAGTAAAATCATCAGCTGGAGATTTGGCGGTGGACAACATCAGGATCAGCCACAGGCAGACCTGATGTTGACACAGAGCGGTGCGGTAACGATTCCGATTACCGTAACAGACAGTCGGCTGCGCATGGCAACAGCAGATCTCTTGCTGGACGTAAAGCCCTATCAGCCACCGAGCATTTCTCAGATTTCCAGTTTTCGATGCCATCCGGATGGAACTCCGGCAGAAAATGGTACAGCATTTATGCCCAAGTTCAAATTGCAGTTCAGTGATTTGAACGGACACAATATTCCGCGTGTCATCTGCCGTTGGAAAAAGGTGACTGATACCGGATATGGTGGTCCGCATGAACCGATTTCGGGAGAAGCACTGAAAGCAAATTTGGAAGATGGTGCAACCTATGATGTGAAATATATCGTTTCGGATGCATTTCATGTGATCGATTATTTTGACTACATTTCCAGCACGGTGTATTTGCTGCATTTCTTGAAAGGCGGTACGGGTATTGCGGTGGGAAAAGCCGCAGAAAAAAGCAATTTGTTTGATGTCGGCTTGGACAGTGTATTTCGCCGGGATGTGTCGGTCGGTGGGGATCTTGCCGTTACAGGCAGGATGCTGCTGGGAGAAACCAATGTGGCAACAGTGCTGAAGGATTTGAATGCGGTGAAAACGGCACAAATTCCCTGTCAGAGCTGCCTGACAGATGTGACAGACAATCAGGCTGTAAAGTACGGCAGGTTGGTACTGACAAGGCTGGCAGGTGTGCTGAGCGATAGCGGTGGAATGCCCTATGCGGGTGTCCATTACCATGTTGCAAATTTTCCGGCGGGATACTTCAATGGTCAGTATTTGCCAATCGTGTTCGCGGCACAAAATGGCATTCCGTGTACGGGATATGTAACGGAACATGGTGGGGTTTATGTCGTCCCGACACAAAACGGATTGCAGGATACAGAAGTCTATACGGTAGGCATTGCATAAAAAGGAGGCAGTATGGCAGCAAGGAAAAAAGAAGACCTTTTGTACGGAGTGACCGATAAGACGAGCGCCGAACAGGCTTTGCAGGAAGCAAGCGCAGGGTATAAAGAAAGCCAGGCGGTGCAGGATGCACAAAACCAGCTGGAGCAGTATATGCAGTCTAAACCCGGCGAGTATACGTCGGGCTATCAGCAGAAAATCGATGGTTTGCTGGACCAGATCTTGAATCGGGAAGGTTTTTCCTACGATTTTTCTACCGATCCGATGTACCAGAACTATAAAAATCAGTATGTACATCAGGGCAAACTTGCCATGCAGGACAGTATGGCGAGTGCAGCTGCACTGACAGGCGGTTATGGTTCGTCCTTTGCGATGGCGGCAGGCAGTCAGGCGTATCAGGGATATTTGAATCAGCTGAATGATAAAATCCCGGAACTGTATCAGATGGCGCTGGACCGCTATGACAGTGAAGGCAAGGGAATGCATGATGCACTGGATCAGCTGATGGGCGCAGAAAAAGCGGCACACGATGCCTATCAGGATCAGGTGGACAGCTATTACAAGGGCTTGGATCGCTATATGGAGCTGGCGGACAGCGCATACGAAAAGGATTACGGCGAATATCAGGATTTGCTGGAATCCCTGACAGATATGCGCGATTATTACGCCACCCAGGACCAGCAGGCATTCCAGCGAAAACAGGATGAACTTGCCCACGAGCTGGCGGTGAAAAAGTTCGAGGAAAGTATTCGTCAGTGGCAGGCAGAGCAGGAAGCTGCTGCAGCGCGACAGGCAGAATCGACACGCCGCTGGGAAATCGAGCAAGCCAATGCACAGCAAAAATGGCGCGAGCAAATGGCATTTAACCGGGAGCAACTGGCGTATAAGAAGTCTCTGCAAAAGAAAAGGGAGGAGGAAAGAAAACGACCGGTATTCCCGTCAAAGGATTTGACCAAAAAGGAAAAGTTCGACCTTTATATCGGTGAAATGGGCAGCAATCATAAGAAAAAATCTATCTTGAGAAAGAAAGATAGAGCGGAAGTGCGCAGAGAGTTTATGATGGGCGGAATCAGCGGTATCGTGTCGTGAAACAAGTGATGTTTGCAGTAGAAAAACAGATGCAGTTCCCTTTGGCGGCGGGTAGACGATACCCGGAAAAAATGCTATAATGTATGGCGTATTTGGTCTTCAAAGGAGAGAGTTGCGATGCCGAATCAAGTTGAGCCAACGGTGCAGTTGGGACAGTACAAGAAATTGCCGGTAATGAAACGGGCGATTCAGCCGACGGAAAAACAGGTGGAGGAGGCACTGCGTGCGCTCCGCTATAAAGAGTCCGTTTGGAAAGACGAAACCGGACCGGCTCAGCGACGGGATCAGGCACTTTTGGACTTTGAAGGCTTTTTTTCAGAAGGTATTCCCATTCCGGACAGCAAAGCAGAAGGCGTAATCGTAACGTTGGGACAAGGCAAAATGCTGCCCGGTGTAGAAGATTCGATTTGCGGACACTGCGCAGGCGAGGCGTTTCGGATTCCGGTAACCTATCCGGAAGAATTCCCGCTGAAAAGCTTGGCGGGGCGCAAGGTGGAATTTTCCATTACCTTGCATCGTGTAAAGCGCCGCTGTATGCCGAATGCAGATGATGTGTTTGCCCAGGCGCACGGATGCAAAACCATGGCAGAACTGCGTGAAAAGTTGAAACAGCAGGAGCTGGAAAAAAATCAATCCGTAGAGGATCGGCGAATTGAAACGCTGCTGCTTGCACAGGCGGGTGCCGCAATGCAGGTGGAATTTCCGGAAGGATATCTGGAAGAAAAAGCGGAACAGCGCGTTAGTGCGATGGAACAAGATTTGGTTGCTGCGGGTCAGCAGCCCATCCTGTATTATCGGCTGACAGGGCATGACAGAGCATGGTATTTGCAGCATGCTGCGTTGGAGATCGAAGTGGATTGGCGACGTCGTCTGGCGGTGCAGGAAATCGCAAAGGCGGAACAGCTGACGGTTTCGGATGCGGAGATTGACGCAGAACTTGCGCGGATCGCGCAGGGAAAAGCAAATGTAAAGGCTTTGAAACGAGAAACGGTGGAAACAGCGCTGCTGACGCGCAAGGTGCAGCAGGTACTGGTATCCAATGCGGTGTATACCGAGTGATGCACAGAAAAGAGATAAAAGGGGTTTGAAGTATGGGCATTTTTAATATGGCAGTGGGAGCGCTGATGAAGCAGTCCAATCCTACGATCAATCGGCGCAGTTGCTGGAATATGCAGCCCCACAAAGAGCGATGCAATGCCTGCATGGACATTTGCCCCGCCGGTATTTTTGAGCGTGCGGGTATGGCAAAGGACTTCACGAACTGCATTGACTGTGGTCTGTGTGTTTCTGTGTGCAAGACGCGCTGCATTGTTCCGTCGGAAGAACATCTGCAGAAAGATTTACATATTGCGGATCTGGAAGGCGACACGATCTGGATTGGCTGCGAGCAGTCGCAGCGCAAAAACAGCGTCGTGCGTACTTGTGTAGGCAGTTTGGATTGGGAATATCTGGCTTACCTGGCACTGAATAAGAAACTGGTTCTGGATTTGACCCCCTGCGCACAGTGCAAAAACCGTGTGTGCGTGGAACATGTGCGCAATGTGGCGCGCCGTTTGCTGGAGTTTTTGGGACCGCAGCTGTTTACGGCACGCGTTACGCTGGCACAGAAGCAAGACGATGCTCCCTTTGAGGTTAAGGAATACGATCGCCGCGAGATGATGCAGCGCATGACAAAGGGCTCTCGTTCCGGTACAAAACAGCTGCTGCGGATGATTCCCGGCGTACAGGAGCAGACGGAGGATCGCGGATTGGTGCATCGTGAGCTGCTGCACCATCGTCTGAAGCAAATCAAAGAGGGCAGCGATGTAAAGGCTACCTTCGGTTATTATTTGCCCAGCATCAATGAAAATTGCTATGGCTGCGGTCGCTGTGTGCGAATCTGCCGTTCGGGTGCATTGGAAATCCGTGAAGGTGCAGATGGCATTTCCCGTGTGGTAGTAACACCCTGGAAATGCAGCGAGTGCGGTTTGTGCGCTTCCAGCTGTCTGGAAAAGGCAATGGATGGCATGGTGCTGCGTCAGCTGACGACTCTGGGTCCTGTAAGTGTGTATAAGTTCAAGAAAAACTGCTGCTCGGAATGTGGTAAACCGATGTCGGCAGATAACCACGACGGACTGTGCAAGGTGTGCTATGGTCGGCATAAGGCAAGGCTGGCTCGTGAAGCTGCAGAACGCCGCCGTAAGGAACAGCAGGAAAAACAACAGGCGGAACGTGCAAAGGAAAAGCTGATGGAGAAAACCGGTAAAACGGAAGAAGAATTGAACCAGTTGGCAGCCCAGCATCAGGAAAAGCTTGCACAGCAGACAGCACAGGAAGTAAATTCGGCACCCTCGACAGCAGCCGGAGAGAACTAAAGTAAAAGAAAATGCTTGTAAATATAAAAAGATTGTGAAAGAATCTTTCTGATTCAGAAAAGCCCCTCTGCGAAATTTGACGCAGAGGGGCTTTATTGTTATAATAATGAGTATATATTTTAGCAGAGAAGCAAAGGGTCTAGGATGCTTTTCATGGGAGACTTTGGGGCATTTCTGCGAAAACAGAAAGGCTGTGCAGTATTTCACTTGAGATGGCTGCATAGGAATTAGACATACAGCACTTTTTGCAATGCTTTTAGCATTACATGCAATTTACGTTGTAATCTTTTCGCATATAATAGATTGTGACAAAGGCAGATTCCATTCTGAAAAGGCAGGTATCGGATGCAAAGATACCGGGTGCCGCAGATTACACAATACAATTATTTTGAGAAGGGGAGAAAGTATGAAAAAGACAATTACACGTCGTCAGTTTTTGAAAGCATCCGGTTTGCTGGCAACTGCTGGTTTGATGGTTGGCTGCGGTGGCGGTAATGGCGGTGGCGAAAATGGTACTGACGGAACCAGTAGCTACAATATTCTGTACGAAAACCAGCCTTCTACACAGAACTACCTGATTACTGCATCTGATGTAGAGATGCAGACGGGCGCGAACTGCGTGGACACGCTGGTGGAGTTTACCAATAAGGGTGTCTTGCGTGAAGGCTTGGCTACAAAGTGGGAGTGGGATGCAGATACGCTGACCTGGACTTTCACCCTGCGCGACGAAAACTGGGTGGATAAAACAGGCACAGTGGTAGCACCGGTTACCGCACAGGACTTTGTGGATGCCATGAAGTATGTCCTGAATCCGGCAAATGCAGCATCCAACACCTATCTGGTCACCGGTTACATTGCAGGTGCAGAGGAGTACTTCCACTATTGGACCTATCGTGCCAGTGCGGAAGCAGGTTTGACCGATGAAGATGGTACCAAGTATGCAATGGATGGCGACAAGGTTGTTGTTACCAAGGCAGACGGCACATCGGAAACCTTTGAGTATGTGGATTTCGAGTCCGTTGGCGTCAAGGCCGTGGATGAACATACCCTGCAGTACACACTGACCTATGACTTCCCGGGATTCCTGAGCCTGCTGGTTTATCTGCCGTATGAGCCTGCTTACGGTCCTCTGCTGGAGCAGACCGGTGACCAGTTTGCAACCAGCGCAGATACGTTGTACAGCTGTGGCGCTTACTACCTGAGCGAATATGAATCTCTGGAAAGCTGGGTTATGACCAAGAATCCGGAGAACTACGATGCAGACAACGTGTTCATCGATGAGATTCGCCGTACCTATGTAGCAGAAGCAAGCACGGTTGGTCCTGAGATGGTCAAGCGTGGTGAAATTGACGAAGCAACCATCGGCAGCGATATTCTGGATGACTGGCTGGCAAACAGCGAGACCGCAAATCTGGTTTCTATGGATCGCCCCAACACCAACTACACTTACTTCTACCTGTTTAACTTTATGCCGGTAGCACACAGCTTCTCCAACAGTGAGGTGGAGGGCGTAGATGCACAGTATGAGCCGGAAAACTGGCTGAAGGCAATCAACAACACCAACTTCCGCAAGGCATTCCTGTACGGCATCAATAACGATCTGACTCTGGCTGTGCAGGCACCCAAGGGCTTTGAAGCCTACAAGCTGAACACCGTTACGCCGCCGAACTTCTGTGCAAATGCTGACGGTGTGGACTACACCAAGTGCGGTCGTCTGGCAGAGTTCAGCACTTTCTTCAACGAAGAAAAGGCAAAGGAATGCCGGGATTTGGCAAAGACCGAGCTGGAAGCTGCAGGCTGCACCTTCCCGATTAAGGTACAGCTGCCTTATAACCCCTCCACTTCCGGCTGGGATAAAATGTGTCAGGTTCTGAAGCAGCAGCTGGAAAGCCTGCTGGGTACCGATTTCATCAATGTGATGATTACGGAAGGTCCCACCGACGGTTTCCTGAGCAACGTGCGCCGTGCAGGTAAGTACGAGCTGCTGTACTGCAACTGGGGTGCTGACTACTCTGACCCCGAAACCGAAACAGATCCCTTCTATCAGGCAGAAGGCGAGCGCGGTGGTCGTTACTGCTACCTGCGTACCGCTGTGGAACGCGGTCTGGTCAATGGTGAAACAGCAGATGCTATTATGAGCTATATGCATCAGGTCGAAGATGCAAAGCAGATCACGGACGATCTGAACGCTCGTTATGAAGCATTCGCAAATGCAGAAGCTACGCTGATCGAGAATGCACTGTGCATCCCCATGGGCATGAGCATTCCGCCGTATATTGCAACGAAGCTGAATTACTGGGAAGGTCAGTACGCATCTACCGGCTTCTCCAACGAGCGTATGAAGGGCATTCATGTGCTGGATCACTACGTCACCATGGATGAATATAAAGCAAATCGTGACGCCCGATAAGAACGTAAAAACGTCACTTTCTGAGCGTTGATGCATAAAATTGCGCAGTGCCCTGTGGGACACTGCGCATTTGTGCTATTATAAATTCCCTTAAAAATGCGTACCCGACGCAAAACTTGATAGAAAGGCGCAAACCATATGCTGAAATATCTTGCCAAGCGCATTGGACGTTCGATCATTACATTGTTCCTTGTGGTGACGATCGTCTTTTGCCTGCTTCGTTTGATGCCCGTAGAAGGGTATTTTACAAACTATGAAAAAATGTCAGAAGCCCAGATTCAGGCTGGTCTGCAATCCATGGGTCTGTTGGACCCCATGCCGGTACAGGTGTTCCATTTCTGGAAAGACCTGCTCACAGAGGGCGATTTGGGCGTAAGTCATGTGTATCGGCAAAACATGCCGGTCACGGAAATTCTGCTGCAGAAACTGCCGATTTCCATTCAGATGGGCGGCTTGGGCTTATTGGTGGCGTTGATTGTTGGTTTGCCGATGGGTATGCTGATGGCACGCTATAAAGGCAGATTGCCGGATAAAATCGGTACGGCGATCATTGTGATGATTCAGGCAGTCCCGGTTGCGGTGTATTATCTGTATATCCAGATGTACGGTACCCAGCTGTTAAATGTGGGGCTTTTGTTCAATGCGAAAAAATGGCAGTATTGGATTTTGCCGGTTTTGTCCATGAGCCTTGTAAACATTGCATTTTATGCGATGTGGCTGCGCCGATACATGGTGGACGAAAGCAACAAGGACTATGTGCGTCTGGCGCGTGCAAAAGGTGTCAGCGAAAACGGAATTGCGTTCAAGCATGTATTCCGTAACGCAATGGTTCCGCTGATTCAGTATATTCCTTCGGGATTTTTGAATACGGTGGTCGGTTCCATTTACATTGAAAGTTTGTATAGTATTCCCGGCATGGGCGGTCTGCTGGTTACCTGCGTGCAAAAGCATGATAACACCATGGTACAGGGAATTGTACTGTTGTATGCCTGCGTAGGTATCGTGGGTCTGATTCTGGGTGATTTGCTGATGGTGCTGGTTGACCCGCGCATCAGCTTTGGTAAGAAAGAAGGTGGACGCTGATGAAATGGTTTCATTTTGTAGACGCCCACGCAGAAAAGCTGACCCAGTCGATGGAAGAAGTTCAGCTGACGGCGGAACAGGAAAACGAACTGTTTACCCCTGCGGAGTTCAGCGAGGAAAAAGCCGAAGCTGTGGCGTATTCCAATTATTCCTATTGGGGCAGTACGTTCCGAGCATTTTTGAAAAATCGTTTTGCAGTGGTTCTGCTGATTTTGCTGGCAGCACTGCTGGTGTTCTCGTTTGTTCAGCCGTATCTGCCGGGTCAGATGGACCCCAACTACTGCAATATTGATCCGGCTACCGGTTTGCCGTACCGTAATATTGCACCGGGTGAACTGGGCTTTATCTGGGGCTGCAACGCAATCGGTCAGGATTTGTGGGCGCGTATCTGGACAGGTGTGCGCACCAGTTTGACCATTGCATTCTGCGTTGCAATGATCGAAGCAGGTGTAGGCATTACGGTAGGTGTTCTGTGGGGTTATGTCCGCAAGCTGGACTGGCTATTCACCGAAATGTATAACATTCTGGACAACATCCCCAGCACGATCGTACTGATTCTGATTTCCTATATTGCCAGCCCCAGCGTGGGTACGCTGATTTTGGGTATGTCCCTGACAGGCTGGATTCAGATGGCACGTTTTATCCGTAACCAGATTTTGATTATTCGAGATCGTGATTATAACGTGGCTTCTCGCTGCTTGGGTACGCCTACTTTCCGCATTGTGATGAAAAACCTGCTGCCGTATCTGGTGTCGGTTATCATGCTGCGCATGGCGTTGACGATTCCGGCAGCCATTGGCAGCGAAGTTTTCATCACCTATATCGGTCTGGGTCTGGGCGTTGAAGTACCCAGCTTGGGCAATCTGATTGACGAAGGCCGTAAGGTTATGATGAGTAGTGCTCTGCGTTATCAGCTGTTGTATCCCACCCTTATTTTGAGCTTTGTAACGATTTCGTTCTATCTGATTGGCAACGCATTCTCGGATGCGGCTGATCCGAAGAACCATATGCTGTAAGGAGGAACACAAACATGGAACATAAAGATGTGATCCTCCAGGCACGCAACGTAAATGTAAAGTTCAATCTGCGCGGTGAGTACCTGCACGCCATTCGTGGGATTGATTTGGACATCTATAAAGGCGAAGTGCTGGCGATCGTCGGCGAATCCGGTTCCGGTAAATCGGTATTTACCAAGACGTTTATGGGACTTTTGGATGCCAACGGCAAGATTACCGACGGTACCATTGATTATTTCCGTCGTGATGCAGACCAGCCGATGCGCTTGTCTGATTTGAAGACGGAAAAAGAATGGCGTCAGATTCGTGGCCATGAAATTGCCATGATTATGCAGGACCCCATGACCAGTCTGAACCCGCTGAAAACCATTGGTGACCAGATTTGTGAATCGGTTGTGCTGCATCAAGGCTTGAAGGGTAAAGAAGCAAAAGAAAAAACGCTGGAGTACCTGCGTGACGTTGGTATTACCAATCCGGAAGTGCGCTACAAGCAGTATCCGCATGAATTTTCCGGTGGTATGCGTCAGCGTGTTGTGATTGCAATCGCACTGGCCTGCAATCCGCAGATTCTGATTTGCGATGAGCCGACGACTGCGCTGGACGTGACCATTCAGGCACAGATTTTGCAGCTACTGAAAGAAATGCGGGTCAAGTACAACCTGACCATTGTGCTGATTACCCACGACTTGGGTGTTGTGGCAAATATTGCAGACCGTGTAGCAGTCATGTATGCCGGCGATATCGTAGAAATCGGTACAGCGGAAGAAGTCTATTATGATCCCCGTCATCCGTACACTTGGGCGCTGCTTTCCAGTATGCCGCAGGTGGGCGTCAAGGGCGAAGAACTGTTCAGCATTCACGGTACTCCGCCGAATCTGTTCCAGCCGATTCACGGCGATGCGTTTGCACCGCGCAATCCGCACGCACTCAAAATCGACTTTGTCAAATGTCCGCCGTATTTTGAAATTACTCCCACCCATAAGGCAAAAACTTGGCTGCTGGACCCCCGTGCGCCCAAGGTTGCGCCTCCGCCTGTGGTGGAAAAACTGCGAAAAGGGGGTCTGTAAGGTATGCCTGAAAACAAAGAAGTATTGTTGGACGTAAAGAATCTGGAAATCACCTACGGTTCCGGCAAAAAGAAATATCGGGCTGTCAACAATGCCAGCTTCCAGATTTACAAGGGCGAAACCTTTGGTCTGGTAGGAGAGTCCGGTTCCGGTAAGACTACCATTGGTCGTGCCATTATGCGCATCCTGCCCACCAGCGGCGGTGAAATCCTGTATAAGGGCGAAAAAATCAACGGTCGCATCTCCCGCGAGCTGGATAAAAAGGTCGTGAAGGAAATCCAGATGATTTTCCAGGACCCGCAGGCAAGCCTGAACGAGCGTGCAAAGGTCAGCTACATTGTCAGCGAAGGTCTTTTGAATGTGCGCAAGGATTTGACCAAAGCCCAGCGAGAAGAAAAAATCCGTCAGGCACTTTTGGATGTAGGTCTTTTGCCGGAGTTTGCCAGTCGTTTTCCGCATGAATTTTCCGGCGGTCAGCGTCAGCGTATCGGCATTGCACGCGCATTGATTGTGGAGCCGGAATTTATCATTGCGGACGAACCCATCAGCGCATTGGATATGTCGATTCGTGCGCAGGTGCTGAACCTGCTGCGTCAGCTGCAAAAGGACCGTGGTATTACCTATATGTTCATTGCCCACGATTTGTCCGTTATGCGTTATATTTCTGACCGTATCGCTGTTATCCATCAGGGCAATATTGTGGAATTGGCGGAAGCCGATGAACTGGTGACACACGCGATGCATCCTTATACCCGTGCATTACTGAGTGCAATTCCCATGCCGGACCCCATTCGTGAGCGGGAAAAGAAGCTGCTGACCTATGATCCGTCGATGCACGATTATTCTGTCGAGCAGCCCCGGTGGCGCGAAGTACGTCCGGAGCATTATGTTTTGTGCAGTGAGGGCGAAGCTGACGAATGGAGCAAGCTGTACGAGTAAAATCAATTCCTAAAAAGAAAGGGAGTTTGGCGTATGCCTCCTAAAATTTCAGTTCGTAATCTTCTGGTACAAGCGTTCCTCACTGGTTGGGCGCAGAGTGACCGAAGCATTCCGCAGGATGAATATTTGGAGAGTGCTATCCGAGTCATCGAGATGATGCAGGTAGATCCGGAAAGCATCTATGTGGAAGAAGGTCTGGGTCTTTTGGATGGTGACGAAGTCGATCATCTGGACGACATGGTGCGAGCCGATGGCGCATGGCTGTATTATGGCGTGGAAGCAGAAAACTTCTTCCTGCTGCAGTGGTATCCGGATCAGGCTTCCGCTGATGCAAAGCTGGCACAGCTGGAAGAGCTGGGAGATGGCAAGCAGTATGCAGTGGATTTGACTGTGAAACGGGAAAATCCGGAAAACAAAGCAGAGAATTTCGGCCGTTCCACCCCGAATCAGCTGCGCAGCTAAAGAATAAAAATACCCGCTTGGCAAGATTTGCTGGGCGGGTCTTGTTCGTTTCAAGCAAACAAGGAAAGGAGCGTTAGAATGCTGGAAGTAACGCTTTTGGGCTGTGGTGCAACCATGCCGTTGCCGGGGCGCGCAACCGCAACGTGCGCAGTCAAATATAATGGGCGCGTTGCATTGCTGGATTGCGGCGAAGGTACACAGGTTGCAGCACGTCAGGCTGGGGTCAGTCTGGTACGAATCGATGCAATTTGCCTGACGCACTACCATGGCGACCATGTATTCGGTTTGCCGGGGCTTTTGCAGACGATGGCAAGTCAGGGACGCACCGAACCTGTCTTGTTGCTGGGGCCGGAAAAGGGCTATGCAGAAACCGTAGAGCTTTTGCTGGCATTGGCAGGTCCCTTGCCGTTTGAGATTCAGCGCCGACCGCTGCATCTGCCGCAGGATGCAGTACTGTTGTGGGATGGGCTGACAGTGAAAAACCAGCTTTTGCACCATCGTGTTGCTTGTACAGGGTATCGTTTCGAACTGCCTCGTGCGGGGCGTTTTCAACCAGAAAAAGCGCAGGCATTGGGACTACCTTGTCGCTTGTGGGGAAAGCTCCAAAAAGGAGAAACCGTACAAAATACAAACGGCGATACGGTTTTGCCCGCACAGGTAATGGGTGAACCGAGAAAAGGGCTATCGGTGGTATATGCCACCGATACAGCACCCTTTGCAGAACTGCCTCCGTTTGCCAAAGATGCCGATTTGCTGATTTGTGATGCCACCTATGCGGACGAAGAATCTCTGGACAAAGCACAGCTGTATGGGCATAGCACCTTTGCGCAATGCGGTCAGCTGGCGGTGCAGGCAGATGCAAAACGTCTGTGGCTGACCCATTTTGGCGGTGCATTAACCGACCCGGAAGCAGAACTGCCAAACGCACAACAGTTTTATCCATCAGCAGAAGCTGGATTTGACGGCAAGACGATGCGTCTGAATTTTCTGGATGAATAAATAAAAGCGCCCGTTGGTAAAGACCAAACGGGCGCTTTTTTGTTTTGATTTTCCGTATCGGAGAAAGTGCGATTATTTTTGATACAGGATACCAGCCTGACGCAGTGCATCGCAGATGGTATCAAAGGTTTCCTTGTCGGGGCAGTTGATGTTGTGCAGATGTACGCCGTTGGTCATGCTGGAAAGCAGACTTTGCGGCTGATTGCCGGCTTGCTTCAGGAAAGCATCCGCATCGTGGAGGTTTGCGATATGCAAGTTGGCGTGCAGCTCACCATATAGCGGATTTTCCACAGAAACGTCCTTGATAGAGCCACCGTTATCCACGACTAGATACAGCTCACGGCATAGATCCTCTGTGGTGCTGTGTGCGCAGGCAACCAAACCGGTGTAACCCGTGTCGGAGGTGTGCACCAGATACCCTCTGGGGGTAGCGTCGATGGCAAATCCGCCGGCGCGCAGTAAAGCAACATCACCGACTACAACCTGGCGGGAAACGCCCAACTGTGCGGCAAGGGTGGAAGCAGAAATAGGGGTGTCAGTATTCAGCAGAGTTTCGCGAATGATTTCGCGGCGTTGTGCGGCAACCATAGAGAGAGTCTCCTTTCAAAGACGAAAAACAAATTTTTACAAACGAATCAAAGTGCCCTGATTCGGACCCAGCTCGGCAATCAGCAAGCCGTTTTCCAAATGGATTTTCGCGCCACTGTCCAAAAGGTCCGTGCAGCTTTCAGCGGAAACAGGCAGCCGAATTTCCAATCTTGCGGGTGCGTCATCATTGTTCAGAGCTGTGACAACAGCGCTGTCATCCAAGATGCGGGCAAACGCAAACTGTCGATTGGTCAGTAAAAGCTCTTGATAACTGCCCAGCGACAAAGCAGGATTTTCAGCGCGTGCTTTGCCTACTTTTGCAATAGAAGCGGCGTGTGCAGAAGCTTGAGGATCAGCCATCAAAGCATCCAAATCCAGTGCAGGGCGCAAATTCCAGTCATCGCCACGCTGCTTGTCGGCTTTTAGTGCAAACTCGGAGCCATAATACAGCGAAGGAATACCGGGCAGGGTTTGTACCAGCAACTCAATCAGCGGCAGATGTGCAGGGTTATTCACCTTGCTGGCAATGCGGGAAACATCGTGGTTATCCACAAAGGTATACAGCTTGCGGTCACCGCACATTCCCTGCAGACGGCGGACTGTGTGCGCGATCTCAAAATAGTTGTGGTCATTGTGACCGCTCCACAAGCCCTTGGACAAGTCGTAGTTTGTGACAGAATGGAGCATTCCGTCGTTTGCCCAGCGGCTGTAATCACCGTGAATCACTTCGCCCATCAGCCAGAATTCCGGTTTGATGTCATTGGCAAAGCGGCGCAGATTTTGCATAAAGCCAAAATCCAGCACATCAGCAGCATCCAACCGCAGACCGTCAATATCAAACTGCTCGACCCAGTAACGAATGGTGTCAAAGTGGTACTGCTGCACAGCGGGATTTTGCTGATTCAGCTTGACCAGCAGATTGTATCCGCCCCAGTTTTCATAGCAGAAACCATCGTTGTATTCGTTATTGCCCCAGAAATTCAAATTGCAGAACCAGCTGCAATAGGGGGAACTTTCTCGCTTTTCTTTTACATTCTGAAAAGCGAAGAATCCACGACCAACATGATTGAATACGCCGTCCAGAATAACGTGCAGTCCCTGTGCATGACAGTGGTCGACAAAATCGCGCAAATCCTGATTGGTGCCCAGTCGGCAATCTACCGTGCGATAGTCGATGGTATCATAGCCGTGGCTGCCGGATTGAAAAACAGGTCCTAAATAAATCGCATTGCAGCCCAGATCTTTTGCGTGGTCAGCCCAGCGTGTCAGTGTTGCAAAACTATTGCCCTGCTGACCGTTGTTTTCGGTGGGGCAACCACACAGACCCAAGGGATAGATGTGATAAAAACTTGCGTTGTCGTACCAAGCCATGGCAAAAAGTCCTTTCCGATCGAGATAAATTTCCTTCCCCGTATTGCAGTAGAAAAAGCAAGCGTTTTTTGCTATTATAGGAAGTGTTGAGAAATACAGATTGGTTAGACCGATTATAAAATTTGTAAATAGTATAGCATATTTTGTGATAGTTGTCTATTTTTTGAAGAATATAGGACGAAGAATTGGATGCACGTCCTGAAAACAGGACTGTGCTGGAATAAAGTGTCTGCTGTAAGTGAGAACAGCGCGAACAACAGGCAGAGGGAGCGTTTGGAATGAGCGAGATTTCACAGGCGTTTTATACAGGAAACTGTTTTGATGCGTACCGCTTTTTCGGTGGGCATCCGGTCAGCGCATCGGATCAGGATGGGTGGCGTTTTCGTATTTGGGCACCCAGCGCAGTTATGGTTCAGGTGGTTGGTGATTTCAATCAGTGGCGGGGTCAGGATATGACCTTTTACCCCGGCGGCTATTGGGAAACGGTAGTTTCATCTGCACGGGAAGGTCAGCTCTATAAGTTTAATATTCACGGCAGAGATGACAGCTGGGTCATGCATTCGGACCCGTATGCGTTGTCTGCCGAGCTTCGCCCGGGAACCGCCAGTCGATTGACCCGGCTTGATTTTGCATTCCGGGATCAGGCGTGGATGGAAAACCGTAGTAAATGCTATGATACACCCCTGAATATTTATGAAATGCACGCAGGCAGCTGGAAGCATCGTCCGGGTACGGAACCGGGAGATGAAGATGTCTGGTACAACTACGAAGAATTGGCAAACGAGCTGATCCCCTGGCTGAAGGCGCATCACTATACCCATGTGGAGCTTTTACCGATTGCGGAATATCCTTTTGACGGCAGCTGGGGCTATCAAACCACAGGCTATTTTGCGCCCACCAGTCGATACGGTACGCCGGCGCAGTTCGCTGCTTTTGTCAATGCCTGCCACCGGGAAAATATTGGTGTCCTGATTGATTTTGTGCCGGTGCATTTTGCCTGCAATCGGGACGGCTTAACCAAGCTGGATGGTACTTATCTGTACGAATACGACAGCGATGTGGGTCGCAGTGAATGGGGAACCAATAATTTCAATTTCTATCGGGGCGAAGTTTGCAGCTTCTTGTGTAGTGCGGCGTCGATCTGGATGGATGTTTACCATTGCGACGGTATCCGAATGGATGCGATTTCCCGTGCGATTTACTGGTCGGGTGACCCGAAACGCGGTGTAAATGATGGTGCGGTGCGTTTTCTGCAAAAGCTGAACCATGGTTTGAACGATCGCTGGCCCACGGGCATCTATATGGCAGAAGACAGTACCAATTACCTGAAAGTGACAGCACCCACCAGCTATGACGGCGTAGGCTTTGACTATAAGTGGAATCTGGGCTGGATGCATGATTTGCTGGATTATTTTGCAACCCCTTTTGGGGAGCGCAAAGACCACTACCACAAGCTCACATTTAGTATGCACTATTTTTACAATGAGCTGTATCTGCTCAGTTTGAGCCATGATGAAGTTGTCCATGGTAAAAAGACCATCATTGATAAAATGTGGGGTACTTACGAGGAACAGTTTGCACAGGCACGGATGCTGTATCTCTATATGTATGCCCATCCCGGCAAGAAATTAAACTTCATGGGCAATGAACTTGCCCACTGGCGGGAATGGGATGAAGACCGTGAACTGGATTGGAAGCTGCTGGCGTACCCGGCGCATGATGCGTTCCAGAAATATATGGCAAAGCTGGGAGAGCTGTATACCCAGATGCCGGCATTGTATAGTGGAGAGTATCATCCCGACTGCTTTGAGTGGGTGGCTTGTCAGAGTGTGGATCAGGGCGCATATGCTTGGCTGCGGAAATCGCAGGGGCAGACCGTGCTGTTTGTGATGAATACGCTGGACCAGCCGCTGAAAAACTTCCCGCTGTATCTGAAATATCCGGCAAAGGCAACTTTGCTGGTTAACAGCGCAGCGAAGGAGTGGGGCGGCAAGAGTACACAGCGCGCAGAGCTGCACACTACAGAAGGCGGCGTATATGAGCGGGATTACACATTGCGTGTAAATGTCCCGCCGCTGAGCGGAATGCTGTATGAACTGCATTCTTTGTAATGAAAAAGGAGAACACGATGGCATATCAGTTGGAAATCTGTGTGGATTCTTTGGAATCTGCACGACGCGCAGAAGCGGCAGGTGCAGACCGCTTGGAGCTTTGCGCAGATCTTTTGGTGGGCGGTACATCGCCCAGCCCGTTTTTCATCCGTCAGGTCGTGCAGAGCGTAAAGATTCCGGTCAATGTGCTGCTGCGCCCTCGTTTCGGTGATTTTTGTTTTACCGATTCGGAAAAGCAGGTGCTGCTGGAGGAAATTGATTTCTGCCGGGAGTGCGGCGCAAATGCAGTTGTAATCGGCGCGCTGACGCCGAATGGCGATTTGGACGAAGTCTTTCTGCAGGAGTGTATGCAGCACGCAGGTGCGATGCATAAGACGTTGCATCGCTGCTTTGATGTGTGTCGGGATGCGTCTGCTGCATTGGAACAGGCAATCGCACTGGGTTTTGATACCATTTTGACTTCCGGTCAGGCTGCTTGTGCAGTGGACGGAACGGATTTGCTGCGTCAGCTGCATGATCAGGCAGCAGGGCGGATTCATCTGCTGGCGGGCAGCGGCGTGAATGCTGGTAATATTGAGCAAATCGGTCAGGCAACCGGCATCCGACAGTTCCATCTGTCCGGTAAGCATACCGAGCCGGGTCCCATGAGGTATCGCAGAGAAGGCGTTCCGATGGGTCTGCCCATGGCAAGCGAGTTTGATCGCCAGTATACCGATCCGGAAGCAGTGCGTGCTGCACGTTCTGCACTAGATGCACTGGCAGTAAAAGGCTGACCATCTGTAAAAACAGAAAGCGAGAAAACCATGGAATTTTTGGATTTGGCAAAAAAGCGGTATTCGGTTACCCAGTATAGTGCAAGACGTATTGAACCCGGTGTTCTGGATAAAATACTGGAAGCAGGTATGCTGGCACCGACTGCCTGCAATCAGCAACCGCAGCGCATTCTGGTGATTCGTACGCAGGACCGCAAGCAGAAGCTGAGCCGTCTGGCAAAAGCGGATATGTATTTTGATACAGCATTATTGGTCTGTTGGGACGAAACTGCTTGTTGGCATCGCCCGGCGGATGGTAAATCCAGTGGCGAAATTGATGCGTCTATCGTAACAACCCATATGATGATGGAAGCAGCCGACCAAGGTGTTGGGACAATTTGGGTAATGAACTGGGACCCGGACCAAATGCGGGAAACCTTTGCATTGCCAGAAAATATCCAGCCGATGGCGCTATTATATATGGGGTATCCGACAGAGGACAGCACACCGCGCGCGAATCATGCTGTGACAAAATCAGTAACAGATATTTTGATTTGAGGAAAAGGTGCCAACGCAAGTTGGCGCCTTTTTTCTTGACAAGAAAATGGGGCTGTGCTATGATGTATATACCCCAGGGGGGTATATGAGAAGGGGGAACACCATGGCAGACGAAGAAAAAGTAGTTTGCACTTGCTGCAAAACAAAACACCGGGAAGAAAAAGAATACCAGGATTTGATTCGCCGCTTAAACCGCATCGAAGGTCAGGTACGCGGCGTTCGCAATATGGTAGAATCCGATCGCTACTGTGTAGATATCTTAACGCAGGTCAGCGCCATTACAGCGGCATTGAATGCGTTCAATAAGGAACTGCTCAGTCAACATATTAAGGGCTGCGTTGTGCATGATATTCAGGATGGCCGTCTGGATACGGTAGATGAATTGTGCGCGACGCTGCAAAAACTGATGAAATAAGGAGGAATATCCATGCAGAGATTTTCTGTTACAGGAATGTCTTGTGCTGCGTGCAGTGCCCACGTGGAAAAAGCTGTTGCAGCAGTACCGGGCGTGACCAATGTTTCAGTCAGCCTGCTCACAAATTCCATGGGTGTAGATTTCAGCGCACCGGCTACAACACAGAGCATTTGTGATGCGGTTGCCGCAGCAGGCTATGGCGCAGCACCCGAAAATGCGGCACAGACGCCGTCCCCGGCGGCAGCGCGCGAGGCTTTTGAGGATCACGAAACCCCGAAAATGATGCGCCGTCTGATTGCCAGCGTGGCATTGCTGATTCCGCTGATGTATGTTTCTATGGGCGTAGCAATGTGGGGCTGGCCCGCACCGGCATGGTTTGCCGGTAACCCCATGATGGTAGCACTGTATCAGATGGTGCTGACGATGGCGGTCATGGTCATTAACCAAAAGTTCTTTGTGAACGGCACACTGGGTCTGATTCACGGTGCACCGAACATGGACACACTGGTTGCGCTGGGCAGCGCAGCATCTTTTGCATACAGTACAGCGGTTACCTTCCTGATGGCGCACGCTATGTGGAATGGAGATATGGCAGGTGCAATGCACTGGATGCATGACCTGTATTTCGAGTCCGCTGCAATGATTCTGACCCTGATTACCGTGGGTAAGATGCTGGAAGCGCGCAGCAAGGGCAAGACCACCAATGCAATTAAGAGCTTGATGGATCTGGCACCCAAGACTGCCCGCGTTCGCCGCAACGGTGAAGAAGTTGAGATTCCTGCCGAAGAAGTGCAGGTTGGCGACGTATTTGTGGTTCGTCCCGGCGAGAGCATCCCTGTAGATGGCGAAGTGCTGGAAGGCGAAAGTGCCGTAAATGAAGCAGCTTTGACCGGTGAAAGCCTGCCTGTGGATAAGGCAGAGGGCAGCCTGGTCAGTGCAGCAACCCTGAACCAGAATGGTTTCCTGGTATGCCGTGCAACCCGCGTTGGCGGTGACACCACCTTGTCCCAGATTATCCGCATGGTTGAGGATGCATCCGCAACAAAGGCTCCCATTGCGAAGATTGCGGATAAAGTTTCCGGCATTTTCGTACCGGTTGTTATTACCATTGCAGTTATTACGTTTGCTGGTTGGCTGCTGGCAGGTCAGAGCTTTGGCTTTGCACTGGCACGCGGTATCAGCGTTCTGGTCATCAGCTGCCCCTGTGCGCTGGGTCTGGCTACTCCGGTTGCCATCATGGTTGGCAGCGGTATGGGCGCAAAACATGGTATTTTGTTCAAGACGGCTGCCGTTCTGGAAGCAGCAGGTAAGACCGATATTGTTGTGCTAGATAAGACCGGTACCGTCACCGAAGGCAAGCCCGGCGTGACCGATATTTGTCCCGCAGAAAATGTGGAAGAAAACCGTCTGCTTACCGTTGCAGCCGCACTGGAAGTAAAGAGCGAGCACCCGCTGGCGCGTGCAATTTGCGATGAGAGCGAAAAGCGTTCGATTTCTGTACAGGAAGCCGCTGGCTTTGCTGCATTGCCGGGTCACGGCGTGCAGGGTACCGTCGAAGGCAAAATTGCACTGGGCGGCAATGCTGTCCTGATGCAGGAAAAGGGTCTGCTGACCGATCGCTGGCAGAAGCTGGGTGAGCAGCTGTCTGAGCAGGGCAAGACACCGCTGTACTTTGCATGGGACAATCGCATTCTGGGTATCATTGCTGTAGCAGACGCACTGAAGCCGGACAGCAAACAGGCAATCGCTGAAATGAAGGCGATGGGCGTACACGTTGTTATGCTGACAGGCGATAATCGTCGCACAGCAGACGCAATCGGTGCACAGGCTGGTCTGGATCATGTGATTGCGGATGTTCTGCCGGGTGATAAGGAAGCTGTAGTCCGTGCATTGCAGAAATCCGGCAAGGTTGCCATGGTTGGTGACGGCATCAATGATGCACCTGCACTGACCCGTGCAGACGTTGGTATTGCCATCGGTGCCGGTGCAGACGTTGCACTGGATGCTGCGGATATTGTTCTGATGCGTTCCAACCTGCTGGATGTGACAGCAGCAATGCGCCTGTCCCGTCAGGTACTGCGTAATATTCACGAAAACCTGTTCTGGGCATTCTTCTATAACAGCATTGGTATTCCGGTTGCAGCTGGTTTGCTGTTCCCCATCTGGGGCATTGTACTGAACCCCATGCTGGGTGCAGCAGCAATGAGCCTTTCCAGCTTCTGCGTGGTGACCAATGCACTGCGCTTGAACCTGTTCAATGTGCGGAACACCAAGCATGATAGTCGGAAGAAACCCATCCCTCTGCCGGAATTTTTGGCAGAAGATCACACGCCGAAAGCCTGCCCGCTGAATCTCGCAGCAAAGCAGGACGATAATACAAATAACACAACGGAGGAAACTACTATGAAAACCATTCATATCGAAGGTATGATGTGCATGCACTGCGTTGCTCATGTCAAGAAGGCTCTGGAAGATCTGGGTCTGACTCCTGAGGTCAATCTGGAAAAGGGTATTGCTACCGTTTCCGGTGATGCTTCTGACGAAGCTCTGACCAAGGCTATTACCGATGCAGGCTACACGGTTACCAGCATCGACTAATGCAAAATAAAAAATCCCGTGTCCTATTACAGGACACGGGATTTTTTATGGTATCAACAGGTAAAGATTACTCTTTTTCAGCAGCTCGCTTTGCACGGCACTGAGAACAGGTTCCGTACAGAATACTGCCATTGCATTCTAGTTCAAAGTCATGGCTTTCCTTCAAATGGCGGCGGAATTCATCCATGAAACCACAGTCCAAGTGATAAATCTTGCCGCATTCAACGCATTTCAGATGTAAATGCTCCTGACAGTGTGCGCCTTCATCCACGTATTGAAAGACTGCCTTTTCACCCTTGTCAGCAACATATTTCATCACGCGATTTTCTGCTGCCAGTTTGTCCAGATAGCGATAAACCGTGGTAGGGCTGGTGGGCAAATCGGAATCTTCCAAGTATTGTAAAATGTTCGCAGCTGATACCGCATGACTGCGGTTCTGCTGGAGATAGACCAGAATAAGCTGTCTGGTTTTGGTATTGTAGCCGTGGCTTCGTGGCATAATGCTGCCTCCTTTTATGTAAAGTCAGTGCAAGTTGACCACGGTATCCGAGCCGCGGTGTTCATTGTCGATGGTAACCTGTGCTTCATCCAGTGCAAGGAACGGATATCCGTCAATGGTCACATCGCGCAGGATACCCTGCACAATGATCCAGTCACCATCTTGTGCGGAAAAATCTTCGGGCGGAATGAACAGGATACCCTGTGTATCGTGACCGCCGTCCCCATCATCATCGGCGCCGTAACCATCGCTGATACGATAGACAAGGTGTGTCGTAATGCCCAGGCTTTCCGGTTCCTCTTTCAGATAGAGCCCCTCAAGGCGGATCGGTCTTTCAAAATACAGTTCCGGTACATTCAGGATTTCATCCATAGTGTGTGCATAGGTTTCGTCTGTGATTTCCACCAAATCCGGATCGGGGGTAGCAGTGGGTTCTGCAGTAGGCTGGTCAGGTTCTGCCGTGGGGGAAGGTGTTGTGGTCGGTTTTGCTGTGGGCGTTGGCGTAGCCTGCGCAGGGGATTGTGCAGTTGGTTTCGATGCGGAAGGTTTGCTTTTTCCGCAGCCGGTTAAGGCAATCGCACTTACTAAAATAACAGTCAAAAGACTAAGAGAAAAGTTCTTTTTCATATCAAGCTCCTTTGTGGTTTATGCAGACAGGAAAACGATTGATAGCTTGAGTATACCACAAATTGGAGAAAGGCTGTAGTAGGAAATATAAGGGAAATACAATGCGATGTAGTCAAAAGCTATAAAAAACTTGCAGAATATTTTATAAAAATAGCGCATTTGTGGAAAAAGAGGCGCTTCGATTCGTTTTTGTCATTCCGAGAGACGGGGTGGGTAGATTTTTAGCAATGTCTGTGATATAATTCATAAACGCACAAGGTGAATTTGTTAACAACAGCTTCATCTGTGCAGAAAGTACACACGATTTTTAACGTAACAAAGGAGATTATAACAATGAACAAGCGTATTATTGCAATTCTGATGGCTCTGTCTATGGTCATGGCTCTGGCTGCTTGCGGCTCTTCCAACGATTCCAGCAATGCTAACGGCGATGCTGGCGCAGCTGCTGTTACCGGCACTGCTACCGCTCAGGGCTTCGGCGGCGAAGTTAAGGTTACCGTTACCAAGGAAGGCGACAAGATCACCAGCGTTGTTGCTGAAGGCGCAGACGAGACCGAGGGCCTGGGCTCTGTTGCTCTGGAAGAGCTGCCCAAGGCAATGGTTGAGAACAACACCGTTGAGGTTGACGCACACGCTGGTGCAACCATCACCTCTAACGCTATTCTGACCGCTGCTGCAGAGGCTGTTAAGAACGCTCAGTAATCCATTCATCATCCGTAAGAATACAGGAAACAAAAATACTGTACTGTGAGGAGAATTGAACGATGAAGAATCGCGTAATTGCAATTCTGATGGCTCTGACAATGGTTCTGTCGCTGGCAGCCTGTGGCACTTCCAGCACGGACGCCGGTGCAGCTTCTGTTACCGGCACCGCTACTGCGAAGGGCTTTGGCGGCGACATTACCGTTACCCTGACGGTTGCAGACGGTGTTATCACTGCTGCAACGGCTGAAGGCGCAGATGAGACCGAGGGCGTTGGCTCTGTGGCTCTGGAAAAGCTGCCTGCAGCAATGATGGAAAAGAACTCCATCGAAGTGGACACCATGAGTGGTGCAACGATTTCCTCTAAGGCAATTCTGGAAGCAGCAGCGGCTGCTCTGGAAAGTGCTGGTCTGACTGCTGCTGATCTGAAGAGTGATGCAGCAGGTTCTGCTGAGGCAGAGGATGTTGTTTACGATGCAGATGTCGTTGTTGTTGGCGCAGGCGGCGCAGGTATGGTTTCTGCCATTACCGCTGCAGATGCTGGCAAGAAGGTCATCATCCTGGAGAGTCAGGCACTGGTTGGCGGCAACTCTAAGCTGGCAACCGGCGGCATGAATGCAGGTCGTACCCCGAATCAGGACGAAAACGAATTCGGTGAAGCAGCTGGCGTTGAAAAGACGCTGGAAAAGGCTAAGAAGGATTACGCAGATAATGAAGTAATCACTGGCCTGGCCGAAACCGTTGCACAGCAGTGGGCAGAGTACCAGAAGAACCCGCAGGGTTACTTTGACTCTGTCGAGCTGATGAAGCTGGACACTCTGATTGGTGGTAAGGGCGTGAACAATCCCGCTCTGGTGGATGCTCTGTGTGAGAATTCTGCTCCGGCTATCGAGTGGCTGAAGTCCATCAATATCGACCTGAAGCAGGTCGGTGCATTTGGTGGTGCTTCTGTCAAGCGTATTCACAAGCCTGTCAATGACGAGGGCAAGACGGTTGCTGTTGGCTCTTACATGATTCCTCTGCTGGAAGAGAACTGCGCTTCTCGCGGCATTGAGATCCTGATGGAGACCACCGCAAACGAAATCCTGACTGCTGACGGCAAGGTTACCGGCGTTGTTGCTACTGGCAAGAGCGGCGAAACCGTTACTGTGAATGCAAAGGCTGTTGTTCTGGCAACGGGCGGTTTCGGTTATAATTCTGAAATGGTCGTTAAGTATGCACCGAACCTGGAGGGCTTCATGTCCACCAACGCTCCCGGTGCAATGGGTCAGGGCATCGAGATGGCAACTGCTATCGGTGCAGATACCGTGGATATGGATCAGATCCAGATTCACCCCACTGTTCAGTTTGATTCCGCAGCTCTGATCACTGAGGGCCTGCGTGGCGATGGCGCAATCCTGGTTAACTCCGAGGGTAAGCGCTTCATCGATGAAGTTGGCACGCGTGACGTGGTTTCCGCAGCAGAGATTGCACAGCCCGGCAGCTACAGCTGGCTGATTGTTGACCAGGAGATGGTGGATAATTCCGCTGTTATCCAGGGCTACATCAAGAAGGGCTTTACCTTCACCGGCGAAACTGTTGAGGAACTGGCAGCAGCAATCGAAGTCGATCCGGCTGCACTGGCAGAAACCATGCAGAAGTGGAACGGCTATGTGGAGCAGAAGAACGACCCCGATTTCGGCCGTACCAGCTTCACCAAGCAGCTGAACAAGGCTCCTTACTATGCAATCAAGGTCACCGCTGGTGTGCATCACACCATGGGCGGCTTGGCAATCAATGCTAAGACCGAGGTCTTGGATGCTGAGGGTAACGTGATTCCCGGCCTGTTTGCAGCAGGCGAAGTAGCTGGCGGTGTCCACGGTGCAAACCGTCTGGGCGGCAACGCTGTGGCAGACTTTACGGTCTTTGGTCACATCGCTGGCGAGAGCGCAAGCGCTTACGTAGGCTAATCACAGTCTATTACAGTAAACCAGAAGGCGACTCCGACATTTTGCCGGAGTCGCCTTTTTATGTTTGCGTAGAAAGGAGTTTCACGCTATGACAGAAGTGGTAGCGGCATTGATTTGGGATCAAGATCGCTTTATGATTTGTCAGAGGCCCAAACACAAGGCCAGAGGGCTTTTGTGGGAGTTTGTGGGGGGAAAGGTTGAGCCGGGCGAAACGAAGCCACAGGCGCTAATTCGAGAATGTCAGGAAGAGTTGAATGTCACAGTATCGGTTGGCGAAGTCTTTATGGAAGTGACGCACACCTACCCGGATTTAACGGTACACTTGACCTTGTTTCATGCACATATTGCGGAAGGTGTTCCGCAGATGCTGGAACATAATGATATCCGTTGGATCACGCCAAAGGAAATCCCGGAATATGAGTTCTGCCCTGCGGATGTAGTGATATTACAAAAGCTACAGGCAGACTATGAGGCAAAATAAAGAGCGAGTTTTGCATTTGGCAGAAACGCAAATAAAAAAGGCACAGCCAATCCGAAGATTGACTGTGCCTTTTTGTTACGTTAAGATTTGCGCTTTTTGATCAGAACCACTACAGAAGCAGCACAGAACAGCATAAGCAGCGTGTAGAATGCAGTGCCGGTTGTATCACCGGTCTTAGGGGAGTGGGGATTATTGGGGGTGTTGGGGGTATCAGGCGTGTCGGGTGTGACGGGTGGATGATTGATTTCGCTTGCATAGAAAACCCAGTCCACTTCGCCGATGCGGTCTGCATATTCGTTGCCCATCTCGATAGGAACGGACAATGTGACCTGAATCTCACTGGAACCTTTTCCCTTAAAGTGTCCCACCAGAGTGCTTTCTGCTAAACCAGCAGGTTTTTCTGCGGTATCCTGCGAAAGAACCTTACCATCCTGTGTTACAGTCAACGTCATCTGATGAAGAAAATCCTTCATGGAGTCCAAATCCTCTTTTGCTGCAACTTCAGGACTTAGCGGGTTGTTGGCATTGTGGGGAACCGCCTGCATATAAATGTAGACTTCGTCCGAGCCGGAAAATTTGTTTTTGATGGTGATTTCTTCCGTGCGTACATCACCGGGCATTACGTTTTTGAAGCCGCCAAACAAATCATCACCGGGGAGCGTTACAAACGGTTCAGAGCTTCCGCTGCCTTTGTAAACAATGCTGGCATCTGCAGCAAATGCAGTTACATTGACGCTGAACAGCACAGCCATAACCAGCACGGAAATTGTTTTCAATGTCTTTTTCATATCCGTACCTCCTTATGCCTGCGGCGGCACAGGCGTCCATGTGCTGCCGTCATATTTTGCGTGCCAGGCATCTTCAACAGCAGGCGTTCCGCTGGCAGTTGAACCGCCCGCCTGAATTGCTTCTGCAAGAACATCCATTTCGTATTGGTTTCCGTCCTTGTCCACCAAGTCGAAAGGCTTGCCTAGAAGTTCTTCGGTAGAGGTTTCGGGTGCAACGATACCATTGTAATAGTAGTAGCCGTCACCCAACAGGGTCCATTTTGCACTGTTTAACACGAACTCCGGTGCTTCACCAAAGAGAATGTTTCCATCCTGATCGCGGCAGTTGATAACTACTGCTACACGGACGTATACAGGTGCGGTTCCGGTGTTTTTTACGGTTACAGACTTCTTGATATCGTGTTCAACCGTTTCGTCAATGTCAATATCTGCCTTGCCGGCAGTAAAAGTATTGTGTACCGGTTTGCTTTGTTCGGTGCGCCATGCTAAGGTACCGCCGATGGATACCAGCATCACAAGAACCACTGCAATAGCGAACGATGCAGTTTTGTGCATGTGCCAATTTCGGGGCACTGAATGCTTGCCGTTTGACATAAATTTCAGCCCCCTTCCTTACTTTTTCACCACGGTGGACATACCGGGAACGTTCTTTACACAGACGCTGTCGTTGAGCCACTTGTCATTGAGCGTGTTTTCAAATGCTGCTGTACCGGTTCGGGTGTCACCTGCAAGGACAACCGTCTGGGCTTTCTTGTTTACGATGAAGTTCCAGCTCCAGTTGGTGTCCTCCGTTACGGTGTAAGTACCTTGCGGCAGACCCTTGATTGTAACCGCCTGAGGCTTGTTGATGGTTTCAGCGGTTATCTCGATTACAACATCCATGTCGACGGCGTTTTCCTTGTTCTCGACATGGAATTTGAAAACACCGGGTGCATTGGCAGTTTTCTGAATGTTCAAAGTACAAGCCTTGACATAAACGGTAAACTGATGGTCAGTTGCATTTCCGTGCGTGGGGCTGTGATTGAGGAAGGTTACATACTTGGTAATGTCTTCGCTTCCAATCGTAACAGTGACGCAAACATCAGTGTCTTTTTGGAAAGCGCCTTCTGCCGGATTGTAGGTACAATCCAGTACAGGCTCAGTGCCAATCATAGAGGCGGGGTTTGCAACCGCCTCATCGTGCTTCCAAACGACATTGTTTGCCGTCATGTTCTGCGTTTCATAATCAGCTGTTTCGCCAAAGTTGATGGTGCTGTCGTTGTATTCGATTTCGGGCTTGAATACATAGATGTTTCCGGCAGCGGTGCCAGTTTGTGCAGTTGTTGTACCGGAATTTTTCGGTGCTGCCGTAACATCAATGGTGTAAGTACCATCTTCCTTACCGGTGCAGTTTTTGCTAGCAGAAGGATTGGATACATCTACAAAAGCGTTCTGCCAAGGTTCCAGACCATAATTGGGTTTGCTGAAATCGAGCGTTTCCGTACCACATTGAACGGTTGCACCTTCGATCAACTGTGCATCAGTCGGGTTTCCGTTCAGGTAAATATTCTTGTCCGGTGCAGTAACAGTGAGTGCAGGAATCTCTACATCAGCAGAAGGAATCTCGAAGTTTTCGATGGCCTTATCTGCACTGCTATCACTGTAAATGCCGGAATCCGCCTTGTTGGTCGGTACACCATTGCCACCGAGGAAACCATCGCGGACTGCAATCGGGATTTCGATAATCAATTTTTGTCCGCGGTAGCTTGTTGTGCCATTCTCTGTGACAGTACCAACCCAGTTTGCGGAATAATCAAAATTGGTAACAGAAACCGTTCTGCCATCCTTCGAAATAGCGATATGTGCATTGTTGAAGGGCTCTTTGGGCGCAAATGTGTTTTCACCCGTGTAATTTGCAGTATAGGCTTTGATATCTGCGGGGATAGTTCCCTGCGGCAGCTGGAAAGAATCGGAGATGACGTCTTTCATAACGGTTTCTGCGCCCAGCTGAACCGAAGAACCGCCGGATTCAATGTTATCGGAAATGGTTTCGAAAATGTTGTTCAAGGCATTGGAGTCAGCCGCAGACAGATAATAGCTGGGGCTTTGTACGATACCGTTATTGCTGGACAAATTCTGCATGAACCAGTTGCATTTTTCGACATTGTTTCCGTTTTTATTTCCGGGAACGGTAGCATCAGCACCATTAAAGATACCTACGGAATACACAGTAGCCTGATAGTTATCCTTGGTGATTTTTGCTTGATTGATGGCGCTTGAGGCGACCTTTGATTCATATTCCGAAAATCCGGGCTGACCGTCCGTAAAAACGATCATAACGCGATTGCGCTTTTCACCGGTAGGAATAGGATTGTGCTCAAAAACATTATTACCTAACTCAACACCGTGATTGATATAAGTTGTGCCTTCAGCAGTAAGGGCAACGATGGATTTCTTCACGTTGGAAATTCCCTGACTGGTGTTCATATCTTGGAATGCGGATGCATAGTTATCTCTGGAAATCCGACCGTAACGATAAGTGTTGCTGCCAATGAAAAGTTCGGTGTTTTGATAGTAGTAATCATGCGTATTGCTAAAAGCAAAACCTACCATAGCAATACGATGGTTTACGTCGTCTGCTGTGCCGGCAGTGCCATCAGGACCTTTAGCCTTTTCCGCAACAGAATTGCTAAAGGTGGTTACTGCATTTTTCAGCGCAGCCAACGGCTGGTAGAAGCACCACGTTTGGAAATATGAAAATCCCAAGTAGGTGCGCTTTCGTTTTCCAGCACAGAGGCAGTTACCGTTTTGCCATCCAAATCTTTGTAGGAGAAAGTATAGCCGTTTGCCGTATCTTTTTTATAAAAAGAACTCGAAAAAGTGGGTCGGGTTGTCGACCAGGTACTGGTTTCAGACCATCCACAGCTATTGCAGCTATAAGTGTAATTGCGGGAGAGGAATGGGTTGGTAACCGTTACCAGACCGTAATTCCCGTCGCTGCACTTGTGATAGAAGTTTTCAGAATAATTGTGATACGTGGAGTTTGATTCGCCGGAAAAAGAGACATAAGAATCCAGCGCAATCGTTTCCTTTGTAACAGTGACTGGCGCGTAAGAGCCGTCACTGCGCTTCACATATAAGCTGTCTCGTTTCTGGTACAGCTGAGCAGGGGTTCCGGAATAAGGCTCATAGGTGAAACTATTGAAATTGTCTGCCATAGAACCCGACTGGTCCAGAACGAGGACGATATCCGTCGGGACCTGCGTTTCCTGATCGATGATGGTTTTTTCGCCGGTTGCCCAGGCTTCCAGTGTCAAGGTGTATTTACCGTTTTCATCAGGTCCGGAAACCGTTTTGCTGGTTTCGACACCGTTATCTGGGTTAACCGGGTCCAGCAGTCGGTCATCGTCCCCACTGGGAACAGTACCTTCTGCAGGGGGCAGGAAAGGCGCAACGTTGGTGAAGTTGTCAACCAAGAAGTGCTTGCCTTCCAGAACGTTGACATGAGACAGGTCGTCACTGGGATTGATAGTGCCAGCCTTGCATGCATAAACCGTTGCACCAGCATTAACGGGCGTTGCATCGGGGATTGCTTCCCAAACACCACCATCAACAGTAGCGTGCAGTTTAGCCAGCTCGTTGTTCTGAACTTCGATGAACAGGTAAGCCTTGGTCTCCAGACCGGTAACGGTGACGTACGGATCCTTGTAGTTGTCGCTGTTGGGCATAACAGCATCGTAGACGTTCTTCTTAACAGGGTCGGCAACGGTCTCGTCCACAATGTACTGATTATCCACATCAGCCTTGACCTTGCTTTCCCACAAGTCGATATTCATGTTCAGACCCAGAGAACCAACACTGAACGTGTTGCGAACTTCGTCGGTCTTGTCGGTCAGATATGCCAGGGTGCCTGCAACGGAAACAGCTGCAACCAGAGCCAAAGCAACAACAGTGGTCAATGTTTTCTTCATCTTCATTTGTCTTGTCCTTCTAAAATAAATGTTTTTTCTTATAAAAAAGGACCGCGCCCATTTTATGCCAATTAAAAATCCGTGCTATTTCTCGTGCTTGGCAGGTTTCTCTTTCGCACACATCACAGAAAAGAACTCCGACATGAACAGCAAAAGCAACACCAGTGCGCCTATACAAATAGCGGCGTAGCGACCAGCGGGTGTTTGCACATAAGCAGCAAAGTAACCCAGCTGCGGGATGTGGAACACTGGGGTGCCGATTACATTGTTGCAATGCACCAAATTGGCGTCTTCGGCTTTGTTTGCATCGCCCTTGGTGCGGAAACGAACCACATGGGTGTCTTCTTCATCCGGAACGACCACGACCACACGGTGGGTAGCGATGGTGTCTTCATTCAGCATGAATGTGATTACCGTTCCGGCATCAATTTCCTCAACAGGAACCTTCTTTACATAAAGCAAAGAGCCGGTGGGGTAGGTGGGTTCCATCGAACCGGAAAGTACGGTGAATGCCCGTAATCCGATCAAACGTGTGCCGACCAGAAGAACAGCGAGGAGTACGGCAAGCGCAACCAATATGGTCGTGAAAATGTTCGAAATCTTTTTATGTTTTTCCCTATGGAATCCTCCGAAACGACACTTTATCCATAATTTGTTTTATGCTGAAATCATCTTTGTGCAAAGAAACACAACAAAAATTCTTAATTTGTAACACGCCTGCCTTTTGTGTACTGCAATACGTAAAAAGCAAGAGGATTAAAATCTGTTTTTTCACCAAGAGAAATGGTAGGAATGTATCAAAAAATATGGGATTAAAGCGAAAAAATCTCTTAAAAAGCAGATATTGTATTCGATAGAAGAACATGAAAAAAGCTTAAATTTGATGCGTCGGCGTGGAATGTATGGATGCAAAGCGTAGCATGTGGCGGAACTGAAAAATGTTAGAGAAAAAATAAAACGCAGCCTTTGTGGAGTAAATCTGTTCGCTGAGAATATGAGCGTCGGTAAAGCGAGCAGAAAGAAAAGGGGCGGCGTAACATTGGTTACACCGCCCCTTGAAAGGGACTGTAAAATCTTAGCAATGCTTTTTACAATTTTGCAATAAGCATTCCATTATTCTCCATAGAAAAATTCATGCAGGATTTTTGCGTTTGCAGGGTAGTCTACGCCGATCATCTTTCGACCGTCCACACCCACAGTGTTCCAGCAGGTTTCTTTTGTGGGCAAAGTCATTTGCTCAATCTGCAAACCGCCGGAGATAAAACCGGGAACTTCCAACAGCAAGCTAGTGATTTCACTCTTGGTCAGATTGGTTTGAATCATGGGCAAAATGGTATCAGCCAGTTTGTTCAGAGTGGCGAGGTCGGAGTTTTTCACCTGATTCAAAGCAGCCTGAATGACATTGCGCTGACGCTGGATGCGCTTCCAGTCGCTGTCAATTTTACGGATACGCGCATATCCCAAAGCCGTTGCACCATCCAGATGGTTGATGCCGGGCTTTACGGTTTTTGTAGTACCGGTAGCATTGTTCAGATAAGTGCATTCTTCCGGGGTTAATGTGACATCGATGCCGCCAATGGCATCAATACCAGAGATAAAGGATTGGAAATTTACCCGGATGTATCGGTCTACATCTACATTGAAGTAGTCATGCACCGTTTGCATGGTCAAAGCTGCACCACCATATCGGAACGTGTGTGTGATCCAGTCATCGTTGCGGCCGGGTACCGAAACACCGATACCACGTTCAATGCTAACCAGCTTAATCGTGTGCTTTTCCGTGTTCAAGCTGAGCAGCATAATCGCATCTGCACGCGCATTGTCGCTGAAAGTTTTTCCGTGGTCATCTGTTCCAAGCAGCAGGATGTTTACAATACTCTTATCATGGAAAATGCCGTCCGTCGGCAAATTGTTCAGCACATCTGTGTCCTCTGGGGCTTCGCCCAATTCCGGAATCTCTAAACCATCCAGCGGCAGCTGGGTTGTAGTGTCAATTTCCTGAACACCATCGTCGTAATTCAATAACCCCAGCTTTGATTGAAGGAATAACCAGCCACCCAATCCAATCAGAAGCACAAGTGAAAGGCATAGAACAACAAGCGATCGCAGGCGTTTTGACTTTTTGGGACTGCGTCCCTTTTGATGTTTTGCACCCCTGGCCAAAATATCATCTCCCTAAATATTCAATGACAATCTGTCGTTTTGATATAGCACAAAAACATTTTACAAAAATACAATTTAGAATGATAGCATAAGAACATGAAATTTTCAAGAATGTTGTGTGAAAAACGAAATCTTGGCAGAAACAGAAAATCTAACGCCTTTTTTGCTTGTATCTGGAGAAAATATCTCTATAATAGAAAATAGAGAATTATCGCATAAAGCATGAGGTGCAACGATATGAATATTTTGATTACCGGCGCAAAAGGTTTTGTAGGCAAAAACCTGACGGCAAACCTGCGTAATATTGCTACGGATAAAAATCGTACCAGACCGGAGCTTTCGATTCAGGAAATTTACGAATATGATATTGATACAAATCCAGCACTGCTGGACGAATACTGTGCAAAAGCAGATTTTGTCTTTAACCTGGCTGGTGTAAACCGCCCGACGGACCAAAGCGAGTTTATGACCGGCAATTTTGGTTTTGCATCCACGCTGCTGGACACACTGAAAAAGCATGGCAATACCTGTCCGGTGATGCTGTCGTCGTCTATTCAGGCAACCTTAATTGGTCGTTACGGCACATCCGATTACGGTAAATCCAAGCTGGTGGGTGAAGAGCTTTTCTTTGGCTACGGCCACGAAACCGGTGCAAAAGTGCTGGTGTACCGTTTTCCGAATCTGTTTGGTAAATGGTGCCGCCCCAATTACAACAGTGCAGTGGCTACATTCTGCAATAACATTGCAAATGATCTGCCGATTCAGGTCAATGACCCGTCGGTACAGCTGGAGCTGCTGTATATCGATGATTTGATTGAAGAAATGCTGGATGCACTGGAAGGTAAACCGCATCGCTGCAATTATGATGGTCTGGAGCCGGTATTTGATGAGAATGGTCGCTACTGTGCCGCACCGATTACCCATAAGGTGACGTTGGGAGAAATCGTGAATCTGCTGCAGCAGTTCAAGGCACAGCCAGGCACATTGCTGATGCCGGAAATTCCGAGCAATTCCTTTGCGAAAAAGCTGTACTCCACGTATTTGTCTTATCTGCCCAAGCAGGCAGCAAAATTCCCGCTGAAAATGAATGTGGACGAGCGCGGCAGCTTTACAGAATTGCTGAAAACTGCAAATTGCGGTCAGGTGTCGGTCAATATTTCCAAACCCGGTATTACAAAGGGACAGCACTGGCATAATACCAAGTGGGAATTCTTTATCGTTGTGGCGGGTCATGGCCTGATTCAGCAGCGTAAAATCGGAACCGATGAAGTGATGGAGTTCGAAGTGTTTGGTGACAAGATCGAGGCAGTCCATATGCTACCCGGCTATACCCATAACATTATCAACCTGTCGGATACGGAAAATCTGGTAACAGTGATGTGGGCAAATGAATCCTTTGACCCGAACCATCCGGATACTTTTTTTGAGAAGGTGACAGACTGATGCGTCTGGTAATTCTGGGGGCAGGCGGCTATGGTCAAACCGTAGCGGATTTAGCCCGACAGACAAATTTGTACGAAACGATTTTGTTTTTGGATGATAACGCTTCGGGTATAGATGTAGCAGGAAAATGCGCCGATTATTTGCAATTCATAGACAGCAATACACAGATGTATCCGGCGTTCGGCAATAACGAAAGCCGCCTTGCTTGGATGGATCGTTTGAATCAGGCAGGAACTTCGCTGCTGACATTGGTACATCATACGGCGCATGTAAGCCCAACCGCACAGATTGAACCAGGGACAATCATTATGCCGCAAGCAGTAGTGAATACAGGCTGTTATGTAAAGCTTGGATGCATCGTGAACTGCGGCGCTGTCGTAGATCACGGCTGTATCTTGGAAGAGGGCGTTCATGTATGCTTGGGCGCAATCGTCAAAGCAGAGAATCGTATTCCGACCTGCAGTAAGATCGAAGCAGGAGAAATCATTCAGAATCGGACCTTTCCTGTATAACGACCTTACATTATTTGTGCCGGGCGGCTTGTTTTTATGCGAACTATTACCGCAGAAATGGAAACACTGGCAATGCGTGATGATTACGTTGTTCCTTCTTACAGCCCTAAGCATAGGGATCGAGGCACTGCAGTATCGATACACGTTGGGCTGCGTAGAAACGGATGATGTCATTTTCAATATGCTTGGTGCGGGAATTGGAACCTTGATCTGTTGTGTTTCCGCGCGAATGGCAGCAAAAGATGAGGGACAACTTTTCAAATCCGTTCGGGATTGCGCCGGAATGTTTTTGAAGCATCCATAATGCGGGATACATTCGATTGCTTCTCATACAAATTCAAAATTTTTTGGTGAAACAGTGCATATAGATACCGCAGGAGGGGATCTTATGCTGGAACTGTTTCACTTTTTTATTACCAAGTTTTTGTATTTTGCATTGCATCTTGATACGGGCAGTTTTCCACGTCCGTTGACAGGGCAGGAAGAACGGGATGCCTTTTTGAAAAAGGCGTCAGGATCGAAAGAAGCGAGGGATACGATTATTCGTCATAACCTCCGTCTGGTAGCGCATATCGCGAAAAAATACTATGCTGTTCCCGGTGACCAGGAAGATTTAATCAGCATTGGGACAATCGGGTTAATCAAGGCGGTAGACACATTCGACTATCAGCGGAAAGCACGTTTCTCTACCTATGCGAGCAAATGTATAGAAAATGAAATCCGTATGCATTTGCGTCGCCTGCGGAGAGACCCGGACGCCGTTTCGTTACAGGATCCTATTGAAACGGGAAAAGATGGTGCGGCTTTGCAGATAGAAGATGCAATCCCGGATGATACTTGCATGGAGAACACCTGCGAGCAACGGGAAACCGCGGCAAATTTGCGGAGTGGAATTGATCATCTGGAGGGGCGAGAGCGGCAAATCATTTTGCTTCGGTATGGTTTAGCGGGACAACCACCACTGACCCAGCAACAAGTGGCGGAAATTTTGCACATCAGCCGCAGCTATGTATCGCGCCTGGAGACAAAAGCACTGAATCAGCTGCATGATTTGCTGGGTGATCCCATAGATTAGTAAAAAGGCAGAGGTGTCGATAAACAGGTGACGGGCTTTAAGAGAATGGATTTGCAAAGCACGATATGGTGGTGGAAAGAACTTTTGTATTGAATTATGCAGAGCGGATGATTATATCGCAAAATATCAGGCACACTATAATTAGTCGATTTCAATCAGAGCGGAATTGACCGGCAAAGAAAAATGGCAGAAATGAATTCTGTTTGATTTATCAGAAGAAAGGAACATGCAATCCATGCCCGAAAATGAAAAAAGTGTGCGCCCCTTTGGGCTGAGAGATAAGGTCGGCTATTTACTGGGTGACCTTGCGAATGATTTTACTTTTATTTTCGCGTCTACCTTCCTGATGAAGTTTTACACGGATGTATTGGGTGTAGCACCCTATGTGGTAGGCATCTTGTTTTTGACGGCTCGCTGTGTAGATGCGTTTACTGATGTGGGGATGGGCCGTATTGTAGATACGATGCCGCCTACAAAAGATGGTCGCTTTCGACCTTGGTTAAAATGGCTTGCGGTGCCGCTGTTTGTAATCAATGTGCTGATGTATTTATACCCGGCGGCGTACTTGCCGATGTGGGCGAAAATCGTATATATGTTTGTCACATATATTTTATGGGGCAGCATTTTTTATACAGCAGCTAACATTCCGTATGGTTCTATGGCTTCCGTGATTACAGATGATCCCGGAGAGCGTACCAGCCTGTCCACGTTCCGTAGTTTAGGTGCAATGCTGGCAGCAGGACCGATTGGCATCATCACACCGCTGGTTTTGTTCAAAAACGTAAATGGACAATCCATTTTGATTCCGGAACGCTTTACACTTTTAGCAACTATTTTTGGCGCACTGGCGATGGTGTCGTACTTTGCCTGCTATACGTTATGTGTAGAACGTGTTACGTTGCCCAGCAAAAAAGTTGAGCAAGGTCAGGGCTTCTTTACTTTGGTAAAGGCATTGCTAAAAAACCGTGCGTTACTGGCAATCATTGGCGCAGCAATCGCTATGCTGTTGTGTCAGCTGCTGGGGCAGTCAATGCTGACGTATGTGTTCCAGGATTACTTCCACGATGCAAGCCTGATGGTATTCGCAGGAATTGCAACGGCGCTGCCTATGCTTGTGATGGCTCCGATTGCACGGAAATTATCCGTTCGTTTTGGCAAAAAAGAGTGTAGTATTGTGGGTTGTGGTGTTGCGACAGTATTTTATGGATTGCTGTTCTTGATCCACACCCATAATCCGGTCGTGTATATTGCACTCATGCTCATTGGCTCGGTCGGAATGGGCTTTTTCAATATGGTGATCTGGGCATTTATCACAGATATCATCGACTATCAGGAAGTTCTGACGGGTGATCGAGACGATGGCACAGTATATGCAATTTATTCCTTTAGCCGAAAGCTGGGTCAGGCGATTGCCGGAGGTATTGGTGGTTTTGCGTTAAGTCTGATTGGATATGCAAGCGGTGCTGCTGGGCAGGTAGTGCAGCAGTCGCAGGCAACATTGGATGGTATTTATAATATTTCCACACTGATTCCTGCGTTGGGATATTTGGTGGTGATGCTCTTGCTGGCATTTGTGTATCCGATATCCAAAAAGAATGTGGAGGAGAACACCCGCATTTTGCGTCAGCGTCACGCAGAAAAGAAAATGGATGATGAATAAAAGACGTCTTTGTGACACATGAATGCGTAAAGAAAAGCATCGGCAAATGCCGGTGCTTTTCTTTTGCGTTACAGAAGGTGCATAGGATGTATTATATCTAACAACAACATAACATTATTGATATACGATAAATAATGTTTGACAAACAGGCGCTTGATGGATATACTTCGGAATAGAAAGAGCTGCAGAAGGAGGCTTGTTATATGAGTTGTAAAAGTATGTCACGCTGGCTCAAGTCAGCTGTCCTGGGGGCGAGCATATGTGTTGTGTTCGTGTATTTTATCGGTGTTCCCATTTTGGGAAAAAACGTACTCGCACTAAGAAAAGGCGTATATGAGAATTGTTACTGGCCGTGGTTGGGATTGATTTGGGCAACAGCAATTCCGATTGGATTGAGTTTGTGGCTGGTGTGGAGATTTGCAGCCAACCTTAAAATGGATTGTGCGTTCTGTACGCAAAACGCTCACTTTTTGCAGTGGATTGCTGCACTGGCAGCGGGAGATAGCGTTTTATTTTTTGCAGGGAATGTGCTGTATGTAGTGATTGGGCTGAGTCATGTAAGTGTGCTATTTGTGTCGCTGATGATTGCCTTGGCGGCAGGTATCATTGCGGTAGTGGTAACCATTCTGGCACAGCTGATGCAGGATGCAGCAGCTTTACAAAAGATGCTATATGAAAAGGAGAAAACAACATGAAACGAATCTGTTTTTTGATTCTTACAATCGCATTGTGTCTAGTGGGATGTGGTAAGGAATATGATGTAAGCATTACGATCCCGGCGGGCAATGAAGGAACATTTGCTTATTCGGAAACAGAAGTAACGCCGACCGGGCAATCCATTACCGTGATTGCAAAGCAGGGAACTCCGGATTGCGCTGTTATATTGAAGGAATCGGACGGCACGAATACTACGTTTGAATCTATGTATCTTACACCGGGAATGTCGGCAACATTCCAGACAGAAAAGGGCGTTTGGTATCAAATCGGAATTTCTGCATTGAACCCTGCTGCAGAGGATTATGAAATGGTAGTCACAGTTAAAAATGTGGAAGTGCGGAGCGACTGAAACGTGTGTGGAAAGAGGAAATAACATAAACAAAAAATGGTTATTACCGGTTTGTCTGCTCTTGGTGTTTGGTCTGGTGGTGATGCGCCCCAAATCTATGCAAAGAAGGATTTCGGAGGAAATCGGCATTGATGTTAGCCATGCAGAAGTGCTTTTAGAAATGGATACCCATGGCGGGTTTCATGGCGATGGTACTTCCTGCGTAGTGTTTCAGCTGGATGAAGAAACGGCACAGACATTGCGGTGCGCACAGGAGTGGAAACAACTGCCCATGCACGAAACCGCGCAAACATTATTATATGGTGTAACACATACAACCCCAGAAGGAACTTGGACGGCGGGTCCTTATTTGCGGGATGCGGATGAAAAGCCACTGGTACCACACCTGCAAAGCGGTTATTATCTGCTTTTGGATCGGCATAGCAGTGCAAAGCCAAATCAGGATGCAGCAGAGATTTTACGGCGCGCATCCATCAATGTAACAATAGCGGTATACGACGATACCAGCCATATATTGTATGTTTGCAGACTGGATACTTAAATAATAAAAGAAAAACGGAGCAGCGGGAAATTTACAGCTGCTCCGTTTTATATTTTGCTGTGTGAGCAATCCTGTGTATCGTGAAAAACAGGTGAAAGCTCGAAGTCAATCCAAAATAGAAAAATTGAATTATTGTGGAAATATAGCAAAATTTTAACGTACAGGAAAAGAAAAAACAGAACGCATGACGACAGTTGCTCTTGAATGCAGCAAAAAGAAACGCTAATGACAGATTTCGTGCATTCATAAGACAGTGCGACAGCAGGGGTGTGGGCTTGTGTTATAGTTTGGAATGGTTTATAATTATACTGTATCACAATGTGCAGAATTACTTCGGAGTCGTATTCTACGAAATAATGTGAATATTTTTAGATATTAGGGTGCGATTTCAGAAGGCTTGTTCTATCGGACCATTCAAAAAACTTTAATCAGGGAATATGAAAGGGCTGGAAGTGTGAAGGAAAAATTGGTTACAGTCGTTATGCCAGTTTATAATGCTGCCGCTTTTCTTTGCGAAGCAGTGGATTCGGTGCTGGCGCAGACATATGAATACTTTGAATTGATTATGGTTGACGATTGCTCAACCGACAATTCTCTTGAAATCGCGCGGAGTTATGAGCAGAAGGATCCGCGCGTTCGTGTTTTCTGTATGGAGAAGAATTCCGGCGTTGCAAATGTGCGTAATCGGGGCATTCGTGAAGCACGCGGTGAATATGTGGCACTGCTGGATAGTGATGATGTTTGGGTTGCAGATAAATTGGAGCGACAGGTCAAGAGCCTGGAGGCATCCCATGCACAGATTGCATACTGCTCTTACGATTTTATTGATGAACATTCACAGCCTATTAAACGACCGTTTATTGTGCCGGAAACAACAAATTATAAAAAGATGCTGAGCAGCTGCGTCATCAGTTGTTCGACAGCAATGATCGAAACAGAGCTGCTGAAAGCACATCCCTTTAATGCACAGTTTTATCACGAAGATTATGTGCTTTGGATGGAGCTTTTGGCAATCCCGGTTTCGACTGTTGGCGATCAGAAAGTATTGGCACATTACAGACAGGTGACGGGTTCTCGGTCTAACAATAAGGGAAATTCTGCAAAAAAGCGGTGGATTACCTATCGTAAAGCACTGGGCTTGGGATTCTTCCCGAGCGTTATCGCTTTCAGCCAATATGCGGTAAAGGGTGTTTTGAAGTATTATGCACCGATGAAAAAGAAGGAAGAAAAGTAAAATGAAGGATTATAGTGAACAGTTTCAGGAGTTAAAGCCGCTGCAGCAGAAGCATTGCGAGATTATCCAGTATCTGGATGCATTCTGTACAGAAAATGATATTGAATGGTGTCTGGCGTTCGGTTCGGCTTTGGGTGCAAAACGTCATGGCGGCCCGATTCCCTGGGATGACGATGCGGATGTTTATATGACCGCAAAGGGCTATGAAAAGTTCCGCCGTTTGTTTCATGAAAAGGGCGATAAGGAACGCTTTTATCTGCAAGAAATGGAAAGCGTTGACGGCATGGTATATATGCCGAAACTGCGCATGAATGGAACTACCTTCATAGAAGAATCCCTGAAGGACTATGATATGCATCACGGAATTTATATTGATATTTTCCTGCTGCACGAGTGCCCGCCGACTAAATGGGAAAAATATAAGGGAATCGCTGCAACTTGCTATATCACCCTGAAGCGATTGAGCAATCGTAACTACAAAAAGAGAAAAGCGGTTCGTCCGTTGATGCTGTTCCTGCGGCTGTTCCCCAAGAAGTTTGGATTCAAAACAGCATATAAGCAGCTGTATAAATGGGATGATAAGCCCCAGAAACAGCTGGTCGATTGGGAGCTTTATACGGGCAACCCCAAGTGGTTTATGGATAAAGATGTGATTCTCCCGCCGGTACGCATGGACTACGATGGACATAACTTCTGTGTCCCGCATAATGTAGAGCGTTATCTGGAAATTTGCTATGGGGAATGGCAGCAGATTCCTTCCATCGAAAAAATCCATTGGGCGCAGCACGCAAACAATTGGAGTACGACAGAAGATTTTCATCAGCGGGCAAATAATGTACACGATTACCGTGATGAGCAGTTCTGATTCTAAAACATAGTTGTGCTACGCATACAACGGCGAGAATGAAGCTGTTCAGTATGGAATGGCTTCATTTCTGACATAAGGGGGAAATTTTAGTTTTGAAGGTATTATTGGTTAGTCATACGGTGTTGAGCAAGACCTCAAATATGGGCAAAACGCTGCTGCGGTATTTTCAGGCGTTTCAGGCGGATGAAATCGCACAGTTTTATATCCATTCTGAGGTTCCGACAGACGATTCCATCTGTACCAATTATTACAGATTTACGGATAAGGATGCCTTAAAATCCATTGTTCCGCTGCGTAAACACGGAACGATCTTTGGCAAGGATGATATTCAGCTGGATCGTGAGTTTTCCAGAACAGATACAGGCGTCACAGGAAAAATTTATCAGTTTGGCAGAAAACGTACGGGATCGATTTATCTGGCAAGAAATCTGGTTTGGAAATGCACCCATTGGTTTACCAAAGAGCTGAAGCAGTGGCTGACAGATTTTAACCCGGATGTGATTTTCTTTGCATCGGGCGACTATGCGTTCATGTATGATGTCGCGCGCAAAATGGCAGAATACCTCAACAGGCCGCTGGTCATTTCCTGTATGGACGATTTTTACGTTTATAACGCAAATGAAAACAGCGTAATCGGACGCTTTGAGTATCGCGCCCGAATGAAAACTGTGCGTAAGACGATGCAGCGCGCGTCTTCGATTTTTGCGATTTGTGACACAATGGCAGAAACATATGCGAAAATGTTTCAGCTGCCGGTACAGGTTTTGCATACCCCGGCAGAATGCGTAAAGATGGTGCCGAACGAAAACCCCAGTCAGATCTCTTACATTGGCAATTTGGGCTGTGCTCGAGATCAACAGCTGATTGCAATCGGCAAGGCACTGATGAGCCTGAACCGCACAGAAGAACCGAAGATGCTGGATGTATATTCCGGCGAAAAGAACCCGGAAATCTTAAAGAATTTGACAGAGGAAAACGGTATTCGATTCCACGGACAGATTTCGGCAGAAGAAGTTTTGGATGTGATGAAGAACAGCATTGCGGTGATTCATACAGAATCCTTTGAGGAATCTCAGAAAAAGCAGGTTCGTTTTTCCGTTTCCACGAAGATTGCAGAATCGCTTGTGTATGGTCCGTGCTTGCTGGCATACGGACCGGAAGATATTGCATCCATTTCGTATTTGAAAGAAAATGATGTGGCATATGTGATTGATGACCCGAAGGATTTGCCCAAGGGTCTTGCAGAGCTGCTGGAGGACGATGAGCGCAGAACGGCTATTGTGAAGCGAGCACGCATCTTGGCAGAAAAGAATCATAATATTCAGACAACCCCTTTGAAAGTGAGAAAGTGGTTGGAAGATATTGTTGAACAGTAAAAAGAGATATGGACGCTGTGCATTGTGTGCAAAGCGGAATGGATAGGAGAGCAGCATGAGTATTGTCATGGTCAATACGTGCGCCGGAATGGGCAGTACGGGAAAAATCGTGGACTGGCTTGCAGCTGAAGCAGAAAAAGCAGGAATGGATACGGTCACAATCTGTGGCAAGAAAACAGAAAATGCCAGGAATGCAATTTGTGTACAGGGAAAAGCAGAATATTATGCGAATAATCTCCTTTCCAGAGTATGTGGCAATGAAGGTGCTGGCGCACAGTTGCAGACACGCCGTGTGCTGAAGCAGCTGGAAAACACAGATGTTGAATTGATGCATCTGCATAATTTGCATGGGCATTATATTAACGCAGGGATGCTGTTTGATAAAATCAAAAAGGATAACATCCCGGTTGTTTGGACCTTGCATGATTGTTGGGCGTTTACCGGACAATGCCCGTATTTTACAGAGGTGCAGTGCGATAAATGGAAGACAGGCTGTAACCATTGCACACAGAAAAATCGGTATCCTCAGGCATATATTGACCGGTCGAAGCGGATGTGGGAAACCAAGAAACGCTGGTTCACAGGCGTGGAAAACATGACCATTGTGACCCCCTCGCAGTGGTTGGGGGATTTGGTGAAACAATCCTTTTTGAAAGAGTACCCAGTCAAGGTGATTCACAACGGTATCGATTTGTCGCTGTTCCAGCCGACGGACGGACATTTCAGACAGGACCATGATTTAGTCGATAAGAAAATTATACTCGGTGTAGCGTTTGATTGGGGGCACCGCAAAGGCTTGGATGTATTCATTGCGCTGAGCAAACGACTGCCAGAAAATTACCAGATCGTTTTGGTTGGTACCAATGAAGAAGTGGATAGGACCCTGCCGTCCAACATCATTTCGATTCACAGAACACAGAACCAGCGTGAATTGGCTGAATTGTATACAACAGCGGATGTTTTTGTGATTCCGACGCGAGAGGATAATTTCCCCACGGTGAATCTGGAGGCTTTGGCGTGCGGAACACCTGTGCTCACGTTCCAGACAGGCGGAAGTGCAGAAATGCTGGATGAAACGTGTGGAACAGCAGTTCCCTGTGATGACATTGCAGCGTTGGAACGTGAAACGATTCGCATCTGTGAAGAACATCCTTACTCTGCACAAGCGTGCGTGGAGCGTGCAAAAGCATTTGAAAAAGAAGCGCAGTATGCACAATATATTGCGTTATATAAGGAAATGATTCGATAAAGGATATGACCATGATCGGCAGATGGACACGGTGTGCGATAGCAGTGCAGCGGATTTATCCGCTTTTAGAAGTTTTATCGTGTTTAGCAGATGCCGAGGTAGAGGAATAAGATAAATATGATACCGTATGTGATTGTCTATCTTTTGATGATTGCCGCAGCAGTCGTTTTGCACCGCAAAAAGAATGGAAAAAAGTTATATATGATTTTTTTCGCATCGATTTGGATTTTTCTTCTGGGGCTGCGTCACCCGTCCATGGGCATTGACTTAGGATATGATCGGTCGTATGGATACTTGCACGCATATCGGGAGATTGGAGAGTATACGGTTGCAGAAACATTAACGCGCCCCTATATGAATTTTGAGCGTGGATACATTGTTCTGAATAAGATTTTGTATACCATATGCACAAATTATAGGTTGCTTTTGATTGTATGTGCGTTGATACCGATGATATCGGTATCCGTCTGGATTTATAAAAACAGCGTACATCCATTCCTTTCTTCACTGGTTTATCTGGGGCTTCCGTGCTTTATTATCAATTTTTCCACTTTGCGGCAGGTGATTGCGCTGTCGATCACACTGTGGGCATTTGAATACATTAAGAAAAGAAAACCGATTCCCTTTATTGCGATTGTGATCCTTGCAATGTTTTTCCATAAATCCGCAGTGGTATTTCTGTTTGCCTATCCAATTTATTGGTTCAAAACAAAACGAAGTCTTCAGCTTGTATCTTTGACAATCCCCGTTGCGATTTTCCTGTTAAAGTATCAGATTTTTGCGCTTTTGATGCGCTTGACAGGCGGCGATACAGAGCCGGACCAAAACGGTGCAAAAACGCTGTTTATCGTGCTGTACTTGATATATGTATATACCGTTGTGTTTGCAAAACAAAAAACAGCACTGGAAAACGGTGCACGAAATTTGTTCTTTGTATCAGTTGCGCTGCAGGCTATGGGCGGTGTTTATTCCGGTGTGCTGCGCGTAGGCTATTATTTTATTATTTACGCGGTATTGCTGCTGCCTGAAATTTTAGAGAATCATCGTATTGCCCAGAACAGCGATGCAAAGATAAATTATGCCGGAATGTATGCGCTCATTGCGCTTTGCTTTGGATTTCATGGATTCTATCTGCTGAAAATGTCCAGTTGGGCTATGGCGGTTCCGTACCATTTTTTTATCTGAGCATCCTGTAGAAAAACAGAATGGTGTAAATATTTATGAAACAGCGCGGTACTTTCACAGTAAAAGCGTATCAGGAAATGACACCGATTTGAAAACCGCCTGTCAACAAATTGCGAAGCAGGAAAAGGAAAATCAGGGAGAAGGTTATCAAGAATGATAAAAAATAAAATTGTAAAAAATGCCTCTTGGATTATAGCGGGCAGAATCGTACAGGCAGTTCTGAATCTACTGATTACGATGCTTACTGCGCGTTTTCTGGGACCGGCTAATTTTGGCCTGATTGGTTATGCTGCATCAATCGTTGCATTTGCTACACCAATCATGCAGCTGGGCATTACAAGTATTCTGGTTCAGGAACTGATTCTGGAACCGGATAAGGAAGGCGAAACGCTGGGTACCGCTTTGGTTTCGTGTTTCATCTCGGGCTTGCTGAGCATGGCTGGCGTAATCGCATTTACCATGATTGCCAATTATAGTGAGTCGGAAACCATCATTGTCTGTGCGCTGTATAGCCTGACATTGCTGGCTCAGTCGTTGGAATGTATCACTTATTGGTTTCAGACCCATTTGTTGTCCAAATATACTTCCATCATATCGCTGATTGCATATATTGTTGTTTCTGCATATAAAGCGTATCTGCTCTTTGCCAATAAGGAAGTTCATTGGTTTGCATTGTCCAATGCATTGGATTTCTTGCTGATTGGTATTGCATCTCTGATTGTTTATCGAAAAGTCGGCGGCAGCTCGTTCTCCTTCTCTATGAAGAGCTGTAAGCGTATGCTTCACAGGGGTAAGTATTATATCCTCTCGGGGTTGATGATTACTGCATTTTCCCAGACAGACCGAGTTATGCTGAAATTGATGGTAGATAACTCTGCAGCAGGTTTTTACTCTGCCGCAGTGACCTGCGCAGGTATGGCAGGTTTTGTTGCCAATGCGATTATTGATTCAGCTCGACCGGTGATTTTTGAAAGTCAAAAAGTATCTGCCGAGAGTTTTGAGAAAAATATGATTCGCCTGTACTCGGTGGTCATCTATTTTGCATTGCTGCAAAGTATTGGCATCACATTGCTGGCGAAACCCATCGTGTATATTTTGTATGGTCAGGCGTATGGGGCAACGATCCCTGCGTTGCGTATCGTAGTTTGGTATACCACATTTGCTTATATCGGCAGCGTGCGTAATATTTGGATGCTGGCAAAGGGCAAGCAGCATTTGATTTGGAAAATCGATGTGAGCGGTGCGCTGGCAAACGTGGTCTTGAATGCGATTTTGATTCCGAAATTTGGTGTGAATGGCGCGGCGATTGCATCACTGGCAACACAAATGCTGGCAAATGTGGTTGTTGTAGCAGCAATGAAAGAAGTGCGCCCGAATATCACACTTATGGTTAAGAGCCTGAATCCCCAAAGAATTTTAAGCCTGCTGAAATAAAGAATAAATCAAAACGATGGAGGAGTATCTGTAATGAGAACGTTAGATACAGAAGAGGTTAAACAAATCCAACTGGATATTCTCAAAGGCGTCGATGAATGGTGCCGCCAGAACAATCTGCAGTACTTTTTAGGGTATGGTACTTTGCTGGGTGCAGTGCGCCACAAGGGATATATTCCCTGGGACGATGACATTGATATTGTCATGCTGCGCCCGGATTATGAGCGCTTTCTGAAGGAATTCAATCGTGACCGTAAGGATAATCTGCAGGCATTGCACGCCAGCATAGATAAAGACTTCCCGTACGAGTTTGCAAAGGTACAGGATACGCGTACAAAGTTGGTGGAAAACACGGATATTGCGTATGATATTGGTATCAATATCGATGTGTTTGTTATGGATGCCATCGATTGCGATGAGAAATCTTTGCAGCGGATTTTGCGGAAAGGCAAAATCCCGAAGAAGGTGTTATCGTATAAGAATATGCTTGGCAATGGGGCGCGTAGGCGTACGGGCATTAAAAAATTGGGTGTTGCAGTGATCAAGTCTGTCTGCAATATGATTCCGATTTATTGGTGTACCTCTACAATCGATTCGATTGCCAAAGCGAGCAACCGTGACGAGAATACATGGGTCGGAAATGTATGCGAAAGATGGTTTAAGCCTTCGGAAATCATGCAGAAAGAATGGTATGATCATTCGGTTGAAATTGAGTTTGAAGGAAATCGCTTCCAAGCACCGGAAAAATATGATGAAGTTTTGACGGCATGGTATGGTGACTATATGCAGCTTCCGCCGGAAGAAGAGCGTGTCACGCACCACGATTATGAAGCATACCAGCGTTAAAGCATAAGAATAAAAAAGACGCATCGCTATTTGGGGGAGGTTTCTCTCAAATAGTGATGCGTCTTTTCTGTCTTTTCGCCTAAGGTGCAGCAGAGAAATTTTGGAACAAAAGTATGGAAAATTGCTGTCGGATACAAGTAAGGATAGTTTTAGGTTTTGACTTATTTTGTCGGATGTGCGCAAAAGTGCGGGATATACGGCTTTTCTGTTCCAAATATTTGCTGTGAAAACGGAAGCGATCGCTGCAAAAATTAAAAATACACGAAAAATCAATCGTTTCATGCGCATTTATTTAAGCAGACATTTGTTGACATTTTTCAATTATGATGATAAAATATAAGGATATGAACACAAAAATGTGTCCGTGCGCCGGCTTCGGCGAACGAAAATATGCAGGATTATGTATTACGAAAGATAGAGAAAATGAATATGAAAAATGTTGAATTGACCCGCAAACAGTTCGATGTGCTGACCTGTATGGAACGCAACAATAAGGAACTGACCCAGCGCGAAATCTCTGAACTGACCGGAATGTCTTTGGGTTCTGCAAACCGCACGATGGGCGCTCTGGTGGAACAGGGCTTTATCGTTGACGGCCGTATCAGCGAGGCAGGCTTGGAAGCACTGGAGCCTTACCGTGTAAAGCGTGCAGTCTTTATTGCCGCAGGTTTCGGCTCTCGTCTGGTTCCCATCACGCTGAACACTCCTAAGCCTTTGGTGCGTGTCAAGGGTGTGCGTATGATCGACACCATGCTGGACGCAGTGATTGCTGCTGGTATTGAGGAAATCTATGTGGTGCGCGGTTATCTGGGTGAGCAGTTCGACCAGCTGCTGTACAAGTACCCGATGATTCATTTTATCGAGAACCCGCTGTACAACGAGGCAAACAATATTTCTTCCGCAATGTGCGCACGTCATCTGTTCCAGAATGCCTATGTCATGGAAGCAGATCTGGTGCTGTATAATCCGGATCTGATTCAGAAGTATCAGTATACCTCCAACTATCTGGGTGTTCCGGTTGAAAAGACGGATGACTGGTGCTTTGAAACCAAGAACCATGTGATTACCAAGGTCATGGTTGGCGGTACGGATTGCCACCATATGTTCGGCATTTCTTACTGGAATGCGGCAGATGGCGCAAAGCTGTACGAAGATGTGAAGAAGGTTTACGAAATGCCTGGCGGAAAAGAGCGCTACTGGGATGAAGTTCCGCTGCGTTACTGCCAGAAGAATTACCGTGTCGAAGTGCGTGACTGCACCTTTGAGGACATCATCGAAATCGACAACTATTCGGATTTGAAAAAGCTGGATCAGGCTTACATTTAACAGAGGTATCCTATGCGTAAATGGTTTACTGTGTTGCTTGCCATTACGCTGGCATTCACCATGCTGGCGGGCTTTGGCGGCAGGGAAAGTATTATTGTGTGTTCCTCTTTGGAGCAGTTCCGTGGCGATGCGCTGCAGGAACAGCTCAATGAGCACTTTCCTGACAACAATATCATTGTTATGTATATGCCTACGGGTAAGGCTGCATCCAAAATTTATGCGGAAGGGTCAAATTCAGAAGTTGATATTGTAGTCGGTCTGGAAACCGGCTATATGCATAAGATTTCGAATTACCTGGAAGACATTTCCGGAAGAAGCCGCATTCCCTACATGGAAGGTTTGACCCCGGCAGATAATGACAATAAGTGGGTTACCTGGGAGCGTCAGGCTGGCGCAATTGTGGTGAATAAAGAAATTCTGGAAAAGTATGGTCTGGAAGCACCCAAAACTTACGAAGATTTGCTCAAACCGGAGTACAAGGGTCTGATCGCAATGCCTGACCCGAAGTCCAGCGGTACGGGATACTTCTTCTTCAAATCGTGGGTCAACAGCATGGGTGGTGAAAAGGCTCTGGAATATGTGGATGCGCTGTATGAAAATGTCAAGCAGTTCACAGAATCCGGTTCCGGTCCCATTAAACTGCTGAAACAGGGCGAAGTAGGTATTGGTCTGGCATTGACGTTCCAGGCGGTCAATGAAATCAACGATGGTCAGCCTTTGGAGATCATCTTTCTGGAAACGGGTTCTCCGTATTCTTTAAGCGGAACGGGCATTATCAAAGATCACGCAGAAAAGCCGGGTGTATCGGAAGTGTTTGATTTCATCTGCAATGATTTCCTTGTTTATGATAAGGAAAACTTCAGCCCAGAGACCATCTATGAAGGCCAGGTCAACACGATTGAGAATTACCCGCAGGATGTCCAGTATGCAGATATGACAGGCATCCAGGATATGAAGGAGAAAGAGAGGCTTCTCGATTTATGGAAGTATTAAAACCGAAACTGTCGATTCGAAACTTGAATAAGAGTTTCGACGGAAAACAAATTCTGGACAACCTTTCTTTTGATTTGATGGAAGGTGAGTTTCTTTCGATTTTGGGTCCCAGCGGATGCGGCAAAACGACGCTTCTGCGTATCCTGACCGGTCTGGAAAAAGCCGACAGCGGCGAAATTCTGAAGGGTGGAAAGGATATTTCCAACCTGAATAGCTATGACCGTGGTATGGGTATTGTGTTCCAGAACTATGCACTGTTCCCGAATATGACGGTTCTGCAGAACGTAGAGTATGCGCTGACCCTGCATAAGGAAACCAAGACAACTGCGCGTGAGGTTGCAACCCGCACGCTGGAGCAGGTTGGTTTGTCGGATCAGATGTATAAAAAGCCGAACCAGCTTTCCGGCGGTCAGCAGCAGCGTGTGGCAATCGCACGCACACTGGCAATGAATCCGGATGTCATTCTGCTGGACGAGCCGATTTCCGCTTTGGATGTAACCAACCGCGAAATCATGAAGGCCGAATTGAAAGCCTTGCAGAAGAAATTCAATGTTACCATGCTGTTCATCACGCATGACCAGGAAGAAGCATTCTTCTTGTCGGACCGCATTATGATTATGAATGGCGGTCAGATTGAGCAGATGGATGTTCCTTTGAAGATTTATAACGAGCCTGCAAATGCGTATGTGAAGGAATTCGTTGTGGATCAGCTGGATAAAAAGTACGAGGACCTTTTACGATATACCGGACGTGACAGCCATGAAAAATAAGAGCTTTTATACAATTAAATATTTTCTGATTTTTTACCTGACCGCAACGGTAGTGCTGCCTCTGGTTTCTCTGCTGGGAACGATCCGCAAAGACGACGTGGTATCGGTTGTAACGTCTTCGCTGTTTGTTCCGATGCTGATCAACTCGCTGGTAGTAACCCTTGCCGCAATGGTCATTTCGGTAGGTTTGGCGTTTGCGCTTGCATACGCACTGAATCGCAGTAAAATTCGCTTTAAGTCGATCTTCGTGGTGCTGTTTACCATCCCGATGCTGATTCCCAGTATTTCTCATGGTATGGGTCTGGTTTTGCTGTTTGGCGATAATGGATTGATTACCAATCTGCTGGGCTGGAATATTGGCTTGTACGGCTACAAGGGCATGATTATGGGCTCTGTGCTGTATTCCTTCCCGGTAGCATTTTTGATGTTCCAGGATTCCTTCCAGTATGAAGACTATACGATTTACGAAGCGGCACAGGTGCTGGGTTTGTCGAAGTGGAACCAGTTTACCACAATTACGCTGCCTTCGATGAAGCGAACCATTTTGTCGGCATCGCTGGCGGTATTCACCATGGTTTTTACAGACTATGGTGTTCCCCTGATGACAGGTGGTACGGCAATGACGCTGCCGGTTTATATGTACCGTGAAGTTATTGGTATGATGAACTTCTCCAGTGGCGCAGTCATCGGTCTGATTCTGCTGATGCCGGCTGTCGCAGCGTTCCTGATGGATTTCCGAAAGAGCACCAGCGGCAGTACTGCGGGTACGATTACAAAGCCGTATCAGATTGAAGAAAACAAACGGCGCGATGTACTGGTTTACATTTGCTTCGCAGTTGTGCTTTTGTTGTTGTGTTTGCCGATCATTGCATTCATTTGCCTGAGCTTTGTGCGGAAATATCCCATTGATATGTCGTTCTCGCTGGAGCCTGTTAAGAAACTGCTGGAAAGCGGCATTGGAATGTATTTCGTCAACTCGATGGCGATTGCATTGCTGACCGCATTGATCGGTACGATGCTGGCTTATTTCTCTGCTTATGTTACGGCACGCTCTGGTAAGGCAGTTTCAAATAAAATTCTGCACTTTATCAGTATGCTGCCGCTGGCAATTCCCGGCGTTGTTCTGGGTTTGTCGTTCCTGCTCACCTTTAAGAATATGCCGTTCTACGCAACGCTGATCATTCTTGTGATGGTCAACATCATTCACTTTTTCTCTTCTACCTATCTGCTGGCATATAATACGCTGTCCAAGTTCAATTCCAATCTGGAGGATGTGGCACAGGCACTGGGCATCAGCCGTATGCACATTTTGTTTGATGTATATATCCCCAGTACGATGCCGACCATCATTGAGATGTACAGCTATTTCTTTGTGAACTCGATGATTACGATTTCCGCAGTATCCTTCCTGATTACATTCCGGACGATGCCTCTGGCACTGCTGATTCCGCAGCTGGAGAGCCAGTCCTTCATTGAAGGTACAGCACTGGTTTCCTTGCTGATTCTGGCAATCAATGTGATGGAAAAAGGCATTGCGTTCATCCTCAAGCGTAAAGTAAATAAGGAACTGAATGCAAATGCAGTAGAAAACTGCGTGCAGGATTGATGCGAGACGCATCGCAAAGCGTGTAAGTATTCAGCGCTTTATACGAAACAGGAAAAGCCTCCTTTTGTGAATCCGAATGTTATCTGTAACAGACATTCGAAAAAGCAAAAGGAGGATTTTTTCTATGGATATGAGAATGGATGTGTCGCATCTAAATCCAATAGTTATATGACAAATGCAGCGCTGCATTGCGGCAAAAGAAAAGAGAGGACAAGCAGTCCTCTCTTTTTGTTTTATAAACGATTATTCAGCCGGGGAATCATCTTCCACAAGAATCAGATTGGGATAAACCTTTTCAATGCGGCTGTCAGGGAAGTGTTCATCAATAAACTGAATGACAGGATTGTCTGTAGGTTCTGCACCCGTCTGGCGCTGGTTATAACGGTACATAGCAAGGCTGGAGAGCACGATATTTACCGTCATAAAGGCAACCATGATCCAGGTCAGGATGACGCCAATTCGCTGCGGAATGCGCTCAATCAGGTCGGAGAGGAAAGGATACAGATATTTCAGCCAAACGACTGCTGCGATGCCCCAGAAAAAGCTGTACAGCAGGTTGATACGGCCGCCCAGGTTAAAAGGCAGATGACTGTAATCCCAGAATACGGTACCAAATACCAGCTCCGTGAAAACAGAGCAGAAATACTCGTATGCACCGCCTAAAACGGTACCCAGCAGGAACACATAGCTGTCACTGCGGTTGCGGTGCTTGTACAGAATCGCAGTAAGCAGTACAGCACCCAGACCCCACACGATAGAAAAATCGCCGTAGACTACGCTGCTGCGGCTCATCCAGACACCGGCGGTGACGCGGCAGAAAATGGTTTCGATAATATCACCCAGAAAAGCGGCGATAAAGAACAGTGCAATCAGTTTGTATAGGCACAAACCAGATGCAAAGCAGTTGGGTTTGGATTCTTCCTGCTCGGGCCGACTGACCGGTTCAGACAAAGTGGGATATGCTTTGCGGATACGTTTTTGTACCGCACGGGTAACAGCGTTATCCAGCCATGCGGTGAACTGCTTCATACGCTGAGACATTTCCCGGGAAATACGCATTTCACGGCGTACATGCAGCACAGTCGTGATACTGACCAAAAAGTCGATACCCAGCAGAATAGAAACGATAATCAGCAGCGTTTCACCAACCAGCGAAGGAATCCAGGAAACCATGCGCAGCAGGAGCTTATCGCTGAAGAACAGGCAAACCAGAGCAGAAGCACCCCAAATCAGCGCATAAGGCAGGCAGATGTAGCCGTCAAACTGGAAGTGCTGAGAGGAATAATCCCACCATTTCTGACCGGTCAAATGCTCCAGCAGAATACCGGTAAATAGCTCCAGACCGGTAGCCAGAATCATGCCACCCAAGAACAGGTAGAAGGGATTTGCCTTCAGCTCAGGCAGAAAGATAGAAAACAGCAGCCAGCCGCAGCCGTAAATTGGAGAAAAAGGCAGACTTAAAAAGCCGCGGTTCAGGAAACGACCTTTTTTGGCGGCTGCCAGAGCGGTTTCTGCAATCCAGCCAATGAAAGAGTAAACCAGAAACAGCCACAGCGTTTGGTAAAGTGAGTAATACATGGATATACCCCCTGTATGTGTTGAGAAAAAGACGAATTGCACAGCTGCGCTAACGGCAGTTGTGTGTTATGTAGAAAACAGCCGCCCGTTTTGAAAGTGGAAAAGCGGGCGGCTGTTTTGCACAAGGTTTTGAAAGGAAACGGTCAGCGTTTGAATTGCTGACGCCATTCATAGCGGCGTTTTGCGTTGTTGATGGTGCGCATCAAATCTCCGCCAAAGAACAGCAGAAGATTGATCAAAGAAACAATCAGGCTCAGCTTGCCGGAGAAAGTGGAACGGAAGAACATCAGCAGCAAAGAACCAGCAGCTACCATGCCAAGGTATTTTACTTCGATGGGAATCAGGCCGAATACACGCACAACGCAGTTGGGATACAGGATGGCAAAAGCCAAGAACAGGGAAAGATTCAGAAAGGTGTTGGTGGCGTAACCGGTAATCAAACCGGATACGATAGTGCCCAGCACACCGCAGAAATAGAATACATTAAAGCGGAACGTACCCCAAGAGCCTTCCAGATGGCTGCCGATGAACCAGTAGAAGTACAGCAACATCAAAATCCACAACATAGAGGTATTCGGCGGGATAAAGATGAAGGTAATCAAACGCCAAATTTGACCATGGAAAATGGCAGCACGGTCAAATGCCAGAAAGTAACGCAAAGGCATCGGTAAAGCATTGCTCAGGAACATTTCCAAAACAAAAACGATACCCATACCCATGACAATGGTGCTGGTCAGATTTTGAATACAGATGTTGCTGTGCTTTCGAGCCAGCCGATCCAGCCAATTATGATTCATTCTAATCACCCTTACTTATTCACATAAATATTGTATTGTGTCTGTGCAAAAAAGCGATCAACACAAAAGCGAAGCCGAAAGAATTGTTGACGAAGGGGATCCGTTTCATAGCACGGAACCTATAAAAAATTACAAAAGCGGTGCCAACGCTTTCAAAACAAAGCCAGTGAGCTTGCGCGGCAGTGTTTCGCTGGGCAGGGATTCCGGCGTGACGACACGGCATTTTTCCTGCGTCTGGGCAAAATCTGCTTTGATTTGCGGGATGCAGCTTACATCATACAGATATGCGGCACATTCAAAATGATGATACAAACTGCGATAATCCAAATTGATGGTGCCAACGACAGCTTCCCGGTCGTCTGCAATAAAGACTTTTGCATGGACAAATCCGGGCGTATACTCATAAATTTTAACGCCGGATTCCAGCAAGGATGCGTAATGGGTGTAAGCCAGCGCAAAGGGAACATGTTTGTCCGGAATGCCCGGCAGAATCAAACGCACATCCACACCGCGCTCCGCAGCAAACTTCAAGGCGGTTTCCATTTCGCCATCCAGAATCAGATAGGGTGTCATAATGTGAACATAGTGCTGTGCACGATTCAGAATATCGATGTATACCAGCTCACCGACACGATTGTCATCTACCGGGCAATCGCCATAAGGCAGGACGAAACCATTTTCCTTGGGTTTGGGTTCAACGGGAATTTCCAGATACGGCTTCGGGTCGGACCAGGTTTTTTCATCAATGGACCACATCTGCAAAAACATTAAGGTAAAGCTGCGGGCAGCTTCGCCTTCCACCATAATGGCGGTGTCTTTCCAGTGACCGAAACGCTCATAACGGTTGATATATTCATCCGCCAGATTGACACCGCCGGTAAAGGCAACTTTGCCGTCGATGACTAAAATCTTGCGGTGGTCACGATAATTATAATGAGTAGAAACAAAAGGCAGGACCGGTGCAAACATTTTGCACTGGATGCCCAGTTTGCGCAAACGATCCGGGTAGTCGTGCGGCAGGTTGGAAAATTCACAAGTGCCGTCATACATCATGCGTACTTCCACACCCTGAGCGGCTTTGCGTGCCAGAACTTCCAGCGTGCGACCCCACATGATACCTTCACAGACGATGAAGTATTCCAGAAAAATGAACTTCTCCGCCTTTTCCAGCTGAATCAGCATTTCCTCGAATTTATCTTCACCAAGCGGGAAGTACTTGGCGTCGGTGTGGTCATATACCGGGTAGCATCCGGTATGCGCAACATATCGTGCCAGCGCGGCAGAACCGGGAGAAATCTGCTCCAGTTGTGCAAAGACCTCAGGGGCTTGCTGGAGTTCATTTTTGGTGTCCTCCGTAATTTGCTGCGCACGTTTCTTCAGTGCGCGGTGCCCCACATCGCCCTCGATGAAAAGGTACAAACAAGCGCCAAACGGTGGCAACAGCATAATCACAACCAGCCAGGTGATTTTGGCAGAGTTGTTCAGATGGCTGTTGAGCAAATACAAAACCATAAAAGCGGAAAAGAGCACTGCACCGCCATAGATGTGCGGCAGAAACTCTTCGAACCAACGGAATGCACTGAACAGAAAGAAAATCTGAATCAGCAGAAGGACTATAATCAAGCCCATACGGCTGAAAAGCATACGAGTGATGCCTTTTTTTCCTTTTTGCAGCAGGGCAATTCCAATGGTATCCTTGGCGTCGGCCTTGGAATCCATTATTGCATAAACCCCTTTCTGTGAAAAAATTCATATATTTCATTATACTACATTGAAAAGAAATAAAAAAGCGAAAAACAAGGTAAAGTGTAGTAAAATAGAGATAATAAGAACGGCTTGGCAGAATTGTTTTCAGTTTGGCTACAATTCAATCTAGAATCGTTCATGGTATGGCAATATACTCTAACCAGAAATTAAATATACAGAAGGAGCAAGGACGCATGAAAACATTGTTTTATGGCGGCACAATTCTGACGATGGCGGACCCGCTGTACGCCGAAGCACTGCTGGTGGAAGATGATAAAATTCTGGCGATTGGTTCTAAAGAAGAACTGCTGCAGCAGGCACCTGACTGCGAACAGAAGGATCTGAATGGCGCAGTGATGATGCCCGGTTTTGTTGATCCGCACAGCCACTTCATTCAGGTGGCAAATTCATTGCTGCAGGTATCTTTGAACGGCGCAGATAATCCGGAGGAAATGCAGGCTCGTTTTGCTGCATTCATTCAGGAAAATCAGGTAGAGCCGGGCGCATGGCTGCAGGCTTGCGACTATGACAATAATCTGCTGCCGGAGCAGAAGAATATTACGCTAAAGCAGATGGACGCTATGGCGCCGAACAATCCGGTGATTGTGCATCACAAGTCCGGTCATATGGGGCTGCTGAATACGCTGGCACTGAACAAGCTGGGTTATACGCCGGAAACCAAAGCCCCGGCGGGCGGTCGTATCGAAGTTAAGGACGGCAAGCTAACCGGCTATATGGAGGAGAATGCCTTCATCGAAGCAATCAAGCGTGTTCCGCTGCCGGAACCTGCAATGATGCTGAATGCCATGAAGCGCGCACAGCAAAAGTATGCATCCTACGGCATTACGACTGTACAGGAAGGCATGGTCATTCGCGAACTGATTCCCATGTATCAGATGCTGTCCCAGTCCGGTACGATGAAACTGGATATCCTGCTGTATGTAGCACCGGATTCTTACGAGGATGTTAAGAAGGTACTGAGCGCACCTGATATCGATCCGCATATCCATGTAGGCGGTATCAAGGTGCTGCTGGATGGTTCTCCGCAGGGTCGTACTGCATGGATGCGGCAGCCGTATGAGGGCGAAGCAGAATATGCCGGTTACGGTACAATGACGGACGAAGCACTGGAAAATGCGTTCCTGCTGGCAGGCAAGCACAATACCCAGTTGTTGGGCCACTGCAACGGTGATGCAGCAGCAGAACAGTACTTGCGCTGCCTGGAAAAGGCAGAAGAAAAAGAACCGCAGCTGGCCAATCTGCGCCCGGTAATCATTCATGGTCAGCTGATGGGTCGTGACCAACTGCCCCGTGCGGCAAAGTTGGGCGCGATGGTATCGTTCTTTGTAGCGCACGTCTATCACTGGGGTGATGTGCATCTGCGTAACTTTGGTGCAGAGCGTGCAAACCATATCAGTGCAGCTAAGAGCGCTTTGGAAGCTGGCGTAAAGTTCACCTTCCATCAGGATGCGCCGGTTATTGAGCCGGATATGCTGGAAACCGTGTGGTGCGCTGTAAACCGCGAAACCCGCAACGGTGTAACGCTGGGCAAGGAAGACGAAGGCATTTCCACGCTGGAGGCATTGAAAGCAATTACGGTGAACGGTGCTTACCAGTATTTCTGGGAGAATCGTATCGGTACGCTGGAGCCGGGCAAGAAGGCTGACATGGTCATTCTGGACCGTGACCCGCTGAAGACGGCAGATGCAGATCTGCGTGAAGTGCAGGTACTGCATACCTACAAAGAGGGCAGCTGCGTTTACGACCGCGCATAAACCATCAACAGAATAAAAAAGAGAGGAACCTGCATCACAGGTTCCTCTCTTTTTATTGCAAGAAATTACATAGAAGTCGCTTCGGCGGGCTGGGGTACTTTCTGTTTCATAAAGCTGAAATAGTAAGCGATGACGCAAACCGGAATCGCAGCCAGAATGTCGATGACAGAATGCTGCTTCAAAAATACAGTGGAAATACTGATCAGGAATGCGCTCAAGCCAAATGCAAACTTCCAACCCGGCGTACGGAAGCGTTCAACGTGCCAGGATGCGCACAGAACGGCTACAGAGCCGATTACATGAATGGAAGGGCATACATTGGTGGAAGTATCAAATGCATACAAACCAGCAACCATGCGTGTTAAAATGTTGTCTCGTTCAAAGCTGGCCGGACGCAGCTGCTGGCAGGTGGGGAAAATTAGATAAATTACAATAGCGATGGTGTAGGAAATGATGATAAACTTCATCAAGCCACGGAACGCATCAATGTCATACAGCAGGGTGTAAAGGTGCATCCCAATGAGGTAGAGAAACCAGAACCAGTACGGAATCAGGAACAGCTCACAAAAAGGAATCAAATCATCCAGCGTGCTGTATACCGGAAAGTAATATTTGATGGGTGACAGGCGCTCTACGAATAAAAAAGCAAGTCCGTAAAGGGGCCAGTATAAAAGCATCCACAAATGGGAGAATTCAGGGGAGTTGAGATTGGAAAAACGCAGCTTGCGGTAATCCACAACGGGTTTCAGATTATTCATGCGCGGGGGTCTCCTTTCGGGCGCAATCCGAATCAATCAGAGATTGCACAACTTGCTCGGTGGTATTGGTGGGGAAATGCTGCGCCTGTGCGGCAGACATCTTTTTCAGCTTGTCCGAATCACACAACAGCGAAATGGTCAGATGAACCAGCTCCGGCAGCGTTTCTGCGGTCGCTGCCATGCCGCGCTCAGTAAAGAATTTTTTGTTGTAGGCTTCACAGCCTTCTACTGCATTGACAAATACCATCGGCAAGCGCTTGTGGGATGCTTCGGTAACACTCAGTCCGCCGGGTTTAGTCAGATACAAATCGGCGCTGTCCATCATAGTGGAAATATCCTTGACATAGGCATAGATACGGATACGATCATCCGTATTGAACGTGTCCGTCAATTTGCGGTACAGATGCAGATTGGTACCACAGATAATAGAAACAATGCAGTTGTCCGGCAGGTTCTGGCTCAGCAGATTGGCGATTTTTCGAATCGGACCGCAGCCCATACTGCCGCACATTACCATCAGATGCCGGCAATTCTGGGGCAGATTTAATTTGCGGCGTGCTTCGTCTTTTGCCACCTTCTGATAAAAATCCAGACGGATGGGCAAACCGGTTGCAGCCAGCTTTTCTTCCGGGATACCGCGTGCAATAAAATCAGGTGCCAAATCTGCCGCAGGGATAAAGAAGGTATCCATTCGGCAGTATTCCGTGCCGGGATAGCAGGTGTAGTCGGTGGGGAAAAAGCTGGTATGTGCAGAGAAAGAAGGGGGACGATGCTTAATGTCGCTGATCATCAATGCAGCAAAAATATGGGTGCAGACAATGGTGTCATAGCCGTTGTCAGAAATGTAGCGGTACAGCCGGTCGGTGCGCAGATTCAACATTTTATAAATGCCGGAATGGGAACCGAACATACGGGGATGCTTTTCCGTGTAATTGTAACCAAAGCGGAACAGCTTCGGGAAGTGGCGGTAAATGCGGATGAAACCGCCGGAAATAATTTGAGAAACACCTTTGGACAGAAAACGGAATGCATCATCCATGTCGCAAGGGATACCCCGCTTTACAAAACACTCTTGAATGGCTCTGCCACAGGCGTTATGACCCTCACCTGTATTACAGCTTAGAACCAGAACTCGCATAGGAGACCTCCTTTACCCGGTGCCTGCGCGAGACGATACCCATAAGATGCAGCAGACGGGGACGATTATATCGTTGAATTACTACAAAGGCCAGGTTGCCCACCGTATTGAGAAATGCGATGAAAATGCCGCCAATGCCTGACCACAGCCGAATGCACCAAAGTCCGGAAACACATAACAGAAGATGAATAAATTCCGCAACGCAGGTTTCCTGCACCATACGGGGCAGGATTTGCATATTCACGCTGTCGATTTGTTTGCGGGGCATCAGGCTCGGAAAAATTTTGCTCATATCCGGCACTTTGTTCTGCCAGGATTTGATATGAATGCGTTCGTAAATGTGACCGCCATTTTCCCACTCAAAGCACTGATAAGGGAAACGGTCCGGACAAAACCAGTTTTTTGGCAAAATGCGTCCCAAAAGAAAAGACAGGATGCCGGTAAAAGCCAGATAAAAAATACAAGAAAACATAAAATCAGCTCACGACCTTACTCAATATATTGCAATCTGCGAATTCAGACGGGTTATGTGGCGTGCAGATAATGAATCCCCAAACAGTTGGGACCAAACTGGCACGCAGAAGCACACCCGGCGGAGGTTATGATAATCTCATCAAAAGGCTGCAAGGTACGGATCAAATCCACCGCTTTTTGCAGCAGTCCGGGTGCAAGACCGGTATGGGTCAGAAAAAGCCTATCATGTTGAATATTGGGTTTGTTTTCCAGCTGACTGCGCAGGTAAGCCGGAATGGTATGCTCCCAATCCCCCCGAAAACGAGCTCCGGCAGATATCTTGCCGTGCTGTATCTGAATGGAACAGTTTTGCTGTAAGAAAGCTGCGCTGCGTAAAGCCAGCGTGGTGCGCAATCCGATTTTCGGCAGATGCTGGGGGCTACTGGGCAAAAAACTGGTGTCAAGCTGCTGCTTGATATCCTCCAGTGCATCCGCAATCTCAGCGCCATCCAATCCGGCGTGAGAAAGCTCTACGCCCAGAATTGCTAAATGTCCAGCACTGGCAGAGAGCGCACAGCTGTCGATGACAAACACATCCGAAAGGCTGTCGGCAGCAGTCTTTGCATTTTGAAAGGCTTGCGAACCAGCAGCAGAGGTGCTGATATGTATCACCTGAGCGCCCTGTGCAGTGAATTGCAAAAAGAACTGCTTGTATTCTTCGGACGATGGGGCGAATGTGCGGGGCAGACTAACGCTTTGCTTTTCGCGAGCATAAAGGGTGTCACAGTCCAGCTGATCCGGAAAACGAGTATCGCCCAACTGGATATACATGGGAATATAGGTAATGTCGTACCGCTGATAAAGCTGCGCTGTAAGATCGCAGGAAGAATCACAGGTCACTTTGACCGGTTTCATAGAAAGCACCTCCTTTCAAACATTCTGCAAGGTACTTTCTATTGTACAGGAGAAACATCAACTAAAGGTCAACCGATTGTCAACGATTGTTGAGAATTCGCGATTATCGCGGTAAATGTACCACAATGCGGCATCCGCCTTCAGGGATATTTTCGGCACGGATGTCGCCGTGATAGGTGGTCAGAATTTGTTTGACCAGCGCAAGCCCCAGACCGTTGCCTTCTGCTTTGTGGGAGGAATCCCCCTGATAGAATTTATCAAACATATGGTGCTGGACGGATTCGTCGATGCCGGGACCCTGATCCTCAATGGTGAATTCGATGTTCTGGGGCGTTTCTTTCAGACGCAGAAAAATCGTGCCGTTTTGGGGACTGAACTTGATTGCGTTGCTCAGCAGATTGGACCAGATGTGGGTGAGCATACCCTCATTACAGGTATATTTGAGCTTGTCCATATTTACGTCAAATTCCAGTTCTTTTTTGTCCCATTCCGGCTCCAGCATCACGATGGACTGCCGAATCTGTTCATCCAGACGGAATGTGGTCTGGTTGGAGAGAATCGCCTGATTGTCCACTTTGGATAACAGCAGAATGTTATAGACAAGGCGGGACAGACGCTGAGTGTTGAACAGGATTTTTTCTACATACTGCTCTCTCTCCTGTGGGGAGTTGTCGCTGTCGTTTTGTAAAAGGGTTGCATAACCTTCAATGGCACTGATGGGCGTTTTAAACTCATGGGAAACGTTGGACACAAAATCCGTCTGCAAAATTTCGGTGGCGCTTAATTCCTCGACCATCAGATTGAAGTTCGCGTAAATATCCCGGAACTCCTTCAGCGGATGATGAGTTTCCAGCCGAACGCTGAAATCACCCTCAGCAACCTTGCTCATGGCTTTGCCCAGTTTGGTCATGGGGGCAAAGAACTGCTGGCCGAGGAAAGAAGTGATTGCACCGCCAACAACCAAGCTGATGACGAGCAGCCATAAAATAGACGGCACATTCAACGTAATCTTAAAGAGATGATGGACCACTTCCGAAATAACCCAGGAGAGGACCACCACCACCAAAAGCTCCACCATAACGAGAATGGTAAAGAGCAAACGAATACTGATGCGAACCGGTTTTTTGTTGCGTTTCATAGCTTTTCCACCTTATATCCCACACCACGGATGGTGACGATTTTGAAATCGGGGTTATCCCGGAATCGTTCACGCAGACGACCGATATGCACATCGACGGTGTGGGTATCGGTTTCGGAATCATAACCCCAGATGTCGTCCATCAACTGCTGACGGGTAAAAATCTTTCCGGGGAAAGTCGCCATCTTGTACAGGAGCATAAACTCCTTCTGCGGCAAAAACATACTGCTTCCGTTGGTGGTGACGGTCAGCGAATCACATTCCAGAACCGTGTTGCCGATGACCTGCCGACGGTCGTTGATCATCTGTGCGCGGCGCAAAAGCGCACCCACACGCAGTACCATTTCGTTCACGTTGATGGGTTTGACCATGTAGTCGTCGATACCAGATTGAAAACCGGTGCGCATGTCGTCAAAGGAATCCTTGGCGGTAATCATTAAAACCGGGATGCGGTCGCCGCTGTCCCGCAGCGTGCGCACCAGTTGATAACCGTCCATCACAGGCATCATAATATCGGAGATAATCAGATCGCAGTAATCCTGTGTCAGTGCATCCAGCGCTTCCTGACCATTGGATACGCCCTTTACCGAATAGCCGTTTTTCGTCAATACATGCTGGAAGAGCTGACGCAATTCGCCGTCGTCTTCTGCAATGAGAATCTTAAACATAGTAGACCTCCTTGAATGAAAACACGAATCAGATCGTGAGAATGGATAAAATATGTGAATACTTCTATTATACAATACTTCGGTGCGGATGCGGGAGGAAATCAAGAGTTTATTGTAAAAGTTGACCCTTTTATTCCTAAATGTTATATAAAGGGAAAGATGCCGGACCATTCTTCTCTTGAATGATACGGCATCTTGTAGAAAACTAACTAGATTGTACAAAGTGTAATGAAATTAGACGGGTTGCTTTGCCTGCCGGCGGGACAAAATGTACATATAAGCAACGCCGAAAATATCAGCCAAGACCCAGCCAATGGGGATAGAGCACCAAATGCCGGTAACGCCGATGGCGGGAATAGGCGAAAGAACATAAGCCAGCAGGACACGGGTACCCAGAGAAATGACAGTCAGCACCAGCGACATGGACGGAATTCCAATGCCACGGTAATAGCCATACAGCAAGAACAGCAGACCGATACCGCAGTAAAATACACCTTCAATGCGCAGATAGGACACACCAATCGCAATGATATCCACCTTGTCCGCATCAATGAAGAACTGCATCAGCCAGGGAGCTGCCAGTGCTACAAAAATGGAAATAATCAGACAGAAGCACAGCGATACAACCACGGCGCTTTTGGTACCCCGGCGGACACGATCCCGGTCGCCGGCACCGTGGTTCTGAGAGATAAACAGGGAATAGGCATTGGCGAATTCCTGCGCGGGCATATAAGCGATGGAATCGATTTTGACCGCAGCAGCAAAAGCAGCCATGACAGCGGTACCAAAGCTGTTTACCAGACCCTGAATCATCAGAATGCCGAAGTTCATCACAGATTGCTGAATGCAGGAGGCTGTCGAAAAATGCAGGATTTGCTGGAAGGTATCACTTTGCTTGCCCAGGCGAATCCAGTGAGGGCGCAGGGAAGGCTCTTTCACCCAGGTGTAAAGTCCCAGACCAACACCGGATACAGCCTGCGCCAGAATTGTAGCGAAGGCGGCACCACGGATACCCCAGTGTAGGACTGCCACGAACAACAAATCCAGACCGATATTCAAGAAGGCGGCTGCAGCCAGAAAACACAAGGGAATGAAGGAGTTACCCTGTGCGCGCAGCAGGAAAGAAAAGTAGTTATATAGGAACACGAAAATCAGACCCAGGAAAATGACCTGCACATAATCCCGCATGATGCCGTAAATATCTGCCGGGGATTGGAGCAAATGCAGAATGGGGTCAGTAAAGACAATGACAATCGCATTGATGACCAGCGTGACACCGCCAATCAAAAAGAAAGCAGTGGAAATGCTGTCCTTTAATTTTTTGTCGTCTTTTGCACCGATACAGCAGGAAAACACAGCACCGCTGCCCATGCAAAGACCAATCAAAATAGAGGTGATGAAGGTCATTAGGGTATAGGTGGAGCCGACAGCAGCCAATGCGTCTACACCGATGTAACGACCTACAATCAAAGTATCTGCGATATTGTAGCACTGCTGGAGCAAATTTCCCGCAATCATGGGAAAGGCAAAGCGCAGCATGGTTTTGGTAACGCTGCCCTGTGTCAAATCATTTTTCATATGGGTACCTCGTGTTGGTTTATTTTGCGTTGCTATCATACACCAAAGACGGAAAAGACGCAAGAAAAACGGCCCCTGTAAAAACAGAGACCGTTAAAAAACGATTATTTCAACACATCGACCGTCTGGACACCGTAGTGTGCAAACAGTTCCAGCGCTTCCGGACCGATGCGCTCACCGGATACTGCAATCGGGATAGCCGGTGGGCAGGCGACTGTGGGTGCACCACAAATTCGCCCCAGCGATTGGCTGGCTGCAATGCATTCATGGGGAGCAAACAGTGCCTGCCGAATGGAAAGCACGGATTCTCCTTGCGCCAAAGGCAGAGAAAGGTGTTGTGCAGCTTCGGCGGTGTTCTTGCCGAGAACCTCTACCAGATGCGCGAAATCCTGCGGGCCATTTTCCGGTGTAAGCATCAGAACAAGAAATTCCGGGTCGGCGTATTCACACTCGATGTGATTTTCTCGCAGCAGCTGCGCCAACGCAATGCCGTTTTGATGCGCCCCTGCTAAAATGGTCAGACGAAGCGGATCGGTATGCTCGGTGTGCCAGCCGTTTTCAGCCAGTGTGTGCCGAACGGATTCCAAGGCAGCACAGGTTTCCGTCAGTCGATGGGAGAAGTCTTCTGCTAGATATGCATTACAGCGATCCAGCGAGGACAATATCAGGTAAGACGGGCTGGTGGAGCCGAACAGAACCATAGCGTTTTTAGCATCTTCCCGTAAGGCAAGCGGTGTTTCCTTGCTCATATGCAGATACGCACCACCGGTCAGAACAGGCAGGGTTTTGTGTGCCGAATCACAGCACAGGTCTGCGCCTAAATCCATGGGATGCTGGGACGGTGTGAGAAAACGCAGATATGCACCATGCGCATTATCAACCAAAAGCCGTGTGCCGTGTGCGTGGCATACGCTTGCCAAAGCAGCAACGTCGGCGATGTCGCCCAAATAGTCGGGACTGGTGATATACACCGCAGCAGGCAGTTGGGGGAGTACATCCAATGCGCGCTCCAGTGTTTCTGCGGAAATCGGACAGCCGCAAAGCGAACGGCTGTCGCCATCCGGCCAAAGCCATTCCACCTGAAAATCCAGCAAAGCTGCGGCAAACACAAATGCTTTGTGAGCATTGCGTGCTGCCAAAATCAGCGGAGCAGTACCTTTGGGTCGATGGGTCAGTGCCAGATACAGCATCGCACGGATGCACTGACTGGAACCCTCGGTGGAATACACCGTACGACCTGTTCCAAACAGCTGGGTAGCATTGGCTTCACTTTGCGCAATGATACCATCTGCTTCATACAGTGCATCTGCACCGTTGACCTCAGTAATGTCATAAGGCTCACAGCCTAGGAAAGAAGCACCCTTATGACCCGGCATATGAAAACGTGCCGGACCGTTTTCGGCATAATGCTTTACAAAATCCCAGATCGGTGTCTGCATGGATCAGTCCTTCTTAGCAGCGTCTTTTTCAGCTTCTTCTGCGACCTTCATCATGACGGCGCACTCGATACGCTTGCGGAACAGCTCACAGCCGGGCTCATAGACGCCACGGATGGTGCCGGTTGCGTGGAATGCGTTTGCTGCGCAGCCGCCAGAGCAATACAGCTTGGCCCAGCAGTCAGCACACTCGGGACGAGCGTAAGCGTTGCAGCTGCGGAACTCTTCACGGATGGGATCATTGGTCACGCCGTTCCAAACGTCGCCCAGCTTATAAGCTTCTTCGCCCACGAACTGGTGGCAGGGGTACAGGTCACCCCAAGGAGTAACAGCCATGTACTCGGTTCCGGAACCACAACCGGAAATGCGCTTGTAGACGCAGGGGCCGCCGGTCAGATCCAGCATGTAGTGATAGAAGGTGATGGGATGACCTTCCTTCTTGCGGCGCAGCATATCCTTTGCCAGGATCTCGTACTGCTCCTTGACGATTTCCATATCCTCTTCCGTCAGGCGAGCGGGATCGTCGGGACCGCAAACAACAGGCTCCATGCTCAGCTTGTCAAAGCCCAGATCGTCTGCCATGTGGAACAGGTCCTTGGTGAAGTCCGGGTTTGCGTGGGTGAAGGTGCCGCGCATGTAGTATTCCTTGTCGCCGCGTGCAGCAACCAGCTTCTGGAACTTGGGCACGATGCGCTCATAGCTGCCGTGACCAGCATAGTCTACACGGGTACGGTCGTGGATTTCCTTGCGGCCGTCCAGAGACAGAACCACGTTGCTCATTTCACGGTTTGCAAAGTCGATGACATCATCATCAATCAGCATACCATTGGTGGTCAGGGTAAAGCGGAAGTTCTTGCCGCGCTCCTTTTCCACGCTGCGCGCATATGCAACCAGCTGCTTGACAACGTCCCAGTTCATCAGGGGTTCTCCGCCGAAGAAGTCAACTTCCAGATTGCGGCGGCTGCCGGAGTGGTCCATCAGGAAATCCAGAGCCTGCTTACCAACCTCAAAGCTCATGATTGCACGCTCGCCGTGGTACTTGCCCTGGCTTGCGAAGCAGTAAGAGCAGTTCAGGTTGCAGGTGTGTGCAACGTGCAGGCACAGTGCCTTAACAACATTGCCGGAACGCTCCTTGAAAGTGCCTGCCATCTCAGCAAAGGTGTCCGGGGTGAACAGCTTGCCAGCGTTCTTCAGGGCTTCCACGTCTTCGATGCAAGCACGGATTTCATCCTCGTTCACGTCGGGGCGGTCGCCGTACTTTTCCATCATAGCCTCGACGATCTGGTCGGGGGTGTGGTCCTGATACATAGCGATGATGTCGTAAGCGACTTCATCTACAGAATGAATCGAGCCGGAGCAAGAGTCCAGCACAATATTGTAGCCGTTGAGTTGATACTGATGTACCATAAAAAGGTTCCTCCGTTATTTGGGATAATGAGAATATAGACAGAAAAAGGTGCCGCCTGAAACGGCGGCACCTTTTTGATAGAAAACTGATTACTTATCAGCGTTCTCGCACTTCTGGTTAGCAACACCGCAGCTGGTCTTGCAAGCAGACTGGCAAGAAGTCTGGCACTCGCCGCAGCCGCCGTTCTTTGCGCTCTCGCACAGGTTACGGGTCTCAAGAGTCTTGATTCTTTCCATAATACAAATCTCCCATCTCGCCGCATTGCGCGGGTTTTTGACAAATCCTGCAATGCGAAAATTTAATTCACTGTTTAGAAATGCTAACATAAAATAGCAGAAAAGTCAAGCAATTTCACCCCTGCTAAGCGAAAAACGTAGAATAAAACGCTATTATATATAAAGGTAAGCGCAAATCCTAACAAGCAAAAGCAGCCATCTCCCGGATGGGAAACAGCTGCCTTTGCTATGGTATGAAAAAGTAAAAGGAAGGCGGAATTAGAAATCAACGTCCAGATCGTAGTAGCAGCACTTCAGCAGCTTCTCCATCTCCTCCTGAGAGGGCTGACGGGGGTTAGAGCCGGTGCAAGCATCTGCGATAGCGTTCTTTGCGATGTCAGGCAGGCGCTCCAGGAAGACTTCTTCCGGAACAAAGCCCTGCTCGCAGGGGTAAGAATCTGCACCGTAGTTCTTGATGCAGTGGGGGATGTTCAGCTCGTCGTTCATGCCGCGAACGAACTTGATCAGCAGCTGGACCTTCTCATCATCATTGCTGCCGCCCAGACCCATGTAATCAGCGATCACGCCGTAACGCTTCTTAGCGGTCTCGTCCTTAGCGTTGAAAGCGATGACCTTAGGCAGGTACATTGCATTTGCAGCACCGTGGATGATGTGTGCGCCGTAATCCTGGAAGATTGCACCGGTCTTGTGAGCCATGGAGTGGACAATACCCAGCAGAGCGTTGGAGAATGCCATACCAGCCAGGCACTGTGCGTTGTGCATGCTGTCGCGCTTTTCCATATTGCCGTTGTAAGAACCGATCAGGTCGCGCTGAATCATCTTGATAGCGTGCAGAGCCAGAGCATCGGTGTAATCGCAGTTTGCGGTAGAAACGTAAGCTTCGATTGCGTGGGTCAGAGCGTCCATACCGGTGTGAGCAACCAGCTTCTTGGGCATGGTCTCAGCCAGATCGGGATCAACGATAGCGACGTCGGGAGTGATCTCGAAGTCAGCAATCGGGTACTTGATGCCGTTCTTGTAGTCGGTGATGATGGAGAATGCGGTAACCTCGGTAGCAGTACCGGAGGTAGAAGGAATTGCAACGAAGTGTGCCTTCTGGCGCAGCTCAGGAATACCGAACACCTTGCACATTTCGGGGAAGGTGATCTCAGGGTACTCGTACTTGATCCACATAGCCTTAGCTGCGTCGATGGGAGAACCGCCGCCCATAGCGACGATCCAGTCAGGACCAAACTCGGTCATAGCAGCTGCGCCCTTCATAACGGTATCAACAGAGGGGTCAGACTCGATACCCTCGAACAGCTGAACTTCCATGCCAGCCTGCTTCAGGTAATCCACAGCACGATCCAGGAAGCCATTGCGCTTCATAGAACCGCCGCCAACACAGACGATTGCTTTTTTGCCTTTCAGATTCTTCAGCTCTTCCAGAGCACCCTTGCCGTGGTATACGTCACGGGGGAGAGTAAATCTTGCCATAGTCCATATCCTCCAAATATTAAAATTAAAATACAATTCAGCGAGTTTGATAAATTGGTAACAAACCCGGCAACACTTACTATACCACACAAAGAAAAGGACTGTCAAGCATTTAACAAATGGAAAGATGCACAAAAAGTGCGGATTATTTCCTATATAAAAGGAAAGAAAAAAATCATGTCAAAAAAATTAAAAAAAGTTGTATAAACTATTGCATTGTTCAGAAAATGATGCTATAATTCGTGGCGTAGTCCAACGCAGACATGCCTTTTTAGCTCAGTCGGTTAGAGCATCTGACTGTTAATCAGAGGGTCGCCTGTTCGAGTCAGGCAAAAGGCGCCATAAAGCAGAACCGAGAGGTTCTGCTTTTTTTTTCAGATTTGGAAAAGGAATGGGCTTTTCTTTGCTGCAGCATTTTGCAGAAATCGGCAAAATACGGGGGGGCGAAGGTCTGTTCCGGGAAAATTCGGGACCGAGCGGGTCCGGAGGTGTGAAGAAAATGAAGAAAAAGCTGAAACAACTTTCGTCAGCGCAAATCATTATTATCGGATTTGCTGCTGTCATCTTGTTCGGCGCATTGCTGCTAACCTTGCCAATCGCAACACAGGATGGTCAGGGAGCGACTTTTGCAGATGGCTTGTTCACTGCGACATCAGCCGTGTGTGTTACAGGTTTGATCGTAAGAGATACCGCAACCTATTGGTCAACCTTTGGTCAGATGATCATCCTGATGCTGATTCAGATCGGCGGTATGGGTGTTGTCACCATTGCGGTTGCACTGGCTGTTTTGTCTGGACGCAGAATTGGTTTGCGGCAGCGCAGCCTGATGCAGGAGTCGATTTCGGCACCTAAAATGGGCGGTATCGTCCGACTGACCGGATTTATCATCCGAATGACATTTATCTTTGAGTTGATTGGTGCCAGCATTATGGCACCGGTATTCTGCAAAGAGATGGGCTTTTTGAAGGGTATCTGGTACAGTGTGTTCCATTCGATTTCCGCATTCTGTAATGCGGGCTTCGACCTGATGGGTACCAGACAGCAGTATTCGTCGCTGACGTACTACATCACAAACCCTGCAATCAATATCGCCATCATGGGTCTGATCATCATCGGCGGTATTGGCTTTTCTACCTGGGAAGATTTTGCAACCCATAAGCTGCACTTCAAGCGTTTTCGGATGCAGAGCAAAATCATTCTGGTTGCAACGGCATTGCTGATCAGCTTGCCGACTGTTTATTTCTTCTTCTTTGAATTTGGTGGTATGCCGCTGGGTCAGCGAATCTGGGCTTCTTTGTTCCAGGCTGTTACGCCCCGTACAGCAGGCTTTAATACCGCAGATTTGACCCTTTTGAGCGAAACCGGTGTGTTTATCATGATTATCCTGATGCTGGTTGGTGGTGCACCTGCATCTACCGCAGGCGGTATGAAAAACACAACGCTGGCCGTTATGCTGTCAACGGCAATGTCGGTATTCTCTCGCAAAGAGCACACACAGTTTTTCGGCCGTCGCATCGACCACGAAACTGTCCGCACGGCTGGTACGATTGTAACAATGTATATCACCATGTTTGTAACAGGTGGTTTGATTATCAGTACAATCGAAGGTTTACCGCTGCTGACCTGCTTGTTTGAAACGGCTTCTGCTGTTGGTACGGTTGGTCTGACGCTGGGCATTACACCGGAGCTGAGCATGATTTCCAGAAGTATCCTGATTATTCTGATGTATCTGGGTCGTGTAGGTGGTTTGACACTGGTATTTGCAACACTGGTTGGTAATAAGAACACAACGGCAAGATTGCCGCAGGAAAAGCTGACTGTGGGTTAATAAAAGGAGAAAAGAAAATGAAATCTATTTTGTTGATTGGTCTGGGCAGATTCGGCCGCCACATTGCAATGAAGTTGTACGATATGGGACATGAGATTCTGGCGATTGACATTGACGAAGAGCGTGTTAACTCTGCACTGTCCTTTGTTACCAACGCACAGATTGGCGACAGCACCAATGAGGATTTCCTGTCCTCTCTGGGCATCCGAAACTTCGATGTATGTATCGTCACGATTGGTGATAACTTCCAGAATTCTCTGGAAACGGCATCTCTGCTGAAAGAGTACGGCGCACGCAAGGTCATCGCTCGTGCAGCTACCGGCGTACAGGAAAAGTTTTTGCTGCGCAACGGTGCAGATGAGGTCGTTTATCCCGAAAAGCAGCTGGCTACCTGGACGGCAATTCGCTGCGCTTCTGATCACGTTTTGGATTACATTGAACTGGATCACGATTACGCAATCTTTGAGCTGGACATCCCCGAAAATTGGGTTGGCAAGACGGTTGTTCAGCTGGATATCCGCAAGAAGTACGGCATCAATATCTTGGGCATCAAGGAAAAGGGCAAATGGGATATGAGCGTCAGCGCAGACACGATTCTGGATGCAGAAAAGAGCATTCTGGTGCTGGGTCACGAAAAGGAAATTCAGCAGTACTTCCACATTTGATTTTTTTGCATAGCGGCGCATATGAGCCTATAAACAGAATACAATAAAGTATAAAATAAGAGCCTCACCAAATTGGTGAGGCTCTTATTTTATCGTTTGCTTTACGTTACCGGATTAGCGGGATTTCTTGGAAATCACCCAAGCACCAGCAGCACCCATAGCGCACAGCGTCATCATAGAGAACCACAGGTTCATGTTTGTGGTGTCGCCGGTATTTGTACCATTGCCGTTATTCTGAGGAACAGCAGTGGGTGCAGCGGTAGGAGCCGGTGTGGGTTCCGGCTTTACTTCAGGCGTAGGAGTAGGAGTAGGAGTAGGAGTCGGGTCGACCGGCGTGGGAGTGGGCTCGACGGGTGGGGAGTAGGAGCAGCTGCGACCGTATAAGAAACGGTAGGCTTCTCGAACAGCTCAGGTACGCCAGCCAGACCGTTGCTGTCAACGGGGAAGATGGTTGCGCTTTCGTTGGTGTAAAGTGCATCCTTGTGGTTGGTACCGAACTGGTCGTATTCGCCGTAGGTGCCTTCCACAGTCTGCGGATTGGTCAGCTTAACGGAGTAAGTCAGCTGGACCGGAGCAAAGTTGCTCACCGGAACATTGATGTCCCAGACAAAGCACTCATCAGAGTGGCCATCCTTGCCGTTTGCGTAGTAGTGTACAACGTAGTCGTAGGTGCCGTTCTCGTTCTTGCCAAAGCCGAAACGTGCGGTTTCAAACTTGTGCTCGGTGAAGAATGCATCCGGCTCGATTTCAACTGCCTCAGCAGTCAAAGCGGTTTCGCCGACAGTCAGGTTCAGCTTGGAGGCATCAGCAACGAAGTCCATGTTGTAATCGTTGCCCTTGTTGTCCTTGCCGTAGCCAATCACGTCTACTACCGTAGAGCCGGCATCCAGCAGGTACAGGATTTCTTTTTCGATGTTTTCGAAGGTGACGTCCTTATTGTTTGCCAAGAACTTCATAAAGGAAGCGCCATACGGATAGGCAGCCATATCACTTTCACGACCGCTCACAACGGCAAAGGTGTTGTACTTTGCACTAATGTTCTGGTATGCCTGATAGGACTTGAACAGAGCAACGTCAACGGTGGAAGCATATTTCGACTGTTCGTCGGGCTTTACAAAAGGCTTTTTGGAAATATCGGAATGGCGCACATAAGTGCTGCTCTTCTGCTGGATGGAATCATTCACGAGCAGACCGATCTGCTGCAGTTCCTGATTCCAGTCTGCAGGTACATATCCGTTACCATGCTTGACATCCCAACCATCCGGGCTTGCCAGGAAAGGCTTGTTGGTGAAATCAACGTTGGAGAAGTTAATGCCCGGATTTTCTTGTTCCGGCGTGTTTTCGTCATCCCAGATATAAGTGATGCCGTCACTTACCAGAATCAGATATTTGCGGCTGTTATCCACAGAGGTATCTGCGTCCAGCATCTTTTCGCCTGCCAGCAGACCCATGCTCATGTTGGAACCGCCTACCAGCGGAGGAATGGTCAAGAATTTGGTCAGCTCGTCTTTGGTAGTGCTGTTCAGTTCGCGCAGTGCAAATTCAGGTGCGTTTCCACGGAACTTTACAGCACCGATCTTGATGCTTGCACCGCTTTCTTCTGCATGGGTATAAAGCTGAGTCAGCATTTTGCTGACTTCTTTGCGAACCGGTTCGCTGCAGCTGGACTTATCAAAGACGAAAACGATATCAGTCATCAGATTCTGTTCAGCAGAAGGCAGAGACAAGGTTACGCGGGATTCGAAGTTTTCGTCCAGCTCGGTTGCGGACTTGGACTTGGAAATTTCCCAAGAGGGAACATCCGGCTGATCGGGATATACCGGGGGCAGTGCAGATAGCTTGTGTGCAGCCTTCAGGCTCAGCTCACCCTTCACAGTGGTCAGACCGGTAGTTTCGTCAAATTCGTCTTCGTGGAAGACTTCTGCGTGAACCGGTTTGCTATGTGCAGACCAGCGAGCGCCTACGGAGTCGTCATACCAGCCATCGATTGCGTGTTCGCAGTCGGGTGCGCCATCCAGAGCCCAGTCAGTACCGACTTTACCAAAGGTGATCTGACCTTCCTCCGGGTGGCAGTAAATATCATCGCCGCAAGTGAGTGCGTGGTTGTTACGGATCACGGCGTTGGAAGGCAGAGTGAGTGCGCGGTAGGTGTAAATACCGCCGCCCATGCCGTCTGTGCCCTTAGACTCGTTGCGAAGAATCTGGTTGTTGAAGATGGCCAGAGCAACACCTTCTTCAAATACGGTAGGACGGTAGGTTTCCATACCGGAAGCCTCGTTATCGTGGATGATAACTTTAGCACCGCTCTGAATCAGGGCTTTGCGGCTACCACCATACATACGCAGTGCAGAACTTGCAGTCCAGGTTTTATAGCAGTTGTATGCGATATTCAGTGTGTAAGTACCGTCTACCAGCAAATCGTCTGCAGCACTTACAGCAATACCGCACAGACCATTGTGGTAAATACTAATATTAGAATTTTCAACAGTAAGAGCACCGACGGACAGACCGTGGGAGCCATTTTCGCTGAAATTTACATTGGAATCGATGAAGTGAAAATTGGAACCATTGGAACCGTTACCGGAGCTGTTGATAACATCAATTACGGAGCGGGTAGCTTTCACATTGAAAGTGCCGGCGAAACCGGAACGGTTGCGGTCAGACAAATAAGTGGAATCAATCATTTCCACGTTGTAATCATAGTTGCCGCCGTTCCATTCCAGAGCATCCTGCGGATACTGCATAATGGACAGTTTGGAATGATCCATAAACAGTTTCATGCCGTTATCCGCATAGATTGCGTGTGTGTTGCTGGGCAAATCCTGGCCATCCATGGACATCGTTGTATCAATCAGATTCAAGGCAGAACCGGCCTGACCGCAAATGGTCATCCAGCGCCATTCTGCATAAGGCGTGGAGCCAACACGAGTCATTTCGACGTTACAGCCTTCGAACGTCAGGCTCTTAGCCCACAGTGCGATACCGTCTTTTACAAAGGTGATGGTGGGCTTTGCGGTCAGACCTGCAGCAGCGCGAATAGTCAGATCCTTGGACAGGTTCAAACCGTCAGTCGTGCAGTCAGCCAGAACCTCGATGACAGCACCGTTTTCAGCTGCCTTGACAGCTTCATCCAGTGTTGCATAAGTAGTTTCGCCGATTTTGGCTACGCCTTCTGTGCTGGGAGCGGGCTCCTCAGCCGAAGGTTCCTCAGCGGTGGGTTCTTCAGTAGCCATTTCTTCGTCTGCAGGCAGTTCTTCGCTTGCAGCGTCAGACGGAACAGAAGGCTCCGCCGGCTGAATCAATTCAGCAGGAATGACAACTTCAGGTTCAGAAGCATCTTCGGGAGCCGGCTCGGCAGTTGCGTCGGGCAGAACTTCCTGCGGTGCTTCTTCCGGTACAGTTTCTGTATCGGTTACAGCCTCTTCAACGGCAGAGGTCAATACAGGTTCCGGTGCTGCCGCAAATGCGGGGGCAACATGGAACACAGCATGGCCGCTACAAGCAGAAGAGATAACAGAGCTTTTGCTTTTTCATGTAGCATGTCCTCCTTCGGGTAATGAATGTCCCTTTTTTGGAAAGAACCAAAAGAGGGAGAGTGTAAAAAATGTTGGTACAATTATACACAAAAACTGTATAAAAACTGTAGGAACAATCAAATTATAGCATAATGTGTCGAATTTTGATAAGAAAAAAACAAAATAAATGATAGGGAAAAAGTAAAATCGGATAAATGACAAAAGAATAACAACGGAAAACCTGCAAATTGATACATATTGAATGAAAACTTTGTAAGAATGTCTGTTGGCGCATTACAGTGCATACATTTTCCTTGTGGAGGTGTGGAGATGGAGTATCTGGTGCGCGCAGTAGTGGAGCGTACTCTGCGAAACAGGGTGCGGCTGCTGTCCTGCCTTTTAGTAGTTGTGATTTTCGGCGGTCTGGTGATGCGCCTGTATCATTTGCAGATTGTACAGGGAGTCTGGTATGCACAGCGTGCAGCCGGGCAGCAGCTGCGAGATACTGTGGTGCCGGCGGCGAGAGGTGAAATTTACAGTGCGGATGGTGCATTGCTTGCAACGAGCGCAACCTGTTGGACGATCCGTGCGTCACCGCGGGAAATTGCGGACGAAGATGTAGAGAAAGCAGCGGCGGGTCTGGCAGAAATTTTGGAGCTGGACCCTGAGAAAGTGAGAAAAAAATTCAATGACCGTAAGTCCAATGACTGTTTGCTGAAATATCGTGTGGACAGGGAAACGGCGGATGCTGTGCGTTCGTTTTGCAGCGAAAACCAGATTTCCGGCATTTTTATCAATCAAGATACCAAGCGATATTACCCGCAAGGGGAATTGCTGGCTTCTGTACTGGGTTTTACCAATGTGGATAATGCGGGAATGGCTGGTCTGGAGTTGGAGTATAACAGCACACTGACGGGTGAAAAAGGAACTGTGCTGACAGCAGCGAACGCCTGGGGCTATACATTGGAACAAAGTTATGCAACGTTACAATCACCGGTACAAGGGGATAGCTTGACATTGACCATTGAATTGCCCATTCAACGAACACTGGAAAATGCGCTCCGATATGCCGTTACCGAGCATCATGTGGACCAGCGTGCTGTGGGAATCGTGATGGATGTGGATACCGGTGCTGTACTGGGAATGTGTACCACACCTGCATTTGACCCCAACCAGCCCCGTGTGATTTACGACCCGGTTGTGCGTGCGCAGGTAGATGCGCTGACAGGCGAGGATCGCAGCAAAGCACTGCAGTTGGCGCAGCAGACGCAATGGCGAAACAAAGCGGTAAGCGATTTATATGAGCCGGGTAGTGTTTTCAAACTGATTACCTGCGCAGCAGCATTGGATGCTGGGGCTGTGACACCGGATACCAGTTTCTTCTGTGGAAAATCCATCAGTGTGGCAGGTACACATTTTCACTGTGCAAATTTCAAGCGGCATGGCGCACAGACTTTAACACAGGCTTTGATGAACAGCTGCAACCAGAGCTTTATTCAGGTAGGACAGCGTCTGGGTAAGGAGGCTTTCTGCGATTATTTCGCAAACTTTGGTTTGCGCAGCGCAACCGGAATTGATTTGCCCGCCGAACCGAAGAAGAGTGAATATTATACAGCTGACCGCATGGGCCCAGTAGAGCTTGCCAGCTGTTCCTTCGGGCAAAGCAGTAAAATCAGCTATATCCAAATGGCGACGGCGGTTTGTGCGGTGGTCAATGGAGGAAAGCTGATGAAACCCTATGTGGTAAGCGAAATCTATGATGCCGACGGAAAATTGGTAAAAGAAGTGGAACCAACTGTGGTGCGGCAGGTTATCAAACCAGAAGCCAGCGCAGCCATGTGCGCAATGATGGAGCAGGTTGTAAAAGGGGGAACCGGACATAATGCACAGGTGCAGGGGTATCGAATCGGCGGAAAAAGCGGCACCAGCCAAAAGCTGGACAGCGAAAATGAGAAAGCACGCATTGCCAGCTTTGTTGCCGTTGCCCCGGCGGATGATCCCCAATATCTGGTGCTGATTTGTATAGATGAGCCGCACAGCTGGTCCAATGGTGGTGGCGCATTGTCGGCACCGGTATGTGGGCAGGTTTTGGAAGAAATCCTGACGCTGAAGGGCTATCCCAGAACAGAACCCATCGACGAGCCTGAACAATAAAAAAAGCAGGAACGTGTTGCGTTCCTGCTTTTTATGTTTTGTGGGGGGGATACATCACAGCGTTGTGATCAAATCATTTTTAGATTTTCTAACGAAATATTTCGAAGAAGATTTACCGGCTTTTCATCGCTAAAACCTTCCATTGGATTAGAAGAATGAAGAAGTATTATTACGTATCAGGGGTCAGTTTGGAAAAATCCTGATTTACAACATAAATACCGATGCACACCAAAATCAAAGAAATCAAACCCTGCACAGTGAATGCCTGATTTTGTTCTTTTAAGAGGATGGCGCTCAAAATCACACCGAAAACCGGGTTCATAAATCCGAAAACAGCTACCTTACTGACAGGGTTATGCTTCAGCAAAATGCCCCACAGCGAATAGGCGACTGCGGAAATCAGTGCCATGTAAATCAAAAGCATAGTAGAACGCAGGGTAAAACCGTGTAGCTGACCACCCATACACACACCTGCTACTGCCATAATGATACCGCCGAGCGTAAATTGATAGCCGCTCAATGTGACCGGGTTTTCCAGCTGACCATATTTTTTAATCAGGACAGAAGAAAGTGCATAGGACAACGTGGAAAGAAACATGAAGCCCTCACCCAGAAATGACATGGAGCCATCCAATCCGGTTCCGTTCAGATTGATCAGTACGACACCTGCAAAACCCAAAAGGCAGCCGATGATTTTGCTGGTGCTCAGCTTTTCATAGCGGAAAATCAATGCAGAAAACAAGATGGACAGAAATACATTCGATGCGACAATGATGGATGCTTTTACACCGGAAGTATTCGCAAGACCAATGTAGAAAAGCAGATACTGGATAACTGTTTGCGCAAGACTCAGTTTCAATACCATACCCCAGGAGGAACTGGCGGGGACAAGTATCTTTTTACGCAAAACACTGCCGATGATAACGGTCAAAATACCGGCAAGCGTGAACCGCGCACCAGCGAAAAGAATTTGCGAAGCGGTGTCCTCCGGTGCGATGTGAAACAGGTTATAGCCGATTTTGACACAGGGGAATGCGCTGCCCCATAAAAAGCAGCATACGAAAGCGAGCAAGGCAACAACCCAGCTCTTTTGCAGAAAAGATTCTTTGTTCTTCATAAAGGTTCTAAGATGCCTCATTTCTTATTACACATTGTGTGTTCTGGCAGCTTGTCCATCGTGTGTGAATATGGAAAACTGCTTTGCGAGAAAAAGGGAGTAATCCCAAAAGAAACCCACTAACACGACAAACGAAGTGTTAGTGGGTTTGCGGTCTGAATTACTGGTCGTTTTTATCCAGTGCGGCAAATTGCTGCAAAATAGCCGGGTCCTTCAGCTTGATGACCTTGCCGGAAAGATAGTGCAGTGTATTTTCTTTGGGAATATCCAAAAAGCTAACGCGTACCGCACACAATGCCTGCGTTTTGGTACCAGTGCGCTCGTTCATTTTCCGGTTGCCGTATTTGATATCACCCAAAACAGGGCGACCTAGAAATGCCAGATGCGCACGAATCTGATGGGTGCGTCCGGTAATCAGACCAATTTTGCACAGCGCAAACGGTCCGGCAACTTTCAGAACATCCACATCGGTGATGATCTTTTTATAATTACCTGCGGCATCCTCGTGGGCATGAATACGCACTTTGTTGAGTTTGTCGTCATGCTCCCACCATGCGGTAAAGCGACCGGATTTTGGGATGCCGACGGTGATGGTATAGTATTCTTTCTTCAATAGGTCGGTGCGGATGATTTCATTCATGTCACGCAGAGCAGCATAACTCTTTGCAGCGATGACCAATCCTTCCGTGCCGCGGTCCAGTCGGTTGCAGACTGCCGGATGAAAGCGATTTTCTCCGGCGGGGTCATATTCACCCTTTTCGGTCAGGTAGGCAGTAAAAGCATCTACCAGATTTGCGTCACCGGTGCGGTCGCTGTGGCACAGCAGATGGGCGGGCTTGTACAGCACCGCAATATTTTCGTCCTCGTAAATGACCTGAACTTTCGGCTGGCGTACGGCAGGCTTTTTCGCCTTGGCAGGAGCAGCTTTTGCCGGAACGGCAGGGAAGAATTCATCAATGATGTACAGCTCGATGACGTCGCCCTCGTTCAAACGGTCGTCGGGCTGGGCGCGTTTGCCGTTGACCTTGATGCGCTTATTGCGGAAACTTTTGTATAACAGACTGTTGGGCAGGTCTTTGGTCACACTTTGTACAAAGCGGGAAAGACGCACTCCGGCGTCATTCGGACCAGCGGTAAATCGTTTCATGGCAGAGCTCACTTTCTTTTGCTTTTCATATGTTCCAAATTAGTATATAATAAATGCTGACCCGCGTAAAGTAAAATCAACAGGAGGTTTATCTGTGGACACGCAGCCCAAACGACCCCAGCGCAAAAAGCCGGTTCACGAAGACCACCGCAGCCGTATGCGTGCCAAAGTGAAAGAGTATGGATTGGCAAGCCTGGCGGAACACGAAGTACTGGAGTATGTGTTGTTCTTTGCAATACCAAGACAAAACACAAACCCCATTGCTCATGCGCTGCTGGACAGATTCGGCAGCTTTGCAGATGTGCTGGAGGCAGACGAAAAAGAGCTTGTCACGGTACCCGGTGTGGGTCCGGCAACAGCGCATTTTCTGCATACACTGACCGAGATTGACCGCTATTATCTTGCCAGCAGAAGCAAAGTGCGGCGCAGGCTCTCTAATACGGAAGCCGTTGTCAACTATCTGATTCCGTTATTTCGTGGTGCAAAACAGGAGAAGCTGCTTATGCTTGCGCTGGATGACAGGCGACAGCTGCTGCGTACCGTTTGGCTAGAAGAAGGTTCTGCCAGTGGTGTGGATATGAGTGTACGCCGGATTGCGGCTGAGGCGGTGCGGGCTGGTGCAGCATATGTGGTACTGGCGCATAATCATCCGGACGGCAATGTTCTGCCCAGCAGGCAGGATCTGTTTAGTACAAATGAAGCGGCTCGTGCGCTGGCACTTTTGCAGGTGCGGCTGCTGGATCATATCATTTTGGCGGGGGAGGAGACACTTTCTCTGTATGAAACGGGAAGAATGCCGCCTATGCGTTATTGAAAAAATGGTGCTGACAAGCAGCACAAAACATGTTATACTGACAGTTAAACGTGAACTGTCAAGACAGGTTTCCCCAAAAGGCGTCTGTACATTATGACAGTAAAAGGAGAATTATCATGTCAAATTATAAAGTAGAACCTTACATTCCGGATGAAGATTACGATAACCCGGCGATGGTAACGGACTTTTATGAGTTTACCATGGCAAACTGCCTGTTCCTGCATGGCTTTAAGGACAAGCGGTTGGTATTTGATATGTTCTTCCGTAAAAATCCCGGCGGAAGCGGCTATTCCATCAGCTGCGGTCAGCGCAAGTTGACCCGTTTCCTGCTCAACTATCATTTCAACGAGCAGGATATTCAGTGGCTGCGCACCAAGGGCATGAGCGAGGAGTTCTGCGATTACCTGCGCGACTACCGCTGGAAGGGCGATATGTATGCACTGCGTGAAGGCTGTGTCTGCTACCCCAACGTGCAGATGGTGCGTATTGAGTGCGACATGGTTGGCGCAATTTTGATTGAAACCTACCTGCTGCAGACCATGAACTTCCACAGCTTGATTGCCACCAAGGCAACCAAGATTACCGGCCTGGGCACCACCCAGTCCCGCAAGGTTATGGAATTCGGTACCCGTCGTGCACAGGGCGAATCTGCTGGCAATGACGGCGCATATGCTGCTATTCTGGGCGGCTGTGTGGGTACCGCAAACTGCTTGGCTGAAATGCGTTTCGGCAGCGATGTAAAAGCTTGCGGCACTGTTGCACACAGTTTTATTGAGTTCTTCCCCAATGAGTTTGAAGCATTTAAGGCTTTTGCAGATACCTACCCGGATTCTGTCAGCCTGCTGCTGGATACCTACAGCATTTTCGGCAGCGGTCTGCCGAACCTGATCAAGCTGGATGACTACCTGATCGAGAAGTACCCCAACGATCCCAGCAAGCGCGTCAAGAGCGCTCGCATCGACTCCGGCGACTTGGCACGCGGTTCCAAGCGTTTGCGCAAGGCACTGGATGCTGTGGGCAAGAATTACATCCAGATCGTTGCATCCAACGGCTTGGACGAGCAGAAGATGCTGGCAATGGAAGTTTACGAAGGTGCAAAGATCAACACTTACGGCGTAGGTGAAAATCTGATTACTTCTGCTTCTGACCCTGTCTTTGGTGGTGTGTACAAGCTGGTTGCAATCCGCAATGAGGACGGCACCTATACCCCCAAGATGAAGTGCTCCGATACTGCAGCAAAGGCAATCATCCCCGGCAAGAAGATGGCATGGCGTGTTTATGACGAAGATGGTAAGGGTCAGGCTGACATCGTTGCGATGGATGATGAAGTGATTGAGGCAGGTAAGCCGATTCAGGTTATGAACCTTAACCCGGAAGCTACTGAGCGCTGCGTCACTTTGGTTCCTGCCAAGGTGGAAAAGCTGCTGATTCCGTACATTGTCAATGGCGAGCTGGTAGCAGAGCTGCCCACCGTTGCAGAGAAGAAAGAATATGTGGCAGATCAGCTGGAAAACAAGGTTTGGGAAAGCGAACTGCGTCCCGAGTACCCGCACCAGCACTATGTGGATATGACTATGACTGTAGCAGAATGCCGCAGCCATATGTATGATAAGTTCCACGCAAGCCTGGAGCATCACAGCGAAATTTGATTGAACAGAAAAAGGCGGCAAACCGATTGGTTTGCCGCCTTTTTGTTTTACAAAGAAAAATTACTGCTGTGCGATGCAGCGTGCAACGTGAACGCCGCTTGCAGAAGCGTGGGACAGGGAGTGGGTGATACCACTGCCGTCGCCGATGATATACAGACCATCATACTGAGACTGCAGGTGTTCGTCTACAGCAACTTCCATGTTGTAGAACTTAACTTCGACGCCGTACAGCAGGGTATCGTCGTTTGCAGTACCCGGAGCAATCTTATCCAGTGCGTAGACCATCTCGATGATGCCGTCCAGAATACGCTTGGGCAGAACCAGGCTCAGATCGCCGGGGGTTGCGTGCAGAGTCGGCGTAGTGAAGGATTCATCAATACGCTTCTGGGTGCTGCGCTGACCACGAATCAAGTCGCCAAAACGCTGCACAATAACGCCGCCGCCCAGCATATTGCTCAGGCGTGCGATGCTCTCGCCGTATCCGTTGGAATCGTGGAAAGGCTCGGAGAAGTGCTTTGCAACCAGCAGAGCAAAGTTGGTGTTCTCGGTCTGCTTTTCGGGGTCCTCATAGCTGTGACCGTTAACGGTTACGATGCCGTTGGTGTTCTCGTTAACAACTGCACCCTTGGGGTTCATGCAGAAGGTACGAACCAGATCGCCGTACTTGGGCGTACGGTATACGATCTTGCTCTCGTACAGCTCGTCGGTCAGGTGGGAGAATACTTCAGCGGGCAGCTCAACGCGTACACCCAGGTCAACACGGTTGGATTTGGTCTGAATCTTCAGATCACGGCAAACCTGCTCCATCCACTTGGAACCGCTGCGGCCAACAGAGATAACGCACTTCTTGCACTCGTAGGTTGCATCGCCGCAGTGAATCTGATAGGTGCCATCTTCCAGAACGGAAACAGAATCCACCGGCGTATCAAAGAAGAACTCGGCACGGGTCTTCAGATACTCATACATATTTTCCAGCACAACATAGTTGATGTCAGTGCCCAGATGACGCACAGAAGCGTTCAGCAGATGCAGGTCATTCTGCATGCACAGCTTACGGAACTTGGTGCCGGCAGTGCTGTACAGCTTGGTGCCTTCGCCGCCGTATGCCATGTTGATATCGTCGACATAACGCATCAGCTCCAGAGCCTTCTGCTTGCCGATGTACTCGTACAGAGTGCCTCCGAAGTCGTTGGTGATGTTGTACTTACCGTCAGAGAAAGCGCCTGCGCCACCGAAACCGCTCATAATGGAGCAGCTCTTGCAGTTGATGCAGGACTTGATCTTCTCGCCGTCAATGGGGCAGCGGCGCTTTTCCAGAGAGTGACCTGCTTCAAACACAGCGACCTTCAGGTCGGGGTTCAGCTTGGTCAGCTCGTAAGTAGAGAAGATACCGCCAGGGCCGGCGCCGATCACGATCACGTCATAAACCATAGTAAAATCCTCCTCAGGACAGCAAAACAGCTGCTACAAAAAAGTCGAAAATGCAGCAGCTATTTATGACAAGGTGTCGAATACTCATACTTTTTTACTATAGCACAAAGAAAACGCGATGACAAGTGGCTTGTGAGAAAATTTACAGGTGGAATACAGAGATTTGATGCGTGGATTTTATTCCATTGTGTCAGTTGCAATCGAATTTGCGGCATGATATAATAAGGTCAATGTAACAACGTTAAGTTGTTTTTTGAGAGGTGCAAAGATGGCGGAAAAAGCAGAGTTTCATTTGGTTGCGCCCTTTTCTCCGACGGGCGACCAGCCGCAGGCAATCGATGCGCTGGTAGCCGGTGTGGAGGCGGGGGATCGTTTTCAGACCCTTCTGGGTGTGACAGGCTCCGGTAAGACCTTTACCATGGCAAATGTGATTGCCCGTACCGGTCGACCTACTTTAATTCTGGAGCCCAATAAGACCTTGGCTGCCCAGCTGTGTACGGAAATGCGGGCTTTTTTTCCGGATTCGGCAGTAGAATACTTTGTTTCTTACTACGATTACTACCAGCCGGAGGCATACATCCCCAGCACGGATACCTATATTGAAAAAGACAGTGCGATCAATGATGAAATTGACCGTCTGCGCCATTCCGCTACGGCGGCTTTATCCGAGCGGCGGGATGTAATTATTGTAGCATCCGTATCCTGTATTTACTCGCTGGGTGACCCTATCGACTACCGCAGTATGGTAATCAGTCTTCGCCCCGGTATGGAAATCAGCCGGGATGAATTGTGCGAAAAGCTTGTTACTCTACAGTATGAGCGCAACGATATGAACTTTGTGCGCAACAAGTTCCGCGTCAAAGGCGATACGGTGGATATTTATCTGGCATATATGGCAGATACCGCGATTCGCGTGGAGTTCTTTGGTGATGAAGTGGATCGCATTGTGGAATTCCAGCCGCTGACTGGTGCCAAGCAGAACGTGGTCAAGCACGTTGCGATTTTCCCAGCCAGCCACTATCTGGTCAGCTCGGAAAAGAAAATCGCAGGTATCCAGCGCATCCGGGAAGAATGCGATGAGCAGGTTCGCAAATTCAATGCGGAAGGAAAACTCATCGAAGCACAGCGCATCCAGCAGCGCACCAATTATGATATTGAAATGCTGCAGGAAGTGGGCGTATGCAAAGGCATCGAGAACTATTCTGCTGTTTTGGCGGGTCGTGCGCCCGGTAGTATGCCAACGACTTTGATGGATTACTTCCCAGATGACTGGCTTTTGATGGTAGATGAAAGCCACGTTATGCTGCCGCAGATGCACGCTATGTATGGCGGTGACTATGGACGGAAAAAATCACTGGTAGAGTTCGGATTTCGACTGCCCAGTGCGTTTGATAACCGTCCCCTGCGCTTTGAGGAAGTGGAGCAGAAGCTGAATCAGACGATTTTTGTTTCTGCAACACCCGGTCCCTATGAAAAAGAACACAGTACCCGCGTAGCGCAGCAGGTGATTCGCCCCACAGGTTTGTTGGACCCAGAAATTCAGGTGCGCCCGGTAGAAGGGCAAATTGAGGATCTTTTGGGTGAAATCAATCTGCGTATTGCAAAGAAAGAGCGCACACTGGTTACAACACTGACCAAGGCCATGGCAGAGGATTTGACGGAATATCTCACTGACCACGGAGTGAAAGTTAAGTATATGCACCACGAGGTGGATACCTTCGAGCGTATGGAAATCATCAAGGATTTGCGTATTGGTGCTATTGACGTGGTAGTTGGTATTAACCTGCTGCGTGAGGGTCTGGATTTGCCGGAGGTAAGCTTGGTAGCGATTCTGGATGCGGATAAGGAAGGTTTCCTGCGCAGTGAAACAAGCTTGATTCAGACGATTGGTCGTGCAGCGCGAAATGCCCAGGGTCTGGTCATTATGTATGCGGATGAAGTTACCCCCAGTATGGAGCGCGCGATTACCGAAACCGAACGCCGCCGCAGCATTCAGACTGCGTATAATGAAGAACATGGCATTGTGCCTAAGACCATTATCAAGGAAATCCGCGGCTCCATCGAAATCAGCGATAAGGAAGAAACCAACCGAATGCTGACCCGCCGTATGGGCAAGATGGAGCGTCAGGCAGAAATCGAACGTCTGACCCGTGAAATGAAAGAAGCCGCAAAGATTCTGGAATTTGAGCACGCGGCATTCCTGCGTGACCAAATCGAACGCCTGAAAAACGGCGAGGACCCGACCGTGGATTCTTCGGCAGAGCAGGACCGCCGTGCCGGAAAACGGAAACCAACCAGTAAGAAGGGAAAATATTTTGGCAAACGATAAAATTATCATCAAGGGTGCCAGAGAGCACAACCTGAAAAATATCAATCTGACCATTCCCCGCAATAAGCTCGTTGTAATGACGGGTTTGTCGGGTTCCGGCAAGTCCAGTCTGGCATTTGATACGCTGTACGCGGATGGTCAGCGCCGCTATGTGGAAAGTCTGTCCAGCTATGCGCGGATGTTTTTGGGCCGCATGGACAAGCCGGATGTGGACGAAATTACCGGACTTTCTCCGGCAATTTCCATCGATCAGAAAACCACCAGCCACAACCCCCGCTCTACCGTGGGCACGGTGACGGAAATTTATGACTACCTGCGTTTACTGTATGCCAATATCGGCGTACCGCACTGCCCGGTTTGCGGCAAGGAAATCAAACAACAGACCGTGGATGAAATGGTGGATGCGGTACTGAAAATCCCGGAGGGTACCCGTTTTCAGATTTTGGCGCCGGTTGTGCGTGGTCGCAAGGGTACACAGGTAAAAGAGCTGGATAACGCGCGTCGTGCGGGTTTTGCTCGTGTGCGTGTGGACGGCAACCTGTACGATTTGGATGAAGAAATCGTTCTGGAAAAGAACCTCAAGCATACGGTGGAAGTCGTGGTGGACCGTCTGGTTATGAAAGACGGCATCCGCAGCCGTCTGGCGGACAGCTTGGAAACTGCACTGAATTTGACCGACGGTCTGGCAGAGGTGGATGTGATTGGCGGTGAGATGCTGACCTTCAGTCAGCACTTTGCCTGCCCGGATCACGGTGTATCTATCAGCGAAATCAGCCCGCGTATGTTCTCCTTTAATAACCCGTTTGGTGCCTGTGAGACCTGTACTGGTCTGGGTACTTTTATGAAAGTGGACCCGGATTTGATTTTGCCCAATAAGGATTTGTCCATTCGGCAAAGTGCCATCAAAGCCAGCGGCTGGTATTATGCCGAAGGCTCTCTCAGCGGAATGTACTATGAAGCACTGGGTAAGAAATACGGCTTTACGCTGGATACACCCATCAAGGACTTTTCCGAAGAAGCACTCCATGCATTGCTGTACGGCACTGGTACCGAACGCTTGGAAATGCGCCGTACCAACGAGTTCGGCAGCGGTGAATATCGGAATGTGTTCGAGGGTCTGATTCCCAATCTGGAGCGTCGCTTCCGTGAAACAAACAGCGAATGGATGAAGGAAGAGATTTCTCATACCATGAATGCTTTGCCTTGTCCGGATTGTCATGGTCATCGACTGAAACCGGCACTGCTGTCGGTAACCATCGGCGGCAAAAATATCATGGAATTCTGTGATATGTCCATTCAGGAAGAAATTGATTTTATTGAACAGGTGGAACCGACGCTGACAGAGAAAGAACACCAGATCGGCGATCAGATTTTTAAGGAAGTCAAGGCACGTCTTGGCTTTTTGCAGAGCGTCGGCTTGAGCTATCTAACTTTGGCGCGTTCGGCAGGTACACTGTCCGGCGGTGAAAGCCAGCGTATCCGTCTGGCTACGCAGATCGGCAGTGCCTTGACAGGTGTTTTGTACGTTCTGGACGAGCCGAGCATTGGTCTGCATCAGAGAGATAACGACAAGCTGATTGCAACCTTGCAGCGTCTGCGTGATTTGGGCAATACTGTAGTGGTCGTTGAGCATGACGAAGATACCATGCGCGCTGCAGATTTTATTGTCGATGTGGGTCCCGGTGCGGGTGTGCATGGCGGCGAAATTGTGGCAGCGGGTAAGCTGGAAGATATCTGCAAATCCAAGCGCAGCATCACAGGCGCGTATTTGTCGGGACGCAAGCGCATTATGCCTCCGGAAATCCGCCGCAAGGGCAATGGTCACAGTCTGCGCGTGGTAAAAGCAAAGGAAAACAATCTGCGTAATGTTACAGTGGATTTTCCGCTGGGTGAGTTCATTTGCGTTACGGGCATTTCCGGTTCGGGCAAGTCCAGTCTGGTGAACGAGGTTTTGTATAACACGCTGGCGAACCAGCTGAATCATGCAAAGCATCGTGCCGGTAAATGCAAGGAAATTCAGGGTCTGGAGTGGGTCGATAAGGTAATCGGTATCGACCAGCAGCCCATTGGCCGTACCCCGCGTTCCAACCCTGCAACCTATACAGGAATTTTTACGGATATTCGTAATGTATTTGCGCAGACGCAGGACGCAAAAATGCGTGGTTATGGTCCCGGACGCTTTAGCTTTAATGTGAAGGGCGGTCGCTGCGAAGCCTGTGAGGGCGACGGCATTTTGAAAATTGAAATGCACTTTTTGCCGGACGTATATGTTCCGTGCGAAGTCTGCAAAGGCAGTCGCTATAACAGGGAAACGCTGGAGGTCAAATATAAGGATAAGACCATCGCAGATGTACTGAACATGACGGTGGAAGAAGCTTGTCTGTTCTTTGCAAACCAGCCTAAGATTGCCCGCAAACTGCAAACCTTGCTGGATGTGGGTCTGGGTTATGTTACGCTGGGTCAGAGTGCAACAACTCTTTCCGGTGGCGAAGCACAGCGTGTAAAGCTGGCAAATGAGCTAGTCAAACGAGGAACCGGCAAGACGGTTTATATTCTGGACGAGCCGACCACAGGTCTGCATATTGCAGACGTGCACAAGCTGGTGGAAGTGTTGCAAACGCTGGTGGATGCCGGAAACACGGTAATTGTTATTGAGCACAATCTGGATTTGATTAAGTGCGCAGACCATATTATTGATTTGGGCCCGGAGGGCGGCAGCAATGGCGGTTTGGTTATTGCACAGGGTACGCCCGAAGAAGTAGCTGCCTGTGAGGCGAGCTTTACCGGTCAGTATTTGAAGCCGATTCTGGAGCGGGATCGGCAGGCACGTCTGGCACAAAATGAGGATCAGACAGAAACAAAACCTAAGAAAAACTCCAAAAAGAAAAAGCAGAGTTAATAGGATGCTCATATAAAAAGCACACTTTGTATGATGTACAAGGTGTGTTTTTTTGTTTGTAATAGTACATAAGGGGGTGGCTTTCATACGGAATTGAAAAGCAAAGTGCAGGTATTCTGGTAAGGATGTGCCTATGTGTTTTGCTTTGAAAAAATTTACGTGCAGCGTTCTGTCGGCAACAAAAATGATAGAAAAATCAAGGAAATACGCACAGTATGGGTATCGCAAAAGAAATAAAAGAAAATACGAAATTGCTTAAAAAGTGGCTGTTCAACGAATAAATGTGTGATTATGTCAAGTAATGTAGCACAAAGAAAGACTCCTAAAATAAAAGAAAACATGGTTAAAGTGTTGACAAAATAAAAACGAGTGTTAAAATGTGGTTAAAGAAGCTTTGACACAAATTTCACATGTTGAGGAAATTGGTCAAGAAAATGGTAAAAGGAGAAGAACTATGAAAAGGTTACTTAGCGCATTCCTGAGTGTTGTGCTGGTAGCTGCATTGCTGGTAGGCTGCACCAATGGTGCGGATTCCGCAGCAAACGCAAATGCTACCAACGAAAAATGGGATCGTGAAACAGACTTCCTGATTGTTGGCTACGGCTTGGCTGGTGAAGCTGCTGCTCTGGAAGCAAGCGACATTGATCCGAACGCAGACATTTTGGTTCTGGAAAAGATGCCTGAAAACCTGGCAGGCGGCAATAGTATTGCTTCCGGTCAGACTTTCATCGTTCCTTCTGAAGACGGCGTCGAGGGCTTTAAGGAGTACATCCGTAACTGCAACAAGCCCAACCCCATCCCGGAAGAATATCTGGACTTTATGGCAAATGCTTTTGCAGACCAGATCAAGTGGGTACAGGGCACCATGAACAATGCCGGCTACGAAGTTGGCTATGTTGGCGGTGGCCCGCTGCGTTGGGGCAGCCTGGTTGTGGAATTCGCAGAGTTCCCCGGTGCAGGCTTTGAAGGCACCAGCGCTCACTGCCGTAAGGCAAATTCCGGCACGTTCGAAAACGGTGGTGTATGGCACGGCTTTGACGAGGCAGTAAAGTTGCGTGAAAACATCGAAGTTGCTTACTCCACTCCCGCTCTGGATCTGATTCAGGACCCCGTTACCAAGGAAGTAAAGGGCGTTCTGGCTCGTGACCCCGATGGCAATGAAATCCGTATCAAGGCTAACAAGGGCGTTCTGCTGGCTTGCGGTGGCTTTGAAAACAATCTGGAGATGCAGCGCAACTACCACGGCATGGACGAAGTTTATACCGCTGGTACTCCTGGCAACACCGGTGACGGCATCAAGATGCTGTCTAAGGCTGGCGCAAAGATGTGGCACATGAACAACCAGACCCAGTCTGGCGGTTTCTGGCTGGGCATCAAGACCGACGATTACGACTCTACCTTCATGCGTAATATGACCTTCAAGTCCGGTTCCTGGATTGAGGTCGCTTGTGATAACAATCGTTTCTATAACGAGTCCAAGGATTATCACCGCCAGCACATGAAGTATAAGGAATTTGACCGTTATACTGACCTGAAGCACGAAAAGGCTCTGCCTGTTCATCTGATTTTCGATGAAAAGCTGAGAACTACCGATTCCGTTGCCAGCCAGTGGCTGTCTTGGCCCATCACTACCGAGGGCTATCAGTGGTCTGCTGATAACTCCGCTGAGATCGAAAAGGGCTGGATCGTCAAGGCTGATACCATTGAAGAACTGGCTGAAAAGATTGACCGTGATCCTGCAGAACTGAAGGCAACCATCGATCGTTACAACCAGATGTGTGATGAGGGCGTGGATAAGGACTTCGGTCGTGATCCCGCAACCATGGAGAAAATCGATACTGCTCCTTACTACGCAGTTAAGTTGGTTCCCACTCTGGTAGCTACCACTGGCGGCGCAGAGCGCAACACCAATTCTCAGGTTCTGGACTGGGACGGCAATCCCATCCCCAACCTGTACGAAGCAGGCGAGCTGGGCAGCTACGTTTCCAACCTGTACCAGAACGGTGTGTTCCTGTCTGAGGCTATCGCATCTGGTCGTGCAGCAGCACAGCACGCATTCGGTGGCGTCAGCTCCGTTACCAGCGTTGTGAATGCAGACGGCGAAGAGCCGGCAGCACCCGCAGCAGTTGAAGACGGCACCTACGAAGTCCCTTATAAGAATGACCACGGCGAAGTGAAGCTGTCTGTCACCATCAAGGACGGCAAGTTCACTGCAATCGAAGTGGTTGAGGGCAAGGATGCTCTGTTCATGGATGATGAGCAGTTCAAGACCTTCGTAGACAGCATTCTGGCAGCAGATAGCTCTGAGGTCGATGCAGTTGCAGGCGCAACGCTTGACTGCCAGGGCATTAGCCACGCAATCAACGAAGTAACCCACAAGTAATTCGGTTCAAGTTCATATGCAGCAAACGGCGCGGGGAGAGAAATCTTCCCGCGCTGTTTATGTTTTAGATGCATATTGAAATTTGCGCTCAAGTAAGCATTGATGAAAATGCAGGCACAACGATTTATGATATGCTCGTTGAGAACAAGCTGATCTGAGCATCCCTGACACGGTAAGAAATCCTGCAATAAAAACAGAGGGTATCGAAGTTCGATACCCTCTGTTTTTGTATGATAACAGGAATCCGTGCTGGTAAGAATTGTGCAATTAGCGGCGATTCTTCATCTCAATCATATCGCCATAGACGGGGGTGGGCATACCGAAACCGCCGGATACAGCCAGGATCTGACCGGTGGTGTATGCGGAATCGTCACTTGCAAAGTAAACGACAGCTGCACCGATTTCTTCCGGTGTACCCATGCGCTTAATGGGCGTGTGCTTCAGGAAGAAGTCGCGGAATTCGGGGGAAAGGTTTTCGTTGACAGCGTCGGTTGCCGTCATACCGGGCAGAACGGCGTTGCAGCGAATGTTGTTGCGTGCCTCCTGCACCGCAATCAGCTTGGTCATATAATTGATAGCTGCCTTGCTGGTTGCATAAGAAGTCTGAGAAATATCCGGAATGATACCGCCAACAGAAGAAATGTTGATGATGCTGCCGCCACCGTTCTGAATCATGTGGGGGATTGCTGCCTGAGAGGACAGGAACACACTGGCAAGGTTTGCCTCCAGCGTGCCGATGAAATCAGAAAAATCAGTGTGCTCAATGTCCAAATCGACCTTCGGGTTAGAAGTACCGAAGTTGTTGACCAGTACGTCAATTTTGCCCTCGTTCTTGACCACTTCTTCTACCATGCTCTGGTAGGTTTCGTGCTTGGTAGCATCGTTGTAAACGGTCTTGACGGTGTAACCCTGATCGTTCAGTTCTTTTGCGCGCTCAGCGGCACGCTCCATGTTGCGCGCACCCATATATACGATAGCGCCTTCCTTAGCACAAGCCTTTACGGTAGCCAGACCAATACCACGGGTAGATGCGGTTACCAGAACAACTTTACCTTGCAATCTCATAATGCATACTCCTTTTATAGGATAAAAATAAGTTGAGATAGTTCTATCAGGATTTGAAAATTTTGTCAATGCATCGTTAAAAATATGATGATTGAAATGGGAGGGGATACAGGTGGAAAACACAAAGCAACGGCAGAAATGAGTCCTGTTATAAGGTCATTTTGCATCAAAAAAATATACAAATGGAGTATGGCCTGATACCACTATGGAGAATCACTACAAATATGATGCAAGCGTATTTGTGCGCTTTGCCCCAATTATAGGATAAGAAAAGAACCACACTTACAGTCCGTTTGCTGCAAGTGTGGTTCTTTTTATGAGGCGTGCAAGGAAAAGCAGCATCAATACAAAACGCGGCTTAAAAATTCTTGTGTACGCGGGTTCTGCGGGTGATTAAAGACTTCATCGGGGGTTCCCTTTTCCGCAATGATACCGCCGTCCATGAAAAAGACACGGTCGGAAACCTCTTTGGCAAAACCCATTTCGTGTGTGACGATAACGGTGGTCATACCGGTTTTGACCAGGCTCTTGATAACCTGCAAAACTTCACCGACCATTTCCGGGTCCAGTGCAGAGGTCGGCTCGTCGAACAGCATGACTTCCGGCTCCATAGCCAGAGCGCGAACGATTGCCAGACGCTGTTTTTGTCCACCGGATAAGGTGCTGGGGCGTGCGTCGATTTTGCTCAGCAGACCAACACGATCCAGAAGTTCTTTTGCCGTTTCGGTTGCTTCTGCCTTAGACTTCTTTTTCAGTATCATCGGAGCCATCATTACGTTTTCGCCGACAGTCATATTCGGGAATACGTTGAAATGCTGGAAAACCATACCCATCTTCTGACGATGCAGATTGATGTCCACATGCTTGTCCGTAATATCCACACCCTCAAAGTATACATGACCGGAGGACGGTGTTTCCAAAAGATTCAGGCAGCGCAGGAAAGTACTTTTGCCGCCACCGGAAGGACCGATAATCGAAACGACCTCGCCTTTGTGAATCTGTTCCGTGACGCCCTTTAGGACGTGCAAATGGCCGAACGATTTGTCCAGATCCTCGACCCGGATAATATCTTGATTGTTATTCACCTGCGTTCAATCTCCTCTCCAGTACAGCAATCAGCTTGGACAGTACAAATGTCAAAATAAAGTAGATCAGACCAACGATGGTCAGCGGCTCCAACACGCGGAATGTAATGCCGTTGATGGTCTTGAACTGGGTCATCAGCTCTCCGATAAAGAAGGTGGATGCCAGCGAAGTTTCTTTTACAACAGCAATGAACTCATTGCAAAGGGCGGGCAGAATATTTTTTACAGCCTGCGGCAAAATGACTTTTCGCAGCGCCTGCCCGGAACTTAAACCAAGCGAACGAGCGGCTTCTGCCTGACCGGGATCAACCGCCTGAATACCGGCACGGACGATTTCGCAAACATAAGCGGTGGAGTTGACACAGCAGGCAACTAACACGCAGGTAAACTCATCCAACTCCAAAAACGGTAAAAACTGGGGCAGCATAAAGTAGAAGAAGTACAGCTGCAGAAGGATAGGTGTTCCGCGAATTACTTCTACATAAACCGCAGCGAGCATCCGAATGGGTTTGATGGGTCCGATACCCCAGTTGCTCCGTCTCAGCATTGCCATAATGGAGCCGAATACGGTACTAATCATAACGGTTAGCAGACCCATCCAGACCGTCATGCCTAGTCCATGCAGGAACAGCGTTTTGTATTCGCTCCAGATACCTGCTGTTACCACAAAAAAGTCTTTCATAGTTTTCGATGCCTCTCATCCGATAGCCGGCGCGTTTTCATATCAAACGCACAGCCAGTGTTGTTACTCTCCCATCTGGATACCCAGAGAATCTGCCAGTTCGGTAGCTTCCTTGGTCCACTGATCATACAGACCCTGCTCGTTGACTTCTGCGATAGCAGCATTTACAGCCTCCAGCAGCTCGGTTTCGCCCTTCTTGATACCAGCGACATTGCCTTCGCTGCCGTACTCAAACTGGAATTCAGCCATTTCAGCATCGGGATAGTTCTTCAGCATACTCTTAGCGTTATCGCTGTCCACAGCAAGGGCATCGGCTTTGCCGGTAAGAACCATCATAACGCCATCAGAAATTGCAGAAACAGGCTGGAACTTTACATCAGAAGGCAGCTGCTCGTTTACCAGCGTCTGCTGAATGGATGCGTTCTGTGCAACGATTTTCTTGCCAGCGAAGGATTCTGCAGTGTTGTAGTTTGCACCTTGGCCCTTCAGAACCAGCAGACCCTGATAACCATCCTCGGTGGTTGTGTTGAACTTGTCGCTCAGGTCCATTGCTTCTGCGCGCTTTTCGGTGTAAGTAAAACCAGCGATGCCGATGTCGATGGTACCGGACTGAATTGCCTGCTGGATTGCGGAGAACTCCATGGCTTTGACTTCTAGCTCAACACCCAGGGACTTTGCAATGTACTTGCCCAGCTCAATGTCGGAACCGACGTAAACAGCTTCTCCGGAGCTGTTATCGATAAATTCGGACGGTGCAAAGTCAGGGGAAGTACCCATGACCAGCTTGCCGGATGCTTTGATCTTATCCAGACGAGATTCGGAAGTGGTGCTTGCCGAAGCACCGGAGCTGTTAGAAGAATCGGAGGTTGTCGGGTTGCCCTGACAGCCTGTCAATACACAAGTGAACATCGTAGCGGCTAATACCATTGCAAGAAACTTTTTCATAATGATCTCTCCTCAAATATCCCTCAAATTTTATGTCGCGCTTTATCTTGGTGACGACTGTAGTATAACGCATAAATATTCGATAGTAAATAGTAGATACGCATATTTATGCAATATCGTGAAAAGGCATAAGTGCAGAGATGGAAATGGTGGATTTCTAAGAAAAAGATACAGGATTATACATGAATAATGCAATAATATGCAGATTAAAAGATGTTACGCGCATATTTACATAATTTTGTTGTATATAAATTAGGGCGAAGAAAGAATCAAAGAAGGGAAGGGAAGCGTGGTTGAGTGGCGTTGCTTGAATGTGGAGTTGTATATTATTGCGATAAGTTAAAGCGCGGATGCATATAGGAAAAGATGGAATAGGTTACTCATTCAAGAAAATGAACAATAGAATATAGAACGCAGATTTCATGTCGCAATAAAATACCTGCTATATAATGTAAGAGATTTGCATAAAGAGAAGATAAGCAATATATAAAAATGCCGATATTCCACTCCACCCAGGGGAGAAAGAATATCGGCATATTCCAGTTTACAGATTATTGAAAGTCAAATTGGAAAACAGCGGTGGGATCGTTGTAGTTTTCGTTGGATACCCAAACCATAGATTTGTCGGTCAGGTTATAGACAGCACTGTGTACGGTAGAGCCGTTGGGGTCGTCGTTGTCCCAACTGCGGCGACCAACGATGCCCAGAATGTTCATAGCGGCTTTTTCATCAGCTACAACACCATCGGTTTGTGCCAATTCGTCCCAAAGGCGAATGTAGCGATCAAAACCCTTTTTATCGTCCGCAGGAGAACCCTCGTAATAGCCGGGCTGCAGAATGAAGTTTGTAATGACCTGATGATTCGACTCTGCTTCAAAGCTGCCAATGTGTGCATCGGCATCGTTATAAGTCACAACCAGTTTGCGTGCGCTGCCGTCGTTATCAGTGCTGTCCGTATCAGCAACCCATTCCAGAATAGCGCTCTTACCAGTAGAGTCAGCTACCATGTAATGATAAGAAGTTTTGGCAGAATCGTGCAGGTCGTACATAGAAGCAATCTGAACGGCTTCTTCAACATTGTCAGCGTAGTCCAGAATCAGACGCAGCAGAGTGGTAGAGGTCAAATCTGGCTTTTCGGTATTTTGATCGGTAGGGATGGTTTTCTCACCACCCTGATAGGTCATGTAAATGCCACAGCTGACACCGGCATCATTGATGCCGTCCAGCGGCGCATAGGGCGCAGCCAAAGAAACAATTTTGTCCATCATACTGTTCATGTTGTTCTCCGGGTCGATGCCCAGGAACTGCAAGTCAGCAGTAGAGATAGTTGCATGACGATCCTTTTTTGCCTTTGTAAATACCAGACAAGTGTTGGTCTTGGAGAAATCGTAGTTACGAGCAAACAGCATATCCCCGTCTGCCGTGTGCGCTGTAAAGGAAGAACAGCCGATTTCTGGATCAGAAATGTTGATTTTCAGCAGACCCTTGGTGAGGTGTTTCGTGACAAAATCAATCAGTTCGCTGTCGCTGGATACACCGCCCTGCTCGATAAAGTCATCCAGATAATAATCACCATGTACCTGCATGGAATAAACGGCGCCGTCACCGTGGGAATCATTGCGGTCACGCAGCAGCTGGATGCTAGATAAAGTGAAAAGCTCATTGTGCCAGACAGCGAATACAAGAATGGCAGCCAATAGAAGTAAGCCAAGCAGCACCGCAAGGATGCGTGTCAGAATTTTTTTACCAGATGATTTTGCTTTACAGGTTGCGTTCATAGCAATACCCCTTTCCGGTTATTTTGCAATAGCAAAAGAAATGTGGATCGAACACGATAGGAGATCAAAAAGCCTTACAGAGGTTTTTGAAAAGCCGAAAAGAAGATTAGCACATAGACGAAAACCTGTCAAGGGTTATTTAAAAACCTGTTATGGGTTTTCGTTGACAATTTTACGGATTGTCAGTATAATTTGAACCATGGATAAAAAAATAGAACAGGCACTGGTAGAATCGATTCGCGGTTTTCGTCTGCCCAGATATGCCGAGCTGCCGACAGGCGGGCTCTACTTAAAACAAACCGAAAAATACATCAATCAATGTTTGGCTCCGCTAGGCAATATTGAGATCACCAGTTCGATGATTCGCAATTATGTCAAGCAGGGCCTTGTGGATAACCCTGTGCAGAAGCTGTACTATGCCGGTCAGATCGGGTATTTGATTTGCATTGCCATTTTGAAGCACGCAGCTCCCTTGGAATGTGTGCAGCAGCTGTTTGCACGGCAGAAGGATACCTATACCAATGAAACTGCCTATAACTATTTCTGCATGGAAATGGAGAATGTGCTGTATCATCGGTTTGGCTTGAAAACGCAAATCGAAAATTTGGGTGTCACTTCTTCTTTGGAGAAAGAAATGCTGCGAAGCGCTGTAACAGCAGTATCGCATATGATTTACTTGGATGCCTGTTTCCGTCTGGTACAGGAACAAGATGGCGCAGAAGCTGCAAAAACTTCAGAGAAATTATAAAAATTCATAGTCTATATCAAACGAGGGTAGGAACCGAAGTGTGCGTTCCTACCCTCGTTTTGCGTGTTATGAATTGCAGGGGGACAGGAATTGTGCAGTCAATACAAGGCCAGAAACACGACTTTTCTAAAATGTACTTTTAATAGGTTGCTGATATGAGCAGAAACAATAGAAATGTTTGAAAAAATAAATGAATATTATATAATAAGGCGAAAAGGTGCGAATTTTTTGATGCAAGTACAAGACAATGCCCCAAAAGAAAAATCGTTGCCCTAAAAAAGAAGAGGAGAATGCGTGTGAAATTCAGGAAGACTGTGGCAACCCTGTTAGCAGTAGTAATGCTGATGGGTGTGTTGCCGGTAAATGCTTTGGCAGCAGAAGGCACAAACGAACCTTTTGTATAAGAGCCTATGAGCGAAGCTGCCGCAGAAGAGCCGGAAACGGAACCTGCTGCGGAAGAAGCAGAAGTGGTAGAAACGGAAACAAATACAGAAAACACCGTTTCTGATGAAAGCGAGGAAGTGCCGGAGGCTACTCCGTTCGTTGAGGAAGCTCAGGATGAAGTTGTTGCGGACGAATCTGAGATTACAACTTTCGCAGCGATCGACATGGGGGATGCCTCCCATGATATCCCGGTAGATGGAATTACAGTTACCGCAGGCGACGCACATCCCGGTGAAGGTCCGGACAAAGTTTTGGACGGTCAGGATGCGATGTGGCATACGAACTGGAATGGTTCTCCGTCGGAAAAGCACTGGATTTTGTTCGATCTGGGCAAGGATTATGCGGTAAGCGGTCTGCGTTATCTGCCGCGTCAGTCTCAGCAGAACGGTATCATTACCAAGTACGAAATTTGGGGCAGTACAGATGGTAAGACCTTCTCTAAGGTCGCAAATGGTGACTGGGCTGTGGATACGGCATGGAAAACCGCGTCGTTTGGTCCATATACCGCGTGCTACATTGCGCTCAAGTCGGTGCAGGGTGTTGGCGGTTTTGCATCCGCTGCGGAGATTCGTATTACGCAGGCGGAAGATGCAAATGCTTATGAGGTTTCCAGCTTCACCCAGGAAGCACACGGCGGCTGGAAGGTGGAATCCGGCTCCGGTACAATGACTTTCGCAGATAATCAGATGGATCTGTTTGCTGCTGGTGGCAGTGCAAATACTGCATACTTTGATGCAAATTCTCCGGAGCTGGATGCCGGCTTTGTAGAAGCAGCGATTACGCCGGTTACGACGGATCGTTTTGCATTGCTGTATCGCTATACCGATAAAGACCATTACACCGGTGTCAGCTATGACACTGGCAAGTGGGGCTGGTGCGGTAATGACGGCGGCAAATGGGGCGATTTGACTGCGGATGCAAGCTATGTGCCTAAAGCAGGTGTGCCCTTTACGCTGCGCGTTGCGTTTGAAGGCGCAAATGTGACGGTTTTTGTGGACGGCACACAGGTTGCACACGGTGCAATCAATGATGGCGCAATCAGTCAGGCTGCAGGTCATGTTGGTTTCCGTCTGTGGGGCTACGGTGACAATTCGACCCGTGGTCACATTAAGGTTAGCAGCGTAAAGATGGGTACGGTCAGCGCACAGCCGCTGCCCGAACCGGAAAAGCCGGTGGACCCTGTAGATGAAACCGATAAAGATGGCAACTACTTGATTACCTTTACAGATGCAGCACGCCGCGGCGGTCTGCGTCTACTGTCCGGTGATGGTACGGTCACTTTCTAAGATGGCGAAGGCGAAAACGGTTATGCTTTTGTTGCAAAGCAGGACGAAGCTACTTCCAAGGCCGTTTTCGTTGCAGATCGTGCTCCGGTTACGGAGAATGGTTTCCTAGAAGCAGATGTAACGAATCAGTCTGGCGGTCGGTTGGGTCTGCTGCTGCGTGTGCAGGATAACGGCAACTATGTTGGCGTTACTTACGACGTAGGCAAATGGACTATTACTAAGAACGGCAGTAACATTGCTGATTTTGAGGCTGGTGGCTGGGGTAAAGGCCAGAAAAAGCACATTCGTGTGGATTTTGCCGGCAACAAAATCACTGTGACCATTGACGGTACACAGGTGTTCTCTCAGGAAGTGCCGCAGCTGGCTGGTACTGGTGCTGGTAAGGTCGGTGCTGTTGTCTGGGGCTACTCCAACGGTGATAACCAGGGCAAGGCAAAGATCGATAACGTGGTTGTCGGACAGCGTATTGCTGTGGATGTCAGCCCGAAGGAATATTCTCTCACTTATAAAGAAGCAGGCAAAACTGCTATGAAGTTTGTTCTGGGTGAGACACTGGCAGACAATGCACTGACTGCGGTTAAGATTGGTGATCAGGAACTGGTAAAGGATACCGACTATACGCTGGCCGGCAACAGCCTGCGTCTGGAAGGCAGCCTGATTACCGAAGAAATCAAGCAGGCTGGCGGTACCAAGATCACTTTGGTTTTTGCTGACGGCTTTGAGACTGCGGTCAATGTGCTGATTCAGGCACAAGCACAGGAAACACAGATCAACTATGTTCGTGACTTTACCACGGACCCCACCAAGGGCGAAAACCCGATGAAGCTGGCTTCCGGTAATGCAAATGTCGCGCATGATGCACAGAAGCAGGCACTGGTGATTACTGGTGCAAGCAATGCAATGCTGGTGGATCAGGCAGCACCGAAGCTGAAAAACTACGATGTGGAAATGACCTTCAACCTGCGTACCGATTCCGGCACATTTGCCGTCGTTGGTCGTCAGGAAGGCGCTGACTATGTAGCAGCAGGTCCCCACAGCAGTGGCGGAATTGGCTGGCGTGTATTTTCCAATACGGGCGCAATGAATGTGCCCAACTATGAGGATGGCAACCAGATGTTTGGCAATCGTACTGTGCCGTACAAGGTGCGTGTACGCTTCTTGGAGAAGAACGTCATCATCTGGGTGGATGATTACGAAATGTGGTCTGGTACGGCAGATTGTCTGACTGGCGGCAATGGCTTGCCCGGTCTGATGGTCAACGGCGCAGAATTGGAACTGCTGGATTTCCGTGTAACCTCTGTGAACCTGCCGGAAGCAGAAGAAACCACCGGCGCAGAGCATGAAATTGGCTCTGAAAAACTCACTGTAACCATGGAAGAAGCATTCCCGCGTGTCATTCGTTATACCATGGACGGCAAGACCCTGCAGGGTCAGGAAATTCCTTACTATGTGATTGAACTGAACAACAAGGAATACCGCCCGCAGGTTACAGCAGAATTTACCAAAGACAGCGCAACCTATCATCTGACGGTAGAGATTGCTCCGGAACAGACGGTTTCTCTGGACGCTGTCTTTACCGTGACAGATAACGTCCTGCAAATGAAGCTCAAGAACATTCAGAACGAGGCTTACCCGCTGTACAATATCAACTTCCCGGTGCAGAGCTTGGTGTCTGTTTCTTCTGAGCAGGCAGGCGCAGAACTGCGTGCTGCCAACTACACAACGTCTGAGCAGCGCCTGGATCTGACCACTCGCCCGGCGGGTGATATGTACGAGTCTGCATCTATCGTTGTGCTTTCCAACAACGAGCTGGGTGCAGCAATCAACAACGAATCCTATAATGGTCACCGTGGTATTTCCTATCAGACCATGCGCATTAGTGAGCGCACAACGACTGGTGTGTGGAGCACTGGCTTCCCGTATCGTGGTCTGGATAAAAAGGTCATGTTCGCTGAGCCTTGGGTGAAGGTTGCCATTACTGGCGACCGCAACGCAGATAACAAGGTGGACTTCCAGGATGCAGCAATCGCTCGCCGTGATGACTGCCGGAAGGATGGCTGCAAGGCAGACGCTTTTGGCTATGAAACGGTTATGGGTAGCTACAACACTATCGCAATGAACGTAGGCAGCGCAGCACAATATCCCTTCCTGCGCATCCTCGACAATGTGAAGAAGATGTCTCTGGGTCTGGATGATTTCCCCCAGACAGTTATCATCAAGGGTTATAACGGTCAGGGCCATGACTCCAACAACGATTTCGCAAACTACAATCAGGCAGCCGGCGGTCTGAAAGACTTTAAGACCCTGCTGGCAGAATCCGAAAAGTACAACACCAAGGTCGGTATTCATATCAATGAAACCGAAACCTACCCCGAGAGTACCACCTACGGCAGACTGCATACTGCTTTCGGCGGATGGCCTTGGTACGATGTGGCACGTCTGATTCATCACGATAACGACTCTCTGGATGCTACTGCAGATGGTCTGCAGGGTCGTCTGGACAAGCTGAACGAAGATACCGACCATATGCTGGATCTGATCTATGTTGACGTTTACCACAAGACCCGTTGGCCGATGTACACTTTGGCTTCCAAGATCAATGGCATGGGTATGGCTATGGCAACCGAGTACCCCAGCGCTGTGGATAAGCAGAGCGTCTGGGCGCACCATATTGGCGGTCATATCACGCAGGATAATCTGGCTGGTAACCTGACTCGTTTTGTCAACAACCAGTATCAGGATATCTTTGGTATGTGGGTCTGTTCCGTGGTACCAGCCGTGTGGCGGGTATCAATGGCTGGCAGAACGCATCGGACTATTATGCAGCACAGCAGCACTTCTTTACCAAAGTTCTGCCCAACCGTTTCCTGACCCAGTATCCGATTATGCGTTGGGAAAATGCAAATGAAGTTGTCTTGGGTCAGAATATGAATGTTGTGACCAAGATGGAAGGCAACACCAACGTCATCACGCTGGACGGCCGTGAGGTTGCCCGCGGTGATAAGATTTTCATTCCGTATACCGTAGACGGTGTGGAGAAGATTTACCACTGGAACCCTGCAAAGGGCGAAACCACTTGGACCCTGCCGGTTTGCTTTGACGGTCAGACTTCGGTCAAGGTATTCAAGCTGACGGATATGGGCCGTACAGAAATGCGTGAGATTGCTGTTGAAGGTGGAAAGGTAACCATTCCTGCTGAGGCAAACACCGCATACGTCATCTACAAGGGCGATGCAAAGGTAGAGAACACCGGTAGCCTGACCGGTTATGGTTGGGGTCAGGGCGGATTTGTAAAGGATGCTGGCTTCGATAGCCACACCGAAGGCTATGGTTGGACTGCTACCAACAGCACGTTTGAGAACAACAGCCATGGCAATACCTATCTGGTGATGAGCGGCGCACAGGATGGCTCTGCTGAGCAGGTCATTTTCGGCCTGACACCCAGCAAGAGTTATCAGGCTTCTGTCTGGGCAGAGGTAAACGGCAAGACTGCAACCATCACGGTACGAGATGGAGAGACCGAGCTGGCAAGCAACCATATGAATCGCAGCAATGTGCAGTATGGTATCCATCATACCGATAAATACAAGCGCAATCTGCAGCGTATCTGGGTTGAGTTCACCGCTCCGGCTTCCGGCAGTGTAACTTTGGCACTGACCAGCACGCAGGCAACTGGTGAAAAATCCTATGTAAACTGGGACGACGTGCGTGTTGTGGAACACACCCCGTCTGATGCCAAGGGACATGACTTCTATGAGGACTTTGAGGCAGTGACCGAGGGCTATGGTCCGTTCGTTTCTACCGAGTCCGATACCAGCCACCTGTCCGAAACCAATAAACCGCACACCTTCGATACCATCAATGGTCGCTTCTCGCTTAAGACCCGTGCGGGCGACTATATGCGCACATTGCCGCATACTCTCCGCCTGAAGCCCAACACCGACTACGCACTGGGTCTGCAGTACATTGCAGGCAGCGCAGGACAGGTCTTTACCGTTTCGGTAAAATCGGATCTGGCAGTAGAGGCAGGCGCAGAAGATGCTGTGGTTGCTTCTCAGGTATGCACCGCTGTGAATGGCTGGGGCAAGAACCAGCCGCTCAAGCTGAACTTTACCACGGGCAACTATGATGACTATTATGTGGAAATCAAGTGCAACGGCGGTATTAAAGAGTACGCGGTGGATGATTTCTATGTGGACGAAGTAACGCTTGCTACCAAGGAAAGCCTGCAGGCACTCTATGATGCATGTGCAGCATTGCAGCAGGATGCCTACACGCCGGAAAGCTGGAGTCAGCTGACCGAAAAGATGGAAGCAGCAAAGACCGTTCTGGATAAGGCAGATGCAGCACAGGAAGAAATTCAGGCAACACAGGATGCTTTGCAGGCAGCACAGGATGCTTTGGTCGCTTACGCAACGGCAGACGATATTGCACGCCTGAATGCTGTGATTGCACAGATGAAGGGTGTCCCTGCGGACCAGTATGCACAGGACGCACAGTGGGATGCATTCCAGGCATAGATTGCACAGGCTGAGCAGCTGGCAGGTGCTGACAAGGTAACAGTTCAGCAGGTGGATGAAATGATCCATGCGCTGGAAACTGCAAAGAATGCACTGCATAATCTGATCAATAAGGATGAACTGAAGAAACTGTATGATTTCTGCGCAGAGATTCCGGCAAATGATATCGTAGACGGTAACGAAGCAGTAGAGTTCCTGCGCGCACGTTCTGCTGCGGAAAAGATCCTGAAGGACGAGAATGCAAAGCAGAGCGATGTGGATAAGGCAGTTAAGGATTTGACTGCAGCCTACGATAAGATCGTTCCCAAGCGCACGACCAATGAGGGTCATGTGGATGCCACTATCGTAACAGAGCTGGCACAGAAGCTGGAAATTGCCAAGCAGGTAAAGAATCCCGGCAAGGCATTGAAGAAAGCAATCGCAAAGGCGGAAAAGGCAAGTGAACCGATGGCAACCTGGAAATCCGTTGTGGAAGCAATGGACGCACTGGATGTGAATGTCGCAACCTTGACCGTCGTTACGGAAGACGAACAGACAGTAATCTATGTTGCAGCAGGTGAGAAGCTGGGCGCAGCTCTGCCGGAAACACCGGTAAAGGATGGCTTTACCTTCACTGGCTGGCAGGACGAAAATGGCGAGCCGGTTACCGCTAAGACGAAGGTTCAGGGCGATATGACCATTATGGCAACCTGGGAGCCTGCAACGGGTATTAAGTATGTGGTAAACCATGTACAGGCAAGCATCGGCGATCCTGACAATGGTACGATTGTGGCACAGGAAACCCTGTCTGGCACCAGCGGTGAGCTGACCAAGGCAGTTGCGAAGAGCTACGAAGGCTTCACGGCTCGCGAAATTGAGCAAAAGACCATTGCGGCAGATGGCAGCACCGTAGTTATTACTGTTTGGTATGTACGCAATGTATACACCGTAATGATCGACGGTGTACAGCATGAAGTCGAATATGATGCACCTCTGGGCAATACGCTGCCAGAGAACCCGAAGAAGGATGGCTTTACCTTTGATGGCTGGAAAGACCAGAATGGTAATGTAATCACAGCGGAAAGCAAAGTGCAGGGCAATCTGGTGATTACTGCACAGTGGAAGGCAGTGGATGTACCGGATGTCAAGCCCGATGAAAAGCCGACCGATCCGACAGATCCGTCTGTTACACCGTCTGAGCCGTCTGGTGCGCCTCAGGCACACGCAACCGCTACGGGTGATACATTCCCCATGACGCTGGTTGTAACGCTGATGCTGGCTTCTTTGGCTGGTATGGTAATCATTATCAAAAAGAAGCGTTCCTGAGTTTAGGATGTTTCTGAAATAGTTTTGCAAAATCCCCTCTGCTCACAAGCAGAGGGGATTTTTTGTATCTCCCAGCAATAAATGACGATGCTAGGATGATGTTTTTGACGTGAAGAAAAAGGTTGAATTTTTTCGAAAAAACTTCGAAAAAGTATTGACAGAATGCCGCAGTATGCGTATAATAATACCTGTCGCCAGTGAACGCGGAGTTCACAAAGACGATATCCGGGTGTAGCGCAGTTTTGGTAGCGCGCTTGAATGGGGTTCAAGAGGCCGTGAGTTCGATTCTCGCCACTCGGACCAAAAAGGACTGATCGAAAGATCAGTCCTTTTTTTGTTTTATCCAAGGGATAAGCGAAGTTATAGACTTTATAAGAAATATTCTTGTATTCCACTAAGGCTGTCTGAAAGCGGCTAATGACATGTCATAATAAATGTGTAATGAATGCAGTAAATTGGATTCATTACGCTATCTATTCGAATGGAAAATCCAGCAGCAAATCTTTATATGCGATTCATTACGCGCGAAAAAAGATTGCGTCAAAAGATATTCGCAAAAGGGTTCCCGTAATATGAAATCAGACTGCAATCAGCAGTGTTGCCTCAATAGATTTCTAGCGGAGATAATCACCAAAGGGGATTCGCTGTATACTCCATAAGATATGTTATCCCAGATGGATGTAGGAATTCTCGTTTAGAATGTAGTCAAACGGAAAGACCTGGTTCATGGCAGAGTAGAGAACATGCTGAAATGTTGAGGGCGGCGCGATTGCAAGCAGACCGCATTCACACCGAGGTCTGCAAACCAATTTGTGCATAACGCTTGATGGCACCAGATGCGGAGTGACAATCGTAAGCTCCCACAGGCGGGGAGAGAAAAAACGGTGCTATGAAAGATGGGGCGGGAAGTACAGTCAAGTGATGATATTTTAACTAAACTGTGCAAGAGAGTGCCAGAAAAATTAAAACAGGAGAAACAATCCCAATATCATAAATCCAAATAAGACTTCACAAAATACACAGATAGCTAGCAATAGCTAATCCTATAATTAGCTATTGCTAGCTATCTTTTCGTTTTTGCATGGACAATGTTATAACCGCAGTGTAAAATGTGCTCGATTTGTCATTCGATACCTGTATACTCTGTAGTCACAAGCAGGTTTTATTGCGTCTTTCGGAGATGCGGTTTCGGACAAAAATGCACTGAGAAAAGAGGAAAATTGCAATGAGACAGCACTTGTTCAAGCGCGTTGTTTCGATGCTTCTCGCAGTCACTTTGGTGATGGGGATTGTTGCTCCTGTCTATGCGACAGATGAAGGCAAGCGCTCCATCCAGATCCCAAAAGTGGACAACGATGAAGTTTCTATTTCCCTTCTGCAGGGTGGCGAGCCTATTGAAGTGGAAACTGACGATGCGCAGACCTTGGCCGAACAGACCCCTGTTCGTGTATCCATCGTGCTTGCAGAGAAATCCACTCTGGAAGCAGGTTTCGACACCGAAGAAATTGCTGAAAATGATGCAGCTATGACCTACCGTGCCGGTCTGCTGAACGATCAGGACACCTTGGTGGAGCGGATCGAGGCAGCACTGGGCACCGAGCTGGATGTGGTATGGAATCTGACTCTGGCCGCTAACATCATTTCGGCCAACGTTCTGCCCAGCCAGATTCACGACATCGAGCAGGTACCCGGCGTAGAGAAGGTTGTCGTTGAGCAGACCTATAAACCCATGGAATCCGTGTCCAGTGCTCAGGCAAAACCCAACATGGTGGTTTCTGCTGGCATGACCGGTGCCAAGGAAGTATGGGATATTGGCTCTTATGGTGCAGGTACCCGCGTGGCCGTCATCGATACCGGTCTGGATACCGACCACCAGTCCTTTGACCCTGCAGCCCTGCAGTATGCCTATGAACAGGCTGCTGAAAAGGAAGGCAAGACCTACGAGCAGTACATTGCCGATCTGGACCTGCTGGATAAGGACGAAATTGCGGAAAAACTACCTCAGCTGAACCTGCACAAGCTGATGCCCGAAATTACCGCAGACGATCTGTATATCAACCTGAAGGCTCCGTATGGCATCAACTATATCGACCGTAACAAGAGCATCACGCACGATAATGACACTGCCAGTGAACATGGTTCTCATGTATCCGGTATTTCTTCTGCCAACCGTTTCATTAAGAAAGACTGCGAGTTTGTGGCAGCGGAGGATTCTGTTTATACCTTAGGCAATGCACCTGACTCTCAGATCATTGTTATGAAGGTGTTTGGCGAAAATAATCCCACCGACGCTGACTATATGGCAGCACTAGAGGATGCCATTATTCTGGGCTGTGATGTGGCAAACCTGTCTCTGGGCGGCTCTAACCCTGGCGGCACTATCAGTTTGGATTACCAGAGCATCATGGATTCTTTGGTAAACACCAACACTGTGGTTGCCATCGCAGCTGGCAACGAAGGCCACTGGGCAGCCCATGCCACTGGTCCCGTACCGTATCTGTACGTAGAAGACGTGGGCATGCAGACCGCCAGTGAGCCTGCCACCTACACCAACTCTCTGGCTGTTGGCTCTGTGGACAACGATGGCGCCATTTCCAGCAGCCTGCTGTTCAACGGTAAGCATCTGGCTTATGAGGACGGTAAGAGTGACTGGTGCGATCCCATGGCTACGCTGGATAAAAACGCCGACGGCAACGGCACGGAATACGATTATGTGATGTTGACCGGCATCGGCAAGCCTGAGGATTACGAGGGCATTGATGTAGAGAGGAAAATCGTCATGGTTTCCCGTGGCGAGATCAACTTTACGGAAAAAGCCGACAATGCTGTAGAGCAAGGCGCCATTGCCACTCTGGTTTATAACAATGAGATGGATGTGGTGCACATGGTAATGGAGGGCTACTGGGAAAGTGAGCCCTGTGCCATCATCAGCAAAGCAGACGGCGACACAATCCGTGCTGGCTCCACCAAGCTGACCACCGAAAAGGGTGTGGATTACTACACCGGCAAAATCAGTGTGGACGGCAAGCTGACCCCCATCCACGGCAATCACGATTACCGCACCATGAGTGCTTTCTCCAGTTGGGGCGTGCCCGGTGATCTGAGCATGAAGCCCGAAATCTCCGCCCCCGGCGGCAACATCTACTCCGTCAACGGCGCAGTGCCTGAAACTGACCAGTACGAGATGATGTCCGGCACCTCTATGGCAACTCCGCAGATTGCAGGAATGAGTGCTCTGCTGATGGAGTATATCCGTAACAACAGCCTGTCTCAGGCAGGTCTGACCGACCGCGCTCTGGCACAGAGCCTGCTGATGTCCACTGCTGATCCGATGCGGGATATCACTGGCAACTACATTTCTGTTCTGCAGCAGGGTGCTGGCCTGGCAAACATCCGGGATGCAGTGGATACCGATTCCTATGTGCTGGTGGATGGCCAGCCTGACGGAAAGGTAAAGGTTGAGCTGGGCGATGACCCCGAGCGCACAGGTACCTATACCGTTACCTTCACCATTCACAACTTGGAAAATGAGGAGCAGCACTACGAGCTGAGCGCGGATCTGTTTACACAGGATACCTTTGAAGGCTATGCCAACAAAAAGGCAATGGCGGCTGAAGACAAGACCCAGATGGCGACCTACATGGCACCCACCACGATTGCACTGGACACCGCTGCAAAATGGACTGTCAATGGCACTGATCTGACTCAGGCCAACAGCAAGCTGGCAAAGTGTGATTTTGACGGCAGCGGCAACATTGACCGCGCCGATGCACAGGCTCTGCTGGACTATGTTACTGGAGTGAACAGCAGCATTGAGAACAAGGATCTGGCCGATCTGTCCGGCGATGATAAGATCGATACCTACGACGTGCATGTGTTCCTGTCTCAGCTGTACGGCGGTACGGTCACCGTACCTGCCGGCGGCAGCACCACGGTTACTGCAACCCTCAGCCTGACCGATGCAGCAAAGCAGTTTATTCAGGACACCTATCCCAACGGCGCTTACGTCGAGGGTTACCTCTTTGCAAAGGGTTTTGCGGATGCAGAAGGTGTAGCCGGTACCGAGCACAACATCCCTGTGCTGGGCTTCTACGGCAGCTGGACGGAACCGTCCGTGTTTGAACTGGGCAATACCCAGGCAAAACTGTCTGGTCAGGAAATCCGTACCACCTACACCGGTGAGGGTGATATGGGCGAGAACGGCGACGAGGTTGGCAGCTACAACACCATGGAGGTAGAGTACTACCGAGATCCCGGTTACACATATCTGCTGGGCGGCAATCCGGTGGACCCCACGGAAATCCCCAACCCTGAACGTACCGCCATCAATAACCAGAACGGTGACCGCATCCACGGTTACAAGTTTAGCCCCATCCGCAATGCGGCTGCCAGCCGTATACAGATGACCGATGAAAAGGGCAATGTGCTGTTTGAGCGTTTCCCCGGCAGCTATCCCGGCGCTTACTATGGTACTATGATGTTCTTCACGATGTGGATCAACTCCAATTTCCGTGCACAGATCAACTATGTGCCCGGTGATCTGGAGGAGGGTGAAAGCTTTACCACTTCCGTTACGCTGGCACCCGAGTACAACACCAACATGGCTGAAGAAAAGGCCGATTGGGACAGCTTGGGCCACGGTGCCACCCTGTCCACCACGGTTCGGGTCGACAACACCGCACCCGAAATCAAGGGTGTAAAGGTAGGCGAAGGCGAGAATCCCGCCATCACTGTAACGGCCAGCGATAACCAATATGTTGCAGGCGTTGCCTTGTTTGACCGCGGTGGCCGTAAGGTATTGTCAAGCACTGGCTCCATTGCCGATGCAAAGCCTGGCGATACTGATGAGTTCGTTCTGGACACGCAGGAAGTTAACGGTAAGAAGTTCCTGCTGCAGGTCTTTGACTATGCGTACAACGTGTCTACTTATGAGCTCAACATGGAGATTGGTGATCCCGTTCCTATGCCTTACCTGATGGCTCACGATCAGGATTACGTCGAGTACAGTCCCAGCTACTGGGTAGGCTTAGACCTGAATTCCACCTACCGTGACCTGTCCATCTACGCAAAGAACGGCGTGACCTTGAATGCAGCTACTATGGCAGATCCCTACATTTATGCAGTGGCTGCAGACGGTGCTCTGTATGTGCAGCACAAGGAAGACCTGTTGAACCCCATTCGTGTGGGTAAGCTGGCGCATGAGCTGACCGACATGGCTTATAACCCAACCAATGATACGATCTATGGTGTGTACCAGAACGAAGATGGCACCGCAACTCTGTGCACCATGGATAAGCTTACCGGCGATCTGACTGATCTGGGCACTGTGGGCATTAACACTAATACCTTGGCAGTTACACCTGAGGGTGTTTTCTACTCCAACGAGCTGGGTACCAGCACGGTTTACAAGTACACGCAGGAAACTATGACCGCACCCGAACTGGTGGGAGAATGTCTGAATGATGGTAAAAAGCCCTTTGAGAGCAAGAGTATTCAGAACATGGAATACGATCCCAATACGGGCAACGTAGTTTGGATCAGTTACACCTTTGTACCGTCCAGCTGGGGCGGCATCAAGGACAATGCTTATCTGTACGAAATCAAGCCGGATAACAGTATTGTCCGTCACGAGGACCTGATGCACCACCTGACTGCTCTGGTCATTCCCGACAAGACTGCAAGCAACCCCGAGCAGGAGTTGACCGATGATGCAGTTTCTCTGGCCCTTACCGAAGACACTGTCTTTATGATGAAGAGTCAGGAACATCAGCTGATTGCGGATGTACTGCCGTGGAACGCTTCTGACCGCTTTGTCCACTGGGAGTCCAGCAACCCTGATGTAGCCAGTGTGGATGGCAAGGGTCTGGTCAACGCAGTGGGTGTTGGCACTGCCACCATCACTGCCACCTCTCGCTTGAATCCTACCCTGACCGATACCGTGACGGTACATGTGAACGATATCAAGGTCACCGTCAATGGTATTCTGGCGGATAAGACCGGCAAGCCCAGCACCTTCAGTTGGGACTTTGAAAAGGAGAATACATGGACCGCCGGACGAAATCTGGATACCGATGTAATGGCTGCTACCGCCAAGGACGACTGGACCTATTTTGTCACTTCCGGTACCGGCCGTACCATGAAAAAGATTGACTTTGGCAGTTCTATGCCTCTGTCTACATGGTCTCGTATCATGAGCGATCTGGCCTATAGCAAGGTGTTCTCCACTGACAATGATCTGATCCACATGATTTGCATGACCATGTGATTGCCTGCAAAGGATCTGTCTGCAAAACCTGACGGTAACGCATGGGATCTGAGCGAAGTAATTCAGGAACACAACCCCAAGGCCAACGAGTTTGTGGGTATTGCTTCTGGTGGCCCCATCCAGTACACCGAGCAGGACGGCACCCAGTACGATGCGGAGTTGCGCTATCTGCTGGATAACCAGGGCGGCGTACTGAAACTGTTTGCGTATAAGGTAGATCCCAATTCCGAAGACTACGATCCTGAATATTCGTACAATGCGGGTGCTGAGTACTATCCCAGCGACCTGCTGGCACAGGGCTACGAGGTTACCTACTACAATGATAACCCGTTGTCTTCTCTGGTTGTAGGTAACGACGGCAACCTGTATTTTGCAGGCTACAATGGCAACTCTAGTGAGTTGTATCAGTTGACCTTCGATGCAGAGAGCAATAGCTACAAGACAAAACTGTTTGGTGATCTGGGCGATGGCGTATGGCCTGTTGCTCTGACGAAGGTCACTGTCAACGAAGCTGAAAACACTGCCAATGAACCGGCGACTGCTCAGTCCGCACCGATCGGCGCATCTGTCAAGAAAATCGATATGCTCACCGGCGAGGAAATCAAGTCCACTGAACCGGAAATTTCCGAGAACAGCGAGCCTGTACAGTCTGAAACGACCGAGCCCGAATTGCCTGAAAACGCAACTCAGCCTGAAATCATCGAGCCTGAAGTGCCCGAAAGCGTAATGCAGCCCGAACAGCCTGCCGAGACGCAGATGCCGGAAGTTGAGTCCGCACAGCCTGAGGCTGACAGTGCCGAGTCTGCAGCCTCTGTCGAAGCGGTTGATAAGGTCGAAGCGCCTGCAGCTCTGGATGAAAATCTTGAAAAGATGGAAGAATCCATCGGTTCCGAAGTGCCTGTCACGAATGTAATGCTAAAGAGTGTGGAAAATTCCATTAGCCACACAGATACCCGCGGCGCGGATCAGAAGATCGAGGTTGTAGTTACCTCTGACGAAGCAGTTCCCACCAACGGATTGGTAAAGATTAAGTATGATCCCAAGTTGCTGAGTCTGAAAACGATCCATAGTGAGGCGTCTTACATGACCAGCACACTGCGTACCGAAGGAGAAGTGACTTTTGGCTATGCAGCAGGTATGGAAAAGCTGCCCGAGGGTGGAAAGGTGTCCACTTTGGTATTTGTTCCCATTCAAACCGAAGGTACCACTGAATTGGATATCACCACGCTGGAAGCCAATGACAAGGCTCTTAATGACACCAAGACTGTAACGGTTGAATTGGGCGAAAAGCTGGAGCCTGATACAGAGCCTAAGCCGGAACCCAAACCGGACGATGACGAAACTACCGCTCCGCCTACAGCAACTCCGATTACTCCTGAGCAAATCTGGGGCAATGCAAACAGTGCGATTGCAGATGCAATCGCTTCTGGCAAAAAGGTCGTTGTTGTGGATGCAGGTCGTGAGTTGGTAGTCCCTGCTGAGGTATGGCAGAGCTTTGTGGGCAAGGATATCACCGTTGTGATCCGCCGCGGTGCTGACCAGTTTGTATTCAATGGCAAGACTCTGGCAGCCAACGGTTTCAATCCGAACGTACCTCATAACCTGATGGATCTGACTGCATATCTGAACAATAGCTATCGTCCTTCTCCCGCCACGGGTGACACTACACATCTGGTCCTGTGGGCAGTTCTCGCAGCTGTCAGCGGTGGAGCAATGATCATCCTGAAGAAACGCGGTAAGATTTCCTGATAAGCACACAGATTTGCGTAAAATCTAACAGCACAAATCCGGGAGGCGGTCATTTTGGCCGCCTCCTTTTTTATTTGCATCATACGGATATATTCCGCAAAGCTGCTTTATTTCAGCTCAAGTGATGCGATAAGGAATCGGATAGAGCCGAGTACATTGTACCGTTTTCTTTTTTATATGAGAAATCACATTTTATAAATATAGAAAGCAATAAAAGCCGCAAGTGTATGCTTGCGGCTTTTATTTAATAGGAAAAAGTGAAATATCTTTTGGAAAAAGAAGAGAACGTATTCGCATTTTCTATCAATGAAAGATAGCCCTGATTTCCCGGAATATGGCGATGAAAATGCGATTTGCTTCCGGAGTGATTCGTATGGAAACGCAGATTTAGCTATGGGATAAAGAATAAAAAATGTGTGTAATAGGTAGGGAAAATGCTGGTACACATCAGGCTGTGCTACTCATGCAAGAAACATAAAATATCGCAAAATCTCCATATTGAAAATGAAAATATAGAGATGTATACTAAAAAAAATCTGCTGTAGATGAAAAAAACTATTCATCTAGAGAAACGAGAAGGAGATGTAGTATGAACAAAAGAGGTGCAGCACTGCTTTTAGCAGCGGCGATGACTTTTTCATCCATCTTACCGGGTCAGACAGCAATGGCAGCCGGAGAAAGCTATGTAACGGATGCACAGCTTACCGCTGCGGTTGTGGAAGCTCCCGCAAAGGATAAAGTTATCCCAGACGCAAATCAGTATGAGTATCAAAAACAGGAGCTGGCAGCTTTCTGCCACTTCGGCCCCAATACGTTCAACGAGATTGAATGGGGCGAGCATTACGGTGATCGGACGCCGGATGATATTTTCAAGCTGGAAACGAATTTCGATGCGGACAAACTGGTGTCTTCTTTGAAAGCGGCTGGTTTCAAAAAGCTGATCGTTACAGCAAAGCATCACGACGGTTTCTGCATCTGGAACAGTGCTTACACGACTTATGACGTGGAGTCCACCAGCTACGCAGGCTATAATTATGATGACATGGGCGGCGATATTCTGGCTGAAATTTCTGCTGCTTGTACCGCACATGATATGGACATGGGTCTGTATCTGTCCCCTTGGGATATCCACGATGAAAGCTACGGCTATTACGATGAGCATCATAATCCGACGAATAAGGAAAATGATGCCAAGGATTATAATGTGTACTATAATAACCAGCTGCAGGAAATTCTGGGCAACCCTAAATATGGCAACAATGGCCATTTTAAGGAAGTCTGGATGGACGGTGCAAAGGGCAGTGGCGCCAATGCACAGGAATACGACTTTGAAACCTGGTTCGATACGATTCAGAAGAACGAGGGCAAGAAGGCTGGTTTTGATGCAGACTGCCTGCTGTTCGGTGCAGAATCTTACTCCACAGTAAGATGGATCGGCAACGAAAACGGTTATGCCAATGAGGAAACCTGGTCCAAGTCCAAGATCAATCGGGCCAACAATACCATTGACAGCAACCATACTGGTGCGCAGGGTACGTTCATTGGCTTTGAAGATGGCAACCAGTGGACCGTCCCCGAAGTCGATGCTCGCATTACTTCCGGCTGGTTCTGGGGTACCCGCAAGAATTCACCCAAGAGCATTCTGGATTTGGGCAATATGTACTTCAACTCGGTAGGTCACAATGCACCGCTGCTGCTGAATATTCCGCCTAACAATCAGGGTGGCGTGGATCAGGCAATTCTGGACCGCGTCGCGGAGTTCGGTAACAATATTTCTGAGACTTTCCAGTTGAATTTGGCAAAGGATGCAGCAGCATCTGCTACCGAAGTGCGCGGAAATGCGCTCAGCTATAAGCCGGGTAATGTGCTGGACGGCAAGGATAATACCTACTGGACGGTAAACGACGGTACAACTACCGGTACGCTGCAGCTGGACCTGAAGGGTCAAAAGACCTTTGATGTGGTTTCCATTGAGGAAGCAATCGAATTTGGTCAGCGCATCAAGTCCTTTAAGGTAGAGTACAGTCTGGATGGCGGCGCATGGAAGACCTTTGATCAGGGTACGACCATTGGCGCAAAGCGTCTGTGTCGCAAAGCTCCGGTTAAAGCCGATAAGCTGCGCATTACGGTTACTACCACCAGCGCAGTACCTATGATTTCCGAAGTAGGTATTTTCAAGGCAAGCCAGGGCTTTGAAAAAGCCAAGAGCGCACCTGCAGGTATGGATGTTATCGACATCAACGATAATGGAGAGATTGGATTTAAGTTTGGCAGCAACTGGCATCCGGAAACAGGTGACCAGTATCTGAACGGTACCAACTCTTGGGCAAATGCCGGCACGAACTTTGAAGTGAAGTTCAACGGCTCGAAGATTTATCTGATCGGTACCAAGGACCCCAACCACGGTACTGCAAACATTACAATCGACGGTAAATCGGCAGGCAGCATTGATACCAGTGCAACTTCCCGCGCAGTGGGTCAGATTATTTTTGCGTCGGAAGACTTGGAGGATGGTCCCCACACCCTGCGTCTGGACACGACCAATAAGGCAATCGGTATCGAAGGTGCCTATGTAATCAATAACGGCGGTAAGGGCATGGTCGGTATTGAGCAGGCTTCCTATACCATGAACGAAGCTTCTACTATGGATGTAAAGCTGGTTCGCGTAGGCGGTACCACCGGTGACATCACCGTGAACTTTGCACCCAACCCCGGCTCTGCAATTCAGGATGACTACAATACCGAGTTGAACCATAACATCACCTTTGCAAACGGCGAAAAAGAGAAACTGGCTCAGGTGGAAACCAGAAGAAATACAAAGCCAACCGGCAATCAGTATTTTACCGTAGCACTGTCTACTGCAGATAAGGACCTGATTCTGGGCTTTAATGCAGTTGCTCGCATCAATATCATTGATGCAGAAGGCCTCACGGTAGAGAAGCTGGAGGCACTGCTGGATGATTGCCGCGCACTGAACGAAGTGAACTATCAGACAGAAAGCTGGAACAAGCTGACTGCTGCTATGCAGACGGCAGAAGATCGTATGGCAGCAGGCAATTTGTCCGGTGAACTGTTGAGAACCACTTATGATGCACTGGAAAAGGCTAAGACCGATCTGGTAGCACGAGAGCATTATGCAGAAAATGACCGCTTTGTATTCCCCGCAACAGCAAATGCAGAAGTCACGCTGGAAGCTGAGCTGTTGGAGCGTCACAACAACACCGAGGGCGACAAAAACTGGCCCCTGCAGGTGACTCCTGCTGACTGGGCAAGCAATGGCAAGTTCCTGAACTGCCTGAACAGCAATGACCAGGCAAAGTTGTACTACACTGCTGACAGAACAGGTACCTATTCCGCAGTTGTGACCTATCGCAGCGGTGCTTCCGAGAATGCAATTTTCTGGGAAGAAGCAAATGGCAATATCACCGCAGGCAATGTGGCCGCAGGCGCTTCGGATAATGCAGGCGCAACCCATACCGCAAACTTTGCGTTCGAGGTAACCAAGCCGGGCGATGGTGTGCTGGTATTTAAGGGCGGCGAGAAGAATGCACCGCAGATCGACAAGATTGTGATTACCGCATCTCAGCTGGATCAGCAGGTGTTCCAGGTAACCAAGAATGCGGGTGCAAACGGCGTGATCGAAGGTCCGGAAACGGTGAACGAGGGCGAGAACGCAGTGTTCACCATTACGCCCAACGAAGGCTATGACGTACAGGATGTAAAGGTCAATGGTACCTCTGTGGGTGCAGTTACGACCCATACGGTAGAAAATGTAACTGCAAATATTACCATTGAAGCAACCTTTGTAAAGCACGAATACAAGTACACTGCGGAAGATCCCTTTGTGTTCCCCGCAGAAGTGAACCAGACCGCTGTTCTGGAAGCAGAGTATGCAACGCTGCACAACTCCGGTGCAGACGAACAGTGGAAGCTGGAAGTTGCAAATGGCGATTGGGCAAGTAACAAGAAGTTTGTGAACAGCCTGAACCGCGGTGATGAAATCACTATTCCGTATCGGGCAGCTGTGGCAGGTACCTATACGGTAACCGTAACTTTCCGCAGCGGCAGCGATAAGAATTATCTGGATTGGACAGAAGAAAATGGCAAGATTACAGCAGGTACGACGCCTGCAGGTCATACAGATTCCAACGCAACGCAGACCAAGACCTTTGAAATGGTGGTCAATACTGCGGGCGCAGGTGTCCTGAAGTTTGCTCCCAAGACAGAAAATTCCCCGCAGACTGATAAGTTTGACATTGTGCTGAAAGAAGCTGCGGCTCCGGTAGATCCGGAAGATGCAACCAGCGATGCACTGGATTATGTGACACAGGCAGTTACTGCAGGTGATCAGATGGACAACCACTCCGCAGATGCAGTCAATGATAAGGATGCAAACAGCTTCTGGTCTACCAACTGGAGCAGCAAGCCCACTGAGGCAGAGCGTCCTGAGAAATTCTATATCCAGATGGACCTGGGCGAAACCAAGCCGGTAGCCGGTGTGCGTGTCCTGCCCCGTCAGGGCGACAGCATGGGCGATGAAAACGGTACGCCTACCAAGTTTACAATCAAGGTCAGCAACGATGGAACAGAGTGGACGGATGTGCTGACCGCAGAGCGTCCTGCAAATGCAGAAGGCTGGCGCAACTGGTACATCGCACGCTTTGAAAAACCTGTAGATGCACGCTATGTTCGTTATGAAGCTGTAAATACTTACAGCGATGTAGCTGACAATATGGATCTGCATATGGCTCTGGCTGAAATCCGTGCAATCAAGCCTGCACAGGAACCGCAGAACCCCGATCAGGTTGCAGCAGATGCTGTCATTGGCAAGATCAATAGCATTGGTGATGTTACGCTGGAATCTGAGCAGGCCATCAAGGATGCCCGCAATGCATATAATGCATTGACCGATGCGCAGAAAGCACTGGTAACCAATCTGACTGTACTGGAAACTGCAGAGGCAAAGCTGGCAGAGCTGAAAGATGCAGCCGCACAGGCAGAAGCAGATAAGAAAGCAGCGGCTGAGGCAAGTGCAAAGATTGACGCCATTGGTGAAGTTGCGTTGGATTCCGAGTCCAAGATTACAGATGCACGCAATGCATATAATGCATTGACCGATGCACAGAAAGCACTGGTTGGTGATAAACTGGCTGTACTGGAAGCAGCAGAAGCAAAGCTGGCAGAGCTGCAAGACGCAGCTGCACAGACAGAAGCAGATAAGGCAGCAGCCGCAGCAGTGGATGCTACGATTGACGCCATCGGCGCAGTTACGCTGGATTCTGAGACCAAGATTAATGATGCGCGCAATGCATATAATGCATTGACGGATGCACAGAAGGCTCTGGTCAAGAACCTGAATGTACTGGAAGCAGCAGAAAATACCTTGAAAGCAACAGTGGCAAAGAAAGCTGAGCTGGATGCTGCAATCAAGGATGCAGAAAGCAAAAAGAGTGCGGACTATACGGACGCAAGCTGGAAGGCCTTTGCAGAGAATCTGGATGCAGCTAAGGCTGTTGCGGCGAAGAAAAATGTTGCAATGGCTGAGTATGAGAATGCAGCCAACGCACTGAAGACTGCTATGGATCAGTTGGCTGCAAAGCCTGCAGAGCCGGTAAAGCCGGTTGATCCGGTGCAGCCCACGAATCCCACTACACCCGCAAAGCCCAATACGAACAGCCCTGTAACAAGGGATAGCTCGAATATGATGTTCTGGGCTGCAATGGCTATGCTGAGTGCTGGTGCAGTAGTACTGCTTAAGAAAAAAGCAAAGTAAGCTTCGGCTGAATACCAAAGAAAGCAAAAGAGTTGCTCTCTAACATAAGAGGAATGCCGCAGGTATGTACCTGCGGCATTTTCGTTTATATCTGTATAGGCTGCGGTTGCCGGAGAATGATGCATTCTCAGGAATGTTTGATAATGAAACTGTTATGTTTACATAAACGAGCACTTGATAGGAAAAAGGTTTATCCTCTTACGCTTATGAATGTCATGTGTATTACATGATATATATTTTTCGTCAAAGTATTGACAGAATGTCCCAATGCGAGTATAATAATACACGTTGCTGGTGAACAGTGTGTTCACTGTAGTAATATCCGGGTGTAGCGCAGTTTTGGTAGCGCGCTTGAATGGGGTTCAAGAGGCCGTGAGTTCGATTCTCGCCACTCGGACCAAAAAGGACTGATCGAAAGATCAGTCCTTTTTTCGTTTCTATTCAAGTGGTAAATAGAGTTACAGGGATTTTGAATAAAGTTTCTGTATGCGATTATACCTTTTCGTTTGAAGGGCAAATATTGGGATCAATAACGCTGAAAATAGAAAAATCAAAATCATCGGATATTAGATCGAGTATAGGAAAAAGACCTTTCGTCATAAAATGGCGGGAGGTTTTTTTCTACAGAAAACGTACACGATATAGTGTCCATTTTTGTTTTACAGGTGTGAGGAAGCAGTGTAATTCAAAATAAAAAGTGCAACGTTGATAATGCTTATTGCGAAAAAAAAGAGAAATATTTTTAGGCAGTTTTAATGTGAATAAAAACGGAAAGTCTGCAAGAAGCAGGAATGCTAAAATAATGGTAATGCGCAATATTAACATATGAAAAGAAATTTGCGCCAGATAAAAGAAATAGCAAAACCATATGACAAAAATAGAGCGAGTTGTATATGTATATTCCATAATTACAGAATTAAAATTTATGCGGGATACACAAATATTGACGTATCGCCACAATCTGTTTGACATATATTTTTATGTGTGATAATGTCTAAATGTTATGACAAATAAGAAAATATTTTGTTTGTTTTGAATTGTTGAGCAGCTTGATAAATATTGCTTTTCCGTTTTATACAACAATCAGATGAGTTTGTATATGCCTATCTTGACTGTCAGAGGTACAGCCAATTCAGAGAGGAGGTATGAGGGTATATAAAGAAAAAACTGCTCGCAAAGAAAATGTTTGTTCAAAAAAGGTGTGATAAAGCCATTAAGCTCCATAGCAAGGGGGGAGCGGCTTTTAAGCGTTGATTGTATCGCTAAGCGTAAAAGAATCTTGCAGAAACGAAGCAACACATTTCAAAAAGAAAGATGCGCGAGAGGTATCTATTCCATATAGATACGACGAAGCGCGGAGGAAAGGAATCATTCGATTTATGAAAAAGCGAATCATTAGTATGGTGCTGGCGCTGTCAATGTGCTTGTCGCTATTGACGCCTGCAGCACTTGCGGCAGATGATGCAATAGTGGGCGAAGAATCCTTGACAGCAAGCGAATCTGCACCGGAAGAAGTGCAGGAAGAAATTCCGGAGGATGCAGTAACAGAATCCGAAGAACAACTGTCACCGGAAAATGAAACAGCCCACGAAGATGTTTCTTTGCCAGAAGAGGAAGTCGTACCGGTAGAGGAAAATCCTACAGCTGATGCAGTGGAGTCGGAAAAAGAATCTGCATCGGAACAAGAACTTCTGACAGAAACCGAACCTGCGGCTGCTGGGGAAGCGTTGATTGCACCCAGCTGTCAGGTGACGGTATCTTCTGAACAAGATGCCGGAAATCCTTCTGCACAGCTGGCAGTGGATGGGAACACCGTTGCTCCCAGCCAGTGGGCATCTGCTCCGATGAAAAATGGTACAGAACCCAATCAGCAGCAAACGCCGCAGTGGCTGGTCGTGGATTTGGGCGAAAATGTAACGGCACCTGTATCCATCGAAAAGATTTTGCTGCACTTTAATATGAAAGTATGGCCTATGGTCTATGAGGTACAGACCTCCTCTGATAAGGGTCAGAACGATGTTTGGGACACGCTGGTTCGTGTGGAGCGTGATCCCTTTGATGGCGCAGTCAAGAATGGCGCAAATCAGAATATTGCGGACGAAACGGGCAACACAACCCCGGCACAGGCAGCGAACACCGATACGATTACTTTGACCTCTAATCCTGCTTTGAAGGAAGGCGCAGCGGTAGAACGCTATGTCCGTTTCTATGTGGAAAAGGTCAATACACTGGCTCCCGGAAACAATGTTTGCCTGCGTGAAATCCAGATTTTTGCGGCAGAGGATTCGGGTGCAGGAGAACTGCCTAAGCCGGAAGGAGATATCCGCAATCTGGTATTGCGTCAGCCGATTACTGTTTCTGCGAATACGAACGGTACGGACCCGGCAGGAATGGTGGATGGCTCCAGCGAAACCTACTGGATTTCGGATGATTTGAAAAACTTTGTAGGTCACGACACGACCCAAGACGAAACACAGCAGACACCCCAGTGGATTCAGATGGATCTGGGTGTATCGGATTCTGTGATCGAGAGTATTAAAATTGCCTATAAGAACAAGGTTTGGGCAATGGAGTACGAAGTCCAGACAACGGACACCCCGAATGACGAAAATTCCTGGCAGCGTGTAGCTTATGTAAAGCGTCCCTCGGCAAATGCATTCGTCACCAATGGTGCAGGACAGAATATCGCAGATACGAGTGCGAACACCGATACCATCACGGTGTCGTCTGTACCTGCTTTGCAGCAGACGCAGCTGAAACGATATGTTCGCGTGTACATTCACAAGACAAATGCACAGGCACCCGGCGGAAACAACATTAACATTCAGGAAATCGAAATCCAGGGCGTGAATTCCAATGTAACCCTTCCGCTGGAAGACATTATGAACAGCGTAGAAGTGAATTCTCCCGCTGCAGCGGACACCCAAATCACGCTTCCTGAAACGCAGGGGGCAGATTTGTTTGTGCGCGGCAGTGATGTGGAAAGTGTTGTTGCCAATGACGGTACCATCAGCCAGTGGAATATTGGCAGCCGAAAGGTTACGCTGCTGCTTCGTCTGGCAAATCAGGAGCGGTACTTGGAAAAGAATGTTACCGTTACCGTTCCCGACCACCATGCAAGCTATCCGCAGGAATGGTTCCCCAGCGTAAAGAACCCCAACCCCAAGCCGGAAGTCATTCCCACGGTTCAGGAGTGGTACGGCTATGAAGGCAACTTTACCCTGACAGAAAAGTCTAAAATCGTGTTGAATGATGCTGCCAATGTGGATTTGCAGAAAGCGGCAAAGAATATGCAGGCGGATGTCAAAGAAATCTGCGGTGTGACCCTGCCGATTGTTACCGGTACGGCTCCTACAGGTTCCCATGACATTTATATCGAGTCCCTTACAAACCCGGCGGCATATGATCTGGGCAAGGAAGGCTACCTGATGGTGACCAATGCGGAAGGTCTGCACATTTATGCACCTACCTATACTGGCTGCTTGTACGGCACCATTACTGCCGAGCAAATTTTGTGGCAGGCAAAGGATCATCGCACGATTCCTATGGGCATTATGCGTGACTACCCCAACTACGAAATCCGTGGTCTGATGCTGGATGTGGCGCGTACCCCTTACCGCTACCAGCAGCTGCAGGATTACGCAAAAATCATGCTGTGGTACAAGATGAGCGAGTACCACCTGCACATCAACGACAACGACAACAGCAATATCAATGGCGCTACGTTTGATACCCACGCAGGCTTCCACCGTCTGGAAAGTGACACTTTCCCCAGCCTGCACTCCGAAATCAAGCACGCCGGTATCCCGCAGGATTTGATCAATCCGGATTATTACGAGAACAATGCGGATTATCAGGGCAACCCCACTTACACCAAGGATCAGTGGCGAGCATTGAATTCCCTGTGCCAGGATAAGAGCATTAACATGATGACCGAACTGGATATGCCGGGACATTCTCTGCTGTACAACAAGTACGCACAGCAGAACCCGGACCATATCGACTGGCTGAATGGCGGTACGATGCTGGCACCTGGCAGCACAGGAAACTCCGGTTATCAGGAACTGCTGGACCTGGTAGGAAAGAATAAAGACCGTGCATTGCGCTTTGCTGAGGCATTGTGGCAGGAGTACACCGGCGATGAAAACCCTGCAATCACCAGTCCGCACATTGGTGCTGATGAATATTGGATGAACGGCGGTCAGGTTGGTACCGCATTTGTTCAGTTTGCAGACGCGATGCGTCAGGTGATTCAGAATAATCTGGGTCAGGATACAAAAATCCGTATGTGGGGCGCAGGTACCGGTAAATTTGCGACTGCAAGTGAAGTGCTGGGCAAGACCCCGGCGGAGCTGGCACAGGATTATCAGCTGGATATCTGGACGACCCACTATGATAATGCGGCAGCTCGTGCAGCTGAGGGTTTCCAGATAGTAAATACCCGTGACTGCTATCTGTATGGCAACCCGGGCCGTCGCTTCCGTGATGTACCCAACGCAGAATTCTTGTTCCATGATTGGAACCCCACCATGTTTGGTGGTGGAAATCCATTGCTGGGTGAACCCAATCTGATTGGCGCAAAAGCGGTGATCTGGGGCGACCAGAGCCAAGAAGGTATGACAGAACAGGATATTCACCAGCGTGTCCTGCGTGCCATTGCAATTATGAGCGAAAAGACCTGGGGCGGTACCGACGAAGACGATACTTTTACAGAATACGAGATGCGTGCAGACCGTCTGGCAGAGGGTCCTGGTACAGAAATCGCAATGGAAATCGACAGCGAAAGCGCACTGGTGCTGGATTATGATTTCGCAAACGTTTCTGCTGACGGCAAGACTGTCTATGATGCCAGCGGCAACGGCTATGACGCTGCTCTGACTGGTGGTAAGATTACGGATGGCTGGCTTAAGTTTGACGGCAAGACCCTTCTGGAAAGCCCGCTCAAGACGATGTCTTATCCGTATACGGCATCCTTTGATTTGAAAATTTCGGGTCAGGACGCCGCAGCGAACACCAAGGAATCTTCGCTGTTCTCCGGCTACGATGGACGCATTCAGGTAGCGGGACATAACGGAAAACTCAGTGCGGACGTGAACTACTTCACCCGAGATTTCGGTTACACAGTTCCCACGGAAAAGACCGTTCATATTGAAATTGTCGGTACCTTCCAGGCAACCCGCCTTTATGTAAACGGCAAACTGGTTACCTTCCTTTCTCAGAAAGCAGATCAGGATGGTTTGCTGCCGGGTGCCATTTCCACCCTGTGCTCCTCTGTACCGCTTCCGCTGGAAAAAATCGGTCAGGATCTGCACGGACAGATGGCAAATCTGAAAGTTTATAACAAAGCACTCTCCGCACAGGAAATCGCAGATGCAGCGGCTGGCAAGGATGACGGTCTGGTCAATGTGGCACAAAACACCTATGCAGGCGGCGAATCCTATCGGTCGGGCGATAAGTTCGATGATGGCGAACAGCGCACCTGCATTGCAATGAAGGCGATTGACGGCGAAGCATTCACGGACCCGACAAACACAAGCTCCTCTGAAATGTCCTCTTATTGGCGTGGTGACCATGCAGACAGCTCCATTACAGTAGATTTGGGACAGACCCGTGACATGAGCAGTGTAGTGATTCAGTGGGCTTCCGGCGGTATTGGCAGAGACTTTAAGATTCAGACTTCTCTGGATGGTAAGAATTTTACGGACGCAAAAACCATTACCAGCAATACCAATTCCGTGACCACGATCAATTTTGAGAATCCTGTGTCCGTTCGCTATGTGAAGATGCAGGGCATTTCCAGCAATCATGGTGGCGTCTATAAGATGCAGGAGTTCCAGATTTACGAAGCAGTGGATAAATCGGAACTGAATACTCTCCTGACTGAGGCAGAAAAGATTGTGGCAGGTCTACGCTTTGAAGAAATGGATTCTGCAGTCATTTTTGCACGAGCAATCAGCGAGAACCCGCTGGCAACCAAGGCGGAGGTACAAAAGGCTGTTGATGCGCTCAAGGCGTATCTGGAGCAGCGTCAGCCTGCTGACTACAGTGCAGTAGATGCAGCGATTGCAAAAGCAAACGCCTTGAACAAGAATGATTACAAGGATTTCTCTGCAGTAGAACAGGCAATCGCAGCAGTTGTTCGCGGCAAGGATATTATCGAGCAGGAAACTGTCAACGGTTATGCAGCAGCAATCGAGAATGCAATCAAGGCACTGGAGTACAAGCCTGCTGACTACAGTGCAGTGGATGCAGCGATTGCAAAAGCAAATGCTCTGAACAAGAACGACTACAAGGATTTCTCTGCAGTAGAAAAAGCAATCACAGCAGTGGTTTGCGGTAAGGATATTACCGAGCAGGAAACCGTCAATGGTTACGCAGCAGCAATCGAGAATGCAATCAAGGCACTGGAGTACAAGTCTGCTGACTATAGCGCAGTGGATGCGGCGATTGCAAAAGCAAATGCTCTGAACAAGAACGATTACAAGGATTTCTCTGCAGTAGAACAGGCAATCGCAGCAGTGGTTCGCGGTAAAGACATTACCGAGCAGGAAACTGTCAACGGCTATGCAGCAGCGATCGAAAATGCAATCAAAGCGCTGGAGTACAAGACTGCTGACTATAGCGTAGTAGATGCAGCGATTGCAAAAGCAAATGCTCTGAACAAGAATGACTACAAGGATTTCTCTGCAGTAGAAAAAGCAATCGCAGCAGTGGTTCGCGGTAAGGATATTACCGAGCAGGAAACCGTCAACGGTTATGCAGCAGCAATCGAAAATGCAATCAAGGCACTGAAAAAACAGGATGTGGAACCGGAGCACCCGGAAGAAACAACCAAACCCAGCGATGTAGTCGATAATAATAGCACCGCAAAACCCAGCAGCCCGCAGACAGGAGACAATCGTAATGTTGTTCTGTGGATTTCTCTGACAGCTTTGTCGCTGGTTGGTGCGATGGCGGTGGCGGTTATGGATTGCAAGAAGCACAAGAATGGTTAATACGGATAAAATGCTCTGAAAAGCATTCCGGATTGAAAAAGTGAAAGCCCTCCCCACATCAAAATGGGGAGGGCTTTTGTTATGGAGAGCGATGTCATATAGTGCTTGTGTTGTAGTTTGAGTTTCGGCGGCAAGGCAAAAAGTAGGCATTGAGATTCGATTCGTCTTGTGGTGCGATGAATCCGGGTAAAATCCGTAATTTTGTATCTTGGCGTTTGTCTGCAGTGCAGATATAATGGGGACAAGAATAAAACATTAGGGAGCTGTTACAGAAATGTTTGATTATGAAAAAAAGCATCTGGAATTTCTTCGCGCCCATCTGGCGGAGTGTACCGTTTTACTGAAGCAGAACGGTGATTTTCCTTTAGAATGTGCCTGTAAGATTGCCGCATATGGCAGCGGTGTTCGCCATACGGTTAAGGGCGGTACGGGCTCCGGTGAGGTCAATTCCCGCTATTTTGTGAATGTGGAGCAGGGGCTTGCCGATGCAGGTTTTACGATTACCACAAAATCCTGGTTGGATGCCTATGATCAGCAGCGGATCCTGGCAAAAAAGCAGTTTGTCAAGGATGTGAAGGCGCGCGCAAAAGCCAATCATGTCAATGTAATTATGGAAGGCATGGGCGCGGTTATGCCGGAACCGGAATACAGTTTGCCGCTGGATGGTGAAGGTGATGTGGCGATTTATGTGTTGTCCCGCATTTCCGGTGAAGGTAACGACCGAAACGCCGAAGCGGGTGACATCAAGCTGACTGCGACCGAAATCCGGGATATTCTGGCATTGCATCAGAAGCACAAGAAATTTATGCTGGTGCTGAATGTGGGCGGTGCAGTGGATCTCAGCCCAGTGATGGAAGTGCAAAATATTTTGCTGCTGTCCCAGCTGGGCGTGGAAACCGGTGCTGCGCTGGCGGATATTTTGCTGGGAAAGGTCAACCCTTCCGGCAAGCTGACTACGACCTGGTCTACATGGGAAGATTATGCAGATGTGGGTGAATTTGGAGATAAGAACGATACCCGCTACACGGAAGGCATTTATGTGGGTTACCGCTATTTTGATTCCATAGGCAAAAAAGCGTTGTTCCCGTTTGGATATGGTACATCCTATACCACATTCAACATGAACACGGATGATGTTGCCGTTCAAAACGGAAAAGGCTCTGTCAAGGTAAATGTTAAAAATACGGGCAATCGAGCCGGCAAGGAAGTCGTACAGGTGTATGTTTCTGTTCCGGAAGGCAAACTGGATCAGCCGTATCAGACTTTGGCAGGGTTTGCCAAGACTTCTGAGCTTGCACCGGGTGCTGCAGAAGAAGTTGTGGTCGATTTCGATTTCTCTCAGCTAGCATCTTATGATACAGGGCGTGCAGCGTATATTCTGGAAAAGGGCAATTACATCATTCGTGTAGGTAACAGCAGTGCAGATACGACGGTAGCTGCTGTTGTTGTATTGGATGAAGATGTGATTACGCTGCAAGCGCGCAACAGCTGCGGCACTACCGATTTCGCAGATTGGAAACCGGAAAAACGGATGGAAATGCCGATCCCGGCGGATGCTCCGATGATTGCACTTTCCGCTTCTGATTTTGAAACGAAGTCTGTCAGCTATGACCAGACATATGACACGGATGCGGCAGTTCAAAACTTGACCAATGAGCAGTTGGCATATGTCAATATCGGTGCATTCAATCCGAAAGCAAAGGGCTTGAGCATTATTGGCAACGCAGGTTTCAGCGTGGCAGGTGCTGCTGGTGAAACCACCAGTCAGCTGAAAGATGCGGGCTTTGAGCCGATTGTTATGGCGGATGGTCCTGCTGGTCTGCGGCTCAGTCCCATGTCTTACAAAGATGAAAAAGGTGCGCATACCATTGGTCAGGGTGGCTTGCCGGAAAGTATTACAGCATTTTTACCTGCGCCGGTCAAATTGATGTCGAAGTTGTTGTTCGGCAGAAATACAAAGCCGAAAAAGGGCTGTGAAATCATCAATCAAAATGCAACAGCGATTCCGATTGGTACTGCACTGGCGCAGAGCTGGAATTTCTCGTTTGCAGAGGAATGTGGAGATATTGTCGGTGATGAGATGGAGCGTTTTGGAGTGCATCTGTGGCTAGCACCGGCGCTGAATATTCACAGAAGTATCCGTTGCGGACGCAATTTTGAATATTTTTCCGAAGACCCGCTGATCAGCGGTAAATTTGCAGCGGCAATTACGCTTGGTGTGCAAAAGCATCCCGGATGTGGAACCACCATCAAACATTACGCGGCAAATAATCAGGAGTACAATCGCTATGGCAACAACAGCATGGTCAGCGAGCGTGCAATGCGCGAGATTTATCTGAAAGGCTTTGGCATCTGTGTCAGAGAAGCGCAGCCGTGTGCCGTGATGACTTCCTACAACCTGCTGAACGGACAGCATACCTCGGAGAGCCGTGGCTTGATGGAAGATATCCTGCGCAGTGAGTATGGCTTCGAGGGTATCATTATGACCGACTGGATTGTGGCAGGAATGGTGGATAAAAATTCTGTCCATCCGGCACCACAAGCGCACAAAATTGCGGCTGGCGGTGGCGATTTGGTTATGCCCGGCAGTCAGGCAGATTACGATGATGTTTTGCAGGGGATTACCGCAGGAGAGCTGTCGCGGGAACAGCTGCAAATCAATGCAACCCGTGTATACCGGATGTCACAAAAGCTGAATCAGATGCACTAAGCGCAGTACAGCGTATTTCAAAAAAATTTGAATACAGATAAAACCCGCAGCTACTGTTTTCATAGTGGCTGCGGGTTTTGCTATCTTTGAAGCATTTCGGCACAAAAGAAAGGGCGATAGAGATTTGCGGACTGTGAAAATATGGATTGACAAAGTCATCCTACAGGTGTAGTCTTGTGGTAAGCACTACACCTGTAGGACGGAGGCGTACATATGAGATTGTCGGAAAAGGAATGGAAGGTTTTGGATGCGCTGTGGGAGGCAGACAGCGCAGAACTGGGTACGATTGTTGAAAAACTCTACCCAACCACAGGCTGGAATCGCAATACTGTGCTGACCTATCTGACCCGAATGGAAGCGAAAGGCTTGGTTCAAATTGATAAAGAAGTGACACCACACACCTACCGTGCCGCATTGGATCGGGAATCCTGTCAGGCACAGGAGCGACACAGCTTTTTGAACCGCGTGTATGGCGGCAGTACAGGGGATTTGATTGCAGCATTCCTGAAAGAAGAACCGATTTCGCAAAAGGAGCGGGAAAAGCTGCGCAAGATGCTGGACGATATGGAGGTGTGATCCATGCGGGATATCTGGGCTTTGCTGATACAAACATTGACCGTATCTGGTGCTGCGGCGGTAGTACTTCTGGTGAAAGAGATGCTTCGGGATAAGCTGTCGCCCAGATGGCAGTTTTGCGCCTGGGGCGTAGTAGGTTTGATGCTGTTGCTGCCCGCAGGGTATGGCGGACGATATGTACTGATGGATTGGCCGCTGCTGGTGGAAAGCGTAAAAAGCCTTTTGACGGGCAGTTATACCCTAACTAAAATCACAGCGCCTATTCCGCTGTTGCCGCGGTCTGCCCCGCAAAGCATTGTGGATTGGCTTTTTGTGGGTTATTTGGTGGGCGTGGTATTTTGTTTGGGGCGCTATCTGATTTCTTACGTGAAACTGCGTACTGCATTGCGGCACGGGGTATCACTGGACGCAGAAACGGAACGGAAAATTCAGCAGGTAGAAAAGCAGTATCAGCTGCATTGCTGTCGTGCGGTTATGGTACCGGGTTTGCAGTCTGCCTTTGTATGCGGTGTGTTTCACCCGATTTTGGTATTGCCGGCAGAGCAGGAAACCGACGAAAAGTGCTGCTCCATGAAATGCTCCATCTCAAATATAAAGATGTGGTATGGGGCATGGTGATTTGCTGGTTTCGGTGTATCCATTGGTGCAATCCCTTTTTGTGGTATTGCGCCAATCGCACACAAAATGACATCGAGTCCCTGTGTGACCAGCGTGTATTGGAACGGCTGGAATGTGAGGACCGTCGGGAATATGGGCGGATTCTTCTGTCTATGACAAATGAAAAATATGCCAGAGCACCGGGTACCCCCTCGGCGGCGAATGGCGGAAAAAATATCCATCGACGCATTGAATCCATTGCACGGTTTAAGCGGTACCCGGCAGGAATGGCATTGGTATCCGTCTGTATTCTCATTGTACTGGTGGCTTCTATGATACAGGGGTCGGCAATGCGGGCAATTCAGTTGCAGTAACCGCTGGCAGTCACGCTGGCACGCGCAAGACTGACGCAATGCACGACTCCGGCGGGTGCATTGGATACCTATACAAAAGCGATGCTGACCGGGCAGGGTGCATACTGCATCATGTGCGCCCCGGAATCGCAGCAGGAAGAGATTTCCTTACAGATGGTGAAGAATCATAACAATCAGATAGAGCCACTGTGGCAGGATGCCATGCACAGCGAGATTGATACCAACGTGGGATATTATGTATACGACCTGCGGAAAATCGACAAAACCACATACCATATGCTTTTGATGATGAAAACGGAACAGCAGCCGGAGACGGAAGTGGGAATGCGTATCGCGGTGCAAAATGTAAAAATCTTTCGCGAAGGGCAGCACTGGGTAGCAGAACCGCTGGATGATTTTCAGGTGCGAGAATCCCGTTCCGCAATGCTCCCATGGGGCTGCGAAGAACTCCCGGCAGCTACCTATGTAGCAGAAACAGAAGATTTTCGGGTCGAAATCTCCTGCCAAAACACCTATTCCGTTAAGAATGAGAAAGCGGTTGGACAGGAAAGTGTGATTTTTTGGGGATCGCGGCAGTTTGATGATATTCCAAAACCGAACGCAGCATTTGATCGGATGACTGAAACGCAATGGGCGACGCTTACCTATCTGGGCACAGAACAGGAACAAGAGAAAATCCATCAAATAGCAATTTCCTATGCACCATGGGAGAGCGGAAAACCGCGTCCGCACTTGATGCAAACAGATGGCGACGACATGGCGGGCTCTAACACGGATGGGGCAGTGTGGGAAAGCAAAACAAATCCAGATTGGAAAGACAGCGTTCGGTTGTTTATCGGAGGCGCAGGTCAGGATTTTAATGGGGATGAAACATTCATACCGGATCAGTATGCAGCAGATTTGTATATCAACGGAGAAAAAGCAGCAGAAATGACCCTGTATCCGCAGGAGGTGGTGGAACAATGACCCAGAAGAAAAAGCTGTACAAAGGCGTATCCTGTGCGGTTTGGGGCTGCCTTTTCCTGCACGTCGACATAACAGTTGGCACCATTAACCTGACACCGGAATTTGCAGCATACCTGTTGTTTTTGGTATCCATTTCCTGCTTGCAAGAAGAAGTGCGGGATTTTGTACTGCTGCGTCCGTTAGGAATTTTGCTGGCAGCGTGGACATTTTTTCAGTACGCTTCTGTTTATTTGGGCATAGAGTTCACCAGCCAATGGCAGGCGATTCCGTTAATAATGAAAGTCGTGAAATTATATTTTGATTTTCAGTTGATTACGGATTTTGCAATCTTGGCGGCACAATATCAACCGACGAAAAGCAATATTGCTCACCGCTTGCGGTGTTGGCGGAATGTGCAAACGGTTTTGGAAACGGTTCTTTCTGTTTCGATTCTGGGATGGAGCAGCAAAGCCGTTTGGGAGTATTGGCACTTTATCCCGGTATTGTTGGGTGTTGTGACCAGTTTGAGCCTGATGGATGCTTTGATTGATTTGAAAGGCGTCTTTGATGAGGATGCATAAGCTGCCACAAACCCAGAAAGGAATACCATGCAAATATTGAAAAGCAGCGAGGAATTGCAGCAGGCGATTGCGAACGAGAAAATTTTGATTGTACAGTTTGGTGCAGATACCTGCGCACCATGCCACGCGATTCGGAATAAGATAGATGCTTGGTGCAGTAATATGGAGGATGTGCAGTATCTGTATATTCCTATGGAAGCTTTTTCTGCCCTTGCAGCGCAAGAGAGTGTGTTTACCGTTCCGACCATTTTTGTTTATGTGGAAGGAAAACTCACCCTGCGGGAAAGCGGATATTTCGGAATAGACAGTGTTTTCCAAAGCATCCAGCGATGCCGGGAGATGCTGCAGGAATAAGACATTTTCGATTCGGCGATACCACCTTGTCATTCGGCAGGGTGGTATTTTTATGCACAAAGTAACGTAAGGAAGCGTCCAAATTGCATTTTTGAGAAAAAGTCAGAAAATCGTAAGGTTTAGAAAGCTCCCATCCGGTAGAACATAACGGGCGGGGCTGGTATAATGAAGAAGAGAAAAAAGGAATAGAAAGCAGGCGATTGGGTGGCAGATAGAATATTGGTTGTAGATGATGAAAAGGAAATTGCAGATCTGGTAGAGGTATACCTGAAAAATGAGGGTTATGAAGTGCTCAAGTTTTATGATGGAACCAGTGCGCTGCATTGTGTGCAGACGCAGGAGTTGGATTTGGCAATTCTGGATGTGATGCTGCCTGATATAGATGGTTTTACCATTTGCCAGAAAATCCGGCAGGAGCATTATTATCCCATCATCATGTTGACGGCTAAAATCGAGGATATGGATAAAATCACAGGTTTGACGCTGGGCGCAGACGATTACATTACCAAACCGTTTAATCCATTGGAATTGGTTGCGCGTGTGCGGGCGCAGTTGCGGCGCAGCCATCGCTATAATCAGGTGCAGACCCCGCAGGAAGAAGAAATCGACATCCGGGGATTGTATATCAATAAAACAAATCATCGCTGCACCCTGCATGGGCAGGAGCTGATATTGACGCCGAAGGAGTTTTCGATTCTCTGGTATTTGTGCAGTCATCAGGGCTCGGTTGTGCCGTCAGAAGAATTGTTCGAGGCAGTTTGGGGCGAAAAATATCTGGACAGCAACAATACAGTTATGGCACATATTGCCAGACTGCGGGAAAAAATGCACGAGCCGGCACGCAATCCGCGCTTTGTAAAAACTGTTTGGGGGGTAGGCTACACCATTGAATGAGCGAGAAAAGAAACAGCGGCGCAATCAGCTTTCCAGCCGTATTTTAGTGCGTTATGTGTTGATGCTGCTGGTGTTTACCTTAATTTATTTGGCGTGTATTCCGCTGGCGTATGCACTGTATCATAAAATCTACTATGGTCAGTATTTATACCTGTGGCTGCCGATGCGCCATTTTGTACAGACCGTACGAAACTATCTGCCTTTTTTTGCAAGTCTGCCATACATTGCAGGTGTTTTGTGGATTACCCATAAGGCAATGGAAATGCCGCTGCAATATTTAGAGGACGTGATTGATGCATCCGCGCAGTTGATTGCCGATAAGCAATCACCGGTTGAACTGCCGGAAGAACTGCGTACCGTTCAGGATCAGCTGGAACTGTTTCGGGTGCAGGCGCTTCGGTCGGAACAGTTAGCGAAAGAAGAAAAAAAGCGCAAAGACGATATGATCGTATATCTGGCGCACGATTTGAAAACACCGCTTACCAGCGTGATCGGATATTTGAGCCTTCTGCGGGATGAACCGCAAATTTCTCCGGAAACCCGTGTAAAATATGTGGGAATTGCGTTGGATAAGGCACTTCGGCTGGAGGAACTGATCAATGAGTTTTTTGATATTACCCGTTTCAATCTGACTACCATGACATTGGTGCCGGAACCGACGGATTTGACCAGAATGCTGGAGCAGGTTGCCTTTGAGTTCCAGCCGCTTTTGCAGGAAAAAGAGTTGACGCTGACCAGTCGGCTGGACCCGAACGTGAAAATCCTTTGTGACCGGGATAAGCTGGGTCGTGTGTTTGATAATCTGCTGAAAAACGCCATCAATTACAGCTATCATGGATCTGAGATTCATCTTTCGATGGAACAAAAGGATGATTTTGCCGTGGTTCGTATGCAGAATCATGGTGCATCCATAGAGCCGGAAAAGCTGGAGCATATTTTTGAACAGTTCTTCCGGATGGATTCTTCACGCTCTACGGCTACCGGCGGTGCGGGATTGGGTCTTGCCATCGCACGGGAAATCGTGGAGCTGCATGGAGGTACCATCGCTGCAGAAAGCGAGCAGGAAAGTATTTTGTTTACCGTTACACTGCCGCTGCATTGTAAGAAAAACGTATGATTTCCAAGAGAAATTCGTCAGGAATCAGCAAGGAAAAGTGAATACAAAAAAAGCTCTGTTTCGTTATGATAGAAGTATCGAAACAGAGCTTTTTTATATGTAATGTTCCGGACAATACAAATTGCATTCAGACGAATGCTTTCGTGGAAATCAAGGAGTAAGCATATGGCACAAAAACGGAGGGTACATAGAAAGAGAAGACATGCGCGCAGAAGAAATATTACATTTCCACTTGCGCTGGTCTTAATTTTTATTGTTTTTGTGGGAGTGGTTTCAATCCCAATCAGAAACGTATTCCGTGTGTTGCGAGATATCCGCCCGGCGGGTGAATCGACCGTGGCGCATCACGACAACAATAGTTTTCAAGGCAGACTGGAAAATTTTGCAAAAGAAAATCATCTGGAGCTGCAGGAATGGCCGGAGGATTTATTGGAAGCTGCACAAAACAACCCGGAAATGGAAGATTTCGTGCTGCATTATCCGCTGAAAAGGGATAGCAAACCGGAAATTGATTTGAGTGAATACAAAAATGCAGATTCTGTCCCTTTGCTGTTTCAGTGGGATGAACGCTGGGGATATACAAACTATGCCGGAAATATCATGGGGCTTTCCGGATGTGGGCCTACCTGCCTTTCGATGGTAAGTATGTTTCTTTTGAATGATAGTTCCTATACACCGCAATATATTGCAAAGTTCAGCGAAGAAAATGGATATGGTGTGCCGGGCAGTGGAAGCTCCTGGACGCTGATTTCAGAAGGCGGACGAAAGCTGGGTCTGGATGTGGTGGAAATTCCACTGGACAAGCAGCGGATTGTCCGTAATCTGGAAGTGGGCAATCCCATTATTTGTGTTATGGGTCCCGGAGATTTTACCACGACAGGACATTTTATTGTGTTTGTCGGATATGAAGATGGGAAAATCAAAGTGAATGATCCCAACAGCAAAACCCGGTCGGAAACTTTGTGGGACTATGAGCAAATCAAGAATCAAATCAAAAACCTCTGGGTTTGCAGATAATCAAAACAAACAGAAATAAAAAGATGCAAAAACGGCAGCACCGAAATTTCGATGCTGCCGTTTTGTATGGATTTGAAGATATACGAAAAGAAACGATGCCGCTGCGTGAAAAGTTTCTTGTACTAATGTAAATATCATGCTAAAATGGAAAAACACTATCTAATTTTGCGGACCGTTGCAGCAGTTTTAGACAGTGCAAAATGCTTTGGAAGAGGAGGAAAAGGCATATGAATGAAAACACGAGCGAACTGCGGGACGGGTTTCGGACACGCTGGGGATTTATACTCGCTTGTATTGGCTCCGCAGTGGGGATGGGAAATATCTGGCGATTCCCGATTATGGTATCCCAGTGGGGCGGATTGACCTTTTTGATTCCTTATTTTTTATTTGTCATTTTGATTGGATCTTCGGGTGTGTTGGGTGAGTTTTCACTGGGTCGCATGACAGGCAGTGGTCCGATCGGTGCGTTCGGACGTTGTACGGAAATGCGTGGCAATAAAAAAATCGGCTCCGCAGTCGGTATTTTACCGGTTCTAGGTTCCATGGCATTAGCGATTGGCTATACGGTCGTAGTAGGCTGGATTTTTAAGTATACTTTTATGGGGCTTTCCGGTGGTCTGTATGGGTTGGGTACCAATATGGAGCAGATTGTAGAAATTTTCAGCACAACTGCACCGGAAACCGAAAATCTGGCGCAAAGCGCATCGGTCATTCTGCAGGGGCAGGCTGGTAACAGTATTTGGCTGGCAGTCGGTTTTCTGGTCAGCATTTTGATTTTGATGATGGGTGTCAGCGGCGGTATTGAAAAAGTCAATAAAGTGATGATGCCTGCGCTGTTTATCCTGCTGTTGGGGTTGGCGGCTTATATTTTTACATTGCCCGGTGCCAAAGAGGGCTACGCCTATATTTTTACGTTGAATCCAGAGGGACTGAAAAATCCGCAGCTGTGGATTTTTGCTTTTGGTCAGGCATTTTTCTCGCTTTCGGTAGCGGGAAATGGCAGCGTCATTTACGGTTCGTATCTCTCTAAAAACGAAGATTTGGTGTATTCTGCTCGTAATGTTGCGCTATTGGATACCATTGCAGCATTACTTGCCGCTTTTGTTATCATCCCAGCAATGGCGGCAGGTGGCGGCGATTTAAGTCAGGGCGGTCCCGGATTGATGTTTATCTGGCTGGTGAATGTGTTTAACGGAATGCCGGGTGGCCGAATCGTTGGCATGCTTTTCTTTGTCTGTGTTTTGTTTGCCGGGCTGAGTTCGCTGGTCAATCTGTACGAAGCACCGGTGGCTACGATTCAGGAAGTTTTCCATTGGAAGCGCTTACCGGCTTGTCTGCTGATTGGTGCGTTGGGCGGCTTTACAGCAATTCTGATTCAAGGAATTACCAGCCAGTGGATGGATGCGGTCGCAATTTATATCTGCCCGCTGGGTGCAGCAATCGCAGGCTTTATGTTCTTCTGGGTATGTACAAAAGAAAAAGCAATGGAAGCCATCAATATGGGGCGAGAAAAACCGGTTGGTACATGGATCATTCAGTTCGGACGATTTGTGTATATCCCGATGGCAATCATAGCCTTGATTGCGGGAGCAATGCTGGGCGGCATTGGTTGATACGATAAAAAAGAGCAGTGTGATGCAGGTCACGCTGCTCTTTTTTCAGTATAAGGAATAAAAAACGCTTTATGGGAAAATGTACAATGATGTAATGCGGAATTTATCACTTGTGACAAGTTTCGTAAAAACTGCTTTATTTTGTACAAAAAAATAAACAAACAAAGCAATGTTCTGTGTTTTTCTTATATAATGATGCGATGTATAATAAAGAGAATCAGTCGGTTCTGCAAGGTGTTTGGCAGCAGAACGACATACGGAGCGAAGGAGGAAAAACATGAAAATGTGGAAACGCGTTATCAGTGCGGCAATGGCTGCCGTAATGGTACTGTGTTTGCCGGGACCCGTATGGGCAGCAGAAAAGTCTGCTGCGGTAAAGGAGTCCCCCTGGAAACAGAGTTGGCAAGCCGGTGATCCTACCAGCAGTCAGGCGGGTACATATCAAATTTACCCGGTACCGCAGGAGTTGACGATGGCAGAAGGCAAGGCACTGGTTTTGCCGAAAGAGATAAAGGTAGCTGCGGGCAGTGAAATTACAAAGCCTACCCGTGATTACCTGACCGAAGTGCTGGAGCAAATCGGCAGTACGGTCCAGTTTGTGGATGCGAACGATGCCTCTGCACAGATTCGTTTGGGCATCAAAGGTACGCCCAGCGAAGCAGTCAAAGCATTTGAAAACGCAGATTTGCAAAAAGCATTTGCAGAACCCGATGCTTATGCGATTCGGGTAGACGAACAGGCTGTGACCATTTTGGGCGCACAGCCCTCTGGTGCTTTTTACGGTGTGGCAACACTGAAAATGATGCTGTCCTCGCTGGAAAATCACCAGCTGCCTCCGGTAGAAATTCACGACTGGGCATCCATTCCGCTGCGTGGCTTTGTAGAAGGCTTTTACGGCGGCTTCAAGCATCAGCAGCGCGTCAGCCTGATGAATTTTGCCCGCGATGTGAAGATGAACCTGTATGTATATGCAGCAAAATCGGATCGCTACCATACGGATTGGTGGGATAGACTGTATCCGGAACAGCAGATGCAGGAGTTCCGTGAACTGGTAGAGCTGGAAAAGAAAACGGGCTGCGAATTTGCTTGGTCCGTGCATTTGGGCAGCTTCTTCCGTGGCTTGAATGAGCAGAACTATACCGAGCAAAAGGAAAAACTGATTGCGAAGTTCGATCAGCTGCGTGAAATCGGTGTAAACCGTTTCTGCATTTTGAACGATGACTTTGGCAGCGGTTCTACAGACATGGTGGTTCGGCTTCTGAATGACTTAAATGAAAATTATGTCAAGAAACACAACTGCAAGCCGATTATTTACTGCCCGCAGCAGTACAACAATGCATGGTCTGACAACAATGGCAAGCGGGAAATCAAGGGTCTAACCAATTTGGATGATGACATTATGATTTTCTGGACAGGACGCGATGTAAACTCTCCGTTCTGGCAGGATGCCATTGATTACGTCATCCAGAATACCAAGGACCCCAAGAATCCGAACAGCTTCCAGAAGCCCGTATTCTGGGTAAACTATCCTTGCAGCGAACATGCAAAGTCCGGTATTTTCCTGGGCAGCAGCAAGTATTATCTGCGGGATGATATCCATGACTTGGACGGCGCAGTATCCAACCCGATTTTCTTTGCCGAAACGGACAAAGTCGCATTGTTCCAGCTGGCAAACTATTTCTGGAATGTGCATGGAGCAGAAGCGCGCGCAGACCAAGTTTGGGAGCAGTGCTTCAAATATTTGCAGCCGGAAGTATATGATGCATATCTGACCATTGCACGCAATGTGTCGAATGCACCCGGTTCCAGCCGTGTGCCGGGATTTGAAGAATCGCTTTACATGGCAAAGGAACTGGATGCCGTGCAGAAGGCAGTCAAGGCCGGCACACTGCAGAAAAACGATGAAAATGCAGAAAAGCTGCTGGCGGAGTTTGCGCATATCCGTTCCGCCATTACCGATTTTGAGACCAACTGTACCAACAAAATTCTGGTAAAAGAGCTGTCCAATCCCAGCTTTTTGGCTGGAATCAATGATGGCGAAGGCTGGTTGCACGCTCTGGATGATGTAGCAACAGCAGCCAGTGCATTGCTGGAAGCACAGCTGGAGCTGGCTGAAGCAAATCCGGATATGAATGTGGTTTGGGATAATTTTGCGAAAGCATCCGCAGCAATGTCCCGTTATCAATCTCGCACCTATACGTTTCCGGATGGCAACACAAAGCCCAATCCCAAAGCAGGTACAAAGCGTCTGGTTCCTTTTGTGGAGGAATTGACCAAAACCGTGAAAGCGGCGGTTGATAGCAATATTGGTATTGCAGCACCGGTCCCTGCCGTGAATCGTGTATATACCAATGTGGAGAGCTATGCGAGAACACCGCTCACCATTCAGGATGCACATTTTGCATTGTGCAAGCTGGATGTCACCTTGCAACCCAATCAGTATCTGGGCATCAAAAAGGATGGCATTGCAGAAATTACCGAAATCGATCTGACCGCTACCGGCTTGGAAAATCTGACGCTGGAATGGTCACTGAATGGAGATAAATGGACAGAAGTTCAGTCCGGTAAGCAGGAAAAGCCGATTCTGGCACGATACCTGCGTTTGGCAAACCATACCGAGCAGACCGTTACAGGACGTCTGGAGAGCCTGGGTATGCAGGTGGCAAATGAAATGCCGGTCATGCGTTTCGCAGATACCAACATTCCCCACTTGAAGGAAAACAGCTGGGAGCAGATGATCGACGGCAACCTGTCCACCTATGTCTGGACCCAAAAGGATCAGAAAACCGGCGACTACGTTACATTCGATACCGGTGCATTGCAAGAAATGCATGATATCACCATCTACTCTACGGACGGAAAAGACCATATCTATCAGGCAGAAGTATCTGTTTCGGCAGATAACAAGACCTTTGAGCAGGTGGGTGTCATCAATGATGAAACCAATGCCAACAATATTCGCCCGCCGCATCGCGTATATGAATTTGATGCACAGGGCAAAAAGGCGCGGTATATCCGTCTGCGCAATACCCAAAATTCCAATCCTCCGGCATGGATGCACCTGTACGAGTTGGAAGTAAATAAAAAGACACCTCCGGCAGATCGTACCCCGTCTGCTGCTGTGATTGGCAGCCAGCCGAATCATCTGGAACTGTTGGCGGACGGCAATCTGTCTACCATGTACCAGCTGAAGCAGGCAGGCCAGAAGGACTATCTGGAATACCGTATCACCGAAAATACCAATGTGAACAAAATCAGCATCCTGCAAAATCAGCCCTGCAATGCAGATGTGATTGTTACAATGGCAGATGGAACTACTCAAAATCTGGGCAAAGCAGATCAGCCTATGACGCAGTTCACGCTGCCCGAGGGCGGTATCCACAGCATTCGCCTGAATTTTGTAGCGGGCAAACCGGTTGAAATCAATGAAATTGTGCTGAAATGCGGTGCAGATGCATCCGGTGACGTGGGTCAGGCAGTAGAAAATATCTACCCGGACCAGCGCCCGGAGGATTCTACCGAAATCGTAAATCTGGCACTGAAGCGCCCGGTCAAGGTTTCCGGCGTGGAAACATCGGCGGTCAAACCCGAAAGCGCCGTGGATGGAAATGCTAACACCAAATGGGATAGTGGCGCGATGAAGGGTGCAGGCGCAACGACGCCGCAGTGGATCGAGGTTGATTTGGGCGAGTACACTAACCTGATTTCCTCTTTCTCGATGTCCTATTTCAACAAAGTGTATCCCACCAATTATGATGTACAGGTATCCAACGACGGTGAAACATGGACGACGCTGAAAACCATTACCAAAGATAATAATGGTCCGACGAACCCGGTAGATGAATTCACGCTGGATGTTCCGGTACAGGCACGCCATGTGCGTCTGCTGCTGCACAGCATCAATACCGCTGCTGCAGGCCACTGTGTTGGTTTGAAAGAGCTGGTTGTAAACGGTCAGCGCCGCACTGCGGATATGGAATATACCGCAGTAACCAATCCGGAAAATCAGCAGCTGGAAGTGGGTGCTTCCTGGACTGCACCGACCATGGCAGATGCGCAGATTAAAGCGGAAAATGATTCGGCAGCTACTGCTGTGCGCGTGCTGGCGGATTGGAATCCCACCAGCATCGATACCTCGGTATCTGGCAGTACGGTTGTAACCGGTACGATGCCGCAGACCGTCAATTTGTCGAACCCCAAGAACCTGCAGGCAGAGTTCACTGTAAAGGTCGGGGAGGATTCCCAGCCGGAAGAACCTTCTAATCTGGCATTGAATGCTAAGGTAGAAGTATCGGCAGTGGAAATGTCCGGCGGCAGCGAAACCGCCTTTAAGGGTCCTGCAGCAGTGGATGGCAATGCAGGTACACGCTGGAGTAGCGGTCCGCTGAATCACAAGATGGATCAGGGTATTGAACCCGCAGACCAGTGGATCATTGTGGATCTGGGCGAGCAGGCTTTGGAAATCAACCAGATTCAGGCTGCTTTCTATAGAAAAGTATGGCCCATGCAGTACCGCATGGAGCTGTCCATGGACAAAGAAAACTGGGTGACGGTAGAACAGTATAATCGCCCGGCATCGGACAATACACAGGTTGTGGACACCAAGGACTTTGAAACGCCCGTATATGCACGTTATCTGCGGCTGTACTTCCCGGTGAACCAGTTGAATACCAATGCAGCAGGCAGCGGTGTTTCCATTACAGAATTGACAGTAAATGGTATGCGTCTGAATGGAACCGTTGACTATTGCACGCTGACCGATACATTTACCGAGAAAACCTTCCCCAATGAAGCAACCACAGCAGATTTGCAGCTGCCCGCATGGCTGACTATGACGTGGAAAGCACAGAATGGTGCAGAGCGTCCGGTACAGGTGTTGGCACAGTGGAATACCGAAGGCTTTGATGCTTTGAAGGACGGCAAGATGGATTTGCTGGGCGCACCTGCTACGACAGCAATGGTTACAAACAGCCAGAAGTTGGCTGCAGTGCAGCCCATCTTGAAGGGTGTAATTCCGACAGCCACTCCGGAACCGACTGCAGAACCCACGGCAACTCCGACGGCAACTCCGGAACCGACCGCAGAACCCACGGCAGCACCGACAGCTACTCCGGAACCGACTGCGGAGCCCACGGCAGCACCGACGGCAACACCGGAACCGACCGCAGAGCCCACGGCAGCACCGACGGCAACACCGGAACCGACCGCAGAGCCCACGGCAGCACCGACGGCAACTCCGGAACCGACCGCAGAGCCCACGGCAGCACCGACAGCTACTCCGGAACCGACTGCAGAACCCACGGCAACGCCGACAGCAACTCCGGAACCGACCGCAGAGCCTACAGCAGCACCGACAGCCACTCCGGAACTGACTGCAGAGCCTACGGCAAACCCGACGGCCGCTCCGGAAACGACTGCAAAGCCTACAGCAACCCCGACTGCAACCCCGGCACCTGCTGCGGAAAACACACCGCAGACAGGGGACAGTACCTGGACTACAGTGCAGACGATGCTGTTGCTGGCAGCAGCAAGCGGTGCAGCGATTCTCCTGATTTTGCGCAAGCAGCACAGCGAGAATCACCGTGATGCATAAATCGGCGAGGAATCGCAGAACGTAAAATGAAATGAGTGGTCCTTTCTTTCTCAAGAAGGCAGGGATCACTTATTTTTTATATGGAAAATTTGGGTCGGATCAACAATGAAAATACAGCGCAAGTGTGCATGCAGACAGAAGAATCTGCGGCGACAGATTGCGAAATGCCGCAAAGGTATTTATAATAGAACATAAAAAATAGGGGAGGTTTGAGCAATGATTGAAAAAAGTTATGCAGATTATTCCTGGGATCAGGTTGTAACCCTGTTGAGCATTGATTCTCCGTCCGGTTATACGGAACGAGCTGCCGACTGGGTCAAAAATGCGTTTGCAAATCTGGGATTCCATGCAGAAATCACCACAAAGGGTGGTGTTCTGGTTGATTTGGGCGGCAAGAACGAAAATGACGGTCTGCTGCTGGAGGCGCACGCAGATACGCTGGGCGGTATGGTTGCAGAGGTCAAGAGCAGCGGTCGGCTGCGTCTGACCCCGCTGGGCGGCATGGAAGCTAATAATGCAGAAACCGAAAATGTACGGGTTTATACCCGTGGCGGTGCGGTAATTGAGGGAACGTGCCAGCTTTGCAATGCATCGGTTCATGTCAACGGAGAATATTCCGAAACCAAGCGCAGCTTCGATACAGTCGAAGTGGTTCTGGATGAAAATGTATCCACTGCCGAGGAAACGCGTGCGCTGGGGGTTGAAGTGGGCGACATTGTGTGCTTTGAGCCGCGCACCAGACGAACCGATTCTGGATACCTGAAGAGCCGCTTCTTGGACGATAAGCTGTCGGTTGGTATTCTGCTGGGCTTTGCAAAATATCTCAGTGACAATAAAATTGTTCCGGAGCGTCGTGTGTGGGCACATGTAACCGTATACGAAGAAGTGGGCCATGGTGGTTCTGCTTCGGTTCCTGCTGGTGTAACGGAAGCGATTTCTGTGGATATGGGCTGTGTTGGTGACGGTCTGCAGTGTACCGAGCGTCAGGTCAGCATTTGCGCAAAGGATTCCGGCGGTCCGTACAGCTATCAGGTTGTAGGCAAGCTAATTGATGCGGCAAAGAAGATGGAAGCAGACTATGCGGTGGATGTATATCCGCATTATGGTTCTGACGTGGAAGCAACGCTGCGCAGCGGTGTGGATATTCGTCATGGATTGATTGGCGCAGGTGTTTATGCCAGCCATGGCTATGAGCGCAGCCATATTGACGGTGTTTATAATACGCTGAAGGTGATTGCAGGCTATCTGGATGTGTAAACAGTACCCATAAAGAGAAAAAAGCAGGGCTTTGGCCCTGCTTTTTTTGCGCGGAAAAATGACGTGGTGCAGTCAAAAGAAGGAAATGCTTTCGTAATCCATACAGAAAATCTGGTTGACGGTATCTAAAAAAACAAAATAATATTTTGAAAAATACTTAACAAACCAGCGTGAGTGGAATAAACTGTGTGACAGTTAGCGAAAGCTAACCATTAAAGATTTGTCATGCTTCACCTCTCAATGGCAGGTTATCCCATAGGAGGTACTTTTTAAGACCATTAGTTAGCAAAGACTAACTAATGGAAGCAGGAATCTATTTCTGAATTCTGTTGCAGCAGCGATAAAGACAGAAAAAGTGCAGACAGAATTCTTATTTTTTGCATGTTGGTTAGCTTGCGCTAACTGCGGCGCGGACAGGGAGAAAAGATATGAAAACAAAGCGTTCGAAATTATGGATAGCGGCGATTCTGGTTTTGGTGCTGCTGCTGATTTGTGGCTGGTTCTTTGTAAAAAATCAATCCAATGCCGGACCGGTTACCAATTTTACTCCAGAGTTTGAAGCGGAACAAACACAGGAAACCACGCAGGCATCTACCGCAAAAGGAATTAAGATTCCGGGATATTCCACTATTCCGATTCAGGCAAATTCCGAGCAAGTTGAGATAGATTTATACAATCCAGAAGAAAATGACGTGCATTTTCAAATTGACTTTTATCTGACCGAAACCGGAGAAAAACTGTTTGAGTCAAAGCTGATCAAACCGGGTCAGCACTTGTATAGTATTACGCTGGAACGTGCGCTGGAGCCGGGTGAGTATCCCATTACCATTCAGTACAACACCTATAGCACCGACGGAGCGTTTTCTCCGAAAAACGGCGCAGCTGTAGACTGCATCCTCAGCGCAGAATAAATCAGGATTCGTCACCACTGGTGAATCACAATAAATTCAACGATATTAGGAGGTCTGAATATGAGAAACGTATTCAAACGTGTGGCAGCTAGTACGGTTGCTCTGAGCTTGATCGCAAGCATTGGTGCGGTGGGTGCCTTTGCGGCTGCCCCTGCAGAAAATGGCAGCTATACGGGTTCCATTCGTGTCTATAAGGACAAGACGACTGAGTTCGTGGATAAGAACGTGAGCATGTGCGATTCGCTCTTTGACCACGATGTGGATGTGACCTTGACGGATGATGGTGCACAGCTGGATGTGTATGTAGCATATCCGGTGCCCAATTTCTCCAGCCAGGGTAAGGACGGCACACTGAAGGACATGACCCTGACGATTGGGGAAACGCAGTATACCGCAACTTCTGATATTGAAACCAAGGAAATGCGCACCTTTGACGCAAAGGGTGCGATGTTCGGTGTAGAAGCTGGCAAGGAGTACCAGACTCAGAAAGTCACCTTTACACTGCCCCGCGATGCAATGGATGCATTGGAACAGGGTGTCGCTTCTTCGGCATATGTCAATGTAGTGATGAACATGACGCAGAACTTCGTCGTTCAGGTGAAGGATCTGACGCCTGTGGAAGAACCCGCACCGGAAGCAACCGAAACGAGCGAAAAGTCCATGAATGTTACGGCAGACATCAAGGCACCGGAAGCAACCTATACCGTGACCATTCCGGAAAGCGTATCGATGGGTAATCTGTCTGCAGAACAGGATAATGTGCTGTCTTACCAGGTAGATGTAACAGCTGCCAACATGGGTGATGGTTATGTGGAAGTTTCCGCACCGGCAGATGGTGCTCTGACCAGCGGGGAAAATCAGCTGGCTTTCCAGAATAGCTTTGGTACGCAGAAGGTAACGGCAGACGCTACGCTGGACGGCGCATTTACCGTAAGCGCAGAAGCTGTTAAGGCTGCCGCAGCAGGCAACTACACGGGCACTGCAAACTTTACGATTCGTTATTTTGCGGGAAAATAAAACAAAAAGCATATAATGTCGTGGTGAATTCCCGCAGAAACGGTGATTTCTGCGGGAATTTTTGCGAAAAATCCAATCGTTCGTGATAAAGGAGACTTTATGAAAAATATCAGAAGAGGAATTGCGAGTGCGCTTTTGCTTGCTCTGTGTATCTCCAATTCGGTTTCTGCGGCAGCGGCAGCTGTCAGCCAAAGCCAAACTCCGCCGGAAGAATCCAATCAGAGTGCGACCATTCAGGCGGAGGTTAGCGCGGCAACAGCATCTTATTATGTGGAAATCCCGGAAAGTATGGATCTGGGCACATTGGATGCACAGAAAGATTTTGAGCAGGGATATACGGTCCGGGTATCCATGGAGGATAAAGCAGAAACCAATCGCGTTACCATTTCTGCGGATGAACAATTCTCCATGTCACGATTGGAAACAGAAAAAGAAAAAACGGCCCATTCGCTGATTTGTCACAACGACTTCCCCACAAAGAGCTTTACCCAAAGCGGAAGTGCGGATGGTATGCTGGCCATTGCAAAGGAAGATATTGCGGCAGCACCGCAGGGACGATACAGTGGTACTTTGCAATTCCGAATTCAGTACGAGCGTGAGCCCAAACCGACTCCGGTTGTTCCGACCAGCGAGCCTTCGGAAACCGCGACCCCAACCCCTACCAACCAACCGACACCAACGCCGACAGCGACCGCAAAGCCATCGCCAACCATTCAGCCTACGAAAACGCCTGTGAGCCCTACGGATGGGAATCAGACGAGCTATTATAAAGGCACCGTTACCATGCGAAAGGCAACGGATTTCGATACCATCAGTATGTGCAATGCACTGTTTCACAGCAATGTGGAGATTGTCAGCAAAGACGGCATCGCAACCATTACCATGTATGTGGTGAACCCGATCCCGCAGTTTGCCGATGAAGGTGTTCCGCTGAAAGACGTCAATTTGAACTATCAGGACAGTAACTATGCGGCAACGGTAAAAACGGAAAAAGTCTTAAAACAGTTTGATGCTGCGCCTGGATTTATTGAAAAAGCAGGCGAATACAGCGCATCCCCGATTGTCGTTGAACTGCCGATGCAGGCGATTGAGGATTCCAGAGAAGGAAAACTTATGTGCAGTGCTTTTGTGGATGCAGTGATGAAAGCAACGCAGGAATTTTATGTGGTGTTTGATGATCTGGTTCAGGTAGACGGTGCAGAGCAGAATCGTCCTGCACCGTCTGCAAAACCAAAACCCACTAAAAAACCGGAAGCTTCCCCTAAGCCGGGAAAAATGCAAATCAGCTGACTTTGGGTAGTGGTGAAAAAACCTACTATACCAGTACGGTTACCATGCGTAAAGCAACGGACTTTAGTGCGGTCAGTATGTGCAACGCGCTGTTCTATCCTAAGGCAGATATTGTTTATCAGGGGGACACCGCAAAGCTGACCCTTTATGTAATTGACCCGATTCCTAAATTTGCAGAAAGTGGCACACCGCTTTCGGATATTGTATTTACTTATCAGGATAAAACCTATACGGCGACACTGAATGAGAGTGGCAAAATGAAAAAAGATTTTGCGCAGGCTCCGGGCTTTATCGAAACCGCAGGTGCGTATGATGCAAGCCCCATCGAAGTCGTTTTGCCTAAGCAGGCAATTCAGGATTCTGTGGATGGAAAATTGATGTGCAATGCCTATATCAAGGCGGTGATGAATACAACCCAGGATTTTTATGTGGTTTTGGATGATTTGAAGCAGACCAGCGGTCCGTCGGGTACATCTGGTACAAAAAACGATATAGCGCAGACTGTGGATTCAGACACTGCAATGCAGAATTCGGATGCGCAGGCAGACAATCCAAACGCGACAAATGCATCTGCAAAGCAAGATGCCGTTCTGGAATGTAAATTAGATACCAAACTGTTCCCGCAGGTGTTTGGGTTCGTGCTGTTTACAGTGCTTGTTATGGGCGGCACTTTTGCCGTGATTTGGCTGCGGCGTCGATGAAAGGATGGACAGAAACGTGAAACAGAGTACAAAAAAATCTTTTTTCCGTGCAGCAGCACTCGCGCTGGTACTGATTTGCTGCTTTGCAACGAGTGCCTTTGCGCAGGAAATCGTATATGAAAGCGCTACAGCGACCGGCTCCTATAAACATCCGCTGACGGGTGTCATTGAGGATTCCGGCGGAGAAAGCAGCGAAGCGCTGGGTCAAAGCATGGTAGGAAACATGGTGGACAGCCAAGCACTGGTGGAAACTGCACCGGATGGAACATATTATCTGTCCCTTCGCTTTCATCTGATGAGCAATATTTCGGAAACCCAGTTTTCGGTGCAGATGCCCGGCGAAACAAGCTGGAATCCTGTTTCTTATGAAAGCACAGCCAAAGGCGAGGACAGCGAAGATATGCGAATCACCATCCCTAGCAAAGATGCGGTTGTGCGTGCAGAATGCATGGTCGATGCAATGGGTCGTAAAGTGATTTTCTTTATAACGGTTGACCAGTTTGCACCCGGCAATGCAGGTTCGTTTGCGCAGATGGATGAAAAGCCTTCCAGTGCAGTACCCGGCGGAAATACAGTCGGTCTGGTAACGGGCGGTACTGGTAAAGTAGTACAGCCGCCGCAGGAACAAGCAGTTGCAGAAACAGTGCCGGCAGTAACCCATGCGGTGATCGGAAGCAACGTATGGATCATGTTCTTTGTGCTGGTGTTCTGTGAGCAGCTGCTGGCATGTATGGCGTTCTGGGGCATCAAAACATGGTTTGAGCGTATGCTGAAACAGCGTTCCAGTGCGTCTGCAGGCGAGCCCATGCAGGATACCACCGCAGAAGAACCAGACTTTACCGATGATTTCGATGCAGATTTTCTGGATAAAAACTGGGAGGATGACGAATATGCGGCGAATTAAATCGCTGATTGCGGTGCTGCTGTGTCTTTCTCTTGCCATGACAGGATGTGTGGACCAAAATGCTGCGCCTGCGCAAGCAGGTGATGCAGTTGGAAATGGTGGCATTGCGGTTACAAGTAATGCAGATTTGTGAAAAGCTGGGTCTGGACTTGGTGGGCGTACCCCAAAGCAGTCTGGTGGAAATTCCACAGCAATATCAGGATGCTACCGTTGTGGGCAGCCCCATGAGCCCGGATATGGAAATTCTGGCGCAGCTTGCACCGGAATGGGTGTTGAGCCCTGCCAGCCTGCAAAATGATTTACAGCCAAAGTATGAAGCTGCCGGTCTGAAATATGGATTCTTGAATCTGAAAACGATTTTCGGGATGTATCAGTCTATAGCGGATATGGGCGAGCTGTTTGACTGTAAACCGCAGGCAGATGCACTGGTGGCAGAATTTGAAGCGTATTATCGTACCTATCAGGAGCAGCATCAAAATCAGCCTTCGCCCAGCGTATTGATTTTGATGGGTCTGCCGGGGTCTTATGTGGTTGCAACAGAAAATTCCTATGTGGGCAGCTTGGTAGAAATGGCTGGCGGACGCAATGTCTATGCGGGAACCGATCAGGAATTTCTGAATGTGAATACAGAGGATATGCTCCAGAAAGACCCGGATATTATTTTGCGCACCGCGCACGCAATGCCGGAAAGCGTCATGCAAATGTTTGCGGAAGAGTTCCAAACCAATGACATCTGGAAGCATTTCTCTGCTGTAGAGAATAATCGGGTCTATGATCTGCCTAACGGTTACTTTGGCATGAGCGCAAACTTTAATTATCCGCAGGCGCTGGAAATGCTGGATCAACTGCTTTATAGCGAAGCAACAGGAGGAAATGTGTGATGAAGGAAAAGTAAACCAGAAAACAAATATTCTCCTTTTTATGTGTAACGATTGGATTGCTGGTCCTTTTCTTCTTTTCCATCAATTTGGGCAGTATTCAGCTTACCGTTCCGCAGCTACTGCGCGGTCTGTTCATCGAATATGACCGGGATGTGGCTTCGGTATATGACTTGCGCTTTCCTCGCATTTTGATTTCTATGATGGCTGGTGCATCGCTTGCCGTAGCAGGTGCGCTGTTCCAGGCTGTGCTGAAAAATCCTTTGGCAGACCCCGGTTTGTTGGGTATCTCCAGCGGTGCAGGCTTTGCAGTCGTGTTGGCAACCATGCTTTTCCCGCAGCTGTACTTTTTGACGCCTGCATTTAGTTTTCTCGGCGGATTGCTGGTCTTTGCGCTGGTGTATGGTTTGGCATGGAAAGGCACCGTATCACCGCTGCGCATTATCCTGATGGGTATTGCGATGCAATCACTGTTTTCGGGACTGTCAGAAGCATTACATTCCATGAGCGGCGGCAATGTATCCGGTGTAGCGTCCATTGTAGAAGGCAATATCACAATGAAAACCTGGCATGATGTGCATTTGATGGCGGTCGTGTCTGTGATTGGTCTGGTGCTGGCGCTGCTCTGTGCAAAATCATGTAATCTGTGTGGTTTAGAGGATAAGACCGTCCGCGGTCTGGGCGTAAACATTGACCGTGTCCGTTTGATTGTCAGTATTACAGCGGTATTTCTGGTAGGCGGATGCACGGCGATTGTAGGTCCTGTCAGTTTTATTGGTTTGCTGGTTCCGCACATCGGACGCATTTTTGTGGGCAGCGATCACCGAAAACTGCTTCCGTTCTCCGCATTGCTGGGTGCATTCTTATTCTTGCTGGCGGATACGATGGGGCGCACCCTGATCCGCCCCCACGAAATGAATGCTTCGGTGATTCTGGCGATTGTAGGCGGCATTGCATTTGTGATTTTGCTGCGGAAAAACGGAGGAATCTATGGAAAATAATGCAGTGAGCTTCGAGGTGCGCAACCTGTCGTTTGCCTATGGAAACAAACCGATTATCCGAAATCTGAACTTGAAAATTCCAAAAGGAAAAATCACGACGTTGATTGGTCCGAATGGCTGCGGAAAATCTACAATGTTTCAGCTATTGACGAAAAATCTCACTCCGACACAGGGAGAAATCCTTTTGGATGGTGTGCCTTTGAGCCAGATGAGCCTGCGCAGCTTTGCACAAAAAGTGGCAATCGTACACCAAAATAATACAGCACCCGGCGATTTGACGGTCGAGCAGCTGGTGGCGTATGGCAGAATCCCGTATACAAAAATGGGACATTCTGCTTCCAGCGAAAAGGATTGCCGCCTGATTGAACGTGCTATGAAAATCACAGGGGTTGCTGCGCTGCGGGATCGGAATATTCAAAGCCTTTCCGGTGGTCAGCGTCAGCGTGTTTGGATCGCAATGGCATTGGCGCAGGGAACGGATATTTTGCTATTGGACGAGCCAACAACCTATCTGGATGTGCGCTATCAGATTCAGATTTTGCGCTTGGTGCGGATGCTGAACAAACGGTACGGTATCACGATTTTGATGGTCCTGCATGATATGAACCAGACCATCCAATACAGTGACCAAATCGTTGCACTTTCCCATCAGGGAAAAATCGTTGCAAACGGCGCACCGTGTCAGGTGGTTTCCACAGAAATGCTGAAAGAGGTATACGGCGTACAGCTGGAAGTTGTGCCTTATCAGGATACCAAAATCGTAATGAATTTCTAAAAAGCAATAACAGTAAAAAGCGGGAAATCGTTTTCAGATTTTCCGCTTTTTCTATAAATTAAGGAAAATCGGCATTTTGCGGCGAAAAAATGATAAATATGCCGTATTTGCTAGGTTCTTGCGGAAAGATAAGGTATACTAATAAGTACGCGTACAAATTTAGTGCGCAGCAATATCAAACTAGATGGAGGCTCGTAGGTGTGGGATTATTTGATAGATTAAATCCAGCGCTTTTTAAGCCGTTGGCGGGACGCTATCGAGCGTTTTTTGCAGACCTGCTGGATATTCTTTGGAGCCGCTGTAAGCATTCCAAGAACTACAGCATGGAAAAAGAAGAAATGACCGAGATTGCGGAACAATATTTTGAAACGATGGCAATGGAAATGACATTGGATGAAGAAGACGATTCCGTGTCCGACATTGACAATGTGCCCCAGCAGGCTTCGCTGGTCAAAGATCCGCATACACAGGCACTATGGTTTTTGAATCGCTTGCGTGCGACCGGTTGGCTGGAAGATCTGGACGGCGGTTACGGCGAAGCAATGCGCACTGCCATTGTGGCAAAGGTGGTTCCGCTGCTGCAGGCGTTCAATGCGGTTCTGCGCCCGCAGACGGTCACATACAGCGGTAAATTGTTCAAAGCATACCAGCTGTTTAAGACACTGGGGCAGGATACAAGCCCCTATGAAAACATCCTGAAAGAAGTTTCTACTTCTATGGATGAGCTGAACGATGCACTTCGCAATTTGAATGCTTCGATTGGCACCTACATCGAAAAAATGACACAGAACAAAACACCCCAGCAGGTGTTGGAGCTGTTTGAGGAATACGAGGATAAAATCGTTATTGCAGCATATCACCGCTTTAAGACCAGCGATAACCTGTTCTTGTACCGTTCCGATTTGCAAGCAGCATTGGATTTGTGTGAAGATCAGTACATGGACGCCCTGATTGATGATTACAGTAGGGTAGAGCAGGTGGATCGGGAACAGGCAGTTGGTGCTGTGATGGAAGTCATCCAGAAAGTGCGTGACGATTTGGATACCATGACCGCACTGATGCGCGAAATTGACCGGAACCACACCAACTACCGCAAACGTGCCGTACAGCGCGCACAGTTTATGCTGCTGACCGACAGCTCCATTCAGGGAACCATCAATGATTTGCTGAAATATTATGCGGAAACCATCCACACCGCAGAAGAAATGGACGAAATGGATGACAGTCCGCTGAGTACGCAGTGGAATTTGTATCCGGTGGATTTGCTGGGCAAGAATTTCCTGAAAAAGCCGGTTCAGCCGCGTGGACCGCTGGATGTTGAACCCTTGGAAAGGCCGGAGCTTTTGTCCGAAGAAGAATTGGATACAGCGCAAAAACAGCTGCTCGCCTATGCGGCAGCAGCAGTGACACAGGAAAACGTAAACTCCTTTGCACAGCAGGTTTTGAACGAGAAAGCAGCCGTTCAGGTATCCGAGGTAGCAAAGCAGCAACCGGATGAATTTGTAAAGATTATTGCATTGCATACCTACTCCCAGTCCAGAAGCAGAAATTATGATATTGAGCTGCAGTCCAACTGGGTACAGTGCGGCAAAATGCGTTTTCAGGATTTTATATTGAAAAAGAAGGTGTAATCAAGTGGAAATTAAGGACGTTGCAAACTACTTACTGAACCACTGTTTTGTAATGGGTTCCTGTGAGGAAACCCGTGAAAAATATTATTTCGCAATCAAGCACATGGACGAGCTGCGCAACTTGTTTGCACCGCTGGGCTATATGCCGATTTTGCATCCTTCGCCGCTGAAGGTGCTGGCTTTGGTGAATGAATATGAGGGCACACAGGTCAAACTGAAAAAGTACGAAAGTATCGTACTGTTGATTTGCAGATTGCTGTATCTGCAAAAGCGTGAGCGTCTGACCATGGATGGCGACCAGGTACTGGTGACGGTGGAGGAAATCCAGCAGGAATATCAAAAGCTGAATCTTCCGCAGCGATTTGAACAGCGCAAGCTGGAAGAAATCATGCGTACCCTGCGACAGTATAATCTGGCGCGTCCCATTGATAAATTGGATAATTTGCAGGCACAAATTGAAATCTATCCCACGGTAGTTTTGGCACTGCCGGATAATGTGCTGAAAGCCAGCCAGGAAGCAACCGCAGATAAACTGGCAGAATACGAGACAGGAGGTGTTGACGAGTGATTCAGATGCAGCGAGTCCGCTTGATCAACTGGCATAATTTCATCAATACAACGGTGGATTTTGACCAGATTACTTATATGGTGGGCGTCAACGCCGTAGGTAAAACCACCATTCTGGATGCGATTCGATATTGCTTGACCACAGAGAAAAAGTTTAATGCGCTGGGCAATAAGCGCAGCGGACGTACTCTGCAAGGTTCGGTACATGGCAAACAGCGTGAAGGTGACGGTTATACCAGACCCGGACATACCATTTCCTATGTGGGTATCGAATTTTTGAACCAGCAGAAGGGGACCAAATTTGTCATTACGGTTCGTGTGGAATCCGACAATCCGGAGCAGGAGCTGCGTCAGGTAAAGCAGACCTGGTATATTTCACCGGAAAACTATACGCTGGACGACTTGCCGTTTTTGGATGCCGAAACCAACCAGCCTTCCAGCAGAGAGCAATTCTGCCTGAAAAAAGAAAAAATGCCGCCCATTGACCGCCAGAACGAGGCAAGAGATAAGATTTGCCGTCGTCTGGGTATTGGTGCGGGTGAATCTCAGCTGGGAAAGAGCTTTGAAGCGGTGTTCCCGATGGGGACTTCGCTGGAAGAAATCTCGGATTTCAAAACCTTTATTTACGAGTACATCCTGCCTCAGCCGGAAATCAATCTGGAAGCTATGCAGCAGGACGAAGTGGAACTGGAAAATCTGGGTGACGTTTTGCTGAATGCCCAGAGCCGTGCCGACCAGCTGAAAAAAATCGTGGAAGCCGGCGCAGAAGCCCGTAAAAAAGAGCGGGATGTTTTGCTGAAGCAGGGTGTTGTACTTTGCGCAGAAAACGACGAAAAGTCCGGTTTGGAAGAGCAGATTCTCAGCGCATTAGAGCAGTGCAATTTGAAAATCGAACAACTGGAACAAGAGCAGCATCAGGCTGAACAGGATGCAAGCGATGCATTCACCGCTTACGAGCAGGCAATTCGTGAAGCAGGCGAAAGTGATATTCAAAAGAAGCTGGACGGTTTGAAGGCATGCCAAAAGGAGCTGAAGCGTGAGCTGAATGAAGCACAGCAGCGCTTGAGCCGATTCCAGACCGTTTGCGCAAGAATTGAGGGTCTGCAGAAGGATGCAGTTGCCTATGGATTTCCGCTGAATGAAGAACTGACCCCAGCAAATATTCAGAAAATGCCGGAGCGCAGACAGGAAGAACTGGAAGCAAACCTGATTGCGGAGCTTCAGCGCATGGAAAGAGAGCTGGACCAGCAGCGCGGTGTGCTGATTGCCAAAAATGAAAACAAAAAGGTTCGTTTCACGGAGCTGCAAAAGCAGATCAAGGTACTTTCTGAAGGTGATTTGGTTTATCCGGACGGCAACTGCGCGCAAATCGTGAAAGACGCAATCAACCAAACGCTGGCAGCGCAGGGTATGGAACCGGATGCAAAAATCGTCTGTGACCTGCTCTATATGGTAGACGAATCCTGGCAGAGCTGTGTAGAAGCCTGCTTGGGCGGTCGTCGATTTGATATTTTTGTCAGCCCGGAGCATTACAAGGCTGCTAAGAATGCCTTCGAGAAATTAGGTGCGCGTGTACTGAAAATCAGTTTGCTGGACAGCCGTGCGCTGGAACGCAATGTGGATAAAATCCCAGAGCCGGAGCAGAATATGCTGGCATCCAAGGTGAAGTCGGAAAATCGGCTGGTAAATGCCTATGTGACAGACCTGCTGGGCAATATTGTTTGCTGTGATACCTCGGATGCGCTGGAGAATTATCCCCATAGTGCTACACGGGATTTGCTGCGCCATTATCCCTATCGTTTGGCACGTTTGCGGGAGCCGCAGAAATATATTGGTCAGGATGCGCGTCTGGAGCAGTTGGAGCGAGCAAAGCAGGAAGCAGAAGAAATCTCGCAGGAAATGGAAACCTTGGAAACCAGACAGAAAGCAATGCGTGCGCTTTGTATGCGGTTCCAAGGCGCCACCAATGACAGTACACGTTTGGCGCTGTCGGCAGGCTGGAACAGTGAAAAAACATACGACGCCTGTGTTGTCAAATATCAGAACATGACAGAGGAAATTCAGGCGTGTGAAAACGACCCGATGTTGCTGGCATCCATGCGCAAACAGCAGCTGCTGAAAAAAGATTACGACGAGAAGAATGAGATTGTACGGTCGGTGAATGCAAATCTGGCACTGAGCAAGAACAAGGCACAGAATTACCAGAAACAGCAGGAAGGCGCAATCGAAGCCGCAGAGCTGGCAAGAAATGCTTGGCAGGAATTTTTGAAGCAGGCACCGGAATTGCAGGAAGATATTGAAAAAAGATATGCGGAGGCACGCAAAAATAACAAGCAGCCGCAGCAAATCGTGCGTAACCATAAAATTTATCAGAGTCAGGCGGAACGCGCACGAGATGACTTTTTGGAAAGCACGCTGAAACCGCTGCAGCGTGAATACAATCAGAAATATACCTGCGATTTCAAGCTGGGTATGGAAGGCATTGACACCTACCAGCACCAGTATGAGCAGTTGGTGCATATTGATTTGGAGCGGTATCAGTCCAGCTTGGAAAAGGCAAAAGCGCGCTGCAAGGAGCGTTTCCGTCAGGACATTCTGTTCCGCTTAAAGGATGAAATTGCCAATGCAAGAAAGCAGTTCCGTGAGCTGAACCGTATCATGGAAAAACTGACTTACGGCGAAGAAACCTACCGCTTCTCTATTGGTCCCAGTGAGAATGCACAGCTGGGTGCGTTCTGCCGTCTGATTGAGCATGGATCGAATCAGCGTGTGCCGGAAGAAGGTACGCTGGAAGCATTCGCCTATCAGAAAGACGAAGCCTATGAGGCACAGCTGGATGAGCTGATGGAACACATCATGGCTGACCTGAAAATTGCCGCAGAGGAACGCCAGAAAGGCAATACGGTATCGTCCATCGAGCTTTCCAGCTATGTGGATTACCGCCAGTATCTGAACTGCGATATTGAAATTACCAATGCGGTCACGCAGAAAGCCACGAAGCTGTCCAGCGTCAGCGGAGACAGTAGCGGTGGTGAAAATCAGGCGCCGTTCTATATTGCAATCTGTGCTTTTCTGCTGCAAATCTATCAGAAGTGCCAGAATTCGGTTCGCCTGATTCTGCTGGACGAAGCATTCAGCAAGATGACCAGTGACCGTATCCGCCCGATGATGAAGATGTTCCGTGATATGGATTTGCAGGTTGTGCTGATTACTACGGTAGAAAAAGCATCTGCGATTGCACCGTTCTGTGATATTACCCATTCGATTCTGAAAAAGGGTACGCAGAACGCGGTACGACCCTTCTATCAGGATGGAGAGTGAACATCTTGAATTATACGGAGGATATTTTAAATCGCTTTTTGAATCAGTTGGAGCGGCGCAAGAAAAGTGACAAACCACTTTCGCTGAATATCTCAACGATTTACAAAGATTACCGGGATAACTTTTCAGATAGTCAGGAAGCCATTGATGCAGCAGTCAGCCAGCTGATTGGGCATGGAATCCTGCAAGGGAAACGGGATGTGCAGGGCTACTATACCAAAGTGACGATGGCGCTTTCGCAATGTGACGAGGTGTATAGCTTGGTACAGCGTGAACCCAAAGAACAGCTTTTGCAAAAACAGCGGGAGCTGCTTTGTCAGGTACAGGAGCGCAATACAGGATTGGCATATCGCTTTAGTACAGATATGCTTGCACTGTTGGATGCGGAAAAGTTCCCCGGATACAGCATCGGTCAGGATACAGAGAAGCTGCGGGATATTTTGCTGATTTTAGAAAAAATCGACCAGCTGAAAACAGTAACCTATGTGCGCAATTTTTCCGAAGCAATATTCCATGATTCTAAACGGTTTCAGGCGCTGCAAGGTACAGTTAAGCATATTCTGATGGATTATACTTCTGACGCAATGGATGAAAGCAGCATTCTGGAGCAATATGATCTGTACCAGAATCCCACTTACGTCTATTTTAAGGGCGGTTGGGTTTTGTATGCGGGAGAGCGTGTGTTTGATATCTCGGTATTACCCGGCGGAATCGGATTGCCGATCAGTGCGTTAGGCAGTATTACAAAGATTCAGCTGACGGGTGACACAGTAATTTCAGTAGAGAATCTGACCACCTACCACGATACGCCCGAAGCAAAAGGCGCAATCCTGTATTTGGGTGGATTTCCCAATCATGTGCGTGTGATTTTTTTGCAGCTGCTGTATCAGAATGAACCCGACGCAAACTATTTTCATCGGGGCGACTTGGACCCATATGGCTTTTTGATTCTGGAAAATCTGCGCAGCCGAACACAGATTCCGTTCAAACCTTTGGAAATGGATCTACAAACACTCCGGCAGTGCTTTGCAAAAGGACACTATCGCTCGTTGGATGAGAAGGACGAAAAAATCATGCAGCACCCGCTGCTCACTTCGTACAGCGAAATTTTTGATTTCATGCGCCAGCATAATTGCAAAGTGGAACAGGAATGCTTTGAAGCAATGCAGCTGGATCTGTAAGCACTGTTGTAAAAACAAAAAAGGACCCGAACAGTTTATCTGTTCAGGTCCTTTTGTTTTATGCTATGTGGGAAAAGACGTTATAAGCAGTGATCCCAAAAAGGAAGAGTGCCAGAACGCCAAAAAAGAGCGCGTCGTGTTTTGCGCCGGTATCATAGACTTCCTTTGCATTTACAAGCATGGTGAGCGCCATGAACAAAACATGAGTGGCATGGAGATGCTGGAGGGCGGAAACTCCAGCAAGCTGCAGATTGCAAACACGATGGTTAAAACTGAAAACAGGACTTTCAAAATACGCATGGAATCTCCTTTCTGATCAAATGGAACATTCGGTTTAGAAAAGGGGATACATAGAAAAGAGAACGCAGAGATAGAAATGAAACTTGATAACAATTTATTATCAAAACAATGATGATAATGTATTTTATTTATTGCTGAATTTATAGTATTATCTCTTCGGAACACAACAAGGAGGTTAAAACTATGAAGAAAAAAGCAGATGCAAAGACGTTGTGGAAGTTGTTCGTTTCGATGTTCGTATTGAGTTCCTGTACCTTTGGCGGCGGTTTTGTAATCGTGTCGCTGATGAAGAAAAAGTTCGTGGATGAAAAGCACTGGCTGGAAGAAGACGAAATGCTGGATATTACAGCCATCACCCAGTCGGCACCCGGTCCGCTGCCGGTAAATGCGTCCGTCATCATTGGTTATCGCATGGCGGGTATTTTGGGCTCTGTGATTGCAGTGCTCGGTACCATTCTGCCACCGATGATTATCATTTCTTTGATTAGTTTGTGCTATGAGCAGTTCCGTACAAACCATGTGATTGCTTTGGCTCTGCAAGTTACCCGCGCAGGTGTTGCAGCCGTTATTATGGATGTGACATTGAACCTGACGAGCAATGTTCTGAAAATGAAGCGCGCATTGTATACAACAATGATGGTTGTATGCTTTGTTGCAGTTACAGTATTTGATGTCAGTGCAATGATGGTAATTCTGACCTGCCTGATGATTGGCATTGTAGATGCGGTGCTGACCAGCAAAAAGGAGGTAAAGTAAGATGATTTGGAAACTGTTTTTTGCTTTCATTCAGGTAGGAATGTTCAGCGTTGGCGGTGGTTATGCAGCCATTCCTCTGATTCAGGATCAGATTGTCAACATTCATCATTTGATGACGTTGGAGCAGTTCAGCGATTTGGTCACCATCGCAGAAATGACCCCCGGTCCGATTTCGATTAACTCCTCTACCTTCGTGGGTATGCAGCTGAGCGGTATTCCGGGTGTGCTGATTTGCACACTGGGCTGCATCATTCCGTCCTTCATCATTTGCCTGACACTGGCACATATTTACTATAAGTACAGAGGATTTGGCGGAATCCAAACTGTATTGGCAGCGTTGCGCCCTGCGGTGGTTTCTCTGATTGGTTCGGCTGGATTGTCCATCCTCACCATTGCAGCATTCCGGAACGGCGTGATTGCTGTATCGAACATTCAGTATGTGGAAGTTGCACTGTTTGCAGTTTGCCTGTTCCTGCTGCGAAAATATAAGGCAAACCCCATCGCCATTATTTTAGGCAGTGGTGTGGTAGGAACCATCCTTTATCTGATCTTCTAACAGCTGCATGAAAACTTTCATAGCAGGAGACAGATATTTGTTCTTGTGGTAAATCAGCCGAATGGAGCGCTGAATCCGCATATCATCCAGTGGGAGTATGGTAAATACTCCCTTTTTTAGTTCCTCTGCAATCATCATGCGGGATAAAGCAGCAATGCTGTTTGTGTAAAGCAAAGCTTGCTTGATCGCTTCTACGCTGCTGCAAGCGTAGTTCGTGGACAACTGCAGCCCCATTTTTTGCAGATGCAGTTCCAGCTGGTTACGGCTGCTACTACCGTCTTCCCGCGTGACGAAAGGATACTGCTCCAAATCGGTATAGGAAATCGCAGATTTCCCTGCCAGGGGATGTGCAGAAGAAACTGCCAGAACAAGCTCGTCATCCATCACATCACGCACAATCAAATCAGGATTGTTGACGCAGCCCTCCACTAACGCTAAATCCAGTTTGTAGTCACGGACCATCTGTTCGATTTTACTGGTATTGTTGACGGTGACTTCATATGAAATCGGCAGATCCTGCTGTGTCAGCTGATGAATCAAAGGAGGCAAAAGACAGGTACCAACGCTCTGGGAACCGCCAATGCGAATATGGTTGGTTTGTCCATGAATATTGATGTCGTCTTCCATGTGGTGAAAAAGCTCCAGAATATGCAATGCGTGGTCCAGCATGGTTTCACCAATGGGGGTTAAATAGAGCCGATGATTGATGCGCTCAAATAATTTGATGTGATAGTAGTTTTCTAAATCAGCGATGATTTTTGAAATGGCAGGTTGCGATAAATTTAATTTTTCAGCAGCAGCGCGCATGGTCTTTTCCTGACATACGGCTACAAAAACCTCCAAATGGTGCAATGTCATATCGTATCTCCAACTTATAACAGACAGAATCGTTAGTGGGATTGTGCAGAAGGTGTAGGGTTTCTATATCTGATTTATAACACAGGATGCGTACTTTTGCAATTTCAAAAAGCGAAAAACCGCCCGATACAGCAGCCTGTACGAGCGGTTTGGAAAAGGAGATTTTGTTTTGTAGATGTGTGAATACTTGCAGGAAAATTACTGATTTTCCGAGGTGCTGTTTTTTTCAGCCAGAACCTTCTGGAACCAGTCCTTGCCGTTGACAAAGCGAGATACGATGAAGGTAGAAACGTAGTCACCAGCAGCGTTGACCATGGTAGCCGGAGGATCAATCAGGTTGCCCAGCGCAATCGCAATAGGATAAGCGATGGCAAGCTGATCCGGGAAGAATACCGTGCAAAGCACAAGTTCACCAGTACCGCCACCGCCGGGGATGCCGGACATGGCAACGGAAGAGAAAATCGCAATGATAATTGCCAGAATTGCTTTACCACTTGTAAAGTCCAGGCCGAAAATGCCAAAGAGGAATGCAACTTTAATAATGGCACTCATGGCAGAGCCGTCCATGTGCATGGTAGCACCCAACGGCAGCACAATATCGATGACTTCCTTGGAGATACCGGTATCTGCAGCAGCTTCCATATTGGTAGGGATGGATGCTACAGAAGAACAAGTACCAAAGGATACCGCAGCAGGTTTGAACAGATGTTGGAACATTGCTTTTGCTGCACCTTTACCACCGCCGAAACGCGCATAAATGGGGGAGAAAATCAGCATATATGCAAAGCTCATAATGTAGTACAAAATCAGGGTACGTCCGTAATCGCCAATCAGAGAGGGACCGTAGGTTGCAACCAAATAAGCAAAGAAACCAAAGAAGCCGATGGGGGCATAATAGGTGATGATTTTGACCGTTTGCATAATGCAGTTGGAAAGGTCAGCCAGCAGCTTTGCGGTGGCAGTTTCGGAGCCACCTGCCATCTGTACGCCAAAGCCAAAAATAACAGCTGCCACGATCAGCGGTAGAATTGCTTTGCGGCTCCACAGCTCAGAAAAATCGGGCTTGGTAAAGAAGTTGATAATCATATCTGACAGGCTCATCGTCACATTGACTTCGCCTTCGGTGATGGTGTAATTACCGGTGGTGAGCGGAACGATGCGGACAACAATATACATCAGGACAGCTGCAATGGCAGCAGTGCCGAAGAATGTTAAAATCGTTGTACCTAAAATTTTACCCGCCTTTTTGGCGCTGTCCATGTTAGCGATTGCAGAAGCGATGGAACAGAAAACCATAGGAACCACAACGCAGAACATCAGGTTTGTAAAAACTGTACCCAAAGGCTCCAAAGAGGTTGCGTTGGGCCAAAGCCAACCGGTTATGCAACCACCCGTAATACCAACCAGCATCGAGAGAATAAACCAGTTGTTCTTTAAGAATTTTTTGACCATGATGGGACTCCTTTACCGTAGATCATTTGAAAATTACCATATTCTATTATATGCAGAAGGAATACAATGTAAATTGCATGCGATGCTTGAAAGATTGCAAAAAATGCTATATACTGCTTTTATAGAAAAAGGAGCGTGCCGAGTATGGAAAAAACAGAGCAGTTTAGCTGCGAAGGATATTTGCATGAAAATTATCACTATTTTCATTTGCGGGATACGGCAGGGCAGGAACGTGATTTCCATTTCCATGAGTTTGATAAAGTCGTTTTGTTTCTTTCCGGCAAAGTGGATTACATCGTGGAGAATCAAACCTATGCTTTGCAGCCGTGGACGGTATTGCTGGTAAAGCATCACATGATTCATAAGGCTCTGATTGATACCAATGAGCCGTATGAGCGAATCATTCTGTATTTGGATCGCCGCTATTTTGATCGGTTGTTTCCGGACGGACAAATCATGGAGTGCTTCAAATTGTCGGCGCAGCGGGGAAATCAGCTCTTAAAACCAACAGAGGAGCAGCGCAAGCTGCTAGAATCGCTGATCGCATCTTATGAAAAAACACAAAAAAGCGACGAGTTTGGCGCACAGGTGATGCGGGATACCATCATCATGCAGATGCTGGTGGTGATCGGTCGTATGGGCTCTGCGCGGGAAACGACTGCAATGCCCACATGTGATCCCAAAATTCAGGAAACGCTTTCTTATATCAATGAAAATTTGGACAAAGAACTGAACGTCGATACACTGGCGGAACATGTATTTTTAAGCAAATATCATTTTATGCGTCTGTTTAAGGCGCAGATGGGCAGTACAGTACACGCATACATTCGCCAGAAACGTCTTTTGTGTGCGGCGCGATTGATTCGAGAAGGCATGAGTGCAAACCATGCCGCAGAAAAAAGCGGTTTTTCGGATTACTCTGCATTTCATCGCGCATTCAAAGAAAGTTTTGGCGTCAGTCCGGGTCAAATCAAAAAAGGAGAATAACGCTGCGGTGTGTTTCGGGCAACCCGAAAACAGCACATACTATAAAAGACGGCTCCTGCATGATGCAGGGGCTGTTTTTTCTCGGCGGAAATCAGACAAAACACAGGGATTGTATGGTTTTTATATAGCGCATGATGTTTGTTTATATGCGGATAGAGCGCGGATTCGTATACTCATAGCTATAGGTGCGTATGCCATACAGTATGGGCGGAACGTACCCGAAAGAGCGGAAAATACAAACAACTGCTGGTTAGGGGATTGAAACAATGAAAAAGCAAAAGCAAGGAAAGCCGGTGCTTTCTGCGTTATTGTGGATTTTGATTTTAGCGGGGCTTTTCTATCTGGTGTTTCATAGAAACTATCGGGAAATTCTGGCAAATCTTTCTGCCGTCGGCTGGAAAGGTTTATGCGTCTTAGTTGCGGCAGGATTGATTTACGAAATGCTGGAATCCGCTGCCAATCAAATGCTGCTGCGGGTGCGGGTGTCTGGATTTACATTTCGGCAGTCGGCAGAACTTACCGCATTGAATGCGTTTGGTCGTACCTCTATTTTTGGAATGGGTGCTTTTGCACTGCAAGGATACTACTTGAACCAGTGCGGTATGCTGCCGGGAGATAGTGCAGGAACGGTCTTGATTTCCTATAATCTGCATAAAGTGAGCGTACTGGCTTGTGCTGCAGGGCTGTTTTTGTGGCAGGGCACAGATTTGCTGCAGGAAAGCCCGAACCTATTGCAATTTGTGTTGCTGGGCTTTCTGATTTGTACGGCAATCGTGTTGGCGCTTCTACTGGTATGCACTTGGGATAAAGTGCGCCAACTGATGCGACGTTTACTGGATTGCTTGCCGCGAAACGAAAAATGGCAGTGCCGGAAAGAAAAATTGATGATGAATGTGGATGCAATGTATCGTGCAGCATATGCGTTGAAACGGCAGTCGATAAACGTGTGGGCAGCATTTGCATTCCATAGCCTGAAGCTTTTGTGGATGGATTTTATTCCGGTTTTGTGCCTGCATATGATGGGCATTTCCACGCTGACAACAGGAAAAGTGATGGGTTTGGCTGCGCTTTGTTTGGTGTTGGCGGGTGCTTGTCCGAATGTGGCGGGAATCGGTCCGACAGAGCTGGCGTTTCTTATGTTGTACGGACCGTGCGTGGGACAAGCACAGGCGTCGTCTTTGTTGATTTTGTTTCGCTGCGCAACATACTTTTTCCCGTTTTTGATTGGTGCTGGTGTTTCACGATGTGCGCTGAAACGCGTGAAGCGAGAAAATGCGGGCGCGGACGGAACTTTAACACAGCAGCCCTGATGTAAGAAAAACGCTTACCATATAATAAAATACCTGGGCAGGCTGGTAAAACCGCTCAGGTGTTTTTATAGAGGGAATGGAAAATTGCTTGTGCAATAGCAGTCTGAGTGATTGCTTGTGAAAAAATAGAAAAGTGCTAAAATGAGGTGTATGCATAAATTGTCGAAACAGAGCACGATTAAAATAAGGAAGGTACTCTGCTTACAAAAATGGAGGCGTTTTTATGAAAAAGTTTCTCGCTCTGATGTTGGCTGCTACAATGGCTCTCGGTATGTTGACCGGTTGTGGTGATACTACTTCGAATTCTCAGACTGCAAATGAACCGGATTTTCAGCCGGAATCTCAGGCTGAAAGTGCACAGCCGCTTTCGTTGGAAGGTCATTCGCTGCATATTTTCTGCGGCGCAGGCATGAAAAATGCATTTGAGGAAATTGCAAAGACGTTTGAAGAAGAATCCGGCTGCAAGATGGAAGTTACCTATGCCAATGCAGCGCAGATTCAGACCCAGATCAACACCGCACAGGAAGGTGATTTCTTTATCGCTGGCTCTGAAGGCGAGCTGAAGCCCGTAGAAGAAATGGTGGAAGAATCTACACCGCTGGTAAAGCACATTCCCGTGCTGGCAGTACAGCCTGGTAACCCGAAAGAAATTCACGCTGCAGCAGATCTGGCAAAAGAAGATGTTCGCATGGTCATTGGCGATCCGGAGGCTACCCCCGTCGGCAAGATTGCAATGAAGCTGTTCAAGGATTTTGAGCTGACCGATAAGGTGAACATTATCTCTAACACTGCAACTGCACCGGCTATGAATCAGGCTCTGGCAGCAGACGGCTTTTTGTCTTTCCTGGCAAGCGAGAAGGCACAGGACATTTGGGTGAGCTTCGGATATGAGCTGGCAGCATAAAAAGCGATCACATCAACGATTGCAGCCATTTGAAATATTGTTTGAAGCAATCTTTTTTCTGGTGGTTGTGTTTGTCGGCTGGAATTTGTGGGTTGTGGTAAAAGGCGGTGCTTGCTATCTTAAGCAGGCATTGCTGTCGCCGGAACTGCGCTTCTCGATTGGGCTGAGCCTTTGGACCAGTACCATTTCTACCCTGATTTGCATGATTCTGGCGATACCGTGCGCCTATGTAATTGTCATGCGGGAAAGCAAATGGACCAAAATCGGGGAAGCGGTTTTGGGGTTGCCCCTGTCGCTGCCATATCTGGTGTTGGGCCTTTGCTTGCTGACGGCATTTTCTACGCCCTTTGGCAAATTGCTGAAAGAGTTGGGGCTGCGGGTGATATTTCACCCGCGCGGTATCATTTTGGCGCATATTTTGGTGAATCTGCCCTTTGTGATCCGACTGATTACAGAGGCGTTTCGCCGATTAGACCCGGAATTGGCGCTGACGGCGCAAACGCTGGGCGCAAGCCGTTTTCAGGCAATGTGGTACATTACCTTGCCTTTGTGTAAAGCGGACTGTATCACAGCTTTGATTTTGGCGTGGAGCCGTGGTCTGGGTGAGTTTGGCGCAACCCTTATGCTGGTCGGCGTTACACGCATGAAAACAGAGACGCTGCCGGGCAATATTTACCTAAATATTTCTACTGGCGACAATAATGCGGCATTGGCAGCAGCGCTGATTTTGCTGCTGCTGTCGCTGTTTGCCCAGTTTATCGGATGGCTTGTAACACGAAGGAGAGATTACCTATGACCAACCATGAACTTTATGGTACTTTGAAAGAAAAGCTGATGCAGCTTTTGCAGGAAAATGATCTTACGGCAGAAACGGTTACGATTGTGGCACGCGGATTGACGCCTGCTGAAGCAATCGGAAATCCTACCCGAAAAGATTACCCGATCCTGACCGGCAGCGAAGTGATGCTGATGGCGAGCTTCCGGGATGGAAAAGGTCAAGCATTCACAGATGCACCGGCACAGTTCTCCGGCTCTTTGCAGGAGATTCTGAATGGAGATGTGGAAAATGACCCGCACATCCGTGCGATGTTTGTAGCGGCTTTGAATGCGGTGATGGATCACCTGAAACTGGCAAGCCCTACGGTACATTGTAAAAATGACGGCCCGGAGCAGTGCGCTGCGCATGTGGTGAACTGGGTGTCGGAGCATTACGGAACGCCCAAAATTACCATGGTTGGTTACCAGCCTGCCATGGCAGCAGCATTGGCTGCACACTATCCGGTAAAAGTTCTGGATTTGGACCCCAAGAATATTGGAACATCCCATGAAGGCTTTCAGGTTTTGAACGGAGCAACCGAGCAAAAGGAAACGATTGCCTGGGCGGATTTGGTGCTTTGCACAGGCAGTACATTGTGCAACGGTACGCTGGTGGATTTTCTGGATTTGGACAAACCCATTGCATTCTTTGGCACAACGCTGTCTGGTGCAGCACCGCTTTTGGGATTGAAGCGAGTTTGCTTCGCCGATCAGGTCTAATCAAAATGTCCTTTGGATCATGTGGTCCAAGGGACATTTTTTATGTTAAGTGAGTGAAAATCTCTCAAGACGAATAGGACGCGATTACAAGCAGCTGAGGGTTGCAAGGCAGCAGGGGATTGTGTTACTCTATAACAAATAAAATGGTGCCGTATAGCGGCGTAAAACAAGCGGGAGGACAAATATGTTTAATGTGGAAAAGGTCACGCAGGAGACCGTACAATGGATTCGGGATTGGTTCGATGCAAACGGTGCAGGCTGTAATGCGGTAATCGGTCTTTCCGGCGGTAAGGATTCCACGGTTGTGGCGGGCTTGTGCGTAGAAGCATTAGGTCGGGATCGTGTTATTGGCGTATTGATGCCCAACGGCGTCCAGCCTGACATTGATGATTCTAAGGCGGTTGCTGAGTTTTTGCAGATTCAGCACTATGTGTTCAACATCCATGATGCTTATGAAGCAATGCTGTCTCAGATGACCGCCTGTGGTGTGAAACCGACCAGCCAGACTGTGGTCAATCTGCCGCCGCGTCTGCGTATGTCGGCACTGTACGCAATTTCGCAGTCCAAGGATGGCCGTGTTGCCAACACCTGCAACCTGTCTGAGGACTGGGTTGGTTACTCGACGCGCTACGGCGATGCAGCAGGCGATTTCAGCCCTCTGGGCGGTCTGACTGTGCGCGAAGTAAAGGCAGTGGGTAAGTATTTGGGTCTGCCGGCATATCTGGTGGATAAGACACCCTCTGACGGCTTGTGTGGTTCTACCGATGAGGATAAACTGGGCTTTACCTATGCAGCGCTGGATCACTATATCCGCGAAGGTATTTGCGAAGATGCAGAGACAAAGGCAAAAATTGACCGTCTGCATACGCTGAATCAGTTCAAACTGAAGCCGATTCCGGCTTATGTTCCGGCAAAAGAGCTGCTGTAAAGAAAATCTTAAGAAAAAGTAAAGAATTTTGTTCTTTTCTGTTGACAAATTTAGAAAAATCAGTATAATTAATCTTGCCGTTGCAATAGTGGCGGCAGATAAGCGGATGTGGCGGAATTGGCAGACGCGTTAGATTCAGGTTCTAATGGCCGCGAGGTTGTGGAGGTTCAAGTCCTCTCATCCGCACCAAAGGCAGTCTTCGAAAGAAGGCTGCCTTTTTTGTTGTCTGCGCTTTTGGAGTAAGCAGACTGCTTGAGTTTATAGATCCAAAAGCTGACGATTTTGTGCAGCGAAAGGGCGGAAACATAAAAACGGATTCCGCAAAATCAGATAAAAGAAAAGAGCTGTAAGCATTTTCGCTTACAGCTCTTTTGGCATAGTATGAAATATTACTTTTTCGGGTGCTTTTCGTAGAATGCCTTTCGTGCTATAAAATAGCACTGGGGACATTTGCTGACATACTGTACATGATTTTCCATGTCAATCGCAACCTGAGCACCTTCAAAAACAAACTCACCATTGACCATGCGGGTATTACAGGTTGCTTTACGACCGCAAGTACAGATGGTTTTCATTTCTTCGATGGTGTGTGCCAGTTCCAGCAAACGGGTAGAACCAGGGAAACCCTTTAGGGAAAAGTCCGTGCGCAAACCATAGCAAATCACAGGAACATTCAATTCCACTGTGACCATGAACAACTGCTCTGCCTGTTCCGGAGTAAAGAACTGGCTTTCGTCGCACAGAACACAAGCCAAACTGCCGGAATGTTCGATGTCAGAGCGGATGGCTTCCAAAACATCCATCGTGCGGGGAACAACCAAATCTACCGTGCGGGTCACACCCAAACGGCTGACCAATTTATCGCCGCCCTTGGTATCCACCTGCGGCTTCAGGATCAAAACCCGCATACCCTGTTCTTCGTAGTTGTGTGCTACCTGCATCAGGGCAGTGCTTTTGCCGCTGTTCATTGCGCCGTAGCGGAAATATAATTTCGCCATGGAATAAAGCTCCTTAATTTAGTGGTTGTCGTTGCGCAGGCGATAGCCCAGGCTCATCAGGCTGTCGCCCAAATGAACATTTTCGACCACAACATCGGGGTAATCTACCGACATATCATAGTGGCTGAAGTTCCAGAAGCCTTCAATGCCCAAATCGACCAGCTGCTCGGTCAGCTGCTTTGCGCTCTCACGGGGAACACACAGAACAGCAACACGAGGATGATGCTCTTTGCAGAAATTTGCCAGCTCATCAATGTGCAGAATCTCAACGTCAGAATCGTCCATGTGCTTGCCGACTTCAGCAGGGTTGGAGTCAAATACAGCGGTCAGCTTATAGCCGTTGGTGTTGCGAGAGATGAAACGGTTGACAGCCTTACCCAGACGACCGGAACCAACCAGAATAGCGGGAATCAAATCGCCCTCGCCAAACAGCAGGGATTCCAGCATAGCCAGCAGGGTATCTACATTGTAGCCGATACCCTGGCGACCATTTACATCGCCAAAGCAGTTGAAGTCCTGACGAACCTGAGATGCAGTTGCACCCAGATGTGCAGCCAGCTCGCGGGAAGAAATACTGGTAACGCCGCTTGCGCGCAGATTATTCAGATAACGATAATATTTGGGCAGTCGCTTGATCACAGGCAGCGACACCTTAGCTCCGTTATTATTCATAGACAGACCTCCATCTGTAAATAATGATAAACTTTCATCATTTAGTATATACGTTTCTGGGACATTGTCAAATGAAAAATGAGCGAAAACCGAGAGAAAATCTGTACAGAAAAAGTGAAAATTTTGTAATAGATATGATGATGTGTATAGACGTGCGTACGATGGAAATACTAGGAAAGGCGGGTGCAGAAAAAGCACTTGACAGAGAGGGGGAATCCGGATGGAACACAGAGCAAAACAGACCGAAGAAACGTCGGAGAAAATTGAGGAAAAACGCTTTGAAAAAGAGATGGTGGAGGACATGGGCAGTTTGCTGCACACAAAGGGTCCACACTCCATTTACTGCTTGACCGTTGTGGGACAAATCGAAGGTCATGTGGCGGCGCCGCAGGGGCAAAAGACAACCCAATACGAACATGTGATTCCGCAAATCATCTCTGTACAGGAAGACCCGGAAATCGAAGGACTTCTGGTGGTACTCAATACAGTAGGCGGCGACGTGGAAGCAGGGCTTGCCATTGCGGAATTGATTGCCGGTGTAACCAAGCCTACTGCAACGCTGGTGCTGGGTGGCGGTCATTCCATTGGTATTCCGCTGGCAGTCTCCGCACAGCGCAGCTTTATTGTCCCAACCGCTACGATGACGGTGCATCCTGTGCGCCATGCGGGGGTTGTGCTGGGGGTTCCCCAGACGATGCGCTGCTTTGAAGAAATGCAGGATCGCATTACTGGGTTTATTACCAGCCATTCCAGAATTTCGCGCCGCCGATTTACACAGCTGCTTTTGCATACAGGGGAACTGGTTATGGATGTGGGAACCATGCTGGATGGTCCCCGTGCAGTAGAGGAAGGCTTGATCGATGAGCTGGGCGGCATTTCCAGTGCGCTGAACTGGCTTTATGATGCGATTGATGCACAGGATCGAAAAGAAAATATGTGATAGGATGCCGTGGCGTAAGTCACGGTATTTTTTGTTGCAGAAACAGGCGGTTGGTTTGCCTATTCAATGTTCCTATGGTACAATAATACAGTTAAAGTAGGGGAGTGTCCCCTTTTCAAAATAGAAGCTGCGGTGGGAATACTCTGCCCAGCGAATTTGGATGCGTGAGGAGTGTAGAGATGGCGGAAAAAAAGCGTACTGCCGCTGGGAAAACAAGCTCGAAAAAAACGAGCGGATCCCATACGGCAAAGTCGAAAGGCAAAAGGACCGGCAAAAAACGGCGCAGTAAAAAGCAACAGCAGGAAGCTTTGGTGCAAAGTCTGGTGATGTTTGGCATCGGTGCGCTTTTAATCATTATGTTGTTTGTACCAGGGCAATCTATTTGGCTGATGCTGCGCACCGCGTTGTTTGGCGTTTTTGGTGTGGGAATGTACTTACTGGGTGCAGTAGTCATTTATCTGGCTGTATGTCGGGCACAGGGAAAATCCATGATTCCGGAAATTGCAAAAGCAGTGATTGGTTTTGTAATTTTGTCCGGTGTCACAGCGGTGTTCTCCAATCTGGATACACAGGAGCTGGAAACGTTCTGGCAGGTTGTGACGGCATATTACAAGGACGGCACGAACCAGATGATTGGTACCGGTGTAGCGGGTATTCCTATCGGATGGCTGTTGCTTTGGACGTGCGGTCGCCCGGCGGCAAACGTAATCATTGTTGTATTGGCAATTTGCGCGCTGATGGTGATTTTTGGCGTTTCCCCGGCGGAAATCTGGTCCACGTTGTCTTACTATGGCAATCAGATTCTGGATGGGCAGAAATCTGCGATCGCAGAAACTAAGGCTGGCTATAATCGCCGTCGCGAAGAACTGTTGGAACGTCAGCAGGCACATCAGATGGAGCGGGAAGAACTGCAGGATGAGCCGGATGACGACATTGACGAAGAAGGCATTTTTGCCCGCATTGGCGGATTCTTCAGCGGGCTGTTCCACGGTCGTGACGAGTATGACTATGAAGAGGAATACCGCGAGGAACAGCCGGAAGAAGCACCCGCCTATACAGCGCGTGCAATTTCCAATCGCCGTAGTGTGATGGAAACTGCTTTACGAAATGCTGAGAAAAAGGCGTTTGATGTGGAATTGAAACCCAATCGCATGGAAGAAGCGACAGAAGATGAATTGTCAGATGATTTTGTCGAGGATGACAAAATGCAGGATTCTTTTGTGGAATGGGATGCAGACGATGCACAGCCGTATGCCATTACGCCGAAAAAGGGCCCGCTGGAACCGGACTTTATTTTGCCGGATGGTATGCGCTATTTAGCACCGGAACCGCCGTCTAAGCCGAGCCCTGTGATGCATAAGAACGTCACACCGGAGCCTGTGAAACCGATTGTTTCGTCTGTACCGCAGCCGACCCCGTCGGTAGTGGTCATGCCGCATACACCAGATGCACCCGGACCGGCAAAAATAACACCGGAACCGCTGGATGATACCAGCAATGGAGAATGGATTTCGATTGATGCACAGCCCCCGGTATACGAGAGTGCAGCAATCGACCATTTGACCGATGTAGCAATGGCAAAACCTGCTGTGGCAGAACAGGTGGCAGCTACCGCTAAAGCTGCGCCTGCACCGGAACAAGCAAAACCGGCAGCATATCATTATCCGCCGCTGAGCTTGTTTAATCCCCAGAAAGAAGAATCAGAAGATGCCCGTGCGGAATTGAAAGCCAATGCAGAAAAGCTGGTTTCTACGCTGGATAGCTTCGGCGTAAAGACCCGCATTTTGGATATTTCTCGCGGACCTTCCGTTACGCGCTATGAATTGCAGCCGAGGGCTGGTGTTAAAATCAGCCGCATCACCAGTCTGGCAGATGATATTGCATTGAATCTGGCTGTGGCAGATGTGCGTATTGAAGCACCCATTCCCGGCAAGCCTGCGGTCGGCATCGAAGTACCGAACCGCAAGAGTACCAGCGTGGCAATTCGCAGTATTTTTGAGAGTTCGAATTATTCCCGTATGGCATCGCCCCTGACGATTGCACTGGGCAAGGACATTGCCGGTGTGGCGCAGGTAGCAGACTTGTGCAAAATGCCCCACTTGCTGATTGCGGGTAGTACCGGCAGCGGTAAATCTGTATGTGTGAACAGCATCATCATCAGCTTTATTTATCGTTCCAGCCCGGAGGATTTGAAGCTGATTCTGATTGACCCCAAGGTGGTTGAGCTGGCAGAGTATAACGGTATCCCGCATCTGTTGATGCCTGTCGTTACCGAACCGCGCAAAGCGGCTGGTGCGCTGTGCAGTGCCGTAGGCGAAATGGAACGCCGTTACCGTTTGTTTGCGGATAACAACGTGCGTGACATCAAGACCTATAACAAGCTGGCGTCTGAAACGCCTGCGATGGAAAAGCTGCCTTACATTGCAATCATCATCGACGAGCTGGCTGATTTGATGATGGTTGCCGGTAAAGAAGTGGAAGATTACATCTGCCGCATTGCACAGAAGGCGCGTGCAGCAGGTATGCATCTGATTGTTGCAACACAGCGTCCCAGCGTAGACGTTATTACTGGTCTGATTAAGGCGAACATTCCCAGCCGTATCGCATTTGCGGTATCCAGTCAGGTGGACAGCCGTACCATTTTGGATAGTGCCGGTGCAGAAAAGCTGCTGGGTATGGGCGATATGCTGTTTTTGCCGGTAGGTGCATCCAAGCCCGTTCGTGTGCAGGGTACCTATGTGACGGATGAAGAAATTACACGCACGCTGAACTTTATTAAGGCGGAGCATGGTGCAGAGTATGATGAAACCATGATTGCAGCTATGGAAAAAGCAGCAGTTGAAAACGGAAAATCCAGCGGCGGCGCATCTGGTGGTGATGATACCGACCCGATGTTTGATGAATGTGTAGAATGTGTCATTGATGCGGGTCAGGCATCCACGAGTTTTCTGCAGCGCCGCTGCAAGCTGGGATATGCTCGTGCAGCTCGCATTATGGATGAAATGGAGCAAAAGGGTCTGATTGGACCTTCCGAGGGTGCAAAACCCCGTGCCGTGCTGATTTCTCGTCAGCAGTGGCTGGAAATGAAGTTGAATCGGGATGAACCTGTCCCGGATGAAATTTGATGACAGAAAGAGGACGTATGAGCGAAGCAACAACCAAACTGTATACCGAATTTCTGCCCGTGAACCGTGATGATATGCAGGCACGCGGCTGGGATGAGCTGGACTTTGTGGTGGTCAGCGGTGACGCCTATGTGGACCATCCCAGCTTTGGCCCTGCTATCATCAGCCGTTTGCTGGAAGCTGACGGCTATCGGGTAGGTATTCTGGCACAGCCTCGTTTTGATAACTGCGAGGATTTTAAGCGATTCGGTAAGCCCAAGTATGGCTTTATGATCGGCGGCGGTAACGTGGACAGCATGGTCAGCCATTATTCCGTTGCAAAGAAGCGCCGCGCAATCGACGAGTATTCCCCTGGCGGCGTAGCGGGTAAACGCCCGGACCGCAGCGCAATCGTATATACCAAGCTGGCAAAAGAGGCATACCCGGATGTACCTATCGTTTTGGGCGGTTTGGAGGCTTCTCTGCGCCGTTTTGCTCACTATGACTACTGGGACGATGTGGTCATGCCCAGCATTATGGAGAGCTGCGGAGCCGATCTGGTGGCATTTGGCATGGGTGAACACCAGACGCACCAGATTGCTGCACGTTTGGCAGCGGGTGAGCCGGTGGAAACCATTACCGATATTCCGGGCACTTGCTACATGACGACCTTTGACCATTTGCCGGAACGCTATGTGGAGTGTGCAGGCTTCCACAAGGTCAGCACTGACAAGGTCGCATATGCAAAGGCTTGCCGCATCCAGATGGATAATCAGGATGTTGTTACCGGTCTGCCTATTGTGCAGAAGCAGAGCGAGCTGTATCTGGTGCAGAATGTGCCTGCACGTCCGTTGAACCGAAAAGAACTGGACAAGGTATTCGATCTGCCCTTTACCCGGCACTATCACCCCATGTATATCCCGATGGGTGGTGTACCTGCCATCGAGGAAGTACAGTTCTCTATTATTCAAAACCGCGGCTGCTACGGCGGCTGTAACTTCTGCGCCATCACCATGCACCAGGGTCGTCGTGTTACGGCACGCAGTGCGGACAGTATCGTGGAAGAAGCACGCCGTATGACCCACGAACCGGATTTCAAGGGTTATATCCACGATGTGGGCGGTCCGACCGCGAACTTCCGTTTCCCGTCCTGCGCACAGCAGATGAAAGAGGGTATGTGCAATGGTGGCAAGCACTGTCTTGCACCGCGCCCCTGTAAAAATCTGATTGTGGATCACAGCGATTACCTGAAGATTCTGCGCCGTCTGCGTGATTTGCCCGGTGTGAAAAAGGTCTTTATCCGCAGCGGTATTCGATTTGACTATCTGATTGCAGACCAAGATGAAACCTTCTTTAAGGAACTGGTAGAGCATCATGTTTCCGGTCAGCTGAAGGTTGCACCGGAGCATTGCGCACCGAACACGCTGGCTTACATGGGTAAACCTCCCATTGAGGTGTTCAACAAGTTCAAGGACCGTTTCTATGCACTGAGCAAAAAAGCCGGTAAAAAGCAGTATCTGGTGCCGTATCTGATGTCCAGCCATCCAGGCAGTACCCTGAAAGATGCCGTTTATCTGGCAGAGTATTTGTACAATAACAATATGCGCCCGGAGCAGGTGCAGGATTTCTATCCTACCCCCGGTACGGTCAGCACCTGTATGTACTATACGGGTCTGGACCCCTACACGCTCAAGCCGGTCTTTGTAGAAAAGAGCCCGGAGGGCAAGGCTTTGCAGCGTGCGCTGCTGCAATACTATGAGCCGCGCAATGCCCAGAAGGTTGTGCAGGCATTGAAGATGACCCATCGTGAGGATCTGATCCCCAAGCTGGTGCCGTCTGAAGCACGACGCGCCATCCAGCGCAAGCGTCAGCAGGAGCAGAGCCCGGAAATTACCATTCATCCGGATGGACGCTACACGGTTGCACCGCGTACAAAACTGCACAGCAATCGTAAGCCTGCGCAGGAAAATGAGCGTTTTGCACCCCGTAGCGGACGAAAGGGCGCAAAGCCCGGACAGAATCGCTCCAACAGCAAGAAGAAACGCTAACCATCCATGAAATGGCGAATGTACGTTGAACTTTCTGCTGCTCAAAAGAAAGCATTGCTGAAACGACTGCGGATTGGTCTGGCATCGGTATTTCTGGTGTTCTGCCTTGTTATTTCCAGCTTTGGTGGAAATGGAATTGTCCCTACTTGGGATGCAATCTACCGCTGGGCTGGAATTGCATCAACACCGAAAAGTGTTCCGCCAGAAGCGGGAGACACCCAAGTCCATTTTATCAATGTGGGGCAGGGCGATGCGGTTCTAATTCAGCAAGGGGATCATTTTGCCTTGATCGATGCTGGCCCCAATGAAGCAAAAGAGGGCCTTTTGATGTACTTGAGGCAGAAAGAGATTGAACAGATCGATCTTATGGTGATGACCCATCCAGACGGTGATCATATCGGCGCGATGGATGATGTCATTGCAGAATTTCCGGTACAAGAGCTTTGGATTCCGAATTTTTCAAAAGCAGTCAGGCCAACAGGAGGTTGCTATCAGGAAATTTTGGATTGTGCAGATGCATATGGTACAGAGGTCGTCGTACCTGAAGAAAAAACAAAATTCCCGTTGGGGGACGGTACGATTACACTGATCAGTGATGGTGTCGTGGAACCAGGAAAAGAGCAGGAATACAACAATCTTTCGCTATGTACGATGTTCCAAATGGGGGATTTCTCTTTTCTGGATACCGGTGATGCAGAAGCAGAGGCCGAGGAAAAGATGCTGATGAATGGATATCCGCTGCAAGCGGATGTGTTCAAAGCAGGACACCATGGATCTAATTCCAGTAATACGATTGAATTTCTGCAAGCAGTTCGCCCGCAAGTCGTAGTGGCCAGCTGCGGATGGAATAACCTGTACGGACATCCCCATAGTGTAGCAATGCAAAATTTTGATACAGTAGGTGCAGAATTTTACGAAACGGATTTATATGGGCATATCATCGTTGTGGCAAACCAATACGGGGAAGCAACGGTGTATACCGAACGCAAGAAACCAAGATACTGTCGATAAAGAAAACGCCCGACACCATATTCGGTGCCGGGCGTTTTCTTTATAATTTAGCGATGTGGTAATTCAGAGAAAATGGAAATCAGTCATTTGTATTAATATCGATTCGTCCGGAAATAGAACTCACCTTGACAGGCACGCCATCATTTGTCTGAACTGTGTTTTCAAATTTCTGACCATTTAATGTGATAGTTTCGGTACTGCCAGCCTCCAGAGAAATCGGATGATTTAAAGTGAGGGCTACATCGCTCGAAATGGTTTCAATTTCACCTTCTGTCAAAATCGAGCCGGTAACATCAATGTCGCCGGAAGCAGAATTGAGTTCTGCTTCGCCAAGCTCTCCTGTGATACTTAAATCGCCGGAAATGGTCGAAGTCTCCAGATTGGTTGCAGAAATGTTCGCAGCGACCAAATCGTCGGAAATAGTTTTCAGCTCCATTTTTCGCGCAGAAATGTTTTCAATGAAGATATCACCGGATGCGGTATCCAGCGAAGCAGAATCACAGGTAAAGTTCTGCGCATCTACGTTGCCAGAAAGTGTTTCCAACTCAACTTTTTTGAGTGCGGTTCCTTCTGGAATTGTGACGGTAACGAACCAATCATCATGCGCAAAGTGTTCGGTGGGATCAAAAGAGGTTTCTACATAAAGCGTACCGGAACGAACACCCAGCCGATCAATAGGTTCTTTGTCCGAAAGAGAATAAGAAACAGACCATTCCTTTCCGGTGGTGACACAAATATCTGCTGCCATTACATCAATGACAATCGAATCAAATTCGGATAGTTCTTCTGTCGCTCCCGGCAAATCCGCATCCGGTTTTTGTGTATCCGGAGCACTGGCAGTTGTGTCCGAGTTTGCAGAATTCGGAGTAGATGCGGGGGAGGATGGATGCTCTGCTCCACAGGCGGTCAAGAATAAAGAAGCGATGAGAAGGACATTTGCAATTCGTTTTTCATAGTACGCCTCCAACTTGGTGAATGCGAGATACAATCGATTTTTGTATAGCTATTATACTAAATCGATCGAAAAGTGACAATAGTATGCCGAAAAAGCTTATTTACATCTCGCAACAAGTAGAAAAAGCCCGCCGTAAAAGAGAATTTCTTTCACGGCGGGCTTTTTATTATATTGCGGTTAACAGAAACAGCAACTTATCAAAGTAGAATCAATACCGCATTTTTTCAGGGCTCCAGCTGTCCAGAACAGACAACATGGAAGAAGCTTCTTTGTGTGCGCCTTCCAGGTCCATATCCCGGTAGTTGCCGCATTCTACTTCGCTGGCACCGGGAATATCACCGGTAAAGACAGACATCTGACGGAAGCAGTCGCGGGTCAGCTCCAATACCTGCGCATCGTCCAAACCGCGCGTCAACAGATAGAAACCAGTGCGGCAGCCCATAGGACCAACGTAGATCACGTTTTCGCTCTGGTCGCTGTTACGAGCCAGCGTTGCAAACAGATGCTCCAGCGTATGAGCAGCACCGGTCGTCAGGTAATCGCCCTGATTGGGCTTTTTCATACGGATGTCCCAGGTGTCAACATCACCGTCACGACGGCTCAGATACATACCACGCTCCAGAACAGTGTGGTCAACACAAAAACTGGCAATACGTTCCATGGGAAACTCCTCTTTTCTTATGATTAGATCTGCAGGCTCTGAACAGTACCGTGAGCACTGTCAACAGCGATCATCTGACCGTCCTTGATGTTCTCGGTAGCGGAGAATGCGCCAACGATCACAGGCTTGTCCAGAGTCAGACCAACAATAGCAGCGTGGCTGTTCATGCCGCCTTCTTCGGTAACGACAGCGGCAGCGTTGCGAATCCAAGGCAGCATTGCATTGGTGGTGCCGGGCACAACCAGCACGCAGCCGGGGGTGAACTTAGCGCTGATTTCGTCCAGTGTGCGGCAAACACAAGCCACACCGCGTGCAACAGAGTGGTTACCAACACCGTTTCCCATGCACAGGCAATCGCCGACCATGTGAACCTTGATCATGTTGGTGGTGCCGGAGATACCAACGGGAACACCGGCAGTCACGACAGCCAGATCGCCGCTCTGCAGGAAACCAGCCTTTTCAGCAGCAGCAGTAGACATTTCAATCAAAGCGTCGGTAGAGTGAGCCTCTTCCATCAGCAGAGGAGTGATGCCCCAGGACAGAGACAGCTGACGCTGAACCTGCTCATCCATTACGCAAGCAATGATGGGCGGTTCAGGACGGTACTTGCTCAGCAGGCGAGCGGTAGTGCCGCTTTCGGTAACGGTAACGATAGCGTTTGCATTGATATCCATTGCGGTGGTGCAAGCAGCGTGTGCGGTTGCGTCGCTGATGGACAGGTTGCTGCCGTTCAGACCGTTGCGGAAGCTTGCCAGATAGTTGTGGTCAGACTCGGTACGCTCGGCGATTGCAGACATCGTGCGGACAGCCTCATCAGGATACTTGCCGGCAGCAGTTTCGCCGCTCAGCATGATAGCAGAGGTGCCGTCGTAAATTGCGTTTGCAACGTCGGTGATTTCAGCGCGGGTGGGGCGGGGATTTTCCATCATGCTGTCCAGCATCTGGGTAGCGGTAATAACCGGCTTACCGAAGGTGAAGGAGCGGTGAATGATGTTCTTCTGGATGCTGGGAATCTCAGTGAAGTCGATCTCAACGCCCAGGTCGCCACGAGCAACCATGACAGCGTCAGCAGCAGCCAGAATTGCGTCGATGTTGTCAACGCCTTCCTGGTTCTCGATCTTTGCAATGATGCGGATGCGAGAGTTGTGCTCGTTCAGGACCTGACGGATATCGTAAATATCCTGGGCGGTGCGCACGAAGCTTGCTGCGATGAAGTCATAGCCGTTCTCGATACCGAACAGGATGTCTTCCTTATCGCGCTGGCTCATATACGGCATGGACAGGTGAACACCGGGAACGTTAACACCCTTCTTGGTCTTGATCTTGCCGCCGTTGACAACGGTGCAGACGATGTCGGTGGAAGTAACTTCCTGAATGGACAGCTGAATCAGACCGTCATCCAGCATGATGGTGCCGCCAGCAGAAACATCGTTGGGCAGATCACCGTAGGTGATGGAGCAGATTTCCTTGGTGCCTTCCACATCACGGGTGGTCAGGGTGAATGTCTGACCAGCCTCCAGCATTTCAACGCCGTTTTTGAATTCCTTCAGGCGGATTTCGGGGCCCTTGGTGTCCAGCAGAGTTGCAACAGGCAGACCCAGCTCTTCACGCAGGCTGCGCAGCATCTTCAGACGACCCATGTGCTCTTCGTGAGAGCCGTGAGAGAAGTTGAAGCGAGCCACGTTCATGCCAGCCAGCATCATTTTGCGTAGCACGCCCTCCTTGTCGGTCGAGGGGCCCAGGGTGCAGATAATCTTTGTCTTGCGGATTGTACCCATAAGTTGTAATCTCCTTTTCTGTTGTATTTTGACTTTAATTACGTTCTTGTATTATTGTCATTTTGACGAAAATCAAATTTCCTACGCATACATTATAACTAAAAATTTGCCGAACTGCAATAGGTTATGCCTATTGTTTATAAATAGACAAAGCCTGCTGGGTGTGGAAAAAAACAGTTAAGTATAGTAAAATAGAAATATAGTGTTACTATATTGAAAAAATGACTATTTTATAAAGGAGCAGATCAATATGGCAAAACGTGTATTTCTAATTGTGCTGGACAGTTTCGGCATTGGTGAAGAGCCGGACGCTGCTGCTTTCGGTGATGTTGGTGCGAATACGCTGGCAGCTATCGCAGCACACCCCAATTTTAACACGCCGAATATGCAGAAGCTAGGCTTATTGAATATTGATGGTGTAAAGGTTTCGTCAAATCCGGTGGAGCTGACGGGTTCCTTTGCGCGTTTGCAAGAGCAGAGCCAGGGTAAAGACACGACCATCGGTCACTGGGAGATTGCAGGTGTAGTCAGTAACCAGCCTCTGCCCACGTTCCCGAATGGTTTCCCGGACGAACTGATTCATAAATTTGAGCAGGCTACCGGTCACAAGGTACTGTGCAACAAGCCGTACTCCGGTACGCAGGTCTTGAAAGATTATGGCGAGCAGGCACTGCGCGAGAATGCATTGATCGTGTACACTAGTGCAGACAGTGTGTTCCAGATTGCCGCACATGAGGAAATGGTTCCTGTGGCAAAGCTGTATGAATATTGTGAGATGGCGCGTGAAATGCTGCAGGGTGAATGGGGTGTAGGTCGCGTGATTGCACGTCCGTTCCTGGGCAGCTGCGCAGAGGACTTCTACCGCACTACCAATCGTCACGACATTAGCCTGCCGCCTCCGCGCGACACCATGCTGGATGTGCTGAAGGCTGCCGGCAAGGATGTGATCGCTGTAGGTAAGATTTCGGATATTTTCGATGGCAAGGGTGTTACAGAAAGCATCAAGACTACGGGCAACACCAACGGCATCGCATTTACCAAGGCACTGCAGACCCGTGATTTCGAAGGTCTGGCATTTGTGAACTTGGTTGATTTCGATATGCTGTATGGTCACCGTCGTGATGTGGCGGGTTATGCAGCAGCTGCTACAGAGTTTGACCGTTTTCTGGGTGAGTTTATTCCCGGTATGCGGGAGGATGATATCCTGATGATTACCGCAGACCATGGATGCGATCCGTCCTTTACCAAGACGACCGACCATACCCGTGAGTATGTACCGCTGCTGGTTTGCGGTCCCAAAGTCAAGGAGGGTGTTAATATGGGCACGCGGATGTGCTTTGGTCATATCGCAAAGACCATCTGCGATTATCTGGATGTGCCTGCGGATACGCTGGCAGGTGAGAGCCTGCTGGCTGAGGTTCTGGAATGAAACAGCTGATTCTGAATCTCCTGACGGTAGGATTGACGCTTTTGAGTCTTTACTATCTGCTGTTCAGTAATTTTAATCTGGGTAATCTGCTGGTTTGGCTGCTGACGGCAGTCAGCCTGCTGTATGCAATATTCTGGCGCAAGATTGACCCATGGTTAACCCAGACACTGGCTGGACGTATCCTGCTGGGTATCGTACTGGCAGGCTGCTTGGTCATGGCATTGACGATTGCAGTGATTGTTTCCGGACAAATCAAGAACACCGCAGACGGAACAGAGAATACGTTGGTTGTATTGGGCTGCGCAGTACATGGCGATCAACCTTCACTGGTTTTGGTGTATCGTCTGCGTGCAGCACTGAATTATTATCAGGAGAACCCAGACACGACCATCGTGGTTTGCGGCGGTCAGGGACCTCAGGAGAATATTTCGGAAGCACTTGCTATGAAACGCTGGCTGGTGAATCATGGTGTACCGGAAGAAAGTATTCTGATGGAAGCAAGAAGTACTTCCACAGAAGAGAACTTCCGCTTTGCAGCCGAAATCCTGCGGCAGCAGGGAAAAGACCCAGCACAGCCGATTGCCTATGTAACCAATGGCTTCCATTGCTACCGTGCCGGTAAATATGCCGCACAAGAAGGATTCACACAAGCACACGCCGTCCCGGCGGGTTTGCCGCTGGCGCAAATCCCCACAAGCTATCTGCGGGAAGCATTGGCAGTATTGTACTACTGGGTATTTAAGAGCCCCGCAACAGGTCCTTTGCGCGGCGCAGTTGGTTTTCTGCGGCTGTATTGATGGATATTAGGATAGAAACATGAAAAGCGCCTCGAACACAAATTGTGTTCGAGGCGTTTTTGTTTACAGAAATAAAATTAATTTGGATCAGAAGGCTGTACGGCGGAGTCAAATAGACCATCCGGGGTCAGACCATCCATTGTCAGCATATTTTGCAGTGCCGCAATATCACTGGAAACATCCAGCGCATCCGTCTGAAACAGTTTGTCCAGCTGTCCCTCAAATGCATCAATCAGCATATCCATTGCATTTTCAATACTGGACTTGGTTTCGGTTACATTCTGTCCCTGCAAGCCCTGCTGATCCAGTGTCGCGTAGGTATCCAGCAGTTTCAGTGCCGTAGGCAGGTAATAATCCATAAACTTGCTCATCTGCGGCTTTTTCTCAGGTGCTTTTTCGACGAGCGTAAAAATACGGGTAGAAATATCTTCCAGTCGGTCAATTTTTGCGCTCATTTCCTCGCCGGGGATAGCGTCGTTGACGCTGCGCAGCTGCTGCAAAATTTTCGTGTAAGTATTTTCGGGTTTTGTTTCTTCCTTTTTCTTGCGGGGCTTTTTGGGCGCCGGTGCAGGCGCTTCACCACGAATCACCAGAGTGTCGGTGCTCATATCAATATAAGCACTGGAACCAAACAGACCGTGATTGATGGCGCTCTTTACCAGATCCAGCGTTTCCTTTTTATTGTATCCGCTGGAAGAACTGAGCTTTTTGATGGAAATGTTATCGGCATCGCCTGTGATGGTAGCCATGAGCTTTTCCAAGCGCAGCGTACGCTTCATGCGGGAACCCACCCAAGCAAATGCACCACCGCCAACCAGTGAATACAAGGCGGGCAAAACAGAATAACGGATGGTATAGCTATCGAACATATTATAGGAAATATCTTCCAGAATTCTCATGTAAGCAGGAAAAGACACAGCTGCAATGCAAGCACCCAGAATCAAAAAGACAGAGGAAAGAATTTTGCGGGTTTTCAGGCTGCGTGCATGCTCCTGACGGAAGGTTTCTTCCTTTTCTTCTTGTGTTTGAGGATCGTTTGTGGAATCCGGATCCGAAAAATCGATTTGACCCTGCGTGTAGGTGCCGCGATAGCCGTTGCGATCCTTCCGGATGGATTTGGCGCGATTCATGCGATCCGCAAGTATCGGGGCAAGATTTCCGAAAAACAGCATTAACGCAATCGGCCATGCGCCAATCAGAAACATAAAAAGCACTAAGAACCAGTTAAAAGGTCCCTTGTTGTTATCATTGTTATTGTCATTATATACTTTATAGAATGCCATGCTGAAATCTCCCTGCACACAATACACTTTTACAAAATGAAACGTGCCATGTTCCTATCATATCAGAACACGACACGTTTGTTAAGTGTTTGTTAAAAATACTTTTACTGCATCAGTGCGCAGACAGCCTGCGTATAAGCAGCCGGGTCATCTACCGGCAAGCCCTCAATCAGCTGAGCCTGTGCGTACAGGATGGTAGCATACTGCTTGATCTTTTCGGTATCACCGGCAGCCTGTGCAGCCTGCATAACAGCAAAGACAGGATGCTGTGCGTTCAGCTCCAGGATCTTGTCGCTGGTAACATCTTCGCCGCCCGGCTGGCTGCGCAGCACCTTTTCCATCTCGATGGACAGGGGACCGTCAGAGGACAGGCAGACAGGGTGTTCTTTCAGGCGGGTAGAAATCTTGACCTGCTTGATCTTGCCGTCCAGAGCAGCAGTCATAGCGTCAAACAGCTCCTTGTTTTCTGCGGTAGCATCCTCAGCAGCCTTCTTTTCTTCTTCGGTTTCCAGACCCAAATCGTCGCTGTTTACGTTCTTGAATTCAACGGTACGGTCCTTGCCCTCGGCATCCTTTGCATCAGCAGAGTGCAGAATCTGCAGGCAGAACTCATCCACGTCCTCGGTGCAGAGCAGAACGTCATAGCCCTTGTCCAGAACCAATTCGGTAGAAGGCAGCTTAGCCAGACGTTCGCTGACGTCACCGGCTGCGAAGTAGATGTACTTCTGCTCAGCAGGCATTGCCTCGGTGTACTCGTCCAGCGTAATCATCTTCTGCTGCTTTGCAGAGTAGAACATCAGCAAATCCTTCAGCAGAGCGCTGTGCATACCGTAATCGGCGTAGCAGCCAAACTTGATCTGACGACCGAAGTTCTTCCAGAAGTTCTCGTACTTCTCGCGATCATTCATCTGCATTGCACGCAGCTCGTTCTTGATCTTCTTCTCCAGAGCGTTGCGAATCAGCTTCAGCTGGTTGTCCTGCTGGAGCATTTCACGGCTGATGTTCAGGCTCAGATCCTGGCTGTCCACGATGCCCTTAACGAAGCTGAAGTAGTCAGGCAGCAGGTCTGCGCACTTTTCCATAATCAGCACGCCGGAAGCATACAGAGCCAGACCCTTTTCAAAGTCCTTGCTGTAATAGTCGTAAGCGGGGCGATCCGGGACGAACAGCAGTGCATTATAGTTTGCAGTGCCTTCGGTGCGGGATACGATGACACGAGCCGGATCGGAGTAGTCATGGAACTTGGACTTGTAGAACTCGTTGTACTCTTCGTCGGTGACTTCGCTCTTCTGCTTCTTCCAGATGGGCACCATACTGTTCAGGGTTTCCAACTCGGTATAAGTTTCATACTCGGGCTTGTAATCCTCGCCGGCATCTTCGGGCTTTTCCTTCATGCGGCTCTTTTCACGATACATGGTGATGGGGTAGCGCACATAGTCGCTGTACTTCTTCACGATTGCAACGATATCGGATTCGGACAGGAAATCGTCGAAGCGCTCGTCCTCGGTGTTCTCCTTGATGTGCAGGATAATGTCGGTACCCACTTCGTCCTTTTCGGCAGGCTCGATCTTGTAGCCGTCCACACCGGAGCTTTCCCACTGCCATGCCTCATCGCTGCCGTAAGCACGGCTGATGACGGTTACATGGTCAGCAACCATGAAGCTTGCATAGAAACCAACACCAAACTGACCGATGATGTCGATGTTTTCGTCCTTGTTCTCAGTCTTGAAGTCTAGGCTGCCAGAATGAGCAATGGTACCCAGATTCTTTTCCAGCTCTTCCTTGGTCATGCCGATACCATTATCGGTAATCGTCAGCATACGGCCTTCCTTGTCCAAGGTCAGGTGAATACCAAAGTCATCTTTAGTCATACCCACATTGGAGTCGGTCAGGCTGCGGAAGTACAGCTTGTCCAGAGCATCAGATGCGTTGCTGATCAGCTCGCGCAGGAAAATCTCTCGATTGGTATAGATGGAATGAATCATCATGTCCATCAGTTTTTTGCTTTCAGCCTTAAACTGTTTCAGAGCCATGAGAAAATTACCTCGATTCTTTTATTAGCAGTGCCGTGTATCAAAATCGAAATCGAATTGGCACTCTTGTTCTTCGAGTGCTAATATACGCCTTTTAAAAAGAAAATGCAAGCCTGAAAGGAGCATTTCATAAAAAGTTAAGAATCCAGACATATCCTGTGCTGACTAGAAAGACAAACGAGAATATGGTACAATAGAAAACAAGATTTTATCCGATAGAGGAGGTGAAAAAGATGCATATGGGAATGATGGGAATGGGCCTTGGTTTTTTATGGTTCCATTAATGAGTATTCTGATTTTTGGATTTGTCTTTGTACTTCTGTTTCAGGCATTCAAACGAACGAGATTCAATGATCATCAACCACGTTTGACAGTGAATGCCAGAGTAGTATCAAAGCGTACAGGACAGCGCTATAATAATGATCAACATACAACCAATACGCAATATTATGTCACTTTTGAAGTGGAAAGCGGTGACCGCATGGAATTGTGCGTTTATGGAAAAGACTATGGAATGTTGATCGAAGGAGATCATGGCAAGCTGTTTTTCCAGGGCGACCGATATCTTGGCTTTGAGCGAGAATAAGGAATAAGATTATGAAAGAATTTGGAAAATACGGACAAAAGGCAGAAGCATACTTCCGCAAGGGCTATAATTGCAGCCAGAGTGTTGTGGCAGCATTTGCTGAGGATTTAGGGATTTCGGAAGCACTGGCACTGCGCATGGCATCTGGTTTCGGCGGTGGTATTGGTCGTATGCGTGAAGTCTGCGGTGCATTTTGCGGTGTAACTCAGGTAGTAAGCCTGTACTACGCAAATCCGGATGATCCGCAGGATAAGTCCAATATCTACGCAATCGTGCAGGAGCTGGCACCTAAATTTAAGGAGCAGAGCGGCGGCAGTTTGATTTGCCGGGAGCTGTTGGGTTTGGCTAAGCCAGAAGGCAGCCCGCAGGCAGAAGCGCGTACAGAAGCATATTACAAAAAGCGTCCCTGCCCAGAGCTGGTTGCAGAGGCAGCAGATTTGGTTGCAGCTTATATGCAGCAGCATCCGAAAGCACAGTAAGAAGAAAGAAAAGCGGTGTGTATCAGATACACACCGCTTTTTTTGATTGGATAGGGAAGAACAGATATAAAAAATCCCCGCTACAGTTTTAACACCGCAGCGGGGATTTTTTATAATGCAGTCATGCGGGCAGTGGGCCTAACCCGTAACCTGCAAAGGATCGAAAGTCTTTCGAATCAGAATTGAGTAAGTATAAATTACTTAGCCAGCTTCTTGAATTCGTCAGCAACGAACTGAACCTTGGGTCCGATGATGACCTGCACAGAGGTCTTGCCCGGACGGATCACGCCAGCAGCGCCAGAAGACTTAATCTTCTTTTCGTCAACCAGCAGACGATCCTTAACTTCCAGACGCAGGCGAGTGATGCAGTTGTCAATGGAAACCAGGTTGTCCTTGCCGCCAACACCTTCCAGAATGATGGAAGCCATGGTGGTGTAGTCGTCGTTTGCCAGCTCGATCTTCATCTCGCCTTCCTCGTCGTCCTCACGGCCGGGAGTCTTCAGATCCCACTTCACGATAGCGAAACGGAAGACCAGGTAGAAGACGATGAATGCAGCTGCGCCCATGGGCAGGATCAGCCAAGTCTTAGCTGCTGCAGGCAGAGATGCGGAGAAGATCAGGTCGGTCAGGCCAGCGGAGAAGCTGAAGCCTGCGCGGAAGCCCAGAGCAACGGTGACTGCAGAGAAAATGCCGTACAGAGCAGAGTAAACAACGTACAGGGGGAATGCCAGGAACATGAATGCGAACTCGAACGGCTCGGTAACGCCGCACAGGAATGCACACACAGCAGCGGAACCAACCAGGCCCATAGCAACCTTCTTCTTGCCGGGCTTAGCGGTGTGAACCATAGCCAGAGCAGCACCAGCGATACCGAACATCATGCAGGGGAAGAAACCTGCCATGTAAGAACCAACAGACCAGTCAGCGTTCATAGCCAGATCGGAAGTGGGGTTCCAGTATGCAGTCAGGTCGCCCATGCCGATGATATCGAACCAGAACACGTTGTTCAGAGCGTGATGCAGGCCGGTAGGAATCAGCAGACGGTTCAGGAATGCGTACAGGCCAACGCCGATGACGCCCATGCCCTTGATGCCGTTGCCGATTGCAACCAGACCACCGAAGACGATGGGCCAGATGAACAGCAGAACAGCAGCAACCACGATGGAAACAACGCCGGTAACGATAGCGACAGAGCGCTTGCCGGAGAAGAATGCCAGAACGTCAGGCAGCTTGGTGTTCTTGAACTTGTTGTAGCAAACTGCACCGATGATGCCGCACAGGATACCAATGAAGGGGTTAGCAATCTTGGAGAAAGCAACCTCATTGGTCTTGTTAGCGATCATAGCGGGAGCAATGGTGGTGACAACGCCAACGCTCAGCAGGTTGGTGATCATCAGCCAAGAAACCAGACCAGCCAGACCAGCAGTGCCGTCGTTGTCGTCAGCCAGACCGACTGCAACGCCGATAGCAAACAGCAGAGCCATGTTGTCGATCAGAGCGCCGCCTGCCTTAACCAGGAAGAAACCGATAATTTGGAGCATGCCGACGACTTCGCCGCCCTGCATGGTGCTGGGGCACAGTGCATAGCCCAGACCCATCAGGATACCGCAGATGGGCAGGGTAGCTACGGGAAGCATCAAAGCTTTACCGAGCTTCTGCAAATATTTCATCATAAGAATTGATCCTCCTTAATTCTTTTGCCTATACATAGACCGTCGGCCCACAACGGTCTTTTGGCCGAAACCTTAAATGCTGCTTACAGGTTTGCAGCAACGAAAGCCTGCAGCTCTGCTGCAGCCTTTTCTTCATCAGCACCCTCACAGGAAACGGTCATTTCCATACCCTGCTTAGCTGCCAAACGCATAACACCCATGATACGCTTTGCATCAACGGTAGTGCCGTTGACGGTCAGCTTTACATCACAAGCATAGCCAGCTGCTGCCTTAGCCAGCAGACCAGCGGGACGTGCGTGCAGACCCATCGGGTCCTGAATTACATAAGAGAACTCCTTCATAATTAGCCTTCCTCGCTTTCGCAAATTTTCTTTCGCAGCTCCAGAACACGTCCGGGAGATACGGAAAGTTCGTCATAGCCCATACGGATAAATTCTTCCGTCAAGGTCAAATCAGCACCCAGCTCGCCGCAGATACCGCACCAGATGCCAGCGGCATGTGCGTTCTTGGCAATCAGCTCCAGCAGAGCCAGAACTGCGGGGTGGTGTGCATCATAGAAATCGTCCAGCTTAGCATTCTGACGATCGATAGCCAGCGTGTACTGGGTCAGATCGTTGGTGCCAACACTGAAGAAATCTGCTTCCTGAGCAAGCTGATCGCTGATCACAGCGGCAGCAGGGGTTTCCACCATGATGCCCAGTTCAACTTCACCAAAGGCGATGCCTTCAGCAGTCAATTCTGCACGAATGGTTGCGCAGAACTCTTTGATCTTGCGTACTTCCCACACAGAAGTAATCATGGGGAACATTACGCTGACAGGACCAAATGCACTTGCGCGGTAAACAGCACGCATCTGCGGACGGAAGATTTCTTCCTGCGTCAGGCAGATACGGATGCCGCGGTAGCCCAGAGCGGGATTCTCTTCCTTTTCCAGACCAAAGTAATCAACCTGCTTGTCAGCACCGATATCCAGCGTACGAATGACTACGCGACGACCCTGCATGGTTTCAACCACGGTCTTGTATGCCTGAAACAGCTCTTCTTCGGTGGGGAAGGTTTCACGGCCCAGATACAAAAATTCGCTGCGCATCAGACCAATGCCTTCAGCGTCGCCCTTCATAGCGATCTTAGCATCTTCCGGGTTGCCAATGTTTGCGTAAACATTGATCTTGCGACCCTTCTTGGTGATGCTTTCCTTGCCGCGGAACTTCTCCAGTGCCTGACGGTACTCGCTTGCAGTCTTCTGCTTTTCCTGCATAGCGGTCATGGTAGCTTCATCGGGCTCAACATAATAAGTGCCTTCAAAGCCATCCACGATCATCATCTTGCCGTCAATGGTGTCATCCAGAGTAATCTGGGTCTGCACCAGAGAGGGGATGTTCATGATACGAGCAAGAATAGCGGTGTGGCTGTTGGAGGAACCCTGACGGGTCACAAAAGCCAGAATCTTATCCTTGGGCAACTGTACGGTTTCGCTTGGGGTTAGATCTTCTGCCACCAGGATACCGGGCTTGTCCATGGTAAAACCGGTTTTACCACCGCACAGAATGGTTACAACACGCTGAGAAGCATCTTTAATATCTACGCTGCGTGCCTTCATGTATTCATCGTCCATTGCGGCGAATGCAGCACTGAAGGAATCACCGCTGTCCTGCGTAGCCTGAGCTGCGCTTGCACCGGCACGAATCATGTCGGCGACGCTGTCCAGAAAGTCCAAGTCGGACAGCATTAGCTGCTGAACTTCCATAATTTGAGCCTGCTCGTCGCCCAAATCGCGGCGGGTCTTTTCGGCCAATTCGCCCAACTGCTCGCTGGCAATCTGGCAAGCCTCATCGAATTTCTGCTGTTCTGCTGCGGGATCGCCGCAAGAGGTGGGCAGTTGATTCGATTCCTTGCGATATACATACGCCGGTCCGATGGCTACGCCAGAGAAAGCGGGACGTCCGGTACCCTGTTTCATGCTAACATGTCCTTTCTGCTATGGTTTGTGGTTTTACTTCTTCAAGCCGATGATCTTGTCACCGGGGTTAACATCTTTATCAACATAAGTGTTGAAGGTTGCATAGTCGCTGCTGTTGCAGACAACGATGGGGGTGATGGTATCGAAGCCTGCTGCTGCGATTGCCTCGCGGTCAAACTCGATCAGAACATCGCCCTTCTTGACCTTATCGCCGTTCTTAACCTTAACGGAGAAGTGCTCACCCTTCAGGCTGACAGTTTCCAGACCAACGTGGATCAGAATCTCAGCACCGAAATCAGAAACCAAGCTGACAGCGTGGCCGGTATCGAAAGCCAGGTCAACAGTGCAGTCGCAGGGAGCAACGATCTGATTGCCAGTAGGACGAATTGCGATGCCCTTACCCATGATTTCTTCGCCAAAGGTGGGGTCGCTGACTTCCTTTACAGGAACAGCCTTACCTGCAACCGGAGCGCCGATCTCCAGTTCGGACTTGCCGAACAACTTATCCAAAAAACCCATAATGTGTACCTGCTTTCTTTTGTTTGTCTCTGAAAAATGGTTTACTTGCTTGCGGCGTTTGCGATACGCCGTATATGAATCGCCAGACAGGCAGCCTCTTCATCCGGAATCGGATGCCCGCGGGTTTTTCCTAAATATTGTATAATGCGCTGTGCAATCTCGAAAGATTGGGGACAGTGCTGTCGAATCACATCGACTAAGACTGGGTCTGATACAGTGGGGATCGGCTCGGAGAAGCTGCGCTGTACCAGAAATTTCAAAAGGACAGCTAGCTCATCATAATAAGGATTCCCCGGCTGCAGATTTAACTGCGGGAATGTTGTCAGTAAATCCAGAATGTCATGCAGCGTCTGTGTGCAGCGCAGGGTATCCTGCAAGGACACATCGCATTCGGCATTGATGAAGTGCAGTGCAATGCTGGCGGCTTCATCTTCCGGCAATGTTACGTCGAGCTCCTCCCGAATCATGGTCAATGCATGGCGACCAACGGCATACTCACGCGGATAAAAGGTACGAACCTCATATTCTAACGAATTATGAAAGCTGATGCCTTTCTTTTGCCGTTCAATGGCAAAGCTAAGATGATCGGTCAGGGTCAGGTAAATGATTTCCTGCAAAGGAACATTTAACACTTCGTCTGCATAATCAATAATGCGTGTGCAAAGATTCAGATAGGCTGGGGGCAGATTGCGCACCAGACTTTTGAATCGGTCAGCCTGTTGGGGATCTTCTAAGTGAAAGACCTTTTCCACCAAATCAGCACGAAGGGGAGTGCCGGGCTTGCATTGAAAGCCAAGACCGCGCCCCATCACAATGAGTTCGCGCCCAGAATCATCCAGACAACTTACAATATTATTGTTGATGGCTTTGTTGACAAGCATAGAATCCTCCATGGAAACAAAAAACCAGATTTTCCGAAAAAACATCCGACAATGCGGGTATCCTTTCGCAAAATCTGGTTTTGCCTGCCGTACAGTAACAATCCGCTTCTGCTGGAACTAAGGATACCGTTCTTAACATAAATTGTCAATTCATTTTAAGCATGCTAAACACTTTTCGGCGCATCGTTTAAGGAAGTTAAGTAAAATTTGTGCGAAATGATCATAAAAAATCTATTTCTAGAATATTACGCGATGAAAATACAGCACAACAAAAAATTGTACTTTTTGCACTGCCAATAGTATAGCATAAACAAGAGATTTGTTCAAACTGTATTCTGAAAGAAGAAAAAGATGCCTACAATATAACACTATACCTATAATGTATATAGAAAAGTGACGTCGGTACGCGTACAAACAAAGAAAAAGCAAAAACAGGTCGGTGAAGTGCTTGTCATTCCGCATAAAATATGATACCATAGTTTGCGTTATAGGAATCAAACGCATAGACGGAGAAAGTAAGTGCAGCTAACCCAGCAAAGAGAAGAACCTCACCGGCTGAAAGGGTTCTCGGAGGCAGCAGCACCGAAGTTCGCTCCTGAGCGGCCTGTGCCAACGGTGAAAACCCAGTAGTGCAGGACGGGTGGCGTCGTTAACGGCTGCAAGTGTTGTCTGCGCATGAATACAGCGGACAAAATTCGGGTGGTACCGCGGAGTGATTTTTCAAGGCTTCGTCCCTTTTTGGGGACGGAGCCTTTTTTGTTTCTCTGCGATTTTGAAAGGAGAAAAAAATGCAGAAACTGATCGACCAGTTGGCGGTTCAGGTCGAGACCGATCTGGCAAAGGTCAACAACAAAGAAACCCTGAGTGCTTTTTGGCAGGAATATCTGAGCAAAAACGGCAAGATCCCTTCTCTGATGAAGCAGATGCGTAATGTCGCACCGGAGGATCGCCCCGCAGCAGGTAAGATTGTCAATACCTTTAAGGCACAGGTGCAGGAGCGCTATGATGCTGCTGCACAGCGTATCGAAGCAGAAGCAATGGCTGCTCGCAATGCTGCTGAAGCAGTGGACATTACGATGCCCGCAAAGACCCGCCCCATCGGTGCATTGCATCCGATTACGCTGGTCAAGAACCAGATCATTGACTCCTTTGCCGGAATGGGCTTTGAAGTGTACGATTCTCCCGAAATCGAGGATGATGACCACAACTTCACCCGCCTGAATGTGCCGAAGGATCACCCTGCGCGTGATATGCAGGATACCTTCTACCTGAGCGATGAGCTGATGCTCCGCACGCAGACTTCCGGTGGTCAGATACGTTTCATGGATGAGCACGAACTGCCCCTGAAGGTTCTGATTCCCGGCCGTGTGTTCCGTTCGGACTCTGACGCAACCCACAGCCCTATGTTCCATCAGATGGAAGGTCTGGTCGTGGACAAGGGCATTACGCTGTGCGATCTGCAGGGTATGCTGAACGAGCTGGTTCGCAACCTGTTCGGACCGGAAGTGCGCACCCGTCTGCGCCCGTCTTTCTTCCCGTTCACTGAGCCCAGCGTCGAAGTTGACGTAAGCTGTTTCGAGTGCGGCGGCAAGGGCTGCAGCCTGTGCAAGGGCACCGGTTGGATCGAAGTTCTGGGCGGCGGTGTTGTAAACCGCAAGGTTTTGAAGAACTGTAACGTAGATCCGGATGTTTACTCCGGTATTGCATTTGGTATCGGCATCGAGCGTATCGCTATGCTGAAGTACGGTATCAATAATATGGGCCTGCTGTTCGAAAACGACCTGCGCTTCCTCGAGCAGTTCCAGGAATAAGGGAGGATTACGAACATGAAAGTACCATTCAGTTGGCTGAAAGAATACGTTGATATTGATATTACCGCACAGGAGCTGGAAGAGCGCTTGTTCTCCTGCGGCTTCGAGGTAGAAGAACTGATCGACATGGCTGGCGGCATCGATAAGGTTGTCGTTGGCGTTGTGACCGAGGCTGTCCCCCAGGAGGGCACCCATCTGCACATCTGTAGGGTGGATTGCGGCGAGTACGGCCATGATATTCAGATTTCTACCGGTGCATCCAATGTGTATGTTGGTATGCACACCCCCGCTGCACTGGACGGCTCTACACTGCCCGGCGGCATCAAGATCAAGGGTCGTAAGCTGCAGGGTGTGCAGTCCAACGGCATGCTGTGCTCCGGTGTTGAGCTGGGTCTGAACGATGATCTGTACCCCGGCAGCGAGGTAAACGGTCTGCTGGATCTGCCTCAGGATACCGTAGCAGGTACCCCGATTCAGGACGTTGTGGGTCTGAACGACTACATCTTTGACATTGATGTTACCGCAAACCGCCCGGACTGCCAGTCTGTTCTGGGCATGGCACGCGAGGTCGCTGCACTGCTGAACAAGCCTTTGAAGATGCCGGCAACGGATTACACCTGTACCGCTGAGCCGGACGATTCCATTTCTGTCCGTGTGGAAACCCCCGACCTGTGCCCTCGTTATCTGGCACACTTTGTGCGTAACATCCGTATTGGCGAGTCTCCTCGCTGGATGAAGCGTCATCTGGCACTGCTGGGTCTGCGCAGCATCAACAATGTGGTGGATATCACCAACCACACCCTGCTGGAAATCGGTCAGCCTATGCACGCATTTGACCTGAATCATGTGGACGATCGCAGCATTTGCGTGCGTCGTGCAAAGCCCGGTGAAACCATCGTTACCTTGGACGAGAAAGAGTTCAAGCTGAACGAGAACAATCTGGTCATCTGCGATACCCACAAGCCGGTTGCTCTGGCAGGTATCATGGGTGGTCTGCACAGCGGTATTCAGGACGACACCACCGAGCTGCTGTTTGAGTGCGCAACCTTTGCGCGCGACAGCGTTCGTAAGACCAGCCGTGCGCTGGGTCAGAACAGTGACTCTTCCTTCCGTTACGAAAAGGGCGTGGATCAGTACAGCACTGAGCTGGGTCTGAAGCGCGCACTGCACCTGATTCAGGAGCTGGATTGCGGCGATATTACGCCCACCAACTTTGATTGTTCCAACGGTGCTTCTCTGGAGCGCAAGACCGTTACCGCAACGCCTGCTCGCATCAACAGCGTGCTGGGCATCGAGGTGCCGGAAGAAACCATGAAGGACATCCTGACCCGTCTGGACTTTGAAGTGACCGATAACAACGGCACTTGGACCGTCAGCGTTCCTCGTTACCGTGATGACGTGGAGGATTTCCCGGATCTGGCTGAGGAAATCATCCGTGAGTACGGTTATGAGCATATCGAGCCGACCTTCCTGAAGCACGCAACTGTCACGAACGGCGGTCTGAATATATACCAGAAGCAGGAGATGAAGATGAAGCGTCTGCTGGCTGGTCAGGGCTTCTACGAAGCATCTACCATGGCGTTCTACTCTGTGGCAGATCTGGATAAGATGCACGTTCCCGCAGATTCTCCGGCACGTCAGACGATCCGCATTATGAACCCCATCAGCGAGCATCTGTCCATCATGCGTACCATGATGGCTCCCTCCATGTTGAACATCATCGTGGAGAACCTGAAGAAGGGCAATGCAGAGGGTCGTCTGTTTGAGCTGTCTAAGGTATATATCCCGCACAGCCTGCCCCTGACCGAGCAGCCGGACGAGCGTGCAGCTCTGTGCCTGGGTATGTACGGCAGCGAAGAGGACTTCTTCACTATGAAGGGTGTTCTGGAAGCAATGGCAGCAGGTTTTAACCTGACCTTCACCTACGAGCGCGATCAGGTATGCTACCTGCATCCTGGCATGACGGCTTCTGTTTCCTGCAATGGTCAGAAGATCGGCGTGTTCGGCAAGCTGGCAAACGAAATCAACGCTGAGCTGGAAATCGCAAAGGACCAGAAGGCAAACCAGAACATCTATCTGGCAGAGTTGGATTACAAGCTGCTGTCCAGCATGTTCCAGCGTGATTACCACTGCAAGCCCATCAGCCCCTTTGCTCCGGTCAAGCGTGACTTGGCTCTGGTTTGCGACGAAGCTGTCAGCTGCGGCGAAATCGAGCAGGTCATCCACAAGGCAAGCGCACTGGTCAAGGAAATCAAGCTGTTTGATATCTACCGCGGCGCAAACTTGGGCGAAGGCAAGAAGAGCATGGCATTCTCTCTGACGCTGGCTGACGAAACCAAGGAGCTGGCAGCAGAGCAGGTTGAGCGCGCAATGGATAAGATCCTGAAGGATCTGAAGTTCAAGCTGAACATTGAACTGCGCTGATTCGCTCATTCAGAAAAAGTGACGGCTGAAGGGAATATAAGCTCCATATCAATCCGTTATAGATAAGTTATAGATGAAGAAAGGGTGCAGCCATTTTCAGGCTGCACCCTTTCTTTTGCAGAGAAAGTCTGTTATATCATTATAGAAAGGCGGACATTCCACCTTTTCAGAAAGAATGTCCGCCATAGATCTATATTTATAGGTAGGAAAAGCTGCAACTTAATCAAAGGATTCGCTGGTGGAGTTAGGCATAGCACCATCCAGACGGTAGACACGATTTTGAATTTTGTTGTTCTTTAAGGTATTGAGAATGGTAGGAACAGCACCCAGCACAACAAACAGATACTGGATAATCAGATTGCCAACATAAACACCCATCTCGATGATTCCCTCTTGCAGCAGTGCAGGGAAAACGCGGAATGCAGTAAGCAAATCGATTTCTACTTGTTGGGCAATGACGATTGTCCAGTCCAGCCGATCTCCGAACAGTGTCATTACAAGCATCATCACGATGCTGATGACAATACCCTTTGTTGTTAACTTACCACCCAGCAGCTCATACCCTTTCAAGGTGCAAATTGCCATGATGATACCGCTTACGACTGCAACGTAACCCAGCTGACTGAAAATAACGATGGATGCTACACCCAGCAGAGAGCCAAGTAATGCACCTACGATGCCGCCCAGTACATTTTCCGTCCGATTGCGCTTTTGCGCGGATGCCATAGCGGTATCATTCTGGAGCTTGGCGAAACAGTTCGGACACAAATACAGATAGCTTCCGGAAACATAATAAATAGACGGATTTTCGCTACCGCAGGATTGGCAGCAGTTTTGGAAACCTTCTGACCGCAAGAAGTTGACGAAGGCATTCAGAGATTGATTCAGATTGTCCATCAGAACTTCCTGTTTTGTGTAGTTCTTCAAAGACATAGTAAGAATCGAGCCATTTTGCACAAGAGCTGAAACCGGCTTGTTTTCCCGCTTAAAGTTTTTGCAAGTATCTTTTGAAAGCGGTCCACCTTGTCGCTGTGCAGAGACTGCTACAGTGAGCATATACGGATAGTTTGCATTTTGCGGGTAGATGGCGACATCATACGTTCCGCGCTGTCCGTAAATTGCGCCGCCTTCTGCATCAAACTTCAGACCTAAGTTTTGTGCCAACGCGTTGTAGTTCTGCAAAATCTTCTTATTCATAGAATCCCTCCTTACGGTTACGGCGAATTGAATAAATATATTTTACCATAACGCAGAATAGTAGGCAATACGACAAAGTTGGGCTCTGTTTTATGCAATGAATTGCCGCAATAGAGTGCGTTAAGTGCGAAAAATGACGAAAAAACGTTTCTATTTTTTTGAATGTGGTTGCGATAAGAGGCTAGGGGGAGATTTTTCTCGTAAAAGTTTTTTGGAAAACCTGAAGAAATCAAAGCAGCGGCATCGTTTTAGTGTACAGAAGGACACAGAAAGGAGGGAAGCAGCAGTGTGACAAACGCTCAATTTGCAAAAATCGTAGATCAATATCAAAGGCTAGTATATACTGTCTGCTTTCAGCTGGTGCGGGACCATCAATTAGCTGAGGATCTTACACAGGAAACCTTTTTGGCGGCCTTTACACATATGGATTCCTGTCCGCCGGAAAAATATAAGCCATGGCTGGCACGTATTGCAGCCAACAAAGCAACAGATTACCTGCGGAGCGCATGGAATCGTCATGTGGATACACCGGGTGACGAGGGAATGCCGGAAACCCCATTACCGGGTTCGGCTTCTCCGCCGGGACCGGAGGAACTATTGGAAACAGAAAATGAAGCTGAGGCGATTCGGGAAATGGTAGACCAGCTGAAAGAACCGTATTTGCTGGTATCGCAAATGTATTTCCTACAAGATCGCACAGTGGAAGAAATCGCTGCAGCATTACACAGACCACGAAAAACAGTGCATACACAGCTAATGCGTGCAAGAAAGCTATTGCAGCAGAAAATCAAAGAAAGGAGCGCTGTACCATGAAAGATTTATTTTTCCCAGATGGGCATTTGACCGATGAAGCCTTGCAAGGGCTTGTGGACGGAAGTTTGGATGAAATGGCTCGGCTGGAAGTTGGCGAACATCTTAGTTTTTGTGATGCCTGCTTAGACCGCTATACAGCACTCTTAACGGCAGACGTGCTGGAAGAACCAGAAACAAATCAAACGCTGCCTGTAATGCGTCAAGTACACAAGCGTCAGGTCAATACAGCTGCCCGGCGGTATGCGACCGCAGCAGCTGCTGTAGCAATCGGCAGCGTTCTGTGGTATACCGGTGCTTTTCATATGGTAGGCAAAGCATTTGTCAAAAGCCCAGAAGCGCTTTGGCAGAAAAATCACCAGCAGAATATTGCAATGCAGGAGATGGAACCGGTTGCAGAACGCAACAGCCTGAGCGATATGATTCGCAAGGCGGTAGATGACTGGTCTATGCGTGTACAGGATGCAGCCGCTCCCGCATTTCGTGCCCCGGCACAAAAACGTATCGATAAGACCCAAACAAATCATGAAATATTGGAGGATCAATCATTATGAAACGGAATAAACTTTGTACTTTATTCTTTTCACTCATTCCCGGTGCAGGTCAAATGTACCAGGGCTATATGAAACGCGGTTTGTCGCTGGTACTGTTGTTCGTGATTCCGATTATGGTAGGCGCGGCTTTTATGCCGGTGCTTACCGCACTGTCGGCAGTGGCATATATGTATAGTTTCTTTGATTCGCTGAATCTGCGCGGTATGATTCTGGATGGAAATCAGCCGGAGGATGACTATCTGGTGCATCTGAACCTGATGGACGAGGACTTCAAAAAGCTGTTTACAGAAAAGAATCAGCTGATGGGCTGGGGATTTGTTCTGTTGGGCGGGTGCGGTCTGTACAAATCTTTTATTGAGCCGATTCTGTATGGATTGGTCACACTGATTGGATATAACAGTCCACTGCGAAGCGCAATCAGCAATGCGCTGAGTAATATCATTTATTCGGTTCCTGGTCTGGCGATTGGTGTAGCATTTGTTGCGGTTGGCTTGTGGCTGGTGCGCGGCGGTAAGAAGGAAGACGAGTTTGTGGAATATAAGGGAGAAAATCACGATGGAACAGAACGATAAGGATTTGGAACAGATGGAATCCACGATGCCGCAGGATTGTGATGCAAGCGAAAGCGCAGCAAACAGCCAGCAGCCTGCTGTGGAAACACCTGCAAAAAAATCGTCACGCATGAAAGAACGAAAAATTCAATATGCAGGGCGTATTACATTGGGCATCGCTTTGATTATAGTGGGTGTGCTGATTACAGCGGGGCTGTTCATGCCCAGCATGGACTTGACTAAACTGGCTAAGTTTGCGCCGCTGATTTTGGTCGCGCTGGGTTTGGAGATTCTGGTATCTTCCATTCGTCATGGAGATCGTCAGGTCAAGGTTGGCTTTGGCATGGTAATCCTGTGCCTGTTCCTGATTGGAGGCTCGGTGTGTTTCTCTCTGCTGCCCGAAGTATGGAAAGTCTTTAATCCTGAGGAACGCGCAGCAGTAGTGAGAGAGGAGTCCCAGAAAGAGCGTGAGATTTATGCACAGATTGATCCTACTTCTGTAAGACACTTGCATGTCTATGCAATCGCAAATTCTTATGGACCGGAAAGCAACATAGAATGGAATGCGGATGTACAGTTGTCGGATCAGTTTGAAAGCAAAGAGCAGTTTAGCGCAGCTGCGGCCGAAATTTTGCAGATACTGGCAAAGGAAGATATTTCGGATGTATCCATCTTTGCGCACAGTGAGCAGGATGAATACGAATTTACTACAGATAGCGCATATGCTTTAGCAGATGTAACGGGAGAACAGCTTCTCAAGTTGGTAGATCATAGAATGTATCTGTTGGATCAGGATATGTCGTATACCTCCAGAAGCGAAGAAGTGTATAATGAAATGAAAGAAAGTGGTCTGCTGGTGGATGCAGAAGCATTGAAGCGAGCCTTTGAAGAAGGAAAACAACTGGGTTACCAGACTGCCATGGATGAAATGCAGGACGGTTATTCTGAATTGGGCTAAGAATTGGGCTAAAAACCAGATACAATGAATAAAAAGCCGAGCTGATGGATTTTTCATCGGCTCGGCTTTTACTTATATATAAATGCGAATTCAGTGATTTCTGTACTTAGCCTTTTTGATAGGCGATGCGGGGCGTACCATCCTCTGCAAAAATGGTGCCGCAGCGGGTGAAGCCCAACTTTGACAAAAGATGCTGCATGGGATAGTTGTTGGCGTGGGTGTCAATGCGCAGCACCTCTGCACGCTCCGAAGCCCAAGCAATCATCTGCGCCAGCAGACCCTTTACGTTCCCGGCGGAGGCAACACGATGAATGACAGAATAGGGTGCGTCGGACAGCCAGCTGCCATTTTCAATTACTGCATAGGTGGGATCTGGTCCGTCAGCAAACATGAAAACGCCCTGAATACCGTTTTCGTCCTCGCAGACATACAGCGTACGCTGCACAATATCCTCGGACAGAACAGTTGAGTTGATGAAACCTGCCGGCCATTGGGTAGGGTTTCCATTTTCGACCATGAACTGGCGTGCGGTTTCGTAAATATCCAGCAGGGTAGGCAAATCAGTGGGAACAGCAGTTCGAATGTGCATAGAGGGATACCTTTCTGTTTGTTTTCTGAAAAAAGCTCCACGGCAAATTATCGCTGTGGAGCTTTCTATTCCAATCGTGGGAAATTATTCTTCCGTTTTATCCTGTTTCGGATGGCTGGAGCAACCGCTCATGCAGCTGCCGCAGTTGCCATTGCAGCCGCCACTCTGCCAGCCGCCCTGCTTGGAAATCCAGACGATCGCCAGGATAAACAAGCCAATCATTGCCAAAACGACCAAGATACTATTCAAAGACATATAACCTTCCTCGATTCTTTCGGTGAATAAGATGTACTGCTTAGTATACCGCGCCAAAGAGAAAAACGCAATAATGTTAATTTTTAGATATACAAACTTTGTTCGGCTTCCGAGTGCGGCATGAACGTGCTGCGGGACAGTGCATTGGAACGCCAAGCGGCAGGGGAGATACCAACTTCTTTCTTAAAAACACGGCATAGATAGTTGCCGCCGGAAAAACCGCACAGGCTGGCGATGACTTCCAGACTGTATTCCCGATGCAGTAAAAGCTGTTTGGCAGCATGGATGCGGATTTCGGTCAGATACTTGCCCGGAGAAATCCCCATCGCCTGATGAAAGGCACGCACTAGATGACTCTTGGAAACACCCAACCGTTCACTCAGTTCTTCTACACCATACAGCTCTGCATAGTGTGCGTGAATATCTTCCACGGCTTCTGCCACAAGTGGCGGCAGTGCAGGTGCTGCGGTGTCGGCATTACCCAGTTCGCAAAGCAGTGCAAAGCCAATTTGCGTCTGTTCCAAGGAATTGCTGTTGCGCAGCAAGTTATCTAATAATTGTGCGGCGTGGGGGCAGCTTTCGCCCTTTGCCAGATATAAATCAAAAGGAAGCCCAGAAATAAAATCGGATGCAATCCGTCCTTCAAAGCGACCAGCCAGAAGGTGACAGCTTTGATCGGCAGTAAATGTAACTGTATCGCGACATAAGGCGAGCATACCGGCACTTGCCTTTTGCGGGGGATTATCCGCAAAAGTTCCCTCGCCGCTGGAAAGCAAAATGATCCATAATCCGTCGCTGGAAAAGTGAATCGTTTCCTGCGCAGACAGCGTTTGATCCACGCTGTTTGTCAGGCGCAGCGCAGTGGTTCCGTCATATAGCAAAAAATAACAGCTCCTATCAATAAAATGCTATTTAATATCAGGATATTATCTGTTATTATAGTACCAGCAAGAAAACACACCGTCAAGGTGCGAAAAACATAAAGTGGAGGATATACTTATGGCTTCTATCAGCTGCCGTCACATCTACAAGATTTATCCCGGTGCAACCGCTCCTTCTGTTACCGATTTCAACCTGGAAATCGAGGACAAGGAATTCATCATCTTCGTCGGTCCTTCCGGCTGTGGTAAGTCCACCACGCTGCGTATGATCGCTGGTCTGGAGGAAATCTCCAAGGGCGAGATGTACATTGGCGGCCGTCTGATCAACGACGTTCCTCCCAAGGATCGTGATATCGCAATGGTGTTCCAGAGCTACGCTCTGTACCCCCATATGACCGTTTACAAGAACATCGCTTTCGGCCTGGAGCTGCGCAAGACCCCGAAGGACGAGATCGACAAGCGCGTGCACGAGGCTGCTAAGATCCTGGAGATCGAGCACCTGCTGGACCGCAAGCCCAAGGCTCTGTCCGGCGGCCAGCGTCAGCGTGTTGCCTTGGGCCGTGCTATGGTCCGTAACCCGGCCGTCTTCCTGCTGGACGAGCCCCTGTCCAACCTGGATGCTAAGCTGCGTACCAGCATGCGTACCGAGATCATCAAGCTGCACAAGAAGCTGGCTACTACCTTCATCTACGTTACCCATGACCAGACCGAAGCTATGACCATGGGCGACCGTATCGTTGTTATGAAGGACGGTATCGTGCAGCAGGTTGATACTCCTCAGAACCTGTACGACTTCCCCTGCAATATGTTCGTTGCAGGCTTCATCGGCAGCCCCCAGATGAACTTCCTGGACGGCACTCTGGTCAAGAAGGACGATCAGTACTATGTACAGCTGACCGAGAGCGACCTGATTCCTCTGCCTAAGGAAAAGACCGCAGACGGCAAGCTGGACGCTTACGTTGGCAAGGTTGTCCAGATGGGTATCCGTCCTGAGGATATCGACGATGAGCCCGAATTCATGGAGAAGCACAGCGACTGCCGCCTGAGCGCTACGGTTGATGTTTCCGAAATGATGGGCGCTGAGATCTACCTGTACCTGGAGTATCAGGGCAAGAAGATGACCGCACGCGTTGCTCCCACTTCTACTGCAAAGAGCGGCGACAACGTCACCGTTGCATTCGACAAGAACAAGATTCACCTGTTCGATCCTGAGACCGAGCTGACCATCCTGAACTAATCGAACGCATTCTGAATTGAATCATAGCTGGGGTTTACTCTGGCTGTAAACAAACCTCCGATGCGCCTTTACCGGTTGCATCGGAGGTTTTATTTTCTGCCGGGGCAGGGGAGTGGGCTGTATTTTCACAGTAAGAGAATTCGGATAAGCGAGGGATATTTGGAGAAAAGAAAAGCGGAGATGCCGCAGCATCTCCGCTTTTCTTTATATGTAGGAGTAAAAGATATGTGGCAGAATTAGCCCCACAGGTTAGCAGGATACAGGCCGTCCTCGATCTTCTGCTGGATAGCAGCAACAACAACGGGCTTGTCCTCTTTGTAGGTAACGCCGTACCACTTGTCGGTGCTCTGCAGAACCTTGACCTTTGCCTTGTTCTCGTCGATCAGAGCGCTGACAACCAGAGGCAGGAAGTACTCGCACTTCATGGGGTTCAGCGGAACGTTCTTTTCCAGCCATGCTGCGAAACGCTGCTCAGCCTCAACCAGGAAGCTCTTGCTGAAGCCCCACAGGTTCATGCTGACAGGGGTGTCGCCGGGCAGGGTAACCCAGTTCTCGCCGTCTTCGGTGTAACGGATGGAGCCATCCTCGAAGGTCTCGATGCGGGTGCGCTCGGTAACGTTTGCCAGACAGCCGTCATCGGTGGGTACGCAAACACCACGAGCCACGCTGCCGTTCTCAGAAACGGTGTTCTTCAGCAGGTAGCTGACCATGCAATAATCGTAGAAAGTGCCATCCTCGTGGGTGGACAGGTAGTCGTACATGACTTTGAAAGCCTCAGGGCCATAGTAGTCATCTGCATTGATAACTGCGAAAGGTCCGTCAATGACGTCCTTTGCAGCCAGGATAGCATGGCAGGTACCCCAGGGCTTTTCACGGCCTTCCGGAACAGTGAAACCTGCGGGCAGATTGTCCAGCTGCTGGAAAGCATATTTTACATTCATGATCTTGGACATACGGTCGCCAATAGCAGCCTTGAATGCGTCCTCGATTTCATGCTTGATGACAAAAACAACAGTTTCGAAACCAGCGCGGCGTGCATCATAAATAGAGTAGTCAATGATGACTTCTCCGTTGGGGCCCACCGGATCGATTTGTTTCATGCCGCCGTAACGGCTTCCCATGCCTGCGGCCATAACGACCAGAACCGGCTTATTCATATACGTTCCTCCTAGTGCTTCTTTTCTTGCAATTTTTTGCACAAGACATAAAATAGTTATATGCCTAACGAACGATTCTATTATACCCGCCTAAAGCAGAGAATGCAAGTAAAGGTATACTATATATTTGATAAAGAAGTACCGGGAAAGTAATGTTGCAAAATTTCCTGCCAGGAATGGCCTTTTTTGCCCAGTTCCTGAGCACCTGTCTGGCTTAAGCCGACGCCGTGACCATAGCCATATGTTGTAATCTGAAAGTCGTTTCCATCCCATTCGATGGCAAAGCAGGTGCTGCGCAAATTGAGCGCGCTGCGCAGCACGGTGCCAAGTGTTTCCTGTCCACAAACTTGCAACATTTGTACATACCCTGCGTCGGTGTAAGTGAAGCCAGAAAAATACTGTGATGGCATAAAACCATCGGGTCGAATATTCAATCCGGTGACCAATGCGCTATGCATTTGCGTACTGGAAAGCGTGATGGTTTGCGTATAGCCTTCCACATCTTTATCCCAGCTGCTGTCTACACCCTGCAAATAGGGTAAGGATTCGGTCCAGACATTTTGGCTGGCTTCGGTGCGTCCGTTAGAAATGGCAAAATAACTGGCTGCTGCAGGCTTGTCTTCATAGGTGATGATGGTATCCAGAACCTGGTCAACCAGCGCAGAAAGGCGGCTGTAATTGTCATTGTAGTGGGTTCCCCAGTAGCTGCGTAAAACCTCATCCGTCATAAAGCCTTGCCTTTGTGCAGGGTCTGCGCTTAACCATGCACCGCCCAGTGCAGAGGTGTCGTTATGGTCGCGGCTGTATAAAAGATAGGTATGCGCAGCAACTGCTTGTGCCTGTAGTGCAGCATCGGACCAAGTAATGGGCATTTCGCTGGCTACAGCACCAACGACATACTCACGCAGGGGGACCTGAATGACACGCTGCGCTCCGGAGTCCCAAATCGGTACAAGGTCTTCGTCTGCTTGAGGCGTAGCTTCGGGGGCAGAAGAAGATGTGCTGTGTGGAAGCTCTGGAAAAGAAAAGCTCGAATCGGATTGCAAGGTATCCCAAAACTCTTGTGCGGCGGTATGTGCGTCTTGTTGCAATAACGCAGAAAAGCCGTAATAGCATAGGACTGGCAGCAAGGAGCCCGCCAGAAGAATCGCAAGTAAAGATAGAATAATTCGTTTCATGTTTGTTTCCTCCTACGGCTAACATAACAGGGGAGACGTGGCAGGAAAAAACATATCATGCGGTTCGACACATGCTCGACAGCTTCTTATTGAATTTGTTGCGGAAAAGCGATATGATAAACAACGATTAAAGCTGTGCAGTAAAAGCGTGCTTACAGGATATGACCGAAAGCAAACAGCACGGCTGAAACTATAAGCAGGGGATAGAAAACAATGAAAAAGAGTATTCAATCTTTACTCATACTGGCGGGTCTGTGTACTGCCGGTATTTGCTGGCTGGATGTAACTTACTGGATTGACCCCATATCTGGATTTCCACAAAAGGGCGGTATTTTAATTCGATATGGTGCTCTTGCAGCATTGTGTCTGTTGGCAGTAGTGGCTTCCATGCTGTCGGCAAAAGGGGTGGTATCGGCCGGACAGAAAAACAACTGGTCTGCTGTGGCGTCCGGATTATGCGGCGTAGCGTATACAGTGGCAGGTGCACTGCGCTTGGCGAATGTAATTCCTACACTGCAAACGATTTTGCAGTCTGCCGATAGGAAGCTGTGGATGGAAATGTTCCGCACCAGCTGTGGAGCGGATATTTTAATGGGAGTTTTCGCTTTGCTCAGTGCATGGACTTTGTTTGCGCAGTGTGATTTCTGGCACGCTGCAAAAGCAGGGGAAAGCCCAGTGGGCGGTATTTACTTTGCGGCATCCGGAATGCTGTATCTATGCGGCATGGCATTTGAGCGATTTCTGGCACACACATCCAGTATGTATCGTGTATACCATATCGTGCAGCTGCTCAGCGTGATGATTGGGCTGGTGTTTGTGCTTTCGCTGCTGCGCGTTTGCTTTTTCCCGGAAACAGGTCGCGGACGCAGCTGTGTGCGCAATGGTTTGATTTGTTTTTATGTGTGTACCTGCTGCGAGTTGGTTTTCTCTATCGTGCAATGGACACGAGGTTATGTTCCGCTGGGAGATTTACTGAACAGCCTGATTTTGGGTGCGATCGGTCTGCTGGGTTTAACCTATAGTCTGCATCAGATCGACCCCGGCGCAGTAAATGAAAAATCCAATCTGGACGAATGAGTATTTAACTGGACAAATGTGTGCGGGCTTTTTGTGGATTATGGCGCAATATGCTGGAAATTCACTTAAATATATGTGATAAAACTGTAAAAACAGAAAAACATTGTTATTTCATTGGCAAACGCTTGAAACTTTCAGCCATTTCAGGTAGAATAAAGACAACCGCGAATAATAAATATTTCAAGGTACATTTTTGGAGGTTAGAAACATGGCTGTTAGAGTTGCTATCAATGGTTTTGGCCGTATTGGCCGTCTGGCTTTCCGTCAGATGTTTGACGCTGCTGGTTACGAGGTTGTCGCTATCAACGACCTGACCAGCCCCAAGATGCTGGCTCACCTGCTGAAGTACGACACCGCTCAGGGTTCCTTCTGCGGCAAGATCGGCGAGAACAAGCACACTGTCGAGGCTACCGATGATTCCATCGTTGTCGACGGCAAGGAAATCAAGATTTACGCTATTAAGGACGCTAAGGAGTGCCCCTGGGGCGAACTGAACGTCGATGTCGTGCTGGAGTGCACCGGCTTCTACTGCTCTAAGGAGAAGTCCATGGCTCACATCGAGGCAGGCGCAAAGAAGGTTGTTATCTCTGCTCCCGCAGGCAACGATCTGCCCACCGTCGTTTACTCTGTTAACGAGAACACCCTGACCAAGGAAGACAAGGTCATTTCTGCAGCATCCTGCACCACCAACTGCCTGGCACCCATGGCTGATACTCTGAACAAGTATGCTCCCATCGTTTCCGGCATCATGACCACCGTTCACGCTTACACCGGTGACCAGATGATTCTGGACGGTCCTCAGCGTAAGGGCGATCTGCGCCGTGCACGTGCTGGCGCACAGAACATCGTTCCCAACAGCACCGGTGCTGCTAAGGCAATCGGCCTGGTTATCCCCGAGCTGAACGGCAAGCTGATCGGTTCTGCACAGCGCGTTCCCGTTCCCACTGGCTCTACCACCATTCTGGTTGCAGTTGTCAAGGGCAAGGACATCACTGTTGATGGCATCAACGCTGCTATGAAGGCAGCTGCTTCTGAGTCCTTCGGTTACAACGAAGAGCAGATCGTTTCTTCCGACGTTGTCGGCATGAAGTTCGGCTCTCTGTTCGATGCAACTCAGACCATGGTCACCAAGATCGACGACGACACCTTCCAGGTTCAGGTTGTTTCTTGGTACGACAACGAGAACTCCTACACCAGCCAGATGGTCCGTACCATCAAGTACTTCGCTGAGCTGTAATCAGTTCTTCGCTTAGTCCAAAGGATTAAGAAAGCCACTCCTCTTTTGAGGAGTGGCTTTCTTGTTTGGAATAGATACAGAGAGCATAGAAAAAGCTGTACCTGCAAAGTGCGGCACAGCTTTTTCTTGTAAAATAAAATAGAGTAATTACAGATGGTAAATATCTGCGTACTTGTTTTCCAGATACTGAACGAAGTAGGTGGGGTCAAATTCACCGTTGCAAGCCTGACGAATCAGAACATCTGGGGTGCGCATCATACCATACTTCCACAAATGCTCGGTCTGGTAATCCAGAATAGGCTGCAGCTGACCGGTTGCACAGCATTTGTCAAAATCCAAATGCTTACGCATTTCGTGTACCATTTGTGCTGCATAAGCAGTGCCCAGTGCGTAGCCGGGGAAATAGCCGAAAGAACCCTGACTCCAGTGAACGTCCTGCAAGACACCCTGTGCATCATCCGGTACATCGACGCCCAAGTATTCCTTGTACAGACGATTCCATGCGGCAGGTAGCTCAGCAACCGTTAAGCTGCCATTCAAAAGCTGTTTCTCCAGTTCGTAACGAACCATTACATGCAGGGAATAGGTCAGCTCATCTGCTTCGGTACGGATCAAGCTGGGTTCTACGCGATTTACCGCACGATAGAATTCCTCAAAACTTACACCGGACAAATTTTCGGGAAACAATTCCAGCAGTTTGGGCCACAGGAAGGATAAGAATTCACGGCTGCGACCAACATAGTTTTCAAACAAACGACTCTGGCTTTCATGCAAACCGATGGAGCTACCGCCAGCCAAAACAGTGAAGCGCAGGGAAGGATCCACATGCAGTTCATACAATGCGTGTCCGCCCTCATGGATGACGCTGAACAGGTTGGAAACCATATCGTTCAGATAATAGTGCGTCGTAATACGCACATCATCATCGTACAGTTCCTGCGTAAAGGGATGTTCAGTTTCGCCTAGTACACAATGAGCAGGGTCTAGGCCCATTACCTGCATAACATAAGCGGACAGTTCCTTCTGCTTATCCAGCGGCCATTCTGCCCGTAAAAAGTCTGTGCGAGGCGCATGACCCTCAGTCTGAATGCGGCGCAGCAGGGGAACGATTGCCTCACGCAGCGAAGCAAAGAATTTATCCGTTTCCGCAACAGTTAAGCCCTTCTGATTTTGATCCAGCCAGGTAGCAAAGGCATCTTTGCCGGGAGCAAAGTATTCTGCCCAGCGACGGCGATTGTCCACTAGTTTTTCCAGCCAAGGCGCAAACAGTGCATAGTTGTTGGTCTGCTTTGCTTGATGCCAAGCGTTGCGTGCATTTGCCATCAGACGCGTTCCGGCAGCGTATTCCGCAGCAGGAACTTTGGTGAACTGATCGTTCTGACGACGCAGTTCACGGACTTCTGCAGCGGCCTGCTCGTCCAAATCCTCTTTTTCAGCTGCATCCAGCAGACGGGGCAGTTCATCGCCGGCAATGAGATCATATAAAGCGCTGGAAAGAATTTCAAGCGCTTCGCCACGACCCTCGTTTCCGCCGCTGGGTGCAACCGTAGACTCATCCACTTCGATTACACTCATAGCGTAGTGATACGCATACATACGCTTTTCCAGCGCACGTAACTTTTGCAAAGTATCTGTCATAGGAAAACCTCCTTTTCATATAATTTATTGTATCATATATTTGACGGATTGAACAGAATGCGGTATAATACTCAAGTGCTGATTTTTCGCAACTTATTCATAAGCTAGAAGCTAGGCTGTAAATCAAGACAAATGCATAACCGGGTGTAGCGAAGGTGGTATCGCGCTTGATTTGGGTGCATGTGCGAATTACCGCAAAAACTAAATAACGGGGTGTAGCGCAGTTGGTAGCGCGCCTGCTTTGGGAGCAGGATGCCGGGAGTTCGAGTCTCCCCACTCCGACCAAAAAAACCGCCTATTTAGGCGGTTTTTCTTTATTTTCGATAACTTTTCTTGATAAGAATTGACCCAAACCGTGACTGTCGGTTTGGGTCAATTTTTTAATATAGCCGCTTTTCAGCATTCATAATACCCGCACATAATTCGCTTGACCCAATCAATTACCCAAACGACCAAACAGCCTTCAAAAGATATCCACTCATAAAAATCTCAGCCTTGAAGGCGATTTTTGTTTTTCACGAAAATATAGCTTGACTTTGACGCAACGCCAACTGCTATAATACAGGCAAGGAGGGATTCAGATGGAATATTCAATCCAACAGCTGTCACGCTTAGCCGGAGTAACCACCCGTACTCTGCGCTGGTATGACAAAATCGGTCTGCTCAAACCGAGTCGAACCGCAGAAAGCGGCTATCGCTACTATGGTCCAGAGGAAGTAGACCGTTTGCAGGACATTCTTTTTTACCGTGCCCTCGGGGTGGAGCTGGCACAAATCAAGGAATGTCTGGATTCTCCCTCCTTTGACCGTTTGACCGCCCTGCGAAGTCATTTGACAGAATTGGAAGCAAGGCAGGAGCGGTTGTACAGCTTGATTCAAGCAGTCAAAGATACGATTCACGCAGAAGAAAGGAATGAAATTATGGCAGACGAAAAGAAATTTGAAGCCTTTAAACAGAATGCTGTGGAACAATATGAACGATGCTTTGGGCAGGAAGCCCGTACCCTGTACGGAAATGAGGCCGTGGATGCAGCTCGATCCAATATACTAAATCTCACATCAGAGCAGTACCAGGAATGGATGGAACTGAACAACGAGATTTTGCAAAAGCTCGAGCAGGCGGTACACGCAAAGCTTTCCCCAACCAGCGAGGAAGGTAAGAAAATCATGCAGTTGCATCGCCGCTGGCTCACAATCAGCGATAACAAGTACGATGCACAGAAACATAAAGGCCTTGCAGAGCTCTATGTGGCAGACCAGCGCTTTACGGCGTACTATGATCGGAATCTCTCCGGCTGCGCTCAATTTCTGCATGATGCTATTGTATATTGGGCAGAGCGATAAGGTATCTATGACCCCCTGATTTGCTTTTCTTTGTTTCAGCGGCGCAAATTTTACAAAATCAAAATCCCTTTGCTTTTGCCTCGTAAGCAGAAACAAAGGGATTTTTCTGTTTTCTCAAACCTATCTGAATCCACCCAACACAAAAGTCTAAAATCAGGACACTGGGGAGTTCGCCAAAAAATGATTTTCGTGCTATAGTAAACATGACATATAGATGTCGTGTTATGGATGATATACTGATTTCAAGGAAAGATAATAACTATGAAACTGGATAGACTGATTGGAATTTTATCTGTTTTACTACAGAGAGAAACCGTTACAGCGCCCTATTTGGCAGACAAATTTGAAGTGTCCCGGCGTACCATCAACAGAGATATTGAAACGCTGTGTGGTGCTGGAATCCCCATATGTACCAAACAGGGAGCTCATGGCGGTATTTCTATTCTAGAGAACTATAAAATCGATAGGACACTGCTTTCCGCCAATGAGATGCAGGACATTTTGGCCGGTCTTCGCAGTCTTGACAGCGTACATGGTACCAATCAATATGAACAGCTTATGGAGAAGTTGTCCGCCGGTTCCTCTGATTTTATGACCGGGAATCAATCTGTTTTAATTGATTTGTCCTCATGGTATAAGGATTCTCTCTCCCCCAAAATCGCAGTCATTCGCAGTGCCATTGATCGACACTGTAAACTCAAATTCGTTTACTATTCGCCCCGTGGTGAGCAGAAACGCACGGTAGAACCGTACTATTTGATTTTTCGCTGGTCCAGCTGGTACGTTTGGGGGTTCTGTGAAACCCGGCAGGATTTTAGGCTTTTCAAGTTAAATCGCATGGACGAGCTTGAAATGACAGACTGTAAATTCCTTCCAAGGGCCGTATCCATGCCGGATTTAAGCAACGAGCGGGTTTTCCCCGGTGGCACTGCCGTAAAAGTGCTGTTTGATGCAAGCTGCAAATGGCGGCTCATTGAGGAATTTGGAGCGGATTCTTTTGAAGTGCAGAAGGATGGCACATTGATGTTCTGCATGGACTTCACAAACAAGGAAAATCTTTTGAGCTGGCTCATGACCTTCGGAGCCTGTGCAGAACTGCTGGAGCCTGAGGAATTGAGACGTGAGTTCGGGAAAACATTGAGAAATATGCTGCAAAAATATGAAAAAGAAAGGTGACATCAAATGAGGCTGGATGGATTTGGCATCATGGTAGAGGATATGGCAGAAATGGTGCGGTTCTACCGTGATGTTTTGGGCTTTGACATCAAAGAGGATGAAAACACAACCAATGTTTTTCTTCAAAAGGACGGAACACTGTTCCTGCTTTACAGAAGAAGCGATTTTGAAACTATGACCAACCGGAGATTTTCCTATGCTTCTGGGATCAACGGGCATTATGAGATCGCTTTGAGTGTCGAAAACTACGCAGCTGTGGATGAAACGTATGCCGCTGTAACAGCAGCCGGTGGCAAGCCAGTGATGGCTCCAACTACAGAACCGTGGGGTCAGAGAACCTGTTACATTGCAGATCCGGAGGGAAATCTGGTGGAGATCGGTTCCTTTGAAACGGGGGAACTTTGATATGGCTTGCAATTCAGAACTTGTCCAGTATATTGCAGAACAGTGCTCCGACGCTGGAGAAATCAGAACCCGTAAGATGTTTGGAGACTATGGAATCTACTGTGACGAAAAGATTTTCTGTTTGATTTGTGATAATCAGTTATTCATCAAAATCACGAAAGCCGGAAAGGCTATGTTTCCTAATTTGGAAACTGCTTCTCCATATGAGGGTGCAAAGCCGCATTTTATATTTTCTGATATTGACGATAGGGATGCCCTTTCCAAATTCATACAAATAACCTGTAATGAACTGCCAGAACCTAAACTCAAGAAGGACAGGAGGAAACAACATGGCCTTTGATTTTAAAAAAGAATACAAAGAATTCTACATGCCGAAAAATAAGCCGACAATCGTTACGATTCCAACAATGAATTACATCGCTGTCCGTGGCAAAGGCGATCCCAACGATGAATGTGGAGAATATAAGAACTCTATCACTTTGCTTTACGGAATCGCATATACCATCAAAATGAGCTACAAGAGCGATTATAAAATCGAAGGTTTTTTCGAGTATGTTGTACCACCGCTGGAAGGATTCTGGTGGCAGGAACAAACAGGAGGATTGGATTATAGCCGCAAGAATGATATGTGCTTTATTTCTATGATTCGTCTTCCTGATTTTGTAACAAAAAAGGATTTTGACTGGGCAGTTACAGAAGCTACGAAAAAGAAAAAGATGGATTTTTCCAAAGTCGAATTTCTGACCTACAGCGAAGGGCTTTGCGTACAGTGTATGCACATCGGCTCCTATGATGAGGAACCGGCTACTGTTCAGGCAATGCACGAATTCGCAGAGCAAAATGGTTGCAAGGTGGATATCACGAGTCAGCGCTTCCAGCACGAGATTTATTTGAGCGATCCAAGAAAGTGTGCTCCAGAAAAATGTAAGACGGTTGTGCGTATTCCCATCACCCAATCGGATGCACTTTCATAAATTGGTCCACAGAGCCACATTTCCTTAGCTGGGGCGTTCTATACTCGGTATTTACAACTTCCCCAATCAGGTGGCTTACAGCGGCCACACACGGTAAATAAACAGGAGTCGGAGCATTACGCTCCGGCTCCTGTTCTTGCCTTAGGCGTTCACGGCTCTCTTGAATTCAATGACCTTGCAGTTGTTATCCTGCGGCGGGTCTGGCTGCTCGTTTGGTAAGGCTGCATCCATCACTCCCTGCATTCGCTGGGCGGCAGCCTTCTGCATCTGGTCGGTTACATGGGTGTAGGTGTCCAGCGTGAATCCTGCGGAGTAATGTCCCAGCATATTGGACACCGTTTTCACATCGATTCCGCTTTGCAGAGCTACGGTCGCGAATGTATGTCTCAAATCGTGGAACCTAACATTCTCGTCAATTCCGGCGTTCTTCAGAAGCTTCTTATGTACCCGTCCGATACATTCCGGACTCCAGTATGTCCCTGTCCGTGGGGACGGGAACAGGATGGGGTTATCTGGGTGTCGGTCGTGTTCCTCAATCAGAAGCTCCAGCGCTTTCTGCGAAATCGCCACGGTACGGATGGAGTTCTGCGTTTTCGGCGGTGTCACGATTAGCTCGCCTTTCAGTCGGCAGACGGATTTGCTCACCGATATGGTTTTTGCTTCTACATCCACATCCTCCCACAGTAGAGCCATTAGCTCTCCACGGCGAAGTCCTGTGGTCAGTTCCAGATAGAAGATGGGCAGGACACCTTCGTTTTTCGCCTGTTCCAAATACGCACCGATTTGCTCCGGTGGAATGATGTTCATCTCTTTTTTCTCCTTGGGCGGGATACGGACACTGTCGCAGGGGTTATGATTGATGAGCCGTTCCTCCACTGCCTGTTCCATTGCCTGCCGTAGCACCGTGTGAACACCACGCACCGTTCGGTTGGACAGCGGCTCGCCATCCTCCTTGCGATTTTGTGCCACTCGTCCATTCTCCTTAGTGAAGTTATAGAACTGCTGGATCTGGATGGGTGTCAGGTTCTTCAATTTGATATGACCCAGCCCCGGCTCGATGTGGTTGCGAATGTAGTTTTCGTAGTTGTCCTGCGTGGTTGCCCGGATGTTGGGCTTGGAATAGGTTTCGTACCAGAGCCACATCCATTCGCCCACAGTGTAGTCTCCCTTGAAGTTGATGGCAGGGCCTCGGTTCTCGGCAATGGCTGTCCGCAGTTTATTCTTGCACTCTGCCTGTGTCTTCCCAAATACGCTTTTGGAAATTCGCTTGCCTGTTTTCGGGTCGATACCTACTGTATAACGCCCCTCCCATCTTCCGTCTGGGCGTTTGCGCAGACTTCCTTCGCCGTTTGCTCGTTTATTCATTCAATCGCCTCCTTTTGGCAACACAAACATATACCACACTCTTTGCGTAATAGCTATCACAAAGATTTTTCGGTCTGTTGATCCAGCCATTCTTTGAATTTTTCTTTCGGGATGAGGATGCGACTGCCCACCTTGAAGGCGGAGAAGCCCTCACTCCGCACCAGCTCGTATGCACCTGCCTGAGAGATTCCAAGGATGTCATGCACCTGTGTCACGGTGAGCATCAAGGGCAGTTCATCAAAGGATGTATAGATTTTCTTGCTCATAAAACTCCTTTCTTAGTTCATGGTCATGCCATAGTTCGGGTGGTCATCCGGTTTGTGACCTATGGCAATGCGTTTCTGTCTTAGTTTTCGCAACCGCTTGTGGTCAATCTTCACGCCGCCTGGATTGCTTTTCGGTAGAGAGTGATTTTCAAATATTTTGCTCATGTGGCGGAGCAATCGGCAGACAACGAAGAAGGTGGCGGCTTCCTCCTCCCAGTAGTTGATTTTGCGCAAAAGAAAAGCAGGAAACCATTTCCGATTTCCTGCTTGGGTGGTGCCGCCTGATGGGTGACAAGAATTCAGTTTTGAAAGTTTGGGTTAGAGCGACCCCGATGATGAAGGAGATGGCAAACTGAGATTTACATGGCGTTCCAAATAAAGCAAAAAGCAAAGACGCACCCCCATGCGTTGCCTGTTTGTTTTCTTACCATCAGCATTCCGTATATTGCAATAAATGTGGTTATTATCTCAACAATTCCCCAAAAGGAAGTACTGAATGGATGAAACAAGATACAAATTATCGCACAAGTGATAGCACCGTAATCCAACCATTTCTTTTTTGAAGGATATCGTCTGTTAATCTTCTCGCAAACAACAACATAATTAAATCCCTCAAAAAATCCCCATACAACAATGATCAGTGCCATACCAATTATTGAAAGTGGGATGCCGCTTGCAATCACATCATCAGCAATTAAAATACTGAAAGGCTGATAACCATTGAACTGGCCTGATAAAAAAATATAGAGGATGGACGGGACAAAGCATATAATAGTCCCAATGATTGCTTTGAAAGTATTTTTTCGTATCAGTCCAAAGTGCGTAAATTTTTCCTTACGCAGAATACAAACGATTGTGATTCCCAGTCCAGCCACACCAAACTGGACAGCCGCATTGAGTAAGAGTCGTGGGATAACAGAAATACTATCATCTGTAACAAAATCCAACAGTTGATTTCCAATAGCTGCATAGCAAAGGAAAACTCCTAAAGTAACCAGTGCGATAATCCAAATATCAGCATCTAATCGTTTTTGCTCTGCTGAAAGCTGCTGTTTTGCCATATATTATTTCTCCCTCAAATTCAAATTTGTTATTGTTTATTATAATTCATCAAGTCAGATAAGTATAGAGGGAATCGTCCGGCAGCAGCCCCATTTCCGTTTCCACTGTCAGCTTGAAGAGCTGGGCAGACAGGCGATGCTCGAACATCCCAACCCGTCTATCAAGGATGTATAGATTTTCTTGCTCGTAAAACTCCTTTCTCAGTTCATGGTCATGCCATAGTCCGGGTGATCGTTTGGTTTGTGACCTATGGCAATGCGTTTCTGTCTTAGCTTTTGCAGTCGCTTGTGATCAATCTTCACGCCGCCCGGATTGCTTTTCGGCAGAGAGTTGTCCGCAAATATCCGGCTCATGTGGTGGAGCAGGCGACAGACACCGAAGAAGGCAGCAGCCTGCTCCGGGTCATGCACCCGCTCCAGCAGGCTCTCCGCATAGGTGTTGCCCTGACCAGATGCCTGTTCCAACCAGTAGATTGCTCGGTCTTGGTCACGGGGCAAGTCTTTTCCGAACAGATACACTTTCCCCAGAGCGTACTGGGCAAACTCATTTCCACTCTGCGCTGACTGTGTGAACCACCACTCTGCTTGTTTTACATCTTTTGAAATGTTTTTTCCTGTGAGGTATTCCTTTGCCAGCCGATAGGCAGCATATTCGTTTCCGTTTTCAGCAGATTTGGTCAGCCAGTGAATGCCACGCTCGGTATCTCGCACTTCCGCATCGTTTGAGAGATACAGCTTACTCGCTGCCAGTTGAGCGGCAGAAATATTTTGCCGTGCGACAGCTTCATGTGTCATCTGCTGATTCAATTTTATCATCCAACAGTTCATCGCAACACAGCGGCGTATGGCGGATTTACCCAACGGCATATGATGGGTTCTCAAGTTGGTAAGGCTCTGCATCTTCTTCTATTTTACTTTTGCCGAATCGAACTTCCACAGCCTGATAGGGTACATCATCCTCCCTCTTAGGGAACATGTTCGGAGCAGCGCTCATCGGAATGGCAAGCTTTGACAAAATGTATGGTTGCAGCCGGATTGACTGCCCTAAGGAGGCAAAAATCTCCTGGTTTTTTTGTGACGTGTGTAATTTATTAGCCATTACTTGCCTCCAAAATATGTGTTGGCCAAGATTTCAGTATTTCCATTCTCGGTATGATGGAGTACAAATGTATCAGATACAATATCATCAATGAACTCCCGATATTCACCTACAATTTCTTCATCAGTGGACAAAATCATAATTTGACCACTGAGCTTTTTGAAGAACTGATTTAAAATCTTACCACGGTGTTCCTTGTCGATTCTTGCAAAGGGAGTGTCAACAATATAGGGCACATCGATTTTATTAAGCTGGGATAAAGCCTGATACAACGCCATAATAAAAATCTGCTTTTCGCCTGCGGAAAGTTGCTGCTTCACTTCCACAGGAAGATCAAATTCAGGTTCGTTAGCTATAATCTTATCTTGAAGCACAAAATATGCATGCAATCCAACTTGAGCGATAAAATATTCTGCTCCGTTTTTAGCAAGCACTTTCTGCATGTCCTCCATCTTAAAGTGCTTATTTTTATAGGGAAGGACATTGAGATTTTCGTCAATGTGTATTCCGTCTATTAGATCAGATTTGTTGATCAAGTTGGCAAAATACTGGCTGAATCCATCTTCTACAAGACGGATATTCTTATCATACAGCCTTTTTTGGAGCTCGTTAAACGCCAAAAGAGCACGCGCAGATATATCGTTAATGGATTGCTTTTTCAAAAATGCTTCATGACACTATCCTCAACTTTCAGAAAAGCACACAGTACATTTCAAAAACTACAATATATTGAAAAATGTAAACGAAGGGCGAAATTACCCCACAACCAGTTTGTTGGTCTTCTTGAGGAATTTTGCAGGGATCGGACGGTCAAGCCGCCAGGTAAAATTCATCGGTCGGGAGCCCTCATGCTGCACATAGTTGGCAGTTCCCAAGAAGGTATATGCCTCTGCACCACCCGTGATACGATCTGCTTTAAATTCACGCACGAATAGTAGGATCTTACTGCCGCGTTCCCGATGGTGAATGTACCGTTGACCAGTAGGGGAATTCTCTGCGGTGGTACTCTGACTTTGCCAATGGAAGAGACTTTCGTTGATGGAATAATCCTTATACATGGTGGTAGGAGAGTAATCTTTATCTGCTTTATTAAGCGTGACAAAAAACACATCCAGTTTTTTGTCCGGAAGCCACTTTACGCCTTCACGCACGGTGGACGGTTTCATAAAGTCCAATGCGACCAACAGTTGATCACGGGTATAGGTGCAATGCAAATCCAACGGACAATCGAAGCCGAGTTCCACCGGCTCGTCGATAAAGTCGATTTTGTCAAAGCGGTACTGGAGTAGCGCCGTGAGCTCTCTCAGCATGACCGGACTGTCCGCCAGTGCATACAGGCTATCGAGCACTTCATCGCTGTTCCAATCATCAACAGCCTTGCCCCAGATGGTTACATAGAACATTTGCAGCATCCTCTGCTCGATTTCAGATAATGCAGAGAAGTCAACGTCGTCCAGTTGAGGCAGGATACTGAGCAGAAAACTGATCCAGCGCCGAGAGTCTACCACTGCAAATCTTGGCAGTGCCTTAGTCAAGATTTCCTCCAAGGGTTCTGTGAAATCCTCTCGTACATCGGCACGGGCGCATAGCCGAGAGAATGAAGTGAATTTGTAAATAGACCGAGGATCTAGATGGTAATAATCTAAGAAGTTTTCCAGAGTTCGTTTCAATCCAGTATCTTCTTCAAAGGTAGCCACACGCGAAACAAGCCCAGCCGTATTGCCATAGGAAGCCCGGATATTATCCAAAATGTATTTGGCGGCCTTTTTCTCCAGTTGGATATAGCAGCCCTTTGGTACAGAGACAAAACCCTCCTTGATTTCTCGCGATACACTTCGGCTGGAGCCAGAGAGCAGCGCTGCAAATTTATCTTCAAAATTATATTTGCGATTCGCCTGACCGATAAAGTCCAGTACGGTTAGGCATTCTTTATTTTCTGCTAAGCGCAGGCCGCGTCCCAGCTGTTGCAGGAAGATTGTCAGAGATTCGGTGGGACGCAGGAAAAGAACTGTGTTGACCTCTGGAATATCCACACCTTCGTTGTAGATGTCCACTACAAAAATAAATCGGATTTCACCAGAAACAAGGCGATCCTTGGCGGCATTACGCTCTTCATCCGGAGACTGTCCCACCAGAAACATGGAAGGGATTCCGTGAGTGTTAAAATAATCGCTCATAAACTGGGCATGCTCCACCGAAACACAGAAGCCCAAGCCCTTCACATCATCAATGTCCGTAACATATTTGAGCAGAGAGCTGACAATCAAATCGGCACGACGGTTCGCAACAACTCCTTCCAACGTATAGACACGGGAGAGCTCGTTTTTATCATATCCGCCAGCACTCCATTTGAGCTTGTCCAGAGCGATGGTATCCGTAACGCCAAAATACTGGAACGGGCAGAGCAGCTTTCGGTCGATGGCTTCCGGCAGACGAATTTCTGCTGCGATACGATGATCAAAGTAGGATAAGATGTCCTTGCCATCCATACGTTCCGGGGTGGCAGTCAAGCCCAGGAGTATTTTCGGCTTGTAATAGGCCATTAGCTTCTGATAGGACGGAGCTGCCACATGGTGGAACTCGTCCACGACGATATAATCGTAGAAATCAAAGGCTGTTTTCTCTGTAAAATCCTGTGAGTTGAAGGTCTGAATCGACATGAACAGATGATCGATTTCATCTGGACGGTATCCACCTACAAACAGATCTCCAAAGTTGGCATCTTTCAAAACCGCACGGAAAGTAAACAGACTTTGCTTTAGAATTTCTTCCCGGTGCGCCACAAAGAGCAAACGGTTGGGTTTACCATGATTCTGTTGGCAGAAACGCTTGTAGTCGAAGGCAGAAATCACGGTTTTGCCGGTACCAGTGGCGGCGACAACCAGATTACGGAAGTGTCCACGGATCGTGCGCTCTGCCTCCAGCTGATCCAAGATTTCCTGCTGATAGGAGTAAGGACGGACATCAACGGTATAGAGGTCCGCCTGATTGGTATCGTGGTACTTTTCGTTTTTCAGTGCTCGTGCCAGCCGTTCCCGCTGATCCTCTGAATAGTATTCAAACTCGCTGGAATTCCAGTAGCTGTCAAAGGTAGCAGTAATCTTTTCAATGGTTTCCGGCAAATCCTTTCGGGTCAGCTTCACATTCCACTCAAGCCCACTGGAAAGCGCTGCGTTGGACATGTTGGAAGAACCAACATAAGCAGTAGTAAATCCGGTATTGCGATAGAACACATAGGTTTTTGCATGTAGGCGGGTACGCTTGGTGTCGTAACTGACCTTGATTTTTGTGTTTGGTAGCTTGCGCAGTTCCTCGATGGCCTTCACGTCGGTAGCGCCCATATAGGACGTAGTGATGATTCGAAGCTCACCGCCGTTTTGTGTGAATTCCTGAAGCTCGTCGATGGTTAAGCGCAGCCCGCTCCACTTGATAAACGATACCAGCATATCGATGCGATTGGAGGAAACAATTTCTTTCTTGAGCTCTGTGTACATCTGCGGCTCATGAATTGCACCTGTAAATAGCGAGCTTTGAGCAATGGAGGTGTCCGGCCGTCTTAAGTCGGCAGCCGTTTTTCCAACCGCCAGCCGAGGATCATTCTCGCACAAAAGTGCAAGGAGCTGTTCGGCATGCTTGTCCACATTCATAGCAGCGAAGTCCGTTTCGCTTGTGGTGTGCTCCACCAGACTTACAATCTTGTTGATAAGCTCGATTTGCGACGAGATATCCCCGCCGTTATCCAAGAGATTATCGAGTCCCTTTTGTACCACATCCGTTAAATATTGCGCCAGCACCTTGGATGCTTCTGCTTTATCGATGGGCGCAACAGACTTGCAAGCTGCAGGAATTTCCTGAAGCTCGTCTGTCAGCTGTTGATTGATAATCTGCTCGTATAATCCAGGATATAACATATTGAGCACCTCGGTTTGCTTTTGATTTGAACGCAATATTTGACAATATTATACAATATTTTATCAAAAATAACAATGAAGAAAACTCGCCAAGTGGATTGGTTTCTCTTATCCTCTGGCGAGTCGCTATTTAGAATCTCAGAATATTTCCCATTTGCTCTGCAGCCTTTTTCAGTTCATCCAACTCTACATCTATCTGGGGATACCTCATTCTTTTTCTTTTCATCTTTTGGCATATACTGCCCATAATGTTTTCGGACGGTATAGTTTCGTTCCAGCCCCAGTGCATAAGCTAATTCCTTGACTTTGGCGCCATTTTGCAGTGCATGCACTGCGTATGTATGCCGCAGATCCTCAAAGCGCACATGGTCAAGTCCTGCTTTTTCGGAAATTTTGCTATGCAGGAGCCGTACCATGTTTGGAGAGTACGGTCTCAGAGTTCCGGGATGTATGAACATCAGTGGACTGCTGGGATGTTTGGCGTGTTCTTGTTCTAATTGATTCACGACTTCTTCCGTGAGCAGAATCGTTCGTTTACGATTACCGTACTCCACTAGTTCTCTGCGCTCCACAGTTCGTTCTTCCCAGATAGTCAAAGTATGTTCAATAGGGTTCAAATCACTCCATTTCAGTGAAATGAGTTCTCGCTGGTGTAGACCTGTAGTCAACTCCAGCAGGAACATAGGCAGATGTCCCAGTTTTTCAGCGGCGTCCAGATAGGCTTCTACCTCTGCAGCGGTCAATGGTTCTGCTTTCACTGTTTTCTTGTCAGGGTAGCGGAACGCTTTTGCTAGATTTTGGAGAATCAGTCCATCTCGTACAGCCTGCTCCAAACACTGCTTTAGGAGCTGATGGATGTGCCGTATAGCACTGTATCCAAGCCCTGGATAGTCCGGCGTTTCAGGACGATGGTTTCCAAATCGGCGACGTTCCTCCAAAAATGCACCCATTCGTTCTTCTGTTAAATCTGCCAATTCTAAATTGCCCAGTTTTGGCAGGATATGATTCTGGAATACATGGCTGTGAGCCTGATAAGTGCTGGGGCGATGATTTGGCTTGTCGTAATTTTCTTGCCAGTAGGTGATCCATTCGCTTAGTTTCATAACCTTACCTCCATACACTGACGCTGTAGATCCCGGAAGCAAATCCATGGTAGCCCAGCGGATTTTAATAGCCGTTTGTGTAGGTAGTAGAGCTCATGCAGTTGGTACGGCTGTCCCGTTTTAGGATTGAGGAACACATACGAAGAGCTGTTTGGTTCCAAATTTTCCAGGAGTGCAGCGGCTTTGGAATTTAAGGTCAGAAGCCGACCTCGACGGTGAATGTACTTGTACGGGACATGAAAATCGGCCCACGACAGTGTGATGAGTTCACATTGCCGTAGGCCGTTGGTAAGTCCAACATAGATCATGGGAAGGGCATCAAACTGTTCCGCTGTGTTCAGATAACGCTGGATCTGACCCAATCGCAGGCGGATAGGAAGGTGACCTTCTTTTTTAGGCACAGTACAATTGCGGACGGGGTTGAAGAGGATAATCTGCTGTCTAGCTGCTTCATCCATACACCGCCGCAGGAGCAAGTGGACACAATGGATGGTCTGACTACTCAAATTGTCCAGATGTAGTTTATCATAAAATTCTGTGACAATCTGCTCCGTAAATTCCGTCAGTGGGATTTCTCCAACGACCGGCAGGATGTGGTGTTCAATTAGATTTAGGTAGCCGCCTTTCGTGTTTGGATTCCATTTATACTGGTTGTTTTGAAACCACAAATAGCACCACTGGCCCACGGTATATTCTTCTTTTTTCACGGTATCGCCTCCTTTTGCGACAACAATATCACAGAAGAAGGGAAATAGTTACTGAAAGAAAAAGAAAGGCAAAATGCCTTTTCATTGTTTATGGCGGCGTGGATTTTATGTCCGTTAGAAGGATATCACTATATTCGGAATAATGTCATTGCATTATTCCGAATATAGCAACGGGTATTATTCCGAACGGTGGTTTTCTGTGCTGAATATCTTTTTATATACAGAATTTCATCCCACACAAATCCCATAATACGAAAGCAACTACTGAACAAATCAGTGCAAGGCAGTGCAAAACAGGAAGCGGAACCCTACAAAGCAGTGTCCAACAGTGCAGGAAAGTACCCGAAGAACATTCAGACATGCGTTTGGGAGCAGGATGCCGCAGGTTCGAATCCTGTCACTCGGACCATCTTTCCTAGAAAAACCGCCTAAATAGGCGTTTTTTGCGTTTTTTTGATAATTTTTCTTGATAAGCTTTGACCCAAACCGTGGCTTGCGGTTTGGGTCAATTTTTTTAATGTGGGCACTTTTCAGCATTCATAAAACCCGCACATAATTCGCTTGACCCAATCAACCAAATAGCCTGAAACACAGCGAAGTTATGCGACGAAATGCTTTTTCTTTGTTTCAGCGGCGCAAATTTTACAGAACCAAACCCCAATACTTTTCCACCTGAAAATAAATCTATAGTTCTTTATAAAATCTTGAAAAATGGCTGTTATCCTGAAAGTATCACTTAGAAGGAGAACTATTTATGAAGACAAAACGACATCATTTTGTATGGCGCTTTTTGCTATGCGTGTTTGTGATTTTGATTGCCGCAGCACTGACTTTTATGCACTTTGGAGGTTTTAACACAGGAAAGAGTGCAAACTCTGAGCAGCTAAAGGCATATGCGCAGGTTGTGGACCAAATTTCTATTCCCGCAAATGCGAAGGTTATTGCACTTGGTGAAGCTACCCACGGAAACGCAGAGTTTCAGCAGTTGAAGCTGGATGTATTTAAAAATCTGGTGGAGAATGATGGGGTTCGTGCTTTTGCCATTGAAGGAGACTTCGGTGGATGTGAGCAGGTAAACCGCTATATCCACGACGGTGAGGGAACCGTACAGGAAGCTGCGGCTGCAATCGGTTTTCAGATTTACCAGACCGATGAGATAGCTGAACTCATTGCATATATGAGGGAGTACAATGCGAATGCTCCTGCTGGCGAGGATTTGCGCTTCTACGGTTTTGATATGCAGCGGTATATGAGTAGTTTGAATTTGCTTGTGGAAGCATGCAAGGCAAATGGAGTGGATACAACCCAGTTGGAGGGTCTGGTGAATGGTGAAGACTGGAATGAGACATATGACAATACTGCGAGAGCAGACATAATCACGCAGGCAAAGACCAAGCTGGAAAATATTGAAAATACAGAACAGGCGGTTCATGCGGCAGATATGCTGGTGCAGTACTTGAAATTAAACACACAGATGACCACCGATCCCAATGCTGGTATGGATTTAAGAGATGCTTTCATGGCAGAGAACGTGCAGTGGATCTTGCAGCAGGAACAGTCCCTTGGCAAGGATAAAATCTTCATCGCCGGGCATAACTCGCATGTGGCCAAATGGGGAAGCTATGACGCTATGGGAAAGATTCTGGAAGATGCGTTGGGCGATGACTACTATGTGATCGGCACAGATTTCTACAAAACAAAATGCAATCTGCCAACCCCTTCCGGTAAGCGAACAAATCAGGTGTTCTATTCTCATGATCCTTTGGCAAAGGCCGCCAAAGAAGCTGGACTTGCCATCTGCTGGCTGGACTTCTCTCAGATTCCGGAAGATTCAGAACTTGGAAATCAGGTTCGGGAGTATTCCTTTATGGGGAATCTGGGTGAACAGTACTCGCCCATAATGCGTCTGCTGCCTCCCAGCTATCGGATGTTCCAGCCCCCGGCACAGCTCTATGACAGCATGATCCTTGTAACGGATGCTACCCCTACTACAATTCAAACGGAAGAATAACGATATGAAAAAGAAATTATATAGAATCAGAGATGGCAAAAAAATTGCTGGTGTTTGCGGCGGTATTGCCAAGTATTTTGATGTTGATTCGAAAGTTGTCAGAATCCTCTGTGCTGCACTCTGCCTTGCTTACGGCAGTGGTATTCTGGCCTACCTTCTATTTGTACTTTTTATTCCCAAAGAGCCTGTTCAGCAATAAAACAAATCCATTCTTTGTGATTTTATGATATGATAGCAGAAAAGGAGGTGTATGAATGGCTAAAATATTCGTTGTGGATGATGACACGGATATGCTAAACCTAATCCAAATGACCCTCCGAAAGGATGGACATCAGGTGGATATTGAGTCAGATGCCACAACTGTACAGAGCACTCGATGCCGCCAGTACGATTTGATTTTGCTGGATGTGATGATGCCAAAAGAAGATGGCTTTTCCCTCTGCAATCGTATTCGGAAAGAAGTAGACTGTCCCATCCTGTTTTTAACTGCAAAAGCAGAAGATGCGGATGTTGTGCAGGGGTTTGGCCTGGGTGGTGATGATTATATCAAAAAGCCGTTCAGTATCGCAGAACTCCGTGCACGGGTTGGAGCTCATCTGCGGCGGCAAATGCGCCAACCAACCCATGCCCTCAACAAAAGCGGCTTACATTTTGATATGCAGGCAAAGGTGGCCAGTGCAGCAGAAACTCCCATCGCCTTCACAAAAGGAGAATACGCTATCTGCGAATATCTCGCTTTACACGCAGGACAGGTATTCACGAAAGAGCAGCTTTATGACCGTGTTTTCGGCTTTGATGCAGAAGGAGATCCTGCAACGATTGCGGAACATATCAAAAATATCCGGGCGAAACTGAAACGGTCAGGGCTTAGTCCCATTGAAACGGTTTGGGGGGTGGGCTATAAATGGAAAAAAGACGACATTCGGTAAGCCTATCCTTCATCCTTTTACGCTTTGGATTTACAATGATGGCCTGTATGCTCGTTTGCTGTGTGATATGGTATGCGGCACTGAGTTTTCTGGAAAGCCGAGGAATCGTCTACCCAGGGCATGTCGGAAATCAGCAGGTCGAAAATATGATTGAACGCAGCCCTGACACATTTCAAAAACCGAGTGATGATTTTCTGGCCGAATATGCCTTATTTGACAAAAACGGAAATCTAATCGTCAGTAATGTAGAAGGCAGTCTCCGAAGCTCCCTATTAGAAAAAGCAAAGGAGAATCTCCCCCAAACCTTGCGCCATACCTATACAGACGGAAGTTATGCCATTTTTAGATGGCACTTCCGAAAGGAGTTTTCTGACCCGGTTTGGCGTGCATCCCTGCCACCTTTCGAGTATCTATGGTGGATTACTTTGGGAATTGCTTGTGCGCTTTGCTGGCTGCTGAATGCCTTGTGGCTTCGGAGTCGATTGGTGGAGAAGCTCCAGTTGTTTCGTGATGTGAGCGAAAAAGTAGGCGCACAAGAACTGGATTTTGAAATTCCTCACGCTGGAATCAAAGAGTTTGATCAGGCGCTCCATGCGATGGAGCAGATGCGGCAGGCCCTCTATTCTTCCCTTCGTTCTCAGTGGGCAGCACAGCAACAGAGAGATTCTGAAATGGCCGCTCTGGCACATGATTTGAAGACACCGATTACTTTGATCGGAGGAAATGCAGAGCTCCTTCTGGAAGATAATCTTCAGGAAGATCATCGAAAGATGGTGGAAACCATTTTGGAGAGTAATAGTCGGGCAAAGCAGTATGTGAACAGCCTGCTGGAAACTTCTCGTGGAGAAGAGGAAGCGTTTGAATGTACCTCACTGGAAGCGGTTTTTGAGAACTTGTGCCAAAACGCCAACCCTATAGCACAGGCAGGCCAGATCAATTTGGAAATTCAAAACCATTTGATCGGCTGCGTGACAATGCAGAAGCACCACTTACTTCGTGCCATCGGTAATGTGGTGCAGAATGCTATTGAATACACCCCGAAAGACGGAACTGTTACCGTAGAAGGCTCCATGCTCGAAGACGGCTGGCAGATTATTGTACATGACGAGGGTCCCGGTTTCAGCAAGGCTGCAATTCTTCACGCAACTGAACGCCTGTGGCGTGGTGACAGTGCAAGAGCATCTACTGGGCATAACGGTCTGGGGCTGTGGTTTGCATCTCAGGTTATCAAAAATCATAATGGTCAAATTCTGCTGAGCAATAGTGCGAACGGCGGTGTTGTGGTTATGAAATTCAAGCAGAACTAGCCGACAAGAATGGTAATCGGATGATTTCGCTGGAATGTCTTGGGTCTTTGATTCCAGTAGCACAATCTTACATTCTTGGACTTTCAGAAAATAAACAGGAGCCGGAGCGTAATGCTCCGGCTCTTGTTTTCATCTTAGGCGTTTCACAGCCTTCTTGAGTTCAATAACCTTACAGCGGTTATTCTACGGTGGGTCTGGTTGTTCGCCCGGCAGGGCTGGCATCCATCACGCTCTGCATTCGCTGGGCAGCGGACGTCTGCATTTGGTCGGATAGATAGGTGTAAGTGTCCAGCGTGAACATAGCATCGTAGCTAAGCTGCCCGGCACATCCAGATAGTCTGCCACCTCTTGTGTAGGTCGGATTTCCATTTTGACTGCATTGTTTCGTGAAAACTTCAGTCTGCCATTGGAGTCCTGTTTCCAACCAGCCATCTGCCACGGTTTTCCGTAGTATCTTCCTCAGAAGTGACATGATGCGCTGCATGGTCACATCGGAAAGCGGTTGATTTGTATGATGGTTTCAGGTGTTCTGTCATTGTGTAAAATCGGTGGATAGGCCCATTCGTCACCTTGTTCAATTCCTATTTGTCAAACTGGGACAGAATGTGATTTTCCAGCAGACAACGGTGGACCGCGTATGTATTGGGGTGCATCGATGGAGCATCATACTGCTCCTGTCGAATGGGAATCCATTCGTTCAGCTTCACAGCAAATCTTCCCTCACCCTGAGCTGGAGTTCCCGAAAGCCCATCTTTGAGATTCGTACAGCAATCAGGATCTGATTGTGCAGATAGTGGAGTCGAGATGGCGTGTAAAGCTGACCTATTCATGCATCCTGAAAGATGGTGACACTGTCTGGAGAGTGTGTCAGTTTATGCTGAAGGACGTAGATATGATATTCCTATAGAGAATGAAGTGCCTACCGAAGATTTTGAGAGAATCAATAGATTCCCTTCTGTTAAGGAACACTACAATTCCTGTAATTCTAAAGTGACGCGTGCGGTAACGATTCCATTACGAGAAAACAACGAAAGCTGTCCGCCATATTTTTCGGCAGTGTGTTCAACACTGGACAGACCGCTGCCGTGACCGTTGGCTTTCAGATGCGGCAACTGAAATTGCTTAGGGAGCTTTTGTCCGTGATCGGGGTTGCGAACTTCCAGAATTAACAGACCCTTTTGCGCAACGCCGGAAATCTGAATGGTATCTCCGGGGCCGCAAGCGGAAATGGCATTATCTAAAAGATTGGCCAGAATACAAATCAGGTCCATGCAATCGATTGCAAGATCATTTTTCAACACAAGAGAAGAAAGCAGATGACAGCCTTTGGTTTCAGCAAGATGAAATTTGTTTTGCAGCAGTGCATCAACTGCATTGTTGTGTGTGGGAACTAGCAGATAGTTTTTCTGCATTTTCTGGTGGATGGAGTGCAAAAGGGCATCCGCATCTGCAGGATTGGGTGCAGTACAAGCCTGCTGCAAGGCATGAATTTATTGAATGGACTCTTTTTGAAATGCGATAAGCGCATCATGTTCCGCACAAAGAGAGGAATAATATTCAAGCTGTAATTTTTGCTGTTCTTGGATATAAGCAATATGCCGGGAAAGGTGTCTCTTTTTTCAAAAAGAACCCAAATGGATAGGATAATCAGCATATTGGAAAAGATAAGCGCAGAGAAACCAAGAGCAGTTCGGTTCGAAAATGTGTCATCGACAAGGGCGTGTCCGAAGGAGTCTGCAACGAATAATAGGAAACATGGCAGCAAAAGCCACCAAGGCAGGATACGCCAAAAGGTAAAGTGAGAAACCAATGCCAGAGAAGCGGAAAAAACCAGAATCATCAGGATAAGAATGCAGAAGAAATAAGCATTGGCTGAAATATCTGGAAAAAATGCAGTCTGCAGCGCGTTCAACAGTAAGGTGGATAGCAAAAATAAAGCAGAAGAGCAACAGCTGTATGTAAGTGGTGCTGCGATGGCATCTTTGGCGGAGCATTGAAAACAGCTCAGCGAGAATAGGTAGTGCGGAAGAATCCAAAAGCACCCAAGGATAGGGTCAGGCGCTGGTAAAACAACCAGCTGAATAAAAAAGGTTAAGAAAAAAACGGATAGGTAGAGGGTAAAACCATACTTGAAATAATGATTGGGTTTCAAACAAACACAGAACATAGCGATTGAAAACCCAAAAGAAATCAGATTGGAAATTAAAAGTGGGATGGGTTCTATCATAAAAATCCCTTTCACTTAATGGAGGAAGATAACCGAAATGTTTGCAGCTCCCTTTTGCAGGGAAGGAGAGATTTGTCCGGAACCACACAGCGGAGCATTCAGCTGTTCCCATTGACGGAGTTCCTTACGAGAGAGCGTTCCATGAAAAGAAAGACAAAAACCAATACTGCAATCTGGTTGGGGTGAAAGTGTAATCTGACTGCCCGGTAACGCGTGTGTAATCGCCAAATCTAAAGTGTGCAGAATAAGCAGGGCATACGATGCATCCTGCGAAAAGGAGTGATCAAATGCAGCAGATGTGATTTGTAAAGTAAGATTTTTATCCTCTGCCTGTTGACGCCTATATGCCAGAAAATATGAAAAGGCGGATTGAGAAGCATCGGTTGCGCATTGCACTTGGAGAGAACTTTCTAATTGCTGCAAATAAGCGGCAGCTCGATTGGGGTCATCCTCAAGTAAATGCTGAACGGTTTGCAAATGATTTTTCATATCGTGCCGCAGCAAATGCATTTGGTGGCTTGAATACAAAAGTTCCTCATAAAATTTACGCTGGATTGCGTGGGTTTCCTCCAGAGAGTCAATGTAGTCCTGTTCTGCGTGTGTTTTGCTCCGTACATATAAAAAGATGAAGAATAAAAGCAAAAAAAGAATACATAATGCAAGCAGCAAAATGATAACAAAGGACGACGACATTGCGTCGGAATGGTTCATGGTAAGGTACTCCTTATTCATGTGTATACGAGATCAGGTTGGGCGAAATAGATCTGCTGATAAAATCTCCAAACTGATTCTGCAAATCTGCATGATACCGTCGGCTGACAGGTAGGATTTCACCGTTGTTCAGTTCCAGCTCGGTGCGGCGGAAATAAGATATATAATGCAGATTTACAAGGTAGCTATTGTGACAGCGCGCAAAAATGGTTTGGTCTAACTGGTTCCATAAATAGTTCAGAGAAGTGGAGCAATCAATCTTCTCTTCCGGCAGGACGATGTGGGTCAACCGTTTGTCGCGCTCCAAATAGAGAATGTTGGCTTGGGGAATAATGCGCTCGCCGTTTTTCAGTGTCACATATAACGAAGCGGACTGCGCGCTTTTGAGATTGGTTAAAGCCTGCTGCAAGGCGAGCGGCAGCATCTGGTCAATGCGGTTCTTTGTAATGAACCAGGTGTGAGTGGTTTTATATACATCTACGGCATAATCAATGAAGTTGGATAAATACAGAATCTGACAAAATGGTGCAGACTGATTAAGCATTGCTGCCAACTGAATGCCGGAGTCACCGGGAAGCTGAATATCCAGGATAGCAATATCCGGTGTAGGAAGATTCGGCTGCAGGTAATAATTTTCTGCAGAATTATAACAGACAATGCTGGCATCTTCTTTTAGAAGCGAGTGGACCGATTGGGCTATATATGCACGCTGCTCAGCGTTGTCCTCTACAATAATAATGCGGATCATGCGAAATCTCCTTCAAAATGATATAAAAAACCATTTCACACTATAGCATGAAACAAGAGGTTTGTCTATTCTGTGCAGGCATAGCTGATTTTGATGCGGCATGGTGGTAGAACGTTGTCAATTATGGCAGAAACTTGGTTGTTTGTGCACGTTTGTAAAATTCGTGAGTTCTTAGATGTATAGTAAATGAAACATATAGTATAGACAAATCATGAGGTGGATCGTAGAACAGTTTTGTCTACCAACAGAAGAAAGGGCGGTGTTTCAAATGGCTAAACTCAGTAAGATGAGATATGATGCTCTATTGGAAAAAAATAAAGCTGCTGCACAGGCAATGGAGCTTAGTGAAAAAAGCAATGAATTAAAAGAGAAAAGCGATGGGTTAAAAGAAGGAATCAGCAGAATACCAACAGATTTACCGGAGGAATTGCAAGCACAAATTGATGCGGCGTGTGAACAGGTGCAGTCTGACTTAAAAGTTGAGGCACAGGCGCTGCAGGAAAAGGCCTATGATGCGAAAGCGCAGGCGGATAAAGCTTTAGATGAAATGCGGCAAAATAGTGATGACTTACAAAAGAAAGGGGAAAAGCTGACTGGATTAAGGGAAATTCCATTAGTTGGTGAATTTATGGGAGAAAAAGGTGATGAGCTAATTGACGGCAGTGAACAGATAGGAGATATAGCGAAAGAAACTATGGAGTATATCGATCAATTAGCAGAAGCGCGAAACAACTTGTTTGGAATTTAGGAATTAAAGGAAGCGATGAAGCCCATGGCCTTTTTAGCATATAATCTTCGCAATGCACCGGATCTTTCACTTATAAAGTATCAAGCATTGGAAGACAATACAGTAGATGGTCTTATTAATCGACATAATGACTTTCTGAGACAATGGAACCGCATTACAATTCTGGCAAAAGTGCGCATGAGCCTTGTAATTCAATACTTAAAAGCAGCAAAATCCGGTAGTAAAATGAAATTTTACCTAGTACTTTATACCGAAGAAAATGAAATTTTACCATCCATTGAGCAATTACTCAAAGCTTCGCCACTCTCGGATTATTTTGTACTTGAAAAGATAGAAACGGATGAAAAGGATGCACAATTCCATTGGCAATATTTTAATGAGGCAATTCTGAAAAAAATCGAAAGAAAGCGTTCTTCCGATGCTACAAAAGATGCTAATGCGCCAACATTCTACTCTGCTTCTAGATGGGAATCTTCAGATAAAGGGCGTCTACGGGATATGTTCCGCATTATGGATACATTGGATGAAGATTTGGCGTACACAGTTAGTCTGGAAGGAATTGATGCGTTTAAATTAGTTTCTGATGCATTAGAGAAACCTATCACATATTTGCGAAAAAAGACTTCTTCCGGGAATTCAACAACGATTTCTCTCAATTCTTCTCCCAAAAACTCTTATCGAGATGTGGCAGCAGAGGAAACACTGAATGAATATGAAAAGTTTATAACAGCAATTACAGAATTACCATGCTTCACAGTAAATATCCGTGCATTTTCCAATACAAAAACTGGAGCAGAGTTACTTTTAGCTGCAGCAACCGGAGAAGCCATTGATGAAGGAAATGCGGAAATTACTACACTGAAAGCTCCGGAATCTTTAGATGTGATTCTGAAAAAGCAAGTGCCTTATTCCAAGATGCTTCCGCAATCACTGCAGTTTTGGCCAACATTGTTCACGTTGGAGGAATTATCGCCGTTTTTTAGATTTCCAATTCTTTTGGATGGAGAATATATTGATTTCCCGAAAGAAACACAGGCTGAAAAAGAGCAAGATGGCATACCGTTTGGAAAGGATTCAAAAAACTTCGCGGTATCCCTGAATCCTAAACTACTGAAAAAGCACGCATTTGTATGTGGTGTACCTGGCGCTGGAAAAACAAATACGATGCTAGGACTTTGCTATAACCTTTGGGCAAAGTATAAGATTCCATTTTTAGTATTAGAACCCGCAAAAAAAGAATATCGAGCACTGGCCCAAACCGATATTGACAACTTAATCGTTTTTTCTCCTTCTTCCGGTTCAAAATTTCCACTAGCGATCAATCCATTTCAAGTTCCTGAAGGGATGTCACTCTCAGAACATATTCAGAATTTGATGGGTGTGTTTGAAGGCGCTTTTCCTTTAACACCACCACTACCCGCCTTACTTGATCGATCGATTGAAGCGGTGTACCTAGAACACGGCTGGGATGCAGAGGATGTGAATAACGGAACACTGGATTATCCAACAATGACAGAGCTGTACAGTAGATTGGAAGAAGAACTTAAACATACTGATTATGATGGCGAAGTTCGTGGAAATATGAAATCTGCGCTGGAAATGAGAATTGGTTCATTGCTGCGTCGAGATCTGGGCAATGTATTTGATGTTCCGGTTTCTACTATTAAGCCTCAAAATTGGATCAAATATCCAATAATTATAGAGCTTGAGTCATTGGGAAATGGACCCGCTAATTTTCTGACGCTTATGCTGTGTACTTTGATTCGTGAGGTATTACGGATTGATCCTAATGGGAATGCTGATAAACCTGTGCGTCATGTAATGTTTATTGAGGAAGCGCATAACCTTATTGCGCCGCAGAGTAGCGATGTGATGGGAGAAGATGCAAATCCCAAGGCAGCAGCAACCAGTTATATTGTAAAAATGCTGGCTGAGGTGCGTGCATTGCGAGAAGGTATTTTGATTGCAGATCAGCTTCCAACAGCGATGGCTCCTGAAATCTTGAAAAACACGACTCTGAAAGTTGCACATCGAATGACATCACAGGATGATCGGAAGTTGGTTGGTTCGACGATGGCTGCATCCGGGGTGCAATTAGAAGAAATGGCAACATATATGCCAGGCGAAACACTGATTTATTACGAGGGACTCCTGAAGCCATTCAAATTACGAGTAAACCTGTTCGAATATAAGGATGCTCCGGATAATGACACGTTGTTCGAATTGATGAAAAGGCGCACCTTACATCAAGCTGCGATGGCATCTACGATTCAAAGCAGACTGGTTAAGCTCCAAATGCAATGGGTTGAAGAATGGAAGATTGCAACAGAGATTTATAATGTCATCATCAACGATTGTAATACACTGCTTAAAGATGGCGGGAATGGAGATTTAAATTCCGCATTAAACAAAATTGTTAGAGATCAGTGTGGAATGAATGAATCTCTGAAAGTCTTAAAAAATTGTGAAGAGGTATAGGAAGTGGATGGAAGGTATGGAGCTTCCGGCAGAGTATACGGCTTTTCTCAATAAATCTGAAAACGATATTGCGGCCATTACTTATTATGTGAGAAAAAAGTTGAAAGAAACAAAATTTTAAAAGGAGCGATGAATTTATATGGGACTGTTAAACTTTATAGGCGGTGTTATTTCAGACACAGTTCAAGCAACTGTACAGGGCAACCGGGTTGATCAGCAAGCTGATGAAGCTTTTGCTAGAGCACAGGAAGAAGGAAAAGCACATGCAGAGCAATATCAATATGTTATGGAGCAGGAAAAAAACGCTTATCCAAAGTGGAAGGAATATTACATCATAACATATATGTTTTCTAAGGTCATGAGAAACGATTGGGGTCAACGTGATTTTTCACAGTTTGATCAGCTACCAGATGAATACCGTGAAAGTGATCTATTTAAGCAGAATGTACAGGCTGTTGAGGACCAGTATTACTCAACGATTGCTCCCGCTATCAAGAGCCTGAAAATGACGGTTCCAACTGCTTGTTTGGTTCTGCAAGAACTAAAAACCTTGCAGGAAGCAAGTGAAGATGCGGAGAGGCTGAGTAAGGCATTTAATGTTTTACAGGCAACACCGGTTGCATCGAAGAGCGTGCTTACAGATTGTGACGATATTACAGAAAAGCTTGAGAAAATCAGGAATATTGATTTACAAGAGCTTTTTAAGCCCGTTAACGATTTCGGAGAAGGTTTTGAGCCTTTGGAAGCAGGGAAATACAAGGAAAGCCTAGAGCATCTACTTCTTCCGAATTATGAACAGAAGGATTTCGATCTCATAAAAGAAGGTCTGCTGCATTTTGCTTTGGACCCGGAACAGGATTGTGCAGTAACAGAGATGTACGAAGGCTTTAAGGTAATGTGTCTGCGAATCTTTGGCATTCCGGATTTCAACGGGCCAGAAGACGATGAACATGTTGTGTTGTACCCGTGTGTTGACATGGTCATTGCAGAGGTAATTCGGCATAAAAATAGCGGATCAACAGAGAAATATCGTAATACTTTACGGGAGTGGCTGAAAAATTGTGGAGAAAAAATCGATCTGGATCAGCTGAATGTTATGCAAAACGTATTTTCCGTGTTACAGGCATTTGACTTGGAAAAAGAAGTCTTGGAATATATGGTTAGCATCAATTATCCTCGAACTTCTGAACAGGATAAACGGTTGAAATTTCTACAGGGCGGTTCTTCTATCGGAAATGCTAGTTCCGAAACGACTGGATATGAAGTAATTAATGTAACTGCCGAAGAAGATCAACTGTTGTACGATCATCGTTTTTTGAATTGGAAATCTAATGATATCAAAAAGTACTTTGATAATTTGATGTTGTTACAAAAGACCCAGACGTTTTCCGTTGTCTTGGACGAATGGAAAAAGGATGTGGAACTCCAGAACGTAAAGTGGGATAACTGTGCCGTGCAGAAAATAATCCAGGACGGTTTAAAGAAAGAGTTTGGAGAAGATTATACAGTAACGATTGTGAATTCCGGTGCGGCGCTGGATGGTTGGATTGATGTATTGCCTTCTATTTATGTCCAGGCAGCTGACCCCAATATGCGTTATTCCGAAATTTCTTATGTAGTTTCCGGTGAACAGATTACACATACGAGAATTCGTGTATCCATTATGGTTTTAATGTCGTCTTTGGATACGACAAACAAACCACTCGAAAACGATGTGCTTTGTAAGAAGATTCTTTCCGTAAAGGAAAAACATAATCCTCGGCTGGATACGGTGATTGAAACGATGAAGACATTATTGGTTACACAAATTGAATTGTGGATCAATCAGAATAACTTTGACACCAATATCTATTAAAGGAGGGGATATTTATGTTTGAAGATTCCTTGGATGTAAAAATTGGACAATTTCTTTTCGAATGTAAAAACGGAAAAGAACTGTTTGATGCGGCAATGGATTTCCAACAGCAATACATAAACGACAAGCTGCAAAATGGTGCATTGGGTAAGCTTGCTGCTGAATTAGGAGCTGCTGCATATTTTGAAGGGGAAGAAGCTGGTGCATTTTGTGCTATGTTTGCGATACAAGCAGGTGCCCCTTATCACAATTTAAAGCCGGAAAATCAAAGCTATCGAACGATGCTTTGGCTGGCCTATGCCGAGGCGGGAGCGAATGCAAACCATAATTGTGCAGCGTTTTTAGCAGAAGCTTATGATCAAGGATATCCCCCCTATCTTGTCCAGAACGACTACATGGCAACTATATGGTATGAAGTTGCTGCAGATATGGGAAACTTGTGTGGACAAACGCAGGCTGCGATCCGTTATTGGGATGCGACTGGTGTAAGGTTTAATTCACAAAAGGCTGAAAAATATTGGTTGATGGCTGCTAAAAATGGCGATGTTACATCTCAGTATAATCTGGGAATCTTATACAGCGGCGATGCGTCTACTGGATTTCGTTTATGTGCCACTGCAACAGATACTGAAAAGGCTGCATACTGGTTGAGTGTAGCTGCAAACAATGGTAATCAGGATGCTGCCGAGATGCTGAACAGTGAGTTCCGGTATAATCGTTTTACTCAAAAATGGTCTAGAGTTGTAAAGTAGAGAGGTTAAGGCATAAATTAATAGCTACGCTTTTTCTGCTCTATTTACGGTGTAGGAAAATGACAGGCCGTTGTCTAAGAAAACGGTTTTGGAATGTTACTGTCATATTTTCTCGGTTTTATCTCAGACGGATAAAAAATTACTGATATTGAACAATTTGTCGCGCAAAGCAACATTACCCAGACCGTACAAGTCTGACAGGGATTGAAAGTATTAGAAGTATTCCAGCTATCTGTAAATCTTTGGAAAGTGAATACAGTGCAAGGGGTGCACATTCCCTATATTTGTAAGAGTGCAAAAGGGAATTAGTCCCACCCAAATAGTATCTGGAATCAGTCATCTTATATGGGAAGCCGCTTCTGGTAAGACAACTCTAGATTGGTATGAATCTCCATTGTGGTGTAGAGTAGAAGCACCACAATGGAGATTTTATTTTTTGCCAGAAAGAATTGCTTTTTGGGAAGCTGTCTACCGTAAGAGAATCTGTAAGATGTTGAATCTAGGCGGTTGTTAGTAGCATTGATACTATTGAGAATATATTCAAAAAAGCACAGCAGAATTTATGAAGAAACAAAAGGTAAAAGCACAGAAGCTGCATAGCAAACATACAGAAAAAATCCGAGGGCAGTTCGTGTTGTCCCCTCGGATTTTTCATTTTGTGTTGCCCGTATTACCAGATCAAAATTTGTGTTTTCTAGATTGCTGCCTTACCTGGTGTATGCAAAGTAAAGGTACTTACTTTCGATGCCAAGCAAACAGATTTTTTGCTTAAATCTCTTGATCGTATTTTTTAAGAACAACAGATTTTTTTTCAAAATCAATGAAAATCTGATAAGCGTAATTATCTTCGCTGGTATCCCAGACTTCCACAAATTTAGGCTGCACTTCAATTAAAATTTCTGTGTCTTCATGGGAGTATTTGTTATAGCTGCCCCATAGATACTTCTTGTATCCTGTCTCAAACCGGTGGTCAGGTTCTTCTGTTACTAAGCCTTTATTTTCGGCGATACCCTCAATTTGAACGCCATTCCAGCACATCGCTACATTCGGGTTTTGAAACAGCTGCTGCGTCTTACGGAAATTTTTATCGGTCTTAAAGTAGACTTTGTGATCGTGAAATAGGCAACTGACATTTCTCACCATCACATAGTCGTTTACCGAGCTGGCCAGAGCCATAATTTTCCAATCACCAAGTTTTTCAAACATCAGCTCAACAGCCTTTTCAAATGTAAGGGTCTTATCCGTGTTGCAATTCATGTTTTGTCCTCCTGCTATCATATTGGTTAATCAGTTTTTTCATTGGAATGCTAATTTTTTTATAAACCAGAAAAGCAATCACCGAAGTAGCTGCTCTGGATATAACATTGAATGGGATAATGGAAAAAGCAACCATTGTGGGTACATCTTGAATCCATGGATTGACTGCTGCACACATTTGAACGATACTATCCCAGTTCATACCATAAAGCGCCATGAAAGCAGGGAAAATAAGGTATAGGTTGGTGAACACAGCAATGATGATGCTGATGAAACTACCAAGCAGTAATGCAATTTTTGCTCCATGTTTTGTTCGATGAGTCCGATAATATAAGACGACAGGCAGAACATAAGCGAGACTGAGGATCAGATTTTGAAGTTCACCGGTAAACATGGATTTGCTGCCTTGAAACACGAGTGTCAATGCGATTTTTGTAATCACAATAGAGATGGCCCCCAGCGGACCCAGGATAAATCCACCAATCAGCTCTGGCAAGGCAGAGAGGTCAAACTCTGCAAAAGGGGAAATGATAGGCAGCGAAAAGCTCATATACTTTAATATAAACGCGATAGCGCCGCATAATGCGACTGCTGTCAATCTTCGGATTTTTTGTTGCTGCATGGATAAACCTCCCAATCATTTCTGAAATGTAATTTTGGACACAAAAAAAGTGCGCCCCCTGCAAATCGATAAACACTTTGGATCCATTGACTCCAGTAAGTGTTCGAATGCAAAAAGGCGCACGAAATTCGTACGGTCTCTCCACGTTCGTCTTCTTCCATCCAGACTGTAACTGTTGGTTCCGGAGTTGCACCGAATCAGCGGCTACAAGTAGTAGCCGGTCGCGGACTATACCGCCAGTGGGGAATTTCACCCCGCCCTGAAGACAAATGATTCTATTGTGTTTTTTGATTATACTATAGGTCGAGAAAAGAAACAAGAGCATTTTATTTTTCATATGACCGCATCAGAACCGTTTTACTGCATTACAGAAATCGTCAAATTTAGTGTACGACAAATTCCCAATGTTCAGAAAACAAAAATGATACATACGCTTTTAACAGAAAGATTTTTTATCATTTCGCGATTCTTCGATTTTTAAGTGCAAAATCCGCTCTTGTTGTAGTAAACTACAGATAGGCAAAGAATCCAACTAGGTACAAAAGTGTGTATAAAAATGAAGAAAATCAATAGGCTGAGGTGAACCAACAATGGAAAGATATGCACATATTACAGAAATGGAAAACATCATGGTACAGCAGAACGGAAAGTTAAAAGAAATGAATCAACTTCTGGATGCCCTTGATGCACAGCGTGAAGCGTACAGAAAGCTGATGGCTTATTATTACAGCGAACAACGAACGCAAGATATCCAAGATGATGAAAATCATTTAATTCCAGAAAGTCTGCACAGAGGGGTCTTAACCGAAGATGAAATCTATGACCTCATCGGTGACTACCACGATACAGCCATTCGGATGATGGAAACTGCACTGCAAATGATGAAAGAATAATATAGATTGTAGTTCCCAACGTTATCTTTGTTTTTGAAGAGGAAGATTATACGCTGACTGATACACGCAGGGGATATGCTGCTTTTACATAAACTTTGAGGTGTTTTGCTGAAATTAAAAGCAGGAAAATCCAGAACAATCATTGTATAAAAAAGAAGTCTCTTGGATACTCCAAGGGACTTCTTTTTTCTTGATTCATTTATAGATGGAAGGAACATTGAATACAGGATAAAGATTCTTTACCAGACAAAGTTTGATTTAGCAGCCTCGCCATTATCAATCAAAATATCCTGTGCGGTCATGGATTTGTTGATGACAGCAACAAAATAGGTCCACTGTGCAATCTCTTCTACCGATGCCCATTTAGGCAGCAGTGCCTCGTTGATTACCTGTGCCCAAAGTTCTGGGGATTCCAGGATGTGTGCATTCAGATCGGTTATGACACCACCGGGAGAGATACTGTTGGATGTGGCACCATATTTTGCAACACGCAAGGCGACATTCTTCATATAGGCAATCATACCGCCCTTGCTGGCAGCGTATTCCGGAAATTCTGCTCCGGTTTGTCCGCTGGAAGAAGCAATGAAAACAACGCTTTTGATTTGTTTCTGAAATGCATATTTTTCGGTGACACGGATGGTTCCTTTCAAATTTACATCAATATCACGGTCGCTGTTTTGAACGCCTGCATTATTGACAAGGATTTCCACACCTTCTATCTCAGGAAGTTCCCCCGAAAATACGTCGGTGACGATATGTATATAGTTTTCGTGTTGAATTTCAGATGGGCAAATGTCCATGCCTATAACGCAATCTCCATGAGAGAGAAATTCCTCTGCGATGCCTTTTCCAATTCCATGACTTGTACCGGTTATCAATACGTTCATTTTTTTCACCTTTACGCTGCAGCGTTAGAATACGGAAAGATACATTATGTGACTTTTGTAACATATTCAAATGCAGTATACTGTAATTAATCTGGATTCCTTTTGGTATCCACAAAAAGGAAAGTGGGTCGTTTCGCTTTCCTTGCCCTAATGGACACAAATAAAAAGAAAAGAGGAAAGGCAATGTTAAAAAGGACTTGTGCGTTGATGCTGAGTCTTGTCATGCTATGTACCATACTGCTGCCTACGCAGCTGACGGTATTTGCTGCAGGCGAGACAGAAACACCAAGTGCAGCTGCCGATGAGGGTGTCATGGTGGATGATATCGTCACCGACAACACACAGAAGCACTATTTTACCTATTCTGCTTTGTATACCTGTACAGAGCATAAGCCCGGTAACTTCTCTCTGAGCGCTCCAGTAGAAAGCTACTGGTCTGTAATCAATGCAGGCGAAAAGACCGCAGGTATGCTGCGTTGGGCATATGACGCATGGGTCGAAGATCCGCTGCGTGATACGACGCATAATGCTTTTGAGCCAGGTGACTGCTTCTTGGTATTCCCCGACGAAAAGACCGCAGAACATCCGGTCACCAAGTCTTCGGTGCGTTTGGAGCGTATGGCTCAGGGCGTCCGTGACGTAAACAAGCTGCGCCAGATGGTCGACAAATATCCGGATATGCAGGCAGATGTGGATGCTTTGTATCGTCCGCTGACCACACAGGCACAGGTAATTAGTGGCGGTAAGTTACTGACTAGGGAAGAACAGAATGCACTTGCGCAGGAAATGAATAATTTCCGTAAGGGCATTGACACCTTGACGGCTAAATATCTGGACCCGGATGCACACAAAGGCTATGAGTACGACCGTGTCATCCGCAAGGAAATTGACAAGATTGAGGCAGATTCCGAAACCAAACCTGCCAGTGGAAATGATGGTCCCGCTAAATATGCATTTGACGGCAACACCAGTACGCTGTGGCATACGCGCTATGGCAGCAATCAGACCAGTTGCCCGCATACCATTACTTGGAGTGTGGGTGGCGCAAAGCAAATCGGCAAGATCGAATACATTGCGCGTACCAGTGGCAACAATGGCAGCTGGAAGAAATTTATCGTGCAGGGTAAAAACGGCAATGGCGATTGGTTTGATCTGACGACGGTCACACGAGCATCGTCCGGCAATGAAACCATCGTTTTTGAGCCTAAGACCGTGACGGAGCTGCGTGTACGCGTGGAAGAATCCTTTGGCACTCCGGCAAATACATTTGCTTCGGCTGCCGAAATTCGCACCTATGCTGCAACAGAGGTTTCTGTAGTGAATGGCAAGCGCCAGAAACTGCGTGATCAGTATGCAGATACGCGCGAGCTGAATCTGGAAGATTATACTTCTGCCAGTGTTGCAGTGCTGGAAAAGGCACAGCAGGAGGCAAAGAAGGTAATCGACAAGGATAAGGCAACGGATGAAGAAATCGCTGCAGCAGCGAAAGCACTGGAAGATGCTGTACAGGGCTTGACAGTGGATGCTTCCAAGTTGGCTCCCGGCGCACCGGAAGGTGGTATTTCCAAGGACAATCCGTTCCCCAACGAAGGCGACAAGGGTTGTATCACGGACAATATCCGTATTCCCGGTATCATTACGCTGCAGAACGGCTGGTTGGCTGCAAGTGCAGATGCGCGCTGGAATCATCATGGTGACCACGGCAATATTGACGGTATGTTCAGTATCTCTGAAGATGGCGGCAAGACTTGGCGTTACACCTTCCCGCAGTTCTTTAATGATTCGATGAACGAGTTTACCCAGCTTGCTGCAAACCTGATGGACCCTGTTCTGGTACAGGCGGAAGACGGAACGATTTATCTGTTGATCGATGCGTTCCCCGCAGGTTGTGCGCTGCATGGTCAGGCAAGCTATCATCCCAGTCGAGATAGTGGCTTTGTGAATGTGGATGGTAAGCAGCGTCTGGCAGTTTACAAGAGCGCAACCAATCAGACCAACGATGCATATGATTATTATGTGGGCGACTTCGACCCGTCTGTGACAGCAGATGGTAAGGAGCTGGCTCCTGTCATTGCAAAGAACGATAACAGCAAGACCGCAAAGTACTATGTGGACCGCTGGTTCAATCTGTACACTACGGATCAGCAGATGATGGTTTGCAAGCAGCTGGGCAGCGACAAGTATGTGCAGCAGAATCTGTTCTACTTCAATGCCGATCTGCATGTACGCATGGCAACCTATCTGTGGCTGATTACTTCTACCGATAATGGCGCAAACTGGTCTGCACCGCAGCTGCTGAACGATCAGACACACTATGAAGGCGCATCTTTCCTGGGTGTTGGTCCTGGTGCAGGCTTGAGCTTTGTGGATGCAGAAGGTACAAACGTAATTGCTATGCCCACTTACGCAAACCCGAATGGCGAGCGTTCCAACTTCGTTTATACTTGGGACGGCGGCAAGACATGGAAACTTGCTCCGGACGCACCCACTGGAACCAGCGAGAGCTGCATGGTTCAGCTGGATGAAAGCACTGTGCGTAAGTTTGTGCGCAGCGGCGCAAATCAGGTGGAGTACATCGACTATACTTGGCATCCGGAAACCCACGAATTTACCGTCGGCAGTCTGGTACGGGTTGCGAACACGGCAAAGACCGGAGGAAACGAAGTTTCTGCAGTTCGTTATCCCAAGACAGTAAATGGAAAACCTGTTATTCTGGTATCCACCGCAACCGGCGGAAGCCGTGGGCGTGGTCATATCTATGCACTGAATGTGGAAGCAGATAAGACCATGACGGTACTCAAGGATTATCAGGTGTCGCAGGGTAACGCTGACTACCACTATTCCAGCCTGACGGTTAAGCCGGATGGCGACATCGCTTTGTTCTATGAGGACAGCTTTACTGGTGTAGGTTTTGGTGCAGGTGGTCACAGTCATCACAAGTACCTGAATATCACCAAGGAAGACTTGGGTCTGACTGGTACGCTGGCAAGTGACAGCTACACCTTTGAATTGCCCTTGTATCAGGAAGTCGACGGTTCTCTGGCACCGGTTCCTGCACAGAATGACCTGAACAAGCTGGATGCAGCAATGGTTCGTGCCGAGCTGCGTGATGGCAAGGTATTCTACACGGGTCTGAAAGCAGGTACTCAGACTTTGCAGTACACCAAGAACGGCAAGAACATTACCGTTACGTTGAATGTGGCAAAGGATGCTTCAATCAAGGATCAGAACATAGAGCTGGAAATCGGCGAAGAACAGAGCTTTACGGTAACTGGCGATATTTCTTACGAGAGTGATTCGTCGGTTGTTACAGCAAAGACAGAACCGGTTGTCGAAAAGGTAATCAACGGTCAGACTGGCACAGATAAGAGCTATAACGGTGCAAAACAGCCGCTGTCCGATGCACTGTATACCTTTACAAAACAGACTGGCGAAAATGTCTACACCATTCAGAACAAGACTACAGACGGTCAGACCGTTTATCTGAGACTGGTTGGCGGCGATGCTGGCTATCCTTCGAGCGCAGATACGCAGAAAATCACAGTTGAACAGAAGGGTGCATCCTTTGCTTTGAGCGGAGAAAATCACTCTTATCTGTGGTTCTGGAAGACTGGCGATGACCATCGCTTTGACCGAAATTCTTCTTATGTGGCAGGCAACTGTGACTTTGATCTGTTCCGCCCGGCGGAGTCTGGCGAAGAAACCCCGGATATTGCTGGTTATGTTAAGCTGACGCGTCTGGACGAAATCCAAAATGGCGAAAAGTACTTGATTGCTGCCAAGGCAGGGGAGGAGTACTATTTACTGCGTCCTTCCAGCAGCACAAGTAATAAGTACGAGCATGTACTTCATGTGATTGGCGAAGAACCGGTAACAGTTGGTTACACTCTGACTCTGACAGGTGTTAAGGGCGGTAAGGCTGTAGTTGTAGCAGGTGATACTGCATACCATGTAACTGTGAATAGTCCGGAACCGGTCATGCACACGGTAACCATTGATGGTAAGCAGATCCAGATTGCAGACGGCGAAAAGCTGGGAACCAATCTGCCGGAAACCGCAGAAAAGGATGGATTTGTCTTTAATGGCTGGCAGGATGAAAAGGGTAATGCCGTAACCGCAGACACGGTTGTGACCCGTGATATGACGATTACTGCAATTTTTGAGCCGGTAAAGGTCGATCCTACGCCGACGCCGGACGATACAAAAACGACTCCCACACCGGATACGGATAAGCCTACTCCTACACCCGATGCAAAGCCTACACCTGCACCGGAAGCAACCCCGACTCCGGCACCTGCCGCAACTGCTGCACCGGCAAATGGTGCAACAGCCACCGGTGACAACACCAATCTGGCTATGTGGAGCTTGATGGGCATTCTGGCATTGGGCGGCGCAGTTGTTGTGTGGAAGAAAAAGCAGGCACGCTGAAATCGAAAACACAGCAAAAGCATTTGGTATGATGCACTTGTCTGAAAAAATCGGAATCAAACTTGATTGATTAAGACATAAAAAGCACCCCGTTTGGAAAGCAGAGTTTCTGCAATCCGGCGGGGTGCTTTTCTCTATGTAATGAGCGCAGAGAATGTGCTGCGCATAATTGAATCAGTCAAACAAAAAGCGTGTGGAACCTGTAATACAGATTCCACACGCTTTTTATGTACGAATACTAGAGTTCTTATTTACTTCAGGAAACGTGCTTCCCAAGCATTCTGTTCCAGCTGCTCGATTTCTGCATCGGTAAAGCCGAACGTATTCTTCAGCAATGCGATTTCCTGATGAATGTCGGTGTTGGATGCAGTCATGTTATCCGAGTTGACGGTCACACGAACACCAGCATCAAACAACTTGCGAATGGGATGATCCTCGATGCAATCAACCATCTTGATGTGGTAGTTGCTTTTAACGCAAACTTCCAGCGTGACATTCTGCTCAATCAGCTCACGAATCAGCTCAGGGTCCTGAATAGCAGCAACACCGTGACCGATACGCTTGGTGCCATAGGACAGAGCAGTGCGCATACTGTCCGGACCAGCAGCTTCACCGGCATGGATGGTCATGGGCAGGTGATACTCGTTGACCTTGTCGAATACCGGGCGGAACAGCTCAGTTGCGTACAGACCTTCTGCACCGGCGATATCGACAGCGCAGACCACATCGCCCAGATACTTACGAGCGGTTTCTACAGTGTCCATGTTCAGAGCTTCATTGGTGTCGCCACGCATACAGCAGAGAATCAGACCAGCACGAATGGAAGGGTATTGCTCCATACCACGCTTTACGCCGCGGATAGCAGCTTCAGTTACTTCATCCTGCGTCAGACCCTTCTGCAGGGACAGCTGAGGAGCAAAGCGAATCTCTGCATAATCCAGACCCAGCTTTGCCAGATCTTCGACCAGTTCAAACGCAACACGCTCCAGTGCGTCCTTCTCCTGCAGAACCATCAGAGGCATATCAAAGCGCTCCAGGTACTCTTCCAGCGTTTTGCAGTCCTCAGGGACACGCATCTGAAAACGTACTTCGTCCAGCGTCTTTGCGGGCAGTTCAATGCTCTGTTGCTGCGCCAGTTCCCATACAGTTTCGGGGCGCAGAGAACCATCCAGATGCAAATGCAATTCCATCAAATGTTTATTCATGGTTTTCTCCTGTTATCATTTGCCAGATGCAATGCGCATCTGCTTTTTCTTCTTGTTGCGCTCCACCATAGCACAGTAGGTGGTGTAAGCGATAATAATAATGAGGTACGGCATCATTTGGATGAACTGGAGCGGGATACCGGAGGACTGCAGGTAGTTTGCCAGACTCTGGCAGAAACCAAACAGCAGAGAAGCCAGCATGCCGATGACAGCGTTGCCAGCGGCGATTGCCTGAGTAGCTAGAGCAATATAACCACGACCGGCAGTCATACCAGCAGAGAACAAGCCGACATAACCCATAGACAAGAACGCGCCTGCCATACCGGTCAAAACGCCGCTCAGGCACAGTGCAATGTACTTGACGCGCTGTACGGGGATACCAACCGATTCTGCAGCGTCCGGGGATTCACCCACAGCACGGATGTGCATACCCAGTCGGGTGTATTTGAACATATACCAAACCGCAAACACCAGAATAAGGGATGCGTAAGTCAGCACATGGTGTCCGGAAAGAATTGCACCAATCACAGGAATATCTTCCAGGAAGGGGATGGTGATGCTGGGCAGCTTCAAAGAATCCAGAGAGGTAGAAGCGCCCTTTTCACCGGTAATCAGATACAATACAAAGATGGTACCGCCGGATGCCAGCAGGTTGATTGCGATACCGGAAATAACAGCGTTCGACTTCAGTTTCAAAATGAAATAAGCCAGAATGTTGCTGACAACGAAGCCGGACAGCAAAGCACCCAGAAATCCAATCCAGGCATTCTGCGTGAAGGCGCTGACGACAACGCCGGTAAAGGCAGAAATCAGCATCGTGCCTTCCAAGGCAATGTTGCTGGTACCGGAACGGGATGCAATGATTGCACCCAGGGTAGTCAGCAGCACAGGCGTAGCACTCCGGAACATGGCAAAGTAAAATTCCGGAAGACAGAGAGTTTGAAAAATGCTTTGAATCACTTCCATGATTATGCTTCTCCTTCCAGTGCTTTTTTAGCTTCCTGACGCTGTTTCCAGCCAGCCATGAAACGCTCTGCGGTTACAAACAAAATCAAAATAGCCTGAATGATGGCAACCAGTTCATTCTGCACGTCTGCACGGCGGGACATCAGGTCGGCACCAACGCGGATATATGCCAGGAAGAAGGCAGTAAACGGAACCAGCTTCGGGTTGTTGCCGGACAGAATTGCAATGATGACGCCGTCCCATGCATAAGACGGTGCGTCCTGCCAGTTGAAACGCTGGTACATTGCCAGCTGTTCCACAGAACCGCCCAGACCCGCAACTGCACCGGCAATCACCTGAGTCAGGATGATGACCTTGCTGGTGTTGATGCCGGAATATTTTGCAAATTCCGGGTTGCTGCCGGAAATGCGGACTTCGTAACCGAACTTGGTTTTGAACATCAGCAGGTACAGGGCAACCACGACACCAATGGCAATCAGGTAACCAACGTGGAGCTTGGTACCCGGAATCAGAATGCCCAGAGAAGCGGTAGCCTGATACTTCAAGGATGCAAAGGTACCAGCCTGACGGTCTGCCAGGAAGGTGGTAACAATGTAAAGCCCCAGAAAGAAGAATACATAGTTGAGCATCAGCGAGGTAACCAGCTCATTTGTCTTGAAGTATACCTTCAAAATAGCGGGAATACTGCCGATGATACCGCCAACCACAGCGGCAACCAGCATAATGACAATCGGATGCACACCGGCAGGCAGGGCAACATTGATTGCCAGCGCAGCGGTCACAACACCACCCATGTACAGGCAGGCGTCGGAAATCATGGAGAAGTTACCGGATTTGAACACCATACCCAGTGCCAGACCGGTGAACATCAGCGGAACGCTGCTGGCAAAAACATCAAAGAAGTGACGTTTGCTCTGCAGGGGTCCCAAAAACAGATTGGTGATTGCGGTAATGGGCTCATTGCTGACAGCAAAGATGATTGCCACAGATACGGCAATGGCAATACCAAATGCACAGAACAGCCGAATAAAGGTAAATTTCTTGTTCAAGTTCTTACTCACAGTAAGCACCTCCGATTTGTTCCTTGGAATCCTCCTTGACGCCCAGCATATACAGACCCAGATCCTTTTCGGAGGTATTCTTCACATCGTCGATGTAGCCCACGATACGGCCTTCGTGCATAACAAGAATGGTATCGCTCAAGGAGAAAATTTCACCCAGATCAGCAGAAACCAGCAGAACAGCCTTCTTCTTTTTCCGCATCTCAATGATTTTCTGGCGGATAAATTCGATTGCGCCAACGTCGATGCCGCGGGTGGGCTGGTTCATAATCAGCAAATCGGGTTCGTAATCGAATTCACGACCCACAATCATTTTCTGCACGTTACCGCCGGACAGCTCTGCAGCAGACTGCTGTGCGTTGTCGTATTTGACCAAGAATTCTTCCAGAATACGGTTGGTATAGGCAGATACCTTCTTGCGGTCGATAAACCTGCGGGTTTTCAGCTTGTCGGTGTAGTAAATCTTGGAGATGGTGTTGTCCTCCAAGGACAGCTTGGGGGCAGTACCATAACGCATACGGTCTTCGGAAACGTGAGAAATACCGGCTTCCTGACGCTTCAGTACAGAGCTGTGGGTCAAATCTTCGCCATTCAGGTGCACGTTGCCGCCCTGCAGTTTCAGTGTGCCTACGATTGCCTCGACCAGTTCAGACTGACCGTTTCCGTCGATGCCGGCAATGCCCAGAATCTGACCCTCACGGATGGAGAAAGAAACATGGTCCAGACGGGTCTTGCCAAACTGATCCACATACAGCAGATCTTTGACAGAGAACACCGGTTTGCCGAAATCGGCAGGCTCTTTTTCAATATCCAGGCTGACATCACGACCCACCATCAGGCGAGAAATTTCCTGCTCGTCCAAGTCGGAAATTTCGTAAGTACCCATGGTTTTGCCATCACGCAGAATAGTCATGCGGTTGCAAAGGGACTTGACCTCGTTCAGCTTATGCGAAATGAAAATAATGGTGTGACCACTGTCACGCAGGAGTTTGAGCTGCTCAAACAGCTCCTTGGTTTCCTGCGGGGTCAGCACTGCGGTAGGCTCATCCAGAATCAGGATGTGCGCACCACGGTACAATGCTTTCAGAATTTCCAGCTTCTGGCGCATGGCGAGGGAAATATCCTCAACCTTTTCGGTTGCGTCTACCGCCAGATTGTACTTTTCCGACAGTTCACGAGTGATTTCCACAGCCTTTTTACGGTTTACACGCATGGAGCTGCCCGGTTCTGCACCCAGAATCAGGTTTTCTGCTACCGTCATGGACGGAACCTGCATGAAGTGCTGATGCACCATACCCAGACCAGCAGCGATTGCGTCGCTGGAGGAGCTGAAATGCACTTCCTTGCCGTCTACATAAATCGATCCCTCGGTGGGAGTGATCATACCAAACAGCATTTTCATAAGCGTAGATTTGCCTGCACCGTTTTCGCCCACCAGTGCATGAATCTCACCCTTGCGGATTTCGAGATTCACATTGTGGTTTGCCACAACACCACCAGGGTAGACCTTGGTGATATTTTTGGCTTCCAGGATATTTACCTGTTCCATATGCGCTCCTTTCTTTGTCTGCTCTACATACAGAAATCTCCCGCAATCTTATCCTTACCCAGATGTGAGCCAATGGCTTGATCTGTCGCAAGCATACGAAAGCAGGAGATACTGTTATAAACTGAAATTACTTTGCGTTGTTGATGATGCTCTTCAGCACAGAATCTTCCATGCCGTAAGCGGTATCGACAGTGACTTCACCAGCGATCAGCTTTTCCTTGGCATCGTTCACTGCATTGCGCACAGCTTCGGGAACGACAGACTGGTAAATATCGTTGTCAGCCAGAGCAACTACGCCGTCTTCCAGACCCAGGCTTTCGTGCTCGCCGTAGGGCAGCTCGCCATTCAGAGAACGGCTTACAGCATTGAAGATGCTGTCGCCGACACCCTTGATTGCGGAAGAGATGATGTAGTTGACTTCGTCCTTGCCTTCGTAAGCCATAGCCTGGTCAGAGTCAACACCGATGATGTACTTCTGGTTTTCTGCAGCAGCTTCGATTGCACCAACAGATGCAGGACCAGCAGCAACGAATACCACGTCAGCACCGGAGTCGTACTGGGTCAGTGCCAGCTCCTTAGCGGTAGCAGAGTCAACGAAAGAACCAACATAGGAAACCAGAACCTTTACGTCAGGATCAGCAAACTTTGCGCCCTGGATGAAACCAACAGCAGAGTCGTTGATGACAGCAGAGGTGTCCTTTGCGCCAACAAAGCCGATGACCTTTTCTGCGTTAGCGTGCTCCATATCGGAGGAGGTAGCGGATGCAGCCAGAACGCCAGCCAGGAAAGCGCCCTCGTTCTGCTTGTAGCTCATGGAGTAAACATTGCTCAAATCGCCTGCAGCGTAGTCAATGTCGGTGTCGAAGATGATGTACTTCTTCTCAGGGAACTCCTGTGCAACCTTCTCGGTGATTTCCTTCATCTCCCACAGACCGGTGACGATGATGTCGGAATCAGACTCGGATGCGTCCAGCAGAGAACCTTCGAACTTGGTCTTATCGGTGCCCAGCTCGACCATTTCGATCTCAACCTTATCGCCCAGCTCAGCTTCCAGACGCTTCATACCTGCCTGTGCAGAATCGTTGAATGCCTTGTCGCCGAAGGAACCGGTAACCAGCAGGGAAACCTTAACCTTGTCAGCGGAAGCACCGCCGTTGTTTGCGGAATCATCAGCAGGAGCGCCGCCGCAGCCAAACAGCATCGTTGCAACCATCGTGACCAGTGCCACAGTGCTTAACAGCTTCTTTTTCATTTCAATTCTCCTTTTCATAAGTGGTCGTCTTATTCAAGCTATCCAGAGTTTCCAGATAGTGCTTCTTGTTCATCACCGGCACGAAAGCCTCTTTGATCTTCCATGCAGATGCACCCTGATCGGACAGCAGGTCAACGATCGTATCGGCGAAATAGTGGGCGGGTACCCGGTAAGCCTGTTCTTCATCGACGGTCATAAAGTCCTTGCCGTGGATGGAACCGGTAAAGCCGGCAATGCCGATTTCAACGGTGGGCCACATCATAGAGATATCACCCATATCGCCGGAAGCAAAACCGTGGGTACCCTGTGCAATCATGGAAGGCTCCATGTAATCCAGAATGTGCTTTTTCACCAGCTCGGTCAGGTTTTCATCCTGATGCAGCGGGAAGTAGCCCGGTGTATCCTGAATTTCCAGACCGCAGTTGATGGCAAGCGCACCGGCACGCAGCGCACGGTTTACCTTTGCATTGGTCTCGAAGATTGCATCAACCGTCTTGGCGCGCACATACATTTCCAGCTGTGTGCGAGAGGGGATGCTGTTTACAGCCTGACCGCCTTCCGTCATCATAAAATGAACGCGGATGGTGTCCTCAGCACGGAAGGTTTCACGCAAAAAGTTAATGCCGCTCATTGCCAGCGTTGCTGCATTCAGTGCGTTTACACCGCCTTCCGGGTTAGCGCCTGCATGAGCAGACTTGCCATGGAAAATAGCGCGCTTTTCGATAAAGCCATTCAGGCTGGCACCGATTTCGGCGTGATATTTGGTCATGTCCAGACCCATAGCGTGGCAGGACAGCATAATATCAATAGAATCAAACACGCCGGTGGCAATCATTTCCTGTTTGCCGGAAGGATAATGAAGCTTGCCTTCTGCAATCAGATTGCGGCGGTATTCCATGTCGCAGAATTCCTCAGCGGGGGTGACCAGCAGGGTTACCTTGCCGCACAGCTGTTCCATCAGACCGGAATTGTGAATTGCCAGAAACAGGCTCAGCATAACGCCGATCTGTGCGTAATGACCGCAAGCGTGTGCAGCGTAGTCGGTTTCGCTGGCGTAAGGGTGGCCCAGCGTGGGGATTGCGTCAAATTCAGCAATCAGACCAATGTTAGGGCCGGGCTTGCCGGAATCCAAGCAGGCAGTGAGACCGGTGTATGCCACATCGGTGTGGGCAATACCGGCAGCATCCAATGCTGCAATCACTTTTTCACGGCTGCGGAACTCCTTAAAGCCAAGTTCGGGATGACGGAAAATATCCTCGCTCAGCGCAATGATCTGCGGCAGAACATCATCCAGTGTTTTATGAATATTTACCATTGTGATCCTCCTGTAAGTACGATGTTCCAAATCGTTAGAAATTGTCAGGCAATCAATTTCATAATAGTGAAATTCAAGCAGCTTGTCAAGGCAAGATTCGGCATTTTTCGCGCGATATAGAAAAGACAGCAAAAAAGCTAATTTCGAAAGAAAAACGGAAAGTTGAGATATGTGTTTTTAGAACGATAGTACGATTTTTATTATCGTTAAAAATGAAACAAACGGAAACGAAAAGTAGTACTTTTAGAAAGACAAATGTTTGCGTGAAAAAGATTTTCTAAATATGCAAAAATTTGGAATATATACGGAGTGATTTGTATAAAAAACTGGGGATTTTATACGGATTGAGAAAGCAGTGCCATGCATTTGTGAAAAAGGAAAAGGTATAAAATATATTTGAGAGATAGGTATGATACAAGCGCAAGATAGAGAAAGAAAATGTATCTAAACTGAATGTATCATTTTCGCATAGGAACACCGGTATAAAAGCTCTTTGCAGCAGTGGCAGGAGTATAATCTGGTAAAAAGAGATAGGTTATGTGTTGAATTCTCAGTAAAAGAAAAGGTGCGCTGCAGACCGATATACAAGAAGTTGTACAGGGACGAAAGTACAAGTTTTTGAAAACAATGCCAAACCTTTAGTTTTCTTGACTTTTTTTCTGCTATGGTGTATATGTAAAGAAAATTGCATAATAGCGGGAGCTTGTATGACAGGCTGAGAGTAAGGTGAAACCTTAGACCGATTGACCTGATTTGGATAATGCCAACGAAGGGATACAGTTTAATTGCGTAAAGCGGAAGTCATCTTATCAAGAGACTTCCGCTTTTTTATTTCCTTTGAAAAGAGGTGGACAGCATCCCCGATGAAAACGGGGCGGGCAGAAGGGGAGCGCCTTGTGCCTGAATGAAGCAGCGATGGGAAGCCGTGTTCCGGCGTGAGAGGAAACCAGTAAGTTTCGACCGCATTTCTCAAATAGAGGGATACTCTATACTTTTTTTGAGAGCGCTGCAGTTGCTGTCGTTCTCGTAATGCAAAGGAGATTCAAAATGAAAAAGACCAATGTAAAGAAACTCACGCTAGCAGGTATTCTGTGTGCAGTTGCCGTGGTAGGCAGCTTGTTTTCCATTCCGGTATTTGGCAGCAAATGTGCGCCGGTGCAGCATATCATAAATATTCTTTGTGCCATTTTTCTGGGTCCTTGGTACGGCGTGGGTGTGGCTTTTGCAGCCAGCCTGATTCGCAATCTGCTGGGGTTGGGTAGTGTGCTGGCTTTCCCGGGCAGTATGTTTGGCGCATTGCTGTGCGGTTTGATGTTCTGGAAAACAAAAAACACTTGGCTGACCTATATTGCCGAAGTGTTTGGAACGGGCATTCTGGGTGGTTTGTGCGCATACCCCGTTGCGATTGCATTTTTGGGCAAGAGCGCTGGCGAAATTGCATTTTACACCTACATCATTCCCTTCCTGATTTCCACAGCCGGTGGCGCAATTCTGTCCGCCATTGTAATCGAGGCACTGAAAAAGACCAGTGTGTTTAAGACGATGAAAGGTTAAGAGAACAATATGCTGAAAGAAATGCTGGAAAATGTGCGGGTAAAAAGTCCGCTCATTCACAATATTACCAATTACGTTACCATCAATGACTGCGCCAATATTTTGCTGGCCTGCGGTGGTTCACCCATTATGGCAGACGATGCAGAGGAAGTAGAAGAAATCACCAGCATCTGCGGCGGTCTGAATATCAACATCGGTACACTGAACAGCCGTACCATCCCGTCAATGCTGCTGGCAGGTAAAAAAGCCAATGCGCTGGATCATCCTGTCGTTCTGGACCCGGTGGGTGCAGGTGCATCTACACTGCGCACCCAGACGGCGTATAAGCTGCTGGAGCAGGTGAAGTTTGCGGTGATTCGGGGCAATATTTCGGAAATTAAAACGCTGGCAAATGGTCAGGGCACTACAAAAGGCGTAGATGCGGATGTGGCAGATACCGTTACCGAAGAAAATTTGGCACAGACGGTTGCATTTGCCAAAGCCTTTGCACAAAAGAGCGGTGCAGTGATTGCGATTACCGGAGCCATTGATATTGTTGCGGATGCACAGAAGGCATACTGCATTTATAATGGGCACCCCATGATGCGCAGTGTTACGGGTACTGGCTGTCAGCTGTCCGCTATGACGGCTGCCTATGTGACGGCAAATCCAGAAAATACGCTGGATGCGGTTGCAGCAGCAGTTTGCGCAATGGGGATCTGCGGCGAAATTGCTTACGAAAGGGTTTCTTCTGCGGACGGCAATGCAAGCTATCGGGATTACATTATTGATGCAGTGTATCGTCTGGACGGCGAAACGCTGGAAAACCGTGCAAAATATAAAATTATGTAAGGGAGTGTCAGTATGAACTGCAGTAAAGACGCAATGCTGCTGTATGCGGTAACCGACAGAAGCTGGGTAGGCACGCAATCTCTGATGGAACAGGTGGAATGTGCCCTGAAAGGTGGTGCAACCTGCATCCAGCTGCGAGAAAAACATTTGAGTGATGCGGACTTTTTGGTAGAAGCGTTGGAAATGAAGGCACTGTGCCACAAGTACCATGTACCGTTCCTCATCAATGACAATGTGGAAGTGGCGATTCAAAGCGGTGCAGACGGTGTCCATGTGGGTCAGTCGGATATGGAAGCCGGCAACGTGCGTGCTTTGCTGGGAAAAGACAAAATTATCGGTGTTTCCGCACGAACCGTGGAGCAGGCATTGGCTGCTGAAGCGGCAGGAGCCGACTATTTGGGCGTGGGCGCAGTATTCTCTACTACGACAAAGCTCGATGCACGGGAAGTTCCCCATGATGAACTGAAAGCCATTTGTCAGGCAGTCAAGATTCCGGTTGTCGCCATTGGCGGCATTAAAAAGTCCAATATTCTGGAGCTGTCCGGCTCTGGTGTCGATGGCGTTGCTTTGGTATCTGCCATCTTTGGCGCGGAAGATATCGAAACGGAGTGCAAGGAGCTGTCTGCACTTTCTGCACAGATGGTGAAAGCATGATGCGGGGCGCTATTTTTGATGTGGATGGAACCCTTCTGGATTCCATGTTCATCTGGGAAACGATTGGCGAAGAATATCTTCGCTCTCTGGGTTATACACCCAAAGAAAATTTGGCAAAAACTTTTCAAACCTTTTCGTTGGAGCAGTCTACCGATTATTACCGCAAGGAATACGGTGTACCGCTGACAAAAGAGGAAATCATAGACGGCGTAAACCAGATGGTCGAACACTTCTATATGGATACGGTCAAAACAAAGCCGGGTGTAGAAGAATTTCTCGCATTACTGTATACGCATGGCGTGAAAATGTGCATTGCGACCGCTACTGATCGGTATTTGGTCGAAGCTGCATTGGAGCGCTGCGGGATTCGTAAATATTTTTCAGAGATATTTACCTGCACTTCGGTGGGGCATAGCAAAAAAGAACCTCATATTTATCGGGAGGCAAACGCCAATCTAGGAACGCCGAAGGCGGAAACTTACGTTTTTGAGGATGCCTGTCATGCGGCACAAACTGCCGCAGCAGATGGATTTCCGGTGGTTGCCGTTTATGACCCATCAGAAAAACAGCAGGCAGAGCTGCAGCAAATTGCGCAGATTTATCTGCATGATTTCGAAGACATAGCAGCAATACAAAATCTTTTATAAGTTGTTCAGCGGTGGATCGGGGGCACCACTTTCTGCCGCTCTATAAAAATAATGCGAAAAAGGAGAAACAATATGAAAACAGCATTATCAATCGCTGGCAGTGATTGCAGCGGAGGCGCCGGCATTCAGGCCGATTTGAAAACCATGACCATGAATGGTGTTTTTGCAATGAGCGCCATCACAGCGCTGACCGCACAAAACACGACCGGTGTAACAGGTATTTTTGAGGTCACTCCGGAGTTTTTGGAACAGCAGATTGATGCAGTATTCCAGGATATTCGCCCGGATGCGGTCAAAATCGGTATGGTTTCCTCAACGGATCTGATTCAATCCATTGCACAGCGTCTGCGCTTTTATGAGGCAGAAAATATCGTGGTAGACCCGGTCATGGTGGCAACCAGCGGTTCCCGCCTGATTGCTTCCGAAGCAGTAGAAACCCTGAAACGCGAGCTTCTGCCTTTGGCTGCGGTGGTGACGCCCAATATTCCGGAAGCAGAAATTTTGTCCGGCTGTACCATTCAGAACGAAGAAAATATGGTGCAGGCTGCTAAAATCATCAGCGAAAACTATCATTGCGCTGTTCTGTGCAAGGGCGGTCATAATATCAATGATGCAAACGACCTGCTGTATGCGGATGGAAAAGCACAGTGGTTCTATGGCAAACGAATCCAGAATCCCAATACCCACGGTACGGGCTGTACGCTGTCCAGCGCAATCGCAGCAAACCTTGCCAAGGGCTATAACCTTACTGCTGCAGTAGGTAAAGCCAAGGATTATATTTCCGGTGCTTTGGCAGCAATGCTGGATTTGGGCAAGGGAAGTGGTCCGATGAATCATGCCTTTGACCTGACAGGAGAATTCAGCCGATGATGACGAATTTTCTTGCAGTCGCTTTTACAGTTGGTTATCTGGGCGTTACTGCTTGGCTGTGCCGTGGATTTCGATTTACCACAAAATCCTTGTGCTATGGTGCAATCGTCATCGCTATGACGCTGGTACTTTCCTGTGTCTATATTCCATTGCCCACAGGTGCCTCCATCACAATGGGTTCCTGGTTGCCGCTGATGATTCTGGCTCTGATTTACGATTATCGGCTTTCCATGCTGTCCGGTTTGATTTGCGGTATGCTGGCGCCGTTTTTGCTGCCGGGTTGGTCGATCGTTCACTGGGCCCAGTATTTTCTGGAATACATGACGATTTTCTCTTGTATGGGTTATGCAGGTGTATTTGGACATGAGAAAAAGTCCCAAATTGTTCTGGGCGGTACGCTGGCAGTTGTGCTGCGTATTGTGGCGCAAGTACTGAGCGGTGTGATTTTCTTTGGTCAGTATGCTTGGGAGGGCTGGGGTGCATGGGCATACAGCCTGACATTCCATTTGACAGCAAAAGTGCCGGAGGGCATTCTGTCCATTCTGATTTTGCTGGCATTGCCCATCGGTTATTTGTCGAAAATCGTGAAGAAGGGAAAATAACATGGATTTTGTAGAAAAGTGTATCGAAGATAGCTTGCCCATCTGGGAAGAATGTCTGGCTTCACCGTTTCTGGTTCAGCTGGAACAGGGAACGCTGCCCGAAGACTGTTTTCGCGATTATATGGTAGATGACAGCCTGTATCTCTGGCAGTATGCAAAGGTTTTTGCTTGGGGTATTATTCATGCGCAGGAGCCGGAAGCACTGCGGACTTTTTATTCCTTCCTTTCTTTTGTAAACGAAGGCGAAGGCAGTACCCGCATCCAGTATTTGCACCACTACGGACTCAGTGATGATGTGGTAAAAAAACTGCCCCAACGCCCAGAAAATAAAGCATATACGGATTACATGGTTGCAGCAGCTTCGGAAGGTGTAGCAGAATGTATGATGGCAAGTCTGCCGTGTACATTGAGCTATGGCTGGATTTTCAGCAAAATTCTGGAGCGAACCCCGGCGGTACGAGATACGATTTACTGGCCTATGGTAAAAGACTATACAGAGAACGGCTATGACGAAATCTGCAAACGCTGGGTGGAGTTCGGCAATAAAGTATGTCAGGATTTACCGCCCCAGCGTTTGGCTCGCTGCATGGAGATTTTCCGGGAATGTTCTCGTTTAGAGCTGGGCTTTTGGCATATGAGTGAACAGCCCAGAACGGATACTTCGCTCTAAAAGTAGCTTATTTGTCCAGCAAGGAAAGAATAATCGCTCTTTGCAGGGACAATACAGTCGCAACATAGAAATAGAAAAACCGCCTTCAAAGGCGGTTTTTCTGCATTTTATGAAAGTAAACCGGTGTTGGATATGATAAAGAAAAAAGATTTCCTATAGCATCTTCTCGGACTCCGATTTATAATAAGGTGTATGCTGAGAAAATTTATAATTTGTATGGGTTCACTCCAAACAATATCCGATAGGATTGCCGGCATTGGAAAATCTATAGTTTCGGTGTCCGCTGCCATGGTGTAAAGCAGTCGAGTAACGGTCTGTTTGTTTACCGATAGACAGAGATGCTGGCTTTGAGGAAATGAGAAAATAAGATGTACGATATATTTCAAAAATATCATCCACTGGTGAATTTTTCTTTTTTTGCCTTGGTGATTGGGCTTTCTATGGTGCTTCACCATCCGGTGGCACAGCTGATTTCCTGCGTCTGTGCAATTCTGTATGCGGTGCAGACAGAAGGGAAAAAGGCAGTTTTGTTCTCGCTGAAATTCTGCCTTCCGGTACTATTGATGACGGCGTTTATCAATCCGGCATTCAATCATGCAGGTGTGACGATTCTGACCTATCTGCCCACCGGAAACCCGCTGACGTTGGAAAGTATTTTGTATGGCATTTCTGCGGGTGTGATGCTGGTGACGGTTCTGGTCTGGTTTATCAATTTTAACCGGGTCATCACATCGGATAAGTTTATTTATCTGTTTGGTCGTATCATACCGGCATTGTCGTTGGTTCTGAGTATGACATTGCGTTTCATCCCGAAGTTTCAATCGCAGCTGGCTTGCGTAACAGAAGCCCAGCGCAGTATTGGTCGGGATGTTTCCGAGGGCAGTATCTGGCAGAGAACCAAAACCGCTATTACCATCCTTTCCATCATGGTGACGTGGGCTTTGGAAAATGCAATCGAAACAGCAGACAGCATGAAAAGCCGTGGATATGGCTTGAAAGGGCGCACTTCCTTTTCGATTTATCACTTCGAAGAGCGGGATAAACTGACCCTTACATGGATTGGATTTTGTGCGGTGTATCTGATTTCCGGCTGTGTGGCATCTGGGTTTGCATTTCAGTATTTTCCGCTTGTCCGGTATGCCCCACTGAATCCGCTGACCATCAGCTTTTATCTGGTATATCTGGCATTGTGCCTGACCCCGATTGTAATGAATTTGATTGAGGAGAAAAAATGGAAAGCTTTGTATTCCAGCATGTAAACTATACCTATCCGGAACAAAACCAGAAAGCGTTGGATGATCTTTCCTTTTCTATTACAAAAGGCAGCTTTACCATTTTTTGCGGTCCGTCCGGATGCGGAAAATCTACACTGCTTCGTCACTTGAAAACCTGTCTGACCCCGCATGGTATGTTTTCAGGTAAAATTCTGTTTCAGGGGACACCTTTATCAAAAGTAAGTGACCGTGAGCAGGCAAAGGAAATTGGATTTGTTCTGCAATCTCCCGAAAATCAGGTTGTCACAGATAAAGTGTGGCATGAGCTGTCTTTTGGCTTGGAAAGTCTGGGCTATGATACCCCGTCCATCCGGCGCAAGGTAGCGGAGATGGCATCTTTTTTTGGCATTGAAAACTGGTTCTATAAAAACGTGAATGAACTATCCGGCGGACAAAAACAGCTGTTGAGTTTGGCATCTGTTATGGTGATGCAGCCCAGCGTTTTGGTGCTGGATGAGCCGACCTCCCAGTTGGACCCGATTGCTGCATCCGATTTTCTTTCGGTTTTGGGCAAAATCAATCGGGAACTAGGCACAACGATTATTCTGACCGAGCACCGGCTGGAAGAAGCATTTCCCTTTGCTACGCAGGTGATTGTGCTGGATCAAGGTCATCTTGTTTGCAGTGGTACCCCGCAGCAGGTAGGGATTCAGCTGAAATCCAGCGGTCATGGAATGTTTCTTGCAATGCCGACAGCAATGCGTATCTGGGCGGGTATTGATAATGACTTGGATTGCCCCATGACGGTGCGGGATGGTAGTGAGTTTTTGTCTGCTTTGGCACAAAAGCGAGCTTTCCAGCCACTGAAAGCAGAAAAACAACACATTTATTCGGATGAAGTGGTGTTGCAGGCGGAGGATCTTTGGTTTCGGTATGAAAAGGATTCTCCGGATGTTGTCAAAGGAATGCAGCTTACTTTGAAAAAAGGGGAGTTCTATGCACTGCTGGGCGGCAACGGAACCGGAAAAACAACGGCACTCAAACTGCTGTCGGGTCTAAAAGTACCGTATCGCGGCAAAGTAAAAATACAGGGTAAATTGGGTCATCTGCCGCAAAATCCGCAAACCTTGTTTGTGAAACGAACCGTGCGGGAAGATTTGTATGAAATTTTCCGAAGTAAGCATCTTTCCCGCGAAGAACAGGATCGAAAAGTATCCTATGTGGTGGAGCTGTGTGAGCTGAAACCGTTTTTGGATCGGCATCCGTATGATATTTCCGGTGGCGAGCAGCAGCGTACCGCTCTGGCAAAAGTGCTGTTGACCGAGCCGGATGTTTTGCTGCTGGATGAACCGACCAAGGGCTTTGATGCAGAATTTAAGGTCACCTTTGCGGGCATATTGAAAAAACTGCTTCGCAAGGGGATTGGTATCCTGATGGTCAGCCATGATGTTGCCTTTTGTGCCGAGTATGCGCACCGCTGCGGACTATTCTTTGACGGTAATATCGTAACCGAAGGCAGCCCACGGGCGTTCTTCTCTGGAAACAATTTCTATACAACACCGGCAAACCGTATGGCACGGCATCTCTTACCGGAAGCTGTTACCGTTTCGGAGGTAATTGCCTGCTGTGGCGGAATTGTTCCGGAGGAAACAGAAATAGAGATTGAACCCGATATTATTCCGCCACCGCCGGAAAACAGTGTGGCATTTCAGCCAAAACCGCTTCCGTTTTGGCGAAAAGCGGTTGCGCTTGTTTGTGGCTTGCTTGCGGCAGGGACTTTTGTTTATGCAACCAGCATTGCAGATTTGACCCAGCTGATTAACGCAAACGGCCTGACCCCACTGGGAAAAGAACAGTGGAAATTATATGCAGTGCTGATTGTTTCTTTGATTGGATTGCTTGCAGCAATCGGTCGCCGCTCCGCACCGCCGACAATGCAGCAGACACCACGTCAGCAGCGAAAACTGAGTAAACGAACGATAATTGCTGCGATTTTGATTGTGCTGTTTATTCCGCTTACGATCTTTGGCGGCGTGACCTATTTAGGCGCTTCGCACTATAACATCATTGCGGTTACAGTGCTTTTTGAGTGTATGCTGCCTTTTGTGCTGGTGTTTGAAGGTCGAAAACCCAAACCCAGAGAATTGGTTGTGATTGCAGTGCTTTGCGCCATCGGTGTTGCAGGCAGATCGACGTTCTTTATGCTGCCGCAGTTTAAGCCGGTTATGGCTTTGACCATCATTGCAGGCGTAGCCTTGGGCGGCGAAACGGGATTTTTCGTCGGTGCCATGACGATGTTTGCCTCAAATGTGTTGTTCTCGCATGGTGCATGGACACCATGGCAAATGTTCAGTATGGGTATTATCGGCTTTTTGGCGGGTATTTTGTTCCGAAAGGGGCTGCTGCGCCGAAATGCAACCTCGCTGGCTGTTTTTGGTGCCATTGCTGCAATCGTGATCTATGGCGGTATTATGAATCCTGCTTCGGCGATTCAGTATAGTGCAGGCAGTCTGAATTGGAATATGATTCTGGCGCAATATGTTTCGGGTCTGCCGATGGATTTGATTCATGCGTTGGCAACCTTTATTTTCTTGCAGGTAGCAGCAGAACCCATGCTGGAAAAGCTGGATCGGATCAAAGTAAAATATGGACTCGTCGAGTAATTTGACGGAATGATTTCATCTATGGAAAAGCGATTGAAACGGCAGTTTCGGTCGCTTTTTCTGTTTTATTCGCATTGCTGGACAGTATCGTGTATGAAAAAAAGATGTGCTTTTCCCTAGTGACAAATTTTTATGTCTTGCCAAAAAGATGCGGGGCGTGTATCCTTAATCAGGAAAGAATATCCGCTTTTAAGCGTGCGTTTTGCAGATAAAATATGTTTGTAAGAAATACCGATGGACGGGGAAGGAGAAGTGCAGCAGAATGAAAAATCGTACCTATTTGTGTATTGATCTGAAATCCTTCTATGCGTCGGTAGAGTGTGTGGACCGTGGCTTGAACCCGTTGACAACCAATCTGGTAGTGGCAGATGCATCTCGCACAGAAAAAACGATTTGTCTGGCAGTTTCTCCTTCTTTGAAAGCACACGGAATCCCCGGCAGAGCGCGACTCTTTGAGGTGGTTCAGCAGGTTCACCGCGCCAATGCAGAACGTGTCAGAAAGGCACCAAACCATCGCTTTACAGGTAGCTCTTACGATGCAGCGGAGCTGGCAAAACGACCGGATTTGGAAATCGGGTATATTACAGCGCCACCCCGCATGGCATATTACATGGAATACAGCACACGGGTTTATCAGGTGTACTTAAAGTATGTTGCGCCGATGGATATTCACATTTATTCCATTGACGAAGTCTTTATTGATTTGACCAATTACTTGTCCTCGTCCGGTATGACAGCGCACGCATTTGTACTGATGATGATTCAGGATGTGCTCAGGACAACAAAAATCACCGCAACCGCCGGTATCGGTACAAATTTGTACCTTGCCAAAATCGCTATGGACATTGTGGCAAAGCATATTCCACCGGATCGAGATGGTGTGCGTATTGCTGAACTGGACGAAATGGGGTATCGTCGGCAATTATGGAATCATCAGCCTATTACGGATTTCTGGCGTGTAGGGCATGGTTATGCCAAAAAACTGGCGGAACATGGGATGTTTACCATGGGGGACGTAGCAAGATGTTCCGTCGGTAAGCCGAACCAATCGCATAATGAAGAACTGCTGTATCGGCTGTTTGGTGTGAATGCAGAATTACTGATTGACCATGCTTGGGGCTGGGAGCCTTGTACCATTGCGGATATTAAGGTATATAAACCAAGCTCAAATAGTATCGGCTCCGGTCAGGTTTTGCATTGCGCTACGACCGCAGCGCAAACCCGGCTGATTACCCGGGAAATGGTGGATATGCTGGTGCTGGATTTGGTGAGCAAGGGTCTTGTAACCGATCAGCTGGTGCTGACGGTCGGATACGATATTGCCAATCTTACTGACCCAGCTCGCAGCGGAAAGTATCAGGGACCGGTTACCATAGACCACTATGGGCGCAAGATCCCCAAACACGCCCATGGAACAGCAAATTTGAGCCATCCCAGTTCTTCGACCAAGCAAATTACGAATGCCGTGATGGAACTGTTTGATCGCATTGTGAATCCGGATTTGCTGGTGCGGCGCATCAATCTGGTGGCAAATCATGTGGTTGCGGAAGAAACTATCCATCAGCAGCAAACTGTGGAGCAAATGGATTTGTTTACCGATTATGCCGCACAGGAAGAACAGCGAAAAGCCGAAGAAGCTGAACTGGCACGGGAAAAGAAGATGCAGCAGGCAGTTTTGGATATTAAAAAGAAATTTGGCAAGAATGCAATCCTGAAAGGCATGAATCTGATGGACGGCGCGACAGCGCAAGAACGCAATAAACAGATTGGCGGTCATAAGGCATAAAAGGAGCGTAGTATGCAGGAAGATGAAACGATCCGTAAGTATGGTGACATTCTGAATTTGCCGCACCATACCTCTCCCAAACATCCGCGTATGACTGCAATCGAGCGCGCAGCACAGTTTTCACCATTTGCAGCATTGACTGGATATGATGCTGCAACCAAAGAAACCGCACGTGTAACAGAGCGTCGTGTGGAATTGGATGCATCCGAAAAGGAGCGCTTGAATCATCGACTTCAGCTTTTGATTGCGAATCGCACAGCAGCGCTGCAGGCTTCGATTACTTATTTTGTTCCCGATTTGTATAAAGAAGGCGGCGCATACCACACGGTAAATGGTGTTGTGAGGAGACTGGATTCTTACGAACGGCAAATCATTTTCTATGACGGCACAAAAATTGCGCTGGATGCGGTTGTACAAATTGAAAGTGATTGGTTCAATACGGTATCGGACAGCATCGAAAATGGAAATATCCTGTTTTGAGGAAGAACGCATTTTCCCAAAAATGTGCGATAGAAGTAAATACGAAAATACAGGAGAATTCCGATTTGGTGAGGATACAGCGTTGCTGCTGACTCACTGAATCGGGATTTGTTTTTATAAATTCCAATGTGAAATGTATTTCGAGATTGACAAGCAGAGTGCTTTCTGGTATTTTAGTAAAATCTTAAATAAGGGAAAGGTTAATAATTGACTATGGCATCGAAACGATATGCTCAAGTAGGCGAATATTGTGTCGCCTGCGGCAGTTGTGTGAAGGTTTGCCCTATGGCGGCAATTTCTATTTGGAAAGGCGTAGTGGCACAGGTGGATGCAAGTATCTGCGTAGGCTGCGGTAAATGCGAAAAAGAATGCCCGGCGGGTACGATTGCGCTGAAAGATCGGGAGGGTACTGCGTGAAAAAGAATAAAAAACATTGGTACGATTCCCTGTGGATCGTGACGTCGATTTACCTCAGTTTGGGATTTTTTAATATTTTGTTTGCCTGGCTGGGTATGATTTTCTTTATGCTGCCGCTGTTCATTAGTATTTTTGGCGGTGGAAAGCTGTACTGTAATCGTTACTGCGACCGTGGTCAGTTTTTGCAGATGGTGGGCGGACGTCTGGGATTATCCCGTAATAAGCCGACACCCAACTGGATGCGCTCGAAGGCATTTCGTTACGGCTTTTTGATTTTCTTTTATGTGATGTTCTTCCAGATGCTGTACACCACTTGGTTGGTGAGCAGCGGTGTACAGGATTTGCGTCAGGTTGTCAAGCTGTTCTGGACCTTTAAGCTGCCTTGGCATTGGGCTTATCATGGTACAGCAGTTGCGCCGTGGGTGGCACAGTTTGCATTTGGCTTTTACAGCATGATGCTCACTTCTACGCTGATTGGTCTGATTGTAATGGCGTTTTATAAACCGCGTACCTGGTGTGTGTTCTGCCCGATGGGTACAACAACCCAGCTGATTTGCAGGGTACGCGCGGGCAAAGCGGAAACAAATACGGAATACAACAATTCCTGCGCAGCGTGTGGGAAATGTCAGTCAGGAGGCGAACAGAATGCGTAACAGTGCAAAAAAGGTAGCGGCATTGATGGGCCAGCTTGCCAATGAGAACCGTCTTTTGATTTTGTGTGCCCTGCTGGAAGGTCCCATGACAGTAGGAGAGCTGGCAGAGCAGGTGTCGGACATTTCTGGTCCGGCACTTTCGCAGCATTTGCATCGACTGCGGGACGCAGGGCTGATTTGTTCGGAAAAACACGCACAATTTATTCGATATTCCATCAGCGATGAGCGGATTCGGGACGTAATTGATTTGTTGCGCCGTGAATACTGCACAGGTGATGAAGAATAATTAAAAAGAGTACATAAGGAGATTTACAATGAAAAATATGTACAAGATTTCGCTGGCTTATCTGGTGTTTGGTCTGACCACCGGATTGTTCTATCACGAAGCAGCGTACTGGACACACTTTGAGGGCGAGTCTGTGCTGTCTCGTGTACATCCGCACGCACTGGCTTTGGGTGTAGCGGTATTTCTGCTGATGCCGCTGCTGATGCAGGTGTTCCAGATTCACAAGCAGAAGAGCTTCCGCTGGTTTGTCGGTGTTTATAATCTGGGGCTGGTGATGACGCTGGGCTTTATGACCGCACGAGGCGCAACCCAGCTGTTTCAGGTGGCAGTACCCAGCTTCTGGGATCACATGATGGGCGGTCTGGCTGGTATCGGTCATGTGATTTTGACGGTGGGTATCGGTTTCTTGTTTCATGCACTGATGAAGTCCTGCGATGCAAAGAAGGACGCACAGTAAGTTCTTATATCATTCGTTAGGAATGACGTATCCGACACGTCGGATGAAAGGAGAGTTTGTATGTTTCAGTCAATCGCACATATTGGTTTTACCGTTTCGGATTTGGATTGCTCGGTGGCATTTTACCGGGATGTACTGGGACTTTCCTATCTGGGCGAAATGAAAATGGGTGGTCCGGAAACAGCTGCATTGTTTCAGCGTCAGGGCTGTGAAGCGCGTGTGGCATATTTGCAGCCTGCGGATCAGAAAGCACCGCCGGTGGAATTGATTCAGTTTACCGACCAGAAAGCGGAATCCAATGTTCCCAGCTTGTTCAAAACCTCCATTTCGGAGTTGTGCTTTGCTACAGAGGATATCGATTTGGAGTATGCTCAGCTGAAAGAAAAGGGCGTGAAATTTATTTCGGAACCGCAGACTTTTGACAGCACAGCCTATGGTTTTGGCAAGAGCCGTGCCGTTTATTTCTACGATCCGGACGGCAATATTCTGGAGCTGATCCAGCCTATGGATTAAAAGAAACGATATAAAAGAAAAACCCCCAGCTGGATGAGCTACATCCAGCTGGGGGCTTTTTATAAGAATGAAAGGAAAGGGATAAGCAAAGGATGTTTAAGCAAAGACTTTTGCTTTTTCCTCCGCAATATTGCGTGCATGATCGGAAATGCGCTCCAAGCTGACCAGAGCGTCCTGATAGAGAATACCAGTTTGTGCATTGCACTGGTGCTGCGTCAAGCGAGCGATATTCTGAACGCGGAAATCAATTTCCATCTGGTCTGCCTGAATTTCCTGTTCAATGGACTGCACAACACTTTCCTGCTCGTTTTCGGCGTAAGCACGCAGTGCATAAGCATAGCAGGCATTGCAGACTTCGGACATCTTGGACAGCTCCTGCTGTGCAGCATCCGAGAAGGTCATGCGCTTTTCCAGCATCTGCTCTGCATATTCTGCGATGTTTTCGCACTGATCGCTGATGCGTTCCATATCCGAAGCAACCTGCAGGATACGCACGGTTTCCCAATGCTCCTGCTGGCTGATCTGCAAAGCAGAAAGGCGAATTGCATAATCCGAAATAGAGGCAGTCATTTCATCGACTTGATGTTCCAGCTCTTTTACCTTGCGGATCTGCTCTGCATCGGGCAGCAGAAGTACGGCACGCGCGGTGTGCAGAACCTCTTTTACGATACCACCCATGCGGATCAGCTCACCATTCAGAGACTGGAGTGCAATGCCGGGGGTTTCCAGCATACGCTCGTCCAGCAGAGATACATGCTCATCTGCCGGCTCGGCATCCACGCGACCAATCTTCATTGCTAGCTTGATGATCCAGTCAGAAACAGGGAAGAGCAGCAGGGTCGTGCCGATATTGAACAAGGTGTGGATCAAACCAATTTGAGTTTGGGTAATATTTCCGCCAGCCCAAACAGGGTTTACAATGGAAAGGTAAGCGATTGCAGCGGTACTGAAAACGATTGTACCGATGATGTTGAACAACAAGTGCATCAAACCGGCAGTCTTGGCGTTCTTGTTTGCGCCAAGACCGGACAAAATAGCGGTGATGCAGGTACCGATGTTCTGACCCATGATGATATAAATGGCTGCATTGAAAGGTACCAGACCGGCAGCGGCCAGACTCTGCAAAATACCAACCGAAGCAGAGGAGCTTTGGATGATTGCAGTAACGATTGCGCCTGCAGCAATGCCCAGCAGCGGGTTATGACCCAGCGCAACAAAGATGCTGCAGAAAGCCTCGTTTTCTTTCAGAGGTGCAACAGAACCGGACATAGTGGAGATACCCACAAACAGCAAACCAAAGCCGAAAATGATTTTTGCGGTTTCTTTGGTTTCAAACCGCTTGCCCGCCATCATAATAATAACGCCAATCATAATAGCAAGAGGTGCAAGCATGGTCGGGCTTAAGAATTTAGCCCATTCTGAACTGGAAACCAGCCAGCCGGTGACAGTGGTGCCAATGTTTGCACCCATGATTACGCCCATAGCCTGCTGCAGATTCATGATACCTGCGTTGACAAAGCCAACGACCATGACCGTAGTTGCGGAGGAGCTTTGGATTACAGCGGTAATTGCTGCACCCAAAAGTACGCCAAGAAATTTGTTTTTTGTCAGTGCTTCCAGAAGTGTTCGCATACGGTTTCCGGCGGCATTTTCCAAGCCTTGTGCCATAATCTGCATGCCGTAGATGAACATGCCCAGACCGCCGGAAAAGGGAATGAGGATTTCCAGAATTTCCATTTTTCTTTCTCTTTCTCCATTTTTGTGCCAACAAGGGAGCGGGGCAATAAAAAAGACTTTTATTGCCCCTGTTAGCAATAAAAGTCTTACCAGTTCCTTGCAGCACCGAGTGGAATACCACCGTATTGACGATACTGCAAACACTCCAGAATGGAATGTCAGTTACTCCCTTTTACTGTTTGTGATGATACAGAATTCTCAGGCATATGTCAATGGTTTTTTGATTTTCTGTCGCAAGAAAAAATTTTTGTAAATCAGAGCAGGAGAAAGTGACAAAAACATTTCATTTTGACCGTTTGAATTGTTGAAAAAATGCCTTGCGTTTGCTATTTTTTCAGGATGACTTGCTATTTATATGGGTCTATGTTAGTATACAAAATAGTATGGATGAAACGAATCATTGCGATGATTCTTATAATGAATAGAAACTCTTTTGCAGAGGGAAAATTATATATTGTGTTCAGAAAGGTACACGAATCTTATGCAGGTGGGTTCGTGTACCTTTTTTGCGTTGGGTCGTTCGGTGCCTGATAACTGGATAGGAGGGTTTCAACTATGGAAAGCGAAAGCAGATATGAAATATCGGGATAGAAATAGAAAAGGTTTTGCCGTAATTTTGGGCTTGCTGCTGGCAGTGCTGTTGATGGCGGTTGTGTGTCTTTTTGTTGGTTCTTCACATATGTCGATTGCGGAATGTATCGCAGCACTTACCGGAAAAGGCGCACCTGCGCAGCTGCGAATTATTTGGAAGATTCGGATTCCCCGTGTATTGGCTGCGTTGATCGCAGGTGCGGGTTTATCAATTTCCGGTTTGATGATGCAGACAACGCTGAACAATGCGATGGCATCCCCGGCAACGCTTGGCGTTTCCAATGCGGCAGTTTTTGGTGCAAACCTATCCATTATCGCATTCGCCGGCGGATTTTTGTCTACAGGCAATCATGTGGCGAATTATGATGTGGGCGCAAATCCTTATGCAACCAGTATAATGGCATTTGCGTTTTCCACGCTGTCGATTTTTCTGATTCTGGCGCTTTGCAGACTGCGGTCGTTTTCGCCTAGTGTTGTTGTACTGGCTGGTATGGCGGTCGGCTCAGTTTGGACAGCGGCTACCACGATTTTACAGTTTTACGCCACCGATGTGGGCATATCTGCTGCCGTCATTTGGAACTTTGGCGATTTGGGCAGAGCAACCTACCGCACCGATGCGATTATGTTAGCGGTGGTGGGTTTGGGATTTCTGTTTTTTGTGTTGATGTCCTGGCGATATAATGCACTGCTCAGCGGCGAAGTAATCGCAAAAAGTATGGGAATTCATGTGGAAGGACTGCGCTTTTTATCGCTGCTGCTGGCTTCTATGATAACCGCGGTATGTGTATCCTTTTTGGGGATCATCGGGTTTGTGGGTATTATCTGCCCGCATATTACCAAAAAACTGCTTGGGCAGGATCACCGATTTGCGATTCCCGCGTCTGCACTGAGCGGCAGTTTACTGCTGCTGACGGCTGATACTTTATCCCGAAGTATGGGCAATGGTTCGGCACTGCCTGTCGGTGCAATCACTTCTTTGCTGGGCGCACCGTTCTTTATTGCGATTATTTTTTCGAAAAAGGAGAGCAGGCGATGCTGAAAGTGGATGGGCTTACATTTCATTATCGAAAAAATGCAGATTCAATTTTGAACGGAGTCAATTTGGAACTTCCGGATGGTGAAATCGGAATCCTGCTTGGAAAAAACGGTTCCGGTAAAACGACACTGCTCAAAAATATTCTTGGATTGTGCAAACCTGCTGCCGGTACAATTTCCTTTAATGGAGAAAATCTGCTGGAAATGAACCGAAAGCAGCGCGCAGGATGTGTGGCGTATGTGCCGCAGGATATTCAATTCGGCGCATTGAGCGTGTTCGATTCAGTCTTAATGGGCAGAGTATCTTATTTTGGGCTGAAAGCCAATGCAGACGACTATGCGGTAGTGGAACAAATACTGCAGGAGATGCACTTGGAAACATACGCAGATCGAAATGTGGACGAGCTTTCCGGTGGAGAAAGACAGAAAATAGCGATTGCACGCGCGCTGGCACAAGAACCGCAGCTTTTGATTTTTGATGAACCAACAGGCAATCTGGACATTGCAAATGAACAGCTGATTATTGCAGAGGTAAAAAAGCTGGTGCGGGAAAAAGGAATCAGCATTTTAAGTTCTCTGCATGACCTGAATCAGGCATTGTACTTTGGGGATCGGTTCTTCTTTATGAAAGACGGCGTGATTCAATATGCCGGCAAAAAAGATTGCATTACCGAAGATGTGATTCAGGATGTTTACGGAGTACGCATGAAAATCATGGAGATAGAAAACCAAAAAATCATAATTGGAGAGAATTATTATGAAAATTAAAAAGAGTATCGCATTTGTGCTGACACTGGTGATGCTGCTGGCACTTTGTGCCTGTGGCAGTCAGAGTCAGTCGATGCAGGCGGAGAACGAAACAGAAGAAAACGCTGAAATTACCGTTACAGATATGATCGGACGTGAAGTGCAGGTCAAGCCCGGTACATATAAGCGTGTCGTTTGCATCGGTGCCGGAGCGCTGCGTATGTACAGCTATATCGGTAATCCGGAGCTGCTGTGTGGCGTAGAAGACATTGATAATCCCACATTGACCGAACGCCCGAAGATGTTTGATTCGGTAGCGCGACCCTATGTTGTAGCGTTCGGAGATACCTTTGCAACGCTGGATTCCTGTGGTGTGGGAGGTCCGAGTGCGCAGGCTGCAGAAGCAGAAAAAATTCTTTCCTGCAATCCGGATCTTGTGATTTCCGAATATGAGGATGTGGAAAAAGAAGATGCACTGCAAGAGCAGCTGGGCGTTCCGGTTGTGACACTGAAATCCGGTCCGAATGGTGTATTTGATGATGCGTTCAAGGATTCGATGCTGCTGCTGGGGACGATCTTTGAAAATACGGAAAGAGCAGAAGATTTGATTTCTTTTGTGGAATCGGAAATGAAAGAAATCAGTGACAGAACGGCAGCTGTTGCAGAAGAAGACAAACCGCGCGTTTATATCTGCGGTTTGGGAAATTGGGGAACGACCGATCACCTGATGACAGCGCAGGATTACAAGGCGTTTGAAATCGCCAACATCAAAAACGTTGTGACGGACTTGGATCATCCGGGAATTCAGCCCATTGAAGAAGAAAAGTTTGTTGCATTGGGCAAAGACATGGATATTATGGTTGTGGATGCGGCAGCGGTCAAAAATATCAAACCCCTGTATCAGGGAGATGCATCCATGTTCGATTCCTGCAAAGCATGGAATGATGGCGAAGTCTACTTGCAGATGGCTTACAACGCATACTATACCAACTTTGAAACGGCATTGATCAATACCTGGTTCCTTGCTAAAACGGCATATCCGGATTTGTTTGCCGATGTGGATATGACGGAAAAGACCAATGAAGTCACGAAAGCATTTCTGGGCAAGGAACTGGCAGATGAAATTTTTGCCTATCCTGCCAGCTTTGGCGGATATCAGAAAATCGACACAAAGACATTTTTCCAGTAACAGGACGAAAACCAAACACGAGATAGAAACGGAGGTGCGAGAAATTGGATCGCTCAGCAATCATTGATTTTTTTAATATGCGGGCACCCACATGGGATGCAGAACAAATTCGCAATGAGTGTGTGATTGAAAAAATCCTGGACTGCGGTGAAATCACTGCTGGTAAACGCGTTTTAGACGTGGCTTGCGGAACAGGTGTTCTGTTTGAAGATTACCGAAAGCGAAATGTAGCGCGTGTGATTGCAATCGACATCTCGCCGGAAATGGTGAAAATCGCACAGCAGAAATGTCAGGATTCCCAGATCAAGGTCATCTGCGGAGATGTGCAAAATTTAGAGCTTGAACAGCGTGTGGATTGCGTTATGATTTATAATGCGTTTCCGTATTTTCCAGAACCGGAAAAGCTGATAGAGCATTTATCGAAACTTCTGGTTCCGGGTGGTCGTCTTACCATTGCGCATGGCATGAGCCGTGCAGTGGTGGATGATTGTCACCGGGGTAGGGCAAAGCACATTTCTATGGGTTTGATGCACGAAAATGTGCTGGCTGACCGAATGGGACCGTGGTTTGCAGTAGATACCGTAATATCCGATGCAGAGAAATATATTGTTTCGGGTATTGTAAAAATGCAATGATGAAGGATAGGAGATTTATTATGAAACGTTACGCAAATGCTTCGATTACTTATGCAATTATCGCTATGGTATGCGGTGTGTTCTACCGCGAATTTACCAAGCTGAATGGTTTTACAGGCGAAACCGCGCTTTCGGTCATGCACACACATTACTTTATGCTGGGCATGGTTTTCTTCCTGCTGCTTTTGCTGCTGGAAAAGAATTTTTATTTTTCCAATACAAAGACAAATAAAGTGATGCTGGTGTATCATATTGGTCTGAATGTTACAGGCGCAGCATTTTTGGTGCGTGGTATCCTGCAGGTTCAGGGTGCAGCGTTGTCCTCTGCACTGACAGCTTCTATTTCTGGTATCGCAGGCATCGGTCATATGCTGCTGGGTGTCAGCATCGTTCTGGTGTTGCTTCAGATTAAAAAGAGTGTTGCTAAGTAATTTTTGAAGTGAGATAACATTCGATTGTTTAGGTACAGCCCATCTCAAAACAGATGGGCTGTATCTTTTTGTTCGACTGATTGCACAGTATTTCGTGCCATTTTTTGTGCAAAAGACACGTTATTGACACGCACAGAAAAGCAAAGTATTATAGCTATAGTACAAGAAAGCTAAAATGGAGAGCTTTATCGTGCGAAAGATAAATTCTCACAAAAAGGAAAGAGGGTAGATGTACCTATGAAAAAAGCAGGAGAACCTACTTTGGAGAGCGTCCAGAACCTGAATGGTCCCAAGTTGTGCTGGTCGAAAGAGTCTGGCGTAAAGCTGATTGAAAAAGACGGCTTGTATTTTAAGGACCTGGCACAGGCAGGAACGCTGTATCCCTACGAGGACTGGCGCTTGCCCGCAGAGGAGCGTGCAAAAGACTTGGCTTCTCGTCTGTCCATTGAGGAAATTGCTGGCTTGATGCTGTACAGCCGTCACCAGTTCATTCCCGGATACTCTATGCCGTATTTCGGCGAGGTATCTTACGATGGCAAGAGCATTATGGAAAGCGGTTTGCCGGTATCTGCACTGTCTGACCAGCAGAAAAAGTTCGTGACTGAGGATTATCTGCGTCACCTGCTGATTGTTGCTGTACAGTCTGCTGCAGATTCCGCACAGTGGAATAACAATGTACAGGCACTGGCAGAGAGCCTGCCTTGGGGCATTCCCGTATCCATCAGCTCTGACCCCCGTCATGGTACGACGGTTTCCTTTGAGTTTGATGCTGGCGCAGGCGGAGATATTTCTCACTGGCCCGAACCGTTGGGCATGGCAGCAACCTTTGACCCGGATTTGATGGAAAAGTTCGGTGAAATTGCAGCAAAGGAATACCGTGGTCTGGGTATCACCACTGCACTGTCTCCCCAGATTGACCTGTGCACCGAGCCTCGCTGGAGCCGTTTCTCCGGTAGCTTTGGTGAAAACTCCAGCCTGAATGCAGATCTGGCACGCGCATACTGCGACGGCTTCCAGACTTCTGAGGGCGAGCAGGAAATCACGGATGGCTGGGGTTATGACAGCGTCAATACCATGGTCAAGCACTGGCCGGGCGGCGGTGCCGTAGAAGGCGGCCGTGATGCTCACTTTGGCTGTGGTAAGTATTCGGTTTATCCGGGTAACAACTTCGATGAGCATCTGATTCCCTTTACCGAGGGTGCATTCAAGCTGAATGGTAAGACCAAGCGTGCAAGCTCTGTTATGCCTTACTATACCGCTATTTTCGGCGAGGCAGGCAATAACGAAAACGTTGGTTCCAGCTACAGCAAGTACCTGATTACCGACCTGCTGCGTGACAAGTACAATTACGACGAAGTCGTATGCACCGACTGGTCCATTACTGAAGATCCCGCTCCGTTGGAAAGCATGTACGGCGGTAAGTGCTGGGGTGTGGAAAATCTGACCCGTGCTGAGCGCTGCTACCGTGTCCTGATGGCTGGTGTTGACCAGTTCGGCGGTCTGAATGAAAAAGAGCCGATCATGGACGCTTACGAAATCGGTGTCAAGGAGCATGGCGAAGCATTCATGCGTGATCGTTTCGAAACCTCCGCACGTCGCCTGCTGAAGAACATTTTCCGTGTTGGTCTGTTTGAGAATCCGTATCTGGATCCCCAGAAGTCTGCAGAAACCGTTGGCTGCCCCGCATACATGGAAGAAGGCTTTGAAGCACAGAAGAAGTCTATCGTCATGCTGAAGAATAAGCAGCAGGTGCTGCCTCTGAAGCCTGGTACGAAGATTTATGTGCCGAAGATCCACTTCCCGGAGAGCGTGGACTGGATGAGCATCAAGACCGAAGAACACTGGGAAAGCCCGTTCCCTGCAGAACTGCTGAACAAATACTTCATCGTTGTGGATACGCCGGAAGAAGCAGATGTGGCACTGTGCGTGATCCGTCAGCCCAACGGTGCAGCATTCAGCCTGCTGGGCGGCTACGATGTAAAGGATAAGGAAAACGGCGGCAACGGCTTTGTTCCCGTCAGCCTGCAGTACCGTCCTTATACTGCTGAATTTGCGCGTGAGCACAGCATCGCACAGGACCCGAACGATGAGTTCCCGGATCGCAGCTACAAGGGCAAGAGCGTCACTGTAAATAACGAGGACGATCTGGACATGGTTCTGAACACCAAGAAGGCAATGGGTGACAAGCCTGTTATCGTCTGTGCAAAGATGACTGGTCCCATGGTTGTCAACGAGTTTGAAAAATCCGCAGATGCAATTCTGGCTATGTTTGGTGAGCTGTCCAACGCATTGCTGGAAGTCCTGAGCGGAAACTTCAATCCGGAAGGTCTGCTGCCGATACAGATTCCCAGCAACATGAAGACGGTAGAAGAGCAGATGGAAGATATGCCGTTCGATATGGAATGCCATGTGGATACCGAGGGTCACACCTACGATTTCGGTTTCGGTATGAACTGGCAGGGCGTGATCGATGACGAGCGTGTCAAGAAGTATGCGCATAAGGTGCAGAAGTAAGTGTTTGTCTGTTTGTAGGAAGAGCGATGTTTCGCTGAATTTTCTTGCAGAACAGTAAACCGTACAGAAAATAGTGCAGGAGCCCGGTATCATTGTGATGCCGGGCTCCTTTTTATAAATGAATGAAATCAATTAGGATAGAAATTGCTTCATTTTACGCTTTGTGATAATATATACTGTGATATGAAAAAAATAGTGACAGGAGGAAAGCACAGTGAACTTCACGAAACAGGCAATCACAGAATCGTTTTTGCAGCTTTTGGATGAAAAACCATTTAGCAAAATCACTGTGAAAAACATTGTAGAGCGCTGTGGAATCAATCGCAATACATTCTATTATCACTATCAGGATATCCCTGCGCTGCTGGAAGAAATTTTGATTTCCCGCATTGATGCGTTGGTCGAAAAGCATTGTCAGGTCGGCTCGCTGGAAGATTGCATCGCAATTACGGTACAGTATTTTACAGAGAATAAAAAATCGGTCATGCATGTGTATCGGTCGCTGCCGCGCGAAATCTTCATTCAGCACTTGAATCATTTGCTGATGTATCTGGTCAGAGAATATATCACGAATATTTCCAGCGCGCTATCCATTGCCCCTGAGGACAAAGAGATTATTGTGCGCTATTTCAAGTGTCTGCTGGTTGGTATCTTCCTGGATTGGCTGGATTCTGGGATGAGCTATGACCTGCTTGGTGATTCCTTGCGTGTATGTCGTTTGCAAGCAGAAACAGGATTGCAGTTTCTAATCAATACCCACGCAGATTGCGCCAAAGGACCGGATGCAGAGAAAGAATGCGCTGTATCTTGTGCCAAAGCATAATTTGATGCCCGTAAGGAAACGCCGTTCAATCGTTTGAGCGGTATTTTTGTTTGTTGAAAGGGTAGAAACAACGATTTGCTTGTGAATATTGGTATCACACTATAGGGTACAAGTGAAAAGTACAAAAAGAATGATTGTTTTGTTCATATGTAATTCATAGTGTCATGGTATACTTAAAAAGTTCAGTTCGAAACAAGTGAACTGTAACAAGAAACAATATTGGAGGTTACCCCATGAAAAAGAAAATTTTTGCAGCAGTAGCTGCTGTGCTGGCAGTTGGTATGCTGGCTGGTTGCGGTGCTTCTTCTGAAAGCAACGTATCTTCTGACAATAGTTCTTCTGTTGCACAGGCAGGCGAGCAGACCGCAGCTTACACTGTGTACAATACCACTGGTGAAACTGTCACTGAGCTGTATCTGTACGAGGCAGGCTCTGAGGACAAGGGCGAGAACTACGCAAAGGACGGTCTGGCAGCAGATACTTCTGTTGAGCTGACCCGCACCGCAGCTTCTGAGGATGCAGCAAAGGAGTTGACCTTTGTTCTGGAGTTCACCACCGAGAGCGGCGCAACCCAGAAGTTTGAGACCCTGCACTTTGAAGTTGCTCCCATCAGCCTGCTGAGCGTGGATGCAGCTGCTGGTGCAACTGTAATCCGCTTCGAAGCACCGGAAATGACCGCAACTTACAACGTGGTCAACACCACTGGTGAAACCGTCACCGAGCTGTACCTGTACGAGGCAGGTTCTGAGGACAAGGGCGAGAACCATGCAAACGGCGGTCTGGCAGCAGATGCTTCTGTTGTTCTGACTGACAAGGCTGCTGCTAGCGAAGTAGAAGGCAAGACCTACGTTCTGGAGTTCACCACCGAGAGCGGTGCAACCCAGAAGTTTGAGACCCTGCACTTCGAAGAGGCTAACATCGAGCTGCTGAGCGTTGACGCAGCTGCTGGTGCAACCCCCATCGTATTTGGTGCACTGCAGAAGTAATCTCTGGCATCTCTTACACAACATCAGAAAACCCCGCAAACTGTATCAAGTTTGCGGGGTTTTCTTCTTGATTCAGCGTATCAAAAAAGCGTATCGCCTTTGCAGACGATACGCTTTTTCTTTTGATAAAATGCAGTTTAAGATTATGCCTTTGCGTTGTTGAAAGCAGACAGAGTCTTGTACAGCATCAGAATGTCGATCTTGTGGGTCAGCTCGAAGGGGGAGTGCATGGACAGCACAGGCACGCCAACGTCCAGCGTGTCGATACCGCGGTTTGCAACATACATAGCAATGGTGCCACCGCCACCCAGGTCGATACGGCCCATTTCGCCGATCTGCCATGCAACGTCAGCTTCGTCGCACAGGCCGGTGACATAAGCAACCAGCTCTGCACAAGCGTCGCTGGTGCCGCCCTTGCCGCGAGAACCCGTGTACTTAGCGAAAGCAACGCCGCGACCTGCATAAGTAGCATTGGTAGCCTCAAAAGCGCTGTTCCAAGTGGGATCGTAAGCTGCGGTAACGTCTGCAGACAGGCACTTACTTGCCTGGCAAGCGCGGATGTAATCAGCACCCTGCATACGGCACAGCTGCTGCAGGAAGTGGAAAGCGTAATCGCTCTGCATACCGGTGACGCCCTCGCTGCCGGTCTCTTCCTTATCGGTCAGAACGCAGACAGTAGTGAAGGTGGGGTTCTTGCAAGCGATTTCAGCCATCAGTGCGGGGTAAGCCTCAACGCGGTCATCCTGGCCGTATGCGCCAATCAGAGCGCGGTCAAAGCCAACATCGCGAGCCTTGCCAGCGGGAACGATTTCGATTTCAGCGCGGTTGAAGTCGCGCTCAACGATGCCGTACTTCTGGTTCAGCAGAATCATGGTGTTCAGCTTGACGCCTTCCTTAACGGATTCGTCAGTGACACACTCGCTGCCAATGACGACATTCAGTTCTTCGCCCTTGATGCCTTCAGACAGCTTGCGCTCGTTCTGCTCAGCGCCCAGGTGGGGCAGCAGATCGGTGATGCAGAATACGGGATCGTTCTCATCCTCGCCGATGCAGACCTTAATAGTCTCACCGTTGGGCTTGCAGAACACACCGTGGATAGCCAGAGGCATGGTGCCCCACTGATACTTGCGGATACCGCCGTAGTAGTGGGTCTTCAGCAGGCTGAAGTGATCCTGCTCGTACAGGGGATTGGGCTTCAGGTCCAGACGGGGTGCATCGATGTGAGCGATGTTCAGGCGGAAGCCCTTCTCCATGCTCTCAGAACCGATGGTAGCAGCAACAACGCACTTAGCACGGTTGATGAAGTAAATCTTGTCACCGGGCTTGTAGGTTGCAGCATCATCAAACTTCTGATAGCCTGCCTCAATCAGCATCTTTTCGCTGATCTCAGCAACTTCACGTTCAGTTTTGCCGTTGTCCAGGAACTTCTTGTAGCCTTCGCAGAAAGCGTTTGCTTCTTCCAGCAGAGCCTTGTTCTTGTCAGCGGGATATTCCGGCTTGAACAGCAGCTCTTTGGAAAGGGTCTCCATGTTTTTTTCAGACATAAGTTATTCTCCTTCCGGGCGATAAATCTCTTGATATTTCGCATAAGCGCGAGAGATCTTAGCCACATAATGATTCATTTGTGTATATGGAAAAACGTCGAGCGTCTTGCCATCCTTGGAGTAGGCTTCGTCAGCCAAAAGTCTATCTACCGTTCCCCAGCCGCTGTGATAAGAGGCTGCAGCAGTAGCGACATCGCCATTGTAACGGTCCAAGCTTCGGCTGAGATAATAAGTGCCGAATTGAATGCAGGTTTCCGGATCGTACAAATCTTCAAAGACCACCGATTCCTCTGCGCCAACACGAGGCTTGAGCCAGTCAAAGGTGATTTCTGTAATTTGCATGAGTCCGCGGGCATCTACATTGGATTGCGCCTGTGGGTCAAAACTGCTTTCGGTTTTAATGAAAGAATATACCAAAAGCGGGTCCAAGTCATATTGGGCGGCATATTCCGTTACAATATCTTCATAGGGGGTGGGGTAGAGCTGTTCCAAGATGCGCTGTTTAATCTTCGGCGCGTATGCCATACCGAGAAAAACCAGCAGCGCAACGAGAAACAAAGCAATCAGTTTTTTTCGCATCGGACTCCTTTCACAGCAGCTGCAAAAGGTTCTGCACCTGCTGAATCAGATCTTCAGGGGTGTGATTGTTTTCTAAAATATAGGATGCTTTTTCCCGTAATATCTCTTCGGGTGTCTGCGCATTTAAGCGGCGCTGTGCCATTTCCGGGCTGATTCCATCACGGCGGCAGATGCGCTCCACGGACACCTGAAACGGTGCGGTAACCAGAATCAGTGTATCACAGTAGGCTTCAAATATACTGCCGACCAGTACGGCACCATCCATGAAAAATAAGGAAGCACCATTTTGCTCCGCTGCATCCCGCATCGCGAGGGTTCGCCGCAAAATTTCCGGGTGAGTGATGTTGGTGAGCAGCTTTGTACCCTCCGGGGTAGCAAATGCACGATTCGCCAGCAAATGCCGCTGCAACGTGCCGTCCGCATTTAGAATGTCAGCGCCAAAAGCATCTGCCAACTGCTGCAGGCAGGGAGAACCCGGGTCCATGATTTCCCGTGCGATTTGATCCGTATCTGCCAAAGGATAACCCAGTTTCATCAGATAGGCAGAAACGGTAGATTTTCCGCAGCCGGAGCGTCCGGTAATGCCGATGGTTCTCATAGCTCAATAACCCGGAAAGCTGCTGCGCGGATAAGACGATTATACACCGCCATCGACGCGCCGTCTACTGCCGGGCAGCGTGCATATACAACACCGTCGCCCTGTTCATCCAAAGCGCGCAGGCAGCGGAACAGGTGGAATGCCTGATCGTTGCCGTCACCCTCTTTGCCGTAGCAGATGCAAGGGAAGTCCAGCTTTTCATCCTCACCGGTGAAGCACAGGCAGGCGGGATTTTCGTCGCGATGGGCTTCTACATAGGCTATATACTGGTCGAAGCTGCCCTTCAAAATGGTAATGTCAGCTTTCGGGGCATAGTGCTTATACTTCATTCCGGGGCTGCGGGCAACCTCGCCGTCTTTCAGCTTTTCCAGAATTGCACCGGAAATGACCACTTCTTCGCCCAGTGCAGCTTCCAGCTGCTCCAGTGTAATATGACCCGGGCGCAGCAGAACAGGGTGTTCACCGATGATGGAAATAACGGTAGATTCCACGCCAACCTGACAATCACCGCCGTCTACGATCATGGGCAGACGACCATCCATGTCCGCCAGAACATCACGCGCAGTGGTGGGGCTGGGGCTGCCGGACAGGTTTGCAGAAGGTGCAGCCAAAGCACAGCCGCTTGCCTGAATCACTGCGCGCACCACCGGATGGCTGGGCATACGGATACCGACAGAATCCAAACCCGCACAGCATTCCGCAGCAACTTCCTTGCCGCGGGGCATGATAATCGTCAAGGGGCCGGGCCAGAATGCAGCAGCCAACAGCTGCGCACGCTCAGGTATTTCGCTGACCAAACCGTCCAGCATGGACATATCCGCAATATGTACAATCAGGGGATTGTCCTGCGGGCGTCCCTTCGCCACAAAAATTTTGGATACGGCTTCACCATTGCGCGCGTCTGCCGCAATGCCGTAAACCGTTTCGGTGGGCAGACCGACAATTTCGCCCTGCCGCAAAAGTTGTGCTGCCTGTTCGATGTTGGCAGCATCTGCATTACAAAAAATAGTGTTCATAGTTCGCTTTACTCCTGTGTTTTATAGCAGCGAGGAGTTGACCTGCCCGGTTTGCTTCAGTTTTTCCTGCTGTTCTCGGGTGGCCAGCTGATCGATAATGGGGTCTAATCTACCGTCCAATACACTTTCCAGATTGTGCAGTGTCAGACCAATCCGATGATCGGTCATGCGATCCTGCGGGAAATTGTAGGTGCGGATTTTTTCGCTGTGGTCGCCGGAGCCAACCTGGCTGGAGCGCGTCGCATTGATTTGGTTTTGCTGTTCTGCCTGCTTTTGCGCCAGAAGGCGGCTGCGCAGGATTTCCAGCGCCTTGTCTTTGTTCTGGAACTGGCTGCGCTCATTTTGGCACTCTACCACAGTACCAGTAGGCAGGTGTGTGACACGAATTGCGCTGGATGTTTTATTGACTTTCTGACCGCCTGCACCGGAAGAACGGAACACGTCGATGCGCAAATCCTTCGGGTCGAGCTCAAAGTCCACTTCATCCGCCTGCGGCATTACAGAAACCGTTGCGGTCGAAGTATGAACACGACCCTGCGTTTCCGTTTCCGGTACACGTTGTACACGATGGACACCGCTCTCAAATTTCAGACGGTTGTATACATTTTCGCCGTCAATGCTGCACACAGCCTCTTTGGTGCCGCCCAGTTCGGTTTCGTTGATGGAAAGAATCTCCAGATTCCAGTTGTGGTCCTGTGCGTACATGGTGTACATTCGCAGCAAACTGTGGGCAAACAATGCAGCTTCTTCGCCGCCTGCGCCCGAACGAATCTCCAAAATGACGTTTTTTCCATCGCCGGCGTCTTTGGGTAACAAAAGAAGTTTTAATTCTTGTTCCCAATGTGCCGTGCTTTGACGGTTTTCGCAGATTTCCTGCTGTATGATGGATTTGAAATCCGGGTCAGAAGTCTCAGCCAACAGGGCGAGCGCCTGCTCCAGATGGTCTTGTGCGGTAGCATACGCCCGGTATGCTTCCACCAGCGGCGTTAAATCGCGATATTCTTTCATCAGACGGCAAAACAGGCGGGAGTCCGCAATGGTCTCCGGCTGAGAAAGCCGAATAGAAAGTTCATCGTAACGGTTGCTGATTGCGTGCATTTGCTCAAACATAACGATTCTCCGTTCAGTAATGATGACAAACAGGGAAAAGCGCTATTTCAGTTCGGCATTTTCGGCGGGAATCACTTTTTTGATGTTCTTCTCGATTTTTGCACGAGGCAGCATGATTTCATGCCCGCATCCGTTGCAGCGGATACGAAAGTCCATGCCGACACGCAGGACAGAGAAGCTGTTAGCCCCACAAGGGTGGCTTTTCTTGGTTTGAATGGTATCGCCAACGTGGATATCCATGGTTCGCATTCCTTTCTGCACGATACAAATTTATATGCGCTAACAATGAAACGTATACAATAGAATTATAGCACAGACCGGGAGTGGTTAAAAGAGAAAAAGCTCTTTTTACCCCAGGCGCAGAAGAAAAAACAAAGACAAAGCAATAGAACCGGATGAAAGCACATATATATGCAGTATACCGTGCCGTATCAGCGGTCGGGAAAAAGCAGGAAGAGAGGAACAATCATGCAGGAATTTCGTATGGAAGACAGTTATCGCAGTGCGGAGCATTTTAGTCTGGAACAAATCAAGGCGGCAATCCTTTCGGGGGAAATTGTACAGGCTACAGCGCTGGCATTTGATGCTCAGCGTCAGCTTCGTTTCCGAATCGGCAACTATCAGGGAGTAATGCCTTTTGCCCAGTGTGCAGAAGGTGCAGATACCGGCAGCGTGCGGGATATTGCGGTTCTGACACGCGTAGGCCGTGCAACCTGTTTTGTGATTTTGGGTTTCCAGCAGGGTCCCAAAGGGGAACAGCAGCTGCTGCTTTCCCGTGCGGAAGCACAGCACAGATGCCGTGAGGTGTATCTGAATCATCTGCACCCCGGCGATGTGGTGGAAGCTGTGGTGACTCATGTGGAGCCGTTCGGCGCATTTTGTGATGTGGGCTGCGGTATCAATGCCTTGCTGCCCATTGACTGCCTGTCAGTAAGCCGTATTTCCTCGCCGCTGGACCGTGTATCGGTAGGACAGCATATTTATTGTGTGATTAAGAGTCGGGATGCGCAGGATCGTTTTGTCCTGACCCTGCGGGAACTGCTGGGTACCTGGGCAGAAAATGCCGCCAATTTCTCGATCGGTGAAACGGTGGTAGGTATTGTGCGCAGTGTGGAAAGCTACGGCACGTTTATCGAGCTTGCGCCCAATCTGGCAGGTCTTGCGGAATCCTGTCCGGCATTGCAGCCCGGTCAGCCTGTGAGCGTATACATCAAGAATATTCTGCCGGAAAAGATGAAAATTAAACTGGTGATCGTGAATCGGAATCTGGAAAAGAAGATTCGCTTTGATTTACGCTACACCCAGACCGACGGACAAATCGATCAGTGGGTTTACTCCACACCGGAAAGCGGCAAAAAGATTGAGACAGACTTCGCTGCCGCAGTCTTGTAACTTTGGCAAGAACCCTTTATAATAGAAGAGTGAATACCGGATCCAGTTGTAAAGGGGGAAGGAACGATGGCAGAAAGCAATGTTTTTACCGCCGGTGTCAAACCCGGTGGACTGACAAGCAGCACACAGATTCGTTTGCTGCTGTGCTATTTGATAAAAAATGCCGGTCCGTTGACTCGGCAGGAAATAGAAACCGCGCTGCTGGAAGAGCAGCTGGTGAATTACTTTGAGTTTTGTGATGGCTTGGCGGACGTAGTCGAGCGTAAGCTGGTGAAAAAGCAGGGCGAAGCGTATAGCATCACAGCAACGGGTGCAAAAGTTGCTTTAGAGCTGGAAGATGACCTTCCGCGCAGCGTGCGGATTGCGGCAATCAAAGCAGCTATTCGCGCGCAGGTTTGGAACCAGAAGTCGGCAGAGTATCATGCAGAGGTAAAAGAAACCCCGGCGGGGTGGTCGATTCGCTGCTCCATTGCTGGTGTCCGTAAGCAGGATTTCAGTCTGGAGCTGATGATGCCGGACCGATTGACAGCAGAAATGGTGAAAAAGCGTTTTGTTCTGCGTGGCAGCGAAATCTATCAGTTGCTGCTGGATGCCTTGACCGCACCCAGCGAGGACGATGACTGAAATGAAAAAGCCTGCCGGCTAGGCAAGCACTTATAAAATGATGATCGACAGTATCCTTTTAGAAAGGTGCTGTCGATTTTATTTTGTATTTTGCAGTTTTGCTGCAATCCGTGTTGACAAGTAAACTTGGTATTGCTATAATAAGGTTGCAAAGTAAACTTGGCAACGGAAAGGAGCGATTCTATATGACAAAGGACGAAATCTTGAAAAAAGCCCAAATGCAAAAACCGAACCAGATGGATGAAATGGAGCTGGATATTCAGCAAAAAAGCGGTTATTGGGGAATGATCGTTGGTTTAATTATCTGCCTGATCCTCATGCTAATCAAAATGAATTATAACCTCCCATATCAGGATTTGTACGCTGTATACGCCTCTGTTTTTTGCGGTCAGTATGTATATAAATGGATTCGTCAAAAACAGAAAAGTGCATCCTTTTTCGGGCTATTTTGGGGAGCTTCTGCAGTAATTAACCTGATTGACTATCTTTCTGCGATTCTGTGAAAAGGCTGTTTGTAACTTATGGATGAAAAATTAGTTCTGAAAAATCACTTAAAAGAAGCCCGAAGCGAAAAAAAGTTATCACAAACTGAATTAGCGCAGATGGTGGGTGTTTCCAGAAATACCATCAGTTCCATTGAAACGGGGCAGTTCAATCCCACCGCAAAATTAGCACTGATTTTGTGTATTGCACTGGATAAAAAGTTTGAGGATTTATTCTATTTTTGAGCATAAAAAGAGCAGACAGAGATTTTATACTCCGCCTGCTCTTTTTTGTTTTGTGTATAAGAAAACCTTACAGAATCACGTCTTTGATCAGCATAGACAAGCTGCCATCATCGCCATGAATAAACTCTACTGCGCTGTCAGCAGCAATTAGTTCCGCCGGGATTTTGATTTCAATACCGCTGGCAGTTTTTAGGCAACGGCTTTCCAAACGGCGAATGCGGGCAGGTGTCACTTTAACCGGTTCGGCAATATCCACCTGTGCTTCTTCCACGGCAGTTTCAAAGGGGATTGCTGCGAGGGGGTACATCTCCTCGATTTGTTCTTTCACAGCCTGTACGGAAATCACGTTGTCCTGTACAGCTGCCTGATTGGATAAAATCACAGCGACCTGTTCTGCAGCGTGGGGCTCTTCGGTGTAAGCATCCTGCACAGCCTGCGTAGCAGCTTTCTGAATGACTTCCAGCTTTTTCTTTTCGGTCAGTTCCTGCGTGCATTCAAAAATGACAGAGGACAAATAGAAATCCTTTTTGCCGTCCAGATCGTACTTCTTTTCTACCAGTCGTACCGCGCCGTCACGATAACGAATCAAAGCGCCCTCTTCAATTTTCACTGTAGGGGAGGGTAGGCAGACACGCTGATGCATAATGGTATGCTGCAACGGTCCATCCTGTACCTGCTCGGTAATGTGCGTGTAGCCACTCTTATAGTTCAGCTTCAAAACTGCCAGATAGCCTTCGCCCTCGCAGTCGTAATCCACGACAGCCAAATCGGCAGAGGGGATACTGGGGTGTGCGTGCATGAAATCAAACATCACACCGGCAATGCGGCGGGACAAGTCGATGAAATCCTTATTCTGTTCCAGTTCCATGCGGAAAGCGGAATTTTCGGTCAAGCGACAGACACGAGCTTCGTCGGTTGCCAGCATACGCTCAATGCAGGTTTGCAAATAGGCGGCTTTATCCGGGCTAAGCTCCATAGGGCATTCGGAAAAGTCGGGCTGATCGGTGGTAGAATCCAGAATATGTAGAATCGCCTGGCGAATGATGATTTCCATAGTGTTTCTCCTATCGTAAAGCGGCTGAGCCGCAGTATAGCGTGTAACAAGCATTTTACACCCGATTTTGTGTTCTGACAAGGGTAGCACGCATACCAGATCAAAAGGAGTTTGGCAGAAAACAGCTAAAGGGCAATAAAAAAGTGACACCCAGCAAAAAGCCGGATGTCACCATTGCAATATAAAATCAATCTGCCGCGGAATTTTCTTTCTGCTGTGTCAGGCGTGCGTTCGCCAGCATCAGCTTGATGCGATTTTGCTGGTTTACGGCAGAAGAACTGGAGTCATAGTCCACAGCAACAATGTTTGCCTGAGGATTTTTCTCTTTAATGGTACGCATGACGCCCTTGCCGGCAATATGATTGGGCAGACAACCAAACGGCTGGGTGCAAATGATATTGTTGACGTGTGCGTGCTGAATCAGTTCAACCATTTCAGCCGTCAGCAGCCAGCCTTCGCCCATTTTTACGCCATGACCGATATAACCATCCGCAGATGCCATAGTCACTTCAAAGGGGCAAGGCGGTGTAAAGCTGCTGTTTTCCTGAATCAGCTGAATCATCTGGCGCTTCTTCTTCATCAAAAACTGCAGAACAGGCTTGATGCAGAATGCCTTCAGACGACCCATGCCATAATACTGGCGGTCATACTGGGTGTTGACCAGACAGTATAGCAGAAAATCCATCAAACCGGGAGAAACCACTTCGCAACCTTCCTGTAAGAGGAACTCTTCCAGATTGTTGTTGCCCAGCGGCGAATACTTGACGTAGATTTCTCCAACGATACCCACTTTGATTTTTTCTTCCTTGCGGCGTTCGATGCGGTCGAAACGCTGGATGATTTCTTTCATCAAGCGGGAAACCTGTCCCCAAGTGAGCAGATTGTGATGCATGAACAGCTCATCCGCAATGTGAATCGAATCCTCAACGGCCTTTTGTGAAGCACCTGCTTCTACTTCATAAGGACGGCACTGGTTATTCAACAGCATAATCAAATCGCCGCAGAATACACCGTACAGGGCTTGCAGCAGCATGGATTTCGGCAGAGAAAAGCCGGGGCACATATCATTTTTCAAAAAGCTGCCTGCGATAACAGGAATATTTTCATAGCCACTTTTATCCAGTGCTTTTCGCAGCAGATACAGATAGTTGGATGCACGGCATCCACCGCCTGTCTGCGTGATAAACAAAGCAACCTTATCCAAATCCAGATCTTTGTTGTGTTCCAGAGCATCGATCATCTGACCGATAACCAGCTGGGCAGGGTAGCAGGTATCATTATGTACGTTTTTCAGACCCTCGCGGATGACCTGATTGCCGGTGTTTGCCAGAACTTTTACTTTGTAGCCGTAGGTTTCAAGAACGTCGCCCAGAATCTGAAAGTGAATCGGAAGCATAGTCGGCACAAGAATCGTGTGCGTCTTTCGCATTTCCTTCGTGAACAGAGGCTTTGTCTGCGGATTATTTGTTTGCGAATTCATAAGACTGTTCCACCTCTCTTTCCCGAACGGCACCCATCAGACTGCGCAATCGGATTTTTACAGCGCCCAGATTGTTGATTTCGTCGATTTTCAGCTCCGTGTACAGCTTGCCGCCGTTGGACAAAATACTGGAAACCTCGTCGGTTGTAATGGCATCAATACCACAGCCAAAGGATACCAGCTGTACCAGCTCCATATCTTTGTTCTGTGTCACAAATTTAGCTGCGTTGTACAGGCGGGAATGATAGGTCCACTGGTTCAGTACATTGACCTTTACCGGCTCTACCAAATCTGCCACGCAGTCCTCAGAAATCACAGCCCAACCCAAAGAAGTAATCAAGCTGTTGACACCGTGGTTGATTTCCGGGTCAATATGATAGGGGCGACCAGCCAGCACAATAATGCCAACGCCCATTTCGCGGGCTTTTTCAATCGCCTGGCGACCCATGCGCTTGTTGTCTTCTTTTTGCAGCTCGTAGTTGTGGTAAGCCGCTTTGGCTGCTTCTCGCACTTCTTTTTTTGTGATCGTGGGGTCCTTCTGACTTAAAAATTCGTAAGCCTGTTTTGCAAACCATTTCGGGTCGTTCAGGCTCACGTACGGATACCAGAACTGCACCTGATGCAGTGCGGAAACATTGCCCGCCAGCAGTTCGGGATAATAGGCAACAACCGGGCAGTTGTAGCAGTTATCGCCCTTCTTTTCATTGAAGTTGTAAGACTGGCAGGGATAGAAAATAGTAGGTACGCCTTTTTCCAGCAGGTTTTCAATGTGACCGTGCATCAGCTTTGCCGGATAGCAGGCAGTATCGGAAGGAATGGTATGCTGACCCTTGCGGTACAAATTACGAGAGGACAAATCTGACAAAACAACCTCATAGCCCAGAGAAGTAAAGAACGCGTGCCAGAAATGAATGTTTTCATACATATTCAAGCCCAGCGGCAAACCGATTTTACCGCGCTTGCCAGGTACGCCCTGAAGCGCAAGAATCTTGTTCAGCTTGTACTGGTACATATCCGGCAATGCCTGACGAATCAGACCCAACGGCTTTTCGCAGCGGTTACCGGAAATGAATCGTTTGCCGTCCGAGAAGGTGTTGATGGTCAGATTGCAGTGATTGGTGCAGCCCTTGCACACTACAGGGCGGGATTCATGTACAAACTGTTCCAGCTGGTCGGCAGACAGCATCGTACTTTGGGCAAGACCAAGGCGTTTTCCGTAAATGGCAGCGCCGTATGCGCCCATCAAGCCGGCAATTTGCGGACGGACTACAGGGTGCCCCAGTTCGCGCTCGAAACTGCGCAGAACTGCATCGTTCAGGAAAGTACCACCCTGCACCACGATATTTTCGCCCAAATCGCTGGCGCTGCGGGTGCGGATGACCTTATACAATACGTTTTTCACGACGCTGATCGAAAGCCCGGCGGAAATATCTTCCACGCTGGCACCGTCTTTTTGTGCCTGCTTTACCGAGGAGTTCATAAACACCGTGCAGCGGGAACCCAAATCCACCGGATGCTGGGAAAACAGACCCAGATGGGCAAATTCCTCTGCAGTGTAACCCATGGATTTAGCAAAGGTTTCAATAAAGGAACCACAGCCGGAAGAACAAGCCTCATTCAGCATGATGCTGTCGATGGCGTTATCCTTGATTTTGAAGCACTTGATATCCTGACCGCCAATGTCCAGAATGAAATCCACATTGGGTGCAAAGTGGCGGGCAGCGGTAAAGTGTGCCATGGTTTCCACAATGCCTTCGTCCAGATTGAACGCATTTTTGATTAAATCTTCGCCGTATCCGGTAGAAACAGCGCTGCGGATACGCACATGGTCACCGCAAAGCTTGTAAATCTTTTGGAGCTGTTGGCGCACGATTTCTACAGGGTTGCCGCGGTTGGAGCTGTAATAGTGGTACAGTACCGCACAGTTCTCATCAATCAGGGTCAACTTGGTTGTGGTACTGCCGCAGTCGATACCCAGATAAGCATCACCGCTATAATCGCGAATGTCCCGCCAAGGGGTAGAAGCTTTTTTATGTCGGTTGACAAAAGCTTCGTACTCGGCGTTGTCTTTGAACAGTGGCTCCAAATAGTTGGTCGTTTTGATTTGGCGGCTGGTGTCAGACAAACGCTGCTCCAGCTCTGCGAACGTAACGGTTTTGCCACTTGCCGGTGCGTACAGTGCCGCACCGATGGCTACGGAAAAACGACCATATTCCGGGAAGATGGCGTGCTGTGCATCCAGATGTAGCGTTTCGGCAAAACGCTTTTGCAGACCCTTGTAATAATGCAGGGGGCCACCCAGGAAAAGCACCTTGCCCTTAATTTCACGACCTTGGGACAGACCGGTGATGGTCTGGTCAACCACTGCTTGGAAAATGCTGGCGGCAATATCTGCCTTATTTGCGCCCTGATTCAAAAGGGGCTGAATGTCGGTCTTTGCAAAAACACCGCAGCGGGATGCAATCGGATAGATTTTCTGACATTGCAGACTGAGTGCATCCAGTTCATCGCCTGTCACATCCAAAAGGGAAGCCATCTGGTCAATGAAAGCACCGGTACCACCAGCACAGCTGCCGTTCATGCGTTCTTCCAGACCGCCGCTCAGGAAAATGATTTTGGCATCTTCACCGCCCAGTTCAACGACAGCATCGGCATCAGGCTCTAACTTGCGCACCGCCTCGTAGGTGGAAAAAACCTCCTGCACAAAGTCGATGTCGGCACATTCTGCTACGCCGAGACCGGCAGAACCGGAAATGGCAACATAAAAAGGTTTATCTTTCAAGAACTCCCGTGCATCGGACAATGCCTCCAATGCGGCTTTTCGGACCTGCGCCATGTGGCGGCGGTAGGTTTGATATAAAATCTGGTCGCCATCTAATACGACGACCTTAACGGTTGTGGAACCAATGTCGATTCCTACTTGCATACTCATAGAACTCTCCATTTTCACTTACAGGATATTTGATTTCATGCTTTATAAGCAGGCAATCAATAGGAAAATGTCCGATTGCCACAAGCAGGTGCTTCGCTGGCATTTCATGTATGAAAATCGAGCATTTATACAGGATTGCAATTGCGTGGTAAATGATGAAAATAAGGGGTGTTGACCTCACAATATATCCATTATATTCCTTTTTTTTTATATAGTAAATAAACAAAAATTCAGATTTGATGGAAAACGAGGGCTCTTTTAAGTAAAAAATGAAATACGTGATGTAATAAATTCTATGATATACAAAATTTTTGAAAGATGCGAAAAAGAACCGTGATTTTATAAAAAATACGGGTGAATTCTTGTATTGCTCTTGACAAAATCGTTGCGGAGATGTTATTTTAGTGAAGCAGTCGAGATTGATTGTGGGGGTATAGCTCAGCTGGGAGAGCGCCTGCATGGCATGCAGGAGGTCAGCGGTTCGATCCCGCTTATCTCCACCAAAAAAGGACCTGATGATTTTTGAATCATCAGGTCCTTTCTTTCGTGTTTGGTTTTGTGTAAATGCTGTGATGCAAAGACTGGTTTCTCAGTTGAACGCATACACACTGCTGATAGATCAAGAAAACGGTTGTATTTCAGGAAATGTGTGCTGAATAATTAGAATAAATGCGAGAGAACTCGACAAGAGTTTTCCCGCATTTA
>CALFLK010000006.1 GCA_937880095.1 uncultured Faecalibacterium sp. | reverse complement strand
TCATCAAAGCCCGGAAAGCGGAGCTTCGGACGCTTTTCGAGACCGTTACTTGAGGATACATTTGCCATAATTATTTGCCCTCCACTTCAAACGGGAAATCAAGTCCCAGTTCGTCAAAAAACGGTTTCAGCTCTGCATCAATCTCCTTGATTTCACTTTGCAGCTTGCGGATCTCCGCAGCTACTTCGTTCAGGTCAATTTCTTCTTCCGGCTCAAAGGTGTCAACATATCGGGGAATATTGAGGTTGAAACCGTTCTCTTCAATCTCCTGCATGGTTGCAACATGAGCATACTTGTCCACATCTTCGCGGCGCTCATAGGTCTCGACGATCTTATCAATGTCACACTCACGGAGAATATTCTGGTTCTTGCCAGCTTCAAAATCATTGGAAGCATCAATGAACAGAATGTTATCGGAATTGCCGTTGCGCTCCCTCTTGAGAACAAGGACACACACCGGAATACCTGTGCCGAAGAAGAGATTGGCAGGGAGACCGATCACGGCATCCAGCACATTCAACTTCTGGATAAGGTGTTTACGGATCACTTCTTCCGCTGCACCACGGAACAGAACGCCATGAGGCAGCAGCACAACAGCTCGTCCGTCCTCGTCCATGTGATGTACCATGTGCTGCACAAAAGCAAAGTCAGCCTTGCTCTTCGGGGCAAGCTTGCCGTATTCGTTGAACCGGGGATCTTCCATGAAGCTCAGATCGCCAGACCACTTTGCAGAATACGGAGGATTGGCAACCTGAACACGGAACTTCATGTCACCGAAGTAGTCATGCTCCAAAGTGTCACCGTTGTAGATATTGAAATTGCGGTAAGGAATGCCACGAAGGATCATATTCATTCGGGCAAGGTTGTAGGTGGTGGAAGTAAGCTCCTGACCATAGTAGTTACGCACATTTGCATAGTTTTTGAGGCGCAGCAGAAGAGAGCCAGAGCCACAAGTGGGATCGGCTGCGTCCTTGACATCCGTTAGTCCAAGACAAGCCAGACGGCACAGCAGCTCGGCAGGACCTGAAGGAGTGTAGAACTCGCCAGCCTTCTTACCGGCTGTTGCAGCGAATTGCCCGATCAGATACTCATAGGCATTGCCAAGAACATCAATTTTTGTGTCTTCTACTCCGAAGTTGATTTCGTCCAGAGAGGCAATGATTTTTGCCATGACAGCACTTCTGTCTTTGACGGTATGCCCCAGTTTCGTAGAGTCGAGCTGCATATCAGAGAACAACCCGTCAAAGTCCTCTTGAGAATCGTTGCCAAGAGTAGACTCCATAAGGGCGTTGATTGCTTTCTGTAAGAACTCAATGTCGAAAGAGCGGTTTTCAACCATTTTGACCATCTTGCGGAACAGGAATTGCGGTTCAATGATAAAGCCCAGATCACGCAGAGCCTCTTCTACAACGGCTTCCTTGTATTCCTCATCAGCCCATGCGTCTTCATAGCTGATGCCATCGTCTTTCAGAAGATTCGCCATGTACTTCTCTGTACGGTCAGACAGATAGTAGTAGAAAATCATGCCCAAGATGTAGTTCTTAAACTCATACGCCTCCATATTACCCCGGAGTGCGTTTGCCATCGCCCAAAGCTTATTGCACAGCTCTTTCTGGTGTGCCTGAATACTGTTGTCCATTTTACATTCTCCTTATTGAAATTTTTCGGTGTGCTGCCGGATAAAGTCTACAATTCTGTTCACCAGAGAGCGTTTTTTCAGCAGCGGCATTGGTTTTTCGATACGGTCACGGATGTTACCGGCATCCATTGTGCCGGAAAACTCATATTCCGAGATGAAGTCGGTCAGCATAGTTGGATCAATTTCTTCTGTATGAGCAAAGGCGACAATTTCTTCACGCTTTGCCTCATTTTCAAAGTCATTGTAGGCAGCATCGATCTCATCTGCGCTTTCCAGCCCCACAACAACACGATCCAAAAAGGCTTGCAGAATCTCCACCTTGCGGAGCAACTGTGGATTATCAGTTCTTCCCAGTTCTTCCTTGATATGCTTAATATCATAATCCTTCTGTTTGGCATCATCGAAGTGAATGTTGCGGATAAGGTTCATGATATAAGCAACATTGATTCGATCACTTTCCATCAGCTCAATGCAGAAATCTACATCATTCAGGACGGAAACAACTTCACGCTCTTTCTTTTGCTTTGCGTAAAGCATCAGATACTTGCTCTTATAGTCCTGATATTCCTGCTCGCTCATGATGAGAGAGTCTTGGTCGAAGCTGAACTCAATGAAGGTTTGAAGTGATTGCAAATACTTTGTCAGCTCACGGAATGTCTCAACGAAAAGCTTCTGGTCATCCTCGTTCTGCATGGTGTCAATATCTGCTGGAGTCTGAGCGATTTCTTTCAAGCGAGTAACCATTTCATTGTACTTCTCGACGAAATAGGGATAGTCGGGAACAACAATACCAGAAGTATCATGGCTCTGAGAAAATAGGGTAAGAGCGTCATCTGTCCTCTTTTTCAGATTGCGGTAGCAGATGATAATACCAAAGGGTTTCGTTTCCTTTTCAACACGGTTGGTTCGTGAATAGGCTTGCAGTAGGTCATGGTATTTCAAATCCTTGTCCACATAGAGGACGGACAACTGCTTGCTGTCAAAGCCGGTCAGGAACATATTTACTACAAGAAGGATGTCAAGGGACTTGGTTTTCTTTCCCTTTACACGGTCTGAAATATCCTTGTGATAGGCTGAGAAGGTGTCCGTCGAGAAATTGGTGCTGTACATCTCGTTATAGTCTTTGATGATCCGTTCCAGAGCGTCCCGACTATGCTCATCTTTACCTTCTGCTTCTTCGTTCTGTCCATAGGAGAAGATACCGCTGATGTTCAGGTCATGATTGATTTTCTTGAAGATGTCATAGTATTTGACCAGAGCTTCAATCGAAGAGACAGCAAAGATGGCTGTGTATTGACCATTTCTTGTCTTCGCTTTATGGTTTTGGACAATGTGGTTTGCGATCATCGACATCCGTTCCTCGGACATATAGAGTTCGCCTACATCAATCCCATCTGCCATTGTGGGATCGTCCCAGTCGAAATCACCCTCCATAGTCTTGATATATTCGATATTGAATCCGAGAACATTGTTATCAAAAATTGCGTCTTTGATAAGATAGTTATGTACGCATTCCCCAAACAGCATTTCTGTGGTCTGTGTGATTTTTCCCTCTGTCTTCCCATTCACTTCGAAACGAGGTGTACCGGTAAAGCCGAAGAATTGTGCCTTCTGGAAATGCCGAACAATGTCCTTGTGCATATCACCAAACTGACTGCGGTGACACTCGTCAATGATGAAGACAACTTTCTCGTCCTTATAGGCATCCATAACTTTTGCGTATTGAGGACGCTTCACAGCGTTCGCCATCTTCTGCATCGTTGTGACGATGAGCTGCCGATTTTTGTCCTGCATCTGTTTTACAAGGACATCAGTTCTATCAGTGGCATCAACAGAACCAGCTTCAAATTTGTTGAACTCTTCTGTGGTTTGGGAGTCCAAATCCTTCCGGTCTACAAGGAAGATAACCTTTTTGATATTGGGATTGGCTGCGAGGATTTGTGCTGTCTTAAAAGATGTCAGCGTCTTTCCTGCGCCGGTTGTATGCCAAACATAGGCGTTGCGGTTAGTGAGCGTGGCTTGCCGGACAAGAGCCTCTACCGCATACACCTGATAGGGACGCATCACCATGAGCAGCTTGTCCGTGTCATTCAAGATGGTGTATCTCGTCAGCATCTTGATGATATGGTCTCTGGCAAGGAAGGAGATAGAGAACTCTTTCAGATTGGTGATACGCACATTGTTGAAGTCCGTCCAGAAGAAGGCAAGACTGTGAAGCATATCTCTGTCGGAGTTGGCAAAGTATTTTGTATCAACGCCATTGGACACAACGAAAAGCTGAATGAAGTGGTACAGTCCGTTGTAGGAATGCTTTTTATAGCGCATCACTTGGTTGACAGCTTCTCGAATATCTATGCCACGCCGCTTCAACTCCACTTGAATGAGAGGAAGCCCATTGACAAGGATCGTCACATCATAACGATTGACATACTTCCCAACAACGGTTGTCTGGTTTGTTACTTGAAAAATGTTCTTTGTGTGGTCGGCATCGAAGAAGGAGAGGTACACTTTCGTTCCGTCCTCACGCTCCAGCACGAACTTATCTCGAAGTATTTTTGCGCTCTGGAAAACAGATTTTCCAAGCATAATGTTGAACACTCGCTCCCATTCCTTAGATGTCAAAGGGTGGTCGAGTTTCGCCGCATTGAAGGCTGCAAACTGTGTTTTGAAGTTCTCAACCAGAGCGTCATAGTCTGGTATAGAAACGCTGGTGTAGCCCTGCTTATTGAGCTGTTCTATGAACTGCTGTTCAAGGGCTGCTTCACTTTGGTATGCCATATCTTCATCTCCTATACTTGAGGATTTTTTATAAAAAATTGCTTTTTAAGAAAGCCCGTTTTTTATTTTCAGACTTATTCGTCAACAAATTCCATGATGTCATCTATTGTGCAATTTAATGCCATGCAGATTTTTCCTAAGACATCCGTAGTTACATTGTCGCCATGATTTAATTTATTGATAGTATAATGACTAATCCCGGCGGCTTTTTCTAAATCTCTTTTTTTCATATCTTGATCAATCAGTATTTTCCAGAGCTTTTTGTAGCTTACCTTCATTCCTATGCCTCCATTCAAGGAAAATCACAACTACTCACAGTATAGCATTGTTTTGTCAAAAACTCAAACATTGTGTTTGTTATCGCTGTAATATAATTCGAAAAAGTAACTGCGTATTCAAAAATAAATTTCCCCTGACCAAACTTGGCCCATCTGATGATAAGCTTGCTTATTGCTCCGGTACACATGAAAATCTATATAGTTCACAGTGTTGATTTCCCTGCGGTGCAGTCGATGGAAAGCAGTATCCCATCATCCAGGCGCAGCTCCACGCAGGCGGTGTCCAGGTTGAACTCACAGGACAAAATCTTTCTCATAGTCGTTACCTCCTGATGCTTAAATTTCGGTTGATTTTCCGCAGAGGCACAAGGTCTGTTTCGTTAATTTTAGAATCTGGCAAGCAATGCGTGTGGCTATCCACACACAAATCCGGCAAGCAATGCGAGTGTTAATACACACTCACATTTCCTGCCGTCTGCTTGTTGAGGGCAGCGCCCCCAAGCCCCTTTTGAACACAGAATTTCATTCTGTGGCTGCGCGTTCTGCGAACACTTTGAAAGGGTACGCCAAAGCGCCGTTCCCTTTCAGATGCCCTGGAACAAATCGTTCCCCCCTTATTGCCTGATGGCTGCCGTAAAACACAGTAGCCATCGATAGATGTGTGGGCAAAATGCCTACCTATCGTTCTCTTTTACTCCGCATCCTGTGTTCTGCTTTTTTGCATGGTGTGTCGTGAAACGCGACATCCTATGGTGATTTTGGGGTACCCTAAAATGGGGTCCCTTTGGGATAATGGGGTGGCAAAACACCACCCCATCCGAGATACTTTTTAGCTGAATTTCTTTGCCCAAACTGCCGTCAGCCATTCCTTTTGCCAGAAAAAAACAGGAGCGTGCCACGCTCCTGTCCTTACAAATATAGAGAAAACTTTTGTGCTAATCTCATCGGTGAAATTAGTCTAAACGGAAGCTTATCTTGCCATCGAAAATCCGGGAACACTTCACGCTTATCCAGGTATGCCTGCCGGGCCTGCTCCCGTTCTTCTGCGGTGGGTGCAGTCTTATATTTTGCATATAGTTCATGCCGCACCATCGCATCCAACTTTTGCTCTAACCCCTGATGAATTTCCTCGGCATAATCATCGTCACAGGCCAGATGGTACTCCACCAAAGCTACAAAAAGGTCATAGGTAATTTGTACACTTTTCATATTCATTTCCTTTCCGCGACGGTTGCGACGATAGCAACGGTGTTTTTGACGGTATCCTTTTCACCGTCGCGACCGTCGCTATCGTCGCGCCCCTTATTCTTCGGTTACTTCACAGGCAGTTGACTCTATCAGCATATAGGTCAATTTCACTTGACGGCCGGAATGTTTGGCCTTATTTTCATAGCCAATATGATATTCCTCCAGCAGCCTGCCTGCCTTGACATTCAGGTACTTTGTGAGGGCATTGGAGGCCATTCCCGTTTGGATGGCTTCAGCCAGTTCGGATGGAGAGCCGATCCACTCCCGGCACTCAAGGGAAACCAATTTTGCAACCGCATCCAGCACCGGATCCGGCGGTTCTTTATACAGCTCATTTTCCATGCGTTCCAGATTCCAGATCTGAGTCTGTGGGTCCTTTTTCAAGTAAAGGATCTGATCCGGCTGATCCCGCCCCACAACTTTGATGGTAGAGTCCAGCTCCGTGCGTTTTTTCTTCTGCATCAGCAGCGAACCATCCGCACAGCCCAGCAGCCCAGTGGTGCCGGAAATCGTCTCAAAGGAATCGTCTGCCTGCTGCTTTCGGGTGTGATGAACGGTCAGAACACAGATACCGTGCTGATCAGCAAATTGCTTGATTCTGCCGATGATCTCATAGTCGCTGGCATAACTGTACGCTTCACCGCCTACCTCACGGATCTTCTGCATAGTGTCAATGATGATGAGATTGGTGTCCGGGTGCTCCTGCACGAAATTCTTCAGCTGTTCATCCAACCCATTCCCAATCTTTCCGGCGGCGGTGGCGAAGTGGAGGTTGGGGGTATCGTTCACGCCGTACATCATAAACATCCGGCTCTGGATACGCTGAAAATCATCTTCCAGCGCAAGGTAAAGTACCGTCCCCTGATGGACTTTATATCCCCACAAATCCTGCCCGGTACTGACATGGTAGGCAATCTGAGCCACCAGGAAGGACTTGCCGATTTTGGGTGCGCCGGCAAGGATATATGCCCCTGCGTAAAGCAGACCTTCCACCACTGGTGGCCTACTCTTATAGGTGGTTTGGAACAGCTCTGTCATCGTGAGTGTATGCAGGTATCGGGGGTCTGTCATACGCTGCATCTTACGGTACATTTCTTCCAGACTGTCCTGAGAGTTTACAATTTCATCGTTGCTTTTTTGCCCGGAAGTGGGTATACTATTTTCAGAGTTTTTTGAGATTGACTGCCCATCATCTGCGCCAACAGATGAGCCCTGGGCGGTCATTTTCTTTTTCTCATCGGTCATAGGCGAATTCCTCCTGCATCCCGTTCATAATGGTTGTAATCATTTGGATCGTGTCCAGCAGCTCGTCGTTCACGCCTTGCCCGGCTTCGATTCGGCGCAGCTCGTCCAGCACGGCAGACAACTGATCCCGCAGGGCTTTGTAAACCTTTGGGTTGCCCTGCACCACCACATCTCGCTCCAATAGCCGCCGGATAATGTAATCCTGCTTGGTCAGGCCGGTGAGTTTCACCAGGGTTTCCAGTTGGAGGTCTTCCTCCGCTGACACTCGGAAAGCCACCGTCTTGTTTCTCCAGCGGTTGTGGTTGTCATAGTTCTTCTTGGACATCTTCTTACACTCCCTTCTCATTTTTCAGCAAATCCAACTTGTCAGCCATTTCCACCTGGCGGGTGGGGAATAGATGGGCGTATCGGTAGGTGATGTCGATACTCTCATGCCCCACACGCTCTGCAATAGCCAGGGCAGTAAAGCCCATGTCGATCAACAAACTGATGTGGCTATGTCTCAAATCGTGTATGCGAATGCGTTTTACCCCAGTTTGCTTACAGCCACGGTCCATTTCTCGGTGGAGATAGCTTTTGCTGATGGGGAACATCCGGCTGTCCGGCTCCACTCCATAGAGCTGCTTGAGGTAATCCTGGAGTTCATCACAGAGGAACTGCGGCATCTGGATCACGCGGTTACTCTTGGGTGTTTTGGGGGTAGTGACCACATCCTGCTTATTGAGCCGCTGGTAAGACTTATTGATGGTGACAGTGCGCTTTTCAAAGTCAAAATCTGCCGGGGTCAGGGCCAGCAGCTCTCCCTCACGGACACCGCACCAGTACAATACCTCGAAGGCGTAGAAGGACAACGGCTTGTCCATCATGGCCTCAGAAAAGCGGGTGTACTCCTCTCGGGTCCAGAACAGCATCTCCTTTCGTTCCTCCGCTCCCATGTTTCCTGCCTGCCGGGCTGGGTTGATATTCAGACCGTAAAATCGGGCAGCATGGTTGAAAATGGCGCTAAGCTGATTGTGAACTGTCTTCAGGTAGGTTTTAGACAGTGGTTTACCGTGGCAGTCCCGCAACTCTCGGATTTCATTTTGCCAACGGATAATGTCCTTTGCCGTGATCTCCGAGAGTTTTCGATTCGCAAAATAGGGGAGGATCTTTTTCTTGATGATACTCTCCTTGGTGAGCCAGGTATTGAGTTTCAGTTTGGGTTTAATGTCCTTCTCATAGAGAGCAACAAAACTCTCAAAGGTCATGTTCACATCAGCCTGTTTTTCCATCAGGAACTCCCGTTCCCATTCCAGCGCTTCTCGCTTAGTGGCAAAGCCGCGCTTGAGCTTCTGCTGGCGTTCACCCTTCCAATCGGTGTAGCGGAATTGAACATACCAGGTGCCATTGTCCTTGTTTTTGAACGCTGCCATAATTATTTCTCCTTCCTTTCTGTCTCAGATCTTGTACCGTAGAATTTCTCGTGGAAAAACTTTCGGTCAATTCTCCCGGCAATGGTGATGCAGCCGGTTTTAGCCAGTTCCTCATTCATCTGTCGAATGATCCTATAGGCAAAGGGAATGGAGATCCCCAACTCCTCTGCCACTTCGTTGACACGCATAAAAATCTGATTTGCCATAGTAAATACCTTCCTTTCTTTGTTGATCGTTTCTGCCTGTTAATTTTGCTTTTCATAAAGACCTCCTCACTTGCTACTGCCACTTTTTTCTCAGTTGTATAACTAAAAAGCTGGCGTAATATTTTTTGTGCTTCGCTATCCAAGCTTATTTGCTTAGTATTTTTATGATACTATACATATAAGCTTAGTTCAAGTGTTTCGAAAGAAATATTATTAAATAAATTTGCTTAGATTATCTTGACAAGGCTAAACAAATATGCTATGTTTCGGATAAGAACAATCATAGATTGGAGTTGATGATATGGCGATTGGTGAACGAATTCACTTTTTCCGTCTCCTGCGGGGGATGACACAAAAATATCTTGGCATGTCACTGGGCTTCCCGGAGAAGTCTGCTGATGTACGCCTTGCACAATATGAAACAGGATCAAGAACCCCAAAGGCAGATCTGACCGCCGCTTTGGCTGAGGTACTGGATGTCTCGCCCCATGCGCTTTCTGTCCCGGACATAGACTCCTATGTGGGCCTGATGCACACCCTGTTTACCCTGGAGGACAACTACGGGATCAAGATCAGCGAGATAGACGGGGAAGTCTGTCTGAAGGTCGATGTTCGTAAAAACAAGGACGCCGCCCGGCTGCACGAGATGCTCTGGGCCTGGCGGGAACAGGCCGCCAAGTTGGAGGCCGGAGAGATCTCCCAGGAGGAGTACGACAGCTGGCGCTACCATTACCCGGAGTACGACAGCAGCCAGGTCCGCGCCAAGATGCCACCGGAGGCTCTGATCTAACCCCCTCACTTGTAGGCCACGGGAAAGGTCATTTGTTGCGCAAAATCAGATAATTCAAATAAATGAGAGCAAAATAAAAAAGGTCTAACTGATCAACAAAAATCAGTTAGACCTTTTACTTATGAATAAAAAGATGAGGATTTTTAGGCTACTCGCAAGCCACCCGATTTTTCTTTTCAAACTCAATAAATCGGGATTTGACGAGTGCTATCAATCTGCTATCAAATGGGGAATTTGAAAATCAAAAACCCAGTGTTTATGCGCCTTTGCGGGCCCTCATATCCACTTTTTGCTTACTCCCACTCGAGCGCCAGACCTTAATTTCTCGTGATTTTATGCACTAAAAGTACGCTTTTCTTCCACACATTCCACATATTTCACGCTATCCGTAGCGTCTTTACGAATTCTGTAGCCATTTTGTAGCCATTGGCTACAACCTAACCTCCGCTGGCCGATTCACCTCAAAGCCACTCGGAACTATCTATTTCAAATCATACATGGAGGTTTACAATATGGGAAAATACATCTACGATAACACCAACGGTCTTTGGTATGAACTGCACGAAGATTACTATCTGCCGTGTCTGGTCATCCCGGAGGAAGAGGTACACACGGTTGGTATCTGGGGCAGAAAGCACCAGCAGTACCTCAGAGAACATCGTCCTATCATTTACTCCAATCTGGTTCTCAGCGGCAAGCTGTACAGCTATCTTGCTGACATTGATACTCAGGCTCGAAACAGGCTCGACCTGCTTGTAACGCAGCTGGCAGAGAAAGAAGGCATCAACGAGTGCCTGAAGGCGCAGGATCAGCTGGCATGGGTCAGAGCCATGAACAACATCTGCAACCGTGCAGAGGAAATCGTCCTCAAAGAACTGATTTACGGGGAGGATGTAGTATGAGAATCCTTGAAGAATTCTGGTACGGCAATATCGAGCCGACCGAGTACGACACATCCTCCTGTAAGGAGTACAAAAAACTACTGGAGCTGATTTGCCGGAACGAAGAAAAGCTCCAAGCCACCATGACGGACGAGCAGAAGGAACTGTTTTCCCGCTATACCGATGCCGTTCGTGAGCACCAAATGACAACAGATTATCTGATCTTCCAGAACGGATTTAAGCTGGGTGCCAAGATAATGCTGGAGGTCATGGAAGAATAATAATACTGACAATCAGCTGGGCAGCGGTTAGCTGCTCGGCTGATTTTTCTGATTTCAAACGGATAGTTTCTTATTGTCCAAACGGAACAACAGAGTTCGCAATTCTTTTTTCTCCACCGACAATCGTAGTATAGAATCTTTGTTCAATACCATACAACAGCATTTTTAATTCTTCTTCATCTCCAACCTCAAACGAAGTCTCAGAAACTTTCAGCTCCGGACAGTATTCTCCAATATATGTAAATATATTTCTCCTGCTGTCTGCATCTAAGCTTTCCAGTGTTTTTTGTGCCAATGCTATTCTTTTTCGATTTGCCGTTTTTACTTTAGATGCATTATAGTCTTGCTTCAACTGAATAAAATCATTTGCCAAGAATTGAGTTGTCTCTTCTTCAGTTGCCTCTTTATAAAGCTGATCAATACCTCTAAAAATGCTGGTAATAGACTCAAGTCGTTTGAAATACAAAACATCAGTGGTTTTATTGTAAATCGCATCAGGAATGGTATTAATTACAATCTCACGTCGGTCTGCTTTGTACTCAAAATCTTCTCCTAAGCAAAGAATACATTTTTTTGACACCAATCTTGCCTTGGAAACATTCTGAAAACAGAGCAAATTACCGATTTCCGTAAATACAAAATCGACAGAACCAAATTCACTTCTGTTCATGGAGTTGAAATCAACCGTACAATGTTCAGTCGTTAGCAAGTCTATTTTATATTCTTGACTTGATGCGTTTTGGACAGAGAACCATTCGCCTTCTTCCAAAGCAGCACCAGGTACATACGGTGTAGATGTGTTAATTGTTATATCTTCAATTGAGTAAACAGGCTCGTCTGTTGACACAATCTTTCTATATTTATTTTTTTCTCTCTGTTTAAGTTTTGCACAAAGGTTTGCCAAATTTCTTACCTTCTTTCTATAAATGTTGTATCGTTAATTCGTCGTAGGTTCTGAAAGTCTATATCTTCCTTCGATCTAATGACTTTTCCCTTTTTGATTACAAAGACTTTTGTTCCTTTATGAGTTAAGACGTGGTAATAATGATACCCAAACAACAAATAAATTGGGTTGAAATATTGCGTTTGAGATAGGTATGTGAAGACAAAAACCAAAAAGTATACCGCTGCCATAGTGTAGCAATCAGCAACACTTAATGAAACAAAAAAGTATCCCAAATATACTGGCAAAAACTCATTATCTGCCAGCGAAAACTCCTCACACATTGTTAGACTCTCTTTGCCAAAAGATTTTGAGAGAAGCAACGATACCCAGGAAAACAGAATTAGCAAGAAGATTAACCCTATATGAAAAGCCCAAAACGGAATAGTCCCGATAGTTAATTTTCCTTTTATAGCATAGATTACAAGCATCCAAGAAGTTGCATTTATTGTTAGAAGTAGTCTAAACACAAGATTCAAATTTGCCCCTCCTCTCATCAGAATGATTATATATATTATACAACAAATTTCTGCTTTTTCATAGAGACATCTTTATTGCGGTTAAATTATTTTTACTTTTAGTTAAGATATATTGACTTTGTTTGCATGGTGTGCTATATTTATCAGGTAAGGAGGAATTGTATATGAATACATTGCCGATTAATACTATTATCAATGGTGAGTGCGTATCTGAAATGAAAAAATTGCCTGACTCATGCATTGATTTGATTATTGCAGATCCGCCTTATAACCTTTCTAAGGGCGGAGAATGGAAATGGGACAATAGTGTGGAGCTTCAGGGAATGGGCGGCAACTGGAACAAAGTCATGCAGGATTGGGATGATTTTACTTTTGAGTCCTATATGACATTTACTAAAGCCTGGCTTGCTGAAGCCAAGAGAATCCTTAAGCCGACTGGCTCTATGTGGATTTTTGGTACATATCATAACATTGGTGTTATTAATGTTATTTGCCAAATGCTTGGAATTGAGATCATCAATGAAGTTGTATGGTACAAAAGAAATGCTTTCCCGAATTTGGCGGGAAGAAGATTGACCGCCAGTCACGAAACTATTTTGTGGTGCAATAAAGGTGGAAAGAAAAGAGAATACTATTTTGATTATGAGTATTCAAAAAGCGGCGATTTTTCTTATGATGGTCTAAAAACCCCCGGAAAGCAAATGAGAACCGTATGGGATATATCAAATAATAAAGAAAAGAGCGAGCTTGCGTATGGCAAACACCCGACGCAGAAGCCAATTAGAATTCTTAAGCGAATGATTAAACTGGCTTCAAGAGAAGGCGATATTATGCTCACTCCTTTTTCAGGCTCCGGAAGCGAATGTGTTGCCGCAAAAATGACGGGAAGAAAATACATTGGCATTGAACTTGATAATTCCTACTGTGAAATTGCAACTGATCGCCTAAACCATGTTGCGGAAAACGAAGATCAGCTGGGCCAGCTCAGTTTAAGTCTGTTTGAAAGCGAGGCAACCGAATGAAGAATTTGATACTCAACGAAAAAGAGCTTCGCAAAAAGATGATTGATTTGGATATTAAAACCATCAACGAATTGGCTACAAAAGCCGGAGTATCCAAGCCTACAATATATGAATACATAAATGGTAAATCTCCGCTTTCTGCCGCATTTATCCGTTTATGTGACTATCTAAATGTAGATCCTCATGAAATTTTGATTGAAACTGAAACAACATCCACGGAGGACTAAAATGTTCAAACCAGTTATTAAGTGGAGCGGCAGCAAACGCAGCCAATCCGCAAAAATAAAAGAGTATTTACCCGACAGATTCAATAGGTACTATGAGCCGTTTATTGGTGGTGGATCAATGCTCTATGCTATAAATCCACCTGATGCTGTTTGCGGAGATATTTGTGTACCGCTAATTGATTTATGGAATGAAATTAAAAATAATCCAGTCGAATTATCTGAAGCATATAGGTTACGTTGGACAAGACTGCAAACAGAAGGTTATCAGACATATTACGAAATTAGAGATGATTTCAACAAAAACCGTTCTCCTGAAGATCTTCTGTTCTTATCCAGAACTTGCGTTAATGGCTTAATCCGCTTCAATTCAAATGGAGATTTTAACAACTCGCTACATCATACTCGTCCAGGCATATCCCCTGACAGCTTAGAAAAAATCATTATGGATTGGTCTAAACATATCCAAGGGGCGGAGTTTATTGCCACAGACTACACAATTACTACTGAAACGGCCAAAGAGGGGGATCTGATATATTTAGACCCTCCGTACTTTCATACGAAGGGTCGTTATTATGGTACTATTGACTTTGATGCTTTCCTCGCATACCTTGAGCAGTTGAATAGCAAAGGAATTAAATATATGCTCTCGTTTGACGGTATCAGAGGAGAGGATGACTTTACTGTTGAGTTGCCCAAGGAATTATACAAGCGCCATGAATTTATCCCTTCAGGCAACTCCAGCTTCAAAAAGGTCATGGATAAAGAAAGTATCCAAGTTTTAGAATCCCTGTATCTGAGCTGGTAATTTAGAAAAGGGTTATGTCGTTGAATCCAGTTTCGGCTACCTTTTCACAGATAAACTCTTTCAAGATTTCGGCAGAACGGGTAGCTGTAACAATTTCAATCTCCCAGCCATGCTCCACTGGCTCCATAATGAATAGCATATCACAGTTGCTGCGTTCAAAGACAGTACGATTTGCTTGTGCAGATCCTCGAAGATAGGCTGCAGCGGAAATCACTTCAAATGTATCAAAATCAACCAGATGTTCCGATTGTGTCCATGCTCCAAGGCGAGGATGGACCAATCGTTCCACATTCGGAACATAGTTCATAAGATTGTAAATGTAGTTTACAAGCCCTTCTCCAACATTTGCTTCCAAGTCAAAGGATCGCTCCTTTGACTCAATAGACAGCAGAACGGGACGGTCAAACGCACCAAACAACTCCAGAACATGGTCAGGACGCTTTCCATCAACTTCTTCGCTTACACGAGGCAAAGATAACCAGCGTATTTCATAGTTGTCATGGAGAATAGATAGTCCGCTCCAATCGCCACCGGGAGGATTACACATCCCCTCAAAGCAAACTTCGTGAAGCAGGTGCGAAAACAGGAAATGGATTCCTGTATCTACATCATCTTCATGGAAAGACTGCGGTATACTGGAAAAATCATCCTGTGTCAGTCCATCTTCATCGGGCAGTTGTCCGACATAGTGTTCTTTTAATGCGGAAGTATCTAAAAGAACCTCTTCATCATAAGAATGGCCAGCGAGTACCGGAACATCAAGAGCAACAAAATCGCTCAAAGCGAGTATAGCTCGCCAGAAGCCATTGGAAGCTGCAAGCCGTCCTGGATTTGTGAGCAGTACATTGAAATTACGTTCAATAACCGGACCGTAAATATAGGTCATTACTTCAATATCGGTTGATGCAAGCATTGCAGCCAAGGGCAGAATTCCTCTGTCAGGTCGATTATCGTCACCTCTTGGCTTAAAGCCCTTAATCATACATAGAATCAAATCCGAATGATCGGAAGCAATTCTATTAAGGATTGCGGTATCATAAGTGGGATACAGTCGACGTATTCCGTTTGCCAGTCTTCTTCTGTTTGCGGCTGGAATAATGCCAAAAGGAAGATCTCTGGATGCCAGTCCAACACTAAGGCTTTCTACCAAATCAAGAAATTCGGCAGAATTGCCGTGATGTCCCTTGGTGGTAATCGTTTTTCGGAAATTGAACCCCGAATTTTCTAATGAAAACTGAACGATACCTTGATGGTAGGCATACAAACGTCGCCACTGTGCGGGCGTAAAATTTGTAGCTGGACGAGAACTACTTGCCAAAAACAACACCACATTAAGATTTTTCTGGAGGATAGCTTCTTCCTCCTCTGCGGTATCAAATCCGCACATTCGCTTAACGATGTATCGAGATAGCTCTGCTTCTGCAAAGTTATCCTCATCGAAGTTTCTCAAAGAGCGATCGAACTGCTTATCAAATTCCTCTGAACGGACATAAACTTGAGCAACAAAGTTATCACTCTCTCTTGAAAAGCTAATATAGCTATATGGAACGGCGGGATTCGGAAAGCGAAGGGCTTTTCTCTCACGAGTGCGTGCATCCAATTCGTATTTTACAAAATCTACGATATAAAGATACGGACATCCTGTTCGACCAGTAGAGAACGCACGACCACTTCGCTGCCATGCCTGATTACCAGCCTGCAAAGCACTACAGAATTCGATTGCATAAAGAATGGTCTCCAAACCATTTTCAACACAAGTGACAATTGCATCTGGTGTTTCATCAAGGAAACTACCGCTGTCTTTAAGACCAGCAAAAATGTTAGCTTCCCATCTTCTGCGGCCCGCCTTGTTGAAGCCTGGAAGCAATTCTAACTGCCACTCAAAACGGTGTCCCAGATAATTAAAACATATATTATAGACTATTGTAGAGGGAGACATCAGCGATATTTCTACGGATCTCGGATCAGTTTCCTCTAATATGAGTTTGGCGATACGCTCACATTCTACGATGTTATCGCCGTGTATTCTAAATATTCTTGGCATAATGTTACCTCCTGCCGAAATGCTATCGCAAGTAGATATACAAAGTAATTCTAACATATTTCGACAGGAATTGCGAGATAAATATCCAATAAAATCAGCCCTCCGAAATGGAGAGCTGATTTTTTGTTATAAAGATAATCGTTCAGATTGCCTTATTCATTTGTGAGGTTTTCTCTGATTCCTTTCCTTTGTGCTTTGAAAAATATGACCACAGATTGTTACGGGAGATCACATTCTCATAGGTACGAAGCCTTTTACGGAGCCGGTCATTTTCTTGCTCCAGATCCGCTGTGCGGAGCTGACCACGGACGGACTTATACTGTGCCAATTCCTCATTTACCGTTGCAAGCTCTGCTACCAGCGACTCTATTTTTGCTTTTAGATCGGCGATGGTTTTCTTGGCTTCCTTTAGGAGCTTTTTCAACTTGCCCTCTTTCTTTTCCTGTACTACAAACTTTTGTGCTGCTGTCACCAGCGTCTGATAGTCCTCACGCTCTACTGCCACCTTAGAGGTCAGCGGCAGGGGCTTCGCTTCAATCTGCTCCACAGCCTGAACGGAAACCTGCTTTTGCTGGACACGCTCAAGTGTCTGTTCCAGTTCCGCAATTTCCTCTTTTCGTTTCTCTCGCTTAAATTCCAGAACGCTGAGATGTTCCTTGTGTTCGCCTTTCTGCTCCCACTCGATGCCATGCTCCAGCATAATTGCTGCGAGTGCTTCTTTCTCTTTCTGTACCCATAAATCACGCTCTGTCAGAGAGCGTCCCTCACCGGTAATGCCTTGATCGGCAAGAGCCTGTTTCAGAGAAACACGGGTGGATAGTCCTCGTTTGCTTCCAGTGGTGAACGGAATGAAATCGATGTGAAGATGGGGCGTTGCTTCATCCATGTGGAGATGAGCTGAGTAGACATGGAGCTGCGGATTTCGTTCAAGGAAACTGTGATAGAACTCGTCCAGGATAGCCTTTGCCAGCTCGCCATTTTTTCCGGCGGCTGCCATATCATCCTTATTGCCCACTTGGAATATCACTTCATAAAAAGTCTTTTCTTGTTTGCCATCACGGATTTTTTCATAGTAGTTTTCGATGCAACGGTCTTTACGTTTTTGCTTGGCGTTAAACTCTGCCAGAGCTACATCGAACAGTTGATGGTACGCATCCTCAATCGGTGTGTAGCAGTATTCTACGTTCAGATGAGTTCGTGTCTGGTCAACATTTTCTGCGAAGTAGGTACGGCGGTTGTGAGCAACCACACCCTCACCGGACATAGCGCTGATTGTTCTTTTTATAGGCGTCGCCTCCAAAATTGCGGTAGTTTATCGAAACTCGTTTTCGCCGCTCGGCGGCGGGTTTTGTTACTTTTGTCAAAAGTAACGCAAAAGCACTTTTGACACTACGCATCAAAAGCGCATTGCGCTCTCCGAGGGGATATGCGGCTCCTGCGGGAGCCTATGCCATGTTTGCAACCTGTACAGGTTCTGCGAAACACGGCACGGTCGCTGCCTGTCCTACAGAACATTCACCGACCATCGTCTGAGAGAAACTGCATCCATTTCTCTCAGACTGTCCGCTTCCAATCTGCGGATTTTCAGCGGAGACGGGAGATGCGCTGGGGTCTGTGTCAGCCAATGCTTTGCCTTGTCTGCCATCAACAGGAGCGTGCCACGCTCCTGTCATAGCTCCCAAGGAGAAGTAGTCCAGCGGTAGCTCTGAGGGATGCCACGCTCATCCAGATAACGCTGACGGGCTTCCTCTCGTTCTTCTGGGGTAAGGGCGGTCTTGTACTTGGCATACAATTCGTGCCTTACCATGGCTTCCAGCTTTTGCTCCAAGCCATGACGGATTTCATCCTCATAATCGTCATCCATCATCAGATGGTACTGAAGCAATGCCAGAAATAAATCATAGGGAATTTGTACATTCTTCATTTCCGTTCCCTTCCTTTCCGTGTCGGTGGTGACGATGGTGACGGTGTTTTAGACACCGCCACCACTCTCAAAATCATCGTCACAACCGTCACGCATCGTCACGCTGTTCTGAAACTCGCTTCAAGGTGATCTTTCTTCCTGCATGAGTGCGTACAGGCTCGTAATCAATCTGGTACTCATTGAATAACCTTGCCTTGTTCACGTTCAGATGCTTTGTCAGCAGATTGGGCTTCATATCCAACTGCAATACTTCAGCCAGCTCCGTTGGACTGCCATTCCACTCTGGATGTTCCTCGGATAACATATCTGCAACTTTCTCTAAAATAGGATCGGGTGGTGCTTTCCATAATTCCGTTTCTGCTCGTTCCAGTTCCCAGATCAAACGCTCCATATTCTTTTTCAGAATGAGCTTTTGCTCCGGTTGATCTCGCCCCGATACCTCTAATACTGCTGTATCTCCTGTGCGCTTTTCTTTTTCCAGAATGAACGCACCATCCGCAGCGCCCAACAAGCCGTTTGTTCCAGAAATGCGTTCAAAACGATCATCAGCCTGTTGTTTTCTTGTATGATGCACCAACAGAAGGGCGATGCCTGACTGGTCTGCAAAGTGTTTCAGTTGACCAATAATCTCATAGTCATTGGCATAGCTGAACTTATCACCGCCAGCTTCCCTGATTTTTTGCAAAGTATCAATGATAATCAGTCTGGTGTCCTGATGCTCCGCTACAAAGCGATTAAGCTGTTCGTGAAGCCCTGCACCGAGCTGTTTGGCGCAAGTTGCGAAGTGGAGGGTATCTGTACCCTCTACTCCGAACATACGGGACAAACGCTCCTGTAAGCGTCTGTAGTCATCCTCCAAGGCAAGGTATAAAACCGTGCCTGCATGGACAGGATAGTTCCAGAGTGCTTGTCCTGTGCTGACATGATAGGCGATCTGCGCCATCAGGAATGATTTGCCGACCTTGGGAGCACCTACGAACAAGTAGGTGCCCGGATAGAGCAAACCATCAATGATCGGCACTCTGCTCTCGTACACTGTGTCATACAGCTGGCTCATGGTCATGGTCGGCAGATAAGAAGGTTCTGCCATTCTTTGCATCTGACGAAGAATTTCCTCCATGTTTTCCTCTACAGGATTGATTTCTTCGCTTTTAGTTGCTATAATTTCATTACTTACATAGGAAAGCGACTATTCCCCATCTGCGCCAACAGATGGAACTGGGACGGTCGTTTTTTCTTTTTCTCTCATCAAGCGCTTTCACCTCCGATTTCCAGGCCATAGAACTTCTGCTTGAAGAACTGGATAGGGCATTTGCCGGCAATCGTGTGATAGCCCATGCTTTTCAGTTCTTTGTTCAGATCTCGGATGATCTGATAGGACTTGCTGCGGCTTACGCTCAAAATCTGCTGTACTTCTTCTGCGGTAATAAACTGTGCTCTCATTGTACCTCCTGTGTCTAAAATGTAGATTTGCGTATCTTTGGTTCGCTTGATTTCTTCAAATCTCCGTAATACGCACTTTTAGTACACACTCATTATACGAACAAGAAATACTTTTGTCAATACCTGTAGAATAAAAATATGTACTTGTAATTCGTATTTGAATGTGGTATAGTATGGACGAGGTGAATTATTTATGGACAATTTCGATTATTCCGTAATCGGCCAGCGGATAAAAACACTACGAAAACGCAAAGGGCTGAATCAGACACAACTGGCAAACCTACTCGGCAAATCTCTGCGCACCGTGCAGAAGTATGAAACCGGAGAAATCGAGGTTTCCATTGATGTCGTAAACGAAATGGCAAAGCACCTTGATACGACGCCGACCTTTATCCTTGGTTATGAAACCAATACGGCACCGATCAGAAGCCTTGCCGACATAATGAGCTTCCTGTTTGAACTGAACAAGGTTTCTTCCATCAAGTTTGATGTAGATGTAAAGAAACCGCCCCGCAGCAATGAGTGGACTTGCTCCATCCGCTTCAACGGCAAGGAGATGGATGCAGACCACAATGCGGATATGTGTCTGTTCTTGGAACAATGGGAAGAAATGCGTGAGGATATGCGCAGTTACAACTGTTCTCCTGCAGCATTACATAGCTGGCAAGAGCAGACCCTTGCGTACTATGCTGGGGCTTCCGTGGAATGTGTGGAACCGGAAGAACTTGACGAAGATGAGCGCTTAGCTCGTCGCAGAGCTTTTCTCGAAAAGGAGTTTGGCTCTGTAGAATAATTAAGGTCTGACATTGGATAGAAAAGGAGAACACAATGTCAGTAACAAGAGACAAAAACACAGGCAAGTGGATGTCCCAAATCCGAGTAAAGGATTGGACAGGAAAGGAGATCCACAAAAAGAAAAGAGGCTTCAATACTAAGAAAGAAGCCTTGCAATGGGAACGTGATTTTATTAGTCAGGCAGATGGTAGCCTGGGCATGAAATTCAAGGATTTCGTTGAAATCTATATGAAGGATGCGGTTCCTCGCACCAGAGAAACTACTTATGCCAACAAGCGCTATCTGTTCGATAAGAAAGTCCTCCCGTACTTCGGTGAGATGCCGCTCAGTGCCATCAAATCGACCGATATTCGTAATTGGCAAAACGAGTTGATTAACTTCCGTCAGCCCAACGGCAGAGGTTATGCACCAACTTATCTGCGAACCATCAACAACCAGCTTACCGCAGCCTTCAATTTTGCGGTGAAGTTCTACGGACTGAGGGAGAACCCCTGTCACAAGGCAGGTTCCATGGGTAAGAAGAACGCCGATGAAATGCTGTTCTGGACAAACGAAGAATTCAAGGTGTTCATTAAAGCCATGGAGGACAGACCTATCGGTTACACCGTTTTCATGGTCATGTACTACACGGGCCTGCGTGTTGGCGAACTGCTGGCTCTGACACCAGAGGATATCGACTTCGACAGACACATTATCTCTGTCAACAAGAACTATCAGCGTCTGAACGGAAAGGATTATATCTATCCTCCTAAGACCGAAGCTGGCTACCGTGAAGTAGTTATGCCGAAGGTACTGGAAAGCTGTCTGAAAGACTATCTGTCAAAGCTCTATGAGGTACAGCCTACAGACCGTATCTTCCCATATGACAGGGGCTGGGTTGGCAGACAGATGAAGTATGGTTGTGACCACTCCGGAACGCAGAAGATCAGGGTGCACGATGTACGTCATACCCACGCCAGTTTATTGATTGACATGGGCTGTACGCCGCTTCTGGTAGCAGAACGCTTGGGACATGAAAGGGTACAAACTACCATGGAAACCTACAGCCATCTGTACCCGAATAAGCAGACCGAAGTAGCCGATCAGCTTGACATGATAGCCACAAAAGACGATGGCTACGAAAAAACGTCCTGATGTAGCCAATTTGTAGCCAGTAAAAAACAAGAATCCCGAAAACCCCTGTATTTTCAAGGGTTTTCGGGACTCGAAAGACTATTTTAACTTATTCCCACTCGATGGTAGCGGGGCCCTTGGGGCTCAGGTCGTACAGGACACGGCAAACACCGGGAACCTCAGCCAGGATACGGTCGGTGATCTTCTTCAGAACAGCCCAATCCAGCTCAGGCACAGTTGCGGTCATAGCGTCAACGGTGTTGACAGCACGAATGATAACAGGCCAATCCCATGCACGCTTACCGTCACGGACACCGGTAGAACGGAAGTCAGGCACAACGGTGAAGAACTGCCAAACCTGCTTGGTCAGGCCAGCCTTGTCGAACTCCTCACGCAGGATAGCGTCAGACTCACGCAGAGAATGCAGACGATCGCGGGTGATTGCACCGGTGCAACGAACGCCCAGGCCGGGGCCGGGGAACGGCTGACGATTGACCATGGAATCGGGCAGACCCAGAGCTGCACCAACAACACGAACTTCGTCCTTGTACAGCAGGCGAACCGGCTCAACCAGCTCAAACTGCATATCCTCGGGCAGGCCGCCAACGTTGTGGTGTGCCTTAACGCCGTCGCTCTCCAGGATGTCGGGGTAGATGGTACCCTGAGCCAGGAAAGAGATGCCCTCCTGCTTGCGAGCTTCTTCGTTGAAGACTTCAATGAACTCGCCGCCGATAATCTTACGCTTGGTCTCGGGATCAGAAACGCCTTCCAGCTTGGTCAGGAAACGCTCGGTAGCGTCCACATAGATCAGGTTTGCGTCCATCTGAGAACCGAACACTTCCAGAACCTGCTCGCTCTCGCCCTTACGCATCAGACCATGGTTGACGTGTACGCAAACCAGCTGCTTGCCGATTGCCTTGATCAGCAGTGCAGCTACAACAGAGCTGTCCACACCGCCAGACAGTGCCAGCAATACCTTCTTGTCGCCAACCTGTGCGCGCACAGCAGCAACCTGCTCCTCAATAAACTTTTCTGCCAGTGCAGCAGTCGTGATTCGCTCCATGCTTTCAGGTCTCTTGTTCAGATCCATTGTCAAGCCTCCTATTTATTATGATAATGATTTACTCTCGTACCAGAAACCGCTGGTCTCCTTTTTCAAAGTATAAAGCATTTTTCGTCACAATGCAAGAAAAAACTTTTATTTTTTCGCTTATTTGTCGTTCTCAATTTGAATCTGGCACGCACGCATTGCATTCAATGCAGTCTGATGACTTTCCGGAGTAACACCCGCGCAGCAGGAAGCGTCTACCGTGACCGTCACTTCCGGCAAAAAGGATTTGACCAGAAACGCATTGGAAATCACGCAGATATCTGTGCAAAGACCAATCAGCGTCACACTGTTGATTGCTTCCTGCAAATCCATACGGCAAAGCAACTCACCCAACTGACGAGAGCCAAAGGTGACCTTATCCAGCGGCTCGGTACGGCGCAGCTGCTCCACCGCCGGGCAAAGCTGCCAGCCCTGCGTGTTGTGAATGCAATGGGGCACGGGAAGATACTTACCTTCCTGGGTCTGCATATAGTCTTCCTCATGGGTATCACGGGTAAACAGAACTGTGCCTGAAAAATTTTGAATTTTCTCCACTACTTTCGGCACAATGGCCTGGGCTTCTTTCGAACCAAGCACACCATCCACAAAATCGTTCTGCATATCTACTACAACTAAAATGTCCTGCATCGTATCTCTCCCTTTCTCATATTGTCGCCTATTATACGCTTTCCTTTTCGCTGCGTAAAGGGTTATTTTGACATGATACAGCATTTCCGCTAAAATAGATGCAAAGAATTATTAAAGGAGCTTTTTATGAAAACTTTTACCTTTACGCATCCCGTTCATTCGGAAGCTACCTTGACCGGTTATGTGCTGGATTGTGATATCACGATGGGTCAGGAAACCAACCGTCCTGCTGTGATCATCTGCCCGGGTGGCGGTTATCTTTACTGTGCTGCTACGGAAGGCGAACCCGTTGCTTTGGCATACGCTGCGCGTGGTTTCCATGCTTTTGTGCTGAATTACTCTGTGCGCTTTGATGCTGCTGGTTTCTCCCCGCTGGAGGAAGTATCTTGGGCAGTTGGTCTTGTGCGCGAACATGCTGCTGAATGGCATATCGCAGCGGACCAAATTGCTGTCTGCGGTTTTTCTGCCGGTGGTCATCTGGCACTGGCATCCGGTATGCTGGCGGAAAACAAGCCCAATGCCTTGCTGCTGGGTTACCCTGTGGCAAGCATGGATGGTCCGCAGAACGCGTTCTTTGCACAGCTTCTGACCGGTAAGAAACATCCTACCGCCGAGGACATGAAAACGCTGGATGCTTTTGGTGCCATTGATGCAAATGCACCCCCGGCTTTTCTGTTTGCAACAGTTGAGGACCGCCTGACCCCGTACGGCGCGCTAGCGATTGCTAACGCTTACAGCAAGGCTGGTGTTGACTACGAACTGCATCTGTTCCAGTTTGGCCCGCACGGTCTGGGTCTGGGCACTGCTGAGAGCGCAAACGGCAGCAGTCAGCTGCTGAACGAACGCGTTGCACAGTGGCACGATTTGAGCGTCAGCTGGCTGCGCAAGATTTTCGGTGAGCCGGTTTTTGTGGATAAGAGCAACAGTCTGGTTGGTCATTATCTGAAGGAGATGGGCGTAAAGATGCCGGAGCCTCCCAAGGCAGAAGAGAACTAATTGACCGCATTTGTCATTCCGAAACGGATAAATACAGTGTACAAATCCTTTTTTGTAAATTTTACTGTCAAATAGGCATATCGGGGGATCTGTTTTCGAACCAAAGCACTTTACGCAGAGAACCCACAATTCCATAATAAAAAAGCGGCACGATACTACATCGTGTCGCTTTTTTATTGATTTATACGCTTTGTTGTCTATCACGTCCGATTTTTACGGAAGCAAATGAACATCATTGCACTTACCGCCATCAAAACCGGGTAATACAAATAGGGCATAATATGAAGCGGTGTCAGTCCCGTCAGTGTAGCAGCGCTGAGCAACTGCGCACCATAGGGTATGATTCCCTGCCCGACTGAGCTGAAAATATCCAGCAGTGAGGCAGTACGCTTGGGCGAAATATCATAGCTGTCGCTGATGTCCTTTGCAATGGGTCCCGCCATAACAATCGCAACGGTATTATTGGCGGTACAAGCATCCACCAACAATGCCAAACCCGCAATACCAGCTTCTGCACCACGGGGGCTGTGAATCCGCTTCTTGATGCAATCCAGCACAAACTGAATGCCGCCATATTCACGCACCAAAGATACGATACAAGCCACAATAATGGAAATCACGGTAATGTCGTACATTTCCGTTACACCGTTACCCACAGCCTGAAAAATCTGATTCAGCGGGATACTTCCGGTGACTACGCCTACGATTAGAGAAACCACCGTGCCACTAATCAGCACGACAAATACGTTCACACCGATCAGCGCACCAATCAGAACCAGAAAATACGGCATGACCTTAAACAGATCATACTCCAGATTCTGCGTGATTGCTGTACCACCGTTACGCGTCAGTACTAAGAACAGCACAATAGTCAGCAATGCCGCAGGCAGAACAATGAGGAAGTTTTCTCTGAACTTATCCTTCATTTCACAGCCCTGCGTTTTTACGGCTGCGATGGTCGTATCCGAAATCATGGACAGGTTATCACCAAACATAGCACCGCACATGACTGCGCCGATACAGATTTCCACCGGGAAACCCGCTGTCCGACTAATACCTACCGCAATGGGGGCGAGGGTCGAAATCGTCCCCATCGAGGTACCCATCGAAATCGAAATAAAGCAGCCAATAATGAACAGGCCCACAACTGCTATTTTCGGCGGCAAAATCGACAGACCCAAAGCGACGGTGCTTTCCACGCCGCCTGCCGCAGATACTGCACCGGAAAATCCACCGGCACACAGAAAAATCAGGCACATGGTGATGATATTTTCATCTCCCACGCCTTTTGCCATCACTTCGATTTTATCGTTGAAGGACAGCGACTTGTTTTGCAGCAATGCTACACCCAGCGCAATCAAAAAGGCAATAATGGTCGGCATGGCATAAAAGTCGCCCGTAACGATGCCGGAACCAAGAAAAAACACCAGAAATACGCCAATCGGCAGCAAGGCAACCGCTCGCCCCTGCTTGGTCTTTGTTTCCAAATTGGTACATCCTCTCTTTTTTACTTAACCTGTATATCATACCACAAAAGCACCGCTGTGCCAATGCTTCCAGCAGGTATTTTCTGCGCTGAAACGATGGAAAGCAGATTTACTTTGCATTCCATCCGAATTTGAAAAGGATGTTCTCTATTTTATTCCACTTTGTCCTATACTATAAAGTGCTTGGATTCTGCTGCCCTCTGCAAATTTCCGTCACATTCTTTTTAGGATACAAAAAAGCAGCGTACAGAAATTTTCTGTGCGCTGCTTTTTTCTCATCTATAAAACCGACTTTCTACTCCGTAAAGCATTTCTGCTTTAGCGGCAGGCATCAATAAACGCATTAAAGATATGCTGTTGATTTTTGTCGCGGAGAATCAGATGCTCCGGATGCCACTGTACGCCCAAGCAGAATGCACGGTCATCCCGCTGAATCGCTTCTGCAAAACCATCCGGGCCGTATGCAATAATGCGCATCCCCTGCCCCGGCTGTTCCACAACCTGATGATGCCAAGTATTCACGTTGTAAGTGTTTTCATTTTCAGGCAGAATATCCCGCAGGATGCTATCACCTTCCAAATTGGCAACGTGCATCGCTTTCCGCAGATTCTCTCGATTTTTATGATTGCACGACTGCAGTTTCGTGATGTCCTGAATCAATGTACCGCCAGATGCTACTGCCAATGCCTGACAGCCACGGCAAATACCCAAAATCGGCTTCTGTGTGGGCAGTAGCCACTCCAGCAGCTGCAGCTCGAAATCGTCACGTTCCTTGTCGATTTCGCCGCATTCCGGTTCCTTTTCCCGGCCGTAGCGAACGGGGTCAATATCCGGACCACCCGGCATCAAAAAGCCGTCACACAGTTCCAGATACTTTTTGAACACAGCAGGGTCGCTGGTACGTCTTAAAATTTTAGGGCGTGCGCCTGCGCGCAGCAATGCTAAAATATAATTACCCAGCATGTAATGATGTTCTGCCGCGGATCCAATATAAGGAATACCAATCACAGGTCTTTTCTTCATGGACAACACTCCTTTCTTTGTCGTACAAAGATTATTATATAAGTATGACTTATTTTTTATCTCTTAAAAAAAGACTTCTGCGAAACGCAGAAGCCCTTTCGTTCAGCTCCAAATTGAAAACAGCAACCACACTACTAAACTCAAACCTACAATATAGACCAAGCCCAGCAGTAATGCAGCTTTCAAAGCACCCATGATCGCCCAAAAACGCTGTTCTCGATCCAGCGTTTCCGGCTGTTCCCAGGGACGATTTTCCGGTTTGGGTTCCGGTGCCGAAAAATCTTTTCGTGCAACAGGCTTTCCACCGGTAGAGTCAGACCAGCCACCCATCCAATTTCGGTGGGGGGCAAGGTCACTCATATCCGCGACGGTACGTCCATCGTCATCTGGGTCCTCAATGGGGCTGTTTTTATTCCACTTTGCCATTACTCGTCAAACAGGTGGCAGCGGACAAAATGTCCCGGCTCAACCTCACGCTGCTTGGGCGCTTCCTCGCGGCAGCGCTGGCTGCAGTACTGGCAGCGCGTATGGAACTTACAGCCAGACGGCGGATTAGCAGGAGAAGGAATCGAGCCTTCCAGAACAATACGATTCATCTTGACATTGGGGTCAGGAATCGGAATTGCAGAGAACAGAGCCTTGGTATAGGGGTGCAGCGGGTTACGGAAGATATCCGCAGTCTCGCCGTACTCAACCAGACCACCCAGATACATAACACCAACCGTGTCGGAGATGTGCTCAACGACAGACAGGTCATGGGAAATGAACAGGTAGGTCAGCTTGTAACGCTCCTGCAGCTCATTCAGCAGGTTGATGATCTGTGCCTGAATGGAAACATCCAGTGCAGAAACCGGCTCGTCACACACAACAAACTCAGGGTTCAGAGCCAGTGCGCGCGCAATGCAGATACGCTGACGCTGACCGCCGGAGAATTCGTGGGGGTAACGGTCCTTGTGGAAGGGCTGCAGACCGCAGTGGTCCATAATCTCATCCACATAGTCGTTGAATTCGCTGGGCTTGCACAGCTTGTGCTCGCGCACAGCCTCACCAATGATTTCACCAACCGGCAAACGGGGGGACAGGCTGGAGAACGGGTCCTGGAAGATGATCTGCATCTTGGTACGCATATCGCGCATTTCCTTGTTAGACAGATCATAAACTTCCTTGCCGTTGAACAGAACCTGACCACCGGTCTTTTCGCCGTTCAGGCGCAGGATGGTACGGCCGGTAGTGGTCTTGCCACAGCCAGACTCACCAACCAGACCCATGGTGGTGCCACGCTTCAGATTGAAGGTAACGCCGTCCACAGCCTTAACCTGACCGACGACCTGGTTCATCATGCCGCCCTTAATGGGGAAGTACTTTTTCAGATGGTTGACCTGCAGGATGTACTGCGGATCATACTCAATCGGGGTGAAGTCATCATCCACCAGATTTGCTTTGGTCTTATTCAGTGCCATAATTATTCTTCACCCTCCTTTTTATCATAGTAACGGTAGCAGCTCACCTTGTGGGTGGGGCTCAGGCTGATTTCGCAAGGATATGCGCCGTTGCACTTGTCGATGCACATTTCGCAGCGATCCTTGAAGTAGCAGTAGTTCGGCATATTGACCGGGTTAGGCACCTTGCCGGGAATCGAGTACAGCTTATCCACCTGCTTACCAACGACAGGCTTGGAAGCCATCAGACCGATGGTATAGGGGTGAGCCGGATGCTCGAAGATTTCCTTAACAGTGCCCTTCTCAACGATACGGCCTGCGTACATAACAACCACATAGTCTGCCATCTCTGCGATAACACCCAGGTCATGGGTGATCAGCATGATAGAAGAATTGATCTTATCCTTCAGATCACGCAGCAGGTGCAGAATCTGTGCCTGAATGGTAACGTCCAGTGCAGTGGTGGGCTCGTCTGCGATGATCAGCTTGGGGCTGCAAGCCAGTGCCATAGCAATCATAACACGCTGACGCATACCACCGGACAGCTCGTGCGGGAACATGCTGTAGACGCCGTCGCTGTTTGCGATACCAACCATGTTCAGCAGCTCGATCGTGCGCTTTTTGATTTCTTCCTTAGTCATGTTCTGACCGTTATGCAGCTCAATAACCTCGTCGACCTGTGCGCCGATACGGAACACAGGGTTCAGGCTGGTCATGGGCTCCTGGAAAATCATGGAAACATAGTTGCCGCGCAACTTCTGCATCACAGTATCCGGGGTCTTGGTAATATCATAAGCCTTATCGCCCAGGTTCAGACGAATCTGACCTTCTACGATCTGACCCTGAGGGCGCTGCAGCAGCTGCATCAGGCTCAAGCTGGTAACGCTCTTGCCACAGCCGGACTCGCCCACGACGCCGACGGTCTTGCCGATCGGCACATCATAGCTGACACCGTCAACGCTCTTGACCGTACCTACGTCGGTAAAGAAGTAGGTGTGCAGGTTATCAAACTCAACTGCGTTGTTAGGGTCGCGCATTTCGGTCAAATATTCCTCTTCGGGAACATTCTTGCGCTTGCGCTGTTTTTCCATTTCAGAGGTGATGCGGCGATTCTCCTTAGAGATGCGGCGAGACTCTTTGCTGGAAAGATAGCCATCATTATTCTTCTTAGCCATTTTACTCCTTCCTCCCTCTCTTAGCGCTTCATCTTCGGGTCAAACGCGTCGCGCAGACCATCGCCTACCAGGTTGAAAGCCAGAACCGTCAACAGCAGGCAGACGCCGGCAGGAATCCAAATGAACCAGAAGTTGGTCAAAACGTAAGTGTTATTAACGTCGTTGATGATATTACCCCAGGATGCGAACGGGAACTTAACGCCCAGACCCAGGAACGACAGCGTTGCCTCGGTCAGAATCGTAGAGCCCAGACCCATGGTAGCAATAACGATCAGCTGCGGGATTACGTTGGGGATCAGGTGACGGAAGATACGGCGAGAAACGCGAATACCGCAAGCCTCGGTAGCCGTCATAAACTCCTGCTCACGCAGAGACAGGATCTGACCACGAACCATACGAGCGATGCCCGGCCAGCCCAGGAAGCCCAGCAGCAGCATCAGGTACAGCATACGAATCTGCGGGTCCACACGCATCTCATCCATCGCAGCGCCCAGAATAATAATGATGGGCGTAGAGGGGATGCAGTAGAAAATATCAACGATACGCATGATCAGCATATCGATCCAGCCACCAAAGTAGCCGGAAATGCCACCCAGGATGATACCCAGAACAACCTCGATAATAACAACGATGAAGCCGATGACCAGAGAAACACGACCGCCGTACATCAGACGGGTCAGCATATCCATACCGTTCTTATCGGTACCCAGCCAGTGCTTTGCATTGGGTGCAGCGTATGCGTCAAACACACGGGTTTCGGTCAGCTGACGAACAGACCATACCTTTGCAGAAGCATCGTACTGAATGGTGTATTCATGCTCAGCGCCATCCACATCGGTAAAGACAAAGTCGTTCTTGCCTGCTTCGATTGCTTCGATGGTAGTATCCTTGAACTGACGGGTCAGGAACACGTCAGACATAACGCTCTGCACCACATAACGGCCAACATAACCGACTTCGGTCGTGCCTTCCAGCAGAGTACCGTCTTCTTCCACGGTGTAATCCTTGCCTTCCGAAGTGAAAGCAGTTTCGCCGTTGGTGAAAGCCTTCAGGGCATCAAACTGGAACCGGAAGCTCAGCTTAGCGTCTGACTGAGCCGCATTCACGATATCACGGTATGCAATACCAATCATGGTACCATTCTGCTCATGCAGGCTGTAGAAGTCTTCGCCTTCCTTGACCAGCTTGTAATCCTTTTTGCTGTAGGTGAAGGTTTCCTTATTTTTCTGCAGAGCCAGAACGGTCTGTGCCTGCAGAATGCTGCTGTAATCCTGACCGTCGGCTGCTGCGTAACGCAGTTCAGTATTTTCGGTCACGCCGGCATACTCTTTGTTCTGCAGCTCGATACGGTGGAACTGTTCTGCCTCACCATAAGGGGTAATCATACCACCCACAAAGCTGAACAGGAACATTGCCAGCAGAATCACCATACCCACAACGGCGATACGGTTACGGAAAAAGCGCTTTGCGACCAGCTGACCGGGGCTCAGCACTTTAACGCGTCGATCGTCGTTCAGAGAGTACTGTTTATCCTTATTCTCGGCAGAGGTATCCTGCGCATTCATTTTTTTCTCATCCATTACAAGATCCTCCTTCCGAGTTAGGAAATACGCACGCGCGGGTCAACCACTGCGTACAGAATATCAGAAATCAGGTTGCCTGCCAGTGTCAAAATAGCCAGGAACACCAGGTAGAACATGGAGAACGGAATATCACCGGAAACCATGGACTGATAGGAAACGTAGCCGATACCATTGATACCGAACAGCGTTTCCGTGATCAGAGCACCGGAGAACAGGCTGGGCAGAGAACCACCAACGGTAGTTACCAGAGGCACCAGGGTGTTGCGGAATGCATGGTGATAGATGACCTTGTTCTCGCTCAGGCCCTTTGCGCGAGCGGTACGAATAAAGTCAGCATTCAGAACTTCCAGCATATTGGTACGGGTATAACGCATCAGAGAGCCAACGCTCAGAACGGTCAGCGTAGTGATCGGCAGCACCAAGTGCTTTGCCATATCCAGCATCTGACCCATAGCGCTCAGCTGCTCGAAATCACGACCAACCAGACCGTACAGATCGAACCAGCCCAGCTTGACACTGAATACCAGCTTCAGCAGGGATGCAAAGAAGAATGTTGGCAGCGAAATACCCGCCAATGCAAGAATCGAAATTGTGTAGTCGGTCTTGCTGTACTGCTTGGTTGCAGCAATAACGCCCAACGGAATCGCTATAATGAGCTGTAGCACAAAGGATATTGCGCCCATAATAAAGGAAACGCCAATGCAATCCTTAAACTTCTGCAGAACAGGCACGGTCCACTTCCAGCTATCGCCGAATTCACCGCGCAAGGCTGTCGTTAGCCACCCGAAAAAGCCAGGAACGATTTGATCGTCCAGATGGTACATTTTGGTCAGCTGTTCCATCCATTCATCGTAGCTCTTAGAGCCAGGCTGCATGGACTTTTCACGAGCCATGGTTTCAATGTAAGATGTGGGCAGGCTGCGCATCATACCATAAATGATGAAAGACACGCAAAGCAGGATCACAAGCGAGATCAGTATTCTTTTCGTAACATATTTGCGCACTGGGATTAACCTCCATTGGAATAAATTTGTATCCAAGTTTTTCAACTTACATACATCGAATCCCCACTCTTTTAGGATAAAATTGTGGGGGCTGCTGTATATCAAGCGACGGCTCTGCGCCGTCAGCAAAGACTCTGGTGCAGGGCCGTTGCTTGATACACAGCATACTGTTCCGCAACTCTCACAAGAACTGCGGAACAGCTGTGTGCATCTTTAATTTTTAGCTACAAACAGTTAAATTACTTGTTTGCATTCAGCTCAATCTTTTCGATCTCACTGGTCCAGGGCCAGAACGGAGTGATGTCAGGGGTAATGGTGTTGACATCCACACGCTCGGTGCTGATCGTAATTGCATTCTGACGCTGGTAGACAGGAACCTCAACTGCCCAGTCAATAATCGTATCCAGGCAAGCCTTGTAAACTGCCTTACGATAAGTCTGGTCGGTAGAAGTACGTGCGTCCAGAATCATCTGGTCCAGATCGGGGTCAGCGATATCGTACATGTAGTTGGAACCACCAGCATTTTCGCCGTTGTGCTCAACGTCTGCGTAGTAGATCTGGTACATATCGGGATCGATGGTTGCAGCCCATGCAGCTGCCCACATAGCGACGGTCTCTGCTTCGATACCGTCCCACAGCTCAGTGCCGTTGCTCAGGTCACGAACGATCAGGTTCATGCCGATCTTCTTCATTGCATCGGAAGCGTTGGTGCAGACCATGAAGGAGGGGTGATCGCCAGCGCCGTCTGCAGGAATCAGCAGCTCGTACTCCAGAGCAGCGCCCTTGGGAGCAGCGGTCAGCATACCATTTTCGACGGTGTAGCCAGCAGCCTCGAAGAAGCCCAGAGCAGCCTTCAGAGCAGCATCATACTTTTCTTCAGCAGACATGGAGGAAGTGTAAATATCATTGCCGTCCACGTCGGTAGAGAAAGCCAGCTTGTAACCATCATCGGTAGACTGGGGTGCTGCCCAGCTGGTGTTGGAGATGGGGTAGTTGATAACCGTTGCACGCTCGCCGTAGTAGGTGTCGATTGCAACGTCACGGTAAACAGCCAGAACCGTACCGAAAGCCTTACGCAGATTCTTGGAAGCATCAGAACCCGGCTCACCGCCAACGTTCAGGACGTTTGCGCTCATGCCGATGTAGCCGTAGCCCAGGTTGTCAACAGTGCTGACAGTAATCACCTTGCCGCTCAGCTCGCCGCCGTTTGCCTGCTCAACAGCATCAACGGTATCCTTCTCAAAGGAAGGATCGCTGATGTCGATGGTGCCGGTAATAATACCATTCAGCTTATCAGTTTCCTGAGATTCCAGGAAGTTGACGAACTTGGTCTTGGGTGCGCCCTTGTAGTACAGCTCGTTTGCTTCAAAGTTAACTACGCCGTTCTCATACTTGACGAACTTGTAGGGACCAGCGCCCATGGGATTAGAGGTAGCCTCACGAACCTTGCTCAGGTCGCCCTTGGGGAAACCAAACTTGTGAGCATCGTAGTCGTACAGGCTCTTGTCGCCGTAGTAGTGCAGCGGGCAAACCTGAACACCCAGCTGGTAAATAGCAGTTGCGTCCACGCTGGTCAGAACCACACGCATGCTGTAGTCGCCAGTCTTCTGGATGCCCTTGATGTAGTCAGCGCCTTCACCAGTCTGAACACCAGTCTGAATTTCGTCAGCCTTGTCGCCCAGCTCAGTCATGATCAGAGCGCTCAGAGAACTGCCAGCAGACTCAGCATTGATGCCAGCATCGCTGATGTCGTAGCCATACTTTGCTACGATTGCTGCAAAGAAGTCAGCAGCAGTTGCGTCTTCCTTCAGACCTTCAAAGCCCCATGCTGCAGCAGAATCTGCCACGCCGGTAGTGCTCATCTGTGCAATGACGTAGTCCACGATTTCCTGAGCAAACTTCTCACCTGCAGCATTGAAAGCCTGCCAGAAAGCGTTGTACTGCTCTTCGGTGTAGTAGTCGTTTGCTTCGTAGCCCTTGTTCTCGGTAGCCAGAATCAGATCCAGACGAGTCTGCATACCGCTGCGGTACTCCCGCAGACCATCGATGGGCAGAGCGTACAGGGTTGCGCCGCCATCAAAAGTGGGGTCGCAGCTAACGTACATGCTGAAGATAGCGTCGTCGATGGTAACAGGCTCACCATCAGAGAACTTCAGGTCATCACGCATCGTGATATCATAGAATACGGTACCATCATCGTTTTCGGTTACCTTGATATCTGCAGCACCAGTGTAGTTGTAATCCTTACCGTTGTAAGGAATGGTCTCACCCTGAATGCCGTTGTAGATGATAGCGCCGTTACGGTCGTTGGTCAGCAGACCGATCTGCGTCATATCGCTGACGTTACGGTCATACTCGGTTTCAGCAAAGAAAGGAGAGAACTTGCCGTTGAACGGCAGATAGCCGACAACCAGCGGAGTGTCCTTTTTGCCGCCATCGGTATTGGCGTTGCTCGTAGAATCACCACCGCCACAGCCAGCCAGAGCTGCGACACCAGCAGTGATTCCCATTGCTTTCAGAAAGTTGCGACGAGAGATCTTTTTCATGATAGTTTTCCTCCATTCAATTTTTCCCTCTTATTTCCCCAGAGGCTGGGCAGGCTGTCCACGGATGGCGGACAGCGAAAAGAGATTTTCTCTTTTCTACATAGTGTCATACTTTCCCAAATCTTGTGACACGAATGTACATGCTTGTTATTATACCGTTTTACAGCATTTTTGTCAATCGCTTCATGGCACTAATGCATGATAATTTGTAGGCTTCTTCGTCACTTTTTTGTCCATTTCATATCTTTTAACAATTTTTTAATAAAAAACATGCTCAAGACAACTACAACCTGTATTGCTACGAAAAACACTGTCGCCCAAAGTTTTGCATTGTTTAAGCCAGCTAGCAACAAATGTACCAATAATCCAACCAGACAAAGGCCACCCAGCACCATGCCGAATTCACATCGTTTGGGTATTTTGACCACGCTGGCTTCGTAGATATACTCGCGCATGGGTTCTCCGCCATCGCAAAGCTCCCACAGTGCCCAGCAAACCATAATCACGCTGATAACGGTTCCCAAATAGAATGGCAAGACAAAAAAACCTTCTGTCATTCCCGCAGCGGGAATACAACCACCTACAATGAGTGCAACCAACGATCCACCACCGCAAAGCCACATCAGCATCAAATTGCGTTTACGCTCTACATTCGGCAAGTTGCAGCTATACATTGCACCGCCGTAAACATATTTTCCCGAAACATCTTTATAAAAATCCTTCAGATGTTCTCGTTTACCGCGTTTTTTCTTTTTTTCTGCCATAGCTTATTCAATACCCGTCAAATCATAATCAGCCAGCCAAGCGTGAGCCTTTTCACAAACGGAACGCAGGCACTTTTCGTCAAAGGGGCTGTCCAGATCAGCATTCTTCAGTAGATCCGTGAAGGTATGGCTGCCGCCCTGCTTGGTGTAAGCCATATAATGCTCCCATGCATCCTTCTCATCGTCCTGAATGCGTGCCCAGAACTGCAGTGCGATTGTCTGAGCCAAGCAGTAGTCAATATAGTAGAAGGGAGAAGAGTAAATATGATGCTGACGCTGCCAGCCTTCACCCTCGCTGTAGAACGGAATCTCACCATCCAGACGCATCCAAGGCATATAAACACCCAGCAGCTTCTTCCACACACCATGGCGCTCAGAAGGCGTCATTTCGGGGTGTGCATACACTTCATGCTGGAAGTGGTCAACCATCGTACCGTAAGGAATAAAGGTCAATGCACCTGCCAAATGGCTGTAACGGAACTTGCGTGCGTCCTTGCCGAAGAAATCTTCAGCAGACAGCCATCCGAAGAACTCCATGGACATGGAATGCACTTCACAGCCTTCCATGCTGGGCCAAACGGTTGCAGTGGGAATGCGCGTGCGGTTCATCCAAGCAGCAAATGCATGACCTGCCTCGTGGGTGATTACTTCAACGTCGCCCTGTGTGCCGTTGAAGTTTGCAAAAATGAACGGGACCTCGTAGTCAGGCAAAGATGTGCAGTAACCGCCGCTTGCCTTGCCTTCAGTAGACAGAACATCCAACAGCTCGTTGTCCAGCATCGTGCGGAAGAACTCACTGGATTCCGGGCTCAGTGCGTCGTAAAAACGCTTACCGGCTGCCAGGATTTCATCTGCATCGCCTGCAGGTCTGGGGTTGCCGGAACGGAACTCCAACGCAGCATCTGCAAAGCTCAGCGGATATTCCATCTTCAGGCGCTTTGCCTGTGCTTTGTAAATATCCGTTGCAACCGGAACCAAGTACTTCACAACAGCTGCGCGGAACTTTTCCACATCTTCCTTGGTGTAGCAGTTACGACCCATGCGGTAGTAGCCCAGTTCGGTAAAGCCGTCATAGCCCAGCTTGCGACCCATACCATCACGCAGCTTGACCAGTTCATCATAAATACTGTCCAGCTTTTCCTGATTGTCCTTGTACCACTGACCTTCCGCTTTCCAAGCTGCCAGACGACGTGCGTCATCCGGATCACTCTTCAGCGGAGTCAACTGGCTCAAGGTATAGGTCTTTCCTTCAAAGGGAATCTGTGCAGAAGCCAACAGCTTTTCATACTCCTGCGTCAGCATATTTTCTTTCGTCATATCGGGAATGATTTCCGGAGAGAAAGACTTCAGCTCGATTTCAGCGTTAACAAACATCAAATCGCCGAATTCTTCAGCAAAGTCCTTGCGGAAAGGACTTTCCAGCATAGCCATCGTCCATGCCTGCTCATACTCCTGCAATTCAGGCAAGGCATTGTTCCAGAAATTTTCCTCTGCATCATAGAAAGCGTCGCGCGTGTCAATCGAATGACGCGTACTTGCCAATGTAGCCATCGTCTCCATGTGCTTTCCTGCATTTTCCTTCTCCAGGAATACCTGCTTTGCAGTGGCATAATCCGGCGCACTCTTCAGGCGAGCTGTCAAATCAGACAGTTCCTTCTTGGCAGCATCCAAATCCGGACGCTGATACGGCATTTCAGAGAACTTCATAAAATTAACCCTCCTAAATTTTGCATATTTTATAGAAATACACTTCTAATATTATACCTTTTATCTACAGTCCGTGCAATATAACTGTTCTGCTTTCGTTATCTGTTAACGAAATGTTTTCAACTTCATTTACTGCCTAAGCCTAATTCTGTGAAAAAACAAAAAACACCCAAATGCGTAAGCATTCAGGTGTTTTGTGGTGCACCATCGGGGACTCGAACCCAGGACCCACTGATTAAGAGTCAGTTGCTCTACCAACTGAGCTAATGGTGCATATTTGGTGACCCGTACCGGAATCGAACCGATGTTAAAGGCGTGAGAGGCCT
>CALFLK010000005.1 GCA_937880095.1 uncultured Faecalibacterium sp. | reverse complement strand
TTGTTCCCAGATTTGTAGGGGTGTTGTTCCCAGATTTGTAGGGGTGTTGTTCCCAGATTTGCAGGGGTGTTATTTCGATAAAAAAGCATAAAAAAACCGCCCGTCCTGCGTGGACAGGCGGGCGGATTTCTGGTATAATGGCCGTGGCAACGAGTGTTGGCGCACTCGTTGCGAATACATCAATGGTCTCCAAATTGACGTATCCACCAGTAGGATTATTATACCCGTTTTGGGTGGAAAAATCAAGAGTAGAGACCTCCCAAAAAAGGGAGGATTTTTTGTGTCAAAAAGAAGCAAAGCGCAGAAAGAATCAGAAAAGCGGTATGATGAAAAGCGCGCCGGGCAGCGCACACGAAACTGGGCGGTTATTTTCTATCCGGAAGATCTCCCGGGGGATTGGATGGAGCAGGTAGATGGGCTGCTGGTCAAGTGGATTCAAAGCCCGCTGCATGACCAAGATTTCAACCCGGATGGCGAACCCAAGAAAGCGCACTACCATACGCTTTTCATGTTCGAGAACGTAAAGACGCAGGATCAGGTCTCGGAGATCTTCAAGGGTCTGTTTGGGGAGTCCGAAAGTGGCTCGATTGTCGGCGTGGCTGCGCCGCAGCGCGTAACGGATCGGTGCGGGGTTGTGCGGTATATGGCGCATCTCGATAACCCGAGCAAGGCGCAGTACGATCCTTCGGAAATCATCGGACATAACGGTGCAGATCCGGCGGAAATAATGCGATATTCGGCAACCGAGACCCGGGAAATGATTATCGCAATGGAAGAATACATCGAAGAACATGAAATAACCGAACTTTGCGATTTTTCTGCGGCAATTCGGTACGATAAACCGGAATGGCATACGATACTCAGCACAAAAATGACGGTTTATTTTAATGCGTTCATTCGGTCGTGTCGGCATAAGAAACGGGACGGTAAGCCGTTGCAGCAGCCCAAGGTAGACCCAGCGACAGGCGAGCTGGTCGAGGAATGATAGACTTATGTTGACTAAAACATCGAAAAAGGAGTATAATAAATAATAGCCAAAGAGATTATTATTCAATCGGCACACAAAGCGAAACCCCCGGAGCGTCACCTCCGGGGGTTTCATTTAGGTTAGTTGTCGCGGTCGTTTCTGTCTAACCATTTGCAAATGCAGTAGCCGACCACTTTTGCCACGACAGAAACCAGAAAAGAGATTATAAATTCCAACCGGCACACCCCCTTTCTGTTGCCAGAATGGGAGCGACAACAGAAAGAGTATAACATAAGCGATGCTAAATTCGTACAGAAACGTGCTAATTTCGACAGACCGATTGCGCGTCAGCATTGGCTTGTGGTATAATACTGAGACCTATTGAACCACCTCACAATGATACATAGCATGGGAAGCACCCCGCATTTTGGCGGGGTGCTTTTCTGTTGTTAAGAAAGATCGTTCGACAAAATTCGACATTTTTTGACGCTGGGAGGGCTGCCGGCAGGCGGCGGGGTCGAGGGGCAGCAAGCCCCCGCCAGTTACCATTTTGTAAAAATGGTATAACTGGCTATACCATTTGAAAAATGGGCTGCAATAGGGTATACTGATGCTATCAGAAAAGAGGTGCAGTATGGCAAACGTAAGGAAATTCAAGTCGGTGCAAGTGGGGCATCTGGTAGCTCACTATGAACGTAGGCGGGGAGCTGATGGCGAGTTAGTGAGATATGGCAACGAAAAGATAAACCCGAGCCTGTCACACCTGAACTATAACCTTGCACCGGAACGGGGAAGTCAGGCAGGGTTTATCCGGAAGCGATGCAGCGAGGTGCGCTGCCAGAAGCGGGAAGATGTGAAAGTGATGTGCAGCTGGGTTGTAACAGTCCCAAAAGATTTCCTACGGGAGCACTCGGAAAGGCTGCGCGAGTTTTTCCAACAGTCGTATACGTTCTTGGAACAGAGGTACGGGCAGGATAACGTGATTTCCGCTTATGTGCACATGGATGAAGTGACGCCGCATATGCACTTCGCTTTCGTGCCAGTGACAGAGGACAAAAAGCGTGGTGGGTTCAAGGTTTCAGCGAAAGAAGTTCTGACACGGCAAGATCTTGCCAGCTTTCATCAGGATTTGAGCGTTTACTTGCAGGCGAGCATGGGTCTGGAAGTACATGTGATGAATGAAGCCACAAAGGACGGCAACAGGGATGTAGCCGAATTGAAACGGGAAGCACGGCTCGAGGAGATAGCAGAATTAGACGAGAATGCCCTTAAATTGCGAGATGAGGTCTGGTTGTTAGAAAGGCACCTTGATAGGCTAAATGCGCGTATAGAGGCTCTGAGCGCAAATATGACGGGATACGAGCAGATGTCAGGGAGGCTGTTTTCCATAAATCCAAGCCAGACGCTAACGGGTGCGGTGAGAGGAATAAGCGTTGATGAAGTGGAAGAGCTGAAGCAGTTCGGGCTTGAAGCCCTTGCACTGCGAAGCGAAAATGAAAAGCTGAAGCATGAACTGGCGATAGTGAGAGAGTATGATTTATCACCGAAAGAGTGGAACAAGATGGAGCGTGAAATATCTGATCTGAAGAACGAGCTGAAGATCGCCAAGAATCATATCAGGAAATACAAGGCTGCGCTGGGGAAATTACCGAGAGAGGTACAGGAAGAGCTGCTGGGAATAACATCAAGGCAAGGAATGCGTCGACGGAGAGTCGAACGGGAGCAGGACGGACCGACGTTGTAAGAGCAACTGGTAGTTGCTTTTGCAAACTTCGGTTTGCAGAAGGTCATGCGGAACGAGATGCGAGAGCGGAGCGGATCGCATGCTGACCGCCGCCGCCAGGCGGTGGAACGATGCCAGGACACGAAAACCGGCCAGGCGGCCGCCGAGCTTCCCGCCGATCGGCACGCACCCGATATGCCTGCGCCTTGAACAACCGGCGGCGAAAGCCGCCCCAAGAAAAACGGCCAGAGCGGGCAGCAAGCCCGAGCTGGCCGTTTTCCTTTGCGAGCGATCATAGCAAAACTAAAATTTCGCTGCGTGTCATTTTAGCAAAGCTGAAGTGAAAACTTAAACTGTGACAATAGTGCTATAACTGGAGTAATAGTCACGCGACAGGGCATGTCGAAAAAAGCGGTGTCAGGGTGGCGAGCGAGACAAGGGGGAGGAACGCATAGGGGGGGGACTACGACACCCCCCCCTATGTGTTCCGTGTTCCCAGATGTTTTTTGGGGGGGTAAAAAATGCCCGAAAACCCAGACGTGGTGGGGGTTTTCGGGCATTCGTAAAATCTGGGAACAGGGTTTTCAGATTTTGACCTTGTTCCCAGATTTGTAGGGGTGTTGTTCCCAGATTTGTAGGGGTGTTGTTCCCA
>CALFLK010000004.1 GCA_937880095.1 uncultured Faecalibacterium sp. | reverse complement strand
GATGCTGCAGACATTGCCCGCTGGCGGGAAGAAGGTGCCGAGCAGGCCCGACAGGAAAACGCAGAGGTCATGGCAGCCATGCAGGAGCAGCTGGACGATGCAGACGCAGCGCAGGGGAATGTGGTGGATGCACTTTATATCATGGTGCAGCAAATCGCCGCAAACTGCGCCGCTCAGCTGGATAACTGGAGCAAAGCTGCCGCCTGCTTGACACAAGATGCTTACATGGACTGTGTGCAGCAGCTGGATTCTTTGCGTATCCAGATCCTGCAGATGATGATGGAGGGTGCCGACAATGAAGAAATGCCCTGACCGCCCGCTGGAACCGCCCACGCGCTCCCGCTGGACGGAGCTGTTAGAGGATAGCCCCAGCAAGTGTGTGCATCGCTTTGAGATTACAGACCCGTTGTGCATTGGCTGCAGCGGCAGAGATAAGGAGTGCGACCGTTATGAGCATGAATGAACTGACCGTGCGGCTGGGCAATGAAGGTAAGCTGAACGACCTGCCCGCCGTTGTTTGGAACGAGGAAGAGGTAGCTGCCAATCTGGCGGAAATGCTGGAAGCCTATCAGGGGCGGCAGTACACCGAAGCCGACATCAAGGGTGCCAAAGCTGACCGTGCCGCGGTGAACAAAATCGAAAAGATGCTGGCGGATGCCCAGAAAGAGGTGACTGACCGCTACAAACAGCCGGTTACGGAATTTGTGGAGAAGATGAAGATCTACCGGGCCAAGACCAAAGAGGTGGCCAAGGCAATCGACGACCAGATAAAGGCAGTGGAACAGGCTGCCAAGGCTGACAAGCGTGCCAAGCTGGTGGAAGTCTACGATGCCAACATTGGCGACGAGCTGAAGCTGCTGATTCCTTTTGAAAAGCTGGAGGACCCGCGCTGGCTGAACGCATCTGCTGCGTTGGGTACCGTACAAAAGGAACTTTTGACCCGTATTGAAACCTGCCGGCAGGAGCGGGAAACTCTGCGGGATATGTGCGGCGAGGACTTCGAGCAGATTGACCGGGTCTATCTGGAAAAGCTGTCCATCCGGGACGCCATGGCTGCCTATAAGCATCTGCAGGATACCCGTGCAGCACAGGCCGCCGCAGAACAAGCACGCGAACAGGCGAAGGCAGCCGAAGCTGCAGCCCCTGTGATTCTGCGTCCCAGCAAAGAACAGCAGGAAATTCAGGACGAAGCTGCCCAGCGTGCAGAAGCACATCGCATCATTACCCCGGAAGGCCGGCTGGATTTCTCTCAGATGAATCTGCAACAGTTTTCCCAGCCGGCAGAAGAGCCAATGCCCTATGACTTCCGTGCATGGCTCACCCGTGCAGATATCACCGCATTGAAAGCATTTTTTGAAAGCCGCGGCATCCGCTACGGCAAGGTAAAGTAACGAAACAGGAGGATTTTGATTATGGCATTTCAGAAAGCAGGTATGACCACCAACACCCAGAACACCGCTGCTGCACCCCGCACAGCGCAGACCGCACCCCGCAGCAGCCAGCAGGCGATGGCTCCGGTGCAGGACACATCCGTTACATACAAGGCCAACGGCGAAGAAGTTTCCCTGTCTTTTCAGGATATCCGCGCATTTTTGTGCCCCAAGGCAAACGATGCCGAGTGCAAGTTGTTTCTGGAAACTTGCCGCTGCAACGGCTTCAATCCGTTCCTGAAGGACGCCTACCTCATCAAGTACGATGAAAAGCAGCCGGCTGCTATCGTTGTTGGCAAGTACGCCTTTACCAAGCGCGCCGAAGAGCATCCCCAGTTTGATGGCTATGAAGCCGGTCTGGTTGTCCTGGCAAATGGTCAGGTTGAATACCGCGAAGGCAGCGCCGTCTATGACGGCGAGGAGCTTTTGGGCGGCTGGGCAAAGGTTTACCGCAAGGATCGTACTCGCCCCAGCTTTGAAGAAGTCAATCTGAACGAATATATCCAGACCAAGGCAGACGGTACCCCCAACAGCATGTGGGCATCCAAGCCCGGCACCATGATTCGCAAGGTTGCCCTGACCCATGCTTTGCGTGAAGCGTTCCCGTCCGCACTGGGTGCGCTGTACACCGAAGAGGAAGTCAATGTGGATGTGGAAGGCTCCTTCCGTGAAATTCCGGATGAAGCACCGGATACTCCGGCACGTTTGGGCCGTAGCCGTCGTGCCCCGAAATCTTTGCCGGCAGAACCGATTGCCGCAGACGACCCCTTTGCACAGCCGGTAGCAGAACCGGAAACTGTGCCCGCAGGCGGTGAGCAGGCATGAGACTTGACGTCAAGTCAGGCATCCAGGTTGTGGGAACCCTGACTAAAGATCCCATCCTGCGCCAGGTGGGCAACAGCTGTGTGCTGAAAATGAACGTGCGGTACACGCTGCCGCCCAATCCGGAAACCGGTAAGCGACCCAGCGACTATCTGAATGTGGATGTGTGGGACGGTGCGGAAGATCTGGACGGTATGTTTCAAAAGGGCGATGTGGTTATCATCGTTGGCGATGAAATCACGTCCCGTGAGTTTAACGGAAAGACATACCATGATATGCGTGCTTCCGCAGTGATTGCTTCTGCACAGGTGATATTCCGCTGGCAGCAGACCGTGGTAAACATGATTCCCATGCCCGGCGCATGTTCTGCACCCGTGGTGGAAACGCCCCCACAGGCAGCGCCAACACAGCCCGAACGGTACGAGCCGCAGCCTTTGTATGAAGGTGAGCAGCTGAGCGATTACAGTCCGGATCAGAGCGCAGCCCCGGACGGCAGCCTTGCTGCTGACCCGCTGGGGGATGCCACCATCGAAGAG
>CALFLK010000003.1 GCA_937880095.1 uncultured Faecalibacterium sp. | reverse complement strand
TGGGTTCGGGTGCTTTTTTTGTTTGGTGCTTGCACCAAGCGGAGCTGTAGGGGGAATGAGTATACAGCTGGTGCGGTGCATACTTGCAGAATTACGGGAGAATGGGATCGAGTTTTTGTCAAGAAATACTTGCAAAGATATGAGTTATATGATATAATAAATTTATCGGTGTTGATGACGGTGAGGTCCCACCTGTTCCCATTCCGAACACAGTAGTTAAGCTCACTCGTGCCGAAGATAGTTGGCTGGAGACGGCCTGTGAAAATAGGTAAATGCCGGTATAAAACGCTCGATCCGTTTGGGTCGGGCGTTTTTCTTTGCCGCAATGTAAAAAGACAAAGAGCATAGAATATGTATTGCAACAAAAAGCAAAGGGATTATCTCTTGAGAGAGAAAAGAAAAAAGCGTACAATAAAAGGATAGCAAGGAAATGGAGGAGACAGGCATGGATCAAGAAGAATTACGCAGATTGCTGGGTGAGGATATTTACCTGCGTGCCCGTCGGTATCATGTACGCGGTAGAGTAAGCCAGTTCATGGAAGAAGAAAGTGAACCCGGTGTTCGCTATTTGACGGCACAGGTTGGCGGTAAGGAAAGCTATGCGGTGCAAGTCTGGCTTCGAGAAGATGGAACATTCCTGAGCGGAAGTTGTACTTGTTCTTATAATCAAAATGGAGAAGGACAGCTTTGCAAACATATTGGTGCAGTTTTGCTGCAGGATATGGAAAATGAGCAAGCAAACCAGTCTGATCAGGGCTTGGAGTCTCTGTTAAATGCAAAAACGGTTACCAGAGGAACCGATTTACAGAATAGTAGAAGTGCATATACATCTAATTTAGATATGCTGTTTGGTACTAAATGGCGTGGACAGGCTGCAGAATCTGACCAGCAGGCGCAAAAGCTGTTGGAGCGATATCGGATGGAAGCACAGTTGGAAACGCCGCAGATTTTGCATAATGGGGAAACACAGCCGGAAAGTATTCATTTGGAACCGGAATTGACACCGGATCCGCTACGACGCAATGCTGCACCGGAATTGAGATTGCGCATTCGGGGAACCGGGCGCAGTTATATTGTAAAAGATATTGATGCAATGCTGTCGGCGATTGCAAATGAAGAAACCGTTCGCTATGGTGCAGAATTGGAGTTTACACATACGTTGGAGGCTTTTGATACAGAAAGCAGAGAGCTTCTGCGCTTGCTGCGTCGTCAGCGGGAATTGCTTGATTATGCAGGCGAAATGGTGCGTGGTGCAGGTCGGATGACATTGCGGCGCAGCAGCACCATTCCGCTGGCACCGAATACCTGCGATGAATTGTATGAGATGTACTACCCGACAGGACAGCTCTCCGGGTGGCTCATGCCGGAAAAAGCACCGCGCCTGACACTGGTATGTGAGAAAAAGCAGGGAGGCGTGACGATGCGCGTTACGCCAGGTGCAGGCAGTTTTGATGGAAGCCGCAGCACTTATTTCTTTACAGAAGACACAATCTGGCGCTGCAAACGCCGCAAGGCAAAAAAACTGATTCCTGTGCTGGATTCTATGGGCGACCGGGATTTGTTCTTTACCACGAAGGATGCAGCAGAGTTTTGCAGCTATGTTCTGCCGGAGATTCGGGAATTTTTAGACATTCAGGACCCGGACCGTGCCTTGTTGGATCAAATCCCATTGACCCCGGTAGTGCAGTATTACCTGGATGCACCGGAGTTGGGAACGATTGATGCCTATGTGCAGTTCGTCTATGGTGAGGATACTGTTTCCCCTTACCATAAGTACGATCATAGTTTCTTGCGGGATGATCGCACTGAAACGCAGGCAGTCACATTGCTGGCACAGTATATGGAACCGGAAGTGGATGCTCCCGCTGGATTGTACCAGACGGCTGACCAGCAGGCGATTGAAACTTTTTTGGAAGATGGTGTGCCGGCATTGCTGGCGCAGGGCGAAGTCTATTTGACCGATGCTTTCCGTGCAATGGAAGCACCGCGCCCCAAAATTACAGTGGGCGTTTCAGTACAGGGAAATCTGCTGGATTTGGACTTGGATACAGGAGAATTCCCTGCACAGGAGCTGCGCGCACTGCTGGATTCTCTGCGTGCCAAGAAGCGGTATCATCGTTTGCGGGACGGTCGTCTGCTGCGATTGGATGGTTCGCTGGATACGCTGGAAGGTCTGGATGAAATGCTGATGGATTCCGGTATGGATCTTTCTGCCGGACATACCAGTTTGCCGCTGTATCGTGCGCCCAGCTTAGATAAAGCTTTGTCGGGACAGAATGGCATCGGATTTTCCCGTGACGATGCGTTCCGCCGTATCAGCCGCAGTTTCCATAGCGTAGCAGATGCAGATTTCGCATTGCCGGAGAGTTTGCAGTCTGTTTTGCGACGCTATCAGCGCACGGGCTATCGCTGGTTACGGATGCTGGATCAGTATGGTATGGGCGGTATTCTGGCGGATGATATGGGTCTGGGCAAAACACTTCAGGTGCTGGCATATTTGCTGGCAAAAAAGCAGGAAGGCGTTACCCAGCCCAGTTTGATCGTATGCCCTGCATCTTTGGTTTTGAACTGGGCAGAAGAAGCAGCTCGTTTTGTGCCGGAACTGCGTGTGCTGGCAATCGATGGCGATGCTGCACATCGTGCTGCGTTGGTGCCGCATTTTCAGGAATATGATTTGATTGTGACCGGATATGATTTACTGCGCCGGGATATTGACACCTATGATGCACAGGACTTTTATGCTTGCATTCTGGATGAGACGCAAGCAATCAAGAACCAGACGACGCAGAAATATAAAGCAGTATGCCGTGTGAAAAGTCAGGTCCGCTTTGCCTTGACCGGCACTCCCATCGAGAACCGCCTGAGCGAGCTATGGAGCATTTTCTCCTTCCTGATGCCGGGATATCTATACAGCTATACCGTGTTCCGGGAACGCTTTGAAAAGCCAATCGTGTTGGATGGCAGCGAAGCCACGACACGTCGGTTGAATCAGTTGACAAGTCCCTTCATTTTGCGCCGTATGAAAACCGAGGTGCTGAAGGAGCTGCCGCCCAAGCTGGAATATGTGCGTCATGTACAGATGGATACCGAGCAGCGCAAGCTGTATCTGGCAGCTGTGCTGGATGCAAAAGAAAAGATCGGCGCAGCTGGTCCGCAGGATCGGATTCAGGCACTTGCTGCACTGACCCGACTGCGACAGATTTGCTGCGATCCCCGTCTGGCAATGGAAAACTGGAATGGAGAAAGCGCAAAGCTGGATTCCTGTATGGAGTTGATTCGCACCGCAGTGGATGGCGGGCATCAGATTCTGCTGTTCAGCCAGTTTACCAGTATGCTGGATTTGATTCGCAATCGTCTGGAGGAGGAAGAAATTTCTTCCTTTACGCTGCAGGGCTCCACGCCGAAGGCGGTGCGTGCCGAGCTAGTACGCCGCTTTAATACAGGGGAAGCAAGTGTATTTTTGATTTCCCTCAAAGCTGGCGGTACAGGTCTGAATCTGACAGCGGCAGATATTGTCATTCATTATGACCCTTGGTGGAATGTGGCAGCACAGAATCAGGCAACCGACCGCGCCTACCGCATTGGTCAGAAGAGTACAGTGCAGGTCTACAAGCTGATTACCCAGAATACAGTGGAAGAGAAAATTCTGGATTTGCAGGCTGCCAAGCAGGATTTGGCAGACAAAGTGACCGGCAGTGCAGAAGGTTCAATCCTCAATATGACGCCGCAGGAGATTTTGCAGCTGCTGGAAGCATAAAAACAGAGAATTTTACGATAAAAGACGTTTTTTTACAAATTATTTCTTTTCAAATCGAAGGAAATACAGTATAGTAAAAGATGACGATTTACGAGAATAAATTGGAGATAAAGGAGAAACACATGATGGAACTGGGATATGGCGTATTCAATCGCCCAATCGTTACCATATATAATGTCCCCGCAGAAACAACAGAGACCGCACGCGGTCTGCGTTCGGCAATCAGCGATGAGGGTTTGTACGGCACGGCTTGCCGCGTACTGGAAGTAGGCGGTCAGCCGGATTCTCCGGTAGCACTGCCCGAAGGCTGGTGCCACATTGTCACATTTTACGGCTACGAAGGCTATGTGCATACGGAAGAACTGAATCTGTGCGGAGAGGCAAAGCTGCGTGCATACCTGAACCGCAAGATGACCCTGATCAGCCGTACCGCTGACGTGATGACCGCACCGGAAGCATCTGCACCCTGCCTGATTACGTTGGAGCGCGGCAGTATGGTAGCACGTCTGGCAGAGCGCAAGGCAGGTGAACCGGATAACGGTCAGCCTCCGCGTAAGGAAGGCTGGGCGCGTATCGCATTGGCAGATGGTCAGTCCGGCTATGTGCGCGCATTGTCTTTGGAGCCGGTTCGCTTTACCCAGAATGCAGTATTCTATATGGACGGCGAGCGTACCCAGATGGAAGCAGAAGCACTGGCACGCGGTCAGGAACCGGGCAATTTGGTGCAGAATACACTGAATACCTGGTACGACGGTTTGGAGGATGCGTTCCGCTTTTCTGTGTGCCAGACCGCACGCCTGTATCTGGGTACCCAGTATCGCTGGGGCGGTAAGAGCACCCGCGGTGTGGACTGCTCCGGTCTGGTGTCGGCTGCTTATATGCAACACGGCGTTTTGATTTATCGTGACGCGAAAATTGTCGATGGATGGCCGGTACATGAGATCCGTTTCGAGGATAAAAAGCCCGGTGATTTGATTTACTTCCCGGGTCATGTAGCAATGTATCTGGGCGGCAATAAATATATTCACTCTACCGGCGCTGCGGTGTCCGGCGGTGTGGTAATCAACAGCTTTGATCCCAAGGACCCGCGTTTCCGCGCTGATTTGGCCGAGAACGTGCTGGCAACCGGCAGCATTTTCTAAGCAAGAGGAGGATTTGGTATGAGAGCGTGGGATTTGCACTGTGATACCTTGTCTGTTCTGCGTGGGCGTGAACGCAAGGGCGAACCGATTTCTTTTGGTAAAAATCAGCTTCAGATCGATTTGGAAAAGCTCAAGCAGGGTGGTTACGGCTTGCAGTGCTTGGCAGCTTTTATTGATTTGGCAGATGCCCCGGCAGATGATCCGATGGTGTGCGTACTGGAACAGGCAGACCTGTTCCACCGCATTCTGAACACTTATAAGGATGATGTAGCTCCGGTTTATACCAGCGCAGATATTGACAAGAATGCAGCTGACGGCAAAATCAGCCTGATGTTCACAGTGGAAGAATCCGGCTGCTGCAAGGGTAGTTTGGGCGTTCTGCGGGATTTGTACCGTCTGGGTGCGCGTATGATGACGCTGACCTGGAACCACGAGAACGAAGTTGCATGGCCGAACCTTGTCTGTGACGGTGCAAATGGCGAAAAGCTCTGCAAACCCAATACCACCAATGGATTGAAGCCTTTGGGCTTTGAATTTGTGGCAGAAATGGAACGTCTGCATATGATCGTGGACGTGAGCCATTTGTCCGATAAGGGATTCTGGGATGTGGCAGGCTGTGCAACCCAACCTTTTGCAGCAAGCCATTCCAACTGCCGCAGTCTGGCGGGACATTGCCGCAATCTGACTGACGAAATGATTCGCCATATGGGCGAGCATGGCTGTCTGGCAGGTCTGAACTACTGCGCAGGCTTTTTGGAGCCGGACCAGCAGGCAACCAGCAGTACGGTTGCACGCATTGCACAGCACGCAGCACACTTTAAGCAGGTGGGCGGCATCGACATGATTGCGCTGGGCAGCGATTTTGACGGCATCGAATATGGTCCGGATATGAAGAACGCCAGCGAGCTGCCGAAACTGGTTGCTGCGCTGGAAAAGGAAAACTTTACAGAAAACGAAATCGAAGCGATTCTCTGGGGCAATGCCCGTCGCTTCTTTATGGAAAATCTGTAATACAGAAAGGGGAGTATTCCATGCCGGATTTGCGTCTGACATTGGAAAAAAGAATTGCAGCCGAGCTGTATTCCTATCAGGGAAAAATGAGCATCTTTGCGGACGATTTGCACGGAAATACCGTTGCCATCGGCGCAGAGGAACTGTTTGAAACCGCTTCGGTCATTAAGTCATTCATTCTGGCAGTGCTGTATCAGCTGGCAGAGGAAGGCGCAGTCAGCCTGGACGACGTGATTACTTATGAAGCATCCCAGTATGTGGATGGTTCGGGTATGCTGCGTGCGCTGGGTGTAGGCGCGCAGCTGAAGGTGCGGGACACCGCTACCATGATGATTATTTGTTCCGACAACATCGCAACCAATATGATCATTGATTATCTGGGGCTGGAGCGCATCAATCAGAACATTCAGAAAATGGGCTTTGCGCATACCGTGCTGCATAATCCGCTGCACTTTGACCGCTATGATAAGCTGGGAACCACCACACCCCGCGATTACGGTACCCTCTTGTGCCGGATTGCCAAGAAAGAACTGGTCAGTCCGGCGGCAAGCGAAGCAATGCTTTCTATCCTGCGCCAACAGCATTACAATACCATGCTGACCGGCGACTTCCCGCCGTATTATCTGGACTGCGAAGAAACCGGCGATGAGGAAATGATTTGGGTCGCCAGCAAAAGCGGCAGCATGAACGCTTGCCGCAATGACGGCGGTATCATTCACACCCCGTACGGTGAGTATGTGTTGGTTTTGATGAATAAGGATTTTAACGATATCATCGAATACAACGATCACCCGGCGGTTCGATACGGCGCAAAGGTGAGCCGTATGATGCTGGATCAGGTGCTGGCATGTGAAGGCAAATTCTATTTATAAGCAGGATCATCAAAGAGATATAAAAGGCAGTTGTACGTTGATACAGCTGTCTTTTGCTGTATTTGACCGTATCAAAAACTTTTGTATATTTCCTATGGCGCTTTTGACAAAATATGATATAATCCATAATACTGCTTTATAGCGAGCGATTTTTGAAATTATGGATCAAGAGAAAGGAAACTTTTGTGAAAAAGAAAGAACGTACCCATGGAGAAAACAAAAAAATCAATCTGATTTTTGCGCTGGTCGTTCTGGCGCTGGCTGCTGCACTGGCATTTTGGGGCTGGATGCAGCGGAAAGATGCGCACAGCTTGTATGCGGTTGTGCTGTACCCGAAAGAGGACGGTCAGCATCAGATGATTCTGCCGCTGGACGAGGATCGCACCTATGATGTGGAAACCCGCTTTGACACGGTACATTTGCAGGTCAAAGACGGCGCGATCGCTTTTGTAAACAGCCCCTGCCCGGACCATAACTGTGAGGGATTTGGTTGGCTGAAAGAAAAAGGGACTTTTGCAATGTGCGCGCCCAATGAAACAGGCGTATTTGTGGATGAAAAGGCAGAATTAACAAAAAAAGAGTAAATAAATAGATACTTTGACATTTCTTTGCTTTTTTCGGGATGGATTGATAAAAACATATTGACAATTTATAGCAATTATTTAATAATAATAAAACACTCGGAATTGGTCGTGTTTCGGCTTGGAGTGATATGTTTTTAACAAATGTGCAACAAGAACGAGAGGAAAAGAAAATGAGAAATGCAAAGCGTGTACTGGCCCTGATGACGGCTGGTGTACTGATGATGCTGACCGCTTGCTCCACTGGTGCAAGCAGCCAGAATCCGGACGTACAGCAGACCAGCACTGCGGCAAAAAGCGTGTATGAAGGCAAGGCAAACGGCTACGGCGGCGAAGTTTCCGTCCTGCTGACCGTGGAAGACGGCAAGATGACCGATTTGCGTCTGCTGGATCATCACGAGACCGCACCGGTTGTCAACCGTGCGTTCCCCATCCTGAAGGATCGCATCCTGGAAGCACAGACCCCCGTGGTCGACAGCGTTTCCAGCGCTACCTTTACTTCTTATGCTGTTAAGGCTGCTGTGGCTGATGCTGCAAGCCAGTATGGTAAGGATTTCGGCAAGATCGAAATGAACACTGTGAGCGCTGATGCGCCCGTCAAGCCGGAAGACACTACCGCACAGCTGGTTGTGGTCGGCGGCGGTCCTGCTGGTCTGGCTGCTGCAATCTCCGCAAAGCAGAATGGCGTTGAGGACGTCATCCTGATTGAGAAGCTGGGCATCCTGAGTGGTAACGGCAAGTTCGACATGAACTTCTTTGACCTGATCAACTCTCAGGCTATGAACAAGGCTGGCATCGAGTACAGCAAGGAAGACTTTATCGAAGACAAGAAGGATGCAGGCAACACCCCCGAGCGTCTGGAAGCATGGGCTGAAGGCGAATGGAACCTGGACCCCTGGCTGCGCAAGATGGACATTCTGCTGAACCAGTCCAACGGCGGCACCAACCACATGGCAGAAAGCGACCAGTACGCTGGCGACCACATCCAGACCGGTCTGGAAAATGAGGCTAAGCGTCTGGGCGTTGACATCCGTCTGGAAAACAAGGGTCTGGACCTGATCATGGAAGACGGCAAGTGCACCGGTGTTATCGTTGAAACCAAGGGCGGCACCTACAACATTAAGGCTGACGCAGTTGTCGTTGCAACTGGCGGCTTCTGCAACAACAAGGAACTGCTGGCAAAGTACGCTCCCGGTCACGAAGTGCTGGAGACCTCTAACTCCATGGGCACCACCGGCGACTTTGTCCCCGTATTTGAGAAGAACGGTTTCGGTCTGGAGAACATGGGCAAGATGTCTGTCTTCTCTTACATCCTGAACCCCCGCCGCGATCTGACTGGTGGCGGCACCGGCCGTCTGCTGGTCAACAAGGAAGGCAAGTTCTTCCTGGAAGACGACTCCACCTCTGGTCTGAAACTGGGTACTGCTATCCTGGATCAGACCGATGGCGCAGCATTCTACCTGGCTGACCGTACTCTGTACGAGAGCAACTTCCGTATCCGCAAGCACGTTGGCGCTGGCTACTACCAGCAGGGCGCTACTCTGGACGAGCTGGCAGAAAAGCTGGGCATCGACGCAGCTGGTCTGAAGGCTACCGTGGAAGAGTACAACGCAAACCTGCCCGAGGGTGCACGTCCCTTCGACGCAGAAGGCCCTTACTACGGTGCAAAGGTTCAGTCTGCAAACCACATGACCAAGGGCGGCGTTGTTGCTAACGAGCGCACGCAGGTTCTGTACGAGAACGGCGAAGTCGTTCCCGGTCTGTACGCAGCAGGTGAAGTTACCTGGATCAGCGGCGCATACAGCGCTTCTGTCGTATTCGGCCGTATCGCAGGTGAGTCTGTTGCAGCTGACATTCTGTAATTTTCGCGCTGACGGTAACGTCTGAAAAATACATGGGATATACTCTGCGTTGCTTTTGGTTGAGCGGCCAGAGGGGATAACTGTATATTGAAAATACCACCTTGCCAATTTGGCAGGGTGGTATTTTTTATGCCGCGAAAGTTGCGCGAAAATCACTCGACCAGAAACAGCAAGGGTCTGTTTGCATCATAGATGAATTTGTACGACACTGTACAAGGTACAAGAGTGAGGCGAGGAAATCGGGCTTATTTGTCCAGTGCGTTAGACTGCGAGATGGATGCGTGGATAAACAGCGCTGTTGTGGCAGATGCTATTTCACCGGATAATGAATAAAGGGGAGGGCAATCTGTTGGATCAAAAAATGGCAGACAGAACATGCTTGCATTCTGTCTGCCGGTTGATGCAATATGATAGGCTTTACAAAAAGAAAAGACCTAAATGCTTTCACATTCAGGTCTTTGTTGTGGAGCGGCCGACGAGGCTCGAACTCGCTACCTCCACCTTGGCAAGGTGGCGCTC
>CALFLK010000002.1 GCA_937880095.1 uncultured Faecalibacterium sp. | reverse complement strand
GATTTTTACGCTGTATCGCTCAGCGACTTCCGCACAGGTATACAGTTGTGCCATGCTGCACCTTCTTTCTTTGTAAATATTCATAGTTGTGTTTACTTCGGTTTTGTGCTATTATGGATTTGCGAGATACATAAGCACTGTTAACCGTGTTACCTCTGTTTTCCGAGGTGCAGTGTCATAATAGCACGGTTTTCAGTGGCAGTCAATGATTTTAGCTCGTAAATACGAGTCTCATTGACCTTTTCGTCAAATTTTACAAAACTAGGTGGCTATTATGTACAAGATTTTTGAGAAGTTGTTGCTGGAACGAGGCGTTACCGCCTATCAAGTTTCCAAAGCTACTGGCATTTCTACTGGTTCTTTAACTGATTGGAAAAAAGGACGCAGCCAGCCAAAAGTTGATAAACTTCAGAAGATCGCAGACTACTTTGGTGTGTCTGTCGACTATTTGCTCACTGGTGAAAAAGAAAAGCCTACCGATTCCGGTAGGCCTAAACTGGAAGATGCTGACATTGCATTTTACGAACGATACAGCCGCTTGTCCGAAAATGAGAAAGAAGATATGCGCGATTTTCTAGAACTGATGGAAAACAGGAGGAAAAGACGCGAGAAAGGCGAGTAATGTTTTGCACGTCTGATTTTTATGATTACTGCACCAGTAATGATGTAGATGTTATCCCTTTTGATCGATTGCCTGCTATGGCTGCTACGGTACGGTATCAGGGTTTTTACAGTGTAGGTGTAAACTTTTCAAAGGTTCATTCTATCCGGACTCTGCGCACCGCCCTTATGCACGAAAGCGGGCACTTACGGACTGGTGCGCTGCATAAGGTATACAGCCCTTACCAAATCATACAGCAAAGTGAATATCGAGCGGACGCAGACAGCTTTCAGCGTTATTTGCCTCCAAACGAAATACGCCACGCTATGGAAAATGGTTTTTGCTCACCATGCGAATTGGCAGAGTATTTTGATTTGGACGAAAGCTATATAAAAAAAGCCCTGCACTACTGGACTGAGTGCAGGGGTGTAAATTTTAATTCTATGGCTGGGTAGTAATAAATCCACATTACCTAAATTGCATACATTTAGCAGCTTTACATGGAGAACGTACTTTTGGCAAAGGCGGGTGATTGATGCCCACACTTAGCACATAAATGAAAAAACGGAGGAAAAGCATGAAAAAAGTAATTGCAACCGCTATGATTATTGCCATGGTTGCTGGTTTGGCAGCTTGTGGCAGTGGCTCGTCAAAGCCCTCTAGCACCCCGGAGCCAACTCCTGAGGCTGCACAGATTCCGGACAATACTTCTGAACCTGAAAGCACCCCCGAATCTGCTGTTGTCCCTGTGGTGGCAGGATCGAATGCATATGACATCACTGTAAGCCTGGAGGGTAATGGTCTGCCTGAGGCAAACCGAATGGATATGGGTGTAGATTGTTACACCTTCAGCGCAACCAATGCGGAATACTCTTATGAGATCCAGACAGACAAGGACTATGCAGTTGCCTATATGCAATGCTTTGTCTTTGACAAGGATAACGGCTTTTTGGGATTCTGTGCATCTTTCCCTCGTGATGATGGTAAGAGCGCAGAGGCTCAAGAGTGGGTCAATGCAAATGTCGGTACTGAAGCTGAAACAGTGATTGGTGATGCTACCTACACACTGTCAGTAGGTACCCAGGGTCCTATCCTGACAGTTAAAGCTGCTGGCTGGGATGAGTACCAGGACGCTGCATTGAATGCAGCACTGGGTCTGTAAATGTAAAACAAAAAACGCCCCCGGTGCTGGAACACCGAAGGCGTTAAAACCGGCTCGCTCTCGAAAGAGGTCCTCGCTCAGTCATACAATGCGATTATACCTCTTTTCGGGTGGGCTTGTCAAAGTGTACCCAAAAGGAGGTATTTTTTATGTCAACACGAACGAACTCTGCAAAATGGATCGAAAGCCGTGGGCGCTGGCAGGTCAATGTACAAAAGGATGGTGTACGCAAAACTTTTACCAGTTCCAAACCTGGCCGTACTGGGCAGCGGGAAGCCAACGCCAAGGCGGATGCCTGGTTGGATGACGGCATTTTAGTGCCTGCTGATCTGCGGGTATCCGAAGCATGGGAAAAGTATTTGGACTATCGCCGAGACCTTTCTGCTGTAGAATATAAGAAAATCGAATGCTTTGGTCGGCTGTACTTCCTCCCTGCCCTCGGGCATCGCCGATTGAACAAGCTGAGCGAACAAGACCTGCAGACGGTTTTGGATCACGCTTTCAAACATCCCGTTGACACGAACAAAACAAAGCAGCTGAGCCGCAAGAGCCTGCATAACTTCATGTGCTACGAAACCCAGTTTTGCAAGTTCTGCCGCAAATCCGGCTGGTCTACCCTACTGCCGGAAGATTTGAAGGTTCCTGCTGCAGCCCGTTACTGCGGGAAGAAAATTCTTCAGATTCAGGACTTGGTGAAGCTGATGAACGTGGATACCACCTTACTGCGCGGCAAGCGTGTCCATGATGACTATATCAATTACTACCGCTTTCAGGTTCTCACCGGTCTGCGTCCAGGAGAACTGCGCGGACTGCGCTGGAGCGATATTCAAGGCGACATCTGCCAAATTCATCGGAGCATCAACAGTGATGACATTGAAACTCTCGGTAAGAATGAAAATGCCCTACGCAGCTTCAAGCTCATTCCGCTGGCGATGAAGGTCCTGGAGGACCAGCGTCAGGAAAGCGGTCACTTCAAAGAGATATTCCCCATGACTTCTCTGGGACACTATTATGAGCGGTGGAAGAAGTACCAAAAGGCCAACGACATCACACCGCCGATTTCTCTGTACGAGATGCGACACACCTTTGTCAGCGCCACGAAGAGCCTGCCGGAAGGACAGCTGAAGCAGTTGGTCGGTCACTCCCAGAGCATGGATACCTACGGTACCTACAGTCACATTCTGGAAAACGATGCAGACAACACTGCAGATGCGGTTCAGGAAATTTTCACTACACTGCTTTCCGCAAAATGATTTCTACAGCAATGTTCTTCGTCCTGCGCAAAAAATAGAGTGTGTACTTTCGTGTGTACCTGACACAAGAAAAAGCCCTGATAATCAAGTGATTATCAGGGCTTTCTTTGGTGCGAAGGAGGGGATTTGAACCCCCAAGGTTACCCACACGCACCTCAAACGTGCGCGTCTGCCGATTCCGCCACCTTCGCATATATCAAAGCGGACCTTTGTAAAACTGCCTTATTATAATACCATGCCTATCCAGTCAGGTCAAGTATTTTTCATATATTCTCTGCCCTGAACATAGATTTTCTATAAAATCACCGAATGCTACAGGAGGGAAAACCAAATATGCAAACGCAAGAAAACGCAAAATCCAAAAACAACTTTTGCGTCTGGCTGGCTGCCGTTGCTGCCGTGCTGGTGTTTGGCTGGTCCGCCACCAGACCCGCCGCCATTGGCTGCAACCAATCGGAGCTGACCACCATCCCAGATGCACAATTTGTTCCGCAGACAGTTGCTGCGGCGCAGCAGGGCGAACCCGAAAAGCTGGTATGTTTGACCTTTGATGATGGTCCCAGCAAGAACACTCCGAAAGTGCTGGACACTCTTGCCAAAAGAGGGGTTCCCGCGACCTTTTTCGTCATCGCTGCAGAGAACAACGAGAAGTTTCTGCCTATGATTGCAGACGAAGTCGCTGCTGGGCATCAGATTGCGCTGCACTCTGCTTCCCACGATTACAAGAAAATCTATCAAAGCCCAAAGGCGTTTTGGGAGGACATTGATTTGCTGAAGGAAAAAATCAGTCCCTATGTGGATGTAAATTCCATAAACTGTCTGCGGTTTCCCGGTGGGAGCACCAATACGGTAAGCCACAAATACGGCGGCAGCGACATTATGAAAACCCTAAAGACGCAGGCAGAAGAAAAGGGCTATCACTGGATTGACTGGAATGTCTGCGCAGAAGATGCGGTTGGCGGGCATCCCAGTGCCGAACAAATCTACAGCAATGTGATCAACGAGGTAAACGGACAAAATGTCTGTGTTGTTCTCATGCACGACACTGCTGCAACTGGCAGTACCGTCGAAGCATTACCTGCCATTATCGACTGGTTTCAAAATGAGGGGTATCGCTTCTGCACCGTGGAAGATATGCTGGCTGCAAAACAATAACGCCCCTTTCCTTTTCGCAAAAAACACCCCGACAGCACACGCCGCCGGGGTGTTTTATTGTATTCTCAGATTCAGGCGCTCAAACGCAGCGGATTTTCTTCCGTTGACAGTGCGCGCGTCAGGTAATCCACATCAATCTGCCCTGCCAGAATCCGGCTCTTTTCTGCCAGCTCCAGCGTCAGTCGCGCATACACTCGGTCACCGCCATGATAACCGTCCACGTATTCATCATCGCGGGTCTGGGGCATATTGGTAAAATCAAACAGCTCAAAGCCGTAGGACTGCATCAGATCCCCCAATACGTTCGGCAGCTGATTCAGATAGCCGTACTTGCCGCTTTCCATCATACGATTATACACGCTGGGGGCATACGGCGGAAGGATACCCACGACCTGAATTTCATGCTCTTTACAGAAATCCAGCAGGGTCGCAATTTCATCCACTGCCGGTTGGTACACTTCATCCGCCCACTCAAAGCGATCCACACCACGGGTAATGCGGTCAAAGCTGTCGTGGAATCCCACATCGGTTCCCCGTTCGGGGTGGTCCATCAAATTTCCGTAACAATAGCTGCCGTCGGCATAGAAACCACTGCCTCGACCGACTGCTGCGATTCCGTAGGTGTTCGGCTCCGGGAAAAACGCATCCCGCAGGCTGTATTTTCCGATTGCCCAGTCCTTGATGACACGCATCAGCGCATCTGAGCCGTTGAATTCATAGTGTTCATAGCCCAACGTGGGCCATGCTTCTTTGGGGGACCAGGCATTCTGGAAATAATACTGGTCCAGCACCAGAATCAAGGTATCCGGCAGGGATTCCGGCGAAATATGTTCCAAAAAGAAGCGGTACTCATGCGCAAAGTTTGCGCCGCCGCCCGCATTGTAAAAGCTGGGCTGGGTAAAGAACTTGGAAGAAAACTGCATACTGCGGCTGCTGCCCAAAACCAGCAAATCCGCTGCCTTGCCGTCTGCTACCAGATGCTTATAGTACTGGCGGTTATCCCGATATGCAAGCCCCAAAAACGCCGGTTCGCCGGCAATAACGCGCTCTGCAATTTCTTCTTCGGTGCGCCATTCGCCGCTTTGATATACTACAAAGCCGAATGCTCCCATGACCAGCAGCACCGGCATCAAAAAAAACAATACGCTCGCTACAAATCTTTTCATACTGTCCCCTTTTGATCAAAATGCAAAATACACACCGGGCAGGCTTGCGCCCTCGCCCCAGAACAGAACACTGAAAACGCACAGGTAACAGAACACCACACGCACCCAAGGACGCAGACCTGCCGACCATGCACCAAAACCTTCCTTGCGGCAGAGCCAATCCACCAAAGCTGCAATGACAAAGGCACTGCCGCGCAGCAGCAGGATCTGGGGTGTAAAGCCCAGCAGAACGATACTTTCCTTGATATACTGCATCGAAAGCGGCATCGGCACAAACATTTGCCGTGCCAGTTCTGCTGCCTGCGGGATGGTTCCCGCATAGAAGAAGAACCAGCCTGTCACCACCAGCAGCATGGTAAATGCCCATCCGCAAACGTGCCGAATCGGTCCGGCAACCAAGCGAGGCGTTTTCGACCAGAACCATTCTCTGCTTTTATAGGTTGCGCGCCCAATCAGCAGGCATACACCATGCAGCGCACCCCAGACCAAAAAGCCGCTGGTTGCGCCATGCCAAACACCCGACAGCAAAAAGGTTCCCATTGTGGATACAATCAACAGCCGGATACCGTTGCGGCTTCCGCCCAGCGGAAAATACACATATTCCCGCAAAAAGCTGGACAGGCTGATATGCCAGCGATGCCAGAAATCGCCCAGTGAAGTAGCGTAATACGGGCTGCGAAAGTTTTCTGCGCATGGTAAACCCAAAAGCTCACCCAATCCGATTGCCAGCTGGGAATACGCTGCAAAGTCAAAATACAGATACAAGCTGTATATGAGCAGACTCCACAGCATACTCAGCGGATAATAGCGTTCCGGCGAAACCAAAGCGCCCTGATAGCCTGCCAGCGGGTCTGCCAGACATTTTTTCAGAAACAACGCCCAGCAGATGCGGGTACAGCCGGAGTATGCCAGCTTTTCATTCAGCTTTTGGGAAATTTGATCCAGCGCAGTAAAGAAAGGCTGCGGACGCTGAATCGGTCCCATTGCCAGCTGTGGGAAAAATCCGATATACGCAAAGTAAGATGCCGCATCCTGCACTGGCTGCTGTTTGCCTTTGTATACGTCTATGATATAGCTCAGCGACTTAAAGGTATAAAAGCTCAAGCCCAGCGGTGCCAGTAATTTTGCGAACATGCCCGCCCAAGCAAAATGCTCCGACAAAAGCGGCAGATATTTATAGCCCGCCAGCGGGAGCAATAACAAAATCGTGCTGATCCAGACACCTGCGCGTGTGGGCTTCTTCGCAAGGTACTTTCCTGCCAGCCAGCCAATGGCTGTGATTGCTACAAGCAATACCGCCACCCGTGCGCCCAGAGAAAAGGCAAAGCCAAAGTTGACCAGTGCAAGCACCAGCGGACGATATTTTACTGGTGCAAACCACCAGAGAAAAAACACACAGGAAAAAAAAGCTGCAAATGACAGCGTGAAAAAACTCATATCTGTTCTCCTTGATAAAAAGGTTCCCCCACTTTTGGGAAATAGCTATATATAGTAATTGTATCATTGGCGAAATTGCATTGCAAGCAAAAGCAGATGCTTTTCCTGGTTTGCGTTTGCTTCACCCTATGGGTAAAAAGAAATCGAGAAAATATTTTTCTCTTACTGATTTTTCTCGATTTCTTCTAAATGAAAGAACGTCCGCATTTCTCCATTCAACAAGCCACTATGTTACGAAGATTTTTTGATTTTGGAAGTCAGAACCCTCGATTGAGAATGCGCTGAAATTTAGACTCCCTTGCTATTTTCTGCGTGTAATTCATACTTTTTCCTAGGAATTGATGCCAAAACCGGAAAAATGTAGTATAATGAACAAAACTATTCAAATTTTACAGGAGGACCGTTTATGCAGAACACGAATCTTTTGAAACGCGATCAGGTACCGGTAGAAAACACTTGGGACCTGACTGATATCTTCCCCAGCGACGAAGCATGGGGTGAAGAAAATGAAGCCCTGAAGTCCATGCCCGAAAAATTTGCCGTCTATCAGGGTAAACTGGGCGAAAGCGCAGAAACCTTGCTGGGTTTCTTTAAGCTGGAGGACGAAGCTTCTCTGCGTCTGTCCAAGCTGTACGGCTATGCAAGCTGCAAGAGCGATCAGGACACCGGCAACAGCTTCTATCAGGATATGCGCGGCAAGGCTATGGGTACCATGGTTGCCATTTCCAGTGCAACCGCTTTTGCATCTTCTGAAATTATGGCAATCGACGAGGACAAGCTGAACGGCTTCTATGCACAGCAGCCTGCTCTGGAAGAGTACCGCCGCAGCATTTACCAGATTCGCCGCCGTAAAGAGCACATCCTCTCCCCTGCCGAAGAAGCTCTGCTGGCATCTGCAGGCGAAATGGCAGACGCTCCCGGTAACATTTCCAGCATTTTCTCCAATGCTGACCTGAAGTTCCCCGATGTTGTGGACGGCAAGGGCGAAGTACATCCTCTGGCTGAGGTATCTTTTGTGCCCACGCTGGAAAGTACCGACCGTGTGCTGCGCTGCAACACCTTTAACGCTTACTACAAGACGCTGGGTCAGTTCCGCAACACCTCTGCTGCTGCGCTGGATGCACAGTTCAAGCAGCTGCGCTTCTTTGCAAATGCGCGTAAGTACAACAGCACGCTGGAAGCTGCACTGGATGCAACCGAAGTACCCACCGAGGTTTACACCAACCTGCTGGAGGCTGTCCACAACAATCTGGACAAGATGTACCGTTACGTTGCCCTGCGCAAGAAGATGATGCACGTTGACGAGCTGCATATGTACGATGTGTACACCCCGATCGTGGCAGATGCTGCTTCTGACATTCCCTTTGAAGAAGCAAAGAACACCGTTCTGGACGCACTGGCCGTTCTGGGTGAAGACTACATCGACGTACTGAAGGAAGGCTTCAACAATCGCTGGATCGACGTTTACCCCAACGAGGGCAAGCGCGGCGGTGCTTACTGCTCCGGCAGCGGTTATCCCCATCCGTACGTTCTACTGAACCAGAAGGACACCCTGGACAGCATGTTCACACTGGCTCACGAGATGGGTCACGCAATGCACAGCTACCACAGCTGCAAGTATCAGCCCATCAGCCAGAGCGACTATGTGATTTTCGTTGCTGAGGTTGCTTCTACCTGCAACGAAGTGCTGCTGATGCGCTACCTGCTGGGCAAGACCACCGACAAGAAAGAGCGTGCTTACCTGATCAACCACTTCCTGGATAAGTTCAAGGGCACCATTTACCGTCAGGCTATGTTCGCTGAGTTCGAGCTGGAGATGGGCCGTATGTCTGAGCAGGGTCAGACCCTGACTGCTGAGGCTCTGTGCCAGAAGTATCTGGAGTTGAACAAGCTGTACTTCGGACCTGACATGGTTTCCGACGACGGCATTGCCATGGAGTGGGCACGCATCCCCCACTTCTACTACAACTACTATGTATTCCAGTACGCAACCGGTTTCTCCGCTGCTGTTGCAATCGCAAACCGCATCCTGAACGAGGGCGAACCCGCAGTCAAGGACTACAAGAAGTTCCTGTCCGGCGGTGGCAGCACTGACCCCATTTCTCTGCTGAAGCTGGCTGGCGTAGACATGAGCAGCCCCGAACCCGTCAACTCTGCACTGGCACTGTTTGGCGAGCTAGTGGACGAGCTGGAAAAGAGCGTTGCAGACGAACTGTAATTTTTTACCGTCCGGCACAATGTAAATGAATAAGCCGCCGGGCAGAGAAAAACTCTGTTCGGCGGCTTTTTTATCATCTTTATGACAAGGAGGGTATCCCCCATGGAAATGAAAGAAATCATGCAGCAGCGGGTTTTCGCTGTGGTCGGTGACACGCTGAACCCGGAAAAGTATGCCTGCACCATTAAAAATCGGATGCAGGATGCCGGCTATACGGTGTACGCAGTCGGTAAGGAACTACCTTCCCTGAACGACGTACCCGATGAAATCGACGTAATTGACCTGTGCATCCATCCGGTCAAAGGTCTGAAACTGATGCAGGAATGCAAGAAAGCCTTTCGTTGCATCGTGATTCAGCCCGGTGCGGACAGCCCGGAACTGCTGGCGTATCTGGACGAAAATCATCTGCCCTATCTGCACGGCTGCCTGCTGAAAGGCTTGGACACATACTGCTAATTGAACAGCTAGAAGAACCATCGTGTATTTCTGCAAATCCATTTCAGATATACGAATCCATTTATCGTGAAACGCATTCTATGGAGGAAGCGATTATGAGATTACGCAAGGAAAAGTAACATTCTGCTTTTATCAAACGGAGGTTACGAATATGGAAATCCGAGAATACACCACCTATCACGAAGAAGAAATCCTGCATTTATATGCCAGCGTGGGCTGGACTGCCTATACTGAAAATCCCGCAGCGCTGCAAAAGGGCTTTGCAAACTCTCTGCTGACCTTGGCAGCTTACGACAAGGATGAACTGTTGGGAATCATCCGAACTGTCGGCGATGGGCATACTGTCGTATTTATTCAGGACATTCTGGTTTTCCCGGCGCATCAACGCAAAGGAATTGGTTCTGCACTGATACAAGCTATCCTTGCACGATTCCAGAATGTGCGCCAAATCGAGCTGGCTACCGATAACTCCCCGAAAACAATCGCCTTTTATGAATCCCAAGGCTTTACACAAATGAGCGAGCTTGGGTGCTGTGGATTTATGAAAATGCCTTGAAAACACTTTTGCCGGATAACCGAGGTTTTTTCCTCACGTTGGATTCCGTAAATTCACGTTTTTCCGTTTCACAGATAGGAGTCCCACGCGCATCCATTAGAAATATCCGACGGATGAATCTTACGTTTTTGTGATTTACGCATATTAAAAAGAGGTACCATGCTGTAGTAGCATGGTACCTCTTTTCTGATTCATAAAGGTGTGCGACTTTTTGATGAAATGCATTCTATCTGTCAGCGCAAAAAGTCTATCTGAATGACGCTTACTTTCTCAGCTTAATTCGAATGAATACCGCTACACCAAAACAGGCGCTGATCACAGCCAGCACAACCCAGAACCCAATACTGGTATGATCCCCTGTTTTAGGACAAATCGGGGTTTCTGTTGGCTTTGGCATACAGGTTGGCTTTGGCGTTGGTGTATGAATGGGCTTGATGGTTGGTTTTACTGTCGGCTTGCAAGTCGACGTTGCCGTAGGCGTACTGGTTGGTGTTGCTACAAAAATATCCTTTGCTGCCGTGATTTCTGTGCTGGCATCTGTTACGCCTCCCATACTCTGAGAGCTCTGCCTACCTGCTTTGGGATAATAGCAGTATACGTTTTTTCCTAAAGACTGCGTTCCGGATACGGTAACCGTAATGGGTACGCCCGGATTTTGAATCACCACATGAGAAAGCCCCTCTGCATCCTTTCCTTCGGAAATAACGGTTACCACCGGATCAATCACATAGTCTAACTGAATTTCTGTTCCATCCGCATTCAAGGCATCCGCCTTATAAGTGATATCAATCGTTTCTCCGTCTACCGTATATTCGATGATGACATTGGCAACTTCCGTCGAGGGAACATCGCCGGGTAAGGTCAAATACCAGTCGCGCAAATCTTCCGTGCGCTTGACATAACCGTAATCAGGCCAAACGTATGGCGTATAGTCTTTTTGATTCGAGTAATGCCAGATGGCAAGCTGCGTGGCAGTGATTGCCTCTTGTTTATTATATACACTCTTGCCTGATCTTTTCTGCAACTCCGCCAACGTAATATACGGGTAACTGTTGGCTAAAATCGCACGAATCTTTTCTGCGTCCTCTTTGCTGATGAATGTGCAGGCATCCATCTGTTCGAGGGTATATTTGCTGTTTTTTACCAAATCCACTTCTTCATTGACGCAATACGCCGTGTAGGAATTTCCTTTTTCATCGACAAGTGTCTGCGTTCCAGTAGGTTTTTGTTGATTATTTTCCACAATTACGTTGTAGCCTAATTCTGCTGTTCCAGTAAAGGTAAGCTCTGCACCACTTGCCAAAGATACCGTATTCAACAAGAATACCCCCATCAGCAAGCTCAGGCACACACACACATCTTTTGAATGGAATGTGCAAGACAATCCCCCCTTAAAATATCGATTGATTACACCCTTACGCCTTTATCCTATGTATGGAGTGGCTACAAAGTGTATCATTTTTTAAGAAAGTTGATGTCATGCCCTGCTATATCTGTAGATTGCAGCAAATCAGGATTTATTTTCCGGTTTTATAAAAAGGACGCTGCCCGGTATAAAACCAGACAGCGTCCTTTTTATCTCATTTTATGAATGCGTCGTAATTATTCGTCCCAATCGCCGGTATCCAGTTCCAGAATATCCGCTACATCTGACGGCGATTCCAGCTTTTGCACGCCACGCAGCTTACGGTTAATGGCACGAGTGCGCACACCAATCAGTTTATCCAGTTCGTCGTCTGTCTGACGCAAGCGCTGCTGCATTTTGGCAAGACCATCGCTGAACTTATCAAACTCGGTTTTCACAGCTGCCAACACCTGCCAGACCTCGTTGGAACGCTTCTGAATTGCCAACGTGCGGAAGCCCATCTGCAAACTGTTGAGCAATGCCGCCATTGTGCTGGGACCTGCGATATTCACCTGATAATCTCGCTGCAAACGCTCCACCAGACCCAGATTGACCACCTCTGCATACAAGCCCTCAAACGGCAGGAACATGATACCAAAGTTGGTGGTATCCGGGGGTGCTACATACTTGGTGCGAATATCCTTTGCCTCATTACACACAACCGTGGTCAATGCACGGCGTGCCGCTTCGATTTCGCTTACATCACCGGAAGCATAGGCATCCTGCAAATGTGCATAGGTATCGCCGGGAAATTTTGCATCGATGGGCAGCCAGACAGTACTTCCGTCCTGACCGGGCATCCGCACGGCATATTCTACACGCTGGGTACTGCCGGGGACGGTAGCAATATTGGTTGCATACTGTTCCGGCGCAAGAATTTCTTCCAAAATGCTGCCCAGCTGGATTTCGCCCAAAATACCACGGGTCTTAACGCCGGAAAGCACCTGCTTCAAACCTCCCACATCTGCAGCCAGATTCTGCATTTCACCCAGACCCTTATAGACCTGTTCCAGCTGCTTGGAAACCGTTTCAAAGCTCTCGTGCAGTCGCTTTTCCAGCGAGGTTTGCAGCTGCTCGTCCACGGTATGGCGAATCTCATCCAGCTTTTTGTTGTTCTCGGTGCGAATCGCCTCCATGTTGGCATTCAGCGCAACACGCATGGCATCCAGCTTTTGCTCATTGCCGCTTTCCAGCGTTTTCAGTCTCTGCTCCAACAGCTGCAGCTGACGGGTCTGGCTGTCGGTCATCTGATGACCCATATAGCCCACCGAATGCTGCAAGTTTGCGCCCAATGCTTTGGTTGCTTCCAGATTGGTCTGGGAAAGCTCGGTGCGCATTCGGCTGAGCTTGTTATCCATCGCTTCGGACTGCATCGAAAGCCGACGCTCCATCTCTTTCGACTGCGCCGTAAAGCGAACATCCAGCCAATCCTGCATTTCACGGGTCATGCCCTGCTTTTTGGTAAACAGCAGCTTGACCAGAATCAGCACCAGCAAGATATTTGCGGTAATGAGTAAAATCAAAACGGGGGTATCCATAAATCTCCTTTTCTATGCCAGTTACAACAATTCATATGCCAGCGTGGTCATATTGGTCTGATATTCTCTGCCCTTTAATCCGACACCTTCCAGCTCCATTTCGCCGGTCTGGTTGTCGTAAGGGTCTGCACGCCAAGATTCTTTCGGCGGGGTCAGCGGTGCCTGAAATGCGTGGTTAGCCGCAAAACGACCGGTATCCAGGCTGCCGAAATAGTGGCGACGCAAGGCTTCTTCTCCACGGCGTGCTGCGCTGCCGCCAAACGAGCAATCCGCATACAGCCAGCCTTTGCCTTCCAGCCAGAACATCGCCCAGTCATGGCATCCAGCCTCCTGCGGTTCTACCGACAGACCACTCTCCCACATAGCAGGGATTCCGGCAATGCGGCACATGGTAATAAAGGTCAATGCCTGCACACCGCAGTCACCACGGCGGCTGTGTGCGCAGTTTTCTGCAATGCTTTCCAGAATAAAATACTGGGGCATAAACCGGTATTTCACGTTCAGGGTCACATAGTCATAGATGCGGCTTACCTTCTCGGCATCATCTTCCGCATCGCCAATCACAGCAGCCGTCAGCGCACGCATCGCAGGGGTAAAGCGCACATGGGGCAGCTGTTCGCCCAGATAGTTTTCCGGTGCAAAACCACCGTCCGTCACGTTGGGCAAATCCTGCAAAGACATGGGGTCCACATACTGTGCGGTGCGCACATAGGACACCACGGCTTCGACCGGAGTATTTTCGGTCAGTTCGGTTTCCCAGTAGATGGTGCGCTGGGGTGCGGTTTCCGGCGCAATGGAAGTCGGCTCTCTCCAGAAAGATTCCAGCTGAATTTCGCTCTGGGACGGGCAAGCCGCCGGGGCGGGCAGCCACAACTTTGCACGCACACTGGTACGACCTTCCTTTTTTGCCTGCTCCATCGCACGCGCAAAGGCTTCGTCCGAGGCTTTCATGGAGAACTTCAGGCGAATCTTCGCAGACTGCGTTCCCTTTTGCTGCAGCGCCACGGCCTGCTCGCCACGGCGCACACGGGAAGCATAATCCGGGCGCACACCGGCACGCAAAGCAAAGTTGTCGTCCGTATAAATCAGCGTTTCCACAAAGCGGCGGGCAAAGTGGGGTTCCCCATCCACAAAGCGCCAATCAATGCGGTTATCTGCAACCAGCGCACGGAATTGTTCCTGCGTCATATCCGGGATACGGCTCTGAATATGCGCCAGTGCTTCTGCCTCATTGCAAGGGTACTCGCCCGGAATGCGTGTTAAAATCTCACGCTGTGCCAGCAAACCGGCACGCCAGCTTTCCGGCAGCTGGGTCATGCAATTTTCCGCTTTGTCGGGGCTTTGCCCGCCGTTTTGGGTCTGGGTCCAGTCTTCTGCCAGCAGACGGTCGATTGCAGCAATCGCCTGGGTGCAGTAACCTGCTGCTTTCAGCCGTGCAATATCCTCCGGCAGCGGCGTATCCAAATGCCGCAATGTATCATTCCAGTTCATACGCTTTTCCTCCGAATCAATCTATTTTGTACAGTATACCGCGAACCCGCACTTTTGAAAAGCAATCTTCCGCTTTTACTTTTCAAAAGATTCGTGTTATACTGGCATTCATCACCCACCCATCCATGACAGGAGGTCCATATGGCAATTTTAGCAAATTATCACACCCACACACCCCGTTGTATGCACGCGACCGGCAGCGAGGAAACCTATATGCAAACCGCTGTCGCACAGGGGTATCAGGTTTTGGGCTTTTCTGATCACACCCCTTGGCCCTTTCCGGAATACGAAAGCTACTGCCGCATGACGGTGGATCAGCTGCCGGAATATGTGGCAACGGTACGGGAATTACAGCAGAAATATGCCGGCGACATTAAAATCTATCTGGGTCTGGAAGCAGAATATGCCCCTTCTTATATGGATTGGCTGCGGGACGCCAAAAAAGAGTTTGGTCTGGATTATCTGATTTTCGGCAATCACTTCTGCAACAGCGAAGAAAGCGGCATTTACTTTGGTAAGGAAAATCCGGAACCTCTGATTGACGCCTATGTGGAACACGCCATCAAGGCAATGGAAAGCGGTCTGTACAGCTATATGGCACACCCTGACCTGTTTTTGAATCGTGCCAGCCAGATGGGTGAAAAAGCCGAAAAGGCATTGCGTCAAATCTGCGAAGCTGCGGTAAAATATAATATGCCGCTGGAATACAATATGCTGGGCGAAAGCCGCCGCATTCAGGAAAAACGTGCAGAAAACGGTCTTTGCGGTTACACCTATCCCGGTTTCTGGAAGATCGCTGCCGAATATCCCATTCGTGCGATTGTTGGCTGTGATGCCCATAACCCCACCGAGCTGTGCTGTGTTCCCCGACAAACTGCGGTACGCAGCGAACTGCGCAGCATGGGTATTCAGGTTCTGGATGCGCTGCCCGGTTTGGATTGATTTTACATAGTGCTCTAATTTAACAAAAATCCCCCAATGTGACGATAACATCACATTGGGGGATTTTTGTTACGATTGTACTGTACTGCACAGCACTTGTAGAAACCAAGTGGTCAGCGTTTCCAAATCAGTTCATCCTGCACGGTGATAGAATCCAACTCCCGCATATCCAACGGTTCATCGAAGTAATATTTACAGGAAATCTGGTCCTCTTTCCCATCCATACCCGGCTGTACCGAAGTAATGGCAGAGCTGAAGTCCTCAATTCTGGTACCATCCTGCAGATGCAAGCAGATCCCCGGCGTCAAGGAATCTTCCATCAAAGCGCCACTGCCCACAGCTTCTACACCAAAGGGCGACACGATCACGGAACGTAATGTCCAGCCGTTCATATCCTGATTGCAGGCAGCAAATACCATATCCTGCCTTTCATCCGAAACAGCAAACGTAACATTCCAGTCGCCTTCGATGCAATGGTCATAGGTGATATCCGAATAATACAGCGACAACGTATTCAAATCCGCATCCTCGGGCAAAGACATCACATACTCTACCGCACGGGTTTTGCAGTTGCTGCTGATGTTTTGGTTTGGCAGTGCTTCGCCAATGCTCAGCTGGGCAGAATCTTCCGGAATTTGCTCGCCATTTTCATCAAACAAAGCCAGCGAACAGGTATTATACCACTGCTCCGGATCACGCTGTGCCAAAATATGCAATGCACCATCCAGAATTCCTGCATTCTGGAAGTTCATAAACGGCAAACGGTCATCCACATAACTACCATATGGTTTCAGGCATTGCACTGTATCCTGATTCATCAGGTCATTTAACTTACCGTTACCAATATCGCAAAATGCGCTTTGTACCGGCATCGTGCCGGACATGGTGGGATGCGGGTTCCACTGCTGAATGTCGCTCACCGTAATTCCGGTATTGGTATACTCCTGCCAGTTTTCGCCGGAAAGAATCGTACGAATCGAAATGGTAACTTTACCGCCCACTGCCTGCACAGGGTTGCGGATACCTTGTACACGCACAACGACTGAACCATCTTCCTGCGGCATAGGCTCACCCGTAATCACGGTAGGTTCGCCATCAATCAAAATATCACACAGCTCCAATGTTTTACCCAAACGATTTTGACCGGTGACATCGGTAAAGGAAAGATAACTGATGATCGTGTTATCATCGTGCATCGAAGCCAGTACTTCCATCGAAATACCGTTACTTTCCGACTGCACGTTTGTGGGGCTCAGATAGCGCAGCGTCTGGCGGCTAAGCTGGCTCAATTTACTGGACAGCGCAGGTGATGCCAACACTGCCATCGAAGTAGCCAAACAAAATACAACGGCTGCCGCAACTGCCAGCACACGCCGAAAGAGAAATACTCGATGGCGTTTTCTGTTGCGCCCCGAAGCCATGGCTACCTGTACCATGCGCTGCTTTTCCCACTGGGAAAGAGAGATATTGGATACAACCGGGTCCAGTGCTGCGTGAACTTCTTTTTCAGTAATGTTCACGAGATACTCCCTCCAATCGTTTCTCCAAATATGTATACGCACGTTTCAATCGAATGCTCACTGTGGGCTGGGGAATCCCCAATACCTTGGCAATTTCGCCCACGGTCAATGCTTCATAATACCGCAAAAGGATCACTTCTCGGTATTTTATGGGCAGACTAAGTACAGCCTCCCGCAATGCACCACTTTCCTCGTAAGTGTCATCGCAGAAAGCCCCTTCCGGCAGGTCCTCTAACAGGTTCACATTGCGCGTCCACCCGCTCTTGAGATAGTCTTTGCAGGTGTTGGTCAGCACACGCATTACAAAGGTTTTGCAAATGCATTTTTTGTCCGCTGCGCGATAAATCTTGATAAAGGAATCCTGCACTGCGTCTTCTGCCTGCTCTTTCTGTCCCAGATACAAAAATGCTACTCTCAGCATTTCATCACCGTACTGTTCCACGAGCGAGGCCATTTCTTCACACGTCAGGGTATCTGTCACTTTATCCTACCACTTGTCATCGGCGGCAGCTGTCCGCCGATGACCGAAGCATTCTTTTCCTTTCCTTTTTGCTTTAGTCGTGCCGGATTGCTTCCAGCGCACTGATCTTTACCGCGCGGCTAGCCGGTGCAATACCGGAAAGCACGCCGACCAGCGTTGCAAACGCCAGTGCAGACAAAATCAGCCACACAGGAACAATGGAAATTTCACCGCCGACTTCGCCCCAGGTGCCCATCATCTGGTTCAGCCAGGACATATCCACCTGCTGACCGAAGAAGCCCATAATCATGGTCAAATGGTTCAGCACGAAACTGATACCCAAGCTGACCGCTACACCGACCACACCGCCGATGAAACCGATGAAGCCACTCTCCAGTAGGAACATGGCATGAATCTGCCACAGCTCGCAGCCCAGCACCTTCATAATGCCGATTTCTCTGGTGCGCTCATAAATCGCCATAGTCATGGTGTTCATGATATTCAGTGCAGCGACCAGCAGACTGATGGCTGCCAAGCCGCCCAGAATCATCTGGCTCTTGGCAACACTGCCCTGCATTTCTTCGCGCTGCTGCTGCATGGAATGTACTTCCTGATAGCCCAGTTCGCGGATAGCGTCTTCCACTGCGACAACATTGTCGATGTTGTCCACCTTCACATAAACTTCCTGGTAGCCATTGGTCGTCTGACCGCCCACTACCTTATTGGCTTTTTTATAGTCAGCGACCATCTTCTGCACATCCGGCAGATTGAGGACAATGCCGCTTTCGGTAAAATAGCCCTTGGTGTAATCCGATTCCAGAACGCCCACAACTTTCAGGTTGTAGCGCTTCAGCTCCTTGCCTTCCTCATCCGTATAGAACAGGCTGATTTTTTCATCCTGAATGTCAAAGAAAGGCTCAACCGGATTACCCGATGCGTCTGTTTGCCCAAAATAGCGCTGATACTTGGGGCTGTCCGGTTTGCGCTTATTATCGTGGAACTCATAGACAAAATTTGCGCCAACCAGCACCGGGATCGTATCTTTGCCATAGCTTGCATTGGGATCGATCCAACTGCCACTTTGCAGCCGGAAGCCCATTGCTTCCATCGCATCCGCCTGAATACCATACATGTTCCAGCCATTTGCGCCATATCGGTCTTTTTTGCCTGCGGCAAACTGCGCTTGCATCTCCCACGCGTCAAAATACGGGGTTGCTGCCAGCACATGGTCCAGCCCGCGAATCTGCTGCAGCATTGCATCATCCATTGCAGGTGTATTGGGATCGTTACCGTAGTTAAAGATTTGAATTTGTGTCAGATCGCCGTAGCTTTCCAGCATTTCGTCGGTCTGCTTATTCATTGCAATGCCCAGACTGATCATGACCACAATGGCGCAAGTGCCTACCACGACACCAATGACAGTAAGGGCGGTTCTGCCCTTACGACGGCGCAGATTGTCCGTAGACAATCGGATCAGATCAGAAATCTTCATCGCTTTCCTCCTGGGCTGCCTTCTTCTTTGCAGCACGCTTACGCAGGACTACTACAACTGCTGCCACAGCACCTGCTGCAACTACAACGATCAGAGCAATCTGCCAAGGTGCCAGACCACCATTGCCCGTAGGCTCTCCATCCACAGGGAACTCCGGGTCCATCATGCCAGGGTCTTCCATGCCGCCCATCGGGTCGGACATATTTTCAACAGGAACAGAAATCTCTTCTGTCAGCGTGACAGTTTCGCCAGAGGGTGCTTCGTAAGTAATGGTAATGGTGCCTTCGATATTGCCGCCTTCCACCGGGCTCAGATCCAAATCTGCGCTGTCTTCGGTGCCGGCAGCCACATTGCCCACATACTGGCTCTGGGTGCTCTGCTGCATATTGGTGCCCGCCAGCTGAACGGTAACGTTATTGACCGGGTTCTTGCCCTTGTTGACAAAATAAACGGTAGCGACGTTCTCTTCGCCAACCATCATAATGTCAGGCACTTCCACACGGCTGACCTCGAAGCGGTCAGGCTGGCGGACAGGTACGGAAACGGTCGTGGGGGTACCAGTGCTTTCGCTGCCGCTGACAGTAACTGCAACGGTGCTGACGCCGCCGGTAAAATCAGGCAATGCACGCATGGGGAAAGAAACCGTCTTGGACTGACCCGGCTTCATCGTGCCAACATAGTAGGTGCTGCTGCCGCTGCTGATAACCAGACCTTCTGCCGGAGCAACGCTGACAACAACGTCATTCACGTTCTTCTTACCGGAAGAAGTTGCATACACGGTCAGGCTCAGAGTGAACTCCTCACCTGCATTGACCACATCGGAGCCGATAGAGCTGGACTTGACAATCAGGCCAGGTGCATTAGATGCACCTTCGCCTTCGCCTGTACCAGTACCGTCATCCTCCGGTGCGACCGGGTACAGTTCACGGATGTTCTCACCGATGGTCAGTTCGGGGAAACCTTCCTTCGAACTGCTGATGGTAGCTTCCAGACGAGTATTGTTCGTGTTGGTATACTTCAGGCCGCTTACGCGCAGGATATGCTTACCGATGGTTTCCACCTTCAGATCCTGTGCGCTGAATGCGCCATTATCCTTCAGGCGAATGGACAAATCCGACCAAGTTTTCATATCCGGAACAGCCTGCTTGTTACTGTCATCAAAGTTAAAGAAGAAATCCACAGTCAGGTTCGAAGTATCCAGTGTGGTGCCGCCAGTACCGCTGGAAATCGAGTGTGCCGTCAGGACACCCCATTCACCTCCCCATACATCCTGAGGAATTTCATCGGGTACCGGGGTCGGTTCCGGAGTCGGGGTGGGCGTTGCTTCGCCGCCATCCGGCTTCTGGGTTCCGTCACCAGGCTTTTCTGTCTCGGCAGGCTTGGTAAACGGCTCTGTCGTTACTGTCGTACCCTGCTTTGCATCTGCCTCGGTTTTGATTTCGGCAGCCAGAGCTGCCTGCGGCAGAACCATTGCAAAGGCAAGAGTTGCTGCCAAAACAACAATACGCTTTTTAAGTTTCATCTGTATGTACCTTTCCTTTTTTATCGTCTTTCTCATCGTGCGTCTGCTCTTCCAGATCGGCGAACAACTCGGCGCGCACCGCATTTTTCTCTTCCGCCGTCTGAGTCACGTTGCTTTGAATCTTACCATCCAAAAGGGTGATAATGCGGTCCGCCACACCGGCAAGCTCCGGTTCATGGGTGACCATAATAAACGTGATCTGATGCTTTTCCGCCAAGGCGAGCATTTTCTTCAAAACCTGCCGGGTCGTGCTGGTATCCAAGTTACCGGTAGGTTCGTCCGCAAAAATAACGCCAGGATGCGTTACAAATGCGCGTGCAATACCCACACGCTGCTGCTGACCGCCAGACATCTCCGTGGGACGGTGACGCTCACGACCTTTCAGACCCATTGCGCACAGCGCAGCTTTTGCGATTTTTTCTCGTTTTTCCTTTGCCACACCCTTGAACATCAGCGGCAACGCAACGTTTTCCACCGCGTCCATGTTGGGCAGAAGGTTATAACTTTGGAAAATGAAACCCAAATTATCCTGACGGAATTTAGCCAACTGGCTTTCCGTCATCGCAGAAATATTTTGTCCTGCAATCCATACTTCGCCTTTTGTCGGCTTTTCCAAGCCTGCCAGCTGGTTCAGCAGTGTAGATTTACCACTGCCAGACTGACCAACAATGCAGCAGATTTCGCCTTTTTGAATTTCAATATCAATATGGTCCAGCGCTACAACGCGTTCTTTGCCAACACGATATACCTTTCGCAAACCTTTGGTTTGTATCATAGGAGCCATATCTCAGCCTCCTTTCTTTTCTGATCTATAAAGTTTCATATATGATATACGAGCTACTCGGTCCATATATTTCATTTCTGTGAAAAAAAGGGACAATCTTTCCAGATTGTCCCTTTTTCAATTATAAGAACAGCTTGCAGTATACAAAGCCGCTTACGGCAATCACCACGCAGAGCACTGCGGTTACCGCAGGTACCCATCGAATCAGCTTTTCTGCCAATACGTCGCGGGGATCTTCGTACTCATCTTCGTATTCTTCCTCTTCTGCCAGCGGTGCAGCGCCCTGATAGGGGCGAGGTTCCGGGCGCTGTTTGGGTGCTTGCTCCACAACTCGTGTGCGGCCTTCATTGCTCTGCTCGGCAGGGCTGTGATGCTCGCCAACCACCTGTGTGGGTTCTTCCCCATTTGCAGCAGCTGCGGGCTGCTCCGGACGCAGAATACCGGAAATCGCATTTTGCAGCAGGATGCGGTCGCTGCCGCACTCGCTGCAATACACGGTATTTTCCTCATTGGAATGGAACGCACCACAAGCGCAGTACCAACCGTTTTCCAAAACCTGCGGCATATACTTCATGCCCTTACGACCGCTTTGTGCCTGCAGGCTGGCTGCCACATCCTTGGGCAGTTTTTTCGGTGCCGGCAAACGCACACGCTCATATCCCGTCAGGTCCTCACTCTTACGACCATACCAGGCACGCAGCAGAGAAACATCAATGCTTGAAATTTCATCCTGCGTTACGAATACAGCATCGTCCATGCCAAACAGCACGCCGTTTTCTGCATTCACATCCTCATAGGTAAACTCATCCTCGTACAGGATTTCGCCGTTGGTGCCTTTGCACTTAAAGTGGACCTTCAAAGCCGTAAGCACCGTTTCACGGATATTCTTAAAGGTGAGGCAAACGGCATTTTCCTTGCTTTCACTGCCTTGCAGCAGCTCGACACGAACTACCTGCACCGGGCTGCCCGGTGTAAAGTAGTTCACACGGCTCTGTGCGACCAGATTAAAGCTTTCTTCCATAATCTCTCTCCTTCAGCACGATGCCATCCCCGCAAATTATTCCGGGGAATCCTCCGCATCAGGTGTCTGCATATTTTCGTTGGTTTCAGCAGGCTGTTCTGCTGCCGTTTCTTCTGCCTGTGCAGCAGGGGTTTCCTGCGTCTGCACTTCTGCAGCCTTCGGCTCGTCCGTTTCAACAGCAGGCAGCTTTTCGCCAGCCATTACCTTGTTGAACTCATCTTCGGTGAGCTTTTCGCGCTCAATCAGAGCCTGTGCCAGTGCGTGCAGCTGATCGATGTGCTCGGTCAGGATACGGCGGCAGTTCTCATATGCCTCGTCCATGATATCACGCACTTCGGCATCGATTTCAGCGGCAGTAGTTTCGCTGTAGCCCTTGCCCTGGCTGAAGTCACGGCCCAGGAAGGTTTCTTCCTGACGGTTGCCGTAAACGACAGGTCCCAGACGCTCGGAGAAGCCATAGCGCATGACCATATCGCGAGCAGTATTGGTTGCAGATTCCAAGTCGCTGGAAGCACCGGTAGAGATGTCCTCCAGAATGATCTGCTCTGCAACACGACCGCCCAGGCTGGAAACGATATCCTCGTACATTTCACCCTTGGTGACGTAGCTGCGATCCTTTTCGGGCAGGTACATGGTGTAGCCACCCGCCTGACCACGGGGAATGATGGTGATTTCATGCACCTTGGGGTGATGCTTGCAGTAGAAACCTGCCACTGCGTGACCAGCTTCATGGTAAGCAGTCAGCTTCTTTTCATCGGGGGTCACGATGCGGCTCTTCTTTTCAGGGCCAGCAATGACCTTCATGGAAGCTTCTTCGATTTCAGCCATGGTGATGGCCTTCTTGCCACGGCGTGCTGCCAGCAGAGCTGCCTCGTTAACCAGATTTTCCAGGTCAGCACCGGCAAAGCCAGCGGTACGGCGTGCAATAACAGACAGGGACACATCCGGAGCCAGAGGCTTCTTGCGGGTGTGGACCTTCAAAATCTCTTCACGGCCCTTTACGTCGGGCAAACCTACATAAACCTGACGGTCAAAACGACCCGGACGCAGCAGAGCCTTATCCAGAATATCAGCACGGTTGGTAGCAGCAATGACGATAACGCCATCGTTTGCTTCGAAGCCGTCCATCTCAACCAGCATCTGGTTCAAAGTCTGCTCGCGTTCATCATGTCCGCCGCCCAGACCAGCACCACGCTGACGGCCCACAGCATCAATTTCGTCGATGAAGATGATGCAGGGCATGGACTTCTTCGCCTTGTCGAACAGGTCACGCACACGGGATGCGCCGACACCGACGTACATTTCCACGAAGTCAGAACCGGACAATGCGAAGAACGGAACACCTGCTTCACCAGCGCAAGCGCGTGCCAGCAGGGTCTTACCGGTACCCGGAGGGCCAACCAGCAGAACACCGTGCGGGATGCGTGCGCCTAGCTGATTGAACTTAGCGGGATTCTTCAAGAACTCAACGACTTCCTGCAGTTCTTCCTTTTCTTCATCCTCACCGGCAACGTCCGCAAATGTGACATTGACCTGACGCTCGGATTCATCCTTGACTTTAGCCTTGCCCACGTTCATAACGCCGCCGCCGTTACCGCCGCGGAGCATGAACAGCAACAGCATACCCGTGCTGCCCAGCATCAGAACCATCATCAGGGTGTCCGCCCAGGGGAAGGACTCCTTATAAGGAATCATGTTATCATCCATGGGTTCGTCGGGGTTTTCCTCGTTATAAGCCTGGATATAATCTTCCATCTGGTACTGGAGGAAGTAAGACTGATACGGCAGCTGGTAGGTTACCTGCATCTTAGCACCGCCGGGCAGCTCTTCTTTTTCCTGATTGGGGTTTGCCAAAAAGCCGCCCAGACCGTTACTGGTAGATGCTTTGTCCTCTTCCGGCAGCGGAATCTTGCCTTCCTTCAGGCTCATCTTGATCACGCCGGTATTCAGGTTCAAATCGAACGCCGTGACCTGCAGATTTTCAAAATAGCTGCGCACCTGTGAGTAGCGCATGGTGGAATCCATTGCAGGGGAACTGGTAAAGAAGGTCCAGATCATCAAGACCACCACCAGCAATCCAACAATGATCAATGGGTTCCATTGTGGTTTCTTTTTTTGCAACATATTGACTCCTGTAGCTTATTTTTTCGCTTGCTTACTTGGAATATACTTCCGGCTTCAGCACACCGACATAGGGCAGGTTACGGTACTTTTCATCGTAGTCCAGACCGTAGCCAACAACAAATTCATCGGGTACTTCAATACCGGTATAATCCGCACGGATGTCTGCCTTGCGGCGGCTGGGTTTATCCAGAATCGTGCAAATTTTTACACTGTTGGGGTGACGCATCTTCAGCATCGGTACCAGATTGAACAGCGTGACGCCGGTATCCAGAATATCCTCAACAATCAGAACATCCTTGCCGCTCAGATCTGCATCCAGATCCTTGATGATCTTGACCAGACCTGTAGAAGTCGTGTTGGCACCGCCGTAGCTGGACACCACCATGAAATCGATCTCGCAGGGAATGTCGATTGCACGCATCAGGTCTGCCATAAACACAACCGAGCCCTTCAGAATCGAAACCAGCAAAAGATCCTTGCCGGCATAATCCTTGCTAATCTGTGCGCCCAGTTCTTTTACGCGAGCCTTCAGCTGGTCTTCGCTGACCAGAACATTCTTAATATCGTCGTGCATACTCATGGATTGTCCTCCTCCTGGTACTGCTCCTGCAGGAACAATACTTCCTCTGTTTTTTCATCTGGGGCAAGTCCCTCACAAAAGCCATGCCCCCAAAGCCACAATACCTGCTCTCCCTGTGCCGCAAGCGGCATTTGGGAGCGCTGCAAGGGTGGGATGTGTTCTTCATTATACAGCTTTTTCAAGCTTTTGCTGCCACACCGCCCCGCTTGATGGAAGCGATCGCCGGGGTGGCGGGTCCGCAAACACATCAATATAGGTATTCTAGCATAATCCGCTAGGTTTTTTAAGTCTTTTTTATGAACGCAATGTATATTTTCCCATTCCTGCCGGGAAATTACACTGATTTTCACACAATATCCTCCCGGAAAATGATATTCACCGGGCTGCATCGGATATTCCGGGGCATCCTGCAAGGGCAAAACATCCGGTGTCAGTGTTTCCCGATATAGCTTACTCCCCCGCACGGCAAAGCGCAGCGTGTCCAGCAGCTGAACTGCACCCTGTGTGCGGATGCACTGCTCCAGCAGACAAATATACTTTTGCTCCGCATCCCGAACCGGGCTGACCAGCTGATGCAAGGCAGATTCCAAAATCAAAGGTTCTGCTTTGCGCAAGGTGTCCAAATCCCAAGGGCCGCCCTGACTGCTGCCGTCAGCCTGCGCTGCGGCATTTTGCAGCAGCGCCTGCCCTTTTTCGAAAAAATATACATCTATGCGGTCCATCTTATCACAAAATGCCCGCAGGTTTTTTACTGCCGCTGTATTGACCTGTTCCAGTGCAGGGATTGCATCACGGCGAATCCGATTGCGCGCGTACTCCACCGAAAGGTTGGTTTCATCCGTCACAAACGACTGCCCTGCTGCTGCACAGTATGCTTCGGTATCCTGCCGGGAAAGGCACAAAAGCGGACGTACAAACGCACCGCGCTTGGGTCGAATCCCTGCTGCGCCATGTGCGCCAGTACCACGCGCTAGCCTGAATAACAGGGTTTCTGCTTGGTCATTTCCAGTATGGGCCGTTGCAATCCATTGTACACCGCTTTCCAGCAGCTTTTCAAAATAGCCGTAGCGCAGCTTTCTTGCCCAGTCCTCCCCTGCGTTGTCAGGGACAGTGATTGCATCCGCAGTGGCACTATATACAGTAAGTGGAACGCCCAGCAAAGCGCACTGCTGGCTCACAAATGCTTCGTCCCGGTCCGCAGCAGCACCACGCATTCCATGATTCACATGGCAGGCAGATACCCTAAGCTGCAATTCGGGTGCCAAGGCAAGCAGAATGTGCAAAAGCGCCATACTGTCTGCCCCGCCCGAAACGGCTACACACACCGTGCGCACCGTCTCCTCTGTAAGCGGAAAAAGTCCGGCCTGCGTGCAATAGGCAAGCACGGACTTTTCCGTATGTGTTTTCAGTTCTTCCGCAGTGCGGATTTCTGTTGTTCGCATAAGTCCTAATCAATGATTAAAATCCACATCAGTGAATCTGGTGTGTGCGCCGTCCCAGCCCAGCGGTACTGCGCTGGTTTCGCCGTGACGGTTCTTTGCCACGATACATTCCGCAATATTGGAATCTGCCTGCGGCGCATCGTCGCCTTTCTGGCTGTTATAGTATGCCTCACGGTACAAGAACAAAACGCAGTCTGCGTCCTGTTCGATAGAACCGGAGTCACGCAGGTCAGACAGCTGCGGGCGATGACCTGAGCCAGCACCCTGCTTTTCCACAGCACGGGACAGCTGGGACAGTGCAATGATGGGCACTTCCAGTTCCTTTGCCATGATTTTCAGATTTCGTGTGATTTCACTGATTTCCTGCACGCGGTTTTCCATCCGCTTACCGGTGGTCATCAACTGTAAGTAGTCAATGACGATCAAGCCGATTTTCGGGCGGCTGGGGTCCTGATTGACACGGCGAATCTTCGCCTTCATTTCCGGAATGGTCAAGCCGGAGGTATCATCCATAAAAATAGGCGCATCGTGCAAACGCTCAGATGCGATTGCCAAGTCCTCCCAGTCCGACTGAGTCAGCGCACCAGTACGGAACGCATGGCTGTCAATACCTGCCTTTGCGGACAGAATACGGTTTGTCAGCTGTTCCTTGGTCATTTCCAAGCTGAACACTGCCACCGGGATATGCTGCTGTTCGGCAACATTGGTGGCGATATTCAGCGCAAAACTGGTTTTACCCATACCGGGGCGTGCTGCCAGGATAATCAGGTCGCCGCGACCCATACCTGTCAGCACCGAATCCAGCAAACGGAAGCCTGTGGGAATACCTTTGTATTTATCTGCATCCGGACCGGACAATTTTTGCAGCGTGCCCAGCGTTTCCACCATGCTGGAAGACAGCGGTGTCAGCGCCGATGTATCTCGACCGGAACGAATCTCGTAGATTTTCTGTTCGGCATTTTCCAAAAGCAGGTCAGCGTCGCCTTCCTGGCCGGAATCCTCCAGAATATCCTTTGCCACGTTCATCAGCTGACGGACCAGGTATTTTTCCTGCACGATATGTGCATACGAGGTCACATTCGAGATGCTGGGCACGGTTTCTGCCAAACCGGTCAGATAAACCTTCGCTGCATCGCTGCTTTCAAATACACCGTCGGTGGACACTGCATTCAGCAGCGTAACAAAGTCAATGGTCTGATCCGCCATGAACAGGCGAATCATTTCGCTGTAAATCTGCCCATTTTGGCGAGAGTAGAACATTTCCGGCTTGACGATTTCGATCAAATCGGTCAGCGTTTCTGCGCGCAGCAAAACAGCACCCAGCACACTCTGCTCGGCCTGCATACTGTACGGCAGCTGAACGCCCATACTCTCCAGATTCAGTTTGCTCGAATATTTATCCATTCTTTACCCCAATGACTGTTTTCCCTGCTGAATTACTCCAAAATGCCCATGTAAACGATTGTCGCTTGTCCCGAAAGATTACTCGACGATCTCGACTTCTACCTTGAAGGATGCGGTCACACCCGGATACAGGCGTGCCTTTGCCTCGTAGACGCCAGCGTCCTTAATATCACGGCTGGACAGCTCGATCTTCTTCTTGTCGATGGTCTGACCAACCATCTCGCTCAGGCTTGCAGCAACTTCCTTAGTGGTGATCTTGCCGAACATACGGCCGGATGCGCCGCCCTTAGCCTTCATGTTCACGGTCTTTTCGTGAATCTTTGCAGCCAGCTCCTTTGCAGCAGCCAGCTGGGTTGCCTCATGGAAATCAGCAGCAGCTTCCTTGGTGCGTGCAATGTTCATTGCGGTAGCATCTGCTTCTGCAGCCAGACCACGGGGCAGCAGGAAGTTGCGTGCGTAACCGTCCGAAACTTCGTGGATTTCGTCCTTCTTACCGATTTCCTTAACGTCTTTCTTCAAAATAACCTTCATAGTTGGGTCCTCCCTCTTCTCTGCGATGGATCGCACCGCAGTTTTTTCTCGCTTTAGTATATCCTAAAACCCAGCCATACACAAGGGCCGGTCAGGTTTTCGTGTTTTGCGCCCGTGCTGCTTCGTACAAATCAATCGCTGCACGGATTCTTGCGCCTGCCTGTTCCAACGAAATATCACGCAGCTGTGCGCCAGCCATCGTCTGATGACCGCCGCCGCCCAGCGCTTCCATGATGACCTGAACATTTACCTGACCCATACTGCGGGCACTGATGTTCACGCCGTTTGCGTTTTCTACGCCGACAAAGCTGGCTCTCACACCGGAAATAGTGAGCAAATCATTGGCTGCCTGCGGGATCGCTACCTGCACCGAAGCGTCGAACGCTTCGTGCAGCGAAATCGCACAGCCTTTATAGACCTGTGCATCCTCGACCAGTTCACACTTTGCCACATATTCGTCCCGGCTTACATGGAACAGCGCACGGACATTTTCGGTTTCTGCACCATAGCGGCGCAGAGTTGCGGCAGCTTCAAAGGTGCGTACACCGGTATGCAAGCTGAAATCGTGGGTATCCAGCATGATACCTGCCAGCATACCTTCGGCTTCCAGCCGGGTGGGTTTATCGTCTTTGTCGCCCACATAGGCAAGCATCTCTGCTACCAGTTCGCTGGCGCTGCTTGCGTAGGGTTCGTGGCACAAAAGCACAGTATCTTTGATGTAGTTATCGCCCTTGCGGTGATGGTCGATCACCACCACACTGCCCGCTTTATCCAGAATTTCCTGACTTTCCACCAGATGGCGCAAATATGTATCCACCACAATGCAAAGCGTCTTTTTATTGACGGTTTCCAGTGCTTTTTCCGGTTCCATAAAGTCGTTGCCGCAGCCTGCCTGTGCAAAGGCATCCAACAGCGAAGCCGCCATGGTAGCGTTGCGGCGCACGGCAATCACTGCCGGTACATCGCAAATCTTACAAATGCGCAGCACACCTTCTGCCGAACCGATTGCGTCCAAATCGGACATTCGATGGCCCATGATGACAACGCTTTCGGACTGCTTAATCAGCTCCACCAATGCGCGCGCCACCAAACGGCTCTTGACACGGCTGCGTTTTTCTACACCGTGGCTGACACCGCCATAGAAGGTAAAGCCGTCCGGTGTTTTTTCTGCGGTCTGGTCACCGCCACGGCCCTGCGCCATATCCAAAGCCTGCTCGGCAAGCGCTCGTGCCTGTACCAGCGTTTCGGCACCACGACCGACACCGATGGACAAAGACAAATTCTTTTCCGGCGCAATGGCACGCACTTCATCCAGCACCGCATAGCGTTCTTCTGCCAGCTTGTTCAGATGGCGCTCTTCCACCACCGCCAGATACTTTCCGCCGCCAAGACGCTGCAAAAAGCCGGTTGTGCCGCCAATGGTGGTTTCCAGCACCTTATACAGGTTTTCCAAAATACCTGCGCGCTCGCTGTCCAGCATATCATTGAATACATCACTGTAACCGTCCACGGCAAATACAATACAGCCGGGGCGGCTGGCGGTATATTCTTTCTCGACGAAACGCAGGTTGGTTTCATCCGTAAAGCAAACAATGCTGATGGTTTCGCTGTGCCCTTCTACGGTAGAAGAATAGGCGTGCCAAATCCGGTCGTCCAAATGCAAAAGCTGACCCGCCGGGCTGCCGCTTGTGCTCAAAGTCAAACCGGGTAAAACCTTGGTTGCCGAATGGAGCAGATAATTTTCTCCGCAGCCCAGCTCGTTTTGAAAGGCTTCGTTGTACCAGAGGATGGTTTTTCCGCTGAGCATCACCGTGGGTGCCGACATTTTACCCAGACTGAACTTCAGCTTGGATTCATCAAACACCGAGCCGGTCAGCCAGCGTGCCAAAGCTGCACGCAGAGAGCGACCACAGAACACTAAAATGCCCAGAAAAGCCAGCCAAACAGCCAGCGGTACCAAAAGCCACCATGTAGGGGTCTGGACGACTGCCCAGACCATTAAAATAACATTCAAAACAAGAAGCCCCACCACGAGCACTTCCAGCGTAAAAATGGGTTTGTGTTTCATGGGGGGCCTCCTACGATATTACTTTTTTATTCCCGGATTAAATTTCCATCAAAATCGGCAGAATCATGGGGCTGCGCTTGGTACGGCGGTAAATATAAGCCGACAGCGTCTCACGCACCTGTGTCTTTACATTGTTCCAGTCATAGCGGCCATCGGACAGCGCACGGTCAAATGCCATTTCGACGGCTTCCTTTGCGCCTTCCATCAGCTGTTCGTTTTCACGCACATAGACAAAACCACGGCTGACCAGGTCAGGACCTGCAATCACGTTGCCATTGGTGCGGTCGATGGTTGCAACCACAATCACCAGACCATCTTCGGACAGATGCTTACGGTCACGCAGGACCACATTACCAACATCACCAACGCCCAAGCCGTCCACCATCACAGCACCCGCCGTGACAGGGTTGCCCAAACGCAGCTCGTTCTGGGACAGAATCACATGAGAACCATTCTCTGCGATGACAATATTGGTTTCCGGGATGCCCAAGCTTGCTGCGGTCAGCGCATGACGCTTCAGCTGCTTGTACTCGCCGTGAACCGGCAGGAAATACTTAGGCTTGATCAGGGTCAAAAGCAGCTTCTGCTCTTCCTGACAGGCATGTCCGGAAACGTGGACATCGTACATGCTCTCATAAATCACATCCGCACCCAACAGCAGCAGACCGTTGACAATCTTGGTCACACTCTTTTCGTTGCCGGGGATGGGGTTTGCCGAAATGATGATAAAGTCGCCGGGACCGACCTTTACGTTGCGATGGCTGTTCTGTGCCATACGGCTCAAAGCGCTCAACGGCTCACCCTGACTGCCGGTGGTAATCAGAACCACCTTTTCCGGCGGGTACTGGTTCAGCTGCTCAATGTTGATAAGCGTACCGTCCGGAATGGACATATAGCCCAGTTCCTGCGCCATAGCGGTATTTTTTACCATGCTGCGACCGGAGAATGCCACCTTGCGGCCATCTTCCACAGCCAAATCAATGATTTGCTGCACACGGTTCAGGTTGGAAGCAAAGGTCGCGATAATGATACGCTTGTTGCGGCCACGATGGAACAAGTCACGCAGACTGTCCACGACCTTGCGCTCGGTAGCGGTAAAGCCCGGGCGCTCTGCGTTGGTGGAATCGCTCAGCAGCGCCAGCACACCCTTTTCGCCATAGCTGGCAAAAGCAGACAAATCCGTAACCGGACCAGACAGCGGGGTGTAGTCGATCTTGAAGTCACCGGTGCAAATCACAGTGCCGGCTGCGCAGGTAATCGCAAACGCCACAGCACCGGGGATGGAGTGGTTTACATGGATGGGGTCAATCTGGAAACCGCCCAGCTTGAACTTACGTCCAGCGGTAATTTCCGTCATTTTCGTAGAGCCTGCCAGATTGAATTCGTCCAGCTTGTTGCGAATCAGACCGCAAGCCAAGCGGGTTGCGTACACAGGCAGCTTGACCTTGCGCAGCAGATACGGCAGACTGCCGATATGGTCCTCGTGACCATGGGTAATCAGGATGCCGCGAATCTTATCAATATTCTGTTCCACAAAAGCGAAGTCCGGAATGACCAAATCGATACCGTACATTTCGCTGTCCGGGAACACACAGCCGCAGTCCACAATAACCATTTCACCGTTGCACTCAAACACGGTCATGTTTTTGCCAACTTCACCCAGACCACCCAGCGGGTAAATGTGCAGCGGAGGCGTATCTTCGGCAGCTGCTTTCGGCGTATTTTTACGCGGGCGGCGGAAATAACCGCGACCGCTGCGGCCACCCTGCTTTGCGTTCTGTACCGATTTGGGCTTACGCTGTGCGGGAGCCTGATTTTGCGTGGTTTTGTTCTCTGTATTTGCCATAATACCTCCTAAAAGGAAAGCCAAAACAGACCCGTACTGGATAGTCGGGTCGTGCATGTTCTGGGAAAAGCAAACGGGCTTTTCCTGCGAATGCGTATAGATTTTTTACTGCGGCGTTCAAAAACCGCCCAAGTCCGTTAGAAAAACCTTGTGGATCAAACCGTTCATCTGTTCAATGCAACCGCGATCCGGAAAAAAATGTCTGAATGTGCATCTGCAGCACATCCCTATACGTTAAATGACACATTAAGTATAGTGTGTCCCTTTTTATTTGTCAATTCAGTATAGGATATGTTTCTAAAATTATACTCTTGGCACAAAGCGCACTGTTCAGTATAATAGAATTATGTAATCCTTTTCAGCACAGGAGTAATGATATGAAACGAGTTGAATTATACACAGACGGTGCATGCAGCGGCAATCCCGGTCCTGGCGGCTGGGGTGCAATCCTGCGTTTTCGTACCGCGGACAAAGTTTATGAAAAAGAGCTGTCCGGCGGCGAAGATGAAACCACCAACAACCGTATGGAACTGACCGCTTTTCTGTCCGGTCTGCAACAGCTGAACCAGCCCTGCGAAATTGATTTGTACAGCGACAGCCAGTACGTCATCAATGCACTGGAAAAAGGCTGGGCAAAGGGCTGGCGCGCCCGCGGCTGGAAAAAAGCCGACAAATCCCCTGCTTTGAATGCAGATTTGTGGGCTGTGGCTCTGGCAGAAGCGGAAAAGCACCAAATCCACTACCACTGGCTGAAAGGTCATGCCGGACACCCGGAAAACGAACGCTGCGACCGCATGGCGGTGGAGCAGAGCAAAAAACACGGCGGTCGTCAGGCATAACATACCATTCCCCAGCAAACACTAGCAATAATAAGGAGGTAGCGGAGCGCAGGCTCCGTGTATAAAGCTATGGCAGGTGAATTTTTGCCCGGAAACGGGTTTGACACATACGAAGCGCAGGACAAGGTTCTGGTTGGCATGAGCGGCGGTGTGGATTCCAGCGTGACCGTTCGTATTTTGCAGGAGCAGGGCTTTGCCGTTACAGGCGCAGTTATTCGCTTTTCCCCTTCCCACGATGCAGCAGTCCAGCAGGCAAAGGCTACTGCAAAACAGCTGGGTGTAGAATGCATCGTACTGGATACACAGGATTTGTTTGATGCAAACGTGGTCCAGCCTTTTTGCGAAAGCTACTGCAAGGGTAAAACCCCGAATCCCTGTATCTTATGCAACCCCAGCGTAAAATTTGCTGCGCTGCTTACCGCAGCGGACAAGCTGGGCATTCAGTATATTGCTACCGGTCACTATGCACGCGTAGAAACCGACAATGACGGTGTCAGCCACATTTACAAGGCAATCAGCACCGCGCGCGACCAGAGCTATATGCTGTACCGTCTGGAACAGGATGTTTTGTCCCGTCTGCTGCTGCCTTTGGGCGAGTTTGAAAAAGAGGACATCCGCGAAATGGCGCGTGAAATGGGTCTGGCTTGTGCCGATGCACCCGACAGCATGGAAATCTGCTTTATCCCCGACGGCGACTACGCTTCCTATATTGAAAAGCGCGGCATGACCGCAAAGCAGGGCAATTTTATCAGCCCGGAAGGCAAAGATCTGGGACCCCACAAGGGTGTGCTGCACTATACGGTCGGTCAGCGCAAGGGCTTGGGCATTGCACTGGGTCGCCCGGTATTTATTCGCGAAATCTGCGAAAACGGCGACATCCTGCTGGCAGATGCCGGTGATGATCTGGTTAGCCAGATTGGCGTTGCCAATATGGTTTCCGCTGACAGCAAAGACATCCCTGCCGGAGATTATATGGTCAAAATCCGCAGCGCAGCTAAGCCTGCACCCGCCCATTACAACGGCGAGGGCGTTTTGACGTTTGATCCCCCGGTACGCGCACCCGCACCCGGTCAGAGCGCAGTATTCTATCTGGATGACATGGTAGTCGGCGGCGGATTCCTGCGCCGCATCTGAGATTACAAAATCCGGTAAACACAAAAAGAGGTCTGCCCCTAATTGGAGCAGACCTCTTTTATTTTCGCATTGAACCGATTACGGCTGCTCTGTAGCCGCTTTCTCTTTGTTCTTCATCATGTCGCGGTTCGGGCGGAAGTTGGGAACGATTTTCTGCAAGCCGCGCACCACTTCTGCGTCGTCATGTGCCGCAGCAACTTTGCCAAGTTCCTCCAGCTGGTCATAGAACTGTGCCAAGTCGATTTTCTTGGGCGGTGCAACGAAAATCTTATTATGCTCGGTACGGCGCATCTTGTCCTGTTCTTCGTCCATCAGCAGTTCTTCGTACAGCTTTTCGCCAGGACGCAGACCCACAACACGAATCGGCATACTCACATCCGGCTCATAACCGTAGAAACGAATCAGCTGACGTGCCAAGTCCATAATGCGAACCGGTTTGCCCATATCCAGAACATAAATGCTGCCGCTTTGTGCTAATGCACCTGCCTGCAGCACCAGCTGGGCTGCTTCGGGGATGGTCATAAAGTAGCGCTCAATATTGGGGTCCGTAACCGTAACGGGACCGCCCTTTTTGATTTGGCTCTCAAACAGCGGAATTACACTGCCGTGACTGCCCAGCACGTTACCGAAGCGTACTGCCATGCAGCGCATCTGGGTGGTTTCTGCAAAAGACTGAATCAGCATCTCGCAAACGCGCTTGGTACAGCCCATAACGCTGGTGGGATTGACCGCTTTATCGGTAGACAGCTGTACCAGACGCTCTACGCCATGCAGGCTTGCGCTGGTCAACAGGTTCTTGGTACCCATGATATTGTTTTTCACTGCTTCCGCCGGGCTGGTTTCCATCAGCGGAACGTGCTTATGCGCTGCCGCATGGAACACAACCGTCGGGTGGTAGGTGTCAAACACTTCATCCAGACGCACACGGTCACGAATCGAGCCGACCAGCGTCAAAATAGGCGCATTTCTGCCGTAACGCTGTTTCAGCTCCATTTCCAGCTCGTAAGCGCAGTTTTCGTAAATATCAAAAATCAGCAGCTGTTTGGGCTCAAAACGCATGATCTGACGGCAGATTTCGCTGCCGATACTGCCGCCGCCACCGGTAACCATAACAACTTTATCTTTCAGATACGCACTGATTTTTTCTGTATCCAGCGTGACTTCATTACGGGACAAGAAGTCTGCCGTATTCAGCTCACGGAAACCATTGTTGCCGACCGATGCCGCATCATTGTTGTTTACGCCGGGATTATCCTGCAGCGAATGCGGGTCACTCAGCATACGCACCTTGCAATGGGTCGAGTTACACAAATCAATGACGTGCGCCAAACGGCTGCCGCGCAAGCCGGTAATGGCAATAACAATTTCCCGAATACCATATGCTTCGCATACCTGCGGGATTTCTTCCAGCGTGCCGCGTACCGGTACGCCCTGAATGGTCGAATTTCGCTTGACCGGGTCATCATCCACCACAGCGACCGGGTTGCCATACGCTGCCTGACTTTTGCACAGCGTGATTGCCCATGCGCCGGCAGCGCCAGCGCCCACAATCAGCAATGGTGTATTGGGTGTTCGTGTTTGTTCTCTTGGCACATTTAGGAACATACGCCACGCCAGACGAATTCCGCCCACCAGCGCAACGATCAAAAGCGTTCCTGTGGCAATACTGGACCGGTACAACACACCGTGTACCATTTCATTACCGACCAAAACCAAGCCGGAGGAAAGACCTACCAGCACACCCAGGCGGGTCAGATCGCGCACACCGGCGTACTTCCATAGAATGGTATACAACCCGCCTACCAAAAACATAATCACATAGATGGATACCATCCAAGGCAGATTGCGGTACAAATTTTGGAATGCGGTATGCACTTTCACCATATCGGTTTCAGAGTCTAAGCTCAGCTGAAGTCCCAGGTAAAAGCTGAATGCCACGAGCCCTGCATCCAACAGCACCAGCAATGCGCGGCGCAGAAATAGTGTGCAGGACTGTTTTGACAAGTTATTCACGTCAAATCCCCTTCTGTATTAAATTTCTGTATGGAATCCTGTCTGCAAGCGACAGAATGATTCTGCATTTTGCACGATGTAAAAGTAGTACAACCAAGTCAGTATAACACAACTCCGGCAAAAAAGTCCAGAACTCGCCAAAGTTCTCTCTTTTCTGCCGGAGCTGCTTTGCCTTATTGATTCTGAGAATCTTCCTTTTGAGAAGGATTCATGCTTCCGGTTCCGCCTTCCACAACACCGTCGCTGCGCAGTACCGAAAAAATCGTGCCGAAGAAGCACTTCACGTCAAACCCAAAGCTCATCTTCTGCACATATTCGCCGTCATAACGTGCTTTTACATCAATTTCCAGCTCGTCACGACCGTTGATCTGCGCCCAGCCGGTCAAACCGGGGCGCACATCATTTGCGCCGTATTTATCCCGTTCTGCAATCAGATCATCCTGATTCCACAGTGCGGGGCGCGGACCGATCACGCTCATCTGACCGGCAAAAATATTAAAGATCTGGGGCAGTTCATCCAAGCTGGTTTTCCGCAGGAACTTGCCCACGCGGGTGATCCACTGGTCGGGGTTGCCCAAAAGATGGGTAGGCACATCGTGGGGGGTGTCAATGCGCATCGTGCGGAATTTCAGGATGGGAAAATGGGTTTTATGAATACCCACACGCTTCTGTTTGAAAAAAATAGGACCGGGTGAATCCAGCTTGATTGCCAAAGCCAAAATCAAGTACACCGGCGAAAGCACAATGATGCCAGCCAGCGAAAGCAGAATATCCAATGCACGCTTTCCAAAGCGTGCATAAAAACCAGTCGGCACATTATTATGTTCCATAGCTGAACCTCCCGTCTCTCATACACAGTTTGCTGCATATAAGAGATAAATTATACATATTTTTTTCAGTATAACGCATGATACTTTTACCCGCAAGGACTTTTCCGGTTAAAAGCGAACAAAAACGGACATTTTTCGCTATAATTATACCTATTAAGTGTATTTTATATTGCCCGCAAAATTTCGACGTGTTATTATAAAGAAAAGTGATAAAGCGAGGATGAAAAATCATGGAATCTGCACAGCAGACGCAACAGTCTTTTCGCACGGTGATTCAAAACTGCACCCTCATGCAGCTGGCTGGTGCACCATCCGGCAGTTATCTGGATAACGATGGGATGCCCCATATTGCGGTAAACGGAAAAGATATCTGCTCCGCCCGATACAGCTCTTTCGGCGAGGTATTTCACGCCAGCGATTCCCATTGTGCCGGTGCAAAGTACCCCACCCATCTGCTGAATCTGGTTCCGTGCGCGCCGTGCCATGTGTGCAATCCGTCTGTGCCGAATCTGCACTGGTATAACCAGCTGTTATCCATCGTTTTAACTTTATCGCAATATCAGGTTCCCCTGCCGCACATTGCGCTGACGCCGGACGATCATCTTACTGCCGATATGATTCCTCCCATCCTGCCCGATACAGAGCTGTATGAAGAAGTATCTGCCTGGGAGTTCAATATGGCGCTGCCCGTCCTACAGGAAGCCATCGCGCAGCAGCTGAAACAAGAGCAAGAAAAAGCCTGACCGGCTTTTGCTTGATTCTTACATTTGATTTTGATACACGGAGGTTTTTATTATGTGGAGTCGTGAACTCTTAAAGTCCAATGCAAAACAATGCCTTGCCCGCACCTGGAAAACCACCATTCTGGTGGTAATCGCTTATTCCATCCTGAGCGGCTCGCTTTCCGCTACTGTCAGCTCCAACGTAGAGATAAACCAGATTTCTCCTTCTTTCTGGACGATCTTTGGTGTTGCATCTCTGATTGGTGCAGTGATTGGTATTTTCCTGATTTCCCCCTTGCATGTAGGCTATTATCGTTACTTCATGGAGGCACGTCAGGGGGATGCACCGTTTGGCTCTCTGTTTGGTGCTTTCCGCAAGGGTGATTACGGTAACATCACGCTGGGCATGTTTATGACCGACCTGAAGATTTTCCTGTTCTCTCTGCTGCTGATCATCCCCGGTCTGATCAAGACCTATGAATATGCTCTGGTTCCTTACCTGCTGGCAGAAAATCCCCAGATGGATTATCGCCGTGCGCAGCAGCTGAGCCGTGACATCATGCGCGGCGAAAAGCTGAATCTGGCAATTTTGGAGCTTTCCTTCATGGGCTGGGCACTGCTGGGCGCACTGTTGGTTTCCGTTTTGGGTGTGTTCCTGTGGATTCTGCTGCTCCCACTGAGCTTCCTGTTTGAGGTTGCTCTGTCTACCTATATGGACGCTACCCGCGCTGAGTTCTATGCTGCTATGCGTGAGAAGGCTTTTGCACAGAATTTGTCTGATCCGGAAGAACTGGGCGGCTTTATTGCTTACTAATTTCTGATTTGATTTTTCAACCCGTTTCGCTTCAAAAGAGCGAAGCGGGTTTTCTTTTGCCCATATCGCAGCCAAACACGAAAGTTTTTGAAAAAACTTTTTCACGCAATCTACTTGCCTACGCTGGTTTTTAACCAATTCTCATATTTTTTCAAAAAATTTGAAATTTCTTCCTAAAAATGCTTGACATTTCTTCCTCCGTGCGGTAAAATAATCAGCGTCGGGGGCACAACCCCAAGACAAAACAACAAAATATGGAAAGATGGCTGAGCTGGTCTAAGGCGCACGACTGGAAATCGTGTAACGTGTCAAAAGCGTTCTGGGGTTCGAATCCCCATCTTTCCGCCAAATGAAGCGTGTGGATTGAAAGATCTACACGCTTTTTTGTTTTACCGCACTTCCTTCTTTCCGTCATCCTTCAATAAGCAAAGTTCCCCCAGATACTCGGCAATTCCGGATGGTTGGGGATTTCTTTCTGTTTGTGATTGCTCTGCGTTTTCTTTTTTGCTATACTCAGGAAAATAAACGGATTAAGGAGGACTCTGCTATGAATCGCAAACTGGAAGGAATTGCTTTGATGCTGTTGAGCCTGATCCTGATAATCGGTTTTAACAGTGTAGGCTGGACATACTGCTTTGATTTTGATTTCTACTGGCAGCATATTTGGATGCTGCTGGGGCTTGTGGGCTTTGTGATGGTTTTCTGGGATGGTCCCAAAAAGTAATCCGCTTCTTCTTTTGAATTTACATCTCTCCCCTGTTCCGCCCTTATGGGCTGGATCAGGGGATTTTTATTTGCCACAGAGCAGATGTTTCGCCTCTATGTAAAGGAAACTTGACATTTCATCATTCTGTGTTATACTTCGATTGTAAAGGAGCCTTTACACGAAAGGATGAATCCCATGGAAAACAAAGTAGAAGCATTCCGAAAAGAGCTTGGTCTGAATCAAGAAGAATTTGCTAAAGCCATTCGGGTATCCCGACAGACCGTAAGCTCCATCGAAAATGGAAAGTACAATCCTTCTTTGGAGCTCGCATTCACCATCGCCGACTTTTTCGACAAGAAAATCGAAGAAGTATTTTTGCACGAAAGGAATCCCAAAAATGAAAAAGAGTAATTTAGTTGTAGGTATCTTATACACGCTTGCCGGCATTGCATTTTTGATTGCTGCATTGTTGACAGACACTCCCTTGGAAGGCTTGCTTTGCGGCTTTGCCGGAGCAGGCATTTGTCCGGGTGTTTTGATGATTACAAAATACTGCTACTGGGCATCTCCGAAGAACCAGCAGCGCTATCAGGAAAAGCTGGATCAGGAGCGCATCGAACTGCAGGATGAACTAAAGGAAAAAGTTCGCGGTAAGACAGCGCAATATGTATATGCGCTTGGTCTTTGCGTCACTGCTGGAGCAACCGTGCTTTTCGCTGTGCTGGACGCTTTGCAAATCATTCAGAGTGGAAAGCTATTGATTCTGTATCTGGGCTTGTATATGGTTTTGCAGCTCATCAGCGGACAGATCATCTTCCGCCACCTGATGAAAAAGTATTAAATATTCTCTATCTCAAAAAGAGGGCTGCATGGATGGTGCCGCCCTCTTTTTTATACAAGTCAATCAATCCGCACCATTCTTTTCTATTGACAGCTGTATTACAACGTGATACTATGTGTTTAGTAATCCTAAATACATAGGAAAGGAAATGTAAGTCTATGCCCATGCAGGAAGACCGCTTCGCGCGGCAAATCAAAAAAGGCGTCATGGAAATGCTGGTACTGAAACTGCTCAGTCAGAAACCCAATTATGGTTATGATCTGCTGACCCGCCTTTCCAACGTGCCGGGTGGTACATTAGGCGTAAAAGAAGGCACACTCTACCCGATTTTGTACCGTCTGGAAGAAGAAAAACTATTGGAATCCGGCTGGCAAACCGAAACCGGACGTGCAGCACCCAAAAAAGTGTACACCATCACACCCGCAGGTCTGGAACGTCTGGAACACCAGAAAGAAATCTGGCAGACCTTTCAATCCGACGTCGCTTTCATTTTGAATCAGGAGGATGACCATGAAATTTAAGTACAAAGGGCAGGAAGTTCGTTTTCTGCCGCCGATCAAGCGCTATATGAACCGTATCGAATGGCATTTGCACCTGCCGTTCAAAGTAAAAGCACAGGTCATGCTGGACCTTGTAAGCGGCGTTTGCGCACGCCACGAGGCAGGCGAAAGCTACGAAGCAATCATGGCAGACATGGGTACCCCCAAACAGGTAGCAGACAGCCTGAACGCCGAAATGGCGGACTTTGCCTATCGGAAAAGCCCTTGGCGTTTTGCAGGGCTTGCGCTGTCTGCAATCGGTCTTGGGCTGCTGTATCGTTTGCACCTGCTGGAAACGGGTATTGTGTCTGTAATCAGTGAGGCAGACGGTCCTACTGCTGTATTTGTCACATCTGACGCTGTATCCGCTTGGACGGATAAAATCATTCCTGTGCTTTTGATTGTGGGCGGACTGGTTGTCTTTTACCTGTTGGGACACCTGAAACCCCGCTCAAAAGACAAGACGGACGAAGATTAACGATACGATTCTGCGTCACTTGAGAAAACACTGATTTCACAAAGCCTTTGCGGCAAAAGATGGGCTTTCCAGCGTTCTGGTCTGCCCTAACAATAAGAACAAAAAGACCGATGCGGTTTTCTACCGTACCGGTCTTTCTTTTTTCGGGACGCAGTATCCCTACTATCAGCACAATTTTATTGTTAAACAGAAATTATCACTTGATTTAGAATACATCTCGTGCTATAATCGCCGTAACAGAAAGCGGATATCGGCACTACAGTTATAGAAAAGGAGTGTTCTATCATGTTCCTGGTCATCATCTGTTTCGGCATCGCAAGTGTTCTTTGTACGGTTTGCAATTTCACCTTGATGCGCAAAAACAGCCCTCTGGCGCAATGTATGCCCATGCTGTCCGCTTCATTTGTTGCGCTGACGGCATATTTCTGCCATGCCGCAACCTTTGGTTTTGTGCGCATCGAAGATTACAGCGCTCTGCTGGATGTTACCCCTACCCTGCATAAAGTATTGACGCTGTATGTAATCGTCATGTTGGTGACTAACACACTGATTACCCTGTTCCGGGTTTTCCGCAACAACAAGTAACGTCCGCGCTTCCGCCGGGGTTTGATACAACCCGCAAAGATTTTGCAGAAGAACTCGACACAGCCTTGTGTTTGTGCTGTGCGGGTTCTTTTTTCTTTTGTACGAGAAAGTTTCTGCAAAGCAACAAATCTGTCGCAAACGCAGGATAGAATTATCCCATACCGATTTGCTATCATCGAAAGGAATATAAACATGACGCTATTGAAGCTTTTGGCTGTTTTCGCCGCAGCTGTTCTACTATGCAAGGCCATTGCTGTGGGAACCATTTTGCTGCTTTTCTGGATCAAGGGCAAACTGTCGCACTTTGACGCTGCCCAATGGGGCAACTGGTTTCTCACATGGCGTACCAAAAAGATAACGCCCATCCTTATTGGAATTGCGATTTTTTCGATTGCTGTTTCTTCCCTTGCCGTATACGGACTCCTGCATCTTTTGCATTTTGAGAACACATTGGTGCTTTCTTTGCTTTTCGGGGCTTTGTATGCCGTTTTCTTTGGGATTCGTTACTATAAGAAGGGCGGAAATGAATATATGGCAAAGCAAATTGAAAAAATCCATCAGTCTATCCTGCAAAACCGATAATCTGTTCCACACATTCGAATCGCCGTTACAGCCAAGTAATTTACAAGTACCTTTGTCTTTTTGTCATTCCTCGCATTATAATCAAATCAGAAGGAGAAACCTGTCTTTCGAAAGGAGTGCAAAATGAAACAAGCCATTCTTTCAGCAGTGATCGTATTCGTCGTCGGGTATCTTGGATGCTTCTTGGATCTTGCAGGCTGTATTCTTGCAACTGCTGCAGCCGTTACCGGATGCATTGTTTATGCCATTCAAAACAATAAAACCAATCATTAAGCGTTATTTACAGTGCATCCATAAAACAAAACGGAGGGCATCTCAAACGAGATACCCTCCGTTTTCTTTTTAATTTTCTAAACACCCACTGCTCTGGTTTTTCCGCATCAGACATCGGCTTTTTCTATTGCGCTCAGCAACCAGTCATCAGCAACAGAACCGCACTTACCAGCATCTGCAGCAGTGCAAAGCGAATCACGACCTGTGCATCCGACCAGCCGCAGTTCTTGCGGGCATGGTCATGCAGCGGAGTACGAATGTCTTTCAGAATCCAGATTTTCAAAAAGCGCTTCAGGCTGATTTTCAAAATGCCCAAGCCACCATCCAGAATAAACACCAGCGCTGCCAGCACAAAAGCAAAGGGATGGCCGCTCTTCATGGACAGCACAGCCACAAAGAAGCCCAGCGCACGGCTGCCTGCGTCACCCATCATTACAGAGGACGGAGATGCATTGCGCCACAGATAGGCTGCAACAGATGCCATAACTACCACAACAACGGTAGCAAAAGAGCCCAGCTCCTCATGGAAAGCCATCAGGAAGGTCCCCATTGTAATCATGGACATCACACCGGACAGACCGTCTACACCGTCGGTGCAGTTGACTACGTTGATGGCAACCCAAATCAGGATGATTGCCAGCACCAGATAAACCATGTAAGGCAGCTCAAAGGTCCATGCCAGGAAGTGAACGCTGGTTCCGTTAAAATACAGATATGTGGTGCCCGCTACGATAGCAATGATGAAATCGATCAGACCTTTTTTATATTCATTCCACGGGGTGTCGGCTGCATCGTCCAGATAGCCGCTAAGCATCGAGGCTACCAGCAGCAGCATATAGATGGCAAGCTCCACCGAGAACGGCGTAAATGCCAGCGCACACAGCGCCATGCACAGCACAAACAGCAGACCTGCACCACGGGCTTTGCCCTTGGACAGCGCGCCATTGACCGCAAACTGACGGCCGTGGTCCTGCGGCAGTTTGTTGCGGAACAATTCAATCATCAAAAATGTCAGCCCAAAACTGACCAGGGCTGCCAGCACATTGATGCGGCTCCCATCCATAAATTGCATCAGATAATTCACCATACTATTTTCCTCTTCCTGATATATTTCGAATAGACGCTTCCGGGCTGCATTGTAACACGACGCCCCGGAAAAATCAATCGAATGCGGCAGACTGAAAGAATCTACCTTATATATAATATCACGATGCGCGCCAGATATCCACGCAAAAATCCCCTGCCGCTTACACGACAGGGGACTTTTTGCATTGTTCGGAATCTGCCGGAAAAAGAAAGGAGGATAAAAACCGGCATCCTTATAGAAACTCCTGCGATGCAGGAGGTTGTTGGTTGTCTGCCGTCTCCCTTGCCGAATGGCCTGTCACGGGAGCACGGTCAGTAAGTATGAAGCTACGGCATTTGCCGTTTCCAAATGTTTTGCAATGGATCTTCAATGGCTATAGTATACCGGAAATATATGTACAAACTTTTATCGGCTTTTGAACCCTTTGCAAAGCTTTTTACACGGTTTTTTCACTTTGCAGCTTGTCATAATACGCTTTTGAGATGTCTACAAAGCTCTGTACATCCATGCGGTCGTTGTTGCGCAGGACGCCGATTTCTACCTGCATGGGGTCGTAGTCGATCAGTTTGACGCGACAGATTCCCGGAATACCCGCATCCTCCAGACAAGGGATGATCGCAACACCTGCATTCATCTGAATCCGCACCAATGCGCCCTCCATGCTAGGTACCGAACAGCTTACATCTGCGCCCGCATCCAGAAGCTCTTTGACAGAGGGACCACGGCAGGCATACAGATAGCTTTCGTACGAATCCGATGTGACCACCGGCTGGTCCTTCAAATCTGCCAAATGCAGCTCTTTCTTTTGGGCAAGCGGATTATCCGGGTGCATCCACACATGATACGGCATGGTAAAAATGGGATAAAACACAATATCCGGCGCATTGCTGTGCTCAATGTTATAGAAAAAGCCCACGTCCAGTTTACCGGAGCGCAGCTCATCCAGCGGGCGGAAATTATCCTGCGGGATGATATCCACCACCACATTCGGATATTGCTTTTGAAACAGCATCACTGTCTGCGCCATAGAATCATAATCGAACAATTTACGCAGACCAACCACCAGACGGGAATGACCTGTGGTTTGAATGATCTTTGCTTTTTCTACCGATTCGTCATAATAATCCGGGATGTGTTTAACATCGTGATAAAACGCATTTCCCGCCGGGGTGAGTTTGGTGTGGCGGGTGGTACGCTCAAACAAATGCAAGCCGGTTTCTTTCTCTAATGAACTGATTTGATAAGTAATGGACGGCTGGGTTGTAAACAGACGCGCCGCTGCTGCGCTGAAATTCAGTTCTTCTGCAACTGCAATAAAGCATCGTAATTGATGAATCGTCATTTTTTTATCATTCCCCCTTCTATGGTCTTGTTTTCTTTTATTATAACAAAAACTCTATTATAGACAGTTCGTTTATAAAACAACTTTATAAGTAAACTACTTTTTTCAATTTCACAAACCGGTCGGTTTCGTGTATCATGGATGCACACGGCTTTGTCGAAAAAAAAACAATGCTGTCACACAAACAAGATTTTCACACACTTTATATGGAAAGAAGGAAGTTCCTATGAGTAAGATTTCTCGTCGTAATTTTATGAAGGGCGCTGCTGTCGGTACCGCTGGTATCGCTGCTGCCAGCCTGCTGACCGCTTGCGGCAACACCGACAGCGCTGCTACCAATGGCGGCTCTTCTGTCGCTTCCGGCAGCTCTGCTTCTGCTGATAATCAGGAAGCACAGATTCCCTCTTCCCCGGTTGACGGCAAGTACGTTACTTCCGTAGTCGGCCACGAAGGCATGATCCACGTTGCTACCACCATGATGAACGGCACCATCGCAGCTTGCGAAGTGCTGAGCCACGAGGAGACCATGGGTATCGGCAACTACGCTTGCACCCGTATCCCCGCTGCTATCGTTAAGTACCAGAGCGTCAACGTGCCCAACCTGCGCGGCAGCTCTGTCACTTCTATGGCAATCAAGAGCGCTGTTAAGGAAGCAATCAAGCAGTCCGGCTACAACGTAGACGACTTCTCTGCTGAGATCACCCCCGAAACCTCTAACGAGGAGATCGAGGACAGCGCTGATGTTATCATCATCGGTGCAGGTACTTCCGGTCTGGTTGCTGCTGCTCGTCTGCTGGAGGAAGGCAAGACCGTTATTCTGGTTGAGAAGCGCGACATTCCCGGCGGTTCTATGTCCATGACCTACGGCGGCGTTGCTACCGCAGGCTCCAAGCTGCAGACCAACTTCGACGTTGACGGCAGCTACCGCGCTTCTGCTATGGGCAACCTGGAGAACATGATGAACTTCTGGAAGACCAACGAAAAGTATCATCGTGCTGACTTCTACAACGGCGAAATGCCCTACATGACCCAGCAGTACACCTACGCTGGTGATCTGGTTGACTGGATGCACGGCATGGGCATCGGCTTCAACTGCCTGGGCAACTACGAGGGCGGCACCCAGTACGGCGCTGCTACCCCGTACCTGGCACCCGGCTGCTACGAAGGCGGCGCAGGCTACGCTATGATGTTCCTGGTCAACCGTATCGGTATGTACAAGGACAAGGATGGCAACCCCATGGGCAAGATCATCTACTCCACCAGCGCTACCGACCTGATCAAGGACGAGAGTGGCAAGGTGATCGGCTGCCACGCTGCAGGCGATAACGGCGCAAAGTACACCCTGACCGGCAAGGCTGTCTGCCTGGCTTCCGGCGGTTTTGCTCGCAACAAGGAAATGCTGAAGAAGTACTGCACCGACTACGCTGACTTCTTCTTCAACTGCGCTTCTTCCATGGAAGGCGACGGCATCCGCATGGGTCTGGAAGCAGGCGGCGTTGTCGAGTGCGAGAACCGTCCTCTGCCCGCATTCCTGTCCAGCTACAAGAGCAAGTTCGAGCTGGCATTTATCCACAACTCTGCACCTGGCATCATGGTCAACATCAATGGTGACAACATCGGCAACATCATTTCCGATAACCACTACACCATGGCTAAGGCTAAGCTGAACCCCGAAAACGGCGACACCTTCTACTACATCTTCGACGAGGCTTCTGCTGCTAAGGTTCGTGACTGCGAGTCCTACGGCTTCAACACCTACGTTGCTATGTTCGAGAAGGGCGAGGCTGTCCACTACGATTCTGTCGAGGCTGCTATGGAAGAGCTGAAGCTGCCCGATCTGGCTGCTTCTATCGAGGCTAACAACAAGGCTGCTCTGGCTGGCGAGCCCGACGAGTTCGGCCGCCGTAACTGCCCCTACATCGAGACCCGTACCGGTCTGTGGGCAATCCGTGTTGACCCCACCTTCTACCTGACCACCGCTGGTCTGGCAATCGACCTGGACTGCCATGTCCTGACCGAGGACAAGAAGATTATCCCCGGCCTGTTCGCAGCTGGCGACGTTTGCGGCTCCATCGAAGAGAAGGACGCAAAGCAGTACGGCATGGGCTTCGATGCAGCTCTGATCTACGGCTACATCATGGGCAACACCATCAACAAGGAATTCAAGAAGCTGTAATCGCTTCTCCTATATCCCCTGCGCTGATTGTTTGAATCAGAATGTATTCGGCTGAAAAAGAGGACCGTATCGAAATGATACGGTCCTCTTTTTATATTATTTTCTGCCGGATCGTTTACAGGTGCTTGGTATACATTACCTCAGCAGAGCTAAAATCCGCCTTTGTTTTGTCCGTCAAAACAAAACCGTGTTTTTCGTAAAATCTTCTGGCACGCACATTTTCCGCAAAGACCCACAAAACCACCGATACACACCCTGCCTTGCGAATTTCATCGAGAACGTGCTGCATCAACAAGGACCCATACCCTTTGCCCCAGTTATTGCACAAGCTATGAATGCAAATCAATTCCGCTGTATTTTCATTTTGACTTACTCTGTATTCGCCCCAAAAAGCCATACCATGCGGGTTCTCATCTATATACAAAATCGAACCATTTGCAATCTTATTACGCAAAACGTGCGCATACATTTCGGTGGATGCCTGTACGTTCGTGTATCGCTCCAGTTCTTCCTGCGATAAAATCTCAGCGAAAGCATCTTTCCAAGATGCAGTTTGAATCTCCGCCAAAATTTTCTCATCGCCTATGCCTGCGTGACGAATCTGAATCTTGCTCATCTGCTCCTCCTGCAAAATTCTTCGGCTTCATTTTGCCAGCTTTTCCAGTGCAGCCTGTGCCAAAGCAGCAGAATATGCTGCTGCCGGTTCCAGAGATGCTTCGTCTACGGTAAAGCCGGGGTTGTGCAAAGGCTTAGTTAAGCCTACGCCAACATGGATATACACGCCTGGTGCTTTCTGCTGGAACCAGGAGAAATCCTCACCCAGCATATTAGCAGGGTCTTCTTCTACGGTGATGCCCTGTTTCTGGGCAACTTCGGCGGCAAATGCGGTCCATTCCGGGTCGTTATCCGTTGCCGGAGGACCTGCGTGCCATGTAAATGTTGCGGTTGTGCCATAGCCTGCGGCAACACCCTTTGCGATTGCTTCCAGACGCTGGGGAATCATCTCTCGGTCAGCGGCAAAATGGGTGCGCACGGTACCTTCCAGATACGCGCTTTCCGGAATGACATTCCACGTCGTACCTGCCTCAAAGTGGGTGATGCTCACCAACGCAGGATGCACCGGAGAAACATTGCGGCTGACCACGGTTTGTGCTGCACTGACAATCGCAGCTGCCGCCACAATGGCGTCAACTCCCTTTTCCGGCGATGCTGCATGACAGCCCTGACCTGTAACGGTGATTTCAAAGCGATCTACCGATGCGCTGGCTGCGCCATTGCGCACACCAATCGTACCAACCGGGAACCAAGGTGCGGTATGCAATGCAAACACTGCCTGTACATCCTGCATGGCAGGGGTTGCCAGAATCTTGAGCGCGCCGTCGCTGCGCTCCTCACCCGGCTGGAAAATCAAACGCACCGTACCTGCCAAGGCATCTTTCTTTGCCTGCAACTTTCGTGCCGTATCCAACAGCACTGCGGTATGAAAGTCATGCCCGCAGGCGTGCATTTTACCTGCATTGCAGGACGCATAGGCTACGCCGGATTCTTCCTGTACCAGCAGGGCATCCATATCCGCACGCAAAGCCACGACAGGACCTTCTGCCTTGCCCTGCACCTGCGCAACCAGACCGGTTTCCAGCAGATAGGGTAAAATCTCCACACCTGCTTCGGTCAGGCGATTGCGCACGTAGTTGGTGGTTTCATATTCTTCATAAGAAAGCTCCGGATGTGCATGGAGCCATTCAAAATCCTGTTTCAGTAAACTCATTTTCGTGTCCCTTTCCGGGTCAAAATACCCTCTGCTGCAAGGATACCGATTTTTACCGTCTGTGTCAATCCGCAGGATAAGACTTTCCGAATATAGGCTTTTCTTTCGCCTGCATCCATGGTACAATGCTAAGAGTACATCGATAACAGGAGATTTTCACATGAAAAAAAGTACCATTCTGAATATAATTTTTACCGTAGTCATTCTGGTTGCTGCGCTGGGCTTGCTGCTTTGGCAGCGCACCCGCATCCCTGCCGAATCGACACAGGCACAGCTCACCTACGGCGATAACAACACCGTCATGGACATTCCGCTGAACAAAGACGAAACCTACACCGTAGATACCGGCTATCTCACCGTTACCATTCAGGTGCAGGACGGTCAGGCTCGTTTTATCAACAGCGTCTGCCCCGACCATGTGTGCGAAAACTACGGCTGGATTTCCGTCGAGGATCAGCAGGCGGTCTGCGTACCGGGTCATGCGGTTTTAATGATTGTCCCCGCCGCTTAAACAAAACAAAAAGGCACAGGCAGCTTATGTACAGCTTGCCTGTGCCTTTTCTATTGGGATTTATTGGGGCTGATCTAAGGGGAAGGTTGCCTGCGCCTGGAACAAATCGCCGTTGATATACAAATTGAAGCTACCGCCCTGCAGTTCTGCCAAGCTGCGTGCAATGGAAAGTCCCAAACCACTGCCTTCGCTGCTGCGTGCGCTGTCACCACGCACAAAGCGTTCCATCAATTCTTCCGCCGGGACATTCAGCGGATCACGGGAAATGTTCTTCAAGGTCAAAGACACCTTGCTGTCCTGCTGGGAAACCACCAGATATACGCGGGTACCCGGCTGGGCGTACTTGCACGCATTGGATAGCAGGTTATCCAAAATGCGCCATGTCAGCCGACCGTCCAGCTGTGCCACCAAATCTTCTTCCGGCATACTGAGCACTGGAATCAGACCCACGGCGGTCAGGCGCTCGGTATATTCGCCCATTGCCTGCTCGCACAGCTCTTTTACATCGGTGGGGGCTTTGGTGCAGCTCATAACACCGCTGGCTGCCTTGCTGGCATCCACCAAATCCACGGTCAGCTTATGCAGGCGCTCGCCCTGTCGGGCAATGATTTCCGCATATTCAGCTGCCTGTGGGGGCAACTCTTCGTGCTGCAGCAAATCGGTATAGTTGATGATGCTGGTCAGCGGGGTTTTCAAGTCATGGGAAACGTTGGTGATCAGCTCGGTCTTCATGCGCTCAGACTTGATGCGCTGCTCCACCGCCACATTCATACCATCGCCTACACGGCAAATATCTTCGCCGATTTCCTGCATAATGGGATAGTGATACTTAAACTTGGGTTTTGCATTGTAATCGCCCGCCAAAAATGCTTTTGCCAGACGACGCAAATCCTGCAAGCACAGTGCTGCGTATGCGATGCAGATAAAGGTCACCAACCAGACGAATCCGCCAAACAGCAACGCAAAGAACGGACCATTCCAATAACTGTTAATCGTCAGGAAAAACTGAATGACGCCTGCCGCTACCATCAACAGCGTACACTGCAAAATCAGCGGAACGGCAGAACATACGGTCTTTAACACACGGAATGTCCAGAAACCGCCAAAGAGATTTCCCTGTTTTGCCCAGCGTACAAAGCTGAAAATAATCGACCAAGCAAACAGCTCCATGAGCAAAAGAATCGCGACAATGATACCGACTGCTGCTGCAAACAGTTGCGGGTAGGTGTCTACTCCGGGCAGCAGCAAACGGAGCAGATCGTTGCTATAAGACCATACAAGGCTGCTGTTCAAATTGACGAGAAAGACAAAGCCAAAGAATGCCGCAATTAAAAACAGCACCAGCTGTGCTTCCATGGGGATTTTATCGTACCAGCACAGCTGAAGTTGATTTGTCTTTGTGCTCCAGCCTGCACCCAGACTAATCATAATCACTGCGCCCAGACCAATCAGCAGACAAAGGATCTGCACAATCAGAACCTTACCTTGAATCGCATGCAGAACATTGTAAAGAACCAGCTCCTGCCGCATAGAAGTAATATACCAAGGTCCCGACTGTATGGACCCGTTCAAAAAAACTTCTTCGTCTACATACTGGTCGAATGCAGCCAACCGACCGTTACTACCCTTTTGGGGTGTTTCTTGTACAGGTTCTTCCGTCGTCGGCATTTCGATGGATTCTACCACACCATCTGCCTGCTGAATCCACACAGACGTTCCTTCCACCTGTGCCAGATCTAATGTAACGGATTCCACATTCTCCGGGTGCAACTCAATCTCATTCGTTTTGGGGTCCCAGCTAACTGCGTTCCAGTTATTCAGACTTTCTACCGAAACGATTTCACCATCTCTGTAATGCACTCTGCCCAACGTTGCGCAATTCTTTTGTTCCGGATACAACAGATAATAGGTGCGCACCAGCCGTTTCGCATCTTCGGAACGGTCACTTGTGTAAATCTCCTGCTTCTTGGTGCCGTATTCATCCACATAATACAGCTCATACGGCAGTGCAGCGGTTCCCTCTACTTCAAAAAATCCAGGTGTTGCCGGGTTCAAAGTGCCTTCAAAGCCCTGCTGCGCCCATGCGGAAACCGTGTCGATTGCTATGTTGCGCAGATAACCATCTACATTTGAGGTTTCCCAGTAAGATTTGGTTCTTGGATCGTATGCGCGCATATCCACGCCCAGAAAAGACAGATACGCCATTGCGCTAAAGACCGCCATTGCGACAGTCAATACGAGCCACCAAAGGATTTTTGCCGCTCGGCTTCTGGTCATCTGAATCAGTCGGTCCTTCATCGTGTACACCCCCTGCCCATTTGTTTTTGTGCCAGCGAAATCAGCGTAAATACGCCGCTGACCGCTGCCAGTGCGCCCGCCAGATGCAGCAGCTTTTCTGTTTGTGCTGTTCTGCCATAGCGTGCCAGATTTGTTTTACTCTTTCTCATGGTTATCCCTCATTTCTCACTTTGGGCTGGACCAGTTTATAGCCCTGCCCCCAAACAACCTGAATCAAACGCGGGTTTGCCGGGTCGATTTCCAGCTTTTCCCGCAGGTGTCGAATATGTACTGCCACTGCGCCTTCGCCGGAGAGGGTTTCTTCCTCCCAGACCTGCTGATACAGCTTTTTCCCGGAAAATACCTGACCGGGGTGCTGCATCAAAAAGTGCAGCAGCTTAAATTCCAGCGGAGTCAGGCTGACGGGTTCACCCTCCAGCGTAACTATTTTCTGCTCATCATTCAGAGCAAGACCGCCCACCTGCAAGACGCCTTCCGGTACTTCTTTTGCAGCACCGCCAAGTTGTTTATACCGGCGCAAGGTACTTTTTACACGAGCCAGCAGCTCCATCGGGCGGAACGGCTTTGTAATATAGTCGTCTGCGCCCATCTCCAACCCCAGAATCATGTCGCCTTCTTCGCTTTTGGCGGTGAGCAGGATAATGGGGATATTCCCCTTTTCCCGCAGCTGTGCCGTAGCGGTCAAGCCGTCCATACCGGGCATCATAATATCCATCAAAATCAAGTCGATTGGGTGGTTGTCCACAACATCCAATGCTTCCACACCGTTTGCCGCCGTATACAGGGTGTAGCCAACCGTGCCAAGATAGATTTTCAGGGCATCCACAATCTCTTTATTATCATCGCAAATCAAAATAGATTCCATACTCATACCTCAACTTCCAGCGCGCTTTCTTTTGTGTCTTTATTGTAACAGTCTTTTTCTTAACAAAAAAGATGCAAGAGCCTTAAGAATTATTTAAGTTTCCTTACGATTTTCTATCGAAACAAAAAAGGCTGCACCACAGAAAATCTGCGGTACAGCCTTTTGCATTGTTATTGGGAAAAATCAGCGATCCAGATCGTCTTCATTTTCCAGAGTGTGCCAGAAGTTCTGCACATCATCGTCGTCGTCCAGAGCGTCGAACAGCTTGGTCAGCTTGGTCTGGATTTCGGAATCGGTGATGGTAGTGGTGGTAGAAGGCACCATAGCAACATCAGCAGAGATGAAGTCGTAGCCCTTTGCCTCCAGAGCATGGCAAACCTCGGAGAATGCTGCGGGATCGGTGATGACTTCTGCTGCTTCTTCGCCAGCGTCGAAGTCCTCAGCGCCTGCATCCAGAGCGTCCATCATAGCCTCGTCAGCGTCCTTATCCTCCAGATCCAGAACGATAACGCCCTTCTGGGTGAACATAAAGCCAACGCTGCCCATGCTGCCCAGGTTGCCGCCGAACTTATCGAAGTAGTGGCGCATATTTGCAGCGGTACGGTTGCGGTTATCGGTCAGAGCCTCGACCATGACAGCGATGCCGCCTGCGCCGTAGCCTTCGTAAGTAACTGCTTCGAACTCTTCCTTGTCACCGCCCTCAGCCTTCTTGATGATACGCTGAATGTTGTCGTTGGGCACGTTCATGCGCTTAGCCTTGCTGATCAGGTCAGCCAGCTTGCTGTTGTTAGCGGGGTCGGGACCGCCCTCGCGCACAGCCACGCTGATTTCGCGGCCAACCTTGGTAAAGACCTTAGCCTTTGCGCCGTCGGTCTTTTCCTTCTTGCGTTTAATGTTGTTCCATTTGCTATGTCCAGACATGGGTACTTCCTCCGTTTATTCAAGCGCTCTTCTGGGCGCAGTTTCTCTAACTGTAATAGTATACCACGATGCCACGCGGTGTTCAAGGCTATATCCGCAGTTCTCCCCGCTTTTACACGAATCGGAGCGCTTTCGGGTAGTGATTTTTCACCCGTCCGCCGGATACTTTACCGCCGCCCAGCGCAAAACCGTCCACTGTGACGCAGCACCAGCCGTTTTGTGCGGTCTTGGCTTCGATTTCCTCACCTTTCAAATAAGCAAGGGTGCGTGGGTCGGAAAGGGTCAGCTTTTCCTGATTGGTGCAGTCTGCGCCGTATGCGGTAAACAGATGATGTTCCGGCACAAAACGGCCTTTCTGTGCGCTGCCAGCCAGAACACCGGCACGCAAAATATGCAGCGGCAAATTGGGGAATGCCGGCGGCAGCAAAATATTTTCGCCACGCACCAGCGCCGGCTTTTCGGTCAGGCTGGGGAAATATTCGGTAGCAAATGCCTGCCAACTACTCAGCACATCGCCAGTAGACTGACCTTTTCCGCCTTTAGGGGCAGGTTTGCCCTTTTTGGCTTTGCCCTTGGCGGGTTTCGGATTCAGCCATGCGGTTTCTTCTTCGGTCAATTCACCCAGGGGCGGCAGCTTACGTGGTTCACCTGCTTTTTGCAGTCGTGCGATAAAATGACCTTCGCCACCCTGACAGGGCCAAATGCGGCGCATCAAGGTCGTATCTGCGGACTGTTCGCCCAAACGGTTGGGTTCGCCCTCACTGCCGAAAACCAGCGGGCTTTCTTCCAATGTGGGCAGCAAGGTAAATTCCGGATGACGTGCCAAAAATGCTGCCACCTGAGCTTCGTCCTCCTGCGGTGCAAAGGTGCAGGTAGAATACACCATCACACCACCCGGTGCCAGCGCAGCAGCCGCGTTATCCAGAATTTGTGCGCCCAGTTCTGCACACTGCTCCACCAGCGTTTCGCTGTGCTGACGGCTGGCTTCTTCTTCCTTGCGGAACATACCCTCGCCGGAGCAAGGCGCATCCACCAGAACACGATCAAAAAATTCCGGCAATGCTTCTGCAATTCGGCTGGTATCTTCGTTCAGTACCACCGCATTGCGCACGCCCATGCGCTCCAGATTTTGTTTCAGGATTGCGGCACGGCTGGCAACAAATTCATTTGCCACCAAAAGACCGTGACCCTGCAATGCAGTAGCCAGCTGGCTGGTTTTACCGCCCGGTGCTGCACAGGTATCCAAAACACGCATACCCGGTTTCACGCCCAGCAGCGGCGCTGCCGAAGATGCCGAAGGCTCCTGCGAATAGAAAACGCCCGCTGCATGGTACGGATGCTTACCCGGCTTGAAATCCGGCACATCCACGCAAAATCCCGCCGCACAGAACGGGGACGGACGCACCGGAAAATCCACCAACTGAGCAAACTGCTCCGGGGTGCAGCGCAGTGCAGAAACCGTTACACCGCGCGCAGCTTTTTCTGCCGGGGGCGTGTACAGGGTATCAAAGCGGTCGCCCAGAAGGGCGCGTTCCCGCTGTTCAAAATATTCCAGAGCCATGATAAAAAAACCTCCTGTCTGATGCATAATCCCCCGCAGCGGGGTAACAATATCAATGCGCAGAGCAAAGCGCTCTGCTTTGAGAAAGGAGCAAACAACATGGAAAAGAACAAGAATTCTGCATCCAACAAGCGTACCACCCAGAGCACCAACAAGCACCCCAACCAGTATACTTCTTCCAACAGCAGTTCTGCCAAGAACAGCAGCTCCAACGTAAAGAGCGCCAGCGACAAGGCTTCTAACGCCAAATCCTCCAACGCAAAGAACTCCAAGTAAACTCTGACGGGCAAAACGCCCATCACGCTTACTGCAAAAAGCCCGCTGCCCTTCGACGTGATGCACGCCGAAAAGCAGCGGGCTTTTCTGTGTTAGTTTTCAGTTTGTTTTGCTTCCGGTGCGTCCGGGTCGAACATCTGCCACATGGCATCGAACAGCTCCAGAATGCGCTCGTTCTGGCCAGACAGATACAGCCAGCCCAGCAGACATTCAAAGCCAGTAGATGCACGATATTCTGCTGCGGTAGCGTGTTTTGCCACAGTAGCCTTGTTGGCATTGCGACCACGCTTGAACCAGCTCACTTCATCTTCGGTGAGCATGGGCTCCAGCAGCTTTTCTTCCTTATACTGGGCGCGGGCAGATACATACTTGACCTTGACCGCGTTCAATGCGCCGGGGTGCAGCTTGCTGTGTGCCACCAGACGGCGGCGCACCAGCAGTTCCAGCACGCCATCGCCCACGAAAGCCAGCGAAAGCGGTGAAAGCTCCCGCAAATCCACAGAATCCAACTCCGGCTTAGACAACAGGTATTCCTGTTCCATGCCTGTCGCCTCCTTAGAACACATAGTCGAACTGATACTCGCCAATCAGGACGGTATCGTCTTCCTCGACGCCCAGCTTAACCAGCTCGTCGAAAATGCCGCTCTCGCTCAGCTGGCGCTGGAAATACTGCAGGCTCTCGTAGTCGTCCACGTTGCTGCCTGCCAGAATACGCTCCAGCCAAGGTGCCTGCACATCCCAAACGTGATCTTCCACCTTGGTGATGTTGAACTTGCGGCCGCCCATGTTGTTCTCCGGCTTGATATACTGTGCTTCGAACACAGGAATCACCGGGATGTCCTTCAGGCGGTTGTAAACCAGACCGGGCAGCTCACGCACGCCCTGCATGGTTGCAGCAGAGATGGGCACAAAGGTCAGACCCTGCTCTTCCACAAACTGGCGGAACTCTTCCACCTGCTCGGGGGTAGCGATATCGCACTTGTTGCCCACAACGATCTGGGGACGCTCAGCCAATTCGGGGCTGAACTTTTCCAGCTCCTCGTTGATGCGTGCGAAATCTTCCTTGGGGTCGCGTGCTTCGCAGCCGGACACGTCCACCACATGCAGCAGCATACGGCAGCGCTCAACATGACGCAGGAAGTCATGGCCCAGACCAACACCGTCGCTTGCGCCTTCAATCAGGCCGGGGATGTCAGCGCAGACAAAGCTTGCGCCTTCATCGCAGCGTACCACACCCAGAGTGGGCACCAGCGTGGTGAAGTGATAGTTTGCAATCTTGGGCTTTGCCGCACTGATCACGGAAATCAGTGTGGACTTGCCAACGTTGGGGAAGCCAATCAGACCCACGTCTGCAATCAGCTTCAGCTCCAGGGTAACGCGCATATCCTCACCGGGCAGACCGGGCTTTGCAAAGCGCGGAATCTGGCGGGTGGGGGTTGCGAAATGGGTGTTGCCCTTGCCGCCACGGCCGCCCTTAGCCACAACAACAGGCTTTTCGTCGGACAGGTCAGCAATGACCAGACCGCTTTCGGCATCTTTGATGACGGTACCGACGGGGACCTTGATGATCAAATCATCGCCGTCTGCGCCGTGCATCTTGCGGCCCATGCCGTTCTGGCCGTCTTTTGCGGTGTATTTACGCTTGTAGCGGAAATCCATCAGGGTAGACAGGTTACGGTCTGCCACAAAGATGATATCACCGCCATCGCCGCCATCGCCGCCATCGGGGCCGCCGGCTGCTACGAATTTTTCACGATGAAACGTGACTGCACCGTCGCCACCCTTGCCCGCGTGGAGCCAAATGGTTGCGACGTCGATAAAATTGGTTTGTACTGCCATTTTGGATACCTCCGCGCATAGTATTCACAAAAAAGAGCCGGACCAAACGGCCCGGCTCCGCGGTTTTGCAGTTTTCTCGCAAGAATTACTGCTCAACGCAGCACTTCTTGCCGGTCTTGCCGACGCGCTTGAAACGAACAGTGCCGTCGACCAGAGCGAACAGAGTGTCGTCGCTGCCGATGCCCACGTTCTCACCCGGATGAATGTGGGTGCCACGCTGGCGGACCAGAATGTTGCCAGCCAGAACGAACTGACCATCAGCGCGCTTCACGCCCAGACGCTGAGCTGCGGAGTCGCGACCGTTCTTAGTAGAACCTACGCCTTTCTTATGTGCCATTGTGCATACCCTCCTTACGCGTTGATAGTGGTGATCTCAACCTTCGTGTACGGCTGGCGGTGGCCCATACGGCGTGCGCTATGCTTCTTTGCACGATAGGTGATGATGTTCAGCTTCTTGCCCTTGCCATTCTTGATGACCTTAGCAGAAACGGTTGCGCCCTCAACAGTGGGGGTGCCAACCTTGACAGAGCCTTCCTCGCCAACTGCCAGGACCTTGTCGAACTTCACTTCGGAGTCAGCCTCGACGTCCAGCTTCTCGATGTAGAGAACGTCGCCCTGCTCCACGCGGTACTGCTTACCGCCGGTAACGATGATTGCGTACATAGTATCATTCCTTTTATATAGTACTCGCTGGTCAGTAAGGGCAGGCTACTGTTGCAAGCCATTTTGTCGCCCACACCATGCGGCTTAAATATTATAACAAAGAGATCCTGCGAATGCAAGGGGTTTTTTCGCATTTTCGAAATATTTTTGGTATTTTTTAGTGAATGAGAACCTGCGGATGTTGTTTTGCATCCAGCCAGCCCAGAACTTTCAGCATGACTGCTTCTCCCATTGCCACACAGCCGTGGGTATAGGGCAAATCGCCCTTGCAGTGAATGAAAATCGCACTCCCCCGCCCCGGTGTGATGGGGTCGGTATTGTACTCTACTACCAGACCATAGTGATAGTGTACAGGCATCTGATCCATTTTTTCGCCGCTGGAAAAGCCATCCTTGCCGTCCGCTTCGACCCACTGGTTATACAGCGGAGATTCTGCGTCATCCACCCACCAGCTGCGGGGACCGATTGTACGGCAGGGATAGGCAAACGGCACGGTTTCTTCGGTGGAAAATGCGGTACCCAGCGGGTACAAGCCCAAAGGCGAAGCCATGTCGCCTTCCACATGATGGTCACTCACGCCGTTTTTGCCAATGTAGACCGGTGCTGTCAGCACCTGTGTCCACAAACCGTCTGCACCTTTTTCACAGCACACCAGCTGACCTTCGGCACCGCTGGTCTGTTTGACCAGCAAAAGCTGTCCACAATCCAAACCCTGCATTTTCATCGCTCCTATCTGTTACAGCAGACCGTTTTGCAGTCGTGCGGCAGAAACCGTATTCTCCAACAGCATTGCACGGGTCATCAGACCTGCACCGCCGGGTACCGGGCTGATCCAGCCAGCCTTTTCGGCTGCGGGTGCAAAATCCACATCACCGCACAGCTTGCCTTCTGCATTGCGGTTGATACCAACGTCCACCACCAGTGCACCGGGTTTGATCATATCTGCTGTCACAAAGCCAGCCTTGCCTACAGCGGCAACCAGAATATCTGCCTGTGCGCAGATTTCTTTCAGGTTTTCGGTTTTGCTGTGGCAGATGGTCACGGTGCAGTCCTCTGCCAGAAGCAGCAATGCAGCGGGCTTACCCACGATATTGCTGCGCCCCAGCACAACAGCGTGCTTACCAGCCAGCGGAACACCGGTGCTCTTCAGCATTTCAATCACACCCTGCGGCGTGCAAGGTACGAAGCAAGGCTCACCAATCAGCAAACGACCTGCGCTTTCCGCGGTAAAGCCGTCCACATCCTTTTCCGGCGGAATCGCAGCAATGATGCGATCCTCGTCGATCTGCGCAGGCAGCGGCAGCTGAACCAGAATACCATGGACAGTCTTGTCCTCTGCTAAATCCTTAATCACAGCCAGCAGTTCTTCTTCCGAAGTGGTTTCGGGCAGACGAACCGTGCGGTTTACAATGTCGCACTCGTTGCAGTCCCGCTCTTTGCCGCGAACATAAGTTGCGGAAGCCGGGTTTTCACCCACCAGAACCACTGCCAGACAAGGCAGAATACCTTTTTCCTGCAATGCAGCGACCTGTGCTTTTACGTTTTCCTTGACCTTTGCAGCCAGAATTTTTCCCTCTATAATCTTTGCGCTCACAGGCGTTTTCCTCCGTTTTTTACTTTTTCTTTTTCAAAATCTATCATACACTGCCGCAAAATGCAACAGAAAAGACGCCCCGTTTCAGCGCAAGGCGTCTTTGTGCAAATCAGTATGGATTACTCCTGCGGTGCGTCAGACTGGGCTTTTACCAGCTCTTCCAGCTGGGTGCGAACCTGTTCATTGAACTTTCGGGTTGCTTCCACATATTCCTTATGGGATGCACCTACAGGCAGGGTTTCAACAAAAGCAATCGGACCATCCAGCGGATGCTTCTTCATATAAGACAGGTTGTCGCTGTTGATTGCCAGCTCTACCTGCATGGGCTGGGTATCCTTATACTTGCGGGTCAGGTAGATTTCCAGTGCCAGAGCAGCTACCACAGTTACCGCAGCAAACAGCTGAGAAGCACGCAGATTCAGGCTGGGTACCAGCAGCAGGCTGTCGGTACGCAGACCCTCGATCCAGAAACGACCCAGACCATACCAGATGGCGTAACGCAGCGCAATATCGCCGTTGAACTTACGCTTCTTGAAGTACAGCGCCAGCAGGATAAAGCCAACCAGACACCACAGGCTCTCATACAGGAAGGTGGGATGCACCGGCATGGTGGGGTCAACCGTCATACCGCTGGGCAGTGTAACCACACTGCTTTCCAGATACTGACGGGTCTTTTCGCTGTACATGCCCCAGGGCAGTGTGGTGTTATAGCCAAAGGCTTCCTGGTTCACATAGTTGCCCCAGCGACCCAGACACTGGCCAATCAAAAAACCAACGGATGCCAAATCGCAGGTTGCCCAAATGGGAATCTTGCGCCATTTACACGCCAGCGCACCAAAGACGAATGCGCCGATGATTGCGCCGTAAATAGCAATACCGCCCTGACGAATGTCGATCATATCCCAAATGCTGTCATAGCCATACGGCGACATGACCACATAATAGACACGGGCGCAGACAATCGCCATGACCGTACCAAAGCAGACCACGTCCAGCAGGCGGTCAGAATCCACGCCGAACTCTACCGCATGATAGAAACACCACAGGACAGCCAGCAAAAGACCTGTGGCAATCAACAAACCATACCAGTAAACATCCAGATTTCCGATGGAGAAAGCCACACGGTTCAGATTGAACTCCAGCCCCAGCCCCGGAAAGCTAACTACATATTCGTTCATTACACTTGCACCTTCTTATTCTTCGTCTTCAAAATCAGCCGAGCCGTCGGGCAGAATGTGCAGCACTGCCATACGGTCGGTGGAATACAACTCCTGCATGGCTGCGTTGGCATCCTCTACCCGCAGACCTGCCAGCATTTCGATTTGCTGTGCCACCGAACGACCCGTCAGAGCAAAATCAGCAATCTGGCTGGCGGAATCCTCGGCGTTTTCCAGATTTTCAATGAGCGTACCGTACTTCTGGTTCTTGCACAGAGTGAAGATTTCCGGATCTACGCCCTCACGGCGCACACGCTCGATTTCTTCCAGAAGCATTTTCTGCACCAGCTCCGGCTGGCTGCTTTCGCCCGTGAACATGGTGCAGCAGCAACCGTCCACGCGCAGCACCTCGCCGTCAAAGCCGGGGTTTACCAGACCCGCATCGTACAAGCGGCGATACAGCGGCGACATACCACCGCAGATGGCGTCACAAATGATACCATACAGCACTTCGGTGGATTCATCGTCCGCAGCCAGAGGCTTTTCCTTAAAGCCGATGCCAAAGGCCGGCTTTGCGATTGCCATTTTCTCAGTGCGCAGCGGCTCCACAACGGTCATGGGCTCCTCTGCCCACAAGCGCTGCACCTTTTCGGTTTCCTTTGCCGGCTGCATCAGACCAGCACGCTCGCAGGCAGCCAATACCTGCTCCATGGTGGTGTTACCTGCAACCGCCAGCACCATATTATTGGGTGCATAGAATGCCCTGCAGCAGTCATACAGCATTTCCGGCGTGATTTCCGCAATGCTCTCGCAGGTGCCTGCGATGTCGCTGCGGATGGGGTGTGCGTGATACATCTGCTCACACAGACCCGTAATCAAACGCCAGTCCGGACTGTCATCGTACATCTTGATTTCCTGACCGATGATGCCCTGCTCCTTGTCGATGGTTTCTTTGGTAAAATACGGATGCCCCACCATGTTCAGCAGCACGTCCAGACTTTCGTCCAGCATATCCGTTGCGGTGAAAATATAACAGGTGCGGTCAAAGCTGGTGAAAGCGTTTGCATTCGCGCCAGTCTTTGCGTACTTTGCAAAAGCATCACCGTCCTCATCCTCGAACATTTTATGTTCCAGAAAGTGCGCCACACCTGCGGGCAAATCCACGATTTTATCGCCCAGACGGAACTTCAAGTCGATAGAGCCAAACTTGGTAGCATAAACGGCGTGGGTGCAGGAATAACCCGGCATGGGGCGCACAATCACCGTCAACCCGGAGGGCAAAACCTTCCATTCATCCTTTGCGGCAGCCGCTGCGGCTGCATTTCTTACGGTATCAGCCATGGTTCTCCTCCTTATTGGTAAGCAGATAACTGACGGAAAGGTGGAACCGATTCAGCACATCCCGCACATCGTCCTTGGTGACTTTGAGCATCTTTTCCCGCTCCTGCGCAGGGGTATGAATGCCCGCACCACGCCAAATCTGCATGGCGTACCAGGATTCGATGCCGCTGATGGAATCTTCCACGCTGTCAAAACCGGAAAGCAAACCACGGCGGCAGTCCTCCAGCTCTTCGTCGCTGATGGGACCATCACACAAATCCGACAGCTCCTTCAGGATTGCAGCTTCTGCCTTTTCCGCATTGGCAGGCTCTACACCGCTATTGACGGACATACTGCCTGTGAAAGTTTGGAAAGAAGAAGAGCAATAGTAGCAGATGTGCATCTTTTCACGCACGTTCAGGAACAAGCGGCTGGTCACGCTGCCGCCAAACAGCGACATTGCCAGACGGTATGCCTGCAGCTCGTCCAGATTCACCGGGCGGTCCATGGTGAACATCATGCATAGCTTTGCCTGCACCATATCAAAGCTCTCGGTAAAGTGCTTGGCGGGCTGTACCGGAATATTCACAAAGGGAGCCAGCGGCTGGGGTGCGCGGTCAATGGCTGCCAGCTCTTTTTTCAGTGCGTCCAGCACGACGGCTTCGTTTTCGTCGTCAATGCCGAACAGCATCAGCTCGATCTGAGCCGTGCGCAGCATTTCTTGATAGGCAGCCAGCAAGGTCTGCGGGGTCTGGCTGTCTACTTCTTCCAGATAGCCGCCCTGACGGATGGCTGCCGGGGTATCTTTATAGAATTCACGCTGGGCTGCACGGGCGCAGTAGATGCGCTTTTCATTGATTTCGTTTTCCAGATTGCGGCGCAGCATGGTCTTTTCGATTTCCACTTCGCCCGGGTCGAATGCGCCATCTACAAAGTACGGATGGAACGCTTCATCCAGCACCAGCTGGGCATAGGCGCTGGTCAGCTTTTCGCCTTCCAGTGCGAATGCGTCCTTGATGCCGGTCACGCTGATGCACAGGTTATGGTTTGCACCCACTGCACGGCTGTCCACCGTCAGGTCTGCACCGTACAGACGCGCCAGCTTTTTGGTCATTTCGGTCATATCCGGGCAGGATGCGCAGCCGCGCTCCATCACCAGCGGCAGCAGCGCGTGCGCCGTGGCAGTCTCCCGCTTTGCCGGGAAAGTAAAATGCAGACTGAGGCGGCAGCGGTTAAATTTTTCCGCTGCGATGCGTGTCACATACACGCCGGGCAAAAGTTCTTTTCGTTCCAAGTTCAGTCCTCCTAATATCTACGATTCTACACGCAAACGCTGAAAATCCGGACGTTTACTCCGCCGGGGTTTCCTGCGCTGTATGCAGTGCTAAAAACTCCTCTAAGGACAAGCCGCTGGCGGTAATTGCCTGGGCATTATCTACACCCACATAGCGCCAGTGCCAAGGCTGTTCAATATGTCCGGTCGCTGCCTGACGCTCTTCGGGGTAACGCAAAATGAAACCGTATTCCGGTGCATAGCGCACCAGCCAGGCATAGGCTTTGGTTTTTGCAAATTCAGAATCCGGTACCGGGTAATCATCGGTCACAATGTCTGCGGCATAGCCGGTCTGATGCTCGCTGTAACCACCCTTTTCTGTAACGGTCCATGCAATCGCTTTGGCTTCTTCCTGACTGTATCCCTGTACGGTGTAGCGTTCCATCAGCTTTTGGAACAGATTATCCTGCGTCAAAGTGTCCCGATAACCAGAGCCCAGCGACAATTTTATCTTCTCTTCTGCAGCCGCCTGTACCATATTGCGGAATGCTTCTGCTGCTTCAGGTGCCAGCTGCTGACCAGTTGCGTCATCCGCAACTTCCAGCTCCGGCGCCGTGCTGGTGGAAACGGAACAATACTGATTCACCAGAACCAGACGCGGGTCGGATGCACGAAAAACATATTCGGACACATCGTAGTTTCCTGTGCCGTACCGACTACGCGCGCGAGCGCCTTCGGTCCATTTCCAAATGGTGCGCACCCCCATCAAAACAAGAACCAAGGCTACAAAACCAATAAAAAGAATCACGCCCTGCATCAGTTTCTTTCTGCGGCGGCGCACGGCGCGCTCCTGTCGGCGCTGCGCCAGCTGTTCCGGGGTATAGCTTTGAATCGGGGTAGTATCCATTCTCTTTCCTCACTACTCGTATGTTATGGGTTTGGAGCCATGTCCATAATGTCTTATTATACCGCATTTCCCTCCCCGTGTACAGCAAAAAGAAAGGCAGCCATCCGCTGATTTCAGCGAACTGCTGCCGGAGAGATTATTTTTTATCATTCACCAATGCGTCATGGATGACCCGCACCGCCAGCTCCGCATCTGCTTTGGAAACAATGACGGAAATTTTGATTTCGCTGGTCGTGACCATGGAAACCGAAATCCCATGGCTTTCCAGTGCTGCAAACAGCTTTGCAGCCACACCGCCGTTGGTTTGCAAGCCGATCCCCACCAGCGAAACCTTGGCGCAGGTATCATCTGCCTGCACTTTGCCGCCAAAACTGCCGCATTGCGCCTGCAAAAGCTGCATTGCTTTGGCTTGATCTGCTGCTGCAACCGAAAAATGCAGCTGACGGCTGCCGTCCGGGTTGGAAGCTTGCAGCATCATATCCACATGGATTCCGTTTTGCGCCAGATGTTCAAACACACGGGTTTGCTCCGCCGCACTGGGCAGATGCAAAATCGTAATCACCGCAATGCTGGTATCTTTTGTAACACCGGTAAAGCAGGTACCTTCCATGGGCTCTGCCTGCTCTTTCACGAGGGTTCCTGCCACTGGGTTCAGGCTGGAAAGCACCTCCAGCTGCACATTATATTTTTTTGCCAGCTCCACGCTGCGATTGTTCAGCACCTGACTGCCCATGGAGGCAAGCTCCAGCATTTCATCGAACGCCACCGCTTTCAGCTTGCGGGCGTGGGGTACTTTGCGCGGGTCCGCTGTGTAGATACCTTCCACATCCGTAAAAATCTGACAGCGGTCTGCGTGCAGTGCTGCCGCAATAGCAACTGCGCTGGTATCGCTTCCACCGCGCCCCAGTGTGGTAATGTCCCCCTGCGGGTTCAATCCCTGAAAGCCTGCAACGACCACCACTTTTCCCTGTGCCAATGCGTCAGAAATGCGTTTGCCGTCCAGATGTTGGATGCGCGCTTTGGTATATGCTCGGTCAGTACAAAATCCAGCCTGCCACCCGGTCAGACTGACGGCATCACAGCCCAGCTCGGTCAGGGTCATGGTCAGCAGTGAAATGGAAATCTGCTCCCCAGTGGACAGCAACACATCCATTTCACGGTCCGGCGGGTTTTGCGTAATTTCTGCCGCCTTTTCCAGCAAATCATCGGTGGTATCCCCCTGCGCAGAAACTACCGCGACCACAGCATTGCCCGCATTGTGGGTATTGGCAATGATGTGTGCCACCCGAAACAGATGGTCCCGATCCCTGACAGAACTTCCGCCAAACTTTTGCACAATCAATCCCATACAATCACTCCTCCATGTGATGTTTCCGGCAGAAGGATTGCTGCGCACACGGCTTTTTTGCCGGATACACAATATCCCCCGCCCCTGCACGCCCATCCTATGCCAACCGGATAGGAAGGGTTCGCCGCGATGGGATTGGGATTTGCACGCAAAACAAAACGGCGTGACCCAGCTGAGCGCCGGATCACACCGTTTTCATTCGTCTTTTTTGCAGCCTTCTGCCGCTGGGATCAATCGTCGCAATGTACTTCCACAACCGTGCGCTGCATTGCTAGCTTGTCCGTCATTTCCTGCACACTGATGCGCATTCCATTCGTGCGAATGGTAACCGCAATCTGCGCTGTGCCGTTTTCCGGGCGGGACTGATTCAGCATCACGATGCCTGCACCTGCGCTGCTGATACCTGCCAAAAGCGCCTGCAAAGCACCGGTTTCGTCCAGAAGGGTCGCAATTACGGTCAGTACCGAGCGATTGCTGCCCGACTCGAAAATGCTGTCCTTGTACTTATAGAATGCGCTGCGCGAAATACCAACCGCACGCGCTGCCGCACTGATGTTTTTTGCTTCGCCGCTTGCCAAAAGCTCCTTTGCGCGAAGTACCTGCAAAAAAACTTCGGGTAAAGCATCGGCATCTACCAGCAAAAATCTTTTACTCATTCTGTTTCCCTCTTGTGTACAACTGTCTTTCTAACAAGGATATAATAGCACCCGCCCCCTTACAATGCAAGAGGGCGGGTGCTGTTTTTTCCATTTTCAAGCCAGTTTTGGCAAGATTTTTACTTAGTGCATATCGCAGTGACCGGGCAAATCGTTCTTCTTATAATAGCCGACGCTCTGGTTGGGGCAGCCGGGATTTGCCAGCAGACCCGTATCACGGCAGAACGCTGCGGTTACAACGCCTTCCGCATCCGGGAACTTCTTGGTGGTCATACCATCCTGCACGTCCTCCATCAGAGCCTTCCATGCAGAAGCACAGTTCTTGGTGCTGCCCAGGTTCTTCATCTTGGTGGGTTCATCATAGCCCCACCAAGTAGCGGTGACATAGTACGGGGTCAGACCGACGAAAGAGAAGTCCTTCCAGTCGCTGGCGGTACCGGTCTTGCCGATGGATTCCATGTTGCCAGCCTTGGGGCCGCCAACCTTGCTTGCAGTACCAACGGTAATGACGTTGCGCAGCATACGGTTCATAATGCGGGCGGTTTCCGGGGTCAGTGCCTGATACTCGCTCATATCTGCTTCCAGATACAGGTTACCATCGGAATCGTACACTTCGGTATAGAAACGAGGGGTATTGTAGGTGCCATCATAGAAAATCTGGAATGCTGCGCACAGGTCCAGCGTGGTAACACCGTAAGACTGGCTGCCCATGATCATGGATGCCAGAGAGTTATCCTCGGGGACCAGCGTAGACATATTCAGGGTATTCTTGGCAAAGTTGAAAATCTTATCCGCACCGACCGTTTCGCCTACGCGGGCTGCGATGGTGTTCAAAGAACGGTACAGACCTTCGTAAACGGGAATGTTCTGATACGAATAGGTATTGCTGTAGTTGCGGGGCCAGTCACGCCATGCGCCGGGGTATGCCTTCAAAGCCTGATCGGACAGACCAGACAAGCCATGCTTGCGGCAGTAGTCGTCATCACGGACCTTCATATCTTCCTTGGCGTACAAGGGAGAGTCGTTCAGCATACTGGACCAGTTGTACAGACCGTACTCGACTGCCAGACTGTAGGGACCAATGGGCTTCATGGTAGAACCACACTGACGGGGTGCATCCGTTGCACGGTTCAGACCCAAGTCAGCTGTTTTTTCGCCAATGCCGCCCACAACACCGCGTACGTTGCCGTCAAAGTCCATGGAAACCATAGCAGCCTGCGTGCGCACCTTGCGGAAATACACGGTAGTGCCATCGTCCTTGGTCTTGGTCTTGGGGGTCACGCCGTCCTCGGCATAAACGGGAACATCGTAATCGTGCAGCTCTGCAACTTCTTCTTCCCGCCAGCCAGCAGGGAAATACTTATCGCCATCATTCATCATAATGGTTTCCATCGAACGCTGCAGATCCGGGTTTTCACAGGAATAAATCTGGAAACCGCCGGTGTAGATCAGGTTCTGTGCTGCCTTTTCGCTGATGCCTTCCTTTTCCATGATCTGCGCAGTCAGGCTGCGGAAGATCGCGTCCTCATAGTAGGACTGGTTGGAAGTAGTTGCAACCTGTTCTTCCCCTTCCTCTTCTGCCAGAACCAGCGAGGATGCTTTTGCCTCCTGCCAGTCGGTTTCGTTAATCTTGCCCTGGTTATACATATTATCCAGAACCAGATTGCGGCGTGCCAGCAGCTCTTCCGGGTTGGTATAGGGGTTGTACTTGGTGGGGTTCTTGGTAATGGATGCAATGACCGCACACTCCGGCAGGGTCAGTTCACTGACGTCCTTATTGAAGTATTCGTTTGCAGCCGTCTGCACGCCCTGCAAAGTGCCGGTAAAGCTGATGGTATTCAGATAATTTTCCAGGATGGTTTCCTTGGAATACATATTATCCAGATTCCATGCGCGGTAAATCTCACGCATCTTGCGTTTAATACCGTCCCATCCATGGGAATCGTCATCATCCAGAATATTCTTGATCAGCTGCTGCTCCAAAGTAGAAGCACCCTGCTTGCTGCCCAGCAGTTTATTGTTGGTCAGTTCATTGATTGCAGCTGCCAGCGTACGCTTGAAGCTGACACCATGATGGTTCCAGAAATCCTTATCCTCGGTGCAGATAAATGCATTCTGCAAATTTTCCGGGATCTGGGATAGCTCCACCTTCAGGCGGTGGCTGTTGGGAGATTTGAAGATGGTAGATTCGTACCAATCCCCCATACCCTGATCGTCTGCATCATAGTGCTGCTTATAAACGATACTGGACTGGCTCTGTTCCAGATTGTCCAGATTCAAAAGCAGCTTATCTTCTGCCGTAGCCGTGGTGACATAGTTACACACCCACACCGCTGCTGCCGAGCAAGCCATCATTCCCACACAGAAACAGACCGCAATAAAACGGCCCAGCCCCTTCAGGAACGGATGAGACTTTTTGTTCTTGGTCTTTTTCTTCGTTGCTTTTCCGGTTTTGGGTGCCGGCTGCGGTTCTGCGCCGCTGCGATGGATCCGGCGCGGTTCTTGATTAGCTATAGCGACCGCCTCCTAACTTCTGACTGTAATTCAGTCTGCTTTTACAATTTCATATGACGCACTGTGCATTCCTTCGGCACGCTTTGCGGGCACAATGCGTAGAATGGCATGATAACCATTACCGTAGTATACCACAAATTCTGGCGTTGTACAAACCCCAGCTTTGTTTCCTTTTCAAAATCGGATGATGAAAACGGTTTTGTCTGCCCATACTTTTCCCAAAAGGAGGTTTTGCGCAATGCGTCATCCTGCACGTTTTTATATTATCATGGGTTTTTGCACGTTCTGTATTCTGCTGGCAGTTTTTGTCATGCTTACGCCACTTCTTCCCGCTGGAGAGCTGCGTATCCTGCCCCCGCCCGGCGCAGAATACTACCTGCGGGACTGTGGCGGCAAGGTTGCGGTGTACGATTGTCCCGACCCAAAAGCCGCTCCGCTGGTAATTCATGACATTTATGTGAATCTTCTCCCGGAGTGTGATGCGCTTCGGCTGAAAGCCGGATGGCGGGTTTCGGGCGATACCGCCTTGCAGCGTACTTTGGAGGATTTGGGCTTATAAACGGGAATTCTGCTTGCGGCAGGTGGGCTTTTCTGTTATAACTATAACTAATAAAGGAACGAAAAAACATCCACAGGAGGCACAACCATGGCTGTCAATATTCTCGATTATCCCTTCGATGCCGATTTGATTCTGCAAAAAAAGCGGGCAATCAAACGCGAGCTGCGCGCAAAAGAAAACCTTTTGCCCAAGAAAATTGCAATCATGAGCGGTGTTACCGTTGGTGTCATGCAGGACATTCTGGAAATTTACCTGCTGGCAAACGGAATCGCACCGGAATTTTATCAGGGCCAGTACGGTCTGTTCTATGAAAACCTTTGCTTTGACGACGGCAGTCTGGCACTGTTTGCACCGGACGTGATTTATATCCACACCAGTATGCGCAACCTGAAAGCCATGCCGGTTCCCGGCGATACGGCTGAGGACGCCGAAAAGCTGGCACAGGCAGAGGCAAATCGTTTCCTGCAGGCTGCAAAAGCTGGTCTGGCACTGGGCTGCCCGGTGATTCTGAACAACTTTGAGCTGCCCCCCTACCGTGTGATGGGCAACGCAGAAGCTACCAATCCGGGCGGTCGTGTCCGTTTTGTGCGCCGTGTGAATGAGATTCTGGCACAGGCTGCGGACGAAACCCCCAATCTATACCTGAACGATCTGTGCTATTTGCAGGCACAGCACGGCATGGACGCTTTCAGCGACCAGACCGCATGGTACGCTTACAAGTACCCCTGCGCACTGGATAAGATCCCGTATCTGGCACAGAGCGTCGCCAACATCATCAAGAGCCTGCTGGGCCGCAACAAGAAGGCTTTGGCACTGGATTTGGACAACACCCTGTGGGGCGGCATCATTGGTGACGACGGTCCCGAAGGCATCACCATGGGTATGGAAACCCCGGCTGGCATGGCATACGCTGAGTTCCAGCAGTATCTGAAAGAGCTCAGCGCACTGGGTGTTCTGCTGAACGTGGACAGCAAAAACGAAGAAGCTAACGCTGTGGCTGGTTTTGAGCGTGCCGACAGTGTGCTGAAGAAAGACGATTTCGTTTGCTTCAAGGCAAACTGGGAGCCCAAGAGCCACAACCTGGTTGCTATGGCAAAGGAAATCAACATCTTCCCCGACAGCTTCGTCTTTATTGATGACAACCCTGCCGAGCGTGAAATCATTCGCCAGCAGGTACCCGGCGTTGCAGTACCCGACTTGGGCGCACCGGAGGAGTACATCCACTCCATCGACCGCAGCGGTTATTTTGAGGTGACCAACCTGTCCGCTGACGACCAGAAGCGTGTTGCGATGTACAAGCAGAACGCAGCTCGTGCAGAGATGCAGGCATCCTTCGGCGATTACAGCGAGTACCTGCGCAGCTTGGAAATGCGTGGTGAGTTCGGTCATTTTGATAATGCCCACGCAGAGCGCATCACCCAGCTGATCAACAAGAGCAACCAGTTCAACCTGACCACCCGCCGCTACACTGCCGCTGAAATCGAAACCCTGATCGGCAATCCGGACTATGTGACCCTGTATGCACGCTTGGTGGACAAGTTCGGCGATAACGGCATCATTGCCAACGTGATCGGTCATGTGGCTGGCGACGTGATGGACATTGACCTGTGGGTCATGAGCTGCCGCGTGCTGAAGCGCGATCTGGAAAAGGCAATGTTTGACAAGCTGGTGGAGGACGCACAGGCAAAGGGCGTAAAGGTGATTCGCGGTCACTACTATCCCACCGCAAAGAACTTGCTTGTCAAGGACTTTTATGCTACAATCGGCTTTGAGCTGAAGAGCGAAGACGAAGCCGGCAACAAGGAATACGAATTTGTAATTCCTGCCGACTATCAGCCGCAGTGTGACGTAATGGAAACCCTGCGGGTAGATTAAGACTGTGATATAAAAAGGAGACTGCTGCTATGGAAATGCAGAAAATTCTGGCTGACGTTCAGGAAATTTTCCGTGACAACTTTGACGACGAAGAGCTGGTCATCGACCGTTCCACCTGCGCTGACGATATCGAGGATTGGGACAGTCTGGAGCAGATCAATCTGCTGACCGCTATCGAAAAGAAGTTCGGTCTGAAGTTCAAGCTGGAGGACGTTCGCGGCCTGCAGAATGTTGGCGACCTGCTGGACCTGATTGCTCGTCTGGTCGGCTAATCGAACAAACTAAAAACGCACATCGCGGAATGTGATGTGCGTTTTTATCGTATCAGGAGGTTTTATGAGCAGCTATAACAGCTACACCTTTGACGAAATGACCGAGGGTCGCACCGAACAGTTTACCGTAATCGTCACCCCGGAAATGATGGAGCATTTCTACGCCATCACCGGCGACTGCTCCCCTATTCATATGGATGCCGAGTATGCCGCAGGCCGTGGTTATCCGGGTCGTGTGGTTTACGGAATGCTGGGTGCCAGCATGGTTTCCACTTTGGCAGGTGTATATCTGCCCGGTGAGCACTGCCTGCTGCATCAGGTGGATTCCAAGTTTGCCAAGCCGGTTTTCATCGGCGATACGCTGACTGTTTCCGGCAAAGTGACCGAGCGCAGCGAAGCATTCCGCGAAGTAACGGTCAAGTTCACCATCACCAATCAGGACGGCAAAAAAGTGACCCGCGGCACCTACAAGGCGGGTCTGGCAAAATAAGAAAGGAACCTTTATGGCAAAGACTTATCTCATTACCGGCGCAACTTCCGACGTAGGCCATGCTCTGATGGAGCGTCTGCTCGCCAAAATGGGCGACGAGGACTGCATCATTGCACAGGGTTCCAGCGATTTGGAACGCATCCGCGATTTGTGCGAGGCACACCCCGGCAAAATCAAAACCTTCAGCGTGGATTTGAGCAACCCGGAAGCAATTTCCGCTTTTGTGGAAGCCGTCCGCACCATGTGCCCTGCTCCTACCCATTTCATTCATCTGCCCGCACTGCGTGCCATCAACACCAAGTTCAAGAAGTTTGATGAAGCCCGCTTCGATCTGGATATGAACGTGCAGATCAAGAGCGCCGTTCAGCTGTGCAAGGCTTTTGTGCCCCAGATGGCAAAAGCAAAGTTCGGTCGTGTGCTGTTCATTCTGACCAGCTACACCATCGGCTGCCCGCCGAAAAATATGTCCGCTTACGTCATGGCAAAAAGCGCGCTGGGCGGCTTGGCAAAGAGCCTTGCCATCGAGTACGCATCTGCTGGCGTTACGGTAAACAGCGTGGCACCCAGCATGATGGAAACTAAGTTTTTGTCCGATACGCCGGACCTGATTGTACAGGCATCTGCTGCCGATAACCCCATGGGCCGCAACTGCCGCGTCAGCGACGTTGTCCCCGCTATGGAATTTTTGCTGAGCGACGAAGCCGGCTTTATCACCGGCGTTACGCTGCCGATTACGGGAGGTAGTACCATTGCCTGACGTTTCTGATATACAATTTCGCTTGGCGCAGTATGCCGAGCAGCAGCGCATTGTGGATTTCATCAATGCCAATTTTGACTGGAAACTGCCGCTGGTGAACCGCCCGGAATGGTTCGAGTATTATTACTGCGGCACACAGCTGCAGTTTGTTTTGGCAGAGCGTAACGGCGAGCTTTTGGCTGTCGCTGGTTACATTCTGGCAAACAATAGCGAAACGCCGGACCTGTGGGTCAGCGTATGGGTCGCCAAAAAGGGCGAAAACGGCGTTGGTCTGGAATTGATGAACGCAATCCCTGCCCTGACGGGTGCAAACGTGGTTGCCTGCAACAACATTCGGGCAAACACCTGCGTTTTGTATCGTTTTCTGGGCTGGGAGGCTGGTCGCATCCCCCACTATTACCGTCTGGCACCCCGTGCCAATGCAGCAGCGTATCAGCTGTGCCGCCCTGCTGTGCCGGAAGGTTCTAACCCCGACACCTTTGTACCGGAAATCCTGCCCGTAAGCGGTGATTTGGCACTGGATACGGTATCTTCTGTGGTGCGTTTGCAGGGTCTGGGTATGCCGGAAACGGACCACACCCCCCGCAAGGATATTCACTATCTGGCACGCCGCTACTTCTCTTTCCCGCATTTGGAGTACAATGTGTGGAGCGTCTACGAAAACGGAAAGCTGCTGGCTTATCTGGTTACCCGTGTGGTAGAAAGCGGCGAGCACGGCGAAATCCCGGTGCTGCGCATTGTAGATTTCGTTGGCATGGACGAAGTACTGCCCCGCTTGGGCAACGCCATCGACCAGCTTTTGCAGAGCAGCGGTGCAGAATACGCTGACTGCTACTGCGCCGGTATTCCTGCCGAAATTTTTGCAGCAGCCGGTTTCTCGGAGCGCACCGAGGATGACAAAACCGTCATTCCCAACTACCTGACCCCGCCGCTGTATGAAAACACGGATTACTACTATTTCACCAACAAGCCGGAACATTTCGTGATGTTCAAGGCAGACGGCGACCAGGACCGCCCCAATCTGCCGGTGGAAGACTGATCCAAAAAACTTAGATAAACCTACAAAAAGAGCATTGCAAAACCGTCGTTTTGCGATGCTCTTTTGCTTGCATTTCTTTTTCTGCTCTGGCATACTACAAAATGTTAGACATATAACAACCTGTTTATAAAAGGAGACGATTATCATGGATATGCTTTTTTATAACAACTCTGTACGCGATACGATTTCAGAACATTTCATGTGCGAAACGAATCGCTCGACGAAATGATTCGCTCCTTTTGATTCGGACCTGCTGCTTGTTTCGTCGACGTATGCGTTTCGCCTTTTAAGAGGTAAAACAATATGCAAAAAAACAGCAAACAAACTCTTTGGACCAAAAATTACACCTTACTGACCGTTGCTACCGTTTTTGGCGCAGCCGGTGCGGTAGCCGGAAACTTTGCGCTTTCCTTTCTGGTATTTGACGAAACCGGAAGCACACTGGCTGCCGCTTTTGCACTGGCCATTCAGTTTATACCAAATATTTTCATCCCACTGCTTGCCGGACCTTGGTTAGACCGCTTACCCCGCAAGCCCTTCTTGGTGCTGGGCGATGCCGCAAACGGCATTTTATATGCGCTGGCCGGTCTGTTTTTGCTGCGGTATCCCTTTTCTTATATGGGGTACCTGTGCTTTATGCTGATTCTGGCTTGTCTGGGCAGCTTTGATGCGCTGGTCTACAACAGCATTTTCCCCAACTTGATTCCCGCAGGCATGGAACACAAAGGCTACACCGTTTCTTCCATGCTGTATCCGGTGGTTTCCGTCGTGATGGCGCCGATGGCAGCCGTGATGATGGAGCATTTGGGCGTGGGCGGCATCCTGCTGGTTCAAGGTGGGCTTTCGCTGGTTGCTGCCGCTATTGAAAGCAACATCTCCATCCGGGAAGAAAACCGCATGGAAAACAACACCTTCTCCTTTCACCTTTGGTGGCAGGATTTGAAAGACGGTCTGGCTTACTTGAAACAGGAGCACGGCATTGCAACCATTTTCCTGCACAATGCGGTGACAAGTGGTGTGATGCAGGGTACTTATCCCCTGTTGATTGCGTTTTTCCGCACGGCACCGGGTTTTAGTGCATCCATGTTTGCGCTGTTTTCCGTCATGGAGTTTATGGGGCGCAGCCTGGGTGGAATGTTCCACTATCGGATTAAGATCCCCAAGGAAAAGCAGTATGGCTTTGTATTCCTGATTCAGCAAACCTACGGAATCATGGATTTGTGTCTGCTGTGGATCAGCTATCCGCTTATGCTGGTAAACCGTTTTATCTGCGGATTTCTGGGCATCAACAGTGCTACCACCCGTGAAGCCGCTATTCAGTGTTACATTCCGGACACCATGCGTGCCCGCTTGAACGCGTTCCAGAATATTTTCTTCGGGGTCATCTGCTTTGTACTGACCTTGGGCGTTGGCTTACTGGGTGAGATCTTCCCCTACCGTGTCAGCATTTCGCTGTGTGCGTTTGCGGATCTTATCTTTGGCTGGCTGACCATTTGGCGCGCCCGCCGGGATATTTATCCCATCTATCTTTCTCAATCCACGGAATCCGCCGCCGAAACCGAAAGCTGATTCTTTGCGGGTGCTGCGTCGCTTGCTGGATGCGCAATTTGCGTCTTAAACGATGCACTGTAAAAAATAAATCCAACGTACCGCAGGTCGATCCAACCTGCGGTACGTTTTTTTGTGGGAAGTGTCAAAATTACTTGTATTTTTTTGGATTCAGCGTATAATAGATTCTCGCTGGGCATTTGCTGGGCATTTACTGATATTAAATCGAGGTGTAAGGTATGGGTTCAACAAATCAACTGGGCAGCGAGAAAATCTCACGTCTGGTATTCAAAATTGCAATTCCCAGTATGCTGGCGCAGTTCGTCAGCGTGCTGTATAGCATCGTAGACCGTATGTATGTAGGCAACATCCCTAACGTGGGCGATCTTTCTCTGGCAGGCGTGGGCGTTTGCGGACCCATCGTTACCATGATCGGCGCATTTGCATTTTTGATCGGCGTGGGTGGCTCTCCCCTTTTGGGCATCGCCTTGGGCGAAGGCAACCGGGAGAAGGCAGAAAAGATTCTGGCAAACTGCTTTGTCATGCTGTGCGGCGTTTCTGTTCTGGTTACCGCAGCGGCACTGACCTTCAAACAGCCTATGCTGCGTCTGTTCGGTGCAAGCGAAGCCATTTATCCTTATGCAAACGCTTACTTTACCATTTATGTCAGCGGTACCTTCTTTGCGCTGCTGTCCAACGGTTTGTACCAGTTTGTCGTTGCGCAGGGCTACGCCAAAACCGGTATGTGCTCGGTTATGCTGGGCGCAATCCTGAACATCATTCTGGACCCGATTTTTATTTATGGCTGCCATCTGGGCGTGCAGGGTGCTGCAATCGCTACGGTACTCAGTCAGGCAGGCAGCGCAACCTTTGTGCTGGTTTTCCTGCTGCGCAAGGCAGACATCAAAATCACCTTTGGCGGCTATTCCCGCTCTACCATGCTGCGTGTGCTGATGATGGGCTTCTCGCCCTTTATCATCATCGCTGTCGATAATATTATGATCATCGCCATGAACGCCCTACTGCAGGGCTATGGCGGCTCACAGGGCGACACGCTGGTCACCATTAACACCATCGTGCAGAGCTTTATGCTGGTGATGACCATGCCTTTGGGCGGTATCAGTGCCGGTACTCAGTGCATTTTGAGCTATAACTTCGGCGCACGACGCACCGACCGTGTGCGCAGCGCACAGAAATACATCATTTGCATGTGCATGGGCTACACCGCAATTTTGTTTATTCTGGCGCGTGTGGCTGGTCCGCTGTTCGTCAGCCTGTTTACCAGCGACCCCGCTTTGAATGCGCAGACCTGCCACGCAATCCGCATCTGCACGCTGTTTGCAATCCCCTTGGGCGCACAGTACGCTATTGTGGACGGCTTTACCGGCATGGGTCAGGTCAAGTGGGCTTTGACCCTCTCTACTTGGCGCAAATCGGTTTACTTTATTGCGCTGTTCCTGCTGCCGCTGTTTGGTGGTGCTTCTCTGATTTTCTTTGCCGAGCCGATTTCCGACATTATCGCTTTTGCGGTTTCCATGCCGGTACATCTGTTCATTACACCCAAGATTTTGAAAAAGCGCGAGACCGCTACCATTTAACGCGAAAGCCTAATCCAATAGAAAAGCATGTATGAAAATGGGAATGTCCGATCAGGATGTTTTCGAAATACAAAAAAATGGAGTGTATCTGATTTTGATACACTCCATTTTCTTTATGAACTGTTCGGTTTATTGGCATTTACCCCAGCTATTCCGCATGTGTGATTACACTATCAAGTTTACCAAAGCGTTGCAAGGCACTGATATAATCTGCGACAATAACATAGTTTTCTAAATCTTTTTCATCAACACCTTGAAATGCACAAAGCTCATCCCAAAGCATTGTACTTCCCTCTACCATGTAGAAACCGCTGGATAAATCCACACCGACAAAGATTTTCGTTATTTCACCGCCCCATAAATCTAACGAATCCTTATTTTCGGAACGATAAAATTTATGCCCGTTTCCAATATTCTCAAGGTAAAAAGCTTTCGGCAATGGTCGTTGACCGGCAGGTAGTTTTTCGGCAAAAAGTGCACTCCGGGAAACATTTTCAGAAATAACGGTCAGCACTGCTTCATCCATTATCTCTGTAAGAGAGTATTTGCTTTGCAAGTAATCCAAAAGGTCAGTGCCGCTTTTCCTGTTAGGTTGCAGGAAATCTTTATACTGCTCAAATGCTTTTTTTCCATTCCGTCAGGATTTCTGGGGTTGGTTTCTGTGTGATCATTTTTCTTTCTCCCAAGCAATCGGCACATATCAAAAGCTTTGTTTCAGCGTTATTTGACTCCGCATCATCGTTAGGAACCATTTCATAAAATCTTTTGGAAAATACTTCCTTACGGGGTATCCCTGAATTCTCTACACGCTTTTTTGTTACACGTCTTCCGTGTAGGTTTCCAACTCTTCCGCATTGTAGGCTCTTGTCCAATGATACGGCTGCAATTCTTTTAGTTCCACAAACAAAACTGCTCCGTTATCTGTCGTGACACCAACCTGCACATCTTCTCCCCAATATCTTAGTCGTTCCTGACAAATACCACATGGGGATAATACCTTAAAGGGCGAATTTTCATCGTCCCTGACGACACATAAACAATGGGTAACCTTTTCATTATATTTGTGGGCTTCACACATAGCACCAACTTCGATGCACAACGCCGCAGAACTGTTGCAGGTTTCAATCGCCACACTGGAAAAATAACGATCCTTAGCCGTATGAATCACAGCAGCGCCGCCCCAACCCGTCGGGTATCTTTTTTGAATCAGCTCTGTTGCAATTTCATACATTTTCTTTTCGATTTCCGGATTTCTCATTTCTCGACTCCGATTCTCATTTGCGCTTTACGCCCCTCTAAAAGAAAGGGCAAGGACAAAACAAAGCTGTTTTTCTATATCCTCTTTACGAATATTCTGTCAGGCGTTTTTCTTACACTTCTTCTACCGGCGGGAAATGGCGCAGACCTTCGACTGCCTCCACCTGAGTCGACAGACAGACAAACAAATCTGAAAAAATCTGTTCCCGATTCACTTCATTCAAAATCTCATGGCGTGCGCCCTTGTAGAAGATACAAGCCAAATCTGTAAATCCAGCCTTGCGGTACATCTGATGTACTTTTTCCACGCCGGCACCCAAATCGCCCACCGGGTCGCTGCCGCCGGAAATCAACAGAATCGGCAAATCATGCGGGATTTTCTCTGCATTTTCCTGCTTGCAGGCAAACTGTGCTGCTTCAAACAGACCCTGGAACCCATTCAGCGTAAAGGTAAAGGTACAGAGCGGATCGGAATAGTACTTCTTGACCATTTCCACATCCCGGCTCAGCCAGCTGTTTTCCGGTTTCTTGCCGTTGGTGTCAAATCCACGATAGGATCGCCCGTAAATCATCTTCTGCACCAGCGGGCTGCGATGGTGGCTGCCCAGCACTGCTTTCATAGTATGGACCACCGCCAGACCCATTGCACTTTTTGCAGGGCTGACATAACCGGTACCCATAATGATTGCGCCGCAAACACCCTCGCTGTGCAGCGCCAGATACTTGCGCAACAGAAATGAGCCCATACTGTGGCCCAGCATAAAATACGGCAGATTGGGATTTTCCTTCTGGATGTGTGTGCGCAGCTGGTGCATATCCGCCACCAACACATCGCTGGGGTTCTTCTCGGCAAAGAAGCCATATTCTGCTGCACCGGAAACCGAATGACCATGACCCAGATGGTCGTGACCAACCACGAGAATTCCCCGGTCGGTCAGATACTTGGCAAAAGGTGCGTAACGCTCGATGTACTCGACCATGCCGTGTGTGATTTGCAGCACCGCAGTATAGTTGCCGTCATCGGGCGACCATCGTACTGCGTGCAGGATGGTTCTTCCGTCCTTTGAAGGAAATGTAAATTGCGTTGTTTTCATGACCATTCTTCTTTCTGGCAAAATTAAGCTAACTTAAATATTTTAACATACTTAACCATTTTTTACAACGAACCCCTTTTGTAGAAAAAAGGGGCTTTTTGTCGGTTGTTGTGCTTTTTCTTATTCGCCAAACTGCTCTGCTGCTTTTTTCAGCATTTCACGAATGGGCAGATTGTACGGGCAGCGGGTTTCGCAAGCGCCGCACTGAACACAGGCAGACGCTTTGACCTCCAGCGTCGCATAGCGTTTACGCGCCCAATCCTCCAGATTATAACGGGTCAGATAGCCCTGCATCAAAAAGACGCTGGGAATCTGGATGCCTACAGTACAGGGTGCGCAGTAGTTGCAGCGACGGCAGAACTGTGTACCCAGACTACGGCGGATTGTATCCATCTCGTCCAGCTCCTGCTGGGTCAGCGGGCTGGTATCTTCCATTGCTGCCAGATTCTGCTCCAACTCAGCTTCGTCTGCCATGCCGGGAATGACCACCGTTACGTCCGGACACTGGTTCAGATAGCGCAGTGCAAGGGTTGCATCTTCAATGGCACCGCCAGCCAGCGGTTTCATCACGATAAAGCCCACGTTCTGCTCTGCGGCACGATGCATCAACGCTTCGCCCTGATTTTCCACGATGTTATACGGGAACATGATGGTTTCCACCCAGTCATAGCTCAGTGCTTTTTCGAACACTTCCAACGAGTGGGCGGTCAAGCCGATATGACCTATTTTTCCCGCGCTGCGGGCTTCCAGCAAGGCTTCCAAAGCACCACCCGGTGCAACCACCTTTTCCAAGTCCTGCATACTGGGGTTATGTACCTGATACAGGTCGATGTAATCGGTGAGCAGGTTATTGCGGCTGATGTCGATATCTCGCGCCATACTGGCTTTGTCGCGCGCCATGCTCTTGGTTGCTAGCACGAACTTGTCCCGGATGCCTTCCAGCGCATAGCCCAGATATTCCTCGCTGACGGTGTAGCCGCGCGCGGTATCAATATAATTGACGCCCTTTTCCATCATTTGGTGCAGCAGCGTGCGGGTACCCTCGGCGTCAATGCGCTGAATGGGAATGCCGCCCAGACCCAAACGAGAAATCTTCAAGCCAGTTTTACCCAAAATACGATATTCCATCGTTTTTCCTCCCGATTCAAGCCGGATACGTCCGGCATTTTCAAAAATCTTAGTTTGATTATACCACACTTTGGGGCATACAGTCGGTTTTTATTGCTTTTTCCCCTTGGGCATATTACAATAAGCGCAACAATCGAACTGGGAAAGGAGCTGTTTTTTATGCAGCAAATCGAACGTATTCAGGCAATGGAACAAGCCATGCAGGAATCTTCTGCCGCTGTTGCCGCACTTTCGGATGCGGTAGAGCAATACCGCCGTGTGCTGCCCCAGCTGAAACAGCTGGAAAGCTACTACACCTCTGCCCAGTGGCAGCAGGACTTTGCTGACGATGAAGCAGGAAAATTTCCTGCGGATTTGCTCCGCGGGGTTTTGTCCGAGGATGGCGTATACAATCTGCTGACCAATCATCAGGAACTTCTGGACGACTTGCGGGAACTGTTGGCACTCGAATAAAACAAAAAGCTCTCCGTGCTGCCCAAGCAGTCGGAGAGCTTTTTTATTGGTCAAACCCAGCGCGGGAATATTCAAAGCCCGCACACAAATCCGTGTGTTCCATTAAAAGACGTCCGCCGTACCAAAACCGATACCGCACCATGGCATCCACGCTTTCTGTAACAGAACGCCCCATGTTTCCGTTTTCCGGCGCACGCAAAGAATGTCCGTGCGATTGCAGCAAAACCGCTTCAATGCGATATTTCCCCTGCCGAATCGCTGCGCCTTGGCGGGACCAGCGCTCTACTTTTGCGCCCCGATAGGTTGCCAGCTGGTACACCTTACCTTGATACTGCACCGCACCGATACAGCCGGTAAAGCGCAGTTTCCAAAGCGGGATTTCCGCTACCGCCAGCATCAAGCTGTTTTGCATCTGTGCGGTATCTTTCCAAGCGCACTGCGTCCAGAAATATTCGCTGGGAAACGAACGCCCTCGGTCGGTTTCGATATAGCCAACGCCGCCGGAAAAATCGGTGGTTTTGCCGTTGCAGGTCACTTTTCCCTGCAAGGTGTGCCACATACTCAACACGCCATGGGCGCATTCCATATCGCCCAAAAAGCGAAACGGTCCCATAATATTCGACGGCAGCGGATGCATCGGACCATACTGCAAACAGCCCTCCAGCTGCAAGCCCGGTACCTTCACCCGCAGGGACAAGCCGTTTTCGGTGAATAAGTTCTGCCCCAGCCGCACGAAAAATCGCTTGGGGCTGGCACGAAACACCGCAGCAGGATAATCCACCCACCAGGAGCGTTCGCTGGTAATCACTTGCAGCGATGCGCTGCGTCTGCCCTTTGCATCTATATGAACCGACGGGATGAGTGCTAACGTCTGACCGTCTGGTGCTTGTAATTTCACATACCAGCCTTCAAAATACGGTCCGCGTTTCCCCAGTCCATGATAAAATCGCTGCATCTGCTGCCCGCCTTTCTGTCCGATTGTCGTCTGGGTTCAGTATGGGCAGCGTGACACGGTTTACACCGAAAGAGGAACAGAAATCGCACCTTATCGATCATGCAGTGCTTTTAAGCAAGGAACGCACCAGCCAGCAAAAGGAAAATCGCAAAGCAGAAACATCCCTGCCAAAATCCAAAGGTAACATATCCCACCCCAAAATTATGGTATTCCCACGAAAAGCGGCGAAACAGTGCCAAAAGTACAAAAAACAAGAGCACTGCTGCCACCGCCGCCAACACAATCGGGATAGGGCCGCTGTATTGATCCATCTGGGCCAGAAAGAAAACGATACCATCTAAAGCGCACAATGTACTGGTGATTGCAAGGGTACAGCGTTTATGGCTGGATTTCTTTTCTTTGGAAAGCTCCACGTTTGTCGGTCTTTCCCGTGCGGTGAAATATTGCGGATACCCAAAATACAGCAACAGTGCCGCAATATGGCAAATCAATCCCGGCACCGCAAGGAAAAGCAAGCCGGAGAGCGTATCCGCTTCCTGAAAGACCGGGAAAACCAGCACGGCGAAAAGCGCAAAAAACACCGCGAGGGTGCAGATGCCATAATGTACACACTTAAACCAAACAAACTTCGGCAAATCCTGTGCCTTTACCAGAAGCGCACGGGAAATCACACCGCCATTGTACGATGCTTCGATTTCCTCCTCCGACATGCCCAGCACAGGCAGCGGCAGTTTGGGCGGCTTTTTGCTGCGGTATTTCACGATGGCATCCGCAAATCTGTGCTGGTTCATCCAGTCGTAGCCTAAATCCAGCCGCTTTTTGTGATTGAGCTCCACCACTATATGCGCCGGCGAGCTGTACATTCCGGTTACATCCTCATAGGAATAACGGCGGCTGACCCGCAGCACATTGCGCCAAGTAAAGCCCTGTGCATCATACAGCACGCGGCAGTTATACTGAACACAAAGCCCCGGAACAGAAATCAGCGCAAAGAAGCCAAACAGCACAAGGCCTATTGTGGGCTGACCCGCAAGGCAGGCTGCGCCACCAAAAATCGCGCCGATAACGATACACCCCCAAAAGACCCAGCCATAAACGGATATGGGGCGAGCGATACCGTCATCCACTTGGCTGGCACGGGATTGCTCTGCTTGCTTTGCTGCCGTTTCATGGATCTTTTGGGTGATTTTTTGTGTCAGAACGTATGCGACTGGATGCATGGGCAATTCCTCCCGGCAAAAGCTTTTTTGAACAGAATCGTTTTCGGCGCATCATGCCGTTTTCTTTGTACACATTGTACTCCCGCTGGCGAGAGAAGTCTATCCTCTGGGCAGAAAACAAAATAAGCAGCACCAAGCTGTTTTCTTGATGCTGCTTATTTTTCTTTTTGTTTTGTTTGACCGGATTACAGGTTTGCGCCGTGGTCGATCACGATTTCCTGACCGGTAATGGCTGCAGATTCATCCGAAGCCAGGAACAGCAGCAGATTTGCTACTTCTTCCGGCTGAGAGAACGGCAGAGACATATCTGCATGGGGACGCATTGCGCCCATCATCTTAGCATCCAGCTTGCTGGGGTCCAGCGTGGTGGTCATGGGAGTAACCACGTTGCCAGGGCAGACAACATTGCAGCGAACGCTTTCGCTTGCGCAGCGCATTGCGATGTTCTTGGTCAGACCAATAACAGCAGCCTTGCTGGAAGCATATGCTGCACCGCCGTTGCCGCAGTGACCTGCAACGCTGGAGACGTTCACGATAGAACCGCTCTTCTTTGCCAGCATAACCTTGGCAACTTCACGGGTCATGTAAATCGTGCCCTTGGTGTTGATGTCGATCAGGCGGTCGATGGTTTCGTCAGAAACGATGTCGATGCCTTCCAGACCGCTGTCCAGAACGCCTGCGTTGTTGACCAGTACGTCGACGGTGCCGAAGGTTTCGACCGTCTTTGCCACAGCGTCAGCGCACTGCTTGGAATCGGAAATATCGCAGGGCACAGCCAGCACTTCGCCGCCTGCGGCACGAATCTCAGCTGCAACTTCTTCCAGCGGCTCCACACGGCGTGCGGAAATCACGACCTTTGCACCCTCAGCAGCAAACATCTTTGCAGCGCAAGCGCCAATGCCGGAGTTGCCGCCTGTAATGATAACGACCTTATCTTTCAATCTGTTCATGGTAAAATTCCTTTCTTTCCATTCCGTTTTTGCATTTGAAAAGGCAGCCCAACAGCCGCCTTGTTTTCACTATGTTATTATTATAACATTTTGTTTTTGCAAATGGAAACAAATTTTATGCAAATTTGTAATCTTTTTATGAATTCTTCCCACTTTTTGCCGACCCGCTGTATCGCCTTTTGGGAAAGCAAAAAATCTGCTTGCCTTTTCTGGGGTTTCGTGCTAAAATGTAACAACTTAAGCTTATATAAGTTCACGATTGGGTGGACGTTTCTACAAACTACCGCAATAGTTTTGCTATAAGCCGATGCGTACGCTCGGACTAGGAAAACGATTGCGGTTTTCTTTTGGCTTTTTTCAAAGGAGGACCCATGACAGAAAACAAAATGCTTGGCGAAGAAAAAATTTCCAAACTGCTGTTCCGCTTTTCGCTGCCCTGCGTAACAGGACTTTTGATCAGCGCATTCTACAACATCGTAGACCAGATTTTCATTGGCAACAGTGCGCTGGGCTATCTGGGTAATGCAGCAACAGGTATTTCTTTCCCTATTATCTGCATTGCAAACGCCTTTGCCTGGTGCGTCGGTGACGGTGCAGCTGCTTTTTTGAGCATCTGTTCCGGACGCAAAGACAGCGACAGCGCACATAAGTGCGTCGGTACCGGTCTGAGCGCAACCATTATCATCAGCGTGGTATTGTCTGCGGTTTGTCTGGCATTCCAGCGCCCGCTGATGATCTTATTCGGTGCATCGGACGCAACCCTGTCGCTGGCTGTGGATTATTTCCGCATCATTGCGCTGTTCTTCCCGATTTACTTGATGATCAACGTGATGAACAGCATGATTCGTTCCGACGGCAGCCCCAATTACGCCATGGTCGCCATGATCGTGGGCGCTGTGCTGAACATCATTCTGGACCCGATTTTTATTTTCTGGCTGAACTGGGGCATTCAGGGTGCCGCAATCGCAACCGTTATCGGTCAGATGGCTTCGTTTGTGGTGTGCGTGGTGTACTTCCGCAAGCCCAAGAGCTTCCATCTGACGAAAGAAAGCTTCCGCATTGACTGGAACATTCTCTGGACGCTGATTCAGATGGGCGGTTCCACCTTTATCACCCAGATTTCCATTGTGGTCATGTCCCTGCTGAGCAATGTGACCTTGTTCCACTACGGTGCGCTGTCGGTCTACGGCAGCGATATTCCCATCTCGGTTTTCAGCATCCAGACCAAGGTCTACACCATCGTCAACAACATTGTGGTCGGTATTGCGCTGGGCGGTCAGCCGATTCTGGGCTACAACTACGGCGCAAAGAAGATGGACCGTGTGCGTGAGGCGTACCGCCTGATTCTGATTTCGTGTTTGTCTGTGGGCGTCGTTGCTACCCTGATTTTTGAGCTTTGCCCGGAGCTGTTGATCAATATTTTCGGCAGCGGCAACGCACTGTACATGGATTTCGCGGTCAAGACCTTCCGCATTTACCTTTCCATGAGCGTCATCACCTGTCTGACCAAGCTGACCTCGGTGTTCTTTCAGGCAATCGGCAAATCCGTTCAGGCAATGATTACCTCCATCATCCGAGATATTATCTGCTTTGTTTCCCTGACGGTGGTGCTGTGCCGTGTCTTGGAAGCACAAAATCCCGGCTCTGGTATTTTCGGCATCCTGCTTGCTGCGCCGCTGTCTGATATTGTCGCCGGTGTGGTGGTTGTGGTCCTGACCGTTTCCTTCTTCCGCTCGCTGAAAAACGAAACCGAAACCCCCGCAGACCAGCCAGTTTTGCAGCCGTCCCATCCGGGTATGGTGATTACCATTGCCCGCCAGCACGGCTCCTGCGGCAAGCAAATCGGTAAGCTGACCGCAGAAAAGCTGGGGGTTCCCTTCTATTATAAAGAGATGGCAGCGCTGGCTGCACAGGAAAGCGGGCTTGCAGGTGCGTTTATTTCGGATATGAACCAGAACTCCCCTGCTGTGTTCCGTCAGCTGTATCTGAGCACCAATGTGATTCAGCAGGCTGTGATCGCGCAGGAGCAAATCATTCAGCAGATTGCGGATCAGGGTGCCTGCGTGATTGTGGGACGCGCTGCGGACTATGTGCTGCGCAGCTATGATAACGTCATTCGTGTGTTCCTGTATGCACCGGAGGAAACCCGCATCCAGAACATTATGGCAATGTACGGCGACAGCCACGAGGAGGCGCGCGCCAATATGCAGCGTGCTGACGAAGCCCGTGCAAGCTATTACCGCGGCGTTTCCGGCAAGGAGTGGAGCGACATCCGCAACTATGACCTGTGTATTGATACCTCTATCGGTAAAGAGCAGGTCGCCGCATTGATTGCGGACTATGTGCAGCAGCGCACCGCACAGACTGCTGTGTCCCACTAATGAATTTTCTGCAATAAAAAGAGCGTTCAAATGGGGCAGTCCCGTAAAGATGCTTTGGAAATACCGAAAAGCAAAATGGAGTGTAGCAAAACCGCTACACTCCATTTTTTGTTATAGAACTGCCCGATAAACCAGACTTTATTCTTGACGCAAACACAGTTCAAGCTCATACACACCACCCGTGTGCTGCACGATCTTTCCGGTTGGCTGAAAGCCATTGCGTTCATAAAGCCGCTTCGCTCCATGATTGGTACTGAGAATCCACAGCGAGGGGGATTCCGTACATTTTCCGACCGCAAAAGTAAGCAATTTCGTTCCGTAGCCTTTGTTCTGCTCGCTGGGCAAAACATAAAGATTTTCTATCAGGCTGCCACGAATCGAAACAATGCCCACAGGTTTCTCCTCAATCAGCATATAAAGCTGCACCCCTTTGGCAATCTCTGATTCCAGATAACGCTTTTGACGTTCCGGGGTATGGATCGCAAGAAACTCTGGGGCGCAGATATTCTTATGAGATTCTATCCAGCTTTCAGAATGGATGATTGCAGCCTGCATCATATCCGATTGCGTGACCATTTTTATCATACTCGTGACCCTTCAAAATTCGGTTTGTAGATTTGCTATGAATTGTAACACCGAGGAGAATACAAAGCAACATCGTTTCTTTGTATCCTGACCTGACACGCTCTTTTTACTTAAATTTACGCTTCAGGATAATTGCCAGAATTGCACCAGCCGCAATCACGACCAAGCCCAGCACCAATACAAACCCGCCAAACAGATACACCGGGTTATGCGCCAACACTTCCGGACCAAATGCAGACACCAATCCCATCTGCATTTTACGGACGCTGAACCGGGCGATACCGCCTACCAGTGCAATTCCGCAGCCGTGCAGCATAAGATAAATACCATTCAGCCAGCCATATTTTTTGACCAGTCTACCCAGCATCCCCGGCAGGTTTTCGATCCAGTCCGGGGTGGGGGTGGGCTGGGTTTTCTGCTGGGTTTCCTGCGCCGGTTCTTCCTCCGACAGCAGCCAGTCGGTCGATACGCCAAACTCCTGTGCCAGCAGCTTCAGCTTACCGATTTCCGGTTCCGATTCTCCAGTTTCCCATTTGCTCACTGCCTGACGGGATACGCCCAGCTTTGCTGCCAGTGCTTCCTGCGACTGTCCGCTCTTTTTTCTGCAATAGCCGATTTTTTCTGATAACTTCATTTGAACTTCCCCTTTCTTGTGCTTTTCGTTTGCCTACATTGTAGCGAAAAACCGGTTGCGGTACAACCAGTTCACACTTGCAACTGCGCAACCCGTGGTTGCAAACTGCACTTTTCCGCCGAATTTTATGCAGTTTTGCGTGAAAATACCGCGAAACCGGGGTTTTTCTCTGTGGGCATTCCTGCTATACTAGGGGAAACAGTTTGTGATGATAGAACAAGGAGGCTCCCATGCTGAAGGAAAAAACAAAACAAAAACACCCCGTTTTACGGACGACCGGATTCGCACTTTGCGCATTGCTGGTGGTCGATATTCTCATTGGCGTGCTGCACCCGCTTTTGGGCAGGGTCAGCCAGCCGGAAGATGCGGTACTGGTCAAAAGCCAGCCCGACACCGAACAGCTGCTTTGCATTGATGACAACACCGACGCCCTTTTGTGGCGGCTGCGGGTCATTGAATCCGCCCGCGAGCGCATCGCCATGTCCACCTTTGAGCTGGGCGTGGACGAAAGCAGTCTGGATTTGATGGCAGCCTTGAAGGCTGCGGCTGACCGGGATGTACAGGTACAGCTGATTATCGACGGCGGTCCCTGCATGATCAGCCTGATGGGCTGCGACAGCTTTCGGGCTTTGGCATCCACAGACAATGTGGAGATTCGCTTTTACAATCCCATGAATCCCCTGCTGCCTTGGCGGCTCAACTATCGCCTGCATGACAAATACTTGCTGGCAGATGACAGCGTGTACATTTTGGGTGGGCGCAATTCGGTGAATCGCTTTTTGGGCTGCTATACCGATGAACAAAACATCGACCGGGACCTGCTGGTCTACACGGCTTTCCCGGAGCAGAACACCTCACTGGACCAGGTACGGCAATATTTCACCCATGTTTGGGAGGAACCCACCAACCATACCGTAGCAAAAAAGCACAACCGCCGCACAGCCGAAGGCGCACAGGCATTGGACGCTCATTACAAAGAGTTGCATCAGCGGTACCCGGAGGCATTCACGCCCACGGATTTCCTGACCGAAACCCAGCCCGCACACCATATTCAGCTCTTGCACAACTCCCACGAGGCGACCCGCAAGGAGCCGCTTTTGTGGAACGATTTGCAGCCGATTCTGGCAAGCGGAAACGATATTACCATCCAGACCCCTTACATCATCTGCAACAAAAAGATGTATCAGGATCTGACCCAGCTGGCGCAGGGGCGCACGCTGAAAATCCTGACTAACGCCATCGAGAACGGTGCAAACCCTTGGGGATGCGCCGATTATCTGCAAAATAAGGATCATGTTCTGGCTACCGGTACACAGGTGTATGAATTTGCAGGCGGAGATTCGCTTCACGCCAAGACCATTCTGGTGGATGACCACATCAGTCTGGTTGGCTCGTTCAATCTCGATATGCGCAGTGCCTACATTGATACTGAGCTGATGCTGTGCGTGGACAGCCCCGCACTGAATGCACATCTGCGCAGTCGCATGGAACAAAACATGGCGCAGAGCCGCCATGTAATGCCGGACGGCACAACCACCGATGGTGCAGACTTTACCCCGCCCCCGTTTGGTTTCTGGAAAAAGCTGATTTACCACATTCTCTGTCTGGTTGAGATGCCGATTCGGCATTTACTGTAACATTGCTGCAATTTTTGGATTGACTGACTCATATTCTTGATAGAAAGAATTCTAAAGGAGGTCATTTTATGAAACGATGGATGCTTTTTACGGTAACGGCTGCACTGGGGCTTTCTCTGGTTGCCTGCGGTGCCACAAACAGCACAACCGGCTCAAACGCGGAACAGCCTGACAGCGGTGTGATGGGCGGAAATGTACAGCTTGCCACCCCCTTCACCGACCACGAAACGCTGGAAGATGCCGCGCAGAGCGCTGGCTTTACGCTGACCCTGCCCGACCCGATGCCGGAATGGGTGGAACAGACGGTGTATCGCTCTATGGGTACGGATATGCTGGAAGTGGTTGGTAGCGGTGCCGAAAACCAGCTGCGCATCCGCAAGAGTTCTGCAACCGAAGCGAATAACAGCGGTATAATGAACGATTACCCCATTGTTTCCGATGAGGAGATCAACGGCATTTCGGTTTCCATTCACAGCGACGAGAAAAAAACCTTTTTGGCAACCTGGCAGGACGGCGACTATGCCTATTCTGTCCATCTGCAAAACGGTTTGCCCAATGACGATTCCGCTGCATTGCGCGACTGGATCGCTCAGATTCACTAAACAAAGCACATAAAAAGCCCCTGCACCTGCTCTTCATCCGCATGGACGTGAGCATTGGTGCAGGGGCTTTTCTTATGCCATTATGACCGATTCTTTCGGTCAAAGCCGATCACTGCTTATTTGTTTTCCGCGTTCTGATCCTTGGGACCTTGATGCGTTTTGTTCTTTTTGCTGAGGCAGTAAATACCGCCAGCCAGTCCGCCGCTGACAATCAGCAGCACGATCCACAGGGTCGTGTTGGTGGTATCACCGGTCGGTGCGCCATAGCTGGGCTTCTGGGTCGGCGCAGGAGTAGAATTGTCCGTCTCCGGCTTTGCAGTCGGGGTCGGTTCGGGCTTTACTTCCGGGGTCGGCTTGGGGGTGGGTTCCGGCTTTTCGTCCGGAGTAGGTTCGGGCGTGGGTTCGGGAGTGGGCTCAGGCTTGACTTCTTCCGGGGTCCAAGTTGCGGTGTAGGTTGCATCTGCCGTTACGGTTTCTGCAACTGCAGGGGTCCAGCCTGCGAACACATAGCCCTCACGAGCCGGGGTGCCGTTGAATGCAGGCGTTGCCTTGCCTTCCTCGACCTGATAGGTCTGGTCTGCAAAGATTTCTGCATCCTTCACGCCATCGGTGTAGGTGACGGTGTAGCTCTCTGCCGGGACGGTTACCAGATAAGCGGTATCGCCAGCCACGACCACAGCCTTACCAGCTGTCAGACCGGTCAGGGTCAGGGTGTAGCCCACAACTTCCGGCTTTGCAACCGGGTCAACCTTCAGGGCATGTGCGTACTTATTGCCATCCAAAGAGGGACGCAGCACAAAATAGGTGCCGTTGTCTGCCTTGGCAGCGACCAGATACTGACCGCCATCCTGAATATCCGTCAGCTTGTTCACACGAACATAGCCGGGGATTTCGGTGCTTGCGGTATCGCCGTCCTTTGCGGGGCGGTACAGCAGGAAGCTGCACTGGGGTGCATCGCCGCTGTTGCGGTCGAAACGATTATCGTTTCCACGATGGAAGTACAAATAACGGGTAGCGCCCTTGATTGCGAACTCATTGTTTGCCTTTTCTTCCAGCGTGATTGCAATAGCGCTGTTCGATGTGGGGAAACCGGGGTTGCCGTCCGGGTTCAGCCACACCTTTTCGCCATTGGCTGCCGGTGCGGAAATCTCGTACTTGTTGCCAGACTTCTTGAAGGTGTGCAGTGCGCTGGACAGCAGCTCCTGCTTGCCGTTGTAGCTGGCATTGGTGCCGGTATAACCGTACACGCTGTTCTTGGTCTGTTCGGTTACGACAGCCTGTACGACTGCAGGATTGCTCTGGTAAGAGATGGTGCCGTTTGCAGCAAAGGTTTCGCTCTGCTGCTTATTCAAGGTCACATTCTCCTCGTTATAACGCTTGACAACATGCAGGGTCAGGGCTGTGTTTTTGTCCAGCTGAACAGTCAGTCTACCAGTTTTCAGACCGGTGTAAACCATCTTGCCGTCCTGTACTTCTGCCTTTACAATGCCCACTGCATTCATTGCTGCAATCTGCTCTGCGGTCGGCATCGGCAGTGTAGCATCTTCTACAGTGCCATACAGCGGCACTTCGATGGTACGGTTGCCGCCCAGCTCTGCGCCTTCGGGCAGGAATTTGTCCTTTGCCAGCACTTCGAAGTAAATATCTTCGCCGCTGCTGCCACTTCCAGAATCGCGCACAGTGCCTTCGTACAGCAGCGCAATGCGTCCGTCTGCCATTTCGGTCAGGCTGGAGTAGCCGTACTTGCTTGCTGTGTTCGGTACCTCATAGGTATTGATGACCTTCATGCTCTTGTCTGCTTCCAGACTCAGCGTATAAATATGACCACGGCTGCGGCTTGTACCGCCGCCGTTTGCGGTAGATACCATAAAGGCAGGCTTACCGTTGACCAGCTGAGAATAACGGATTGCGGACAGCTGGTTATTGCTGGTCTTGCTTGCACCGGGAACTGCTACCGGGTCACCTGCACGGGTAAACTCCTTCTTTGCTGCGTCCCAAGTGTAATCGGTGTAGTTCAGGGCATTCGAGCCATCACGGTAGAACTGACGTGCTGTGGTAGCATCCACCTGAACCAGTGCGCTTTCGCTGGACCAGTGACCACCGGTGGTTGCGTCCGGAGCGCGGTGCCAGGTAGTACCGTTATCTGCGGAATAGATAAAGCTGGTCTTCTGGGTGCCGTAGGTGTAAGCCTGCAGCAAAACCACATTGGTGCCGTTTGCATCCACAAAACTCAAGCCTGCGCCGGGACCAACACCGTAGAACTGGTCTGCGTTTACCGTCTTACGAACCTGCGGGTTCATAATCATGGGTGCGCTCCAGCTGTCGCCGCCATCGGTGGATTTGATGACCCACAGATACGTTGCCTCTCGCACATGGAGCTTTGCATTTACGAAAAATACGTTCTGATGCACAAACTTGTCGCTGCCCAGCTGACGGCAGTACATGGGCTGCTTGTCAGCGGTATACAGGTAGTAGTGGTCGTCCACATAGTAAGCAACGCTCTTATCATTCTTATCCAGAACAGCTGCAAAACGCTTGCCTTCTACCGGCTCGCCAAACTCACCGACATAATACGCATAGTTATCATCCGTCTGCGTGTCGCCCACGCCTGTGTACAAAACCATGCGCTGTTTGCCTTCGATTTCACGATAGCCGCTTGCGTTATCCGGGCGGCGGGGTGCGGTGTTGATTGCCACACCACCGGGGAACAGGTCAACCATCATGTAAATATCGCCGTTTTCCGCTTCGACCATGACCGGGTCGATCAGTGCGGTTGCTTCGGCAGTATATGCATTGATGCTGTCATTGAAGAAATTGGGGAAGCTGTACTTCCAGGTTTCGCCGTTATCATCCGACACGCTCAAAATGGTGTCCAGTGCGCAGGCATCCATAGTATGGTTCCAGCGTGCATCAATAGCAGCAACCAGTCTGCCAGCGTGTTCGCCGTGCTTCAGCGTGATGATGGACGGAATACGGAAGTTTTTACTGCCTGCGGTATTGACTGCAAAGGGCTGACCCTGCGTGGTCTGGCTTGCGGGTGCGCCGGCTGCCAGATGGTTTTTGTCAATCTGCAGGCCGTCAACTGCGGTCTGCAGCTGCTTTTCTGCATTCTTGACGTCCTCAGCTGTTGCGTCAGTGCGGTCAATCACAGCCTTGGCTGCGTTCAGTGCTTCGTTCAGCTTCTGTACACTTGCAGCCAGATAGTTGGTGGTATCCATCTCGCTGGCTGCTGCATACTGATTGCGCAGAGCCTGCTTGCTGACACCGTTTGCCTGTTCCTCTACTGCCTGATAGGTCTTGATTTCGGCAGCGGTAGCAAACTGATTATTATCATGGGTCTGACTGATGACAACCTTCAAATGGGTAACTTCGGTGGGGGTGAAGGAAATCGTGAAGCTTGCATCATCTCTGGGAATCTCCACGTTCTCTTTCAGCGGGGACCAATCGGTATTTTCGCCATTTTTACCGTAGACAGAAACATTTTTCCATCTGCCGTTGACGTTGCCATCCTGGCGGCGGTAATACACGATTTTGCCAATGCGCTTTGCTTCGCCCACAGACCACTGAATATGATGCGGGAACGGAGTGGTCTGACCACCATAGTTGGTGTGCCACATACTGCTCAGATTGCCGTCAAAGGCATATGTTGCAGGACCGTCATTTCCGCTGGGCGGATTCTTTTCCGAATCGGCAGTCGCACCGGAAATGCCGTTTTTCAGCAGCTCATATTCGTAGTTAACGGTCTTTGCTTCTGCCTGCGGTTCCTCAGCGGGAACTTCTGCAGGCAGCTCTGCTGCGGGTTCTGCTGCAACTTCTTCTACAGCTTCTTCCACAGGTTCTTCTGCGGGTGCTTCTGCGGGTGCTTCAGCAGGCTCCTCCACAGGCTCTTCTGCGGGAAGCTCTGCCTCCGGCTGCTCTGCCGGCAGTTCAACCGGGAGTTCTTCCTCCTGCGGCTGCTCCTCTGTCTGCTGGACAATCGGCTCTGCTGCAATCGGCTCCTGCGCTGCAGCAAATGCCGGGGCTGCCATGGTCGCCACCATACATACCGCCAGCAACAAACTTACGGCTCGTCTCATTACGATACAATACCCCTTTCATTTTGTTTTGCACCGCATCATGCAGGCAAAACATCTTTTTTCGCCCCGGAACGGGGCTTTCCTCCCTGCAGGCAGCCCATAAAATCCGCATTCCTCACAGCCGCCCGCAGTTACGCGTATATCAAGGATAGCATTTGCGGGATTGCATTGCAATTTTATTTTGCACCAAAAAAATTATCGCATTTTTGTGCATTTTTATTTCCATGTTTTTCCTGACACTTTCGACAGCACTTTTATCCCGCGCTCTGATGCACTGCCTTACATTAAATTATATATACATCACTTTTCGCACCGATTTCGCACCGAACGACAGCACTCGTTCCCGCATTTTTTGCTCTGACTTCTTTTTTATAAAAGAATATGCCAATTTCTCACAACATTTGACTTATTCGCATTAGATACAAAAGATTTCTTGCTTTGTTTTCTAAAAATATAAAAATAGACAACAAGAATCTTGACGTTCCACTGATTTTGCTTTAAAGTATAGTTATTGCGTGGATTTGTGTCTAAGCCAAAGAACAACCCCCGCCAAAATCGCACCCACCGTTTGGTGGGACTTCGAAAGGAAGGTATGGATTTTTGTGAAGAAGAAATGTAAACGCACGATTGCGGCTGTCGCGGCACTGGTGTTCGCGATGCAGGGAGCCGCAATTCTGCCCCAGGCTTATGCAGCCAGACCTCTGGTTTCCACATTTGCCGAAAGCTCGTCACAGATGAACTCCCAGCCCGAAGTGGTATATGTGAGCCGCTACGGTCAGAGCAAACAGCGCACCGAGAGCTTTGTCGACAACTGGAAATTCTATCTGGGCGATGCTTCCGGCGCAGAAAAGACCAATTACAACGACGCATCCTGGCGTCAGATCGACCTGCCCCATGATTACAGCATCGAGCAGGAGTTCTCCCAATCGATGGAAGCAGAAAGTGGTTACCTGCCCGGCGGCATTGGCTGGTACCGCAAGAGCTTTACCATTGATCCGTCCCAGCAGGGCAAGCGCGTCCGTGTAGACTTTGACGGTGTTTACATGGATTCCACCATTTGGGTCAACGGCGTACAGGTGGCAACCCATCCGTACGGCTATTCTCCTTTCTCTGTTGACATCACCGAACAGGTCAAGTTCGGCGAAGAAAACCTGATTGCTGTCAAGGTCAATCACCAGACACCTTCCAGCCGCTGGTATTCCGGTAGCGGTATCTATCGTGATGTGAACCTGACCATTACGAACCCGGTTCATGTGGATTTGGGCGGTACCCAGATCACTACCCCGGACCTGGAAAAACAGGCTGGCAAACAGGTAGATATGAAAATTGCTACCACCATTGTAAACAACAATGCTGAGGCAGCAAACGTATCTGTCACCCACACCCTGTATGAAAAGGGCAAGGATGTGGCAAAGGGCTCTGTTACCGTGGATGCTGTCAGCGTGGACGCAAACAGCACCAAGAAGGTGGATGCTACGCTGAAAACCAGCGAAGCACCCAACCTGTGGAGCACCGATACCCCGAATCTGTACACCGTGCGCACCGAAATCAAGTCCGGTGATACGGTTCTGGATTCCTATGACACTACTTACGGCTTCCGCTACTTCAAGTTCGACCACAACACCGGCTTCAGCCTGAACGGTCAGAACATGAAGCTGAAGGGCGTTTGTATGCACCACGACCAGGGTGCTCTGGGCGCAGTGAACAATCGCCGTGCTGTGGAGCGTCAGGTTGAAATCCTGATGGATATGGGCTGTAATTCCATTCGTGTCACCCATAACCCCGCATCTCAGAACCTGATCGATGTCTGCAATGAAAAGGGCATTCTGGTGGTTGAGGAAATCTTCGACGGCTGGATGTACCCGAAGAATACCAACCGCAACGACTTTGCTCGTTTCTTTAATGAGACCATGGGCACTGGCAGCCAGCTGTGCCATGCAGCTGAAAACAAGACCTGGGCACAGTACTCCCTGCAGCAGACTCTGCTGCGTGACCGCAACGCTCCTTCTGTGATCATGTGGTCTCTGGGCAATGAGATTCAGGAAGGCACCAATATTTATACCGGCTATGCCGCCAAGGTACCTGATCTGATCAAATGGGCACAGGAAATCGACACTTCCAATCCGCTGACCGTTGGCAGTAACTCTGTCAAGAACGGCGACCTTGAGCAGATCAATGTTGCCAACAAGATTACCGCAGCTGGCGGTGTGAGCGGCACCAACTACTCGGACGGTAACAGCTACGATCGTCTGCATCGTCAGCACTCCGACTGGCTCCTGTACGGTTCCGAAACTGCATCTTCTGTCAACAGCCGCGGTATTTACAACCGCACCCATGACAGCGGACGTACGAGTGACAAACAGCTGACCTCTTACGACAACTCCAAGGTACACTGGGGCGCATTTGCAAACGACGCATGGCGCGACGTTATCCAGCGTGACTTCGTTGCCGGTGAATATGTATGGACCGGTTTCGACTACATCGGTGAGCCCACCCACTGGAACGGCACCACCGGTGGTACGCAGGGTCCCTGGCCTGCACCCAAGAACTCTTACTTCGGTATCATTGATACCGCTGGTTTCCCCAAGGATTCCTACTACCTGTACCGCAGCCAGTGGAACACTGAGGAAGAAACCCTGCACATCCTGCCCGCATGGAACAGCCAGGTTGTTGTGAACAAGGGTACCGGCAATGTTCCCGTTGTTGTATACGCAAGCAATGCTGATACTGTTAAGCTGACTCTGATCCCCAGTGACGGCAGCGCACAGCAGACCTTTACCAAGGAGCTCGTCGAAAAGACCTCTCAGGGCGGTGCTTACAAGTATCGTGTTGCAAAAGACAACGAGAACAAGCTGTACGTTGAGTTCAACGTTCCTTACAAGGATGGCACCCTGAAGGCTGAATCCTTTAAGGATGGCAAGCTGATCAAGACCACCGAAATCAAGACCGCAGGTGCTCCCGCTAAGCTGCATGCAACTGTGGATACCACGAACCGCACCGTTCGTGCTGACGGCAAGGATCTGATTTACGTCACCGTTGATGTGACCGACGCAGAAGGCAATCTGGTCCCCTACGCTGAAAATCGCGTACATATCAAGGTAGATGGTCCCGGCAAGCTGGTTGGCGTGGATAACGGCAACTCTCCCGACCATGACTCCTACAAGGGCAAGAGCCGCAAGGCTTTCGGCGGTAAGATGCTGGCTATCGTGCAGACCACCAAGAATGCTGGCGATATCACCATCACCGCTTCCGCAGACAATCTCGAATCTCAAACCGTTCGTGTCACCACCAAGCCGGTGGAAAGCACCGAGCAGAAGACCGTTCTGGACGGCTTCTATATGTCCAAGTCTTACTATGTAAAGGCTGGCACCATCCCCACGATCCCCACCACTGTTGAAGCTCGCTTCTCTGATGGTTCCAAGCAGAACGTCGATGTTACTTGGGACGAAATCACTGCAGATCAGGTCGCAAAGGCTGGCAGCTTCCCCGTAAAGGGCACTGTCCGTGTAAACGACGTGGATTACTCGCTCACTGTATTGGTTCATGTTTTGGAGAATGTAGGCGGTATGCTGAACTACTCCACTACCACCCAGAAGGGCACCAAGCCCACTCTGCCTGCACAGCGTCCCGTTGTGATGTCTGACGGCACCATTCTGGATGTGGAGTTCCCGGTTAAATGGACCATTCCCGAGGAAAGTGCTTTCAACACCGAAGAAGAAGTTGTCGTTGTAAACGGCACCGCAGATGTTCTGGGCACTACCTACCCTGTCACCGCAAATGTGCGTGTGCAGAAGGAAATCATCACCATCGGCGACAGTGTTTCCAGTGCAGCACACCTGAAACAGGATATTCCTGCTGAGCAGCAGTCTGATACGCTGGAAGCTATCAAGAATGGCAGCACCACCATCGATGCAAACCATGGCGGCAATGTGAACACTTCTGTTTGGAGCAACTACAAGGCTTCTAACGAGTTCAATGACACCACCGCTGAAATTACCTTCAGCTACGATACCCAGCAGAGCATTGGCGAAGCTGTGATCCACTTTGCAAGCGACAGCTGGAGTATGCGCTACCCCGAAGCAGGCACCACGGAAATCTGGATTTCTGAGGGCGGCAACGAATGGACTAAGGTTGACGCTACCGAAACCATCGGCACCGAAAAGGATCGTGTAACACCTTATACTTACAAGTTCGCACCGTTTACCGCAACGATGATCAAACTGAAGTTGACCAACACCACCGCAGCTACCGGCACCAGCGCAAAGGCTTGCACCGGTATCACTGAAGTCGAGCTGAAGAAGGCTGAAGGCAGCTTCGTCACCAACCATGACGCACAGCTGGAAAGCCTGGTCATCAATGGTCACAACGTACCCGCAGCACAGCTGAACGTTTCTGCTGGAAAGAAGGGAACCACCGCTGTGAATGCTGCATTTGCAGAGGTTACCGCAGCTGGTAAGGGCAATGCTGCTGTTACCGTTCTGCCCGCTTACAAGGATGTGATCCACATCATCGTTGAGGCTGAGGACCACAGCGCACGCAGCTTCTTTGACATTCAGCTGAACAAGGAAACTTCCTTCCCTGCTGATGATCCTTCCCGCGATTATCCCCGTGAATCCACCACCGGTATTGCTGGCAGCCAGCTGTCCTATGTGGCTGGCGGCAATGAAGGTCCCGTCCGTCTGGTAGTTGATGGTGACCCGTCAACCCACTGGCACACCAACTGGGGCACGACCGAGGCTACCGATGTGAACAAGCGCTGGGTTGGTCTGGACATGGGCGCAGAAAAGCCCATCGTCGGTGTTCGTGTCCTGCCTCGCCAGAGCGGTAACACCAACGGTGCTACCACCGAATACCGCATTGATTATTCCAACGACAACAAGAATTGGACACCCGTTCCCGGCGCAACTGGCACCTGGAGCGCAAGCGACCGCAACTGGAAGGTCGTGGAGTTCAACGAGCCTGTCAATGCTCAGTACATCCGCGTCGTCGGTGTTCACACCTCTGCCGCAGATGGCAGCGACAAGCACATGAGTATGTCTGAGATGCGCGCACTGAAGCCGGGCGAAGGCGATCTGACCAAGTGCACCATCAAGGTTCCCGAAAGCGTAAAAGTTTCTTCCGTCAGCAAGGAAAATCCCGCTATGGTCAACCCTGTGATCAAGAACGGCGAAATCACCCTGAGCTACGGTTATGACTACACGCTGAAGTTTACCGACAACGACAAGTTCGGCACTGCAACCGTTACCGCTACCGGTATCGGACAGTACACCGGTGAGCTGACCGCAACCTTCCAGATCGTGAAGAGCGATGCAACTGCTGAATCTATTGCAGTCAAGACTGCTCCCACCAAGACCAGCTACACCGCAGGCGAAACCTTCGATCCTACCGGTCTGGTTCTGACCATCAGCTACAGCGATGGCACCACCACAGAAGTTCTTTACAGCAAGGACGATGCAAACTTCACCTTTGCACCTGCACTGGATGCTAAGCTGACTGTCGATAACAAGACTGTCACCGTCACCTATGGCGAAAAGACCGCTGAGATTTCCATCACCGTGACCGAAGCTACCGGTCCCGATTCTCTGGACAAGGAAATCGAGCTGGCTAAGGCTGTAGATCTGAATCAGTACGAGAACAACCTGGAAAAGGTCGTATTCGTTTCCGCTCTGCGCAATGCAGAGTCCCTGCCCGCAGGTGCTTCGGAAGCTGCACGCGCCAATGCTGCTGCACAGCTGTATCAGGCACGTCAGAACCTCGCACCCAAGGCTTAAATCCAAACCTTTCCCGTATTTACTGAGAAAGGCATCGCTTTTCTGAGTAAAAATTAAAAGCCCAACCTGAAGCCCGATCCGGAGCCTAACCGCTCCGGGTCGGGCTTTTTTGTATGCCGCATTTTACAGCGCATTTCAGCGATTTCTTTTGCAGTGAGGTCTATTGCATCCGAACAGCAAAAACGCGTTGCAGACGCTGCAAAACGGCTCTGATTCGATTTTATCTTACATTGTCCGCTGTGCTTTCTCCCCTGTGGAAACCCGCACTTTCAGACTGCACAAGACGATTGCGCATTTTTTGACATTTTGCATATTTTTTACATCTTTTCCTGAAAAGCACCCGAAAAGAGGTTGACAGATTCTGGAAAGTTTGAAATAATATGAAATGTCTTCGAGTCTATACACCTAAAACTTCGGTCAAGGTGGTCGGACCAACGGGTTTTATTGGAAACTGTAAAGCCTTCCTTTTGAAAAGAAGACGGAAAACAGGATAATCCGCAGAATTCTTTCTGCAGTTTTATTTGTAGTCCGTCTTGGAAAAGACGGGCTTTATTTTTTTGTTTGGAGGACACCATGAAAAAGATTTTTGCATTACTCACTGCGCTCTGCTTGATGCTGACCATGCTGGCAGGCTGTGGCGCAAGCTCTGATTCCACAGTTTCCGATTCCAATCTGCCCGACAGCCAGCAGGCTGACGACGCAGAACCCGTTGAACTGGTTGTGTTCGCTGCTGCTTCTCTGACTGAGACGCTGAACGAAATCGCAGAGAACTACAAGACCGTTGCACCCAACGTCACGCTGGTGTACAACTTCGATTCTTCCGGAACGCTGAAAACCCAGATTGAAAACGGTGCTGACTGTGATCTGTTCATCTCCGCTTCTCCTAAGCAGATGAACAATCTGGATATCGCTTCTGACAAGAACGCAGACAAGCTGGACTTCGTACTGTCTGAATCCCGCATCAACCTGCTGGAAAACAAAGTTGCACTGGCTGTTCCCAAAGGAAACCCCGCAGGCATCCAGAGCTACGACGATCTGGCAGCTCGCCTGAAGGATGGTGACATTCTGATGGCTATGGGCAACTCCGATGTTCCGGTTGGTCAGTACACACAGAAGATTCTGGCTTACTACGATCTGAACGAAGAGGAGCTGGCAAACGCAAATTGCCTGACCTACGCTTCCAACGTAAAGGAAGTCACTTCTCAGGTTTCCGAAGCTGTTGTGGATTGCGGCGTTATCTACACCACCGACGCTTACTCCGCTGGTCTGGAAATCGTGGACACCGCTACTTCTGAAATGTGCGGTCAGGTCATCTACCCCGCCGCTGTACTGAAGGGCAGCAAGAACCAGCAGGCTGCACAGGATTTCCTGAATTACCTGCACAGCGATGCCGCTTCTGCTGTATTTGAAAAGGTCGGCTTCAGCCCGATCCAGTAATTTTGGTTCATCCTTCTCATTACATACCATCTCCAAAACAGTCTTTCTCATAACGGAATTCAGATGTATCTGCTTTCTTTGCTGCAACAGAGAAACCAAATCCATTCAAACCTGTTATGAGAACCCCGCACCTGTTGAAGCTCATCCAAATCGGATGCAGTTTCCCGCAAATCTACAAAGTGAAAAGGCCACTCTCCAACCACTTAAACAAGTAGCCTTCTCCCCCCTTTAGAAAAAACTCCCCTCGGCTTCGGCTGGGGGAGCTTTTTGTTACCGGAAAGAGATTCCCTGCACTTTTTGCAAAAACTGTCGAAGATTGTTTGCGAAAACACAAACAATTCAAATTTCACAAAATATGGTAAAAATGCTAAAAACGAATACAGTTCTCGTTCCGCATTGTGCAAAACAGCATTTCGTTTTTTTTATTTTTCACGAAAAAGCGCACTCCAACTTATTCCAGTAAATTTGTAGGATTTCCCAGCGCGCGCCGTGAAATGTTTGACAAACAAAATCGGCTGGAGTAGAATCAAACCAGCATGGAGACTGCGTGTGTAAACGTATTCAGATTGCGTAAGAAGGAGGAAGACAATATGTCCGAAGAAAAGAAGAACGGAATATTTGATAAAGAGTATTCCAGACGTCAGTTTTTGAAGATCTCTGGTAAAGGTCTGGCTGGCGTTACCCTGACCAGTTCGATGCTCTCCCTGTTTGGTTGCAGCCAGCAGGAAGTAGACGACGGCATGGTCGATGCGATCCCCACCCCCAAGGGAATGCTGGTTGTAAACCGCGCAAAGTGCGTTGGCTGCCAGCGCTGCGAAGCTAACTGCTCTCTGGCTAACGACGGCAAGGTTATGCCTTTCATCGCTCGCCTGAAGATGCGTGATAACCTGTACACCGGCGAAGCTGGCGTTACCGAGGATTACCGCCATGGCGACGGCATCTACGGTGTGTGGAACTTCGGTCCTGTTACCTGCAAGCAGTGTAAGGACCCCAAGTGCATGGAGGCTTGCCCCCAGCACGCAATTACTGCTGACCCCAACACCGGCGCTCGTGTCGTGAACAAGGACCTGTGCGTTGGCTGCGGTGCATGTACTGCTGCATGCCCCTGGCACCTGCCCACTGTTGACCCCGAAACCAAGAAATCCACCAAGTGCATCACTTGTGGTGCTTGTGTTGCCGGTTGTCCTACTGGCGCGCTTTCCATCGTTGACTGGAAAGACATGGCTAAAGAAATGTAAGGGAGGATCTAAGCAATGACCAATGGTTGGAGTGGCAAGATTCTTCGCGTGAACTTGACCGCAGGTACAAGCAGCGTTGAAGATTCCAGTAAATATTACGATTATATCGGCGGTACTGGTTTTGGCGACAGAATCATGTACGAGGAAGTTCCTGTCGGAACGAAGCCCTTTGACGAGGCTAACAAGATCATCGCTGCTGTTGGCCCCAATACCGGTTCCAGCGCACCCTGCTCCGGTCGTACGACCTTTACTTCCCTGTCTACCTTTACCAAGGGCAACATGGTTGTTAACTCTCACATGGGCGGCGAGCTGGCTGTTATGCTGAAGTATGCTGGCTACGATGCTGTCATCGTTGAGGGCAAGGCTGCAGCACCCGTTTACATTAAGATTAAGGACGACGAAGTTTCTATCGAGGACGCTTCCGATCTGTGGGGCAAGTCCACTCGTGAAACTGCCGTTAAGATTCAGGAGAAGGACGGCCGTGGCTTTACTGTCGTCGCTTGTGGTCAGGCTGGTGAAAACCTGGTCAACCTGTCCTGCATCATCAACGCTGCTAACCACTCTGCTGGTGCAGGTATCGGCGCTATCTTCGGTTCCAAGAACCTGAAGGCTATCTCCGTTTACGGCACCGGTGCTGTGCACGTTGCTGACCCCAAGAAGATCATGGAGCTGAACAACTACGTTATGAGCGACCTGATGGGCTCTAACAACAACCACGTTGTTCCCTCCACCGAGCGTCCTTGGGCTGAGTACTACGATCCCGATTCCCGTTGGACCGGTCGTCCCGGCCTGACCTGGGGTGCTGCTGAGGGCGGCCCTGTTGATACCGGCGATTCTGAGCCCGGCGAAATCAACAAGTTCGGCTACCGCTGCCAGAAGGCATTCAAGGACTTCGGACCTGAGAGCGAGAAGTACACCGTCAAGATGACCGGCTGCACCTCCTGCCCCATCCGCTGCTCCGCTACCGTTTACCTGCCTGAGCTGGAGAAGGAAGGCTATGTTGCAGCTGTTTCCAACACCTGCATGCCTAACTTCATGTGGGCAAAGGTTATGAACGGCAACCACAAGGACTACGTTGACGAAGGCGACGGCAAGTTCTACTGCAACGTTGCTGCTCTGTCTACCGCTGACGACCTGGGCCTGTGGGATAACTACGGCGAACTGCCCAACACCGTCAACTACTTCCTGAAGCACGACCTGCTGAAGGAAATCCTGCCCAAGGAAGAGTACGATTCTCTGCCCTGGGATAAGTACGAAGCTGGCGACCCCGCTTTCATCAAGGACATCATGACCCGTATCGCTACCAAGCAGGGCGAGATTTCTCACCTGGGCGACGGCGCTTACTATGTCAACGAGCGTTACAAGGATCTGCTGGGCGGCAAGTACCTGAACGCTCTGGAAATGTCTGTTTGGTCTCCCCTGGGTTGGTCCAAGCACCACGGCAACGAGTGTGATGCACAGGTCGGCGCACTGACCAACCTGTTCTTCAACCGTGACTGCATGTGCCACACCATCGTTAACGCATGGGGTTCCGGCCTGCCCTACGACATCAAGAAGGGCATTCTGGAAGAGCGCTTCGGCGAGGGCTGCCTGGATCAGCCCAAGAACTACACCCCGATGAACGAGGCTAAGGCTAAGTTTGCTAAGTTCGGCGTTGTCCGCCAGACTCTGCACGACTCCTTCACCCTGTGCAACTGGGTATGGCCCATGACCTTCTCTCCCCGTAAGGACCGCAACTACAAGGGCGATCTGTCTGTGGAAGCACAGTACATGACCGCTATCACCGGCGAGGAGTGGACCGAGGAGAATCTGGACCTCGCAGCAGAGCGCGTTCTGCAGCTGCAGCGTGCAATGTCTGTGATGTGGCTGGGCACCAACGATATGCGCCACGAGCATGACGCTATGACCGATTGGCCCTTCGATATGGACCCCGACTTCAAGGCATTTGAGGAAGGCACCATCAAGATGGACCGCAAGGACATGGAGCTGGCTTACACCATGCTGTACAAGGAAATGGGCTGGGACGAAAAGCTGGGCTGCCCCACTCGTGAAACCTTGGAGAAGTTCAATCTGAAGGACGTTGCTGACAAGCTGGAGAGCATGAATCTGCTGCCGTAAGTTTGGTTGCAACCGTAGTTTGATTTAATTTGAATCGTTAGGCAGGTGAAAGCCTGCCTAACGATTTTATTTTATGGTGCAGCGCCCGCTATGCCGCGCCGTATGGTATAATCATCAAAAACGCATAAGGAGAACCTTGTATGGAAGACGAAGAATTGCAAACGCTGGACGATAGCCTGGACGAAGCTGAGCTGCAGGCAATCGAGGACAGCTTGGACGAAGAAACGCTGCGTGCCATGGAAGAAGCCTTGGCAGAAGTGGAAGCCGAAGCCAACCGGGAAAAATCCGATGACGAGCTGCTTGCCCGCTACATCAAGGACGTGACCCTTGCTGAAGAGCTGGCAGCACTGGCAGATCTGAAAGCCGCTCCGCCGGAGGGCGTCACTCCGGAGCGCCTGACAGAAATTCTGGCACATCCGGAAGAAAGCCCGTTTTTTGAAACCATCAAGAGCATCCGGGGCAAAAAAGATGTATACTACTACGACTCCGCAAACATGACGGATCATTTCGCAAAGATTCAGTCCATCATGCAGGAAAAGGACATTCTGGAATCCATTGCCTCTGCGGCACGCCACGACTGCAAGATCTATCCCCGCCCCGTAAAGGTTACGGCTATGATGGACAGCCCCTATTTCTTTACCAAGGGTGAGATTTTCGGTGCGCTGGAAGCCATGAAGCAGACTGAGGAGTATCAGGATATTGATACTGTGACTGCATCCAACGGCAAAGTCTGCATCTATTCTTCCAAATACATGAGCAAGAAGTACGCACAGGCCCTCTGTGAGGAAATGGAAGTGGAGTGGATCAACCACCTGTAATGGCTGATTTCCGCTGCGCTTTGCTCTAAAACAATAACCCCAGCTGCTGTATGTGCGCGATCATACGGCGGCTGGGGTTTTATTATGCTGCTCCCCTGCCCATACAAAAAGCCCGGAACCTCTGAGGAAAGAGGATTCCGGGCTTTTTGCTTGTATCAATTACATGGTGTGTTTATGTTCAGGGTGCGATTCAGCCGATGGAGTCTGTGCGATAAATGAACTTCACCTGACTGTCGTCTGCGCCCTTCGCATCAGTAAAGGAGCGGTACTGCTTGGAAATATCAATGCTGGTCTTCAAGCGCTGGGCCATCTCGTCCAAATCACCGTCAACCAGATTTGCCAGTTTCTGAATGCCCTGCTTGTTGAACTCCTGCAAGCCATCCACCAGCTTTTTGTCACCGTCACGCAGCTGTGCAACGCCATCCAGCAAGGCAGGCATATTGCCGTTCAGCGTATTGGCGCCATCTGCCAGTGCATTTGCGCCGGATACCAGCTGTGCAGCACCCTTGTTCAGCTCGGCAATGCCGCCATTCAGCTGATGCGCACCGGATTTGGCCGTTGCAACACCAGCGGTATAGGTGGTCAGACCGGTATAGAAGGTGCTGACGCTGTCCAGCTGCTCTTTCAAAGCGCTGACCTTGGCTGCGCCGGAGCGTGCCTGCTCCAGAGCCGCAGTGATCTTAGCCTGCACTTCGGGAGAGTTCATGTTCTGCTCAATCAAAGCTGCAACCTGTTCTTCGGTCTTTGCAGCAATCAAGCCCTGCATTTCTTCGGACTGCATCTTTGCTTCCACATTTGCGGCAATCAGACCCTGTACTTCTTCCGAAGCCATCTGACCATCCAGTGCAGCCTGCACAGCAGCCTGCTGTTCTGCGGTAATTACACCTGCTTCTACGCCCTGCTGGTACTGTTCCGGGGTCATGCCCATCGCAGCCAGAACCTTTTCAAAAACGCCCTGCTGTACGGCTTCTGTCACGCCCTGTGCAACCTGTGCTTTTACCGCGTCGGTGACAGCAGCGACCACTTCGCCGCGCTTGGCTTCCACAGCCTGGGTAACAGCAGCGCGTGCCTGCTGTTGTGCCTGGGCAGCAACATTGGTTTCGTCCAGAGAAGCAATCACGCCGTTCAGGATTTCGGCATAGTTGTCACGGCTCAGTGCGGGGATGGACAAACCAGCCTCTGCCAGCTGGGTATCTGCAACCGACAGCAGTGCGTCAAAAATCTGACCTGCACCTGCATTCAGTGCGTCATTGTTGGCTACCAGCATATCCAAGCCCTCGACCAACTGGGTAGAACCACCAGCCAACTGCTGTGCGCCGCCGTTCAGCTGTGCTGCGCCGTTTTGCAGCTGAGAAGCACCTGCCGCCAGCTTACCGGTGCCATCCGCCAGCTGGGTAGATTTCTCGTACAGGGTGCTCAGACCGTCATACAGCTGGTTGGAGCCGCCCATCAGCTGGGACATTGCATCGGTCATCTTACCGATTGCGTCTTTCAAGCCATCGGCAGAATCCAGCTTATCGGTGTCGATTTCGTTGAACACCATGTTGGTCACCAGCGTCATGGTGTTTGCCATCTCAAAGTTCTGCACGTCAGCAGATACTTCGATGTACTCCGGCAGCTCCACATATTCGTTTTCCAGCTTCAGGTTATCGGTCAGACCGGGCAGTGCAATGCCCACAATCAGGGTGCGGTCGCCGTCATTGACCACACGACCGTTGGTCACACGCACATTGGTGAACACGTTGTTGTCCAGCAGAATACCCGTCAGTGCGGCAAAGGGTACATGCATGGTTTCCTGCTTGCCGTTGATTTTCACAGTTTCGGTCTGGTTGTTGGTGTAATCAAAGCGAATCTTCACCTTGCCGCTCTTGCCCGCCATCTGGTCGGGTGCGGTTTCTACGCCGTCAAGCAGATACTTCACCGACATTTCCACAGGGGGCTTCTGCTGGGTTTCCTGCTGGGTGTAATCGTCCTTGTCGGTTCCGTCCACCCAATCGCTGACGATGCACTTTTTCACGCTTCCGTCTGCGTCTGCCAGCACATACACGGTTTCATCCAATGCAGCACCGCCGGGGATTTTCTTGCCGGAGGTTTCAGAAACCGCAGCGGTTTCCTGCTTGGCATCCGCATTCTTATCGTTGTTGACGGCAAATACCGTTGTACCTACGCCCGCCACAACCAGGGCAGCGCACACGACTTCCGCCGTGACTTTCTTCCATTTTTGGTTCATTGCTTAACCCTCCACAGTTTCCAGTTTCGTTTTCGTACCAATCTGCCGCATCCCTGCTGTGGTCTTGCAAATCAGCCAGTCACACAGCATAAACAGGGCGGGCAAGATAAAGAGAACGCACAGCACGCTGACCACTGCGCCGCGTGCCATCAGCATACACATGGAGCTGATGATATCCAAATCCGAATACACCGCTACGCCAAAGGTTGCGGCAAACAAGCCCGCACCGCTGACGATAATCGAAGGTGCCGAAGCAGCCAGCGCGATTTTTACGCTGCTACGCTTATCCTTTCCGGACAGACGCTCAGTTTTATAACGGGTCGTCATCAGGATAGCGTAGTCCACCGTTGCGCCCAGCTGAATCGTACTGATGCAAATGGGGGCAATAAAGGGCAGCGACTGACCCAGATAATGCGGCAGACCCAGATTGATAAAGATAGCCAGTTCGATGACGGAAATCAAAACAAACGGCAGCGAGAAACTCTTTTCCACGATGGCGATGATAACAAAAATAGCCAGAATGGAAACAGCGTTGACCACCTTGAAATCTCGGTCAGTGGTTTCGATCATATCTTTCATGCAGGGTGCTTCGCCGATGAGCATACCGTTTGCATCGTAACGCTTCAAAATAGCGTTCAGTGCGTCGATTTGGTTGTTCACTTCCTCGCTGGCGACCTTGTACTCCGAGTTGATCAAAATCAGCTCGTGACGGTCGCTTTCAAACACTTCCCGCACCGCATCGGGCAGGATTTCTTCCGGCACACGAGAGCCCAGAACAGACTCCATACCCAGCGCATACTTGACGCCGTCCACGTCTTCCATTTCTTTCAGCATGGCGCGCACATCGCTGGCGGGCAGATTTGCATCCACCAGCACCATGTGGGTAGAAGCAATCTGGAATTCATCCGAGAGCTTTTCGTTTGCCACCACATATTCCATATCCGGCGGCAAGCACTGACCCATATCGTAGTAAACTTCGCCATTGGTCTTGTTGTAGCCGTAGAATGCCGGCGGAATCATCACCACAAACAGAATCAGCAGAACCGGGAACCCCTTGGTTACGCCTTCTGCCAGATGCACCGCATCGGGAATCAAAGGCTTATGCTTGGTTTTCTGCAAGGGCTTATCCAGCACCAGAATCATAGCGGGCAGGACAGTTACACAGCCCAGAACGCCCAGCAGAACGCCCTTTGCCATAACGATACCCAAGTCCTTACCCAGCGTAAAGGTCATAAAGCACAGAGCGATAAAGCCTGCCACGGTGGTAATGGAGCTGCCCAGCACAGAGGTAAAGGTTTTATGCACGGCAGACGCCATTGCCTGCTCTTTATCCTTGATTTTGGTACATTCCTCGTTGTAGCTGTGCCACAGGAAAATGGAGTAGTCCATGGTGACTGCCAGCTGCAAGACAGCGGAAAGGGCTTTGGTGATGTAGGAAATCTCGCCAAAGAACCAGTTGGTACCCATGTTCAGCAGAATCATCATGCCGATGGACACCAAGAACACAAACGGAACTACCCAGCTGTCCAGCAGCAGAATCATGGCAATACAAGCGCACAGAACTGCCAGACCAACATAGATGGGCTCTTCCTTTTCGCACAGGTCCTTCAGGTCGGTGACCAGTGCGGACATACCGGAAACAAAGCACTGCTTGCCTGCTACCGAGCGAATCTCACGGATGGCATCCATGGTGATGTCGGCAGAGGTGGCGCTGTCGAAGAACACCGCTACCAGCGTAGCGTTTTCGGTATTGAACTCGTCGTAAATCTTACTGGGCAAAAGCTCCATCGGGACCGAAAGGTTGGCAAAGGAATCGTACCAGAGTACGGTTTCCACATGGTCGATCTGTCGGATATTTTCTGCCATTTTGGCAACGTCCGCATCCGGCATATCCTCGACCACTAAGAAGGAAAAGCCTCCTTTGCCGAAGTCCTCCAACAGTTCGTTCTGTCCGGCGACGGTATCCATATCCGCAGGCAGGTAATCCAGCATATCATAGTTGATGCGGGTTCCCACCATGCCGAACACAGACGGAATCATCAGCAGAACACACAGCACAAGAATCCAGACACGACTCTTGACAATCGCTTGTGATACTTTCATGGGCGATTTTCCTCACTTTCTATAAAATCAGAACTTTCTATCACATCCGGGCGCTGGTGGCTGACGATTTTTACCATGGTCAGGGCGGTACTCATGTTCAAAACGCCTTCCAGCAAAAGCGTCACGCCCAGAAAAATCATCAGCAGCGTGCTGCCCGCGCCGGGGCGGAACGCCAGCACCGTACCGAATGCTCCTGTAGCAATGGCAAGCGCCAGAACCACCCACCAAGTGTGTATACCGAAGCGTTTGGCTTCCAGCGTGATGCGGATTTTGAACAGCGCATCTGCTAGAAAAGAAATGCCCAGCGCCACACAGGTGAAATTCACCAGATTGCCCGGACGCACCAGCAAAAGAATACCAAGCACCAGGCTCAGGATGCCGAACTCCAAATCGAATTGAAAGGCAAGCCGAAACAAATCTCTGGAAAAGTATCCAATCAGCTTGATGCAGCCAAAGCCAATCAGCACGACCCCGCAGACGGTGCCCAGCATGGACGCCGAAAAATCCGGAAAGGCAATCAGCGTGACACCCAGCACACACAAAATAGCGGAAAAAATAATGTAGCCGATCTTTGCAGTTCGCATCGGTAATGTAGAACGCATATGCTTCACCCCTTTTCTGTTTCCGTTCCATCGGGCTCGCCGCAGGTTAAACTATATCGGACAGCCCAGTGTTTTCATACAGACAGCACCCGCCGCACCGCCTAAAATTTATTCATTCGGGGGCAAATGCCCAATAAATTTATGGGATATTGTGTCGAAACGCTATCTCTGCCGCCGGGAGAATCCATTTTTGCATACAAAAAAAGAGGGACCTGCCCGAAACGGGGCAGGTCCCTCTTTGATAGAAATTTTATAGAATCAGTGGCGCAGCATCCGGTGCAGACGGCGTTTCCAGACCAGCTGATACAGCCGCAAAAGCGAAACCAGAGCTTTATCAAACAGATAGAACGCCAGATTGCCCATCAGCCAGATTGCCGCTGTGGTCAGGATCTCCATGGGCTGCCACTGCATGGATTTCCAGCCTGGGAACAGCAAAAGCATCAAAAGCCCATATGCCACTGCCAGCGCCAGATTGAAAAAGCCCAGCTTTGCCAAAACCCGAACCCAGCCCCGACGAATCGCATCGAAGCGGGGTTTCACCAGCGGGTAATAGCCCAGCAAAAACACATACACGAACGCGACCTCTTTATCCGGAATAAACAAAAGGCTGATGAGGGATACCGCACCATACAGCGTCCAAGCCATTTTGCTGCCGCATTCCTCCAGAGCGATCATCACCAGCAGCGCAGCCAGCGCAGGCGCAATGTACATGGCAATGGGTACGACAACACCCAGCAGCATGACCACGATGGACAGCGCACCAAACACGCCGCACAAGGCGATGGAAAAGGATTGTTTTTTCATAGTTTCTCCTTTGTGGTTTCCCCGATTGAAAGAATTGCCTGCTCGCTTCCATCGATCAGGATATTTTCAATCAGGTCCCGATGCAAAAGGAAAATCAAGTTATGATAGGCGCGCGCAAGCTCGGCGCGTGCCTGATAGCACTGCCGCTGCGCATTTTCTACTGCTGCTGCAAAGGGAACCCCTCTGCGCAGATAAATATTAAAGCGACCCAGCTTTTCATCCTCGGAATAGCTGTTCACGCACCGCATCAGATAAATCATACTGCCTACGGCTTCGCCCATGCGCTCCAGATAGGGGCGCGCCATATCGTTATCGGCGCAATCCTCCATCATCATGCTGTACAGCTGCGCCATGGGCTTTGCGGCTTCGCCGTAATCCACACATTCCGTGGTGCGCAGCGCTTGGGCATAATCCCACTGCTGCATAAACAGCCGATGCACGATGGGCGATTCCCCAGCGGCTTTCTCGTATGCTTTTTTCAGCAAATTCAGCTTCCAGCGGGCAAGGATTTTATATTTTCCGTTGCTAGGCTGGGCAGCGGTTTCCAACAGGGAAAACCAGCGCAGAAAAATACTGATTTGCCCGGCTTGGGTAATGCCTCTGGTATGGAACATTGCCTGAAGGGTGCGCCACGGGTGTCTCCAATCTCGTACATATTTTACGGTTGCCTGCCGCCCCGCCAACCCGTCGGACAAAAGAGCAAACACGACAACCGTTTCTTTGCGGCAAAAAAGCCACGCAGCCCAGCCGTACTTTCGCTTTAACCGGCGATAAATGCCGGCACGGTACGCCAGGTATACCTGATAATCCTTATACTTCAGCTCCGGGATACAAGGATACAGATATTCCACAAAGCATCCCCCCTATAAAGAATCAGTTTTATTATACCTGCTTTTCTGCGATGATTCAACCATATGCCCTTTCATTCGCCCATCCAGATAAAGTTTACCGCATCTTCCCATGCAGACAGCGGATAGTTTTCTTTTTTGCCGTCCCGCAGATAGAGATACCGTGCATCCCCCTGCCCCTGCTGTAAACTGCGCTGGTCAATGGGCTGAATGGTTTGCCAAAGCTGCTGCACCCGCTGCAAAAGCTGGGTTTTATCCAGCGGCTCGTCGGTTTCTACCGGGAAAAGATACACGTCTCGCACCAGACGGTTATTTTCGTTGCGGCGGGATACCATCACATTTACCCGCACCCGCTGTTCTTCAATATCCAGTTCCAATCTGCCGTAACCCTGCAAGATGCTTTGGAACAGCTGGGTTTCCCCTTCCGGCAGCATTTGGCTGCCCTGCCCTTGTTCCACCACTGCTGCACCTTCTACCAGAGAATCTTCTTCTACCACGTTGGGCAGCAGCAAAAGAGGCTGATTTGCCTGATACAGATAGGGCGCATCCTCACAGGCACGCTGTAACCGAGTATAGATTTGGGATACATCCTCGGTGTCTTCTGCAATCATGGGTCCGTCGGAATACAGCAGCTTTGCCGCCAGCCAGCCCTTTTGATTTTCCGCAACCACGTCCACCACCTGCTGCAAATCCGACAGCATTTCAGTATCGGACAGCAGCATCACGTCACATAGCTTATACACCGCCCGCCCCGGCAGTTTTTGCTCAGCATCCGCATACGCCTGCGGCAGGGATTTGCCGTTTCCAATGGCAACGCCCAACTGCTCCTTTGCGTCTGCGGCATCCGAGGCGGGTTGTACATCGTGGTACAGCAGGGTCACGCCATAGCCTTCGGCTTCGGTGCAGAGCTGTACCCCGCGCACGATGGTTTTTTTCCGCATGGTGGGCAGCTTTTCGCTGACCAGCGCAAACACCACCAGCAATCCCAGCAGCACCCCTACCATCTTATTCTTTTTGCAATGCAATGTTGCGCCCTCCCTTGCTTACGATTTTGATGAGCTGCCAAAGCACCGCAATGCGATACAGGCTCAAAAACAGCCAAAGCCCCACGAAAATGTCATCCAAACGGGAAAATGCGCCGATGCCGCAGCAGCGCACCGCTTCCAGCGAAGGGAAACGCCCGGTTTCTGCTTCCCAGCCAAAGACCGCTTCGGCAGCAAGGACGGAAACGCCTTGCAGGAAAAACACCACCGCAGGCAGTTTCCACCAGAATTTTTTGCTGGTGTCTCCCATCCATGGCAATGCCAGAAACTCCGGACAAAAGTAAAACAGCGCCCAATATGCCTGTGCGGTACGCCCACTGTCGATGGGGTCAAAGGAAAGATTCTGCCAGCTGACGTGGTGTACCACGCCCACCAAAAGCACCACCGCTACCACCGCAATCGCCCAGATGGTCTGGGTCATGCGGCTGAGGGCGTGCCAATCCGCACGGAGCGCCAAAAGCCCAATCACCAAAAGCAAAATCCACACGCCGCCTGTCTGATATTCCCGGCGGCAGATATCACTGAGCTGGAAAATCTGTACCCAGCCCCAGCAAAACAGCACGACAGCAAGCACTTTGCCTGCAATCGGTTTTGCGGTTTTCCAGCGAGGGCAGGTATCTATTTTGCACAGCATCCACAAGAAAGGAAGATAGCTCACTGCCAGCAGAAGCGCCGCCAAAAAGCCCTCTCTGGCGGTGTAGTAAGCGGTGCGGCTCTGCATCAGCAGATAAATCAGCTGGGACAGCGCCACCACATAAAACGGCGTACAGCTTTGCATCAGATTTCTTCCCCCTTTCCGGGCTGGCGGGTCTGTTCATGCTGCGCCAAATCCGGCAGCTTTTTGCGCAGCAAGCCATCCACCCAAAGGCTATGCTTCATGGGCATAAGCATGGTCATATAGGAGGTATCGAGGATTTCCGGCGTAGAAAGTGCCAGCAAGGCAAAGATACTCACTGCTGCAATGCCAACCGGACCAGCTAAACCGCCCGCCACCAAAAACAGCACACGCAATACCGACGCAGGCTCGTACAGGGACGGGGTGACAAACATAGCGATGGACGTGACCGCCGCCACCAAAATCACATAGGTGGAAAGCACACCTGCGCTGATGGCGGCATCGCCCACAATCAACGCAGCGACCAGACTGACGGAATTGCCCAGCGAATCCGGCATTCTTAGACCCGCCTCCCGAATGATTTCCAGCACCAGAATCACCAGCAGCATTTCTGCAAACAGCGGTAACGGCGTTCCCTGCTCTGCTGCAGCGATTTTATAGAGCAGCTCCGCCGGGATCAGCTCTGGCGTATAGGCTGCCGCCGAAATAAAGATACCCGGCAGGGTGATGGTCAAAAAGAAAGAAAAGATTTTCAGGATACGCAAAAGCGCCGCAAAATACGCCGGACCTGCGTAATCGTCCAGACAGGTAAAGTTTTCGATGAACAGATACGGCACAATCAAAGCAGATGGACTGCCGTTGACCATGACTAAGATTTTGCCTTCCTGAATTTTCGCCGCTGCTACGGCGGGGCGCTCGGTATAGCCAACGGGAGAAAACAGCCGGATACCGCGGATTTTCAGCCATGGTACAAAATAGCTGGAATCCAACAGTACCGGCGGGTTTGCCTGCGCCAAACGGTCTTTCAGGGCTTTCACCTTTGCCGGGTCGGCTGCTTTTCGGTCATAGCAAAGGGCGTATTCGGTTTTCAGTGAAGTATCGCTCTGGATGGTTTCCGCCACAAAATCCGGTGTGCGCAACAGGCGGCGCAAAAGGCTGATATTCACCCGCAACACTTCGCAGAAACCCTCACGGGAGCCACGCATATTACCTTCTGCCGAGGGGGTCTGCACCGAGCGGTATTTCAGCGTTTGTACCGAAAACGCAAGGGCTTTGTCCACATCCTCCAACATCAGCAGCGCGAAACCCGCTGTCATCATTGTGACCGCATCCTCCACGGTTTGCACAGGGGTTTGCTCCGCCGGAATGTCGGTCTGCTCCATCAGATAGGTATACAGCGATTCTCCCCCGCCCAGCGCCTGCAACCGCTGGGTCATGTGCGTATGGCTGATACGGTCCAGCGCAATGGTCCACAAGCCTTGCAGACCCGCCAAATTATCGAACAGCACAATGGCAGCCGGGACCCCATCAATGGCAATTTTCTTTGCATAAAAATCTCCGGAAGTTCCAAACATATCGTTCAGGACCGCCAGATTCTCCTCTAAATGGGAGCTTAACTTTTTTGGCATCGTGATTCACCTCGGGTTCATTATGCCCGTGGTTGGTGGGTTTCATGCCGCGGTCAGGGAGGTATTTTCATGTATGCACTGCTGCTGCGCACCGTTATCATCTACTTTTGCGTTTTGATTGCCATGCGCCTGATGGGCAAACGTCAGCTGGGCGAATTACAGCCCGCCGAGCTGGTTTCTACCATTTTGATTTCCAACTTGGCTTCGCTATCCATCGAATCCGCCGACACACCGCTTTGGACCAGCCTTGTCCCGCTGTTTCTGATTACTGTAATAGAAATCATTGACTCCATTCTGGTGCTGAAATTCCCGGCTTACGGGCGGCTTGTACTGGGCAACCCGAAAATCATCATTCAGGACGGCATTGTGAATCAATCGGTCCTGTCTGAACTGCGCCTGCGCATGGAGGATTTATTGGAAGCTTTGCGCGGACAGGAAATTTTCGATATTCGGGAGGTCTGCTATGCGGTGGTCGAGCCAAACGGCACCATCCATGCCGCAAAATATCCCAATAAAGAATCCGTCACCAAAGAAGATTTGGCACTGCCGGAGGATAAACAGACCCCGGTACTTCCCTTTTGGCTGGATGGGCAATGCATCTCGCAGAATCTTGCCTGTTGCGGGAAAACCAGCGCATGGATGGAAAAGGAAATCCACAAAAAGCACATCGACCCCAGCGAGCTATTGGCAGTTTTAGGGGACGAAACCGGGGCTTGTGTGTGGATCAAAAAAAAGGGACACCGCAGTGGGTGCCCCTCGGAGGGTAAGCTATGAAAAAACGTGGAATTGCCGCAGCTTTGATTTTAGCAATGCTTTTTGCCGTTACGGTGTGGAGCGGTATGCTCATGCACAATCTGGAGCGGGATTTGAACCACCAGCTGGATTTGGTAACCCAATCCGCTCAAAGCGAAAACTGGGCACAGGCGAAAACTGCTGCTGAAGCGGCAAAAAACATTCTGCGCAAAAAGCAGACCCTGCTGGCGTACTTTATTGCACACACCCAGATATCCGAACTGGACACCACACTGTGTGCTTTGCCCGCCTATGCGCAGGATGAATCCGAAGATTTGCTGGTAGAAACAGAAAGAGCCCGCAGCCAGCTGCGAGCTCTCTCTCGATTATTTTTCCGGACGCTTTGAGCGGGAATCCAGCATATCCTTCAGCTCATCCATAAAGGTGTTCAGGTCGCTGAACTGACGATACACCGACGCAAAGCGGACGTATGCCACTTCGTCGATTTTCTTCAGCTCCTGCATAGCCAGTTCACCGATATACATGCTGCTGACCTCGCGGTCATAGGAGTTCAGCAGGGTCTGCTCGATGGCATCCACTGCATTTTCCAGCATTTCGTAGCTGACAGGACGTTTTTCGCAGCTGCGCACCATACCGTTGAGCAGCTTTTGGCGATCGAATGTCTGGCGCGAGCCATCCTTTTTTACAACCATCAAAGGAACGGTTTCCACCACCTCATAGGTGGTAAAACGCTTTTTGCAGCCCAGACATTCTCTTCTTCTGCGAATCTTTTCGCCGTCCTCGGTGGGGCGGGAATCGATTACTTTGGACTCACTCTCTCCGCAATAGGGACATTTCATAGTCCGCGCTCCTTTTCCTGTTATGGCCGATGCCGTTGATTAGTTTTTCTCGGTCTTTTTGCCCTTGCGCAGCTCCCAGCTGACCCAGCAGGAAGTAGAGATGCACAGAGAGGTAAACACGCCGCTGACCATACCCATCATCAGCGGGAATGCGAAGGTGAACACGCTGGTCAGGCCGTAAACCTTTGCTACGACGCACAGTACGCACAGAGCCATGACGGTGGTCACGGTAGTGATAATGGTACGGCGCATAGACTGGTTGATGGACAGGTTGACCAGCTGGTCGAAGGGCATCTTCTTGCCAACCAGAGCGCGGTCCTCACGGATACGGTCGTAGACAACGACGGTATCGTTGATGGAGTAGCCTAGGATGGTCAGCATTGCTGCGATAAAGTTGCCGTCCAGCGGTGCGCGCATGAATACGAATGCGCCGAACACCACGCTCAGGTCAACGATCAGAGCGATGATTGCCATTGCACCGCCGGTCAGGCCGCCGATCTTGGAGAAGCGGATTGCAACGTAGATCAAAATCAGAACCAGTGCGAACACAACAGCCACCAGGCTCTTGCGCAGGAACTTGCCGCCCATGGTGGGGCTGACATTGCTCAGGGACAGCTGCTCGATGGCGTTGTCCTTGAATGCTTCGTCCATCTTAGCGGTCAGATCCTGTACCTGCTCGATGGTAACGGTTTCGGTACCGGGCATATTCACAGTGATGGTCTGCTCGCCGGTAGCGGCATTGTTGCCGGTACGGACAGACAGGTGGTCAGCATCCAGAATCTGCTTTGCCTGCTGGGTGAATGCATCCACATCCAGCTCGCCCTCATAGCCCAGGGTGATGATAGCACCGCCGGTGAAGGAGGTATCCAGCTTGACGCCGAACGCGCCAGCGCAAACAAAGATCACAACCAGCAGACCAGCTGCAATGGACATGAACATCTTACGCTTGCTGGTCATGTTGATCTTAGCTTCGGGCTGAGATTCCTTGACGGAAACGATTTCGTTGGTCTTAGCACCAAACAGCCAAGGCTTGTGCAGAGCGCGCACGCCAACTGCACCACGGATCATCAGGCGGGTTGCGCCAACGCCGAACACGAAGTTCAGCAGAACGCCAACCAGCAGGGTGTAACCAAAGGCGTAGATGGTACCGGTGGTAGAAGGACCAAATGCAAAGAACAGCGGGCTCATCATCTTAGCCAGGAAGCTGTCGGTGGGACCAAATGCGCCCATCAGCACGATAGCGACGATGACGATGGTGACGTTGCCGTCGATAATAGGAGCCAGACCGCGCTTGAAGCCAGCCTTGACTGCGCCTTCGATAGACTTGCCGTTTGCCAGCTCTTCACGGATACGCTCAGCGGTAATGACGTTTGCGTCAACGCCCATACCGATTGCCAGAATAATACCCGCAATACCCGGCAAAGTCAGAGTAAAGCTGGGGAAGATGGTAAAGTAACCGGAAACAAATGCCAGCGTTGCTGCCACCTGACCCAGCAGAGCGATACCTGCCAGGAAACCGGGCAGACGATAGACCAGAGTCATAAACAGGAAGATCAGGATAAAGGCGATGACACCTGCCTTGACCATTGCTTCCAAGCTGTTTTCGCCCAGCGTGGGGCTCTTGGTTTCATAGCCTTCTACTTCCAGGGAGAAGGGCAGCGCACCAGAGTTGATCTGGCGAGCCAACTGGACAACTTCGTCCTGGGTGAACTCAGCGTTGGTGATGATTGCTTCACCGCTGGTGATGGCTGCGTTGACGCTTGCCACACTGATGCTCTGGTCATCCAGCCAGATGCTGATTGCACCGCGTTCCGGTGCCAGCTGCGTGGTTGCTTCGCCGAATGCCTTGCCGCCTTCTTTATCGAACTTCAGCACGACATAATACTCCGGCTGACCGCCCTGCTGCACGGGGCCGTATGCGGGCTGTGCAGATTCCACCATGGAGCCGTCCAGAATCAGTTCACCGTCCGCAGCTGCGCCCTTGCGGAAGGTCATGTATGCAGTTGCACCGATTTCCTCGATGGCTGCTTCCGGGTCAAAGTTTTCTTCGCCGGACTGCCAGGGGAACTCCAGAATGATGTTGTGTGCGTTGTTGTCCACATACACTTCGTAGTCGGTGATGTTCAGAGCGACCAGACGGTTTTCGATGACGCTCTTTGCAGCGTCCATCTGCTCGTCGGTGGCGTCATAACCTTCCGATGCCTTAAAGGTTACATTCACGCCGCCCTTGATATCAACACCAAAGCGGATATCGGATGCACCCTTAACGTACGTTGTCTTCGTGTCGCCATACTGGCTGCTCACGCCGAAAAATGCAGTAAAGGAAAATACCAGAATCAGCATTACCGTTACTACAAGATGCCATGCTTTTCCCTTGATCTTCATGTGTGCCTCCTGTAATGCCCCATGGAGCGGGCATTACGTCTTCTTTCTTTTTTATTTGTTCAGCAGTTTCTCCACTGTTGCCAATCGAACGCAGGTTGTCAACAGATGCGATGCTGTACGCAGCTCATCCAGCGAGGGGTAGGTCGGTGCAATGCGCAGGTGCTCATCCTTGGGGTCCAGACCGTAGGGGTAGGATGCGCCTGCACCGGTCAGGGTCAAGCCTGCATCCTTGCACAGCTGGGCAACGCGCTTTGCGCAGCCCTCCTGCACATACAGGCTGATAAAGTAACCGCCCTTGGGGTCGGTCCAGCGGGCAATCTTGCCGCAGAGACCCAGCTGATCCGCAAAGGTGCGCTTGACCAGCTGGAACTTGGGCTGCAAAATTGCACGGTGTTTCTTCATATGCTCCAGAACGCCTGCCTTGTTGTGCAGGTACTGCACATGACGCAGCTGGTTCATCTTATCAAAGCTGATGATCATGGGCATCATGTTCTTGGTGATGTTCTGGATATTGCGCACGCTGGCTGCCAGTGCGGAAACGCCTGCGCCCGGGTAGGTGATCTTGCTGGTAGAGCAGAAAATCAGCGGACGCTCCGGGTGACCAGCCTCACGGCATTCGGTCAGCAGGTTGGGGCAGCCATACATGGTGTCGGTCAGGTGGTGTACGATGTAAGCGTTGTCCCAGATGATCTTGAAGTCAGGGGCAGCGGTTTCCATCTTTGCCAGACGCTCCACGGTTTCGGCAGAGTAGCAGTAGCCGTCCGGGTTGGAGTAAACGGGTACACACCACATACCCTTGATGCTGTCATCCTTTGCCACCAGCTCTTCCACCAGATCCATGTCCGGACCATCCTCGGTCATGGGGATGTTGATCATCTGGAAGCCGAAATACTCGGTGATGCGGAAGTGGCGGTCATAGCCGGGTACCGGGCACAGGAATTTCAGGCTGTTGTAGTGGCGCCACGGACGGGGCGAATCCACAAAGCCCTGACGCCAGCCCAGGTCGATCAGGTAATACATCAGCTGCAAAGAGGAGTTGCCGCCGACGATGATTTCGTCTTTGTCCACATCCAGCAGCTCTGCAAAGAAACGGCGTGCCTCCGGCATACCTTCCAGCAGGCCGTAGTTACGGGCATCAAAGCCGTTTTCGCCGATATAGTTGTCCATTTTCAGCATTTCCTTGGACAGGTCCAGCTGTTCGGTGCAGGGTTTACCGCGGGCCATGTTCAAATCCAGACCCATGTTCTTGTACTTCTGGTACTCTGCACGCAGCAGCTGCTGCTCCTGCAAAAGCTCCTGCTGATTCATAGAAAAATATTCAGTTGCCATAATAAATCCCCTCTCTAACTATTCTCTACTTTATGCTTTCTATATAAAACCGTCATGGCATACTATGCCATGGTGGCTGGCCCTGCCAGAGACCGCGCCGCATACGGTACCACAGTATTTCATTATAGTACAAAACGGCGCATTTCACAAGTAAAAGCGGCAGATTCCCGCCTTTTTGTGCAGAAAAAAAGCTCCGCCAAAGCGAAGCCTTTTTTCAAAAAGTTACGGTGCGGATCAAACGCGCAGGCTTGCGCCTTCGCCGTCGTCCGTATTTACATCAAATTCGTAGTCGTTGCCGGGCAGGATTGCGTTCAGCACGATACCCAGCAGAGCAGCGATTGCCAGACCGGACAGGTTGATGGCAATAGTGCCGACGTGGAAGGTAATGCCGCCCACAGAGTTGAAGCCCAGTGCGGAAACCATGATGACAGCTGCAATGATCAGGTTGCGGCTGTTGGTGAAGTCAACGTGATTTTCGACCACATTGCGCACACCGATTGCGGAGATCATGCCGTACAGCACAAAGCTGATACCGCCAATGATGCCAGCAGGAATGGTGTTGATGATTGCCTCAAACTTGGGGCTGAAGCTCAGCAGGATTGCAAACACAGCTGCGATGCGGATGACCAGCGGGTCGTAAATCTTGGTCAGAGCCAGAACGCCGGTGTTTTCGCCGTAGGTGGTGTTTGCGGGGCCGCCCAGCAGACCAGCCATGGTGGTTGCCACGCCGTCGCCCAGCAGGGTGCGGTGCAGACCGGGATCATTGATGTAGTTGTGACCAGTGGTTGCGCTGATGGCTGCGATGTCGCCGATGTGCTCCATCATGGTTGCCAGCGCGATGGGCATGATGGTGAACAGTGCGCTGATGAAGTTTGCGCTGCCGTCGATGGCGAACAGACCCATTTCAGCCTTGTGCAGGGGCAGACCCAGCAGCGGAGCCTGGCTGATTGCGGTAAAGTCGATTGCGTGGGTAAAGATTGCCACTGCGTAAGAGGTCAGAACGCCGATCAGGATGGGCAGGATCTTGACCATGCCCTTGCCCCAGATGTTGCAGACCACAACGGTGCCCAGTGCAACGATAGCCAGCAGCCAGTTGGTCTGGCAGTTGGAAATAGCGGTAGGTGCCAGGATCAGACCGATGGAAATGATGATGGGACCAGTGACCACGGGCGGGAAGAACTTCATGATGCGGCGGATGCCAAAGGTCTTGATCAGGAAGGAAACCAGAACATAGATCAGACCGGAGAATGCAACCGCAGCGCAAGCGTAAGGCAGCATTTCCTTGTTGGGGATGGTAGCCTCACCGCTTGCATCCAGCAGCTTGGGTGCCACGATACCGAAGCCGCCCAGATAAGCAAAGGAAGAACCCAAAAATGCGGGAACCTTACCCTTGGTAATCAGGTGGAACAGCAGCGTACCCAGACCAGCACACAGCAGCGTGGTAGAAACGCTCAGACCGGTCAACAGCGGGACCAGCACCGTTGCGCCGAACATGGCGAACATATGCTGTGCGCCCAGCACCAGCAGCTTGGGCGTGCCCAGAGATTTTGCGTCGTAAATACCCTGGGAGTAATCGATTTTCTCACTCATAATATCCTCCTTTTCTCAAAAAAAGAGGTATCGCCAAAATAGCGACACCTCTTTATAAGTGACGATAGGAAATATAGAAAGCATTCGTTTTTGTAATCGTTCGACCGTATCGCATCACGAATTCTCTCCTTTCCTGTGAACCTTCCCACGAATTTTACCAGAAAAGCCGACGGGTTGCAACGCTTTTCGCCATTTTTGGCAACTTCGATACAATGCATCGCCGTTTCCCTGCAAGAAACTGTGAAATCAAACCGAAGTACACTTTTTGCGCGGGTGGGAACGCACCAACCGCCACTGACGAAAAAAAGCACAAAGACAGCGTCATTTTTTCGGTAGAATCCCACTTGAAGCCACCTGCACGACCGTGTAATATGAAGGTAGAAACCGCCCCTTTTTGCACACGGCAAAAAGCGGCTTTAGGAGGTGTTTTTATGAGGTCTTGTCATGCAAATGACGCTGTCCTGTTCTGGGGTCAGCGGAAACTGTCTGTACCCGCTGCGGCAATGGTGCTGGTTTTATTGTGCGGATGCGGTGGGCTGACCGGCTGTAAAAACACCGACACCCCGCCCACACCGGATACTGGCACGCCTGTATCTGCCAACACCGTTGTACCGGCCACGCCGGATGAAAAACCGGACGCACAAGTGGATTTGCCCGAAACCTTCCGCCGGGCAGAGGATGCACCGCTGGCGACGGAAGAAGAAATCGCCAATGCGGTGGAAAGCCCCGAAGCCTTCCTGACAGCGGAACAGCTAGTGCTGTACAATAAAGCCACCGATGCTGCCACGCTGTTTTTCCAAGACCCGCCCATCAGCTTCCCTCACTATTTCGGCAAGGACGCTTGGTGCTGGGACTGCATCCCTTCCCCTGCGCCCGGTGAAGCGACTTATTATCGCAGCACCATGACGTGGCAGACCTTTCAGGAGGAAGTGCTGAAAGTATTCATGCCGGAGTATTTCACATGGGCAAACGACGCCTTATATAAGCCCGACGAAAACGGCGCATTGCTGTGTGCCGATATTTCCAGCGGCTATAACGGCGAATGGGAAACCGTGGGCTATACCCTGCTTTCTTCGGAGGAAAACATGGTGCGCTTTCTGGAAATCGTGACCTTCCGGGATGATTTCCCGCCGGAGAGCGGACCCGCCGAAACGACCCGCGCGGTCCCTGTCATCTTGGTTCGCACCGAAGCCGGGTGGCGTGTGGGCGAAATCCATCTGGCATGATCGGCTGAAAAACAAAAAATCCATGCGCATACACGCATGGATTTTTTAGTGCCGCCGACCGGAATCGAACCGGCGCAAGATATTATTGGAATGAATTTATACTTATTTATACACAGTAAACACAGCGTTCATACATTATATTATGCACATATATAATAATCAAAACAATTCAAGAAAATAAAAACGTGTTCAAAAGTGTGTTCAGAACACACTTTGCTTTTCAAACAACAAAAGCCCCCAGCCATCCGGATTTTCCGGACAGTTGGGGGCTTTTGTTATGCCTTATTCTTAGGGATTTGCTTACGCTCAGACTGAGCCAAAGTTTCAGACACACTCACGCTGCTTTCATCCGTCATCTGATCCACCCATTTGGCCAGCTTATCCTGCAGACCGGCCCACAACGGGACGCCGCACAGCAGCAAATTTTTTAAGATGGACGACGCCTCATACATAATGTAAACGATGGCAAAAAACTCTGCCAGACCGATGGCATTGATACCAATCGCACCCAAAGCACTGACCACGCCTTCCGGCAGGTGACCAATCAGGTCAAGACCCACTAACTGGTCCACCAAAGCCAAAATTACAATGGAAAGCACCATGGTTACTTTGCGGATACCACCATCAATACCGATAGAGGAGTTCCAACAGCGGAAACGTGCTGCACGCAGGCAGCCGAACAAAGTGTCTGCCGCTACACAGATCAGCAGCAGGATCAAAAACAGATTATGTGTAACGGCCTGTACATAAGCCTGAAAAAATGTGCTCATTTCCATAACCATACGACCTCCTTACGCCACCACAATCTGCAGGTTCAGCTGCTCCATGGCGTCCTTGCCCAGGATGCTCTCAATGTAGTCCACTGCATCATCCTTGGATGCAAAGCCACCCTTGACCACCATGGACATAAACACCACGCTGTACTGCTCAGACGGCTCAGCAGGCTTTTCCTGTCCGAACGGAACGTCCTGCATGCGGATGGGCACCAGCAGCGTAGTAGCCAGCTGGATCATCGTTGCCTGATCGCCGGTAGACAGCGCCATGTCCGTGTAGACTATGCCGTCGTCATCTGTATGTGCCGGCACCTGCAGCTTGTCCAGCTGCGCACGCACGGCTGCCTGGTCACCAGCAGACAGCGGACCGATAGCGATGTACTGGGCATCAGACTGGGGATGTACTTCACCCATCTCCGGCTTGTCTGCGGTGGGTGCCATGTAAAATACATTGCGGTCGATGTTGACGACGCCGGCACCGTACTTGAGTCCGTATCCGGTGCTTGCAAACTGCCAGCCCACCAAACGACCTGCATCATGCAGCTGGCGCATCCAGCGGGTATACTTACCATCCGGAAGCTGAGACAGATCTGCACCTGCGGTGTCAAAGTCTGCCTTGCCGTCATAGTAGCGAGCCAGCCAGTAGTTGTACCGCAGGTCTGCCGTACGGATGTAGTTGTTGTCCCATGCAACGGAACAATAGATGCAGGGGTGGAGGCCCGCTGCTGCCAGCATATCGCAAGCCTCGTTCAGCAGCATCGTATTATCATGCTTACCCAAGCCCATCTGCTGGCCCTGCTCCAGCTCCTGATCCACAGCAAACCAGAAATCACAGCCGCTCTGCTGGGTCGCATCGATCCAAGTCTGTACCTGCTGGTGCATCAGAGCACGGGCAGTTTCGATGCTGCCGCCGTTTTTCGATTTGTAATGCCAGGTTGCAAAGCCATATCCGCCCAGCGGCACCCCCTGTGCTTTGATACCCGGTGCCCAGCTCAGTGCCAGCGTATCTTTCTTAGTTCCGTATGCGTGGCGCAGCATTACACCTTCCACACCTGCCATTTTTGCAGCATGAGCGTTAAACGTCTGCTGATGCTTAGAAATATCAATCACATTCATAACCATAATAATTTTCCTTTCTATTTGATTATTTAACTTCCGCGACATCAAGATATCCAGCACTAAAAGCAGTTGTAATGGCGTAAGTCGAATGGTTCGCAGAATTTTGCGTTTCAATTACGATTTTCTGTCCTGCCTTTACATAAATAACTGCACTCGCACATGAACCAAACACACGCTTTTCTGCTGCGTTCGACGGATAGCTAGAGGACGAATCGGAAACAATATTTCCGTTTACCTTGATCGTGCTTGTGCTGGTTCCGTGTCCATCCGACTCCGCGTTGTTAGTTGTGTTAGAGATGGAAGCAATCAGCAAACCGTCTGTCGGAGCTGTTGCAGCATACGTTATTTTCTGTTTTGCGGGATACTCCAAGCCACCTGCATTATAATAGGTTCCGAAATTGAATCCGCTGCCGCCTGTTCCAGCTTGGCCCATCACCGCACCTCCTTTCCGCAAATCTGCTTGTACTCTGCCGCCGTGATGCAACCAGCCTGCACATACCGGGCAAGCTGCATATCATCCAGACGACCCAGCTCATACTGCACACGCAAAAACTCAAACATTGGTCGCACCTCCCTGTTTCAACATAAGCTCCAGCATAGCCGCCTCCATTGCATCCAAGCGTTCGCTCTCTGTGGGTTTATTGCGCTCTGCCAACTCTTCCGGGGTGTACAGATGATACACCTGTACATCCTCGTACTCATCCCACGCATCCTGTGCCGGCTGGTCAATCACCAGATGGCGCAGACCCGTTGTGCCCGGCATGACTTCGACACGGCTTTTTTCTTCCTGAGCGGGGTGGTGCTTGACCAGACGCTGCGTATTTTCCAGCCAGCCTTTCTGCAAATCAGGCGCAGAAGTAAGTAGCTGCCCTGCTTCATCGTATACTTTCATCGGCTGTCTCCTTTCAGTTCATTTCTACGCGCCGCAGATAGACCGGTACATCACAGGTAGGCTTATTCGGCACAGTTACCTTAATGGCGCCCTCCAGCGTTTCCACATTGCCAGCGCAAATACTATTCATTCCTGCCTGCAGCTCTGCATCTGTCTTTGTATTACCGGTCTTGTAGAACCACGGATTTTCAGCATTGTATGCTGTTTTCATACCGGGACAACTGACTGTCTGGATCCACGCATTACCAGACTGCTGCCAACCGTCCAACAGGAAAGTTGCTTTATAGATACGGCTCTCATCGAACCCAGCCTGAATACGTTCCTCCAGGTTGTTCATATTTTCGGCACTCAGCTGGTCACCATCTTCCAGAATGATGCCTTCGGCGCGCGCAACGTCCACTTCGTTTTGTTTGCCGGGTACCGGCGTCAGTCTGCGGCGATTGGGGTATTCACACCGCCGCTTCTTCCAGATTTTCTTCAAAAAAGCCATTACAACACTCCTATCTGTTCGCCTGCATAGGCTTCATTTACATACAACACATCTGCCTGATTCCGCTGCCAGATGTCATACAGTTTCCACTGCAAATGCTCAAGGTCGTTCACAGCCTGCCAGGTAACCGCAGGAAATGCAGGCACCACCCACACACCGGGCGGCAGCCTGCAAGCGGTACGCACGGCATCTGCTTCCGACAAAATGCGTTGCATCTGGTTGATTGTCAGAAAGTCTGTACTCGACCAGCTTCTAGGTGCCGACATGAAAACACCGTATTTTTCTGCCAGCCAGTGGGTGTTTCCCTCGATGCGGTTCAGCAGTTCCGGCGAGAAATAACACTTCTCTGCACAGGCAGCCACATCCGCTGCGGTTCGGTCGAAGACGGGATTTTGCCACGCCATCAGAGCAGCACCTCCTCTCCCACATAGATTTCGTTCACATACAACTGTGCCGGATGCTGCACCGGATGCCCTAAAACCGTTACGCTGGCCAGAAAGCCACCGGTCAAGTCCAGCTCCATTTTCTGCAAGACGCCGCACACATTTTCTCTGCGAAAGCTCTCCACCATCAGCACATCTGCCAGTTTTTCCGCGCCGGCAACCATTTCAAAGGTCTGATCGCAGCGATTGGCGTAGTAACGCAGAATTCGCTGCGCTACTACGTCCGCTCGGTCCGGGCTGACAAGGGTTGCATCCTTTACGCTTTTTCCATTGGTTTTCACATTCGGCGGTAAACCGTCCGCCTGCCTGTGCAGCACTGTTTGGGTATCCGCATAGCGGTTACCTGTGATAATCACCTGCCCTGCTGCAGTCACTTTGACCACAGCGAAGTTGTTGCCCCAGTCCAGCAGCGTACCGCCTTCTGCCTGCAGGTTATCGACCGGACCGGATAAGGCGATGCGGTGCGTGCCTTCTGCAAGGTCGCTTTTGTAAAGCTGCTCGCGTTTCTCCTGTAGCTGATACTGGTGCGCTGTAACGGATACCTCTGTCACCAGCGCGTGCAACGACACTTCGCTGTCGGTGAATTTGCGGTCACGACCAATCAGGCTGCTGGGGCGGTTAGGCGGCGGACAAATCTTGATTTTATTGCTTCGGGAACAATCCACCATCGCCCCCAACGCAAACGCCAGCTGCTGCAGTGCATCTCTGCGGGTGCCCGCCGGGAGATATCCCTTTACAGATTCTACAGCCAGCACAGGGTCCAGTTCGTATGCATAACCGTCCAGAATTTCTGCCGCCAGCGCACCCGCAGTCGTATCATAGATGCCGCCGTCAAATGGGTCGGAATCCAAAAGCCCTACCGCATCGGTGGCAGAAAACTTTGCCATCGTGTCGCTGGTGTTCTCCCAGTCGGACAGATAAAAGGTTCCCATGTTGTGGCTGACCACCTCACGGGACCGAGCGGAAGGGCGTACATCTTCCCAGACCGTAATGCGCTGCTTGTCCTGCAGAACATCAAACACGCCGTCCGGATTGAGAATGGAAAACTCTCCCGACCGATTGAACAAGGTCAAATCCAGCGTGTTGATGGAAATCTCACCGGAAAGCGGGTCCACCTCTTCCAGCAGATTTGCCTGCACAACGTCCTCGCCCTGAAACGTCAGCGCTGCACCGTAGTCCAGCCCCTCCAGTTTGAGATACCGTTCGGGTTTATTCGTGGCGGAAAAGGAAATCCGCAGCCTTTGGTAGTTTTCTACCTTCAGGCGGCAGTAGTAGTCCGCTGCATCAGGCTGAAAGGCTGCGCTGTCCAAAAGCTGCCCTTCTGTGCCGTACCACTGGATTTCCACTTCACTTGCCCAGTCTTGCGTCAGCGCATAAAAGTGCAGCGTGATTCCTGCTGAGCTGTGAGGCTGGGAAAAGTTCACTTCCAGCACAGGCGGCACAGCAAAGCGCCCATCCGGTCCGCTCTGCTGCTTGCTCCACAAGCCCCAAAACCGCCCCTGCGGTTCATCCGGAAAGAGGGTAAAGCTGCCGTCCATGAGAAACTGTTCTTGCTCCAGCGTGCCGTATTTGGGCTGTGCTGCGCGCTCTTCCAGACGAAGGTCTTCCGCCAGATTACCCCAAGGCTGCGCATCCTTGCTGGATGCGGTGCTATCTCTTTTTGCGGTGATATCAAACAGTTCAAGCTCTACCCGTGTACCGGTTTGCATATCATCCCCCCTTTAGGTGCGCGCCGGTTTCATTGCTTTGAAATCGACCGTCAACTCGTCCCAGTGATACACGCCTTTGTGTTTCAACTTCAGACGATCACTGACTTTTCCCATGTAGGCATCATAGGTATAGGTTCCGTTGTTGCCCGGCAGCGTAATGGAATGCCGCTCCACCGGTTCGGTCAGCTTATCATACAGCCTGTCGTAAAGCGCGGGGTCGTTGATGCCGGAGATTTTGATGCTGTGATTGATAAAAACACCAATCAGCTCTGATTCCAGATTGCCATTCTCCGTGCGCTCTGCATACTTGTACAAAAAGTCGGCTTCACGGCCAAGCTCCACAATGGCATCTACCGGAAACACTTCTCCATCAATAATCAGCATTAAATCTCACCTCCTGTAATCAGACGTGTGCCTACACGACGATTTTCTTTGTCGATATAAGGTTTGAGCAAACGAATCAGCTGTTCCAGACCGCCGCTGGCTGCAAACTTGATAACGATTTCCCGTTCCTGCATGGGCATTTGTGCCAGCACCTCCGCCAAAGCCTGCTTGATGGTGTCCAGTGGTGCCTCGATGTTGGTACCGTTTTTCTGGTCGCCAACCATTGCCAGGAACGGATGATTTGCCGGCAAAACTGCACCCTGTGCCAGCATGGGAATTTGCGGTGCAGACAGCGTCGGGATGTTGATACCGAAGTGCTTTCCGCCAAAACCCGGAACCCAGTCCGGAATATCAACGCTGATACGGTTCATTGCGCCAATCACTGCATTGATGCCATTGGTGACAGCCTGAATCATGCCATTGATAAATCCAATGATGGCATTGATACTGCCCTTGATTCCATCCACGATGCCGTGCCAGATTTGCAGAAACCCTTGCTTGAAGCCCTCCCACGCATTGGACAGTGGCGTGATAACCGTCGCCTGAAACCAGCCACACACCTGCGACCAGGTTTCTTTGATACCGGCCCAAACCGTAAGCGCAACTGCTTTTACCTGGTCCCAATGTTTGACCAACAGCACCACGATGGCAATCAGGGCACCGATGGCAATAATCACCAGACCTATCGGAGATGTAAGAAATGCAACCGCAGCACCAAATGCCGTCGTTACGGTTGTTGCCAAGGCGCAGATGCCATTCCAAACTGTTGTCGCTGCAATTTGTGCCCAAGTTGCAACCGTGCTGGCCATTTTTGATGCTGTTTCCGCAATCCACGCTGCGGTCATTTTTGCAATATTCGCCACAGAAGTGAGCATGGCTTGGACAAAGTCCTTCACATAAAGTCCTACAACTCCGGCCAGCTCAATCTCATCCTTGATTTTAGCAATTGTGCATGCTTGGATTGCTTTTGTCACTTTATTGAAAACACCAGAAATCCCACCGATATCCACCAAAGCAATGGCAAGTTCCGTACTGCCCCAGGCAGCCATGAAAGCTGCTACTGTTACTGCAGCTACCTGTACAGCAGTTTGATTGTCACTGATCCAGTCAGCGATACGGTCCAGACCGTCAGCAATCAGATTCAAAACATCCACAATAACGCCGCCGGTCCAGGATGCGATGGGTTGCAAAAAGCTATCCCAAAGCCACTGCCCCAGTGGGGCCAACGCTTCCAACGCCGCTGTAAGAACACGCAGCCCTCCGGCAAAGACATCCAAAAACACCGGCAGAAAATCTTCAATGGTCCAGCTTGCCAGCGGCACAAACAGATTGTAGTAAGCCCATTCCAGCCCGGCGAATAAATCCCGCGTCAAAGGTGCCACTGCTTCTTTCAGGCGGTCAAACGATGCCGCCAGCGGCCCGAAGTCAATGGCTTGCAGCGGCTGCATCAACTGGTGAATCTTATCTACGACGGCCTGAAGCTGCGGGGAAAGAGTGTCTTCTACCTCCAGTTCCGCCGTAACCGGCACACTGCCTGCGCTGGCACCACCACCCGCCGGGGCTGTATTCGTACCGCCGCCAGCAGTGTCCTGCTGTAACACATTGAGTTCATCGAAGGACGCCAGCGCACCCTTCGCCGCCTTGCCGGCCTTTTGCGTACTTTTCGCCAGCTTATCCTCTGCTGCCGCTCCTGCACCAGCACTGGATGCAACCGCCTCGTTATTAGACGCCAATGTCCCTGTATTGACGCTGGCTTTTCCAAAGAGCGCTCCTACCACAGCTGCAACCGCATTGGCAAGGCGTGTAAAGCAGGCAATCATGCTGTTGATGACAGGCAGAACCTTTTGTGCGATAGGCATGATTGCATTGCCCACCGCAATTTTCAGATTGGTAAAAGAAAAGGACAGCTGCATAAGCTGTCCCGAATAGGTTCCAGCGACCTTTGCCGCATCCCCTGCCTGGTATTTACTTTCCTCCAGAATGCCGTTCACTTCGGCCTGAATTTTCTGCTGCTGGGTCAGGTTATTGGCCGTAGTACCGATGCTGTGGGCGTAATCCTCCCACATCTTAGCTACATTCTTGGTCACACCGGCATTATCCACCAGAATGCTGTTTTCGTTTTTCAGGCCTTCCGAAGCGCTCTGCACCGCTTCGCCCATGCTGTAACTGGCTTGCCGACCGAAAGCTGCACTGTCTTTCAGGGCGACGAGCACCTGCTGGATTTGCTGGTCATTGTATCCACGCAGCGCAAGGTTTTTATATGCTGCTATGGCATTGGTAGCCGGCACCAAACCGTCTGCAATGTAATCATTGATAAACGATTTCGCTTTGCGGAAGCTCCGTCCCTGCCCTTCCAGAACACTGCGCAGACCAATCAGTGCATCTGTCATGGCACTTGTTTGCCGTACGGATTCCCTGCCAAACTCTACAATTTTATGTACTGCAAAGGCACTGCCGATAAGGCCTGCCAGCTTGCTCAGTACACCGCTCAGACCTCCAAGGCTTCCGGAAATACTACGAATTCCTTTTTTCAATCCCCGATTATCCAGTGCGGTAGAAATCACTACACGCCCATCTGTTGCTGCCGTTACGCATCACCTCCTCTAAAAATGGGTACAAAAAAGGCCCGCCGCCGGGTAGCGGTGAGCCTTAAAAATTAAATTCCTACACACAACAGCCGAAATGTTTCTCGACCTTTTGGAGTGATAAGCGTCTGTGTTCCGCTCCATTTTGTTTTTTCATTAAAGCACTCCTTCACTTCAAACAACTCTTTGTTTTTCTCTGCGTATGGTATACTTTATTTACCGTAGCTTCGCGGCTCGGTGTGCAATCCTCGTGCTGTCAGTCCTGCAAGATAGAACAGCGCGGGGATTTTTTATTTGTCGATCTCGGTTTTCACTTTCTGAATACCCAGACGGATAATATCGCTTCTTGTTTTATCCATCTTTTCACAGCAATAATCTAAGTCAGCAATAGTCTCCTTATCCGCTCGGATTTTCAACTGAATATTCTTCGGATTCTCCGATTTCGGTCTGCCTGTACGGGGCGACATCTCATCACTTCCTTTCTGTGTACACGCTTATTATATCATGTGTACACAGAAAGTCAACATTAAATAGCAAGGTTACTCCCCCAGCAGCTTTTTCAGGCGTTCCTGTTCTGCCAGTTCTTCTGCCGTGTACTTGGTTTTCAGATCGACCCGGTCTTTGTTTTCCCGATAGAACTGATCCTCCCATTTTTCCAGCTTTTTACCCCGACGCAGTTTATCCCGAATAGATACCAGCATGGAAAGCTGACCTTCACCGATTGCGCTGAAATATGCCACAAAGGTCCACCAATGTACAAACGGCATTGCACGAACTTCGCAGCCGGCTACTTTGTTCACATCGGCTACGATGGTCAGCGCATCCTGTTCCCAGTCTATCAGCTTGGGGGCAGGCTTTTGGTCCTGCTCCTCTACGCCGCAGTTGATAAACACAGCCAACTGCTCCATCGCCTCCTGCTGATTGTTCAGGGGGATGTCCTGCCAGTCCTCATAGAACAAAGCCAGCGCAATTCGCCACCGCACAAGCTCCGGATCTTCCGGATCATTGAGCGTCTGGATGATTTGCAAGATATCCCGGTAATCTGCATGGATTGCATAACTGTGGCCATCCAGTTCTACCGCTGTGGGTAACTCCCAGGCGTTCATTTGTGGTCTTTCCTGTGCTTTTTCGCACGGCGCTGCGCACGATTGGCACCTGCCTGCGCAACAGCCTGGTTGACCTTGGTATCCGTGTACGTCTTGACGCCTTCTTCCACAATGGGTACCAGCATGTTCATGAAATTGGTAATGACACGCTCGCCGTTTGTACCCACTGCCATCGTATTGGCACCGCCCAGCAGAACATCGAAATCGTTGCCGGGGAACACCCATGCCAGAACTTCTTTTGCTTTGTGGTCGGCTTCGGCCATCAGGCGAATATTCGCTTCACCGGATGCCACTCTCTGTTCCTGCGTTGCATTTTCCGGCAGCGGCTGCAGCTGCTTGCCCTGCTGCACCAAATCTTCTTCGATTGCCAGCAACTTATCCTGTGCATCGAAAAAGCGCTGATACAAATTCGGGTCGCTGGGATTCAGGCGAAGTACGCCGTTATTGTTGATCTGGTATTCCTTGATACCATCATCGAAATGAAGGATTTGTGCCATGGTTTTTCTCCTTTCTCTTATGCACCTGCACCGGTTGCCGTGAACTTCTTGGTGCTGGGGTCAAATGTACCCTTGACCGGCTGGCCGGTATAGTGCACCGTAAAGGGAATCTGGTAGCCGTTGGTATCGCCGCCGTAGCTGGTAACCTCGATGTAGGCTTCCTGCTGAACTGCGGGATATGCACCAGAGGATTCCTGCTCCCACAGATGAACCTCTACCATGTCGGTTTTCAGGTCATCCAGCACCTGCTGTTCGTCCACGATTTTCTGCAGACGTTCAAAGAGCTTGTCACCCTTCTCTGCAAAGTACGGCTCCACTGCACCGCTCTTTTCATAACCGGTAATGTTTACCCGGGTCTCGCCCAGGATATTCGGCGTCTTTTCCACCTTGGCAGACATTTCCGGGCTGTACTCCTCCAGATCCTTACCCAGGCGCACATAATCGGCTGTCTCACTGGTGCCTGCATTGATATAATGCGCCATGAATTTACGTTCGATTTTTGCCATTTTCTATCACCTTATCCTTTCGTGCGGTCGAGATATTCTGTCCAAAAAACGGCCTGCAGCGAAATCATGTACATCGCCAGACCTTCCTCGTCCGCATCATATTGCGCACCGTTCTGGGCGCTCAGTGTTTCTTTTTCTTCGTTCACATTGCCAAAGGTAGGCGCTTTGTGCTGCATTGACTGGGCCTGCACCCAGCGCTGGAAATCCATCACCCAGTCTGCATTGATCTGTGCCCCTACATCGTCACCCGGTGCTTTCGGCAGCACCAGATACAAGGCGAAATTGTACTGATTCTGCACCGCAATATCGCCCAAGATGTTTTCTTTCCGACCGATTTCCACCAGCCCCGCCGGAAACACGCCAAAGCTGCCCGGCAGATGGTCAGTGTAGTCCACCTGAAAGTCTACCAGCTGATCCGCACCGGGATACGTTTGCAGCCATTTCTTCAGCTTTTCCAAATCGCTCATTTTTTACCACCCTTTCGGTTGATGTATCGCTGCACATCCGCTGCCAACGCTTTGCCCTCCGCTGCTTTCAGCCTGCGGTCCCAATAAGGACCTGCCAAAGGATTCTTGGTTTTGTTGTAGTGCAATGGTTTGTTGACAACGTGTTTCGTTTCACCTTTTCGTGCCCAGGGGCTGTTTGTTTCGTCCCCCAGCATCAGCTTGCCACGATACAGAAACTGTGCATTGGGCATATTGGTAATGATGCGCGGTTTATGAATGTCCGTCTGTGCCACAGTGACCTTGATGGTCATGCCGGTTTTGTACGGCATGTATTTGATGATACGGCGCAACACGTTCTGGGTATGGAACATCTGCACATCGCCGCCAGGATTCAATCCTTTTTCCTGCAAAATCTGCGGCACATTTTTCATCTCCAGCTCTGCCACAGTGCCGTCCGGCAAGCGGAACAATGTTTCTTTCTTGCTCATCCTGCCGCCTCCACATGGCAGACCGCTGTCTGCCAGTATTTCGGATCCACATCACGAACCACCACAAGTCCAGTAGTCTGTGCCGGCAAAAGTGCCGCCCACTGTTCACGAGTGGTGATTTCGGGTCCTTCGCCCAGCATCACCTTATCCTTGGGTGCCAAAGTGAACTCACCATCCTGCTTTGCCGCAGCATCATATTGCTGCGGCGGCATCCAGACAGGGCGCCCACTCCATCCGGAAGGCAGTACCAACAAAAAGCTATTGGTTTCCCGGCTGCCGGTTTTCTCCACTGCGGTCACTTTCTTGAAATCCAGAAAAGCCCCATGAAATACCGTGCGGGTACAGCGAAACTCTTTTCCTGCACTGATTTGATGGTAAATCGTCACCGTCTGATTGCACAGACGATAGTCCACGGGGGGACCTCGCCGCATACGAAGCATCTCAAACACCTCCTGTCGGTCCGCGGTAAATCTCCAGGTACTGCCGGGCACAGCGGTACAACTCTTTCTCCTGCGTCGCCGGGGATGTATCCACCTGCATCGTCTGTGCGCTGCTGGACACGCTTCCGACATGGACGCTGCCACCCACTGCACCGCTTTGTGCCTGGGCGAAATAATACAGCGCATCCACCATGGCACACAACGCCATGTTCTCGCTGTTTTCCTCCGGTGCGGTTACGGTATAGATGCGCTTGTAACGGTTCAACTGCGCCTGTGCATCACGGGCAAATGCTGCAAACTCTGCCTCCGGAACACTGTCGCCCATGTATTCCGTTACATAAAATGCGTAATCCACCATGCCTTGCACCCCATCAGGCCTTCTTTTTCTGCTTTGCCGGAGCCTTGCTCTCAGGGCTTTCTGCCTTCTCGCTGACCGTTTCCGGTTCAGTTTTGGGGGCGTCCACCGGCTCGAACACCAGCCCAATCACTCCGTCCGCGTTGGGCTGGGTGTAGCGTTTCTCAATGTATTCCATGGCAGACTCCTTAACCGGCAGTTTTGTGGCTGGCGTAAACGCCTGCCGCCTTGTTCTTGTACACCTGCGCAATGCCTACATTGCGGTAGCCGAACTTCCAGGCGTCCGCGTCCTGGTTCTGCTCAGGGGTAACGATCTTGGGCGCAACGTGCTTTTCAAACTGGATGAGCGCATCCTTGTGCAGCACCATAAAGTTCAGATCCGCACCGGTGGACGGGGTTTTCTTGTAGCCGCCGGCACCGGATGCCTCCTGCTGGATCGCAGTATAAAAGCGGGTCTGCGGTACGGAAGTGACCGAAGCGAAACCGGCCAGCACCTCGCGGCTCTTGGTTGTGTCCAGATCCTGGATCATGCCATACAGGGTGGGCGTGATGAACAGATAACGGTCGGTCTGCGGGACCTCTGCTTCATCCATTGCGGTTGCTGCCACACGCAGAGCGGCCAGCACTGCGTTGCCGTCAGCCAGCGTTTCCTCTTTCTTTTTGATACCTTCCGCAGCGCAATAAGCAGCAAAGCGGAATGCGTCCAGCTCCGGCACCACCTTGGTGCGGATAAACTCACCAGCCAGACGACCAAAGGCAAGGCCAGCAGTTTCCTGATCGTCCATGGTGTCTACCGTGAACATACGACCACGGTCAAAGTTGCACTTGACCGTCTCGTTGGTCATGGTCACATCGCCCTTCACATAGCCATCGTTGCGGGAGTAGTTGGCCAGTCCCTGCATATCCAGCATGGGGATAATGAGCTCGTTGGCATTCGCGCCCTGCTGCGCCAAATCGGACGCACCGTCCAGCTTTGCGGTCAGGGACGCATTCTTGTACACCTCGTCCAGCATAGGGACGAACTGCTTTGCAAGTTCAATCGTATTTGCCATAAATTAAAACCTCTTTTCCTATGTTACTTGTTGTTTTCTGCCTGCAGACCAAAGGCAGCACGAAGCGCTGCGTTCTGTCCTGCGGCAGGCTGTTTGGTACCTGTGCCGCCAGCATAGGGCGGCGGGGTTTCGCTGTCGAACAGATAGCCGCTGTCCTTAGCCAGCTGATCCAGGGCTGCAGAAACATCCTGCTCCTGGTTCTTGCTGGCTTTCAGGCTGTCCACGTCCAGCATTGCCTTGATTGCCTTTGCGCTGCGGCCGTGTTTGCCGGCGATGGCTGCGTCCAGCATAGCGGTAAAGTCACGGTCGGCCAGCTCGGCAGCATGTTCGGTTTCCTTCGTTGCCAGGGTGTTGGTCAGCGTGGTGATCTGGTTCTTCAGGTCGTTGACGTCCACATCCTTGAAGCTCTCCAGCTGGGTACGGGCGGTGCTCAAATCGCTCTGCGCCTGATCCAGCTTCAGCTTCTGCTTGTTGTAGTCCGCCACGGTCTTGTAGTTTTCAGCAAACTCCTTGTCAAAGTCCGCCTTCTTGTCCTCCGGGATCTGGATGCCCAGGCCCGTCAGAATCTCGGTGATGTTCTTCATAAATCCTCCTGAAATGGTTTGTATACCGGGCTTTCCCCGGTAGGGATTCGCCCCTGTTGTACGCCAAGGGCTGCGTAAAGGTATGAAAAAAGCAGCCTTGCGGCTGCTCTCGTCATCAAGTTTTGATTCGGTCAGTGTCGATTACTCCACCAGAACAATACGACACCAATAACTGCCACCACAAGGGAAAATCCAAGTTTGAAATAAAAAATCTGTAGATATGTTTCAAACGTCATCTGGGAGCCTCCTAAAAATGGGTACAAAAAAGGCCCGCCGCCCGTGGTGGGCAGTGAGCCTTATCTTATATTTTACAGTACACACCATTTTGTTGACGTCAACAAAATGGCAGCCTAACGCTCATGTTTTGCAAAAAGTGTGCGTTAAATGCAGAAAAACATATTAGAACACCACTTTTCGTGATTGTAAGTGGTATTTTTGTTTTTATCCAGCATGTAAGCGGGACTTACAACTTGCGACTAAATTTCCAATTGTCCACAGATATCATTCAATGCATAACCATTGATAAAAGGAGTCTGCATTGCATCCGATACGGAATGAACAGTAATTTCCTTGCCGTCATAGCAAAGAGAAATATTCTGTCTGTCAAACGGACAAATTACGCCGTTTTTCCCTTGATACACAAAATCAATATCTTGCGTTAAGCTATCGATCCAACTTCTCAAATCTTCTGCATTCATAGGATATCACCACATTCCCCTTTTTCTTTTTCTGTCAGCTCACGTGCCTTGCGCCCAACGATCTTTCCATCCGACCAGACAATATCATGTGCATGCTCGCCATGCTTTCCATACGGATGCATCTTAGGATTTCCATGCGGACCGTTACTGATTTGTTTATACTGCAGTCCCTTTGCATCATAGAACATCCGATCTATCTGTTTTCCTCGTTGTGACACGGTTTCTATAATCGCATTTGGCAGATATCGCGGGGGAATTCGCGGATGCTCTACTTTCTTCCAGTCGTCTGTTACAACAACCGTTCCCTTTTTATGATACCGCACTTTTTGGTACTTTACAACCGTACCCCTCACCTTTGCTGCCTGGGTTCGTCCGAAGCCTGCCACCCAGACACGTTCTTCCTGCAAGGGCAAAGCGGCCGCTTTGCTGAATGCCTTGTAGTGCTGGCGCAGCATTTGCAGCTTGATTTGTGCCGCCTGCTCTTTCAGGGTATCGCCGGTGGTTTCTGCTACCAAGATACGCCGCTTTTGCTTGCGCTGCGCACGCTCCAACTGGCGCTGCTTCTGGGTGGCTTCGTATCCGGTGTAGTGTCTACCCTCGTATGTAATGCCCTTGGCGTTGTCGTCACGGAAGGCTTGCAGCTGCTGCTCGGTGTACTGGGGGCTGTTCACGCCCAGGATGATAGGCATACCGATATGCCCACAATTCAGCGTCCCAATCCGGCGTTTCAGAGTGCCAGGCTTTGCAGCGGTACCGTTCATCTTTTTCCATTCCTCATCCGAAAACTGGTGGCCTTGGATGGGTTCATGGTCTGGGGCACTGTTGGCATGGGCACTGATTTCCCAGCCGTCACAGCCTAAAGCGTCATGGTTTGTCCGGGTGATTTGCTCATCCAAAAGCCCCATGCCGCCCATCATGTTCCGGCGCACCGCTGCTTCGATATCGGTACTGATTCCGCTTTCGTAGTCGATGGTGCGCACACCTGCATCTGCCATCTTTGTAGTGGCCTGCCGGATGGCGGTCTGGTAGTCTGCTGCACCGGTGAAGATCTGCTCAAAAGCAAAGTCCATTGTTTCCTGATAGAATCGGCGCAAAGGCTGCACCGCTCCGCCGGGTGTGACCATGCCAAGGGTTTGGGTCAGGTTGGAAAAATCTTTCTGTGCCAGCTTGACCGCTGCGGCCGTCATCTGCTCCATGTCTGCACCGGAAGTCAGCCCGACACGCTCCTCATCGTTATCACGGGAAAAGCGTGCTGCCTGCCGAAACAATCTGCGAATCTCTTTGTTGGAAAGCTTCAGCTGCCGTCTCAGAAACTTTTTCAGTTCTCGCTGACTTTCCCCCAGAGCCTTGGCCCGATACAGTTCATAGCTGGCCGTGCTGGTCATTTTACCCGACAAAGCGATTCGCTCCGCTGCGTCCTTCAGCAGCCAGTCAGTGATCGGCTCTGCAATTTGGCCAAACGCATCTTTTAATGCTGCGCTCTGCTCCGGTTTGAGTGCCATGGCTTACGTCTCCTCGTCCTCTTCGTCCAAAAGCTGCTCCATTTCCGGCATATAGCGTTTGCGGATTTTGGCAAGGTCCGAATCGGTCTTACAAGGCATCTTATACCGCCACGCCAACGCAAGCTCCGGTTTGAGCATTCCTGCTGCCACCATCTGCATATTCTCCTGCCAAGTCTTGTCTGCATCATACAACACGCCGTTGCCCCAGCTGATGGACAGATCCTTATCCGGGTCAAAGCTACCCGCCGGGCAAATGTGATACATCTGGCCCAGTACGTCGCACAAACGCAGTGCTTCACGGTCCGCCTTTTCCCAGACCTCCCACAGATCCTGCACGGTCAGACTGTAATCGCCCTCGCTGCTGGCCACTTCGGTGGCGGTGCGCTGTACGTCTGCTGTTTCGCACAAAAGCCCTCGCTTGATGCCCAGCACGCTTTCCACGTTGCGCAGGTACTCGTTTTTGCGCGCCAGAAAGCTCTGCTCACGCAGCTGGGGTGCAAAGATTGTAATCCCGACTTTTTGTGGGTCTTCATCCAGCCCAGTGAAAAGACCGGTCCGAAGCTCTTTTTGAATGACTTTCCCATCGCTGTTTCTCCGCTTATGAATCAAATCGTCCGAAGCAAAAACGCGAATGGCGCCGTTGTCAAACTCCTGATTCATCAGCCACTCATTGTGATTGATGCGGTGAATTAAATCCGCAGCAGCGGCATATACGCTCACACCATCCATGCTGCCGTCTACACTGTTTTCCAGCGGCATCTTTACCGGCACAAGACCAATGCTGCCCACCGGCTGGGGAAATGTGTACTCCGCCGGCAGCTCAGCATACTTGGGCAATGCATCCAGCGCAACCGGTGCGCCCAGCGTTGTACTGTCGCTGCTCCAGTATAGCTTGTTCACAATGGTCAGATAGCCGTCAGGATTCACGGTTCGGCGCTCCAGCAGCGTATAAATGCCATTGTTTGCGGTGGTCTGCTCGGTGCAAATCATGTCCGTCACTTGGTCGTCGCTGTCACGCCCCAAAACAGCTGCTGCATCGCGGCGCACCACTGCCCAGGAAAAGCCATCCTTGCCGGGCAAAGGTTTCAACCACGCTTCGCCGCCAATCATGGCAAGCTGTACGGCTTTCTTGCGCTTGCGATCCAGCGATTCCTGGCAGCGGGTCAGGAAGTCCGTTTTTGCGCCCTGTCCGCTCAATTCCGGCTTATATTCTGCAAAACATGCCTTGTACAGCTTGGATACAACCGCACAGGGAATCCGCTGGCAAGGGTCTTCATCCTCCGGCGTATCTGTCTGGTAGTACAGCTGAAACCAGTCCTGAATTGCCTTCTGCATCGCTGTGCTGGTGCACTCTCTTGCATCCGGAAACGCCTGACTGTAATGGTGCAGGTTGGCTGCACCAAACAGTGCGTTGAAAAATGCCATTGCTTAGTTGTCCCCCTTTCCTGTGTGATTGCAAATGGTGATTCGGCGCAGGCTGTGCATACCAGCCTCCATGCCGTCAATGTAGCTGTTCAGCTCTTGGATTCTCTGCTGCTTTTGTTTCAGCTCGTTTTCCAGTCGGGCATTTTCTTCCAAAAGGCTTTGCCGGCAATATTCCGGCAGAAAGCGGCTGTACAGCCATGTTTTCCATTTGTGCATCATTGTCCCCTCCTGCGCCAAACTCGATTGAGCGCATACCGCACCGCATCAATATGGTGGTTGTTCAAATCCGGATATCCTTGCAGCACTTCACCGGTGCGCTTGTCCGTTTCATATTCGTACTCGCTGAATTCTGTTGCTGTGTCCGGACATTGCTCTGGATCAATCACGATAGCTACCAGACTTTGCAGCCACTTCATACCAGCCGTTACGCTGCCAGGACCCTTTTCCGCTTCCCGGCAAGGCAAATCATACGCACGGTAATCAGAGACACTCTTCGGCTCTGCGCTATCGGCTGTCAGTGTCTCGTCAAAGTCAGGATTCTGGCATACGCCACGCTGGATCAGCAGCTTGGCCGTGTCTTCATTGGATGTGCGCCGACGGGTCAGCTCGTCGTAGATGTACAGCGTCTTATGTACCGGATCATAACGGCAGCCGTTATATGCCCACGGGTCAGGGTACCATCCCCAGTCCACACCGTGATAAATTCGTTCAAAGCGATTCAGTTCTTCGGTGGTCAGCGGACGCACCTGGATGTTCTCAAATACCTGGGTACCATTGCCAACTACTTCGCCCAGATACTCATGCCGGTATGCGGTGGGATTGGTGATCTTCAGGTTCTCGGCATCTGCAAGAAAGCGCGGTCCCAGCCACGCCGGGTCCACGGTCAGATAGGTGCTGTGTACCACCATCCGGCCGGGAACCGACTCCCGCACATAGCGATTGGCCCAGTTTCGCGCCATCGGCGGCGGGTTGAAGCTCTTAAGGGATAAAGAAAAAGAGCCGCCACGAAAAATCGACTGCTCCACACTACGAATTTCTTCCGGCCCTGCGAACTGATCCAGTTCTTCAAACCAGCCAATCCCGATATAGCCAAAGGGTACCTTGATAGACTTCACTTTTCCCGGATCATCCAGACCGAAGAATAGTATCTTCTGGCCGGTTGGCTTGTAGGTGCACTCCATCGGGCTGACCGTGCAGCGGAATTTGCTGTACAGCCCCAGCTCGCTGATTGCCCAGCAAACCTGCGCATACACACTGGTGCGCAGCGTATTGCCAACCTTGCGGAACACAGCTGCGTGACAATCCGGATGTTTGAGCAGCTGTAGAATCAGCTCTACACTCAGAAAGCTGGATTTGGTAGAACCTCGGCCGCCGGGAAGAACGATCTCACTGACCTTCCCGGCCTTGATTGCATGATGTACAGGCCGGAAGGCAGGAGAAATCGTATTATTCAGGTGGAACGTCGTCAATGATGACCACCTCCGCTTCGTTGTCTGCTGCCGTATTGGGCTTATCCATCCCCAGAGTCTTGCCCATCAGCTCCAGCGCTTTCAGCCGAGCCGTCATACTGGGCTTGCGCTGGTGTTCTTCGCCAAACATATCGTAGGCCGGGAAGTCCCGCTGCCCAAAGCCAATGTCCGCCAACTCCAGCAGCACACGCTCCGGCGTCACCGCCTGCTGGGCCAGTTCCTTTCGTCGGCTGGTGATGTATGCCTGCACTCGCTCGTCCCGCAGCAGCTCATAGCTGCGGCTCTTGGCTGTGCTCTCCGCATAGCCCGCATCCAGCGCCGCCTGATAGGCATTCGCGCCGTTGGAGATATATGCCTCGGCAAAAGCCTTGTGCTTGGGATTGAGCTTGTTCTTTGCCGTGGCGATCACCTCCTGTCCAAGCCCAGACCTCCCGCCGGGCAACAAAAAAGCCTATGCCCCGAAGGGCACAGGCTAAAACGTATAACAAAAGCCGAAGATCTCTCTCCGGCTTTCTTCGAATGCTGGCAGACTATATCCCGCCGACTGCCAGGGCAGCTGTCAAAAAGGAGGTGTCAAACCATGGATCCCAGCAGGTCTGCTCCCCTGCTGGATTTCACGAGTACAGTTTAGCACACTTAGGGGGGGATAAAACAGGGTGATTTTTCAATTTATTTGAGATTTTTGGCACAAAAAAAGCCGCCGGGCAGGTGCTCGGCGGCGCTTTTATGTTTTTTCAAAATATTTTTCTGCTGGATGTTTCGCTATGCTTGTTGCAATTGATGTATCAAGCTGCAACGCTTCTAATTTCTTCCGAATGATCGAAAGAAAATTATCCCCATCCGCTATTCTCTTAAAATCCTCATAAGAAAAGTCTATAATTGCAACTCTCTTGTCAGGGTCTTCTCTCTGGAGATATATCTTTTTTATAAGGCCCGATCCGTCATTCCAGTTCTTTCCCGTTACACCATGATATGAAAACAGGATACCTGTGGTAATTGCTGTCGTCTGTAATAAGCTGTAGAACTTCCCCACATAAGTGACACCTACTTTAGTATGATAATTCTTGCATTCTCCTAAAACGAACTCAAATCTTTCGGGAAGGAGTTTAAATCCTACTAACATTTTTCCGGTTTCATTTAAGGTTATGACCTCATCAATTTCATTTGTGCCAGTCTTCACATTTTTGACAACCTCAAAAATATTTCCAGACTTTTCAATCAAAAAGCCAACCAGATCTTCTAGAGCTTTTCCTTTCTCGGTAGTCTTGCACACACTATTATTGACAGTATGAAACCTTTCTAGCAATCTCTTATATTCTGCAGAATCCTCCGGAGATAACTCGCAAAGTATGTCGTCACTATAAAGTTCTTTACAAGTACTCATCAGACTTTTCAGGCTACATGCTCTATCCATCTTGCAGCACCTTATAGATTTTGATGGTATTTTCCATCGTATTCAAAGTTGTGTCGCAAAGTTCACAAGTAAACTCTGGCGGAAGCTCATTAAAGCGCTTAACCGTTCCTAAAACCCTCTGACAATGGCCGCAGCAAAGTTCATACCATCCCTCAATAACACCCGTTTTTTCCAATGCATTTAAGATATGGTAAACATCTTCAATTTTAAATTTTAATTGGCGCTTTATGGCACCTGGATAAATCCAGTCCTTTGCATGATATCGAGAAAAGACCTTAATGATTTTTTCGATTTCCTCCGAAGAATATCGGGATTCTTCTTCAAGCGTTATTCTCAACGCTACTGATAAAGTCAACAACACGATTCATCCTCTCCATTCCAATTAAAACAGGATTAAAGTAATGTTGTAACAAGCTATAACCTTTTTGGTGGTAATTAAATGTAATCTTCACATGAATTGATCTAGTTTTAATTTCATCTTCCCAAAGAAGCTCAATCCAAGGGTAATCCGAAGTTTCTTCCTTTTCACAAATAAATTGTTCAAATGCATCTCTCAAGTTCGGAACTTTATTAAAATCCTCCTGGTACTCTATAAGCATATCTTTCAGCTCACCAATAAACGGAAGCACATAGTCTTCATTCATTCCTACTTGTAGCTCTGCTTTTGTTCCGTTCGACATTTTCATTGATTGAGCAATCAGTCTCACATCACTTGTTGTACCTTGGACATACGTCAGCAAAAAATCCAAATCCAAGGGATTTAATCTATGATGAAAATGATTTTCAATATACGTCACCGTATCATCAACCAAATTCGCATAAAATGCATCTGTACGCTCAATATAAAGTCTACGCAATGAATCAAACCGAATTGCTACAATCTTTGCCTTTTTGTGAAATGCTACCACAACTGGATATCTGGTCAGCAATTCTTCCGCAGTAATTGGATGTACGGCCTCTCGTTTTAAATTAAATTTTAACAAATCAATTTTCGCATCATTGGATATCAAAAGCCGAGGTTCACAAAGCTCGTCATATAGAGGCAACGATCCCTTCTCGTATCTTTCTACCTCTTTTTCGACCGTAGCTGTTAGTGCATCAAAATCATCCACCTTAAAAAGCACAGAATGCCTGTAGTCCTTTTCAAACTCCCATTTTTCAATGATTCCAAGCGTATCATCAGATTCAGAAATACACTTTTCTAGCTGATCCTTTAATGGCATCCCCAGAATATCTACCCCATTCAGAGTATCCATCTGTAACTGTTCTGTATCTTTGGCTAACCCCGCTTCGATAAACAGCGCCTTCAGATGTTTTTTGTACTTTGTCGGATACGCCAGCACTGTAGAAGTCGCATACTTTTTATAATCCAGTCTATCCATATTCTTTTCCTCCTGCGCGTTTATTTAGCTTGATGATACCAAAGTTCAATTTTTTGTTCAACACATATCCCAAAATTCATCATTTTTGCACCTGTTTATTTCACAATACAACAAAAAGCTGCTAGTTTTACTCTAGCAGCTTATTCAATATATCATTTTTAAATTTTTTCGAGTATTAGTTTCACTGCCTCCCGGGTCATCTTTCTCACATAATCCCCATCATACCCAGTCTGATCCGCAATCTCCCGCCAGGTAAGACATTCTATGTACCGCTTACGCAAAATGCTTCTATGCTGTGGCTTCTCTGCCAGCTCGATCAGCTGCTCCACCTTGGCACGCTGGGCGATGCACTCCTGGATCTGCTGATCCAGCTGCTCTGTCAATTCCAGTATATGCTCCACACTGGTTTCGATTTGCGCGCCACCGGGACCACCGCCGGGCATACCGCTCCAGTTTGGGGAAATGTTTTCCGCAGTAGCGCGCCAGCGGTCCAGCTCCGCCTGGAGATCACGCTGCTTGTCCAGCGCCCAGCGGTAGCTCTCCAATTCTTTTTTCAGTTCATCATACGTCACGACGGCAGTCCCTCCCCGTTACTTATTTTCCGAGTTTTTCCGAGGTTTTTGTGCGAGTTGGCACATACCCTTAGGCCAGACGCAAGGGCGGCCGTATGTATGCCAGATGCAGCGCTTACAGCGCATCAACTGAATTTCATTCATCGTCTTACCGTTCAGCAGATCCAGCACGCGCTGACGTGCCTCGTCAAAAGCGCCTTTGTTATCCCATGACTTCACATCCCTCACCCCCTCATGCCAGCAAAATCATGCCGCACAGCTTCAGCAGCGCGAACGGTGCGACACACGCCAGTGCCAGCCATGCGACGATTACAACGATAATGGCAGCGGCCAGCGCTGCCATGAAAAACTTCTCAATCATATTGA
>CALFLK010000001.1 GCA_937880095.1 uncultured Faecalibacterium sp. | reverse complement strand
TGTTGGATTCTCCGACCTGTTCATCATCTCTGGACAGTCGCTCATACAACGCTGTGATTTTGATTTCTTCTTTCTTTGCCACGGTTTTAACCTCCCTTCGTTATGTACTTTTATCTCGTGTGACGCATCCTTTCTCTATCCTCTTCAAGTATAGCCCTTGGGGTCTGTAACGATGTAGTTACGATTCATCTGCAAAAGGTTTGGCTTAACAAAATATCTTGTTTTACCAGAACCAGGGCCGCCTACAATCAAAATGTTTTTGTTGCGATTGTAGTCGTTATCCTTTGTGACAGCCATTCGACCATTCAAAGATAGTCCTTCTGTATCGGTCAGAATGATGTTGTTCATAGTATCTTTGTCCTGGAGTGGTGTGATATCTTCTGCGTCACCCCATTCCGCAGAGCCGTGCTCTTTGCCAGGCATCAAGCGATGCGCACCTAAAACAAAATAGACATAGCATAGCCACACGCCGGCAGCTCCTACCAAAGTTCCTATCAATGCAGCTGGAATCAGGCTGAGAAAGAACGGACGTCGCAGAATACTGGATGTGACATCCAGTGCAGCAGTCAATTTCTCCATTGGGTTTCCGGTAGAAGTGGCATATAACCAACCCATGCGGTTGCCGAGATATCCGGCAATTATCCCAAAAACGAGCCATTGTGTAAGCTGTTTCTTTTTATCAGGTTTGTTCATCGTACAAGTCCTCGATCAGCGAAGCTCGCTGCTTTTTCCGCATTCAACATTTGGGCTGTACATTCTGCTTCCCAGCAGACGTCAGATAAAGTTTTTTTTTCAATGTCTGCGGCGTGCGGATCTCGCGCCATATCGGCAATGACATTTTCCAATGCAGTGCAGATACGCTCCTGATCTTGGGATTTGAACCAAAGAGATGTTTTATCTGTTTTTCCATCAGGCTGCTTTTCTCGCATAATGGAAAAATCCACACTGTACGATTTCAGCTGTCGTTTGATGGCTTGCAGCTGTGGATCTTCGATGGGGATAGAGCTAAGCTGGAGGCCCTGCAGGTTCAGATGCTTTATACTTTGACGACCGTGATGCGGGGTCTGGGCATACTGCGTAACCATACGCATACAAGAGATAACTGCCTGTGCAGTTATTCGGCTTCCATCCATTACGACACGCAATGCTTGCTGTGCCTGTTGTTCATTCTGCATATCAATCACCGTTATCCTTTCTTCCATGCGTTTGTTTTGCAGCTGTTCGTTCCAGTCTTTACCGTAGTGGGGGAACCGGTCAATTGTGTTAATTTGAATGCCGGCAGTTTCTAGCAATTGGCGACACTCTTTACGGGATCGAATTCCGGCTTCATCATTATCCTGACACAGATACACCGTCTCAATTTGTAGGTTCTTTTGTAAATGGTGTATCAGTGGCCCTCCATAACAGCACTCCAAAGAAATGTAACCGTATTGGGTGAAGTCCTTTCCGGAATCAGCAAAGAAGGACATAAGGGACCAGGCATCTACCGCAGCTTCCGTTACAAACACTGTTTTGGGTTTGGAATCCAAATTCCAAGAGCATCTGCTGTTGAAATCACTGCCAGGATCAACGTAACGAAAATGACTTCCAGTAAGTGTTCCTTTTTTTGCAACGTAATTGTCTTTTTCATTTTCATCGCGACCAAGATAGACCAGATTTCCGCGTTCATCTGGGTAAATCAGTCCCTTGTCCTTCAGCCAGTGGAATACGCTGGGACTAATGCCCCGTTGGTGAAGCAGATATGCGTAGAGCCGATTCCATTTGGTTGGATCAGGTGTCGGTACCTCAAGTTTTGGTCTTGTTTTTGTTTTTTGGGGAGTGGACAAAACAGGACGTGAAATATGCTGCGATGGCACATGGAGCATCTGAAACAAATACCTGCGTGCTTCACTAAGGGATCGGATTTCTGCCCCGCTGGATAAATCCAGCTGCGCCAAAGAAAGAACATCTCCATGCTTTTGCTGTGCATACCAATTAAAGGTCTGTTTCGCGGCGTCCAGAACTAGACTGTCATGTAATTTTAGGTGGTACTTTCGTGAACCGTGGGTTTCAACCTCGTATCCTTGGCTTTTTACATATTCAACAATATCGCAATGCAGTTTGATTTCATTGATTTGCTGCTGCGCACGCTGACGTCGAAAATATTCCTGACTAGGAGAATTTTTGGGAGGATCTCTCATGTTATTTCCTTTCATTCCATAAAAAAACAGGTGCGACACATTGTCGCACCTGTTACTGGCTTTACGTTAGGGCTTTTCCAGATAGACATCCACCGTATAAGTCACATGGACAACGGGATGTTCGGCTGCACTATTCAGACCGCCGCAAGCAATATAGCTTGTAATCGGAATCGGTCGATATACGCCCTTGTGCAGAGTAATATCATCTTGCGGAATAATCCAAGGCATTTGCCGTGCGGTTTCGGTGTGTCCAGATTGCAGCACGGTATGCTGTAAGCGGAGATACATTTCACCGGCAGCAAGCTTATTGTTCTTCAGATGATATAGGGATATGCTTGCGTCGTTGGTATCCATAGTTTCGATATCGGGCATATCCTTGATTTGCCAAGGGCCTTCAACATTGATATCTGTGATATGGACATTGCAGTTTGAGTAGTTGGTGATGCCATAGTTGGTAGGTTCAATGACGGTGCCATCGCCGCCATTGCCGTACATGCAGACCTGTAGCGGCACCGTTGCTTCCAACTGAATACGTGCCCACGGATGGACGGTGATTGTGCCGGTCTGATAGATCAGCTCATAGTTTTGTACTTCTTTGCCATAGAAGTTTTGCACAGGTGCCACAGTCAAGATGTTTCCGGCAGCTACATCCTGATTGATGGCAATCGGGTAACCAGCCAGTTCAGGATGTGCTGTACCGTACTTGAATCCAAAGTAATGCTCGCAGAAAGCACAATCTTTGTTGTGTGGGTTCGTATGAGAAACATCCAGAGCATCTTCTGCATTCAAATACCGTGCAGGTGAATCAACGGTACATTCGGTGTCGTAACCAATGTTGCTGTTACCATCATCGGCAATGTGAAGCATCTCTGTCGTGCCGTCAGGAGTAATCACACGGACAACGGTGAAGATGGTATCTTCACCGATCAAAGGCATAGAAGCATAGTCGGTGTTGCTGTCGCTGCCAAGTTCTTGCCAATTAACATCGTTTTCCTGCATGGAGAAGGATGCGTGAACCGGCTGCCAGGAAGATTTTGTTACACGCTCAAAATCGTCCGGCTTGACCAGGATAGGACGCGGCGTTACACGCAGCAGACCATCTTCGATATTCACAATATAATTGGATAGAACAGGGTAGTTGGTTTCATTCAGACCAGTATAGGCAAGCGGGTATTCGCCAACAGCAGTTGTGGAATCCGGCAGCAAGTCATACGAGAAAGAACTGGCAGAAGTGATATCCAGCGTATCCTTTGTGACCAGACCGGTAAGCTGCAGCCAGCTGCTGCTGGTACTGGTTGCGGTATAAGAAGAATCAGCCCAAGGCTGTTCTGCCATACCATCGCCGTAACGTCCAGTCCATCCCTTGACTTTACCGATCAAAGGTGCACGGGTGATCGCACCGGAGTATTCTTCCCGGGCGATGAAATAGTCGTTGAACTTATCGCCGCTTAGTGCAGCCTTTTCGGTTGCGGTAATGGGATTTTCTTTCAGCTTTTTCAGACGATCCGGCTGAACCTTTCCATCTTCGGTAAGTGTTTCTCCGGCATTTTCGCTTGCATAATAGCCGGACAAATCCCAATTTACAAGGGAAATGTTATCGCCTGGGATGATACCATCAATGATGATATTGCGGATGGCAGCAGTGTTGGTGCCGTCATAGGTCTTCACGTTGCGCGGGTTGTTGGAATCTTCCAGATACAGACTGTGGACGTACAATCCCTTTTGCGTAATTGCGCCAGTGTAATTTTCCCGATCCAGGAAGTAGTTGTGGTGTGGGTCACTTACATCATCATGTGCAACATATAGTTCACTGTCTTTGTCACGATGCAGCTTCCATATTCCGGTAGGCGAGTTCGTCACGCTGTTATGGGTTTCTTTTTTAATGCCATTGGAAGTGTACTGTCCGGTTGCTGTTGTTGTGTTCAGGTTGACGATGTCACCATCCACGACACCACGGCCGTTAGATGCTGCCTCCAGCATGATGTTCTGAATGGTTCCATTACTGTGCCCATCGTATACTTTGTTGTTATCCACGCTGTACGCATCTACGGGTCGCGCAGAAATCTTCAAATCGCAGTATAGCGTGCTATCTTTTTGCGAGATAGTCCATCCGTCTGCAATGGCTGCATCTGTAAGCGCTACCTCTGCATGATACAGACCTGCATTGACGGCTCCGGTATGCTGCCAATCACTACCCGGAACAATGGTTGTTGTGTACCCACTATGCGGACCGGACATCAAGGTATACGTGATCTCAAAGAGATCGTTGCTTGCACCCTTATCACCAGTAACGACAAAAGAGCTTGGCGAGATTTCCTGCTTGTCATAGACCTTTTCATTGCCGGTGATAGAAACGGATACCTCTTTGTTTCCCAAATCGGGAACAGAACCTCTGGTTCCGATATAGTCAGAATCGCTGGCAGAGTGGTTTGTAACAACCATACCCAGAGAATCCAAATCATACTCTACAACATAATTGTGGATATCAGCTGTGTGTGAGTAATGATAAGTGACCTTCTTGTTGCCTACATAGCTCGCAGAACGGGAGTCTCCATAAACCATCTGGCGAATCTCACGCAGAGACGGTTCATTGCCTGCGCCAAAAGTATCGGTTAGGTCAATTACATTCAAGCCATAAAGAACACAGTAGTTACCAGAGACATTTGTGCCCATTTCATCACAGTAGTAATAGACATTCCAAATATCATCTTCGTGATTGAAAGTATAAATATCGTCAATACCTGTCAACCATTCGTTATAATTGCTGTTCCAGTTGTTATGTACATTGATGCCGAACGCAGGGATTTCGATATGGCCACCGGCGTTTGCATCAAAGTAGTCACCCCACTGGGTCAGAACATAATACTTATGTCCCTTCTTCAGCGAAACTGGAATCTTTGCATAGTTGCCAACAGCACAGTAGCCAACAAAATAGCGGTCAAATCCCTTGCCTTGGTTGGATAGATAGTAATCCTTGCTTACGTTTGTGGTTCCGGCAATAGATTCCCATTTTCCGTCCGGACGAATGGTAACATAGATATTATCCCGGCCAGATGCTGGTTCACCAGGTGCCCAGTTGGAATAAGAAAAACCATTTCCAGAATGTGCCCAGATGTATTCGTGACGATCCCAATTCCAGATGCCGCCTGTCCAGGCAGGGGAACCGTTCAAAAGATTGCGGACGATTTCATTTTCTTCGGCGTTGTCAATCTGGACTAAGTGACCATTCAGACCCAAGTCTGAATTCCACTGTTCTGCCGCACGCTTTGCAGCTTCCCAGGAGATTTCATCACTGGTAGTTTTCAATACATAGGCTTTGTTGTTCTTGGTATCAATCTGGATGCCAGACAAACGGTTTTCATCTGCATACCACTTGATTCGTGCGCCACCCTTGACACCGTCCTTACCTGCGTTCTGATAGTCGATGGTGTCATTTGTTGCAAATGCAACGTGGTTGCTGAGGAATTGATTCCATGTAGAAGTTTCGACAGCGTTCATTCGCTGTGAAACAAAAACAACCTTTTGGGTAGTTCTCTCGGCACACTCGATACCAAGTTCATGCATACGGTTAGCATTAAACCAGATTGCATCACCGCTGCTGTGCGTGTAGTTATCATCGAACCAAACCACAACAGTGTTCACATGGTGTCCTGCAGGAACTTTTACTTCCAAATCAGGATAATACCAGGCAACATATTCAGAAGGAATGTGGTTTATAATGTCGACCAGTTCCTCCAGAGAATCCGTAACCTGATAATGTCCGCCGCCATATGCTTCAACACCATTACGGCCGCCATATCCCAGCACGCCGTTATGGTGAATGGAAATGGCGTAGTCCATAGTCAAGCCACCCCACTGATAACCGGAACGGCTATCGACTTTCGTAATCGATTTTTGCTCTTTTATAGTTTCGTAGGATGTATTCGCCAGACAACGGAAGAAGTATTTTGTGCTTGTTTCCGTGTTGTACATGGAAAGTGGTGCATTTTCAATAGTCATTACGCTTTCAATTACATTGTAAGTGACACCGTCGATTTCCGTTGTACCACGGTCGGTATTGCGGATCTGCACAACAGCATCGGTATATCCAAGAGCGTTTGCCGCATCCTGATTCCAGCATTTTGCTTTGGAATCGGTAAAAGAGCGGTATTGCCAGCTGATATCCGGTTTATTGCGTTCCGGCAGATAATACACAAAAGCACGGTAAACAGCTTTTCCATCTGCAATCTGTGCATCTACATTCGGAAGAAGCAGCATCTGACCGATTTGGTCGTTAACATCCAGATTCAGAGCACTGTCGCTGAATTTGTTGGCTTCCTGCATTTCTACATTCAAAGCAGGAGGGTCAACCGTCAGGATATTGCTGTGCTTTTCCAGCGGCTGCTCATTGAACAGATCCAGCTTTTCCAGTGCATCTGTGGAGAAACCAGTCCATTTCCAGTTCTGCTCGTCGGCATCGTTACTGAAAACATCATAGCTGGTGCCGTATTTACTCTGTGCTGCATACACAACACGGAAATGGGTATCCGTTTGCAGAATGTCGATTTTGTCGATAGACAGGGATGTGTCTACCTGCCAGAAGCGTGCATTCTGCTTGAACTGTTTCATATCAGTGCCGGAAGCCACAAGCGGCAAAGCAGCCTGAATCATGTTCCAGCCGGATGCAGCGTCCGCAGCATCGGTGCAAAGGGTAGTGTTCTGGGTAATCTGTGAATGACCATAATCGGCGCTACCAACAACGTCATGCCAAACAAGGTCGTAGTTGCCAGTCAAGGCATTCCATTCTTTGGTCGAATACTGCCACTTGGCGTCAATGACGCCGTCAGCATCTAAGACAAAAATCTGAGAAGTGAATGTTGCGGCATCACCTTCAAAGACCTTTTTGTCGCTGCTCTGTGCGGTGCGTGCAGGCCAGCGATTAACGGTTAGCTTGCCGCTGAACTGAGGAACAGCTACCTTTTTATATACACCGCCGTTATCTTCCAGGCTGGCAGTGCTGCCATTCAGGTAGTAGTCGTAAGTGCTCCAGGTACCGTGGTTCGTACTGCTGAATACTGCGCGGAATTCGTAGCCGTCCCATGTGGGATTGATGTCGGACAAATTTAGCGTGGTCAAACAACGGTAGTCGCCGGTATCCAGCTTTGTAATGCTGGGTGCGCTGACGGTGCCCCAATCACTCGGAACCGATTTCCAAGCGTCTTTTTCTGTTTCACGGTACTGCCAGCCAACCACGGTCGGCTCATCAGACACAACCGTTACACCGTACAGCTTGGCAGCGGCACTTTCATAGGAGCTGACGTCCGGCACGGGGTCTGCCTTAAAGGCACCCAGATACAAGGGCGTTGTCATGTCGGTGTTCCAGAATGTTTCCGGAACATCTGCACGGATCACGCCGTACTGTGTTACTTCGTTGCCGCTTGTGTCGTACACGCGGGCACGCAATACACCTGTTTTTGCAGATGGATCAAAGACACACGGCAGGTTGGAAACCACATATTTGCTGTCGGTATTTACCGTGCAGGAGTATTCTTCTTTGGCTGTCATGTACTTGGGGTTATCGCTGCCAAGGAACTTGACGGTATATCCGGCATAGTTCGTGCTCTGGGTGCTGAACAAATCGTTCAAATCACCAACAACACGGGCTACACCTGTGGTGCGATGCATACCCTTATCAAAAACAGTCTGCACACCTTTGCTCTTGGCTGTGCCAAGGTTCCAGCCTTTTTCACCGTCATGCTTGTCGTTTGCCAGCAACGGTGCATTTTTGCTGTTGAGCGTTACCGTGTAGACGTCACTGTTCCAGTGACCTTTGAAGCCCTTGATGGGGTTCCAATCTTCCGGCAGGGTGATATCTTCGGTCAGCTGATAGCAGCCGTCCAGCGGATACCAGTAGTTACCACCGTTTTGCAGGGCGGTAAGCACCTCGTTTGCGTTGGCAGCGCTCACACGGCGCACAAAGTGAGAGGTCTGCTGGCCGTTCTGATTGGCTGCACAGATTTCGCACTGTTTACGCTGAGAAACATACATAACGCTGTTGGACAGCAGAATGGATTCATAGTTTGTCGCAGAGTTCTGCGGCAAGTGTCCAATCTGGTTCATCAAGTAGTTGCCTTGGCCTGTCAAATAGAAGTTGTTTGTGCCAACCTTTTCACCGATGGTTACATGCAGCGGATCTTTGTCATAGCCGTAATCCAAGTGACCTTGATTGATACCGTAGTAGTTCGCCCAGATCGGGCCGAAAGCAATCTGGCCGTTACTGTGGGTGAAGCTGGAGCTGATAATCTGGCCTTCGGTGAAAGCGTAGGGGTAGTTGGTGGGGGTGCGGTAACGGGGGTTTTCCTTTGCAAGCTCGGCTGCATAGCCGTTTTGCAGGATTTCCAGCTGCTTAGATCCGTACATGATATTCTTTCCGTAGGTGCCATGACTGCCGCCAGAAGAAAGAATCAAGCTGGGCGAATCGCTGGGCAAAACATTGCCGGACAGGATATTGCCCTTGTTGGTGCCCATGAGCTGGTTCATATAAAAATGGCCGCCACGGGTTGTACTCGTGCCGGCAATGCCTGTGATATGGTGGATATCGTTGGGGTCGCGGATATAGGAGGTAGCCGTTGTACCGGGCTGCCAGCTGTTAATGTCGTAGTACCATGTAGTGCCGTCGTTGGGGTCAATGGTGCTTTCGTCCAGGTCTGTACCAAGGGCGTCATAATAAGCACCGGCATAAGCGTACATGGTATCGTGTCCGGTCAAGAAACCATAACCATTTGCGATGTAGTCTTTCAGTGTCCAGTAAGCCTTGCCGGACAAGTCCGGCTCTTCACTGGTACAAACGCCCCAGCCTACGCTGTCCATACGGTAGTTGCCTTCGGCGTCCACCATGTAGCGCTGTGGGTCGCGATTAAAGGATTCCACGTCTACGGTATATACCGAGATGTGGTTATCTGTCTTGGTGCTTGTCACTTCGCCGTTCGGCAGCGTTTCCAGCAGCCAACCATTGGAGCTTGTTGTTTTCAAGAAAGCCTTGTACATAGAATTGGTGTCGATGACAAACGGATTCAGGAAGGTAATGGCTTTCTTGTACTTGGTACCAGAAGCAGCTTCTTCATATCCGTTTTCACCACTTTTCAATTCGGTGTAGGCGGGAATCTTGATACGGGTAATGTCCTTGGAGCCGTGCAAGCGGAACAGCACGGTTTTGCCGTACCACTCGGATGCAACCTCCAACTTGTCCCCATCTACCAGGTCAAAGCCATTGTAGATGCGCTTGCCACCATCGGGCAAGCCGTTCTCATCAAAAGTAGGAGCGTTCCATTTACCATCGAATCCTTGCGGATTCAGATAAGTCCAACAAGCATCAAATTGTGCTTGGGATTGAGTAGTGCCAATTTTACTAGACCAATCTTTTATTCTGTTATAGGTATCTTCCGTAATGTATTCATATCGGTTCGTTAGTCCGCAGATCCATTGCCCATCCTCTGACAGATAAGGCTCCGGATTGGCAGAAAAGAAAGAAAACAGAGATGCGGCAAAGCCTTTGCGTTCCTCTGGTACAGGGGCTTCTTCTACCGGAGTTTCAGGCGTAGTGACCTGCATCACGACAGAATACAAAATTTGCTGTTCTGCCTTTTCTTCCTCTGTCAAGGTAACGTCCTGCTGCTCCAGCAATGCAATACATTGATTCAGATAGGTTTCATCGGTAATCGTTACCTTGAGACGATAGGTTGCATACAAATCTTCTTCTTTTACAGGAAAAGAGAAAGAAGCATCATTTGCGCCCTCAATGTCGCGCCAGACGTTTTCGGTAATGGCTGCACTGGCAGCATCACCAAAGGTGAACTTGTTTTCGCTGTTTCGGGTTGCGGTATATACGGTGTCGTCTTTTTCGGCAGTCAGTGTAAGGGTTCCATCTTCTTCCTTTGCCAGAATGGTGTATCCATCCAGTGCAAAGTTGGGTGTTTTCCATGCAAAGGAGACGCTGCTTGCATCTGCGCCGATATCCAAAATCGCCTGAACAGCTGCCTGATACAGTTCAATACCGGGCCAGGCTGCATCCGGGTTCTGCTCCAAAATCTGCGCTTCGGTTTTGTCTTCCAGCGGGAAGCTGTACCAAGTGGGTGCGCCCTGCGTGTAGTCGTAAATTGCAGAAACAGGAGTTTGCTTTTTTTCAGGGCTGGGCAGCTGCATTCTCTGCCATTGGTAGTTGACGGAAACATCATCCCGATTCAGTCCTGCGGTAAGCGTTACCTCGTCCCCAACCTTTGCCACTACGGTTTCGCCGTTTTCGGGATTCAGCACGGTCAGTGCGGTGAAATCCTCCACATTGGGTTCTTTTGTAGCTTCCGGCGTGGGTTCAGAGGAAGGTTCAACCGTAGGGGTTGCTGTGGGGTCAGCAGATGGCTTTGCAGTAGGTTCTACTGTAGGTTCAGTGGATGGCTCAACAGTAGGTTCTGCGGTGGGAGCCGGAGTTTCTTCGGGGGCGATAGTCGGGACATTAGGATTTTCCACACTTTCAACTTTTTCACTGTTGAAATCTTGTGGAATCTCGGTTTGCACGGCATCGCCTTCTGTAACAACCGGCTGCGTAGGTTGGTCGGGACTGTCCGCATAGGCGATGCCAGCCATACCGGGAGCCAGGGAACTGAGGAGCAGGCAGCTCGCCAAAACAACAGACAAGACCCTTTGGCTAATTCTTTTCTTTGTGTGTTTCATTCCAATCTCCTTTCAAAAAAATTATATATAAAAAGAGCGAACCAACATGAAAAGTTGATTCGCTCTTGTAGCAAATATTATTGATGTGGAAAGATTTTACCATTCGGGAGGAGTTTCGCCTTCGGGATATGTAGCATCACCGCCGTTGCCTTCATAGATGCCGCCACCGGGGATAATATCATTGCCGTGGCCGCCAGCAGCACCGCCATCCTGTACCTCCGGAGGTGCAGGCATTTGATGCTGCGGAACTTCCGGTTCCGGCTTTACTTCGGGTGCCGGTGCAGGTTGTTCGGGTTTGGGTTCGGGCTTTACCTCCGGTGCAGGCGCGGGCTGTTCCGGCTTGGTTTCGGGTGCAGGTGCAGGCTGCTCCGGCTTAGTAGCAGGCTTGCTTTCGGGTTTTGCGGCGGGCTTATTTTCAGGTTTTGCAGCAGGCTTGCTCTCCGGCTTGCTTTCAGGCTTGGCCGTGGGGGTTGCTTCGGGTGCGGCCGTAGCTTCAGGGGTAGCCGTAGGGTCGGCTTCCGGTGTAGCAGTGGGCTGTACCGTTGCCGTAGGTGTGGGGGTAGGTGTGGCTTCCGGCGCAGCTTCGTGCGGGCGGTTGACCATCACAAGTGCAACTACCAGTACAATCACAATCAGTACGGCAGCGCCGCCAATCATGATTTTTTGCTTTTGGGTTAAAGCGTTCCATTTCTCTTTCATAAAAATTCCTCCGCAATGTATCGTTATGGTTTCTTTATTAGATGTTATCACCCTCATTGTAGCACAATGAGCCAACTTTTGCCATTACAGCACCTCGCTTTCTTTTGATAGAATAAGGCTTTCCCACGTTTTCACTTTGCAATAATACTTATAGGTACTTATGGGTGATTGATAAGGTAATGAGTAATGTATATCCAAAAACCAGAGGTAATCGATATTTCAAACGCCGTCAAGCTCATTTTCCGTAAACTTGGAAGCCCTCTGCTCCTGCGCCCGTCTGCCCATTCCTCAGCAACAATCGTCAACCGCACAACACGCAAAATAAGGTACACCACAAAGCTGACAACCATCGTGATAATAAAGAGAAACTTCACATTTTTCAGTAGCTCAGTGGAGTACTGCGCTGACAACTTAATCAATCCAAACCAAACCACCATATTTGCAAATACAAATCTTATAATATGGGAGAATACCCAGTTTCTTTTTTCCATCTTTATCTCCTTTCAGAAATTTTATATATAAAAATAGCGAACCCCAAAATCAATGCCGGAGCTAGTCTGCGTTCCCACCAATAGGCGTAAGGATTCGCGATTTCCCCAACAATGCGATATGCGTATTCTCTCCAAAACCACTCAAAGCCGCAAGGAAGCATCAAAAGAGGAAGCTCATCCGGTTCTATTGCTTCCCGATGACGGAGGCTTTTCCATAGAATTACAATGATGAAGATAGCGGTGAAAAACCATATCATTCTCCGAATCGTAACAGAAGAAACAAGAATGAACTCTATAATATTAAATCTCATTGTTTGAGTTTCTCCTCATAGCACCTGTTCTGCGCATGGTGCTTCATGGTTTGGCTGGTTATTTGAATTGGAGATGTCAGCCTGTTGCTGTGCATCTGCTAAGCGTTCCGATAAACTGATATTTTCAGGGGGAGCCTTTTGGTTGTCTAAAAAATTTTCGTAAGCCCCCTCCCAGAAGTCCAGTGTATTGTCGATTGTGTGTGAAGAACCTGCGTTCATGACACCCTGAAACCACTGATCTGGTGTTTCGTTGAAATTGATTCCTTTGATTTGATTCAGGCTATTGGCCTTTTCAGACAAGTTCTGAATCCGTTTTTGTTGTGTGTCATTCAAATGATAGACAACAACGTAAGGATGAAAATTGGGGCGGTCCACCTGATCTACGGGGCGGATTTGCAGACGTTCTAATCTTTCCTGGCCCTCGTTCAGAGCGGCGGAGATTTCCTGCTGCGGTGTTTCCAAAGCAGTATGATATGCTTTTACAGCAGCCAGATATGCCTGCGCTTCGTTATAATCTGGAATGTGTCTGCCAACACCTGTTTCATCTGCATAGAAGTTTTCCTTTAATTCATCCCATACCACATATCCTCCGCCTTCGACTTCGAAAAGAGAAAAACGGTCGTTCGGGGTCATGTATCCTTTTTCCATTTTATGTTCTCCTTTTTGTATAACTGCAATCAACGATGATGTTTGCTTATAGCACACATCTGTTCAAGATCTGCTTGTCTTTGTTCTTCAGGGGTGCGTCGTGTTCCTTCTGCGATAATGGCATACATAAGCGCAGGTAGTGCCAGCAAAATACCTATAATGACGAATATAATGTAATGCATAAGTCTTTTCCTTTCTGGATATTGGTGTGAGAAGATGCCTTGCGTTCTAATGTTGTAATTCAGTTTTTATTGGAGAAGGTACAGGTGACGATTTGGTATTAGTAATGTCGGCCTGTTGCTGCGCTGCTTTCAAACAATCAGAGAGAGAACCCGAAATAGCTTCATGCTCCAATTTTGGAACAACTCGTTGTAAGGGCTTGGGAAGATCAGATGCCGATCGGTACACAATCCAAGTGTCACCGTTCAGGTTGTGATTTTCCGATCCCCATGCAAGATTCCAACCAGTCTGCTGCTGAAGGGCGCGTGCAGGTTCAGGCTCATAGAAAAGTGCGTATCCGTCTGTTAGATAGGTGGACAGTTCGGGCGGATTCAGAATTTTGGATGCGTTGTTTGCTGCCTGTTGCTGCGCATCTGCTAGCCGATCTGCAAGGGATGGCTGCTTTCGATGCGCCAATTCATTGAGCAGACTTTCATGCAGGCCGCTTCTGTAACTCTGCTTTGTCTTGAGGAATTTGTAGTAATCTTGCGGCATTTCACCCATGGGGTTCATAGCACCGGGTCTGCCTTCGCTGGCCAGTTGTTCCAAGGCCGAATCAAATAACTGTAAAACGTGATCGCTGTGTTGCAGCTGTGATTGCAGCTCTGCATCAGATAGACGGTTCAGATCAGTCAACTGCCCATGGGCTTGTATCCATGCCAAATCACCGGAAACGCGCGGCCAGCAGTAAATGGTGGCTTTCGCGTCTTCTAAGCTGTCATGGGGGCCGCTGGGCCAAGTGTATCCATAATGTTCTGCGCAGGTAGTGAGCTTTTGGAACCGATAGGCTTCATGCTTTTCGTTCCACTCTCCATATACCTCGGCAAATTCACGCATTACATCTACGGACTTATCTTGCATACGTTCTAACCAGGCGTCATCTTTTCCGGCTGCCGCTGCAAGGAAACCTAAATCAAATTCCGTGTTGTAGCCTACAATCTTTTCAGATTGTTCCAGTAGGTCTATGATTCTTTGGATGTGAACATCAATGGTTGCCAGATCCTGTACTTGTGCAGGTGAAATGTGATTGACCGCTTCGGCTTCGGGCCATTCGGTATGGTGCTTTGGCTGCACATATTCATTGACCAGTTCGGCACCATATCGGTCCACGATACTGATTTGCAGGATTTCATCATCCGTCACGGAAAGACCGGTTGTTTCTGTGTCAAGACCAATAATCAAGAAAAATGCTCCTTTCTTTTTTAGGGTATCAAGCAGCATCCTGTATGCGTTGTGTATCTTCTTCAGATAAGCTCTGCGCAACAAGAACCCAGCGACCATTTGTTTTGGTGTAGTCGCAGGTTACTAAAAATAAATATTTGTCACCGGAACGGTGTTGTACATTGCGCCAGAGCGACGCTCTACTGTGTAGCTGCTGTAACATTTTTTCGGAATCGGAATCACTAAGCACATTTGCCCAGCGTGTCAGATCCAGATAGTTTTGGGAGAAAGACGAACCGGGAAGAACCAGTCCTGCAAAGATTTGGTAATAGGTTTTGTCCTGTTCAGTTTCCCAAAGGACAAGTCCGTTTTGTGTAAAGAATTTTTTGTCTTTGAAGTGATCCAGTTCTCCGAACATGGTGTTGTCTTTCATGTTGTGACCGTAAACAATCAGGTTTCCATTCGCGTTCGGATTGGTTGCAGAGTCCAGAAACAAAGTTCCGTGACGATTAGGCTGTCCATAAAAATCGTGCTCCAGATACCATTGATTGTCTTTACAAAGAACAACTGGCAGATCAACGGTCGTTCCATCTACGGTCAACCAACCTGCAAAGTCTGGATTGATTTCGGACAGTGCATGAAATGGGTTTTGCGTATTGAATGATGGAATGGCTTTCAGATCTGCCAGCTGGCGGTTTTGATGCTGCACAAGAAATGTACCATGATATAGAAGTGCAATCTTGCAGCAAAGAAAGAAAAACAGCAGGAGTAGCGGCCAACGGATGATACAAGCAACTTTATGCCTTGCGGTTTGCATAGGCATTGCAGGCTAAAAAGCCACATCCGGCTGTAATCGCACCAACCAACAACGGCAGCATATCCGGGCCGGAATCGCCGGTTTTCGGAATGTCAGTTGCTTCAACGGGGTTGTCAATGAATAGGAAAAACTCGGTGTTTGCACCGGAAGGATTCTGATTGTCGGAGCGGGTGACCTCGTCTGATACAATCGCTTCATCAGATGTGGGCACCGGTGGTACGAATTCGGCTGCATACGCAGAGGTACCTAACAGTGCCATCAAAGAGAGCGTGATAGTAGCGGTAAGAATTTTTTTAGAACACATGATAAAACCTCCTTAAGCAATTACTGTAATTGTGATTTTCGCAGCTGCTTGACCAACAGCCTCGTTGGTTACCATGTCATAAGCTGTGAAAGTTGCGGTACAGTCATAATTTCCGGCATCCAGATCAACCTTCAAGCGGTCGGTCTGAATGTGATAATTGGGTTCCAGCAAACCGGATTCGTAAATTACCTCTTGTGTGTCGTCACGAGTAATACTCACTGTCTGTGCATACAGATTGGCAGGACTGTTTTCGATTTGCAGGGTTCCTTCCGCATCACCGGTAGCGAATGTGGGATTTACATTGATGGAAATATTCATGTTTCCTTCTTCCACTACACGGTTTAATTCGGCTTCGATTTCAGCTTCGCTTTTGCCGTCCAGCTGTCCTAACTCTGCACGAACAGATCGTTCCAGAAATGTTTCCTGCGGCCAGAGCTGCCAGCAGGTCAATCCGATCAGTACCAGTAACAGCAACACAACAACTGCAATGAGTGCTTTCTTCCAATGTCTTTTTTCTTTTTTGTCTGTAACCATAGAAACCTCCTAAGTAATATATTTGCGGGTGAAGAACCCATGAAACGGTCGAAACGGTGGCAGGACACCGCTTCGGCCGTTGATATCAATTCTTCACAAGGAGCTTAGGGGTTAGCGATTGCTGTTGGCACCATTAGCAACAGTGGAGTTAGTTTCACTGTTCTGGATGGTTGTACCAGGCATAACAGTGTAGTAAACGCTCACAACGCTGGTGCAGCCGGCGTCATTGATTGCGCCGCCAGCCATCTGTGCCTTGGTAATCAAGCCCAAAGAGGTCTTAGTCTTAACGCTGCCGTCATCGTTCAATTCGGGTGCATCCAAGTGCCAGCCACGCTCGGTAATGTCCAGCTTTCCGCTTGCAGTGGACAGGTCGATTGCAGATGCATTGCTGAATGCGGTCACAGGTGCAATGCTCATGGTCAGTTCGCCGCGCTTCAGATCAGTAGCCTTCTTGTTCATGGGAACGAGTTTCCAAGTGTGGGGGATAGCCTGGATACCGGAGATGTTGACCGGCATACCTTCGTTCTTGCCACCCTCCAGCTTGTCGCCTACCTGCGGAGCAGTACCAAAGTTCCATTCGCCATAGACAAAGTCCTCGGTCAGGATGTGATTGCTGTCAACGCCGGAAACCGTTTCTTTCAGCGTATCGCCTTCCAGCACACCGCCAACCTTGAAGTGCCACTGGTCATCAATGTAGATGACGTAGCACTCGCCGGAAGCATTCAAGTGTAGATCCTGAATCTGGTCGTTATAAACCCAGTTGGGTTCGGTGGGGGGAGTGGAGGGCTTGCTGTACCAATACATATAGTCGCCGTTGTCCTTGTTGTAAGCGATTGCGTACAGCTCTTCGTTGGAATGGTTCTCGTCATAAATCTTGGTGTAGTGGGTCAGCTTGGTGACATCCACGATCGTTGCAGAAGTATCTGCGTTGCGGGTGGAAGCGTTCTTCAGCTGGTAAGCATCAGAGGTGGGTTCTACGATGCTGCCGTCACCGCCGTAACCGTACATACAAACGAACATAGGAACAGTTACATTCAGCTGATAGCTGGATTTTGTGCTGACAGTAATTTCGTATTCGATGCGGGGGTCGTTGGTACCCTTGATAACAACGTCCTCGGAATCGGTGCCGTCGGGATTGATGGCGTCCTTTTCAATGTTGATGTAGAAATCGGTTCCCATCGTGGGGTCGTTGTTCGTGGCGGTGTCCACATCGGAAGAAACCGTTGCAGAATCCTTTGTAGCGTGATACCAGGTGTAGGTGCCGTTGTCCTCTGCGCACAGGCTCAAATCCACAAAGTGTACGGTGCCGTCATTGGTGACATACATACCGTAGGCAGTGTTGTCAGGGTTGTACTCGCTGCCCGAAATGTAAGCGGAAGGCACAGCAATGTAGCCGGTGCCGTCATCACGATCAGCGAAGGACACCTGCGTGCCGGAAACCTTGTAGAAGGTTTTCGTGCCAATGGGATAAACCGTTTTAGTGGGGCTCATGGTATTGTTGGGGTGCGCAGAAATAGAAGCGGGTGCAGTGAAGGGTTCCGCAGCAAAGGCTGCCGGAGCGATACAGGTGGCGCTGACAACTGCGACGAGTGCCAGCGCAGCGAATTTCTTTTTTTCTAAATGCATGATTGATTTTCCTTTCTTCTGTTTGAGACAGCGTCCTGCCGCTGCCTTTATTTTCAAAAACGCACGAAGTGTGCGATTTGACTGGAAAAATAAAAAAGCACGGCTTGTTGACCGTGCTTTGCGTTATATTCGGGAATGGTACAAAGCAATCATTTGCTGTTCGATTGCCTTTTTCATATTGAGGTCGAGCATTGCAATGATTTCAATGTACTTATCGCCGGATTTATGCGTGGGGAGGGAGAGAAACAGTTTTTTGTTTTTTCCGCGGATCAATTTGATTTCGTGAATGCAGACCTTGTTTTCTAACACTAGATCAGCAGTTGCGCAAAGGGTCGTGCGATTGGTTGTTACACAAAAATTCTCAATCTGATAATGCATGACGCACTCCTTAATCTGATTCGGTCGATCTGGGCAGTAGCTCTAGGCTGTTTGCGTCAAACAGCAGAGATAACGCATTATTATTTCCGGGGAAGATGTGCATCCAAGTGGAATCGACGGGGACGATCACCATCCAGATTTCATCTGTTTCAAACCATTCGCCGTTTTCATCGCAACAGATACGTTTGGAAAAATAGACCACAAGGTTATCTCCCAAACGGGCAATGGCTTTTCTGCTTTTTTTACCCAATGGGTTGTGATCGCTTGCGGCAGCCCACTGAATACGAGGGATGCCGCGTGTTCCAAGCTGCTTGCGCATGAGTTTGCGGCACAGGGATTTGGTTAATTTCATAAAGGATTCTCCTCATCATAAGAAAAGCGCGGCCATAAGCCGCGCTTTTTATTTCTGTTTTTGCTCGGACTTTATCATGCGCAGGACATTTACTAAAACGGCCAAGACGTAAAAGATGGCAACTGCTATTGCTATCAAAGAAGACCAGATTATATTCGTATCCTGCGGAAGCATAAAGAATGCTTTGAAAAATAGAAAAGAAACAAGAAAAGTAAATAGCAGTACAAACAGCAAACAAAGTGATAAGGTAGTGAAAAACATACGAAACCTCCAGTTCGTGAAAGGAAAGCAACTTACTGTTCTTGCTGCCATTTTTCCAGCAGCTGAAGAATGGTTTCCTGCATTTGCTTCGTGGTGTAACTCTTGGGGAAGTAACGGTGAAGTGTGCGGCTATCCAAGAGCACCTGTTCTCGGCTGGGTTTCTTTTCTTCGGAAAGGATTACTTCAATCACTGCGGATGAAAGTTTTCCTTCTTGGCTGTACTGCTTGAGCTTCTGTGCTTGCGCCAGAGAAGGAGCCGTGTTTGTGCGCTCCATTTCCTCCAGCAGCAGCTGCTGCTCATCGGGCTTCAAAAAAGAAAGTTCATAGGCCGGATTGATGGGAAGTTTCTTTTCATCTACCAAGTCCAGCAAAGGACGAATCAACTCGGTTAGGCGAATAAAACGGAAAATCTGGTTTTTGCTCTGACCAAGTTGTTCAGCTAATACTTCGCTAGACTTCTTTCCGCTTAACTTGTTCCCAACTTGGGAACAAGTTAAATCCTTACGTTCGCCTTGGTGTTTCATGGCATCCAGCTTCATCTTGTAGGCAAAAGCTCGCTCACTGGGAAGCAAGGTTTCACGTTGCAGATTGCTGTCCACCATGATGATGGTAGCTTCATCATCGTCCATTTCTCGGACGAGAACAGGCATGGTCTGCATTCCGGCCATCTGGCAGGCATGGTGTCTGCGATGACCGGCAATCAGCTCATAACCACCGTTAGCATCAGGTCGTGCAATGGCGGGAACCAGTACGCCAAACTGTGTGACACTCTCCACCATGTCGGCCATGTCTTTATCATCCAACACCTTGAAGGGGTGGTTCCGGAACGGATGCAGCTGATCAAGAGCAATGTCCTGAACTTGTTTCTGCAAGTCTGCGGCTTGCTTTTGTTCCGGGGAAATGCCAAACAGCAGAGTGGATAACTCTGGGTTAACCTTTTGTTGACTTGTTTTGATTTCCAGCTTAGCCATTTTACTGTTCCTCCTGTTTGGTCAAAAACTCTTGTGTAAGGTCGATGTATTCCAGTCCCAAGTTTGGCCCACGGTGACGTTTTTCCGCATCAGCAACCAGGCTGCGTTGCTCGTTCGTGCTGTTACCGGCTGCTACACTGGAGCTAATGGCAGTGGTGTATACCAGTGGCCCATAGCTTTCTACGAGAGAGGTCACAACACTGCGTCCTAGGTTTGTACTGGTCAGCATGGTAACAACGATTCCCTCGATTCGCAGGGAAGGGTTGATGGTGCGCTGTGCCAGCTGAATGACCTGCATCAGCAGGGTTAAACCATCCAGTGCAAGCTTTTGTGCCTGCAAGGGAATCAGCACGCTGTCCGCCGCAGCCAGTGCATTCGTAAGCAGGATTCCCAACGAAGGTAGGCAGTCAATAAAGACGAAGTCATATTGTTCTGCAAGCGGGCAACTGTCCAGGATGCGTTTCAAGGTCAGTTCACGCTGCATAGCGTTAGCCAGAAATACATCGGCAGATGCCAGCAGCAGATTGCTGGGGACATAGTCGATCCCTTCCGCATTGTGGTGGATCAGATCTTCCAGTTTGGCAGATGCAGCACCGCACATCATAGTGGGAGCTGCTTCCGCAAGCATCAATTCGCTAATGGTGGGTTCATTGTGTGCTGCTTCCGGATCATAGCCAAGGCAAGCGGAAAGGTTTGCCTGTGGGTCAAAGTCAATGCAGAGAACTCGTTTTCCTTGCTTTACCAAGGCTGCTGCCAGATTGATGGTAGTGGTGGTCTTGCCGACGCCGCCTTTCTGATTGGAGATTGCAATGATTTTCATAGTGAGTGACCTCTCTTTCTTTTTCTGTGTGATATAAAAAACAGGCACGACAAATTGTCGTGCCTGTTTACGGCTGTGATATAGATTATACTGCATGGCCAGATAGCCAAAATTCTGAAATTTTATTGGCTTCGGCTCGCATTTTCATGAAATCGCGGTGAATGTAATGCTTTGCAGTTGTTTTTATACTGGCGTGACCAATCATCTTGGTCAAGGCATTGGAATCCACATCGGCTCGCCAGGCCAGTGTAGCGAATGTATGCCGTGCAGAATAGGGGGTAATATGTGGGATTTTCGTTTTGGATGCAATCTGATCTGGGCGATTGATGCCCAGCTCTTGTGTCATGGGATAAAACTCGCGCGCCCTCCAATTATTCAGAACGACCTTTCCACCTCTTGAACTACGAATCAGATAAGCATCTGGGTCTTGTGGGCAGGAAAGATACCATTCTGTCAGAAATGGCGCAATAATATCAACAACAGGTACGATCCGATTCTTTCCGGCTTCTGTCTTGGAACCGGCAATCAGAAAACCTTCTTGCGGGTTTACATTGCAGCGACGGATACTAAAAAGTTCTTCGGGTCTGTAACCTGTGAAAATCAAAGTTAAAGTAATTTTGGCAGCATCCAGATAAGTTGCATCTGGATTTTGCACATATTGCAGTAGTGCTGCAATATGATGGTCTTCAAACGGAAGGGTTTCACGGCTGCGCCGACCTTCCAGAATCAAATTACAAGCGGGGTTTCGAATAAGGATGCCTTCAGCTATGGCCAACTGAGATAATTGACTGATTAGGTGTTGGACTTTAGCCTGTGTGCTCTTGGATAGACCTTCTTCGGCCATTGTATCTAAAATCTCTTGATATTCGGATAAAGAAATCTGATTTATCTTTTTATCAGCTAAACAAGAAAGCCGTCTGCGCCATGCAAGGTCGTAGCCAGCTTTACCGGCACGTGTCAGTTCACGATAATGTTTGCCACGCACCCAACGTGCATGAATCTTTTCTAAAGTACAATCTGCGGGAATTTGATTTTGATCCCAACCACAGAATAAACAGAATTTTCCGGTTGGAACATCACAGTGGCAGTTTTTACAAATCATTTTGTGCTCCTTTCTTTGCCTTTGTAATTTGAAATGTTAGATATTGACAGCAAAAAAAGGATACAATAAAAAAATCAAAGCGTGGAACAGTGACCAACTGTTTTTCTGCGACCCAGATCCCGCTGGGAGATACCTACGACTATGCATTGCAAGAATTCCGCCGAAGCCATGTTTCAGCTTAGTGACTGCTGGCTTGCAGTCAAGCAGAATCTCACCCGGAACAAGGGATTCCACCTTGCCCCTAGGACGCTCTGAAAACGATATGATGAGACGAAAAAAAGCCTAGTCAATTCCAATCTCGTAGAATCGACTAGGCCTTTATTTATGGAGCGGAGAACGGGTCTCGAACCCGCCGCCTGCTGCTTGGGAAGCAGCCGCTCTACCGGATGAGCTATCCCCGCATTGAATATAGAATTATTATAGCGCAGCATTAAGAAATGTCAATCTATTTTGCGGATAACGTGCAAAATGTTGCAGATTGTGCTACAATAACGGTAGTTTTTTATGGTCCATTCAAAAGAGGGAGGGTCTGGTATGCTGGATGTTATTCCGCTGCTGCATTATTTCAAGGAAAAAAATGAATACAGCGGTGCGCATTTCGGAATGCGTTATCACTTCACGATGAAAAAGAAAAAGCAGGATGACACAGAGGAAGAAATTACACTCCTGTGTGGCACGATTTGGCCGGAACCATGGGCAAAAGAATATACGGACCCTGCACGGATTCTGAAAAAAGACTTTCCTTTCAGTGACGAAGGAAGAAATCAGGCTGCAGCTTGGCTGAGGGAAGTTTACTATTCAGATGAAGAACACTGGCATGTTATTCCCAGTATTCTGGATTCAGAGCCTTGGAAACCGCAGCCCGAGGAAAACAAAACAGAAGCGTAAGATGTTACTACAGTATCAGAAAAGGGGAATTGTTGTGGCAGGAGATTTACATACACATACGACATTTTCCGATGGGTCGGAGCCGGCATTTCGTTTGCCGATTGCGGCTTCTCGCACCGGACTTACGCATTTGGCAATTACAGATCACGACAGCTTGAATAGCATTTATTATGCGAAAAAGCATCCGGTGATGCACGGGGTATCCTTAATCCCGGCGGCAGAGTTTTCTGCCGTAGACCCTGCAACAGGACGACGCGTACATTTGTTGGGTTATTGGCCGCAGATTTGTCCTGCGCTGGAAGCACATTGCAGCCGTATTAAGGAGCGCCGGAATGTGGTACATCTGCAGAGTGCACGCGCAATTGAGAAAATCTATCCACAGTTCCGCACGGAAGATGCGCTGGTATATGCACAGGACAGCGGAATTTTATATAAAAGTTGTATCATGCAGGTCTTGCAAAATTTGGGAATTGCAGATACAATCTATGGAGCAACTTACCAGCGCTTGTTTGGTAAGGACGGCTTGGTAGTGGATGAGCCAGAATATGATACCGTTGATACAGTCCTGGCGGTTCTGCGAGCAAGTAAGGCAGTTGTAGTATTTGCGCATCCGTCTGTATATCAGAGTATGGATTTGGTACGCCGTCTTGCTGCGGAAGGTCGGATTGATGGTATTGAGGTGGATCACCCCCGAAATACCGATGCGGACAAGGCGGAATGTACGGCTCTGTGCGAACGGTATGGATTGATTCATACCGGTGGTACCGATTTCCATGGTCGCAACTCGAAGCATCCCCATCCGCTGGGAACCTGCACAACGACAGAAGAGCAAATTGAGCGCATTCGGCAGTTGGCGCTACAGCGCCAGAGCCTTTGCATAGACAAGTGAAAGGAGAATACAAACATGAAGTACAGCCATCGCAACAAGGGCACTTGCTCTATTATGACCAACCTGGAGCTGAATGACGATCACACCATTGAATCTCTGGAAGTGATTGGCGGCTGCGACGGAAATCTGAAGGGCATCGCAAGTCTGCTGCGCGGTATGAAGGCAGAAGACGCAATCGCTCGCATGAAGGGTATCCACTGTGGTCCCAAGGCTACCAGCTGCCCTGACCAGATTGCAATCGCACTGGAAGAGGCATTGTCTGAAATGCAGTAAAATCGGAATTTCCGATATAGAATTAAAACGGCAGCGGAGAGTTTCTCCACTGTCGTTTTTTCTTTTTTGAAAAAAGAGCATCAGAGTTGACAGGTTTTGTGTTTTTTATCTGTAGATTTGTCCCATACTTTGCAATGTACAAAGCAAGGAGGAACGGACATGATCTGTTATTATAAAGGTTTTTCCCACGCAGCAGCTGAACTGCTGGCACAATCGCTGCGAATGGCAGAGTGTCGGGGCGAATCGTGCGCAGATACCGGACATTTATTGGCGGCGATGACAAAAGAGAAAAAAGGGGAAGTGTTTCGCTTTTTACAAAAGCATCAGGTAGAGCAAGTGGAGGTTGAAGCGCATCTGAACCCGGAAAAACGGCGGAGCGCGCGCTTAAAGCGAAACGCATTTGCGCCGGAGCTGGATCGAGTGATGGATTACGCCATTTTAGGTGCGCGCAACACAGGGCATACAAAGGCGGGACCGGAAAATCTGCTTTGCGCGATGCTGGAAGACACCACCTGTCATGCGGGGGAGATTTTGCAGAAGATGGGGGTGCAGGTAGGTGATGCCGTCAAAGAATGCCGTGTGCTCACAGGACAAATTGTTTTGCAGATGCCGACCCATCCGGTCGCTTCAGCGCGAGGGAATCGACCGTCCGATAAATATTGCCGTGATTTGACTCGCCGGGCACAGGATGGCGAATTGGACCCGGTGTTATGCCGCGACAGCGAACTGGAGCGCATGATGCAGATTTTGTGCCGTCGACAGAAAAACAATCCTTGCCTTGTGGGGGAACCGGGTGTCGGTAAAACGGCACTGGTCGAAGCGTTAGCGCAGCGCATTGCAGATGGAGAAGTAGCGGCATCTCTGGCAGGTACACGACTTTTATCCTTGGATATGGCAAGTCTGGTTGCCGGCACAAAATATCGCGGCGATTTCGAGGAGCGGTTCAAAGGGCTGCTGGATGAACTCATCAAAGATGGCAATACTATTTTGTTTGTGGATGAATTTCATACAGTAGTAGGTGCGGGTGCAGCAGAAGGTGCGATCGACGCATCCAATATTTTGAAACCTGCGCTTGCACGGGGAGAAATTCAGGTGATTGGTGCAACAACACAGGAAGAGTTCCGTAAAAATATTGAAAAGGATGCTGCTTTGGAGCGCCGATTTGGGCGTGTTCTGGTTGAGGAACCCACGCAGGAACAGGCAATCACCATTTTAGAAGGTGTAGCACCCAAATATGAAAAATATCATGGCATTGTAATTCCCCATGAAACACTGGAAGCAGCCGTTCGATTAAGCGTCCGGTATCTGCCGGGTCGTTTCTTGCCGGACAAAGCAGTGGATTTGATTGATGAAGCCGGCGCAGCAGCACGAATGCAAAAGGAACGAAATAATGCATCGTCTTGTGTTCTAACACCGGATGAGGTGGCGCGGGTAGTGGCTCGTGCCAGTGGTGTTCCGGTGGAACGTGTCAGCGAGCAGGAGCGGGAGAGACTATCTCGCTTAGAAACACGGCTTGGGGAAAAGATTGTTGGTCAGCCACGCGCAGTCGCAGCGGTAGCGGGTGCCATTCGACGCAGCCGTACCGGACTTTCCGCACCAGGACGCCCCATGGGTGCAATGCTGTTCCTTGGTCCGACAGGTGTGGGTAAAACGGCTTTGGCGCGTGCATTGGCAGAAAATTGGTTTGGCAGTGAGAAAGCACTGCTCAAATTTGATATGTCGGAGTACAGCGAAAGCCATTCCGTTTCGCGACTGATTGGTGCGCCACCGGGCTATCAGGGATGTGACGAAGGTGGTCAGCTTACTGAAGCGGTGCGGCGTAAGCCTTATAGTGTTGTGCTTTTGGATGAGATGGAAAAGGCGCATCCGGATATTCAGAATATTCTTTTGCAGATTTTGGAGGACGGTGTTCTGACGGATTCTGCCGGTCGTCGTGTGAATTTTACCAATACCATTATTCTGCTTACCTCTAATTTGGGGGCGCGTGACCTATCCGGACAAAAGGAATCGATGGGCTTTTCCAATGGCGTTGCAGCGGACTGGGATAAAAAGGAACAGCTGGCGCGTCAAGCAGCAAAAGAATACTTCCGTCCGGAATTGTTGGGACGTTTGGATGAAGTCGTTGTGTTTCATCCGCTGTCGAAAAATAGCCTTTGTGCGATTGCGGAACAGATGCTTTGTCAGCTGGAGGATCGTGCAGGGCGTGCCGGGTATCAGATTACGCATACAGCACAGTTGAGCCAGACCTTGGCACAGCGCTCAGAAAGTGCGTATGGCGCACGAGAACTGCGCACTCGTATTAAATTGGATGTGGAACAGGCAATGGCGGATCGGATTGCAGATGGCAGCTTGCATCGTGGCGGAACGTATCTGGCAGATATATCAGAGAAAGATGAGCTGTATCTGCGTCCAGAAAATGAAATTCTTGCGGTTGCGCAATAACCACTGAAAAAATGCAATGAAAAAGGCTTGCAGCCATTGAAGCTGCAAGCCTTTTTACTATTTATAATAGGTAGAATGTGCGATGGGAAACGGGTTATTCCACATGGATGCCGCAGACACTCAGATTCTTCACCAGCTCCTGTGCATCATTAGTCATGCGGATACTGGTGATGCCCAGCTGATGCGCAGAGAAAACATTCGGCTGGCTGTCATCAATGAAAACGCACTCAGACGGCTTCAGATGGTATTTGTCCAGCAGCATTTTGTAAATTTCCGGATCGGGTTTCAGATGATGCGCCTCGCAGGAGAGCATCACGCCATCAAACAGACCCCAGAAACTGCGGCGCTGCAGCAATACGGCAGTATCCTCTGCGATGTTGCTCAGGCAATACAAGCGAAAACCCTGTGCCTTCAGTTGTGCTGCAATATCCACCACATCCCGGCGGGTGCGCAGGATATTGGGCCAGTGATCTACGATTTCCTGACCTTCGAAACCATAGCCTGCCATACGGGTACGATCCAGCATAGCGCTGTCGGCTGCAAAGCGGGAAATTTCACCTGCGTCCACCATCAGCCACTCTTTGCTGCCGAAAGTCATATCATAGAGCTTTTTCTCAACAATGGGGTCATGGAACATTTCCATTAGGTACTCTTTGGGGTCAAAATGGACCATAACACCGCCTAAATCAAAAATAATATTTTTATACATGATGTGCCTCCGCATTGAAGTTAACCATTGAATACTACTATTATACATGATTTTGGCATGAGAATCCAGCACTGCGGATATGATAAAAGTATGAAAGGAGGGGAGTTGTTATGACATTTCGGGAGGTTTGCAAAAAACAGGTGGTCCAAACCATGGATGGAACCATTCTGGGGCGTGTGGATGATTTGGTGTTGGATGATACCGGGCGGCAGATACGAGCGTTCATTCTGTATGGAGCCCCCCGGCTGTTTGGAATTCTGGGCAGGGAACCGGATTTGAGCATCCCTGTCGAGAAAGTAAAGATGTTTGGCGTGGATGTTCTTTTGGTGGAAACGGAAGAAACCATACCGCAGCCAACGCCAAAGAAGAACTGGAAAACCTGGTTCACAGAGTAATTAGATCGGGGAAAGGAATATTTTTTCAAAAAAGTTGAAAAAACGAGATTTTTCGGTTGCGATTCGGCCCATGCTGTGCTATACTGTACCAGTATCACGCACGTGTATTATGCCTCTTTGTGCCTGACTCAGGTTGGGGGCAGTCCTTTGGCGGGAGGTCCGTACAAAGGATCACGATACACGGAGGAAAAACAACTATTTGGAGGTATTTTAACATGGCAGTAGTTTCTATGAAGCAGCTCCTGGAGGCTGGCGTACACTTTGGTCACCAGACCCGCCGCTGGAACCCCAAGATGGCTAAGTACATCTTCACCGAGCGTAACGGCATCTACATCATCGACCTGCAGAAGACCGTTAAGAAGCTGGACGAGGCTTACAACTTCATGAAGGACGTTGCAGCTAACGGCGGCGAAGTTCTGTTTGTCGGCACCAAGAAGCAGGCTCAGGAATCTATCCGTGACGAGGCTGTCCGCTGCGGCATGCACTTTGTCAATGCTCGCTGGCTGGGCGGCATGATGACCAACTTCCGTACCATCCGTAAGCGTATCGAGCGTATGGATCAGCTGCAGAAGATGCAGGAGGACGGCACTTTCGAGATGCTGCCCAAGAAGGAAGTTGCTAAGCTGGAGCTGGAGATGGAGAAGCTGGACAAGTACCTGGGTGGCGTTCGCAACATGAAGGTCCTGCCCAAGGCTATGTTCATCGTTGACCCTCACAAGGAGCGCATTGCTGTTGCTGAGGCTCGCAAGCTGCACATTCCCATCGTTGCTATCGTTGACACCAACTGCAACCCCGATGAGATCGACTACGTCATCCCCGGCAACGACGACGCTATCCGCGCTGTCAAGCTGATCGCTGGCGCTATGGCTGATGCTGTTCTGGAAGGCAAGCAGGGCAACCAGGAAGCTGCTCCCGTTGAGGCTTGATTCCAATTTTCCGTAAATCCGTAAAACTGAAAATCAGAGATTAAGGAGATAAAGAAAATGGCTATTTCTGCTAAGGACGTTATGGAGCTGCGTAAGCAGACTGACTGCGGCATGATGGAGTGCAAGAAGGCACTGGCTGAGGCTGACGGCAACTTTGAGAAGGCAGTTGAGCTGCTGCGTGAGCGTGGCCTGGCTACCGCTCAGAAGAAGGCTGGCCGTGTTGCTGCTGAAGGCATGGTTTACGCTGACTACAATGCTGAGAAGAAGATCGGTGTTGTTCTGGAAGTTAACGCTGAGACCGACTTCGTTGCAAAGAACGACAAGTTCGTTGCTTTCGTTAAGGAAGTCAGCGCTATCATCGAGACCCAGAACCCCGCTGATGTTGACGCTCTGATGAGCTGCACCATGGGCGAAGGCACTGTTGATGATGCTCTGAAGGGCCTGATCCTGGTCATCAAGGAGAACATCAAGATTCGCCGTTTCGTTCGTTACGAGGGCGTTTGCGCTGCATACGTTCATGGCGGCGGCACCCACGCTGTTCTGGTCAACTTCGACACTACCGACGACGTAGCTGCTAAGGCTGAGTTCGAGGGCTTCGGTAAGGACATCGCTATGCAGGTTGCAGCTGCTAACCCCAGCTACGTCCGCCGCGAGGAAGTTCCTGCTGACGTTCTGGACAAGGAAAAGGAAATCCTGCTGGCTCAGATGGCTAACGACCCCAAGACCGCTAACAAGCCCGAGGCTGTTAAGGAAAAGATGATCGTTGGTAAGATCAACAAGTACTACAAGGAAAACTGCCTGGTAGATCAGGAGTTCGTTAAGGATTCCAACCTGAACGTTCAGGGCTATGTTGATCAGACTGCTAAGGCACTGGGCGGCGAGATCAGCGTCGTCAAGTTCGTTCGTTTTGAGAAGGGCGAAGGCATCGAAAAGCGCGAGGACGACTTCGCTGCTGAAGTTGCAAACATGGTTAAGTAATTTTCCTTGACCACCCGGAAACCATATTGACCATTTTCGGAAAGAGGTTGTCAAACTTCGGAACCATATTGTCAAAACAGGTAAAATGCGGGGTACAAAAAGATAAAGAGAGTCGTACTGAAGGGATAAAACCCTTTGGTACGGCTCTTTTTTTGTTTGTACCAGAAAAATAGAGGGAAATGGAGAGGACAAAGATGTATCCGATTCAAAAAGAGTGTAGTTTTGCAGATATTTTCATGCAAAAAGCCTTGCCGCAGGTATGCTGCCGGTTAGATTTTGACGGTAAGAAATGGTGGATGGGTTGGAGCAAACCCGAGCCGAATGGTGGCAATGTGGCGACTGGCGACATTTATGCTGAGGAAATGGATAGATTTCAGAAAGAATTCATGGCAAAACCTGAGATGAAAAACCTCGATACCATGAAGGAATACTGCAAGAAAGAAGCCGAAACGACTAGCGACCCGACAGAGTTCAATCTTTACTCGGAAACAGAGCATTACAACGTGTGGATACGCTTAATTACTCGTTCGAACGATTATAACACCTACATCAAATTCTATCTGAAAACATCAGAGAATCACTAATATCCCCAGGTTCCCTCCGGCACTCCTTACGCATCACCGGGCAAAATCGGCGTGATAGCAGTGAGAATGCCATTAAAACAGGGGAGATAAGGGCATTTTCGCATTTTATAGGCTGCTTTTCAGTGCCGGCAATACCTGAAAAAGCGCCTTGCATACATATTTACTGCGAGTCTTTAGCTTACAAATGCCCATCGGTTTTCGTACAGAACCTTCGTACAAATGCACACCGGTTTTCGGATGAAATGAAGAAAGGAATTTGAAAAACATACATATTTACGTTGTTTTACAACCGTTTTTCGAATTCTATTTTATCCCGAATAAATCCATCGATTTCCACTTAAAATCACGATGGCACACCAGTTTTGTACCTAATGAAATCTTGATTGCACACTGCTTCTGTACCTACAGGGACCACGATTACACATTAGTTCTGTACCTGATGCAGTTCCTTATCCTCTGGTCCCGCCCGCAATCTACCCTTAATCCCTTCTGACAGGCCAAAATTAGGGCCCCGGGATGCGGTTTATGCATCATAAAGTATCAATCCCATAAGCTCCGCAGCCTCTTTTATATCATGGTTTGCGAGAGTACCAGGGGATTATGGCGGAACAACCGAAATTCACCTTAAAAATCCCATGAAATACCCTGGAAATCCCTTGTTTAATCCGAAAATCTCCCGTTTTATCTCCTCTTGAGAATCATTTATCCATAATTCTTCCTTTTTTGCCCTGAAATCTACTCTGACAGAATGGTTCCGAACTTTGACAATATGGGTCCCGGAAGAACATTCCTTGGCTAACCGTAACCTATATTGTCAATTTTCGGAAAGAGGTTGTCAAACTTCGGAATCATATTGTCAAAACAGGTAAAATGCGGGGCACAAAAAGATAAAGAGAGTCGTACTGAAGGGATAAAACCCTTTGGTACGGCTCTTTTTTTGTTTGTATCGAGAAAAATCAGAGGGAATCAAAGATATCCCCAGGTTGCCCTCGGCAACATTCACGCATAATCGGGCAAAACAGGCGTGAAAACGGCGAGAGAACCGGTAAAAATAGGGGGGAGAACAAGGGCGTTTTCGCGTTTCGTAGGCTGCTTTTTGGTGCCGGCAATACCTGAAAAAACGGCGTACATACATATTTACTGCGAGGCTTTGGGCTTACAAATGCCCATCGATTTTCGTACGGAACCTGCGTACAAATGCCCACCGATTTCTGGATAAAAAGAAGAAAAAAATTGAAAAACATACATATTTACGTTGCTTTACAACCGTTTTTCGATTTCGATTTTATCCTAATTATCCCCATAAATACACCGTTAAAAAATCTCAATGGCGACTGGTTTTGTATCCAATAAAATCTCGATTACATACCAATTTTGTACCTGTAAGTACCTCGATTGCACACGGATTCTGTACCTAATGGGACCTTGATTACACATCAATTCTGTACCTGAAGGCATCACGATTACACATCGGTTCTGTACCTATTGGGCTTTCTTATCCTCTGGTTCTACTCGCAATCCACCCCTAATCCCTTCGGACAGGACAAAATTAGGGCCCAAGATGAGTTCCACTGTTCCACTAAGCATCAATCCTACATACTCCGCAGCCTCTTTGACAATGCGTTTTGCGGAAGTACCAGGGGATTGCCAGACAACCGGCTTTTACTCACAAAACCCGCAAAATACCCCTAAAACCCCTTATTTTACCCTAAAATTCTCCCGTTTTTATCCCTATCAAGAATCATTTGTCTATATTGACCCCAAAATTAAAACTGACAAAGTTGTTCCGAAAATTGACAAAATAGATTACTGAATACCATTTCTTGACCACCCGGAGCCCCAATTGACCGATTTCGGAAAGAAGCTGTCAAACTTCGGAACCATATTGTCAAAACGGGATAAAAACCGGGCAACAAAAGGATAAAGAGAGTCGTACTGAAGGGATAAAACCCTTTGGTACGGCTCTTTTTTTGTTTGTATCGGTAGAAAATGAAAGAGAAAAGTAGACGGGAACCTCAAAGGAATTCAGACAGTGCAAGATCAAGAATGGATCACATTCAAATTAGGTGAAATCATAAAAGAAAATAGCTGCATTTTATATTGTAATGTGTTAGTATAAGTGATATCGTGCCTATAAAAAAACTGGAATTGGTGTGCTTGTCTATAGAAATGAGGAACTGTTATGTATCGGATACTGATTGTGGAAGATGATCAGGGGATTGCGGAAGCAATAAAAGTGCAGGCGGAAATGTGGGACTTGCAGGTACACTGCATTCAGAATTTTCGTGATGTTATGGCAGAGTTCGCGAAGTTTGACCCACATATTGTTTTGCTGGATATTGTTTTGCCGTTTTTTAATGGATACCATTGGTGCGATGAAATTCGTAAGGTTTCAAAAGTACCTATCATTTTTATCTCTTCAGCATCGGATAATATGAATATTGTAATGGCAATCAATATGGGCGGCGATGATTTTATTGCGAAGCCTTTTGATCAAAGTGTGCTTATGGCAAAGGTGCAGGCAATGCTGCGGCGTACATATGATTTTGCGTCTGCCGTACCGGTTCTGGAGCATCGTGGTGCCCTATTGAATACAGGGGATAACACACTCAGTTATCAGGGAGAAAAAATCCTGTTGAGTAAAAATGAATATCGGATTTTATTGATTCTGATGCAAAACAAGGGTAAAGTGGTTAGCCGTGAAAAGCTGATGGAGCAGCTATGGGAGTCGGATAGTTTTGTGGACGAAAATACATTGTCGGTCAATGTGAATCGCCTGCGTAAAAAGCTGGATGCAGCGGGGCTGAAGGAGTTTATCACAACCAAATTTGGTGTAGGATATATCGTACTGGACTAACAGAAAGGAAACAAAATGAACACGTTTTTTCGATATATCCAATATCGGTGGAAAGTTTTTGCTGTAGCATTGTTGTTTGTGGGCATTTTCGCTGTTTCGTTTGGTTTATATCATTTGCCACTGGCTGCTGTTTGGTATCCAACCATGCTGTGCAGCCTTTTGGGAATCGTTTTTGTGCTGATTGATTTTATCAGAGTGAAAGCGAAACATCAAAAACTGGAGCAAATCTGTACGATGACAGATATTCCGATTCAGATTTTCCCACTGGCGGACAGCATAGAGGAACAGGATTATCAGGAAATAATTACGGCACTGCAGAAGGCGCAGATGACGCAGCAGTCAGAGATAGAACAACGCTTTTCTAACATGGTCGATTATTATACCGTTTGGGCACATCAAATTAAAACGCCGATTGCCTCAATGCGGCTGAACTTGCAAAATGAGGATACGCCGCTGTCTCGAAAATTAATGTCGGATTTGTTCCGAATCGAGCAGTATGTGGAAATGGTTCTGATGTTCTTAAAACTGGATTCGGAAAGTACGGATTATCTCATTAAGCAGTATGATTTGGATTCAATCATTCGTCAGGCGGTCAAAAAGTTTTCGGGTGAGTTTATCAGTCGAAAGATTCAGCTACACTATGAGCCAGTAAATATTCAGGTGATTACCGACGAAAAGTGGCTGTCTTTTGTAATTGAGCAGGTACTTTCCAATGCGCTGAAATATACGCCGGTGGGCGGTATTACCATTTCCGTTGAACCGGAAAAGAAGCTGTGTATTTGGGATACTGGTATCGGTATTGCACCGGAGGATTTACCCAGAATTTTTGAAAATGGTTACACAGGATATAATGGCAGAGTGGATAAAAAGGCGAGCGGAATTGGGCTGTCGCTGTGCAAACGAATTTGCACAAACCTTGGTCACAGAATTACCGCAGAGTCCGCAGTGGACGTTGGTACATGCATTACGATTGATCTTTCTCAAAGAGATTTGCAGGTAGAGTAACTTCTTACAAAAGTGTTAGATTTACAGGGGGATTTGTAAGCCAATTCGATGGCGATACAAGTCTCCCTTTTGTTACAATAACCGCAGAAATTCCAAAGGAGGATTTTAGGTTATGAGTATCTTGGAAGTAAAGGGTGTAAAAAAGATTTACACCACCCGCTTCGGCGGCAATAAGGTAGAAGCGTTGCGAAATGTATCATTTCAGGTGGATCAAGGCGAGTATGTGGCAATTATGGGCGAATCCGGTTCGGGTAAAACTACATTGCTGAATATTTTGGCAGCACTGGATAAGCCCACCGCAGGTAAAGTGATTTTGGACGGACAAGACCTTTCTGCAGTAAAGGAGAGCCAGATTGCCGCGTTCCGACGGGATAATCTGGGCTTTGTATTTCAGGAGTTTAACCTGCTGGACACCTTTACGATAGAGGATAATATTTATCTGCCGCTGGTCTTGGCAGGAAAATCCTATCCGGAAATGAGCCAAAAGCTGCAGCCGATTGCCGCACAGCTTGGTATTGCGCATCTGTTGAAAAAATATCCCTATGAAATCTCCGGCGGTCAGAAACAGCGTGCTGCTGTAGCCCGCGCGATGATTACTGACCCTAAGCTGGTATTGGCGGATGAGCCTACCGGCGCATTGGATTCCAAAGCGACGGACGAATTGTTACAGCTGTTTACCAAGATCAATCAGGATGGACGTACCATTTTAATGGTTACGCACTCGGTCAAAGCAGCAAGCCATGCAAGTCGAGTGCTCTTTATCAAGGATGGTGAAGTATTCCACCAGATTTACCGCGGAGAAAGCACCAACGAACAGCTGTATCAAAAGATTTCGGATACACTGACATTGCTGGCGACGGGTGGTGAGCAGGCATGAAAAAAGGTTTTTATCCGAAGCTCGCATGGGACGGTATCCGCAAAAACAAGCGTGTGTATATCCCGTACATCTTAACCAGTATCGGAATGGTAATGATGTATTATATCGTTCGCTTCCTGACGGACAGCACAGTGATCCAGCAAATGCCGAGTAGTGTAACGATCCGCAATATTATGGAAACGGGCAGCTGGGTCATTGCGTTTTTTGCAATGCTGTTTTTGTTCTATTCTAATTCTTTCTTAATTCGCCGCCGTAAAAAAGAGTTTGGCATGTACAACATTTTGGGCATGGGCAAATGGAACATCGGCAAAATCATGTTTTGGGAGTCTGTAATCATTACAGCCATTTCTCTGGGTGCAGGTCTTTTCCTGGGCATTTCGTTTTCCAAGCTGTTTGAGCTGGCAATGGCAAATTTGATGTCGGGAGAAATCCATTACGACTTTACGGTTTCATTAAGTGGAATTGTTATGACTCTGCTTATTTTTGGTGGAGTATTCGTACTGATTTTAGTAAATGGATTGCGTCAAATCTCTTTCAGTAACCCGGTTGCATTGTTGCGTGGCGAAAATGTAGGCGAAAAACCGCCCAAAGCTAAATGGTTGATGAGCATTGCAGGTGTCCTGATTCTGGCAGCAGCTTATTATCTTGCCGTCAAACTGGAGGACCCTACAACGATTTTGGTACTGTTCTTTGTCGCGGTGCTTATGGTCATTGTGGCAACCTATCTGTTGTTCATCTCCGGATCGGTAACACTGTGCCGCGTTTTGCAAAAAAATAAAAAATACTACTATAAAGCAAACCACTTTATCAGCGTTTCTTCCATGACCTATCGCATGAACCGCAATGGTGCAGGCCTTGCGTCGATCTGTATCCTGCTTACCATGGTGCTGGTAATGCTTAGCGCTACTACCGCATTGTATGTAGGCGAGGAGGACAGCCTGCGCAGCCGTTACCCCAAGGACATTAATGTAAATCTGCATATGGAGCAGCTTGCAGATGTGCAGGAAGAAAACGTGTGCCATATTCGTGATGAAATCGGCAAGGTGCTGGATGCATATCAGGTGGCTCCGCAGGCTGAATATGACTATCGCACAGTAACCACTTCCGGCGTACTGAATGGAAATACCCTTGATACAAGAGAGTCGGCCTTTGCAACTTTGAATACGTTGAACATGGAGCAAAAATCCATACCGGTACTGGCATATTTTGTTTCGCTGGACGATTATAATCGCTTGATGGGCGAAACCAAAACGCTGGGCGAAAACGAGGTTTTGGTTTACCCGTTCCGCACCAAGTATACCGCTCCCACTTTCCAGATTAACGATAGCAATGCCTATCAGGTAAAAGAGGTTGTGGACGACTTTGTAAGTAACGGTACATCGGCAATGACGGCTTTTCCCACCATCTTTGTGTTTGTGCCGGACTTGGCATCGTTTACGGCGCCCTTACAGCAGCGCGCAGACTTTGCCGGCGATTCCGTACTGGATTACGAGTGGTATTATAACTTTAACGTAGATTTGCCCCAACAGGAGCAGATTGCGGTTGCAGAGGAGATTCACCACACGTTTGCTGAACAAAAAATCAGTGTGGAATCCTTGGAAGCCAACCGTTTGGACTTTTACAGCTTGTTTGGCGGACTGTTCTTCATTGGTATTATGCTGAGCATCGTATTTTTAACAGCAGCTGTGCTGATCATTTACTATAAGCAAATTTCGGAAGGCTACGAGGACCAGGCACGTTTTGAGATTATGCAAAAAGTGGGTATGACAAAACGAGAAATTCGCAAATCTATCAATTCCCAAATGCTCACGGTGTTTTGCCTGCCGCTGCTCACAGCAGGTGTCCATCTGTGCTTTGCATTCCCTATGATTCACAAAATGCTGCGTATGTTTAATCTGTGGAATACGACCCTTTTGATTGAAACTACCGCCGTTTGCTTTGTTCTTTTCGGTTTGCTGTATACGCTGGTTTATCGCCTTACCTCCAATGCATATTTCAATATTGTCAGTGGAGCAAAAGAGGGCTGAGTTTCCGTAAATGTGATATGGAATTAAAAAAGTATCTGTGTTTTGGTATTGTCTCTGTTTCGTTTTTCATCATGGGGATTCTTGTCACGCTGGCAGGTATTCTTAGCGGAGTAATTCTTATCATATGGAATATGACAGATAGGCTTGTGTACTGTCTGAACGCTGAAGCAAGCGAAAGTGCTTGTTTAGCGTGCGAAAATGGAAAAACAGAATACGGGAAGGAAAGCTAAGCGGAGAAAACTTACACACATCAAATAAAACCTCGTCTTGTGGAATGCGTCATGCGGCAAGACGAGGTTTTGTTCTATAGAAAAATGCTAGGGGACTTACTTTTCTGATGCGTGGATAAATTTTCAAAATTGCTGAAATTTCGTTCACAACAAACCAGTGGTTGGCATAGGATAGCATATCACAACGATATGGAGGGATTTCACTTATGTCTATGCCAGTCATTAAAGCTCCGGATAACCCCATCAGTGTTTGCCAGGCGGTTACCGATCTGATCGAAAGTATTGCACTGGAGGAAACCGCACTGAGCCATATTCTGAACGCCGAAGGCGAGAAGATTCAGGCTGCGATTGCCATGCAGTGCGTGGATATCGGTAAGCTGCTGGAAGTCAATGATTCCGTTACGGACATGGTTCACGCTGTCGCAAATCTGGAACTGGTCCTGAAGGATAAGCTGGAGTTTGTGGCAAACAACCTGTTCTATCCGGTACAGAAGTAAGCTTCTTATAAAAAAGTGGTCTGCAGCAGCGCTGTGGACCACTTTTTTGTTTACGGTTTGTTCATTTGGTATTTACCCGTACGGAATTGCCTATCCTTTGAAATAATGATATAATTGAAACGTATATTAAATAGGGATGTGAACAAGTTTGCATAAATACGATGTTATATTTTTTGATGTGGATGGTACGCTGATCGATTCTGCACCGGGAATTTTGCATACCATGCAGGAAACATTTGCTGAAATGGGTACGGATATTTCCGGTGTAGATTTGTTTCGGTATTTGGGACCACCGCTCCGTAAAACTTTTTCTGAGTATTATCAGAGTGAGGAAGAAATTGAGCGTGCGGTCACATTTTACCGTGCAAGCTATCAGGAGAAGGGCCGCTATGAATGCAAGCTCTTTCCCGGCGTGCCGGAAATGCTGGAAGATTTGAAGCAGGCGGGCGTTGCAATGTATACTGCCACTTCAAAACCGCAGAAAGTCGCTGCGGAAATGCTGGAAGATTTGGGCATTGTCGATTACTTTCAGGAGATTGGCGGTGCATCAATGGATGCAGCACGCGATACAAAAACCGCAGTGATTCAATATCTTTTGGATAAACACGATCTTGCCGGTAAGCGGATTCTCATGGTAGGAGATCGGCGGGATGATATGAAAGGCGCAGCCGATTGCAATTTGCCGGCTGCGGCTGTTCTGTATGGATACGGCAGTGCCGAAGAATTGGCACCGTACCATCCTTGCGTATTGGCAAAAGATTGTGAAATGTTGACAAGCTATATTTTGAAAGGTGAAATGGTATGAATCTGAACGAAAAGTGGCGTCAGCTGACGCAGAAACAGCAGCAGGCTGTTGTGGTGTGCGCTGTTTGCGCACTGGTGTTGGTTATCACCATCAGTGTTACTGCAGTTCTGGTTACAAAACAGGTGCGCGCATCTCAGGACCCCCAAGATGAAAACAGCCAGACCAGTGATTATGATGATAGCGATTACACCATCGACTCTACTGCTGTTTTGGAAAAAACAGAAGATGCAGGCGCAGAATATTTGAAAGATACCCTGTTTATTGGCGATTCCAATACGGTGCGCCTGTACAACAACGGTATGGTTACCCTGCAGCAGTACTGTGCAAAGGAAGGCTTGACCATTCAGGACGCAAACACGCAGGAAATTGTCAGCTTTAAGAAGGACGAAAGACAGTATACCATTGCGGATGCTGTCCCCAAAATGAAACCGCGTCGCGTGCTGATTACGCTTGGCACCAACAATGCAGATGGCAGTATGTCGGAAGAGGACTTTATTGCATCGTATCGCAAGCTGATTGAAAGCATCCAGAGTGCCTACAGCTACACGGATATCATTGTCAATGCAATTCCGGCGATTCCAAAGAATCATGGAAAATATCCGGATCTGGATCAGAAGGTAATTGATAATTATAATATGGCACTGGCAAAGCTCTGTGAAGAAACCAACTGCAAATTCCTGAATTCTGCACAGGTGCTGAAAGGCGAGGATGGTTACGGCAAGGAAACTTACTATAACAAGGATGACATTCACCTGACGGCTTCCGGTCTGAAAGCAATGCTGGATTACTACACGACGCATTCATATAAGACAGAGGATCGCCGTCCCGATACCAAGAATATCGCTACCCGTGCAGAAGACTTTACGACGAATCCCACACCCGAAAGCAGTGCAAAGCCGACCGAAGAACCTTTTGCTGGTTTTACAGCATCTTATCATGCACAGCCCAGCGGAAGCGGTACTTTGACAATGGATAAGGAATCCGGCAAGACATCCTTTAAGGTAGATATCAAGGATGCTGCGGATTCTGTCACGGTCAAGGCAGTTCCGAATGAAGGTAATATCTTTGTCAAGTGGAGTGACGGTGTTACCTCCATGGAGCGTACCGATAAGAAGTTCAAGCAGAATCTGGATGTAACGGCAATGTTTGCTTCTCTGAATCTGTCGATCAGCGCTGACAGACAAGATGGCGCGGTTGATGATGAAATTGAGTTCAAGGCAAAGCTGAGCAGCGATAAATATGCCAAGATTGATGATGTAGTCTGGTTTGTCAATGGCGAGAAAGTCGATGGCGTTGCTGGCGGTTCCTACAAGTTTAGATTTGAAGAAGCCGGTACCCTGAAGGTCGCTGCTGAGGTAACCTACAATGGTCAGACTGTGCGTTCGAATACCGTGAAAATTACGGTAGAGGCAAAGGCTACCGCAACACCGACTCCTACGCCCACGCCGACTCCTACGCCCACCCCTGCACCCACTGCAACACCTTCTCCCACACCGGAGAATACCCCGGATAAGCAGCCGGAGCCGGAAGTTCCCGTTGAACCGGGCGAAAATCCGGATGGCGAAAAAGATCCCGAAAAGCAGCCGGAAGCAGCAGAATAACAGTTGAATATTGTACATGAGGAGCAGCCTTTCCGAAAGGGAAGGGCTGCTCCTTTTTTCACCATCTGCAAGGATCTTGCATAGGATAGTGCGGGAGGTGACAGTATGGACCAGGATTTTCAGTGGGGCAGCCCTTATCTGGACCCACAAGCATTGAATGCACGGCAGGGGAGCATCTCGTACTATGATTTCCAGTGGTGGGAGAATAATAATCCTCCAGCACCCAAAGCGGACGCGGATGCAGATAAGACCGTTCCCGAATTGCCGGTAAAGACGGAAGAGGCAGCGGAGAATCCCGACAAGGCAGATTACGATATTATTCAGGAATAAAACCAGCCCGGAGACACGTTCTCCGGGCTATTTTGGTTGACAAGAATGGGGAAAGATAAGATAATAAAATAGAATGTACAATAAGGAACAATCTCTATTGAGAATTTGTTTCCCATATCAATAGACTGGACAGAAACAGAGGTTCATATTATGGCAAAATATTATTGCATTTTACTGGATGCTGACAATACACTGCTGGACTTTGACGCAGCAGAAAATAAGGCACTTGCAGAAACATTGTACGATTTTGGTCTGGAGGCAGATGCCGAAACGATGGCAACCTATCGCTCAATTAATGAGAAACTGTGGAAACGGCTGGAAAAAGGTGAAATCCGCCGCGAAAAGGTTTTGTCTGAGCGCTTTGGGCAGCTTTTGTCTGCGTTGCAGGCAAAGGGCAATGGTGCAGAGATGAATCGCTGCTATTTACAGCATCTGGCACAGCACCCGGACACCGTTCCCGGTGTATTGAATGTACTGGATGAGTTGGCTGAGGTTGCTACACTGGCAATCGCATCCAACGGTGTGGAGAAAGTGCAGAAGCAGCGTGCTGCAGATTCCGGTATTGCAGCATATATGGAAGAAATTTTTGTTTCGGAAGAGGTTGGCTGTGATAAACCCAATCGCAAATTCTTTGACTATGCACTGCGCGTTCTGGGTATTGAGCATCGCAGTCATGTACTGGTTGTGGGCGATAGCTTGACCAGCGATATTCAAGGTGGCATCAACGCAGGTTTGGATACCTGCTGGTTTAATCCGAATGGTGCTGTCAATGAAACTGACATTCACCCGAAATACGAAATTCACAGCCTGGAAGAACTTTACCCCATCGTGATGGAAGATTACGAACTGGAAAATATAGGCAATAAAAACCGCAAGCACATGGGTTAATCGGTGTAAGCAAAATAGGGAAACATAAGGAAAACGAAATGTTGATTGTACTGGAAAAACTGGGCAAGACTTTTGGTGAAAAAGTCGTGCTAAAAGATGTAAATACAAAAGTAGAGCCGGGAGACCGTATCGGTATTGTCGGTGAGAACGGTGCAGGTAAAACGACGCTGCTGAAAGTGCTTACTGGCGAATATCAGGACTATGATGGCGAATTTACCTTGGCACGGAACACCCGCATTGGCTATCTGGAACAGAATGCAAAGCTGGATGATTCTTTAGATGTCTATGGTGCTATGCGGGCTGCGTTTGCACCGATGCTGGATGCAATGGCACAGATGGAAATGCTGCAGCGCAAAATGGAACACATTCAGTCGGAAGAACTGTTACAGCAGCACGCTGATTTGCAGGCTATTGTGGATGCTGCCGATGGCTATAATATGGATGTAAACATCCGCAAGGTTCTGAACGGCATGGGCTTCCCGCAGGATACTTGGGAAAAATCGGTGGCTGTCCTGTCTGGCGGTGAGCTGACGCGCTTGCGTTTGGCACGACTTTTGCTGCAAAAGCCCGATGTTCTGATTCTGGACGAACCTACCAACCACTTGGACTTCGTCACGATGGAATGGCTGGAAAACTATCTGAATAGCTATACCGGTGCAGTTCTGGTGGTCAGCCATGACCGCTTCTTCCTGGATCATGTATGCAGCCGCATTTGGGAGGTTGCAGGCACTGGTGTAAAAGAATATAAGGGCAACTACTCGGCTTATCTGCCACAGAAAGAAGCAGCAGATGCCTTGCTGCAAAAACAGCATGATGCAGATGTGGCACTGGCAGAAAAATTGCAGGATTATGTAGACCGCAATCTAGTGCGTGCATCTACGACAAAAATGGCACAGAGCCGTCGCCGTCAGCTGGAAAAGCTGGAAATCACCCAGGCGCCGCAAGGGAGAGAAACGCAGCTGAAACTGCGATTCGAGTATGATCTGGAACCTTGGAATGAGCTGGTGATTCTGAAAAATCTGAAAATTGACATCGGAGAACGCACATTGCTGGAGCCGTTCAACTATGTGGTGCATCGTGGCGAACGCCTGATTATTGCAGGTCCGAATGGTGCAGGCAAATCCACTTTGATGCAGGTTCTGTATGGTCAGCGTCGCCCCAGTGGTGGTATGGTGCGACTGGGTTCCGGTGCAAGACCCAGTATCTTCACCCAGCAGCAGGTACGCCATGCCGGTCGTGTAATCGATGCAATCTGGGACAAATATCCCAGTTTCACGGAGTTGGAAGTACGCAGCCATCTGGCAAAGCTAGGCTTCCGTGGCGAAACAGTCTTCAAGGATTGTACATCGCTGTCCGGTGGTGAAATGGCACGTCTGCGTTTTGCGGAAATTGCTTTGGAGCGTCCGAATCTGATGTTTCTGGACGAACCCACCAACCATTTGGATATTTACACACGCGAAACCCTTACCGAAGCACTGTGCCAGTATACCGGTACACTGGTGCTGGTTACCCATGACCGTTATCTGATGAATCAGCTGGGTTGTCCCATCTTGTATCTGGAAGATGGTAAGGTGACTTTCTATCCGGATTATGAGACCATGATGGGTCGTGGTGCAAAAGCAGAGCCTGTCGTGACTGTTGCAGAAACAAAGCCCAAGTCTTCCGGTTATGGCAAAGAGCAGCGTCGTCGCAAAGCGGAATTGCGTGCTAAGGTGAAAGCACTGGAAGACGAGATGGAAGCATTGGGCGCACGCCAGACAGAGCTGGAAAACGAAATCAACACACCGGATGTTTACAGTGATCCGATGTTGCTGCGGCAGAAGAGCGATGAACTGGAAGATACACGCGCTCGCCAGGAAGATTTGTTTATGGCATGGGAAGCTGCTGTGGAAGAACAGCAGTCCTATGAAGAGGAGGGCTGAGCAACGTGGTAAATCGTTCTAAGAAAATTAAACAAGTGGCTCTGACAGGTTTATTATTTGCACTGGCTATGACACTTTCCCTGATCGAGGGCATGATTACATTTCCGGGTTTACTGCCTGGTATGAAAATGGGCCTTGCCAACATCGTCGTTATGTATGCGCTGTTCTTTATGGGCACTAAACAGGCGCTGCTGCTGGATATTCTGAAAGCATTGTTCGTCTTTTTGGTCAGTGGTCCTACAGCAGGTTTTCTGTCCTTGTGCGGCGGCACGCTGTCGCTACTAGTTATGTGGGTCTTGTACCGTGTTCTGCCTTTCCGCCTGACCTGGTTTATCATTTCAGTTTGCGGCGCATTGGCACATAATATCGGTCAGCTGCTGGGTGCTAGTGTGATCCTAAATACATCGCTGTCCCTGTATTATGCACCGGTGATGCTGGTAATGGGTTTGATTATGGGCGCATTGACCAGCATCTCCCTGAAGGCAATTCTGCCGGCAATTGAAAAGCTTGGACTGGTCGAAAAAAAAATAAGAAAATAATAATAATTCCTAGTTGACAAATAGGAACATCTACGCTATAATATAGTCAAACGAGAACAGTTCCTACTTTTCCCACTTGAGGGGCGGTTCTCTTGAAGAATTTCAAATAATAATAAATTTAATTTATGGAGGAAATTAATTATGGCTAAGTTTGTTTGCACCGTTTGTGGTTATGTTGCTGAGGGTTCCATCCCCGAGTTCTGCCCCGTCTGCAAGGCTCCCGCTGAGAAGTTCAAGGAGCAGGTTGGCGAGAAGACTTGGGCTGCTGAGCACGTTGTTGGCGTAGCACAGGGCGCACCCGAAGAAATCATCCAGGGTCTGCGTGAGAACTTCCAGGGCGAGTGCTCTGAGGTTGGTATGTACCTGGCAATGGCTCGTGTTGCACACCGTGAGGGCTACCCCGAAATCGGTCTGTACTGGGAGAAGGCAGCTTACGAAGAGGCTGAGCACGCTGCTAAGTTTGCAGAGCTGCTGGGCGAAGTCCTGACCGACTCCACCAAGAAGAACCTGGAGATGCGTGTTGACGCTGAGAACGGCGCTACCGCTGGTAAGTTTGAGCTGGCTAAGCTGGCTAAGGAGCACAACCTGGACGCTATCCACGATACCGTTCACGAAATGGCTCGTGACGAAGCTCGCCACGGCAAGGCTTTTGAGGGTCTGCTGAACCGTTACTTCGGCTAATTCAGTCACTGTATAAATTAAGAGAGGACGGAGCAATCCGCCCTCTCTTTTTGCGTGTAAAGAAGAAAATGTTGCGAAGAAAACCATTTTGCGCTACACTAGGGAAGCATAAAATGGAAAGAGCAGGAGAATGCTGTTGTGAAATATTACTTTATTATCAATCCGGTGGCAGGAAAAGAGAATGTTACTGCTGAGCGGACGCCCGAAATTTATCGTGCCGCGAAGGCCTGTGGAATCCCCGAAGAAGATGTTACAATTTGGGTGACGGAATATCGGGGTCATGCAGTAGAGCTGGCACAGAAAGCTGCACAGACCGGCGAATCGGTGTATCTCTATGCAGTCGGCGGAGATGGTACCTTTAACGAAGTAGTACGAGGTGCGATGGACTATCCCAATGCGGCGGTAGGCCTTTTACCTTACGGCAGCGGTAATGATTTTTTGCGTAACTTTGGTACGAAAGAGGAATTTCGTGATGTGAAGGCGCAACTGCAGGGTTCGCCGATTTCGATTGACTTAATGGAAACCAACCGGGGATATGCTGCTGAACTTTGTTCGGCTGGTTTGGATGCAAAAGTAGCGTATGGAATCCCTAAGTTCCGCCGCCTGCCTTTTTGCCATAGTGAAATGGCATATAAGCTCAGTATTGTACAGTGCTTGATGGGCAAAAGAAATTCAGAGCTGTTCATTGATATTGACGGGAAAACCATTCAGCGTGATTGCCTGATGGTTGCTGTATGTAACGGCTGTTCCTATGGCGGTGGGTTTATGGCCGCACCGGAATCTCGTTTGGATGACGGCGTACTAGACGTGATGGTGGTGCGTAATCTGCCTCTTTTGAAGATTGCAAAAGCTCTGCCACTTTACCAGTCCGGTCGGCATTTTAAGAATGGTGCAATCATTCCTGAATTGCGGGATGTAGTGGAATATTTCCCGGCGCATCAAGTTTCCATCCGCACCTGCGATCCGGCGGATAAGGTGGTTATCAACGTGGACGGCGAGTGTGAGGAAAATGACTTTCTTTCGGCAAAAGTGGTTCCATTGGCGGCGCGTATTGTTTTACCAGACCATGTGTTTGACCGCTATCAGGTCACTGTAAATTCTTAAAAAATGACGGGCACATTGAAAAATGTGCCCGTTTTTTGTTCTTTTTACTACAAAAACAAGCGTATTATCGACGATCTTTTTTCTGTAAAAGATTGTTTACAAATTAATGTGGTTTTTCTCTTGATTTTTTGGGGGGATATGAGTAATATACTATTAGCACTCAAAGTAAAAGACTGCTAAACAAATACAAATCACTATATATATTGGAGGGTTATATTATGAAAATTCTGCCTCTGGGAGATCGTGTTGTTATCAAGATGTGTGAAGCTGAGGAGACCACCAAGAGTGGTATCATCCTGACCGCTGCCGCACAGGAAAAGCCGCAGGTTGCAGAGATCCTGGCGGTCGGCCCCGGCGGAATGGTAAACGGTAAGGAAGTGAAGATGGAAGTCAAGGTTGGTCAGAAGGTTTTGATCAGCAAGTATTCCGGCACCGAGGTAAAGCTGGATGGCGAGGAGTGCATCATCGTCAACCAGAGCGACATCCTGGCTGTTGTTGAGTAAGACCCACAAGGTAACATATAAAACAAACTGTTATCATACTGTATTTAAGATAGGAGAGATTTATTATGGCTAAACTCATTAAGCATGGCGTTGACGCTCGTAATGCATTGTGCGCTGGTATTGACCAGCTGGCAGATACCGTTAAGATTACCATTGGACCCAAGGGCCGCAATGTTGTTCTGGGCAAGAAGTTTGGCAGCCCTGTTATCACCAATGACGGTGTGACCATCGCAAAGGAAATCGAGCTGAAGGACCCGTTTGAGAACATGGGCGCTCAGCTGGTACGCGAAGTTGCTACCAAGACCAACGATGCAGCAGGTGATGGCACCACGACCGCTACTGTTTTGGCACAGGCTCTGGTTACCGAGGGTATGAAGAACGTTGCTGCTGGCGCAAATCCTATGGACGTAAAGCGCGGTATGCAGAAGGCAGTTTCTGTTGCTGTTGAGGCAATCCAGAAGAACAGCCAGAAGGTCAAGGGCAGTGAGGATATCGCTCGTGTTGGTACCATCTCTGCTGGCGATCCGGCAATCGGAAAGCTGATTGCTGACGCTATGGAGAAGGTTTCTAAGGACGGCGTTATCACTCTGGAAGAGAACAAGACCACTGCTGACACCTACGCAGACGTTGTCGAGGGTATGCAGTTCGACCGCGGTTACCTCACTCCGTATATGGTCACCGATACCGAGAAGATGCAGGCTGAGCTGGACGACGCTCTGGTTCTGATTACCGATAAGAAGATCAGCGTTATTCAGGATTTGCTGCCCCTGCTGGAGCAGATCGTGCAGGCTGGTCGTAAGCTGCTGATCATCGCTGAGGATCTGGAAGGCGAAGCACTGTCCACTCTGATTGTGAACCGTCTGCGCGGCACCTTCACGGTTGTTGCTGTTAAGGCTCCCGGCTTCGGCGATCGCCGTAAGGAAATGCTGCAGGATATCGCAATCCTGACCGGTGGTCAGGTCATTTCCTCCGATCTGGGTCTGGAACTGAAGGATGCAACCCTGAATATGCTGGGCCATGCAAGCCAGATCAAGGTCACCAAGGAGACCACTACCATTGTTGGCGGTTACGGTCAGAAGGAAGAAATCGCAAACCGTGTGGCTCAGATTCGTGCACAGCTGGCTGAAACCACCAGCGAGTTTGATCGCGAGAAGCTGCAGGAGCGTCTGGCTAAGCTGGCTGGCGGCGTTGCTGTCATCAAGGTTGGTGCTGCAACTGAAGTCGAGATGAAGGACAAGAAGATGCGTATTGAGGACGCTCTGAATGCAACCAAGGCTGCTGTCGAAGAAGGTATTGTCTGCGGCGGCGGTGTTGCTCCTCTGACCGCAATTCCCGCAGTGCAGGCTCTGGTCGATTCCCTGGAAGGCGACGAGCGTACCGGTGCTAAGATTGTCAAGAAGGCTCTGGAAGCTCCTCTGCGCCAGATCGTTGCAAACGCAGGTCTGGAAGGCAGCGTTATCATCGACAAGATTCTGAATTCTGGCAAGAGCAACTTTGGCTTCAACGCTCAGAGCGAAACCTATGTGGATGACATGATTGAAGCTGGTATCGTTGACCCGACTAAGGTTACCCGTAGTGCTCTGGAGAACGCAGCTAGCGTAGCAAGCATGGTTCTGACCACCGAAAGCCTGATTGCAGACGAGCCGGAACCGGTTGCAGCAGCACCTGCAGCTCCTGACATGGGCGGCATGTATTGATAAACGAATACAAAGATGCCTTGTGTGCGCGATCATAAGGTATAAAATCTTTCGTATATTTGTTTGTAATCAAAACGAAATAAAGAAGTAACCGTTGGTTGCTTTCTGAAAGCCAATGTTCTTTGAAAAAAGAGCATTGGCTTTTTGTTTTTTACGTGATGCAGGGGGCTATATAACGGCTAATCCTATCGCCTTGAGGTAAGTGAAAGCTGTACACATATGAAACATGAGCAAAGTCACGATCCGTAAAAACGGATGGCTCTTTTTATATTTTAAGAAAGTGTTCTGCGCAGAAATTTACCGTAAACGTACCAAATGGAAGATGCAGAAAATGGCTTTCACTTCGGGTACTTTTTTGTGTTTTATGGAGCAGACACAACATTCAATGTAATCTTTTAGCAGCCTGATTGTTATATCAGTAGAAGAAACATTCCGCAAGAATGGATTTTCTCTGAGATTTACGATAAAAGAGTGCGGTTATTAGTCTTGGATATAGCTTGTCCTTTGAGCGCGTACGACTTTACGGTGAGATTGGATATCAGATCAATCCGGTGGAGTTTACCGGTAAACATATTTGCCATTATGGTAGCTGTCGCCTGCTGTTTATATTTCGGGCATAAGGGACAGCTAAAATGAAATCTGGCAAAAAGGGGGAATTGCATGGAAAAGAACTTTTGAAAAAAGTTGTTCAATCGATATTATCGCCAGTTGTTTCTTTGTGCAGTCTCTCTGACAGGTAGTAAAGAGGGCGCTGAAGATTTGGTGGCAAATATCTTTGTCAAGGCACTGATTGCCTTCCGCAGCGGAAATATTGCGGCATGGATGTACAAGGTGGTGCGTGCAATGAATTTTTAGATTTGAAAAAGAACCAAAGCCGGGAAACCATTCTGGACGAGGACATTCTGGTGAAGAAGGATTTGTCAGATCAGTTGATTGACCATTACATCGAAAATGAGCAGGTGGCCTGGCTGTATCGGCAAATTCGCAAACTGCCGCAGCAGGAGCGAGAAGTGCTTCTGCTAACGGTGCGGATGGAGTATTCCGATGTACACATTTCAGATATTTTGAGACTTTCCGTATCCAATGTACGAGTGTTACGACATCGAGCAAAAAAGATATCCTGGAAAAAGTAAGGAACAGATTCTATGAACGAAAAAGAATTGACACAGCAAAAAACAGCGACTGATTCTCCTGCACTGGAGGAAGAGTTCCAGAAGAAAGTGCGTCACTCCATGAATAATACAATTTACACGCAGGTCACAGCTGTGGTGCAGGCGCTAGTAGTTCTGATGTGCGGCTTGTATTTTAGTACATCCAAAGCTATGGATTTTATCTTTTACGATCTGAGCAGAGAGCCACAGTTTCTGGAGCAGGATATCGGAAAGGGAATAGAGTTTAATCTCCTACTGGAAGATATTAGCAGCACCTATTTCCCGGGTAAATCCTGTTTCGTTTTAAGTGAGTAAGAGCATAGTGGATTTCGCCGATATGATGTGGATTTACTGATGCCAGATATCTTCTTGCCGTATGAGCTGAGTGGACCGGTAACAGATCACTTTTCTATTAAATGTTCGCAGTTGAATACAGGGCATTCTACAATGGCGATTCATGCAATGGGGTTTTCGGATCCGAGTTGTCCCTATTCCATAGATCCGTATAAATTCTATGGCTTGCGCCGCTGGAATCAGTGCAGGAGGAACTGCCACCCTCTGCTTAGCTGAATGTATCCATCAGCTTCGCGGATAGCCTAACTGCTAACCAGACAGCGGCACTCATAGAAGCTCACCCAGAGATAAATTTCCGCTGGCTGGCTCTGGAAGGGCAGAATGTAAGTATCTACGAATTTGCTGCCGGGGGGATGTTTCTGGATCATATGGCGCGCGAAAAGTTTACGAAAGAAGCCGAAGCAAGATACCCAGACTATTACCTGCCGCAAACAATCACTGGAGAAAGTCTGGAAAACGGCCTCATTTCCCGATTGCAGCTTTTAATCGACCATCCGGACTTTGTATCCCTGATGGAAACGCAGATGGGCGATCAGATTTCGCTGCTGATGCTACGGCAGCGGCTTGCAAATGCGCAGGAAACATGGGCTTGCTATGGGATGCGCCTTATGGCAACCCCAGAGGATATCCATGCTCTGATGGAGCAGTTGGAGATCACCCAGATGCGAATCAATGACGTAAAGGTTTCCATATATCAAAAGTGATGGATGCGCAGAGATTTGAAAAAGCGTTACCGAATCGGTCGCAACCATCCTATATTAAACAAAACGACCGGCCACATCTGGGCAGGTTGTTTTATTTAAGTATTCCGAAAATAGTGTGCTTAAGAAGCTTTAAAAACCAATGCTGAATACCGTGACAGCATGTCGGCATGAGAGTATATCTAATACAAGCTGAATCAATGCGGTTATGAAGTTTTGGCAGAGACACCTGTTTTTGCACTTTTGGAATATAGTAATGCCAAGGGCCATACGCTGTTCACTTTGTCTGATACCGAATGGAGTGGCTGCACGTGCATGTCATGACCGAGTGGGCCATGCCAGCGAAACTTTCTTCAAAAAGGAAAATCGTTGATTACAGTAAACCGACTGCTTATCAGTTGTCTGGGGATGCCGCTGAAGAAAAATTGGAGCAGCGTTCCAGTAATAAAAAAGAAACTTCCTAAAAGACGATCGGTATTAAAAATCACGGCCTCCAATATGCACAAATGAAAAAATTGTCGAAAAAAAGAAAAATTGTGAAAAACATGAATACGTCAACAAAAAATGTGGGAAAATTATGAAAATAGAAATAATAAAATACAAAATATGGATAAAAAGAGTGTGTATTTGCGGTTTTGGTACATATGCATTGGTGTGAGTTTGCGAAAACTAATTTGCGCTTCGAGGCGATAATAAGTATACTTATTAAGTAAAAATTTTGTAAAGTTATGGCATTGCTGGAGAGGATAAAAGGAACAAAGTTTTCTCTGAGAGTAGTGAAAGAAAAACAAAAAAATCTCCGGTTGCCAGAAAAAGTTTTTATACCAAAGGGCGCAATATAGTCGGTCTTTTCGATGGATGCGGAGGATGCGGAGTATATAGCGTGGCAAGAAAATGTCGGCTGAGACAATCTTTTGAGAATGAAAATGTGAGGTTGCGGAAGATGAAGAAAATACAGCATGATATTGTGCTCAGGCTGGTAAAGGGAATTAGTATCCTTTTGATGACAGGAGCGTTTGGCCTAGGCTGGTTCTTGTACTATAGCAAAGGTTTAGCAATGCCCTATTACAAAAATGGAAGTTATCTGGTCATTGCATTATTCATGTTTTTATTTACAATGTTTGGGAGAGTGTACGAAGCACTCTGTATTTCCATGAAGCCGATTTCGGAAATGATTTATAGCCAGGCACTTGCTGTATTAGTTGCGGATGGAAGTATGTTTATTGTGACTTGGCTCCTGACTAGATCTTTTCCGAGTATTATTCCGATTCTTCTTGTCTTTTTGGTACAGTGCGCGATAGCAGCGATCTGGTCATATCTTTCGCATTACTGGTACTTTAAGGTGTTCCCTCCACGAGCTACAGCGATTGTGTATGATTGCAGACCTGGTATGGATAAATTGTTGGATGAATATGCTCTTGATAAAAAATATGATATTCAAAAGCAGTTATCCGTTTATGAATGTATTTCGGACCTTTCCCAACTGCAAAATATGGAAACAGTTTTTATCAGTGGTGTACATAGTCATGAGAGAAATATAATGCTGAAGTATTGTGTTGCAAATGGTATTGAAGTGTTGGTAATTCCCCGCGTGGGTGACGTTCTTATGAGTAGTGCAAAACATATTCATATGTTCCATCTACCCATGTTCCAGGTACGTCGATATAACGCAAGACCGGAGTATCTATTTGTAAAGCGGCTTATGGATATTGTGATTTCTTCCTTTGCTTTGGTGATTTTAAGTCCAATTATGTTGATAGTTGCCATCGCAATCAAGGCATATGATGGTGGACCAGTGCTCTATTCACAGATCCGCCTGACGAAGGACGGTCATGTTTTTCGTATTCTGAAGTTTCGCTCTATGCGCATTGATGCTGAGCGTGATGGTGTAGCACGCTTGTCTACTGGTGAAAATGATGAACGTATTACGCCAGTTGGAAAATTTATTCGCAAGGTACGTTTGGATGAACTGCCGCAGCTAATCAACATTTTAAAAGGTGAGCTCTCTGTGGTGGGCCCGCGCCCAGAACGTCCGGAAATCGCACAGCAGTACATGGAGGATATGCCGGAGTTTGGATTACGCTTGCAGGCTAAGGCGGGTCTAACTGGTTATGCGCAGGTTTATGGAAAATACAACACGACTCCTTATGATAAGCTGCAGATGGACCTGATGTATATTGCCCATCCTAGCATTATAGAGGATTTGAAAATCATGATGGCGACCGTAAAAATTCTGTTTATGCCAGAGAGCACTGATGGTGTGGCAGAGGGGCAGACGACAGCGGTGAAATAAACAAAGGAAAGAGTTTTTTGCTGAAAAGAACTTTTCTTTTGATGGTATGGGGAAATTCGTTGAAAATGGCATGTAGGCATGTAATAGAAAAGCTACATCCAATATCTATGTAGGGGTATTAAAAGGAGAAAGAGGAATGAAGTATTCAATCGTTGTTCCTTTATATAATAAGGAAAAATATATAGACAAAACGATTCAATCTGTGCTGCAGCAGACGGAACAGGATTTTGAGCTGATTGTCGTTGATGATGGATCTACAGATAATAGCGCAAGTGTTGTGAAGAAAATTCAAAACCCAAAAATTCGATTGATCCGTAAGGAAAACGGAGGAGTGTCTTCTGCAAGAAATTTGGGTATTCGCCAATCAAGCGGTGACAATATATGTTTTCTTGATGGTGATGATACGTGGGAACCTTTTTTTCTTGAGACGATAAGCATGCTCATTGAAAAGTTCCCGAAAGCGGGATTTTTTAGTACAGGTTATCAGGTTTCCTATGGCAAACGCGTTGTGCTACCGAAATTCCGCAGCACATTGGATACAGAAGCACATCTGATCAATGACTTCTTTGAAATGGCTACGGGACCGTTCTGGGCGTGCAATTCATCTAACGCTGTCGTTAAACGGGAAGTTGTTTTGCGCATGGACAAATGGTTCCCGGAAAATGAAAGTGTATACGAAGATTTCGATTTTTGGATCCGTATAGGGTCAACTGTTCCTATGGCGCATTCAAACAAAGTCTGTTCTACATACAATCGAGTAACAGAAGATAATGCTAGGACGGCTCATTATTGCAAGAAAGAAATTTATTCGGCAACATTCATGCAAACGTTGAATAATCTTCTTAAGAACGTGCAGTACAGCAATCAACAAAAAAAGTGGATTAAAAGTATTATCGATCGAAGAATGGTGCCATATGTTTTTTCGTTGCTTTGTATTGGAGAAAGAGAAAAAGCAAAACGTGAGTTGAATCATTGGGATGTCTCTGGCGAGTACAAGAAGTATAAAGTTGCACTGCAGGCGATAAGAATGATGCCACAGGGCGTTTTAAATACCATACAAGAAATAAGGAGTATTGTTTTTTGAGGATAAAAACAAATCCTGTGACTGTGAAAATGTGCACAAAACCATACAAGGGTTAAAGGATAAAAGGTATGTGTGAGATTTCTATTGTTTTATTGAATTATAAGAATCCAGAGCTGACCGCAAATTGTGTTAATTCTATTCTGCAAGCAAAGCCCAAAATGCCTTATGAGATAATCATTATAGATAACCATTCCGAAGATGGGAGTGTGGAATTCCTGAAAGGAAAATTCCCGGAAATTACGATAAAAGATAGTGGGAGGAATGGCGGATTCGCTTTCGGGAATAATGCTGGCGTTCGTATGGCAACGGGAAAATATCTTTTACTGCTGAATAACGATACAGAGATTATGGATGGAATGATAGAGTCTTTGTATGAGTATTCTGAAAAACATAAGGAAATAGGTATGCTTGGGTGTAGAGCATTAGATGGCAATGGTGTTGAACTGCCTGTGATGCACAGCTTTGAAACATTACATAGAATCTTATTACAGACATATGTAAAACCGTTTTTGGAAAAGTTACACTTGCAGCGCAAACTTGTTTCAATAAATGAAGGAAGAAAAATGAACAGCGAAGAGTTCATTTCGGCTCAATGGATTTCTGGCTCCGCAATGTTTATTAGGAAAGAACTTTATTGTGAGCTCGGTGGTCTTGATGAGAATTTCTTTATGTATATGGAAGATGAAGATCTGTCACGGAGAGTAAAGATGGCGGGAAATACCGTTGGCGTTATTAATAAAGTAGGGTATACTCATTTTTGTGGCGGAAGTACAATCAATTCCTATTTCCTTACGAAAGAATATATAAAGAGCAGACTTGTATTTTTTATGCGATATGATCCGAAGCATTTTAGTTGGATAAAAAAAGCACTGTATGCGCAAATTGCGGTAGTGAATACCGAATTAGATAAATATCAGATTCAAAAAATGAAATGTGAATTGGAGCAATTTGTGCACGATGACCTAAAGCGCAAGGCAGAGCGTGTGATGAAAATTTGACAGTTTGATTTTCATGAAACACTGCTTTTATGTGCATGAATAAAAGAAAAGGTTCAGTGAATTACATTCTTGGAAGGTACTGCATCAAGGAATGAATTTACCAAGAAAGAGAAAATATCACGGACATGTTACGAATGATTAAGATGAGGAGATATTCATGAATTTTCATGGATTAATGATTTTAGGAGCAGTGGCTGTTATCGTAGCTGTTTTGTTCTTTTTAAAACTGAAAATATATTATTTCCCGGCGTGCTTCTTTTTGATTAAATTTGTTGCTGGCAGACTCATCAATTTTGATAGAGTTAGAGATAATGTTGTGTTTCAACTCGGTATTGTTATAATTATGTTGTTGGCAATTTCAGTAAGAAATTGTGGAAAACTGAGGTTTCATGAGCATATCTTTTTCCCTATGGGGAAATCACTAATGGTGTTTGTTGTAATTAACATGACTCTTGGTGTTTTAGTTGGACATAATTGGTTCCAGATTTTTATCGATGCATATAAATATATTGAAATTATAGTTTACTATGTGCTTTTTGTAATCTGTTGGAAAAACAACGATGAACTTTTGGAAGGATTAAAGGCACTGTGTAATGTAATGCTCTGCATAGGTTTTATTGAAATATTCATAACCTCTCGCGGCGGAGTAGGCTTGAATTTGATTATGGGATTATTTCCTATTATAATCCTGCTGGCAATGTATGGATATCTGAACCACTATAAAGTGATTTTGGGTATATCTCTTGCAGTCGTTGTCCTAAGCCAGACTAGAACTTATATTATTGCATTCTTTCTGGGAATAATATTACTTGCTTCATTAATACCCGCAAATATTCGTCGAAAACTTACTGGTTCGATTTTAATACTAAGTGTCCTGGGTGTCCTTCTGGTGGTCGTTTTACAGCCGGAACTGATTTTGAATGTGGTTTCGAGATTTTTGGAATTATCAGCGGGATTTAGTGAAAGCGGTGGATACAGAATTGATGAATATAGAGTGGCAATTCAAAAATTCATAGAGCATCCTCTGATTGGAAACGGCTTCGGCTATTTACAGTATACATTTATCAATAAGATGGGTTTTATTCTGTGGGGAGATTTCATTCACTGCATTTATATTGAAATTCTTTTTAAAACAGGGTTAGCTGGTATTTCAGCACTTATTTTTATAGTTGGAAAATTTGCAAAAAAAATTGTAGTGGCAATGCGATATTTTAAAAACAAAAACAAATTCATGTTTGCGATTTGCTGCGGTGGAATTTGTTCTTTTGCAAATTGGCTCATCACATACACATTTGCACCGCTTACGACTTACGGATCCATATTTATTGGAATAATTACATCGGCGATTGCAGTTTCTAATTATTGGATGGAGCATCAATGCGAAAATGCAACAAATTCAAATTGAAAGAGGATAGAGTGTCATGCAAGTTGATTTGAAAAGTTTAGCTGTAGTCATTTTGAATTATTGCTCCGCACAGGAAACATGCGCTTTGGTCAAACAGCTGGAAAGCTTTAAGAGCAATTTTCGGATTATTGTTGTTGATAATAACTCTCCGGATGAATCTTACGAAGTGTTGATTTCTCAGCTTGGAAAAATGCCTTATGTAGAGGTTCTTCAAAGCAAACAGAATAAGGGATACAGTGCAGGAAATAATATTGGATTTCGATATGCAATTGAAAAATATCATGTTGATGGCGTTTGTGTTATGAATCCGGACGTTTCTATTCCAAAGCTTTCTGTTCTGGAAACGATGTATAGCAGACTTTTTTCTAAAGAAGAGTACGGTGTGATTGGAGGATCTACCATTGGTATAGATGATATCTATAATCCGCTGTGTTCCGGGTGGAATATTCCGGGTAAAAAAGAATTAGTTTTCAATTTGTATTCTGGAAACAGAAGGACAGAAAAACCGGTTCATTATCAGATGCTTCATGATAATTTAGCAGCTGTGGATTGTGTAGTTGGATGCTTCTTCATTATGAAAACAGAACTTTTGCTGAAGATGAACTATCTGGATGAGAGCTTTTTCTTGTACAATGAGGAAAACGTGCTGGGAATCAGTTGTAAAAAATTGGGATATCGGGAAGTAATTGCTTTGGATCAATTCTATTATCATAACCATGATTTCACTAAACATAGAAAAAAATCTTTAGCTAAGCGAATTTCTGAGGCTAAGATCAACTATCGATCTCGACGTCACTTTTGTGAACTATATTATCCCTCATATATGCAGCTGCCGCTTTTTTTGATACATGTCCTGAATATTGCAGTTGCTGCGGCAGGCTGCACAAAATCTTGGATACGTAAAAAAATATAAGAAGATTAAACAGAATACGTTATGGGAGGTTAACCTGTGAATATTGGCATAATGGGGGCACCGGCAGACAATGGAAATCTTGGCTGTATGGCACTAACTTATACAATACTTGCAACTTTGGAAAAAGTGTCTGCTGAAATGGATACAGAGTTCCACTATTGGATTTTTGATGGAACAAACCGAAGCGAGAAAATAGAAGAGATTGCAGCAAATCTGAATATTTCTAAGAACAAAATTTCGTGCGCAAGACCGGGATTCTGGGTTCCGAATCAGCCGAAAAAATTTGCTAAAGCGGCGGTACAGAATCTGAAGCTATTAGCAGGTATACTTCATTGTGATTGTGTAATTGATGTCACCGCAGGAGACAGTTTTACCGATATCTATGGACAAGATATATTTGATCAAAGAACAAATGCAAAATTGCTGTTGAAAAAGTTTCATAAGCCGCTGATGTTGGCACCGCAGACTTACGGCCCATTTCTTTCAGAAAAGAATGCTGCTGTTGCTGCTGAAGCAATTAAATACGCAGATGTGGTCATTTCTAGAGATGAACAGTCTACAAATGTGGTGAAAAATATTGCAGGGATAGATGCTGTGGAGACATATGATTTGGCGTTTCAATTGCCATATCATCCGGCTGAAAAATCACAGGGTACGGGTAAGATTCGGGTAGGACTAAATGTCTCGGGTCTTTTGGCATCAAATAAAACAGAGCAGACAGAAGTGTCTTTTGTGCTGAAAGCAGACTATGATCTCGTAATCCAACAGATATGTGATTTCTTTACAAATCGTCCTGAATATGAAGTTTATTTGATTTCACATGTAGGTGATGATTACGATGTTCATTCTAAGTTGAAGCAGAAGTATCCTGCAATGATTTTAGTGGATCAGTTCGCAAATCCAATGGAAGCGAAGAGTTTTATATCTGGAATGGATGTTTTTATTGGTTCGAGAATGCACGGCACAATTGCTGCTTTTACCAGCGAAACGGCATGTATTCCTGTGGCATACAGCCGTAAATTCGCAGGACTTTTTGAAACGGTAGGATACCATCGCACTGTGGACCTTCAAAAAGTTGGAACACAGGATGCGGCGGATATGATCGTTTCATATGTTTCACAGTATAAGCAGTTGAGCAGTGAAGTGAAAAATTGCATGCATGTGGTAAAAGAAAATAGAAAATGCTTTCAGGCTGTGCTGACAGAGTGGCTTCAATCTGTATCTGGGAGGAAATCTGGTAAGTAAAATGGATAAAAGTTCTAAGGGAGTTCAGGTAAGGCAGGCCAGTGTTTATTATCTTGTTGGAAGCCTCTTTAGCAAAGGCATTACTTTTCTTACAGTTCCGATTTTTACCCGGATTCTGTCCACAACAGATTATGGTATTATAAATACATATACTTCATGGGTTGCTATTTTGAGTGTTGTTTTAGGATTTGCGCTTCACATGAGTATTAGAGCTTCTTTTGTGGATTATCAGGGAAAAGAAAAAGATTTTCTAAATGTAACACTTACATTCAGTCTGATTGTTGGGATAGCCGTTTCTACAGCAGCAGTGTTGATTTTTTGCTTGCTGCATGTTAATGTGTCTTTGCTTTTAGTTTTGCTATGTTTGCTCCAAAGTGTTTCTTCTGCAATTATTGAAGATTTTTCCATGTACCTGATGATGCAGTACGAATATAAAAAACGGACTGCAATTATGGTTTTGCCAAACATGATATCTTCTATTCTGGCTATAGGCGCGATTATGTTTATGGTCAAGGAGAATGCATATTTGGGACGAATCGTGCCGACTTGTATCGTTTATATTCTGTTTGCTTTTAGCATTTTGATTTTAGTTTACGGAAAAAACAGGCCGTGTCTCAAAGGCGAATATATTAGTTATGGCCTGAAAATCTCGTTGCCTCTGGTTTTACATGGAATTGCTTTGAGCATACTTTCCCAGTCGGACAGGATGATGATCACAGAGTTTGTGGGGCCTGATCAGACTGGTATTTACAGTCTTATTTACAATTTCGGCATGATTGCTACCGTAGCAACTACTGCTTTGGATGGCGTGTGGGTGCCTTGGTTTTACAAGCATTATAATAAACGAGATTATGAATCAGTAAATAAGAAAGTTGTTATTTATGTACAGACGATAACTTTCTTTTTGATAGGATTAATTCTTGTTGGACCTGAAATCGTAAAAATCCTGACACCTTCAGAATATTGGGAAGGTGTTTCGATTATTCCGCCGGTTGTGCTTTCCAGCTATGTGGTATTTTTATACACTTTATATGTGAATGTGGAGCACTATCATAAGAAGACCGTACAGATAACGGTAAATACAATCATTGCTGCTACAGTCAATATCATTTTAAATTTGATATTTATTCCTAAATATGGATATGTGGCTGCGGCATATACAACACTGGCTGCATATCTTGCTTCTTTTGTGATACATGCTATGAGCGTAAAGCGATTAGATGCAAAGATATATCCCGTTCGAAGCTTTGCAGGTTCGCTACTCCAGAACTTTGCAGCGGTTATCATATTCTATGTGTTCCAAGATATATGGGCGGTACGGTGGGGACTGGCGTTTGTTTATATGGTGTGCTTGGCATTTTTCTACCGGAAGGAATTGAACCGTATTTTTCCGTTTTTGGGATGTACAAACCATAAAGGAAAATCAGAGTGAGGAGATATTATGGATCAAAAGTATAAATTGTTTTGTACTGGGTGCGGTTTATGCCAATCTATGGGACAGTGTACGCTGGAAACGGACGAAAAAGGATTTCTGCATCCGAAAGATGGTGACGACGCGTGGTTCAGCAAAGTGTGTCCTGCATCGGGATGCCAGATGAAACATATGGATGAAAAGGAAATCTGGGGCAAATACGAAGGCGTTTATTTGGGATATTCCAGCAATGAAGAAATTCGAAAAAAAGCTTCCAGCGGAGGTGTGCTTTCAGAAATAGCTGCTTTCTTGCTGCAAACTGGTAAAGTTGATGAGATTATCCACGTTGGCGCAGATCCCGATGATCCTACAAAGACAAAAATTTATTATAGTACAACGGAAGAAGAAGTTCTTTCAAGATGTGGTTCCCGGTATTCGATTTCATCGCCGCTGATGGAGATTTCCAAGCTTGATGCTAATAAAAAATATGCATTTATTGGAAAACCCTGTGATGTAACCGCATTAAGAAACTATATGAATAAAAAGACAGAAATGCAAAAGCAAATTTGTTATTTGCTGTCGTTTTTTTGCATGGGCCTTCCTAGTGTACAGGCACAGAATAACCTTCTTAAAGACTTGGACTGTACACATGAAAATTGCAGATCTTTGGTCTATCGCGGAAACGGCTGGCCTGGTTACACAACAGCAATAGACAAAAATGGAAAAGAACATCGCATGGAATACGAATCCTCGTGGGGAAAATATTTGGGCAGAGATGTTATGTATGCCTGTAAATTCTGTGCAGATGGCTTAGGCGAAATGAGCGATATAAGTTGTGGTGATGCGTGGTATCTAAAGGATGATGGAACACCGGATTTCTCTGAGATGAAAGGCAGAAATGTCATTTTTGCCAGAACTGCTGAAGGAAAGAAACTTCTGGACGAAATGGAGAAAGAGGGGAAAATAAACTGCACACCTTATGATCGTTTTAATGCAGAACTTCCTTTGATTCAGAAATCACAACTCCAAAGAAGACAGGATATGCGCATGAGAATCCTAGCAATGAAAGTACTTGGAAAACCTACCCCTTCTTATGCTGATAGAAAATTGAAAGAATATTCTCAAGGCGTAACATTAAAAAGAAAAATGAGAGTTTTTGGAGGAACAATCAAAAGAATTCTTCAAAAGAAGATTTAATAGTGTAATGCGTATGTTTGTTCTGTAAAAAGTTGATTCAATAACATTTGTCAAGACTTTTTGCTGCTTTTAAAGGGGACAAAATGGACATTGTATACATATCAAGTATTGATTGGGATTTTTCTTGGCATCGGCAGCAGGAGATGATGACTGAAATTTCCCAAAAAGGCGCTCGTATATTGTTTGTACAACCTAATAAAAAACAAATTCACTTTTCATCCGAATTAAGAAAATGTCGTGAGAATATCTGGCTTTTGTCTTGCAGAGGAGGTCCATACGAACGCTGCCTCCGTAGCATGAATTTTATTAATATGCGGCTTTCTCGCGAAGATATTATTGAGGCCATGGAACAGCTTGAATTTCATGATCCTTTGATCTGGATAGATCGTGTTCATGGCTTTGATTATAGATATTTTAGCAGGTTCGCAACAGTATATGATTTGGTGGATGAAATTTTAGCTTTCGGCAGGATGCGTAATTCCAAAATGCTTATCGAGCTTGAGAATTGTGTGCTTAAGAATGCAAATCTACTGATTTCATCATCAGATACACTTATGAAGCGAAAGATACAGCAAAGCGGACGGAAGGGAGAAAGTATCTTTATTCCCAACGGGGTAAATACAGAGAGATTTCGACAGTATCTTGAAAAGCCAAAAAAGAATATAATCGGTTTTGTAGGTCAGATATCAGAGAGAAGCATCGACGCTGAACTGATTCATCATGTTGCCAAAAAACATCCAGAATGGAAGTTCGTTTTTACAGGTCCGGGTACCGATACTGACAGAAAAAAGCTCTGTGGGGATATTTCTAATATTTCTACCCGAGAGCCGGTGACAGGTGATGAAATTCCAGATGTGATTGCGAGTTATGATGTTTGTATGATTCCGTATCTTCATAATGATCCGTCTATGGACTATGTATTTCCAAGAAAAGCCTGTGAATATTTGGCATCTGGCAGGCCTGTTGTCAGTACAGCCTTGAGTGAAGTTAATGCTTTGCAACCTTTTGTTATAGTGGCAGATACACCTGAAGAGTTTGAAAAAGCAATTTCCAACGCTCTTAAAGATGAGAGCGTACAGGAAAAAATCGAGTTTGCCAGAAGGTTTGACTGGAACGTACTGATGCCGACACTGATTCAAAAGTTAAATGAAATAATGCAATAATAGTCGACACGAAATTTATAATCTGTCTAAAGCAAAATCAATAATATGAAAAAGGAGGAAAATATGAAAGGTATCATTTTAGCAGGCGGTTCTGGAACCCGCCTTTATCCGCTGACAAAAGTTACATCCAAGCAGCTTTTGCCGATTTTTGATAAGCCGATGATTTATTATCCGATGTCCGTGCTGATGAATGCTGGTATCAGGGATATTCTGATCATCTCTACTCCACAGGATACGCCTCGTTTTGAAGAACTGCTGGGAGACGGACATCAGTTTGGTGTGCATCTTACATATAAGGTTCAGCCTTCTCCTGACGGACTGGCACAGGCATTCATAATCGGTGAAGATTTCATCGGTGATGACAGTGTGGCTATGGTTTTGGGTGACAATATCTTTGCGGGTCACGGCCTCAAAAAACGCTTGAAAGCGGCTGTTGAGAATGCAGAAGCAAGCAAGAACGCAACTGTGTTTGGCTATTATGTGGATGATCCCGAACGCTTTGGTATTGTAGAGTTTGACAAAGATGGACGAGCTATCTCCATTGAGGAGAAACCGGAGCATCCCAAGAGCAACTACTGCGTGACGGGTCTGTATTTCTACGATAACCGTGTAGTAGAGTATGCAAAAAATCTGAAACCCTCTGCTCGCGGCGAGCTTGAAATCACGGACCTCAACCGCATTTATCTGGAAAACGGAGATTTGAATGTAGAGTTGCTGGGACAGGGTTTTACATGGCTTGATACCGGTACACATGAATCCCTTGTCGATGCAACCACTTTTGTTATGACGGTGGAAACGCACCAGCATCGTAAGATCGCGTGCCTTGAGGAAATTGCTTATCTGAATGGCTGGATCAGCAGGGAAGAGCTCGAGCAGGTTTACGAGCCGCTCAAAAAAACCAGTATGGCCGCTATCTCAAGGATGTACTGGACGGCAAATATATGGATGCACTGTATTGATTAAAAAAAGAGGAGAAGAATCATGACAATTATCGTGACGGGCGGCGCTGGATTTATCGGAAGCAACTTTATCTTCCATATGCTGAAGAAGTATCCGGATTACCGTATTATTTGCTTGGACAAGCTGACCTATGCGGGCAACCTGTCCACCTTGGAACCGGTAATGCAGAACCCCAATTTCCGTTTTGTGAAAGCGGACATCTGTGACCGCGAAGCCGTGTACAAGCTTTTTGAAGAAGAACACCCTGACATTGTGGTGAACTTTGCAGCAGAGAGCCATGTGGACCGCTCTATCGAAGATCCCGGTATCTTCCTCCAGACCAACATCATGGGAACTGCAACTATGATGGACGCCTGCCGCAAGTACGGGATCAAGCGTTATCATCAGGTGTCCACCGATGAAGTTTACGGAGATCTGCCGCTAGATCGTCCCGACCTGTTCTTTACCGAGGAAACTCCGATCCATACCAGCAGCCCGTACTCTTCCTCTAAGGCAGCAGCCGATCTGTTGGTACTGGCATATCACCGCACGTACGGCCTGCCTGTTACCATCAGCCGCTGCTCTAATAACTACGGTCCCTATCACTTCCCCGAGAAGCTGATTCCGCTGATGATCGCTAATGCTTTGAATGATAAGCCGTTGCCTGTTTATGGCGAAGGCCTCAATGTCCGCGACTGGCTGTATGTAGAGGATCATTGCAAGGCAATCGATTTGATTATCCACAAAGGCCGTGTGGGCGAGGTTTACAACATCGGCGGTCACAACGAGATGAAGAACATCGATATCGTGAAAATCATCTGCAAGGAACTAGGCAAACCGGAAAGCCTGATTACACATGTCGGCGACCGTAAGGGTCACGATATGCGCTATGCAATCGACCCGACTAAGATTCACAATGAGCTTGGCTGGCTGCCGGAGACTATGTTTGCAGACGGTATCAAGAAGACGATTCAGTGGTACTTGGATAACCGTGCCTGGTGGGAAACCATTATCTCCGGTGAATATCAGAACTACTACGAAAAGATGTATAGCAATCGAGGCTAAAGGAGAACAGCAGATGAAAGCATTTGTAACCGGAGTTGCCGGTCAGCTGGGCCATGATGTGATGAACGAGCTTGCAAAGCGCGGCTTTGAAGGTGTCGGTTCGGATATTGCGCCCCAATACAGCGGAGTGCAGGACGGAACAGATGTAACACGGATGCCGTATGTTTCCCTTGATATCACCGATGCACAGGCAGTAGAGGATGCATTGAATCAGATTCATCCGGATGTGGTGATCCATTGTGCCGCATGGACGGCAGTGGATCTGGCTGAAGATGATGACAAGGTAGAAAAAGTCCGCGCAGTCAATGCGGGTGGTACGCAGAACATTGCAAATGCCTGCAAAAAGCTAAGCTGCAAGATGATTTACATTAGCACCGACTATGTATTCAATGGTCAGGGAACAGAACCGTGGACACCAGATTGCAAGGAGTATGAGCCTCTGAACGTTTATGGTCAGACCAAGTTGGAAGGAGAGCTTGCAGTCAGTAACACTCTGGAAAAGTACTTTATTGTCCGTATCGCTTGGGTGTTTGGCGTGAATGGTAAAAACTTCATTAAAACCATGCTGAATGTGGGCAAAAAGTATGATACGATCCGAGTGGTCAATGATCAAATCGGAACACCGACCTATACGTATGACTTAGCCCGTTTGCTGGTCGATATGGCGCTGACCGATAAATACGGATATTACCACGCAACCAATGAGGGTGGCTATATCAGTTGGTATGATTTCGCTTGTGAGATTTTCAGACAGGCTGGGTATGAAACCAAGGTTCTGCCGGTTACGACTGAAGAATACGGACTTTCCAAAGCAGCGCGTCCATTTAATAGCCGTCTGGATAAGAACAAGCTGAAAGAAGTAGGCTTTGAGCGTCTGCCGACCTGGCAGGATGCCTTGAGCCGGTATCTAAAGGAAATCGAATACTAAAAAGAAGGCGTAGAAATGGGACAGATTACGATTGAAAAGAATGTAGGCGGTATTGAGGGCCTGTGCGTAATTCAGCCGGCAGTGCATGGGGATGGCCGCGGTTATTTCATGGAAACATACAGCCAGCGCGATATGGGAGAAGCGGGCGTTGATATTACTTTTGTGCAGGATAACCAGTCTATGAGCACAAAAGGCGTTTTGCGCGGTCTGCATTTCCAGAAACAGTTTCCTCAGACAAAGCTTGTCCGCGTGATCAAGGGCGGTGTGTTTGATGTGGCTGTGGATTTGCGCAGTGACAGCAAAACCTACGGCAAATGGTTTGGCGTGGAGTTGACCGAAGAAAACAGAAAGCAGTTTCTGATTCCTAAAGGTTTTGCTCATGGATTTCTGGTGCTTTCTGATGTGGCGGAATTCTGCTACAAGTGCGATGATTTCTATCACCCCAATGATGAAGGCGGCCTTGCATGGAATGACCCGGAAATCGGGATACAATGGCCAAAGGTGATCGGCGAATACAAAGGAAGCGCAGATCCAACCGGTTATACTTTGGAAGATGGAACACCCCTTAATTTCAGCGATAAGGATACAAAGTGGTTGGGAGTCAGGGATACTTTTAAGTTTTAATAATGAAAGACACCGCTTGTGGACGGTGTTTATCAATGTTTTGTGTTTGGATTGAAATATAAAAGAGGGCGGTTTATGAGGAGTTCGCTGACAACTGCGGATGAAATAAAACTGTATCTTAATAAAATTGCGGAAACATTTGGTCGGTATGATGATAGCAACAATGAAAATGACACAACTTGTTTCTTGCGAGAGTTTGCCAGTGAGTTGAGTATCACAGCAATGAAAGCACGAAAGATACGAATCACCGCTGGCGAGTATTCAACGTACATCAGCAGAAAAGTAGATCAGCCGTGAAGAATGAGAATAGCTACATCAGTTGGTGCACTTTTACCTGTGGAATCTTCAAACAGGCAGGGCATAATACGAAATTAATTCTGGTCACGACCGAAAAATACGACATTTCCAAAGTGGTTCAATCGCTTAGTCATCGAATAGACAAAGAGAGTCTACGGTGGCTGGTTTTGAGTTGTTGCTCACCTGGAAAAATGCTTTGAGTCGCTATCTGGAGAAAGGTGAATACTAAAAGACACTGTTAAGATTGGACACGTTATTAAGGTAGATTCTATATTATAAATGAATATATCATCACTACAATTTGTGATATTATGAGAAACATAAGTCTTGACAGAGCACAGGGATTTCACTTATCATGTAAAAAATAATATAAAAAGATAGCGATTGTACTATATAAAATGAGAAACAGGAGATTAATTACTTTTATGGAAAGACAAGAAAAAAACGATTTCAATCAACTGGAAAAAGAGATTGATTTAATTGAGCTGCTGTATGCAGTTCGGCGGCATATCATCGCAATAATTTGCTGTGTATTTTTATGCGCGATTATGGCAGCAACTGCAACAAAGATGCTCATTACACCGATGTATAACGCATCTTCTCAGATTTATATTTTTACACAAACAACAAGTGTTACATCTTTGGCAGACTTGCAGATTGGCGCACAGCTGGCATCTGACTTCCAGATTCTGGGAACGAGCCGTCCAGTTATTGAGCGTATAATCAAAAAGTTGAATTTGGATACGACATATGAAGCTTTGGTTGGATCCATTCGTGTCGAAAATTTGAGCAACAGTCGTATTCTGAAGATCACGGCAACCAATGCAGATCCCCAGTTGGCAGCTGATATCAGCAATGCGATGGCACAATCCTTAAGTGCACGTGTGGCAGAAGTTATGGCTACTGATGCTCCGTCCATTGTGGAACAGGCCGTAGTACCGAAATACCCTGCATCGCCCAGCACATCCAAGAACACGCTTTTGGGCGGAATGCTGGGATTTGTTCTGAGCGTAGGCGTGGTTATCATTCGATTCATGATGGATGATACGATCAAGAATGCGGCAGATGTAGAGAAATATCTGGGCATCAATACACTGGCTTCTATTCCTCTGGAATATGATGCAACTAGCAGGAAAAAAGGCAAGAAAAAGGTGGTAACTGCATACAAAACTAAGAAAAATGACCCGCAGCAGAGTACGAGTCGCCATATTTCTGCGCCGCAGCACAAAAAGTAATACAGCGATAGAAGTATCGTTTTAGTGTGGGAAGGGTAAAACCAAAATGAAGCGTAAGAATATCTGGCTTGTAGTATGTATCTCCATTGCTGCAGTATGTGTGTGCTATTTAAGCTACTACTATACGCGTCTGTACCAAGCAAATCATGCAAACGAGGAGATGCAGAATATCGCATCCGGAAAGGATAATAGTATCGTAGGGCCTGTTGCTACAAAAGAGCCACAAGAAACAGCAAAACCTGTGGAGATTCCCGTTGATTTTCAGGCATTGCAGCAACAGAATCCAGATATCTATGCATGGATTGAGTTGCCCTGCTGTGAAGAGGGATATCCCATTTTACAGCATCCGACCGACGATAGTTACTATTTGGATCATTCTGTAGAGGGCAAACAGGGCTTGCCCGGTGCACTATATACAGAGCGTGTGAATGCAAAAGATTTTTCAGACTTTAACACTGTGATTTATGGTCATAACATGAAAAACGGGACAATGTTTGGAAATCTGAAACGATATCGAGATCCCGGCTATTGGGATGGTAAACGTGATATTGTCATTTATACGGCGGATCAAAAACGAGTATATCGCATTTTTGCAGCCGTGGTGTATCCAAGTATTCATATCTTAAACACTTATCAGGAGTTTGAGCTGGAAGGGAACCGGGAGCTCTTTATCCAATCCATTCAGGATTCACATGACATTAACAGCCATGTGTTGGATGATGTGGAGGTTACTGCAGATAGCCAGATCCTAACATTGAGCACTTGTATCGGCGGAAAACCGAACAACCGTTATTTAGTTGAGGCAGTGTATATCGATGATGAATAAAAATAGAAATTTTGATTTTAATGGCAAACTCTGGCTTTTCATTGCAGTATTTGTATTAGTTATTGCTGTAATTGTCGGTATGTTTGTAGCACAAATGGTAGACAAGAATAGTGTCAGCCGTGCAGAGGGGGCAGATAGCTCTGAAGTCATGCAGGACGACGTAGGTTTTGATGAAAACACGATCGAATGGAACGGCGTTACGTATACGCAAAATAAAGAACTGAAGAATATTTTGCTGTTAGGTATCGACAAAAACGAACAGGAAATCGAATCAACTGATTTGGAGAAAGAACCTGGTGGTCGTGCAGATGCGATTGCGGTATTGGTAATGAATCCCCAAAATAAGACGGTACAGGTACTGGAGATTTCTCGTGATACCATGACCGATATTGATATTTATGGTGTAGATGATGTATACCTATACTCGACACCGCAGCAGATTGCACTGCAGTATTCTGTTGCAAATTCTATGCGGCGTGGAAACTGGTTGATGAATAACAAGGTTTCTGAACTGCTATATGGCGTTCCAATGCATGGGACAGTAGCCTTAACAATGGACGGTATTTCGAAAATTGTGGATACTGCGGGTGGTATAACACTGAAATTGCAGGAAGACTATACGCAAATTGATCCAGCTTTTGAAAAAGGTAAAACAATTACACTGAATGGCGATCAGGCGTATCGATTCATTCGTTACCGTGATACAGATGTTATTGGTAGTAATGATGATCGTATGCAGCGCCACATACAAGTATTACACGCATTGACAGATAAAGTGCATAACATCGATGATACAACATTGAATTTGGTAAAAAAGGTTGCAGAACCTTATTTGGAAAGTGATGTAGATGCGCAAACTTTAAATGAACTTTCCCAGTATGAGTTTTTAGATACTATTACAGTTCTACCGGGAGAAACGCGGGAAGGCGAAAATCACGATGAATACTACATTGATGAGAGTGCTTTGCGCGAGCTGGTGATAAAAACATTCTATCAGCCGGCAGAATAATCGTTTGGTTTAGCGGCGTAAAGGGGCACGTTGTTAAGCATATATGAATCCTATTGATAGGAGGTTAGCGTATGAAAAAGAAAGTTGTTTCTTTGCTAATGGCTTTGGCGATGGTCAGTTTGGTTTGCGTTTCTGCTTTTGCAGCAGGCAGTGTTACCGAAGTAGCAGCGCAGAAACCCGTCACAGAGACTGTGGAAGTAAATAGTGCAAAAGTTCATGTTGTAACGAACACCAAGACGGATGCAGTTACAGCAGAGCACAAAGAAAGTGCACGTAAGGTTGTTGGTGAAAAGATTCAGAATGCTGAAAAAATCAGCTTTATGGATGTTTCCTTGCAGGATGATGCTGGCAATACTGTGGCGGTACCTGCGGGCAGCACCATTGACATTACATTCAACATTGGTTCTGGTGTGACTGGCGATGTCCGTGTTATGCATTGGAATGGGAAAGAATGGGAAGATGTTACGGTTGCAGGTTCTCTGAATACCGCAGCAGGCACCGTTCAGGGCCGCTTTAGCAGCCTGTCTCCGGTTGCACTGGTTTACACAGCAGCAAAAGAGACTCCCACAACGCCGGAAACCGGTAATTCTGAATCCCCGAAGACGGGCGATGCAGGTATGGTTACCTTGGCATGGGTTGCTTTGGCAGCCGCAGGTGCAGGCGCAGGCTTTGCATCTCGTAAGAAGAAGTAATTGCTTTTCTTTTTGAAAAAGAGTTACGAAATCATTTTTTGGTAAGTAATAGCCCCTAAACCCCATGCGTCTCTTTCGTCACATTGCGTAAGAGGCGCTTTTCATGGAAATAAAAGCGGAAGTTTAGATAGAAAAGGCGGTACGATTTCATGAATAGTGTGCCTATTTCTGGGTTGACCGATGTGCATTGTCACATTCTCCCGTATGTAGATGACGGAGCACAGAATTTGGCAGAAGCGCAGGTAATGCTCCAGATGCAGAAAGAACAGGGCGTAAAAACAATTTGTTGTACCCCACATCTGCGGCAAGGCATGTTTGAAACACCGCAGGAAAAAGTAGATGAGAAGTTTGTTCAGCTGGAAGCTATTGCAGCGGAAATGCACATGAAACTTTTTTTGAGCAGAGAGTATCACTGCGATGAAGATTTGTGGCAACGGCTACATAGGCAACAGGTTCGACCGCTGGCAGATGGCATACATTTATTGATTGAGTTTTCGAACAGACACAGTCCGGAAGATATGTTCCGCTATCTTGCGGCAGTAAGGGCAGTTGGACTTGTTCCAGTTATTGCACATATCGAACGATATGATTGTTTATTACAGGAACCTTTACTGGTCGAACAGCTCATACAAGAGGGTGCCTGGACACAAATGAATACTAGTGCAATATTGGGAAAAGAAGGATGGAAACGAAAACTTTTTTGTAAAAAGATCTTAAAAAGAGATCAAGTACATCTGATAGGATCCGATGCACATCATGCAGATTGGCGGATGCCAAATCTGGGGCAGTGTGCTCAATTTTTGCAGAGAAGAATTCCTCAAGAACAAATGAGTCGTTTGTTCTTCAAAAATCCAGCGACACTAGAAAAAGAAATTGTTTTGACTGAATAAAAAGAGGGAAAAGGAGTACAAAACATGCAGCAGCTTATCTTAAAAACCAAAGAGCTTCCTTATGATGTTGAGGAGGAAATTAAGAGTTTACGTACCAATATTCAACTGTGCGGTGATGATAAACGAGTTATTTTGTTTACCAGCTGCTTGGCAAATGAGGGAAAATCTACTACTGTGCGCCAGATTTCCTTTTCTCTGGCAGAGCTTGGTAAAAAAGTATTGTTGATTGATACCGATTTGCGGAAGTCCACGGTTAAAAATAATGTGCAGACAGGTCAGATTAAAGCAGGCTTGACCCACTATTTGGTGGGCCAAAGTACGATGGAACAAATTATTTATCAAACCCAAAATGAGAAGATGCATATTATCCCGGCTGGTGCGCTCCCACCGAATCCTTCGGAATTGTTGTCTTCACAGCGCATGGGTGAATTGATGAAAAAGGCTCGTGAGGAATACGATTATGTGATCGTGGATGCAGCGCCTTTGGGTTTGGTCACCGATGCGGCTATTGTGGCACAGAAATGTGATGGAGCAATCCTGCTGATTGAGTCTGGTGTTGTTAAATATCGTTTGGCACAGGAAGTTTTGCAGAAATTGAATAGTACAAAATGTCCGGTATTGGGTGCAGTACTGAACAAAGTGGACCGCAGTGCAGACCATTACTATAGCTACGCAAAGAATTATTCTGAAAGATATCAGGAATATCGCAAATAATTTTCAGTAGAATGCGATTTACATGAAAGCGGTTTGTAAACAAGTGTGGATTACGTCATCTATTGGACACATGGCAGAAATATCTGATGTGAACGAAGTCTTTTCTTTGGTAGGTTAAACGAGAAACAAAGAGTCTTGATCATAGATTTCAAATCGAAAAGAATATTTATTTTCAGGACTAAGGTAGCGCTAACGTGCAAAGACAAGATGTAAGATAGAATTCTGTAAAGCCGTTGAAAGGGTTTGTTGTCTGTGTAAAGCAGACAGCAAACCTTTTTATTTTGCCGAGATTCATTTGTTGTAAAAATTTATATGGTCAATAGTTATGTGAAAAATGGTTTGCAGATCTTTGTGCGAATGAAGGTAGCTTGCAATAGAGCCGTTTTCAAAGGTTGCCTCCAAGTGTTTCATATGCAGCCATGGCTTGTTGCCCACTAGGTACTGGCGATGTGGCAAAGTTTCGCACAGATCAGCGCGAGTTCTGAATTTACGATCTGCCATATATAAACGAATGTGAAACTATTCAACTGTACTGGCAATGATCAATGCAGACCACAAAGAGCGAACCCCACTGTCGAACAACAGTTAGCTTCTCTGACAAGAAAATATATTGATTATATGGTTACTGTATGGAATGCAGCAACCATATCTTTGTATTACACAGTTTCGCAGGTCTGGCACGGAGACTGCGGATGCCATATAGGGAAAAGCAGCTGCAAAGGCGGAGTCCTGTGCAGTTAATGTACTATTGGGAAACAACTCAGATGTAGTACGCTTTTCTAACAGAAAAATGGTATCCATAGGAGGATTCGTTATCTCCGTTGGTGTAGTATGCGCAACGGAACTACAACTGACCAGAAATGCCAGTATGGTGAAGAGAAAAATCAATTTTTCTGATTTTTCATATGGCACCTAACATTTATAAAGGAAAAACTGCGGATCAGGACTTTTCGGCGGCGCAGTAGAATTGCTGTAATGTGCGCAGGCAGAGGGCGTGTAGATCCACTTCCGGCAACTGCTGCATATACACGCGCTCACAAGTTGCGTCTTCCACAGGTTCGCCCTTCCATTGGTCACGTTTTGCCAGATACTCCTGCTTTGTGATGCCGGTATAGCACCGCCAATGTTCTTCCTCCACACCGAAACCGGTCCATTCTGCGTGGAAGGGAAAGGTCAGGCTTCGCTGCCATTCCAAGCCATGATCTTCTATGGTGGTACCGTCGTAGCTGACGAAATATTCGTCATAACACGGAGTACGTCTCGAAACGGGATTGACGTATGCCTGATTGATGATGTGTGCTACCAGCCCTTGTCCGTTTCGTTCAATCGCAAAGTTGACATCCAGCGCATAGCGGGTAGGATACAAACGAGAAAGATGCATATCTCCCAGAGAATGCGTCAGCTCACGGCAGTTTTCATCTGCATCAAAGGTATAAACAGCACTATTCATATAGCCATGCGTTCCGCCTGCATACCAGAAACAAAAAACTTCCGGGATTTTGTTTTCATCCAGATCGGTAGCAATCAGGAAGGAATCTTCCCGCATTAAGGTATAATACCAATCCGGGGAAGAACTAATCGGGTCAGGTTTACCCATCAATTCATCCAGCGCAGCAAAGAGATTTTTTGCTGCTGTCTGGCAGAACTTTTCTTCGCTTGCGGTGAGTGGCTGCAAAGGTTTCAGCTCCGGATAGGCAACAGGCGGTAATTCTTCGTCTGGAACGTAGGGCTCGTCGTTGTAAAATGGGTCCGGAATGGGAGATGGCATGGCAGCAACATCTGCCCGCGTTGGCAGCGTAATCGGCTCGTGGTCCATATTTGTCAGGGAATCGTACTGCCCGGATTTCGGATTGCAGATGGCGTAATAATCCCGCTCCGTGCCGTTCTCTGCCAGTTCAGCAAAGTGAATGATCAGATTCTCATGGATTTGATCAAGCTTCGGAGAAAAGCTATCAAAACCGGGGAACAGCCCCCGGCAGTGCTGGGGTCCTCAGGATTACCAAATAGATTTCGGAACGAGTCTTTTCCGTCATAACAGTACAGGTCAGTGACAGCAAATCCATCAGTATAGGCTTGACATAGTGCAAACTCCGGGGTTCCATCGCCATTATAGTCCTCGGCGTGCAATTCAAAAGGGATAGAAATGAGATTCAATTCATAATTTGCCTGGAAGAACATCAGTTCAGGCAAGTAGAGCTGTCCCACCAGTATATCATTTTGGTAGGCGCGAAGCTCACAGTAGCCAATGTAATTTTCGCAATCCCAAATTGCATAGTGTGGTCCTGCATATCGACCATCAATCTTATAGCCTTGATTCATAATCAGTTCGTAGCGCAAACCATCCATTTCTTTCGAGCTGGCAACGAGTAAATTCGATTCCAGTTCTTCTGCACCTTGCGTTTGCCAAACGGACAGCTCCGTTTTCATTTCCGGCGTAAAGGCGCGGGTTTTCTCAGTATAACCGCAGGCGCACAGCGATAATGCAAAACCGACAGCAATCAGGGCAGATTGCATCCAATTCTTTCTTTTATACAATTCCATCTCCTTTATGTGTAGCGCAGAAGGCTGTTATTGTATGATATGTTTTTATCATAGCACGCGGGAAAACTGTTTTCTATAGAGTTCGGATAAGTACATGATTTGATATGATAAAATTCGGCGGATACCCAGATTGTACCATTTTACATTTGGTCCCAAAAGCAGAGATTTCTTCTGATTTAATGATATAGGGTATCAGCATCAAAACGGCAACACATTCTGCAATGTTTGCGGTGGATGCTACAGAAATAGAATCCCGGCAGGCAAGTGCCTTTATTTCCGAGAAAAAGACGGTTTACATCGCTGAAAGATGGATTTCTGACGACTATAACGGAAAATGCGCGGTGTTATTTCCATTTTGATGCCGAAAAGGTTTATGATGATAACGCTACATTCGCATCTGCGGGAGTAACTCGATAAAGAAACGGTGCGGAAGAACATGATTCGTATTTTGTGTGTAGAGAATGAAATTGCCATTTCCAGTATGATTGCATTGAACCTAAAAATACGGTTATCAGTGTGATTGCATTGCCAACGGTGCAGCAGTTCCCGAACGGCTGGAACAAGAACATTATGACCTGATTTTATAGGATGTTATGCTGTCGGGACTGTCTAGGTTTGAGCTGATGGAACAAATCCAGATGCTGAAAATCCCGGTTATTTTCCTCACCGCAAAAAATGAGATTGCTGACCGTGTGAAGGGACTGAAAATGGGTGGCAGAAGACTATTTGGCCAAACCCTTTGCGATTGCTGAGCTTTTTGCGCGTATTGAAGTAGTGCTGCACCGGTTTGATAGAGGTACCGAAGAAATTCAAATAGCGGACTTTAAAATCCATCCCAAAGCCATGCAGGTATGGCGTAAAGGAGAACTTTTGGATTTGACACATCGGGAGTTTGATTTGCTGATGCTGTTTGTGTGCAATCGAAATACAGCACTGTATCGGGAAACCATTTATGAGCAGATATGGGGCGGCGATTTGAAACATAGCAGTAAAGCTGTGGATTTTTCTGTACAGCGTTTTCGCAGGAAAACCAGACTGGAAGAACAGCTGGTAGCGGTCAGTGGCGTAGGGTATTGACTAAAGGTGAGGCTGTGAAATTTCGCTGGAAGCTGACTTTCAGCATGGTATGCGTGGTATCGCTGCTGTTCAGTTTAGAAGGAATCCTGCTGATGTATCGTTCGTTCTATTTATGAGACATTGTGATACTGGAAAATAGGTACGAGCAAACGAATGACTATACAGCTAATTATGTAGGCTTGAATCTGAATCGCACGCAAAACAACATTCGGGACTTTTTGGATTTATTGCACGAAAATGGACTACTGTGGCGAGATGGCGCAGACTGGAACTTTGACCAGATTAGAGCAAAAATGTATGTGGTGCAGGATAAGCCTACCGAAGAAATCGATCTGACACAGTTGTATCGTAGTATGTTTGCGATTGTGTGGTATTGCGAATTGTCTACGAAAGATGGGGATCAAATTTCGTTAGCGCTGGATGATGCCTCTGGTAAAGTGATTATATTTAATGCCTATGGGCGGTCCAGCTATAACCAGGAGGACGATGTCAGCCCGGAAGAAATGCAGGAAAGCAAGATTCAGCTAGTAGCAGATTGGTTGGCTGACTATTTTGGCTTTCTCTGTACGGATATTGTAATGTATGACAAGCCCTATTCCGGTACAATTTATATGCAGGATTTGGACGGAAACAAAATCATATGTCCTGTATCTGGCAGTGATAGTTCCTTTGATTTCTATGCACACTGCGCATGACAGTATCGGTATTTCCGAAAGGCTGTTTTCCGCAAGATGTTTTTTGTTTGGTAGCTATATCATGTACCTGCACGGATGGTTCCGGAGCTTGCACTATGTAGAATCTTCTTGCTTTTATTCGGTCCGTCACTTTTCTATATTGTACGAACCAAAGAGATGCGTACAGGAAAATGATGCGCTGAAACGTATATTGACAGTAATTTCACAATGTGGTAATATTTTATCAATGTTGAAAAATAAGCAAAGGAGAGAAAAGCATGCAATCAAAAAGACTCAAAGCGGCGATATCATCGGTGCTGGCAATCAGCATTCTGTTGCCATCAACCATGATCGCACACGCAGCAACGGGATATCCGTCTGACCGGCTTAAGGATCACTGGGATTTTACATCTTTGACCAGTAATCAGGGCGATCATACCGTTGCAACATTGGAAGGCGATGACGTTTCACTGGTGGACAGTGGAGATTCGGTTTTTGGTGAAGTACTTCGTTTCGGGGCAGGAACGGACAATTTTCTGAAACTGGAAAATTACATCAATACCGGAGCAGGTGAAGTTTCGTTCTCCATGTGGTATCGCTATGATACCTCAATAGCGGGCGATAAAGGCAGCGCTGTTATGCTGCAGCACGAGGGCAGGGGACGTTCTCTGCTGACGCTGCGTGCAGACGGAAAGTATCATACCTTTATTAACGGCAAAGATGTCATTTCAGAAAATGCTGTATCGAAAGGAAACTGGCAGCACGTTACCGTGACATTCGACCAAAATGCCAAAGAGGTCAAGTATTACATCAATGGTGTTCTGGACAGTACAAAGCCTATGGGCGATCAGCCGGTAAATGAACTGCTGACCTTGCGTCTGGGCGCACACAAAAACCCCGGCAATACGGACCCGCATCCCATGCGTGGTGATGTGGATGAGTTCTGCGTATACACAAAAGCACTGAGCGATGTAGAAGCAAAGGCTGTATATGAAGAAAAAGGATTACCCCTGTATCAGCAGAAGCTGCAAACGCTGATAACCGAAGCGCAGGCACTGTATGATACGAATGACCTGGAAGCAGACAATGCGTGTGCAGTTCAGTTGAAAAATGCCATTGAAATTGCCAAAAATGCTGTTACGCTGGATGCAATGCAGCAGGCTTATGCAGAGTTGGAAACGGCGATGAATGCCTACCGCACAGCGAAGCCCCTCAATTTGAATGTGAATTTGGATCAGGTCAAACGTGTAATTGATGCGGATTCCATTTTTGGTATCAATCATCGCTATGCTTTTAATGGTTATGGTACTTTTGACCCGGAAACCATGAAGATGAAAGATGATTTCGTACAGCTTTATAAGCAGGCTGGATTTGGCTCTATTCGCTATCCCGGCGGAACGATTTCCAACCTGTTTAACTGGAAAACAACGCTGGGTCCTAAAGAGGGACGCAAGAAGCAGATTCACGGTTTCTATAATAACGCAGGGCAGGGCGGCATTGCACCCAATTTTGGCATTGCAGAAATTGCGGACTTTGCCTCTGATGTGCAATCTGAAATCGTATATGTTTATAGTCTGGGCCGCGGAAATGCACAGGATGCAGCGGATTTGGTAGAGTTCCTGAATGCGAAAGTAGGAACAAACCCCAATGGCGGCATTGATTGGGCACAGGTGCGTGCCAATAATGGCCATCCGAATCCTTACAATGTACGTTATTTTGAAATTGGCAATGAAATGCAGCAGGCATACGGTCAAGGTTCGGACGGTACCGCATCGCAGGGTTACTGGACGGAGTACGTTGCCGGCGGTGCAGAAAACGCTTATACAGAAGGCGGAACGGCGCAATTTGTGCAGAAATATACCGTAGATGAAGAAAACTGGAACAAGGTAGCTTCTCAGTCTGACGGAAGCGCAAATCTGGTGCGTTATCTGCGCTATGCAAATGTGAACCCGGGTATGCTGGATGAAAACGGTAACATTGTAGAGGACCTCACTTTCAAGGCTGTGAATGACGGCGTTGCAGTATACGTGGGTACCGATGGAAACCTGACGCAGTGGACAGTTGTGGACAGTCTGGAAAATTCCGGTCCTGAGGATACCCATTGCGTAGTGAATTATGCAAATGGATCGATTCTGTTTGGTGACGGTACGCATGGTAAGATTCCGGCTGCGGGACAGAACATCTATGCTACGTACAGTGTAGACCGCGAGGGATTTATCGACGTTTCCAAAGCCATTAAAAATACTACAGAACAAATCAATCAGGCAGAAGGAACAGACCACACTGCCTATGTGTACACCAGTTTTGAATCCCGTGGATTTATCGATCATATGGCTCGTCTGGGTGCAAACGAGTGGTATGACGGCATGACGATTCATCCCTATTCCGGCACGGTTTCCGGTGGTAATGACCCGAACGTGTTCTATGATAACGCGATGAAACTGGCAGAGGATAGAGGCATTCACCATGTGCAGGAATATGTAGATATGCTGCCGGAAGGTAAAGTGCCTGTGATCAGCGAGTTTGGCATTTTCAGAAATACCGAAGCACAGCTGCGTTCACAGACAAATGCTTTGTATACTGCAAAAGTTCTTCTGGAATATGTAAAATTGGGCAGTCCCTACATCCAGAAGCATTGCTTGTCCGACTGGTTTATTGCTTCGGGTGACTCGCTCGGACCTACACAGCAGGCAGTTATTCAGGTTGTGCCCCAGAACGGAGCAAGCACACAAACCGGTGAGGGTGACTTCAAATTCTTCTCGACTCCTTCTGCGCATGTATTCCAGATGCTTAATGCGGGATTTGGCAACTCGATTGTGGAATCTAAACTGGAGTTTGCACCCACGCTGAATAATGGCGTTACGGCAGTAACTACACTGGCAAGCAAAGATGAGCAGGGAAATGTTTATCTCGCATTGGTCAATGTGGACCGCGAAAAAGATTATGGTGTGCGTGTGAATATCCCGGGATTTGCTTTTTCCGGAAATACGATCGATGTGCAGACCCTATCCTCGGAGAATATTACAGATGAAAACAGCCTGGAGCACCCCGACAATGTTGCAGTTCACACAACGCAGCTGACCGCGGATAAAACTCCTGTTGTCAATGTACCCAAGCACTCTTTTGTGGTACTGAAGATTAACCACGATACCAAGGGTGATGTAGTGGACAAGACAGCTTTGGAGCAAGCAATCGCTCAGGCAGAGGAGATGCTTTTGAATCAGGACAAATACGTCCAGAATCACTGGCAGGAACTGGTGGAGGCCTTGGCTGCAGCAAAGGCTGTGATGAATGATGAAAACGCCCAGCAAAAGGATGTACAGTCTGCTGCTGATACCCTGTTAAATGCAATGCAGAATCAGCTGCTTAAGGCAGACAAGTCTGCGCTGAAAGAAGCGGTCGTACAGGCAGAAAAACTGGATCTCGATGGCTATACCGCGCAGAGTGTGGAAACATTCCAGTCGGCACTTCAGCACGCCCAGTCTGTTCTGGCTGACGAAAGCCTCAGCAAAAATGACCAAAGCGTAGTGGATGAGACACTGAAACAGCTTCGTGCGGCAATGGATGGACTCACTGCAGAGCCTAAACCTGAACCCAGCGCAAAGCCTGAACCCAGCGCAAAGCCTGAACCCAGCGCAAAGCCTGAGCCTAGCGCAAAACCTGAACCCAGCGCAAAGCCTGAACCTAGCGCAAAGCCGCAATCACCTGAAACAGGTGACTCCAGCAGTATCGTGCTTTTGACAGTTGCGATGCTGTCCAGCGCAGCCTGTGCAGGTACGCTATTGGTTGTGAAGCGCAAGCGAAATCATTAATTGAAAAAGAAGTTCAGTTCATTTGGACTGAACTTCTTTTTATATCACATATAATTTTCTGCTATATGGGTATTATCAGATGCTGTTGCTTGTCGCATACGCATCCTGGTAGTATTGCAATCCGAAAACTGACTGCAATAGGAATATAGTCCTACCAGTTACGCTGTGTAAACGATATAGGTTATGCTGCAAACAATAGCTTCGGCTATCCGATGCCTTTTATGACCAAAAGCATAACCTGAGTCAAAAGGAAGGGAGTGTTTTTCAAGTATGCACAATAAGAAACACTTGCTGGTTATGATCTGTGGGATTCTTTGTATCCTGCTGGCAGTAAATATCCTCTGCATATGCTATCTTTATCCGAAAACGCAGTATGACCCGTGTCAAATAACTTCGGAACAGCTTCTAAAGAGTTATGGATTTACACAGATTCTCGTCGGTGAAAAATTTTGCCATACGACATTGGATGCAGCAGGATACTTCAAGATACCGGAAAATATGCCGTGTAATTTGCCGGGTGTAGAACTTGGTTTGTCAGAGAAAATTTATTTGCCATACTTTGTTGACGATGCTTATGCAGACCTGCCGGTAGATGTGTATACCTATGCTGTTGAGAATCCCTATTCTCCTCACATTGGCTTAATGGTGCGTTTCTCCTTCTTGGATGGCAAAATCTCAGAAACGTCTCTTTCGGTAGATGAGGATTTCGCCGATGTGATTGCCGAGCGGGGCAATGAGCAGGAATATACGGTGATATGGCCATTATATATTCCTAAAGAGCAGCTAAGGTCTGCGCTGTTAGAACTGGAATCAATGTTTTACTAAAAAAGAAAAACAGGATCTTACTGTCTGAGGTGAAACAGTAGGACCCTGTTTTTTCTATTTGCGCATTTAGGATGTTACAGCTTTATTTCGTATGCCAGTACAGAGAGATTCCATGTAAATGGAGAAACAAAAAATATAAAATTGGGGGACTGAATATCAGAGAGAGATAATGATAAGATGCGATTGTACTTCTGCCGGAAAGAAAAGCTCCGTTCGATTTTTCGAATGGAGCTTTTTTATGCTCTCTTAATATTGCAGAAGTTCCGTTAACTCCCTTTTCATGTCTCCAATGGTACACTGTAGCCATTGGAGGTGATTGATGTGTTAGATGTCGGCATGATTGCGACATTGCTTGGCTCCATTGGTCTTGTATGGTTTTTGCTGCACTGGTGCAGCTGCCAAGTAGAAGCAGAGGAGTAACTTATATTGAAATCAAGGGGATAGTTGATATGACAATTTTATTGATACTTGCGTTGGGTATTGGCGGATATCTGGTATATGTGCTGGTACACCCGGAACGCTTTTAATGGAAAGGAGCACGCAAAAATATGCTTCAATTAATCGTAGCATTACTTATTTATCTGGTTATGGTAATCCCTGCCGGTGCGTATCTGTATCATATTATAGCGGGAAAACACACCTTTGCAGATCCCGTCTTTGACCGGGTGGATGGAGCTGTTTACAAAGTCAGCGGTATCCGCGCTGAAAAACAGATGGATTGGAAACAATACGCCGGTGCGTTGATTCTGACCAACGGTGCCATGATGGTTTTAAGTTATCTGGTACTGCGTTTGCAAAATTTTCTGTTTTTTAATCCAAACAAAATTGGTGCAATGGCACCGGACCTGAGCTTTAATACCATCATCAGTTTTATGACCAACACCAATTTGCAGCACTATGCAGGAGAAAGTGGTCTTAGTTACCTTTCTCAGATGCTGGTCATCACGTTTATGATGTTCGTATCCGCAGCTAGCGGCTACGCTGTCTGTGCAGCCTTCATTCGCGGACTCACCGGGCACTCCAAGACTTCTGTGGGTAACTTTTATGTGGATCTGGTACGAATCACTACACGAATTTTGATTCCGTTCTCGATTGTAGGCGGTTTGCTTCTGGTTTGGCAGGGTGTTCCCCAGAATCTCAGCGGAAATATTATCGTCGATACGCTGGAAGGTACCAAGCAGGTCATTGCCACTGGTCCGGTAGCCGCGCTTGAAATCATCAAGCATTTGGGTACTAACGGCGGTGGTTTCCTGGGTGCAAACTCTGCAACACCCATTGAAAATCCTACAGTGCTGACAAACCTTATTGAGATGTACTCCATGATGCTTCTGCCCGGTGCTTGTGTCATTGCCTTTGGTAAGATGGCAAGAGACGGACGCAATCACCGCGTACATGAAAATGCACTTTCTGTGCAGCACAACAGCTTGACAGCAAAGTTCTTTGGTCGGGAAGGTCGCAGTATTTTCCTTGCAATGAGCATTCTGTTTGTGATCGGACTGGGACTTTGCTACTGGGCAGAGAGCCAGGGCAATCCTGCACTGGCAGCGGTAGGTTTGAATCAGTCCATGGGCAGTATGGAAGGCAAAGAGATGCGTTTCGGCGTAACACTTTCTTCGCTGTTTACTACGGTGACAACTTCCTTTACTACCGGTACGGTAAACAATATGCATGATACTCTGACACCTTTGGGTGGTCTGGTGCCTATGCTTCACATGATGCTGAATGTGGTATTTGGCGGTAAGGGCGTCGGACTTATGAACATGATTCTGTACGCAATCCTCGCCGTCTTTATCTGCGGTCTGATGGTAGGCCGCACTCCCGAATATCTGGGTAAGAAAATCGAAGGCAGAGAAATGAAGCTGACTGCTCTTTGCATTATCATTCATCCGCTGCTGATTTTGGCATTTTCTGCGCTTGCAATCGGTACGACTGCCGGTCAGGCTGGAATCACCAACGAAGGATTCCATGGTCTCAGCCAAGTACTTTATGAATTCGCGTCTTCTGCTGCCAATAATGGTTCTGGTTTTGAAGGTCTTGCGGATAATACGCTGTTTTGGAATATCACTACCGGTCTTGCCATGTTCTTTGGGCGGTATCTGTCTATTGTAATTCAGCTGGCGATTGTAGGTTCGCTGATGAAAAAGAGATATGTCAATGAATCTGCCGGTACGCTCCAGACGAGCACAGTAAGCTTTGCGGTGATTCTGGTATTTGTTGTTTACATCTTTGCTGCATTGACATTTTTCCCGGCGCTGGCACTGGGACCCATTGCAGAGCATTTGACGCTTTGGGGTTGAGGAGGATTCTCGTATGAGTAAACGTTCTAAAAAGCAGAGTATTACCCCGGAAATTTTCCGGGAGGCTCTGAAAGGCAGCTTTCAAAAGCTGAACCCTCGATACATGATGAAAAATCCCGTCATGTTCGTGGTAGAAATTGGATTCTTTATTACCTTGCTTTTGTCGTTCTTCCCGAATCTTTTCGGAGGAAACAACGAAGGCCTGCGGATTTACAATATTATCGTTTCCGTCATTTTGTTTGTGACGGTACTATTTGCTAATTTTGCTGAGTCTGTGGCGGAAGGTCGCGGCAAAGCGCAGGCGGCCAGTATGAAAAAGACCCAGAAGGATACCGAGGCGCATCTTCTGGATGATAACGGCAACCTTCGTACCGTTTCTTCCAGTGAGCTGAAAAAAGGTGACGTCGTTTTGGTAAAAGCCGGCGAAATTATACCCGGCGACGGCGAAGTCATTGAAGGTATTGCATCTGTGGATGAATCTGCCATTACCGGCGAATCTGCTCCTGTTGTGCGGGAAAATGGCGGTGACTTCTGCTCGGTAACCGGTGGCACAACGGTTGTATCCGACTGGCTGAAAATTGAGATCACTTCCGATCCCGGTAACAGTTTTCTGGATCGCATGATCGCTATGGTTGAGGGTGCATCCCGCAAAAAGACCCCCAATGAAATTGCGCTGAATACACTGCTGGTTTCTCTTACCATTATTTTCCTGATCGTGATTGTAACGCTGTACCCGATTGGTGTTTATACCGGTGTGGAGCTTTCCACCTCTACACTGATTGCCTTGATGGTTTGCTTGATTCCTACTACCATCGGCGGTCTGCTGTCTGCTATCGGTATTGCAGGCATGGACCGTGTGACACAGTTTAATATCATTGCTATGTCCGGTAAGGCGGTAGAAGCCTGTGGTGACGTGGACACTATGATTCTGGATAAAACCGGAACCATTACCTTCGGCAATCGTCTTGCTGCGGATTTTTTGCCGGTGCAGGGGGCAGACAAAAAAGAGCTGATTCGCTGTGCGGCACTGACCTGCTTCCACGACAGTACACCGGAAGGAAAGTCCACGCTGGATTTGGCACGAAAGCTGGGTGACACCACGGAAGAACCTGTAAACTCTCAGTTCTACGAGTTCACCGCGCAGTCCCGTATGAGTGGCTTGGATTTGGCTGATGGAACCCGCATCCGCAAGGGTGCATCGGATGCCATTATTTGCTATGCACAGGAGCAGGGCGGCAAAATCCCAGCGGATTTGCAGGAGCATGTGGAAAAGGTGTCTTCGCTGGGTGGTACACCGCTGGTCGTATGCAAAAATAATCAGATCCTCGGTGTGATTTACCTGAAAGACACCGTGAAACCCGGTATGCGGGAGCGGTTCGAGAGATTGCGCGCCATTGGTATTAAAACGGTCATGTGTACAGGCGATAACCCTTTGACGGCTGCAACCATTGCAGAAGAAGCCGGTGTGGACGGTTTTGTAGCGGAATGTAAGCCGGAAGATAAAATCGCCGTGATTAAGAAAGAACAGGCAGACGGCAAAATTGTCGCTATGACCGGTGACGGAACCAACGATGCACCCGCTTTGGCACAGGCAAATGTGGGTCTGGCTATGAACTCCGGCACTACCGCCGCAAAAGAGGCTGCTAACATGGTAGACCTGGACAGCGATCCCACCAAGATCCTTGAGGTGGTAGAAATCGGCAAGCAGCTGCTGATTACAAGAGGTTCTCTTACCACGTTCTCCATTGCAAATGATATTGCAAAATATTTTGCCATCATTCCGGCTATGTTTATGGCGGCAATTCCGCAGCTGGGTGTGCTCAACATTATGCATCTGTCTTCTACCAACAGTGCTATCCTGTCCGCACTGATTTTCAACGCACTGATTATTCCGGCTCTGATTCCTCTGGCTATGAAGGGCGTTAAATATCGTCCGATGTCCTCTGGAAAACTGCTGGCGAGAAATATGCTGATCTATGGCTTGGGCGGTGTCGTTACGCCGTTTATCGGCATTAAGATTATTGACCTTATCATCAGTCCGCTGCTTCTCATGATTGGACTGTAAGGAGGAAAAAAGGTATGGAACACTGTAGAAATTTTCTGAAAGCTCTCCGTCCGGCATTGACGATTACACTGGTCTTGATGTTGATTTGCGGTCTGGGGTATCCTCTGCTTATGAATGGCCTTTCCGGGATTATTTTCCCCAATCAGGCGAACGGCAGCATTGTTATGGTAGACGGAAAGGCAGTTGGCTCTGCCTATGTGGGTCAGGAGTTTACGGAAGATTATTTCATGAAGGGGCGTCCTTCTGCTGTTCACTACAATACCTATACCGTTGATTCGGAAGGCAAAGAAATTTATCTGGATGGCAGCGAGTTTACAGGCCTTGCATCTGGTTCGTCCAACTATGGTCCTTTGAACCCGGCGCTGACAGAGCGTGTGGAGCAGGACATGGAAGAATTTCTTGCTGCGAACCCGGATATTAAGAAGGAGGATATTCCCGCAGATTTGATGACGGCGTCCGGTTCTGGTTTGGACCCTCATATTTCTTCCCAGTCTGCCGCCATTCAGCTGCCTGCAATTGCAGAAGCCTCCGGGCTTTCCATGGAAGTGCTGGAGCAGATTGTAGAAGACAACACCACCGGAAAACTGTTCGGTATTTTCGGCGAGGAAACAGTCAATGTCCTTGGCGTCAATGTAGGTATTGCACAAGCAATGGGACTTACACAGTAAGGGGGATCGTATGAAAAACATAACAAATACAGAACTTGTAAATCTGTGTGATCGTGTCAAAGAATATCTGGGTCGGAATGCGTACAAAGAATGCATGGAAGATATTTGCTATGCAATGTATCAGCATCCCAATGCACCGGAACCCCACAATCTGATGGGAATTTTGATGGAAAAGCAAAGGGATCACACGGGTGCTATGAAACATTTCCGGGCAGCGCTGGATTTAGACCCGACGTATCTTCCGGCACAGGAAAACATGATGGATTACGCCAGACTGGATATGTCGGTTTCCAAATGCAGATTCTGTTTTGCTGATTGCAACCATTAAATAGTAGAAAAAAGATTGCGGGAAGGAGCGAACCCTTTTCGCAGTCTTTATGCGTTTCTTAATGTCTGCTGTGCAATATTTATACGAAATCAATCTGGTATGACTTATAGTATTTTATGGGGAAGGTGTGGAAAACAAATCTCTTTCACACGCATTGCCCACGGTTTGTAATCATAATCCGCGAAAATCAAAAGGAGGAATCCTTGTGGCAATCAAAGACCGCGACCCGGAACGAATTCTCAGACAAATCAGATCAGGTGAAACAACACATTCCCGGGGAACACTGAAAATATTCTTTGGTTATGCGGCCGGCGTTGGCAAAACATATGCGATGCTGGAGGCAGCACACACCGCACAAACGCAGGGAATCCATGTGGTTGCCGGATATATTGAACCGCATACCCGTCCGGAAACCATGGAACTTATGAAAGGCTTGGAATGTCTGCCAACCCGAACAGTGCAGCATGGAGATGTTCTGCTGCGAGAATTTGACCTGGATGCGGCGCTGCGCCAGAAGCCGGAACTGATTTTGGTGGATGAACTGGCACATACCAATGCCCCGGGGAGTCGACACGAAAAACGCTATCAGGATGTGGAAGAACTTTTGAAAGCGGGCATCAATGTTTATACAACCCTTAATGTACAGCATATCGAGAGCCTGAACGATACCGTAGCGTCCATTACCGGAATTGCCGTGCGGGAACGGATTCTGGACTCAGTATTTGACCATGCAGATCAGGTGGAAATTGTGGATATCGAGCCGCAGGAGCTGATCGAGCGTCTGCAAAGCGGAAAAGTCTATCGACAGCAGCAAGCCCAGAGGGCAATGGCAAACTTTTTTACCATACCAAATCTGACTGCCCTGCGGGAAATTGCATTGCGACGCTGTGCAGATCGTGTGAACAGCAGAAGTGAATCCGCCGGGATGCAAAGCGAAGAATACCACACGGAAGAACATATTTTGGTGTGTTTGTCCTCGTCGCCATCCAATGCGAAAATTATCCGAACGGCTGCTCGTATGGCGCAGGCATTCAAAGGTGCCTTTACCGCATTGTTTGTCGAAACGCCGGATTTTCCCTCTATGAGTAAGGAGAATCTACAGCGTCTGCGCAGCAATCTACGCCTTGCTGAGCAGCTGGGAGCAAAAATCGAAACAGTATATGGATCTGATGTTCCGTTCCAGATTGCAGAATTTGCCCGCCTTTCCGGTGTATCTAAAATTGTTGTGGGGCGCAGCGCGGCCGGAAAGGGACGATTGTTAGGAAAGCAAACCCTCACAGAAAAACTGATTGCGGATGCGCCCTATCTGGATATTTATATCATCCCGGATTCCTTGTCCAGTGCGCCATACCATGCGCGCAGCGCAAAAATGAGTAAATTCTCTGCCGAAGATTTTCTGAAATCAGTTTTGATTTTGTTTATTGCCAGCTGTATCGGCGGTGTTTTCGACTATGTAGGATTTGAAGAAGCCAACATTATCACAGTTTACGTTCTGGGAGTACTGGTCACATCTGTAGTGACACAAAATCGAATCTACAGTCTTTGTTCCTCGGTCGTCAGTGTGCTGGTCTTTAATTTCCTGTTTACAGACCCGCGTTTAAGCCTGCAAGCATATGACAAAGGCTATCCGGTTACGTTCTTCATCATGTTTCTGGCGGCATTGCTAACAAGCTCTTTGGCGGTCCAACTCAAAGAGCACGCCAGACAAGCCGCTTTGGCTGCCTATCGGAACAAAATTCTCTTTGACGTGAATCAATCGCTCCAACAGGCAAAGGACCGCAATGAAATTATTTGTTCTACTGCGCAGCATCTGAATCGATTGCTGCAAAGAGATATCTTGATTTATCCGGTACAGAATGGAAAACTGGAGGCTGCCCAAATATTTTATGTGGATCCCGATGAAGAACATGACAAAAGCTATTTGTCGGAAAATGAGCGAGCAGTTGCTCTTTGGGTCTTGAAAAACAACAAGCACGCAGGCGCTACAACGCAAACACTTTCCAATGCAAAATGCCTGTATCTTGCAATACGAATCAACCAAAAGGTATATGGTGTGGTTGGTATTTCCGTAAAGAAAGAGCCTCTGGACAGCCCGGAAAAGAGCATGACATTGTCAATTCTGGGTGAGTGCGCGTTGGCGCTGGAAAATGAACAAAATGCCCGAGAAAAGGAAGAAGCTGCCATTCTGGCACAAAAAGAGCAGCTTCGCGCCAATCTGCTGCGGGCAATTTCCCACGACTTGCGAACACCGCTGACCTCTATTTCCGGCAATGCCATCAATTTTCTTTCCAACGGCGATCAGATGGATGACGAAACGAAACATCAGCTATTCACGGATATTTATGATGATTCTATGTGGCTGATCAATCTGGTAGAAAATCTGCTGTCCGTATCACGTTTGGAAGAAAATCATCTGAACTTACATTTTAGTTCGGAGCTTGTGTCCGATGTGATCGAGGAGGCATTGCAGCACATCAACCGGAAAAGCGTGGATTATCATATTTCGGTTCACCATAAGGATGAATTTCTGCTGGCAAAAATGGATGCAAAGCTCATTGTTCAGGTTATCATCAATCTGGTGGATAATGCCATAAAGTACACACCTGCAGGAAGCAATATTGAAATTTACACAGAGCCAAAAGGGGATAAGGCGGTAATTTCGGTGTCTGATAATGGCGCTGGCATTCCGGATGATATGAAATCCAAGGTTTTCGATATGTTTTACAGTGGCGCAAATAAAATTGCGGACAGTCGCCGCAGTTTGGGTCTTGGACTTTCTCTCTGTAAGTCGATTGTTACTGCCCATGGTGGAATCATCTCGGTAGCCGACCATTACCCACACGGCGCAATCTTTACCTTTACTTTACCAATCGAGGAGGTAACGCTTTATGAATAAATTGACCATCTTGGTTGTGGAGGATGATTCATCCATTAAAAACTTGATGACAACCACGCTTCGTACCCACGATTATCATTTTTTGACGGCGCAAAATGGACAGTCGGCTATTCTACAGGCGGTTTCTCATAATCCGGATATTGTCTTGCTGGATCTGGGACTGCCGGATATGGATGGTTTGGAAGTACTCCGTAATATCCGCAGCTGGTCCAGTATGCCAATTATTGTAATCAGCGCGCGCAGTGAAGATACCGATAAAATTGAAGCCTTAGATGCCGGAGCAGACGACTATCTGACAAAGCCTTTCTCTGTGGAGGAACTTTTGGCGCGTCTGAGAGTCACGCAGCGGCGTCTCAGCACGATGCCCAGTGAATACGAAGCATCTTCTGTGTTTACGAATGGTGAATTGAAGATAGATTATTCCGCGGGATGCGCATGGCTGGGCAGCGAGGAATTGCATTTGACACCAATCGAGTATAAGCTGCTATGTTTACTTTCCAAAAACGTGGGAAGGGTACTGACGCATACTTATATTACACAGCACGTTTGGGGGCGATGCTGGGTCAATGATGTGTCATCTTTGCGGGTGTTTATGGTCACATTGCGTAAGAAACTGGAAATCGCCCCAGATGCTCCAAAGTATATTCAAACCCATGTAGGGGTAGGCTATCGCATGATTCGTGTATAAGAGTAGACGATATTTGAATCAATCTGGTTCAAGATGCTGCCGAGGACTTGCTGACTGTGTAATACAGGTGGCAAGTCCTTTTAGTTTATCTTCATTTGTTTGTAGTGGTAGCCGGGCTTGTAATCGACATTTGCTTTTGAATGCGCAAATAATATAGAAACACCAGATACGCTGTACCCAAATACACAAATCAATTCGTCTTAGCCCAAAATTGCTTTGCGAAATGTTGACAGAGAGCAGAAGTGCTTTAAACTAGATAGTGATAAAAAGGAGGTGCGGGGTTTGAAATATAACATTTTAATTACCGGTCGTCCGGGAAGCGGAAAATCTACATTGTCGCGTTATCTGCTGGAGGGGTTCCATCTTCCATGGACAGGATATCAAACGATGAAAATAGATTCCTGTCCGGCGGGTCCGATTTATGCATTGAAAGCATTTCCGTCAGGGGAACAAAAGCCCATCTCTTGTTATAAAGATGGTATGATTCAGGCGGTTCCGGATACATTTGATACGCTGGGTGCAGATTGTCTGCATGGTGCGCTAGAGAGCCCTGAACCGATTATCTTAATGGATGAGATTGGACGCTTTGAAAAAAACAGCACCAGTTTTTTAAGCGCAATTCATGCCGTGCTAAACAGCGAAAAAACAGTAATCGCAGTCGTAAAAAAGGAGTCCCTGCCGCATTTGGATCAGCTGCGAAGCACCGAAGGCGCGATTTTAATAGATTTGGATGAATGTTCACCGGAAAAGGCAAGGCAGAAGCTGGCTGCATTACTCTGGCCGGAAAAAGCATTGCACTGGGGGGCTCACACTGCGATTATATGGGGTGGATAGAAGCTTTGGCCCAGGTCCGATGCGATTGTTAGAAGGTGTGCAGCGTACCGGTTCGCTGCATAAGGCTGCGGCTGAAATGGGAATGGCTTATTCCAAGGCATGGAAGCTGCTGAAAGGGCTTGAGGCAGAGTGGGGATTTCCATTGCTTGAAAGCAAACCCGGCGGGCAGGGTGGAGGCAAATCCATCCTTACACAGCAGGGGGAAGAATTGCTCATTCGATATACAGCAATGCTTGCACAGGTAGAGAAAGCTGCAGAACAAGCGTTTTACGATCATTTTGGCAGTTGAACTCATTTTTGACAATGCGTTATCCTTGTGCTAGAATAACGAATTAAAAGCAGCTGCAAATCTGCGGCTGCAAAATATAGCGGAACAGGTATGAGAAGGAGATCAAAAATGAACTGTGTATCGCATAGCCGTTTTGTAAAAGCTGTGGCCGTGTTGTTATCGCTTTTAATGGTATTTTCTCTGGCAGCTTGTGGCGCAGTATCTCAGGGAACATCTGAACCGGAGAGCGTAAGAACCTCCGAAGTTCCTGAAGAAGCTGGCATCCAGCTTGTAGACCAGGCTGGTCGTGAAATTTATCTGGAAGCACCGGCACAAACGCTGGTAAGCTGCTACTATATTACATCCTATGCTACCATTGCACTGGGCGTATCGGATCGTGTAGTAGGTCTGGAAAAAAAGGCGGAAACCAGACCTATTTACAAGCTTGCAGCACCCGAATTGCTGGAAAAGACGCAGGTCGGCACTTTGAAAGAGTTTAATGTGGAAGCAACTGCTGCATTGGAACCGGATTTGGTTTTAATGCCGAAGAAGCTGATGGATTATGCAGACACGCTGACTGAGCTGGGCATTCCTGTTTTGGTGGTTGACCCGGAAAATCAGGACAAGCTGGAAGAAATGCTGACCTTGATTGGCAAGGCTTGTGGTGTGGAAGAAAAGGCACAGGCTCTGATTCAGTATTATGACGAGCAGGAAAAACGTTTGGCGGAGCTGACCAAGGGTCTGGACAAGCCGTCTGTTTATTTTGCCGGCAACTCTGATTATCTGGAAACCGCAACGACAGCAATGTATCAGGATAGCTTGATTCGTGCGGCAGGTGGTGCAAACGCAGCTGTAGAGATCGAGGGCGATTACTGGACTGCGGTAAGTTACGAAACTTTGCTGGCAATGAACCCGGATGTGATGATCCTGCCCCCCAAGGCTGCTTATACAGCAGAAGATATTTTGGGCGATGCACAGTTGGCTGATTTGGCAGCTGTACAGAACAACGCAGTTTATCAGATGCCCAAGGACATCGAGGAATGGGATTCCCCGGTGCCTTCCGGCGTGATGGGCGCACTGTGGATGACCAGCATTTTGCATCCGGAGGTATATTCTCCTGACACATTTGCTGAAGACGCTGCAAACTTCTACCATACTTATTACGGTTTGGAAGCAGCTGCATAAAATCAAATAAAATGAGAAAAGGGGAAAAACCAATGAAAAAATTCGATTCAGCCCGTGCGGTATTTGTTGTATTAGGGCTGTTGGCCTGCATTTTAACAGGTCTGTCGATTTGCATTGGAAGTTTTCCTCTCTCTTTTTCGGAAATATGGCAGATATTGACCGGTCAGATGCACGAGGGACTGCCTGTTCGTGTTTTTTGGACACTGCGTGTTCCGCGTACCATAGTGGCATTGTTGGCAGGCTTGGGCTTAGGTCTGGGCGGTGGTGTGTATCAAACAATTTTTCGAAATCCACTTGCTTCCCCTGATTTGACAGGTGTGGCTTCAGGTGCATCTTTTGGTGCAGCTTGTGCGATTGTGCTGGGCGCTGGCAGTGCATTTTCTATTATGGTCGGTGCATTTGCAACCGGAATGCTCTCTCTGGTGCTTGTGTTAGCGTTAGTACACATGACACGCACAGGACGTACCGTTACTTATGTTCTGGCAGGTGTTATTGTGTCTGCAGTTGCGGATGCAGGGCTCATGTGCTTAAAGGTTTTAGCAGATCCGGAAAGAGAGCTGGCTGCAATCGAAATCTGGACAATGGGTAGTCTTGCCGCAGTGAAAGCCTCGAAACTGATGGTTTTGGTTCCAGCTGTACTGATTCCGGTGCTGTTGCTGCTGTTGTTTCGCAGACAGATTACGATTCTTTCATTAGAGGAGGAAACCGCCAGAGGCTTGGGCTTGGACCCGGTGTTTTGGCGTACGGTTCTTTTAACATTAACGACTTTGATGATTTCAGCACTGGTGTCGGTGACGGGAGTCATTGCATTTGTAGGCTTGATTGCTCCGCATATTGCATTTCTGATGATAAAAAAACGCAGCGGTTCGTATTTGTCTTTTTGCGCGCTTGTTGGGGCGTGTCTGCTGCTTGCAGCAGATTTGCTTGCACGAAGTGCTTCCAGCGGAGCCGAGCTGCCATTGAGTATCTTTACTGTTTTGTTTGCTGTTCCGGTTTTGACAGGGTTATTATGTGGAAAGAAAGGGGCAGAAGATGGCGCTGCTTGATGTAAATGGAATCTCGGCAGGGTATTCTGCACCAATCTTACAGGATGTGAGCTTTTCACTGGAAGAAGGGGAGGTTGTTGGCCTCTTAGGGCGAAACGGAAGTGGAAAAACTACACTTTTGCGCACTCTGACAGGGTCTGTTAAGCCGTCCGCTGGAACCATCACAGTAAGAGAAGAAGATGTTTTATCCCTTACGGCACGCAAGCGAGCAAAGCTGCTTTCCTTAATGAGCCAGCGCAGCGGACTTTTAGAAGGTTTACAGGTCGGGGAAGTAATTTGTATGGGGCGCTACGCCTTTCAGGGTGTATTTTCCAGTATTTCTCCAGATGAAAAGAAACTTGCTCACCAAGTGGCACAGCAGTTGGGTCTGGAACCGTTGTGGAATACAGATTGCTCTGCACTCAGCGAGGGACAGCGACAGCTGGTACATCTTGCGCGCGTTACAGTTCAAGACGCAGCTGTTTTGCTGCTGGACGAACCAAACAGTGATTTGGATTTCGTGAATAGCCAGTTGATTTTCTCGCATATTCGGAATATTGCTAAAAGAGATGGTCATGCCGTGTTAGCTGTTCTGCATGATCCGATGATGGCTCTGCGCTGGTGTGATCGTCTTTTGCAGCTGGAACATGGCTGTATTATTGGCAGCATATATCCCCAAAAAGAATCTCTCGCAACCATACAAAGCTTTTTAGGCGGTTTGTACCCGGGCATTTTGGTCAAAAAAGACCGCGATACAGGGAGCTTTTATTGTATACCCGACGAATCAAAAGTCCGACTTTTTGCAGTTTCCTTTCCTTTTAGGAGGAACTTGTTATAATAAATTTGTAGGTTGCCTTTTATGTAAAATTGTGGCTTGCGATGCGGTGCTTCCACTTTTGCAGTAAGGCATATAACAACAGATTAGGACAGGCAGGTAGGAATTGTGAAAGACAAAAATTTTGTTACCCCGTATGATTTCGAAGGAAAACTGCCTCTGCGTCAGGCGATTCCGTTGGGTCTGCAGCATGTGCTGGCTATGTTCGTGGGCAATTTGACCCCGATTTTGGTCATTACTGGTACCTGTGCCGCAGTAGGCGGAGAAAGTTTTGAAGCGATTCAGATATCTCTGCTGCAAAATGCCATGCTGGTTGCGGGTTTGGTCACTTTAGTACAGCTGTTTACGATCGGACCAGTTGGCGGCAGTGTTCCGATTATTATGGGTACCAGCTCTGGTTTTATCGGCGTATTCCAAAGTGTTGCTAACATGATGGGCGGCGGTGTTTTGGCATATGGCGCTATCATGGGTGCATCCATCATCGGTGGTTTGTTTGAAACCGTATTAGGCATTTTTATCAAACCGCTGCGCCGCTTCTTCCCGGCGATTGTTACCGGAACAGTCGTCATGTCGATTGGTCTTTCCCTAATTGGTGTTGGTGTGTCTACCTTTGGCGGTGGTTCTGGCGCTCCAGATTACGGCTCGGCCGAAAATTTGCTCATTGGCTTGGCCGTTATGGTGGTGATTCTGGCATTTAAGCATGGCACTAAGGGAACGCTGAGTTCTTCCTGTGTTTTAATCGGAATTTTGTTCGGCTATGCACTTTGTGCTGCATTGCCGTTGTTTATCTCTCCCACAGGCGTTACAGCAGAGGGCGTAGAGTATACGAAGGCTTGGGTCTTGAACTGGGATAAGGTAGCACAGGCTTCCTGGTTTGCAGTTCCTGAGTTTATGCCCGTAAAGCCAGTTTTCCACTTGAGCGCAATTCTGCCGGTTCTGATTATGTTTATTGTTACCGCTGTAGAAACAGTAGGCGATATTTCCGGCGTCATGGAGGGCGGTATGGGTCGTGAAGCTACCGACCGTGAACTGTCTGGTGGTGTCATCTGTGATGGTTTGGGCTCTAGCTTTGCTGCACTGTTCGGTGTGTTGCCGAACACTTCTTTCAGCCAGAATGTTGGCCTTGTAACAATGACGAAGATTGTAAACCGTTTTGCTTTGGCGTGCGGTGCAATTTTCCTGGTGCTTTGTGGTTTGTTCCCCAAATTGGCAGCTTTGATTTCGATTATGCCGCAAAGCGTTTTGGGCGGTGCAGCTGTTATCATGTTCTCCAGCATTGTAATGAGTGGTATCCAGCTGATTATGAAAGATCCGCTTACCCCGCGCAATATGACCATTGCTACGGTATCGTTAGGTCTGGGTTATGGCATTGGCGCAAATCAGGTACTTCTTGCAAAACTGCCGCAAATGGTACAGTTGTTCTTTGGTGGTTCTGGTATTGTGCCGGCTGCATTTGTTGCAATTCTGCTGAATATCCTGTTGCCGAAGGATAAAGTGGAATCAAAATCGGCATCGATTTAATCATACGTTTGTAAAAAGGACTCGATTCATTTTGTTGAATTGAGTCCTTTTCTTTCGAAACAGAAATATGTATACTGCAAGAAAATGATTCATTTTTTCGTAATGGAAGAAATGGATAGATAAAAAAGGAGAACGTCGTGCTAAAAATCAGACAATATGTTCGGGTAAAAAGCTTGGAAGAAGCCTATACCTTGTGTCAAAAGAAGGGCAACGTTGTTTTGGGCGGTATGCTCTGGCTGAAAATGCAGGATCGACCGGTGGCTACCGCGATTGATTTATGTGACTTGGGACTGGATCAAATCGAAGAAACGGAAACCGAATATCGCATTGGTGCAATGGTAAGCCTGCGTCAACTGGAAACAAGCTCTGTGCTGAATGCGTTTACACAGAATGCAATGGCAGAGTGCCTTGCGCCGATTGTAGGTGTACAGTTCCGAAATTTGGCAACCATTGGCGGTAGTTTGTGGGGCAAATTCGGTTTTTCTGACCCGCTTACGCTGTTTTTGGCATTGGGGGCAAAGTTGGAATTCTATCACCGTGGTTTGGTAAGCTTGGCAGACTGGCTGGAAATGTCGTACGAACCGGATATTCTGACCCATGTGATTTTGCCCAAGGAGCCTGTGAAAGTCTCCTATCAAACCATGCGTAATACTGCGACCGATTTTCCCGTGCTGACTTGCGCAGTATGCAAAAAAGAGGAAGGCGTAGTATGCGCGATTGGTGCGCGACCTGCCAATGCTGTGCTGTTCCGTGATGAAAAGCATATCCTGTCCAAAGGAATCACTGCGGAGAGCGCAGATGCATTTGCTGTGGATATTGCCGAGCGTGCAGCTTTTGGCAGTAATATGCGTGCAAGTGCAGAGTATCGTAAAAAAATCTGCCGGGTGTTGGTGCGCCGTGCTCTGTTAAGCAATAAGGAGGCTTGAGATGGATATTGCACTGAAATTAAATGGTCAACCGATTATGGCAGCCATCGAGCCGGACCTTTTGCTGATCGATTTTTTGCGGGAACATGGATGCTTGAGCGTAAAGCGTGGATGTGAGACCTCTAATTGCGGTCTGTGCACTGTTTTCATGGACGAAAAGCCTGTGCTTTCCTGTAGTATTTTAGCAGCAAGAGCGGATGGACATACCATTCAGACTTTGGAGGGTCTCCAGCAGGAAGCTGCGGAATTTACCACTTTTATTGCAGATCAGGGTGCTGAGCAGTGTGGTTTTTGCAATCCGGGTTTTGTTATGAATACAATCGCATTGCTGCGGGAAACTCCTGACCCTACTGATGACCAGATTCGTGCATTTTTAGCAGGTAATCTTTGCCGTTGTTCCGGCTACGAAGGCCAACTGCGCGGCATCCGCTCCTACTTGGACTGGAAAAAGAATAAGGAGGAGCACGCGCATGATGCATGAATTGAAAACGGTGGGCCAGCCACTGCGCAAAAAAGATGCGATGTCCCTTTTGCAGGGAAAGCCGGCTTATTTGGATGACCTTACGCCGAAAAATTGTCTGGTGGTAAAGGTGCTGCGCAGTCCCTATGCACACGCTTTGATTGAGGCAATCGATACCACCATTGCAATGAAAGTTCCTGGTATGGTAGCGGTTTATACTTATCAGGATGTTCCTCAAAAGCGTTTTACGCTGGCAGGACAAACCTATCCCGAACCCTCTCCGTATGATCGCTTGATTTTGGATCAGCGTGTCCGCTATGTAGGGGATGCTGTTGCAATTTTGGCAGGCGAAACCGAAGCAGCTGTGGACCGCGCCATGAAACTGGTAAAGGTGCGCTATCAGGTTTTAGAGCCGGTTTTGGATATACACACTGCCTTGGATAATCCCGTTTTGGTCCATCCGGAAGCAGACTGGAAAGCACAATGTCCGGTTGGTGCAGATAATAAGCGAAATCTTTGCGCACAGGGCAGCTGTGAAGACGGCAACGTCGATGAGGAAATGGCAGACTGCGATGTGGTCCTGGAGCATACATACCACACAAAAGCATGTCAGCAGGCAATGATGGAAACCTTCCGTACTTATACCGAACTGGACCCTTACGGACGTCTGCACGTTATTAGCAGTACGCAGGTAGTGTTCCATGTGCGTCGCATTTTGGCACATGCGCTGGATATTCCAAAATCCAAGATTCGTGTGGAAAAATATCGCATTGGCGGCGGATTTGGTGCAAAGCAGACGGTTGTTGCAGAAATCTATCCTGCATTCGTAACCTGGAAAACCGGTCGTGCTGCAAAAATGATTTATTCCCGCAAGGAATGTCAGACTGCTGGAACGCCTCGACATGAAATGGAAATTCGTGTGCGGCTGGGTGCCATGAAAGATGGTTCCATCTGTGCGCTGGACGTGCATACGCTGTCTAACACCGGCGCATATGGAGAGCATGGTCCCACAACTGTAGGCTTGTCCGGTCATAAATCCATTCCGCTGTATTCCGGTGGGCTGAAAGCATTCCGTTTTTCCTATGATGTGGTGTATACCAATAAGCAGGCAGCCGGTGCTTATCGTGGATATGGTGCAACACAGGGTATTTTTGCTGTGGAATCTGCGGTAAACGAATTGGCAGAGCGTCTGGGTATGGACCCGGTTGTACTGCGTGAGAAAAACATTGTGCGTGAAGGACAGATCATGCCGGCATATTATAATGAAATGGCAAATGCCTGTGCATTGGATCGTTGTATTGCGCAATGTGCCCAGTATTTCGATTGGCAGCATAAATATCCCGTTCGTGACATGGGCAATGGAAAAGTGCGTACCGCAGGTATTGCGATTGCAATGCAAGGTTCAGGTATTCCGGGCGTTGATGTTGGCTCTGCAACGCTGAAGCTGAACGATGATGGTTTTTATACGCTGACCATCGGTGCAGCCGATATGGGCACAGGCTGTGATACGATTTTGGCCCAAATGGTTGCAGAATGCATGGAATGCAGTGTAGATGATGTGGTTGTATTTGGTGCAGATACTGATATATCCCCGTATGATTCCGGCTCTTATGCTTCTGCAACAACTTATGTGACGGGCAAAGCAGTAGAGCAGGCTTGTGTACAGATGAAAAATCAAATCTGTGCACTTGCAGCAGAAATGCTGGGCTGTGATGCTGATATGGTGGAGTTTGCGGGTCATTGTGTGCGCAAAGTGGATGGCAGCGGTCAGGTAACGATGGAAGAAATCGCTATCAAGTCTATGTGCGGCAATGGAAAAGCAATGGAAGTAACCGCTACCAATTCTTCGCCGGTTTCGCCTCCGCCGTTTATGGTCGGTATGGTTGAGATCGAATTGGATCGGGAGACCGGTGGCGTAAAAGTTCTGGACTATACCGCTGTAGTAGACTGCGGTACGCCTATCAATCCGAATTTGGCACGCGTACAGACAGAAGGCGGCATTGTGCAGGGTATCGGCATGGCACTGTTCGAAAATGTAACCTATAGCGATCGCGGGCGCATTGCAGAAGATTCGTTTATGCAGTACAAGATTCCTACCAGATTGGATATGGGACATTTGCGGGTCGAATTTGAGTCCAGTTATGAAAAAACCGGTCCGTTCGGTGCAAAATCGATTGGTGAAATTGTCATCAACACACCTTCGCCGGCATTGGCCCACGCCATTTATCGTGCAACGGGTGTATGGCATCGGGAATTGCCCATCACCCCGGAAAAGATTTTGATGGGAATGAATAGTAAGTGATACATATTATTTATCTGGCGGCGGGAAATGCCCGAAGATTCGGTTCCAATAAACTGTTGGCTCTCTTAGCGGGAAAGCCCGTATTTTTATACGGGTTAGAGCGTATGGTGACGCTGACCCAAAAGCGCAAGGATTGCGATTTAACCGTTGTCACTCGTACCCCCGAAATCAGCAAAGCTGCTGTCAGATGGAACGTTCCCGTTGTAGAAAGCGCATCCAGTGAAAAGGGGATATCTTTTAGTATCCAAGCGGGAATAGAAGCCGTAGAGCCGTTAAATCCAGCCGATTATTTAGTGTTTGTGCTGGCAGATCAGCCCTGGCTGAGCTGTGAAAGTGTCAACAAATTATTAGACGCAGCACAGACAAATTGCATGGCTGCAACCGCAGCGTTTAGCGATATCGATGGAAGCCCTACGTTGTTCTCAGCAGCGTGGATTCCAGAACTAAAAAAGCTGGAAGGGGACCAGGGTGGTCGTCGGATTTTGAAAAGATATCCGGATCAAGTTTTGCGCGTGCAGGTCAAAGACGCGCGTGAGCTACTGGATATCGACCAGCCGGAGCATCTATCCCGTTAAACTGTGCATAGCTAAAAAAACAGACAGTGCTTTTGATTGGCACTGTCTGTTTTTTAGTGAAGTCAAGGATTTCCGGAATCGTTTTGCTTTGAAAATTAGTCTATAAAAACAAATGCCGCAGGTATATACCTGCGGCATCTGTTTTATCATGAGTGAACGGTCAGATCATCTTTTTACAAGCGGATGCGCTTACTGTTCTCTCTTTTTCTTGATGATAACCATTGCACCAGCACTCAGCATTGCCATGACTGCCCAGAACATCATGTTCGAGGTATCACCCGTTGCAGGGCTGCTCGTGTCAGGTTTTGCGGGAGTAGTCGGATTAGAAGGCTGCTCGGGAGTGACCGGTTTTGCAGTCAGCTTATCCATAGCGGTATTCAATGCATTTGCAGCATTCTCATATTCCGCTGCGGAAGCATGGGTCTTTGCAGCTGTGTTCTTTGCGGTACGCAGTGCATCGGCAAATGCCTTCCAGCTTTCCGTTGTGTAAGCTGCTTCCTTCTTGCTCTCTGCGGTCTTGATTGCTGCATCCAAAACTGCCTTTTTCGCCTTGATTTCAGACAGAACCTTTTCTGCAGTCTCCAGTACATTCTGATTCTTGACCAGTTTCTTCTGTGCCTTGGTCAATGCATCATAAGCAGCACGGGCATCGGTGATCTTGCTTTCAGACTCCAGTGTGACATTACCAATGGAATCAATCATTGCAATGACACCATTTGCAGCAGCCTGATCTTTTTCTGCCTGGTCAGCTGCATCCTGCAGCTCCTTGAGCTTGGCTTCTGCAGCTTCCAGCACAGGCAGTTTCGTAACCAGTGCCTTCTGGGTATCCGTCAGTGCTTCATAAGCGGCGCGGGCTGCTGTAACAGCTGCATTGGATTCCAGCGTGATTTCATCCAGATTTTCAATCTTAGCGTCAACAGCAGCGGCAGCCTTGCGGTCTGCTTCTGCCTTTTTCAACTCTGCCAGCTTAGCTTCGGCTGCTGTCAGCACATTCACTTTATCACCAACCTTATCCTTCTGAGCTTCGGTCAGTGCGTCGTAAGCCTTGCGTGCTTCAGTAATCTTTGCTTCAGATTCCAGAGTAACCTCACCGATTGCATCAATCAAAGACTTGACATTCTTTACAGCTTCATCTTCTACATCGATGGTTGCACCGAATGTATCGGTAAATTTAATGTCTGCCCAGTCGGCATGGTCATTCCAGTTTTCATTATCAGATTTCAGAACCTTCAGAGTAATCTTCTGGGTTCCTGCGGGGATCTGAACATCAAATGCCTTCATCGCATCGTTTCTGTCCATTCGGTCGCTGTCATAAATCTTCTTAGCGTCCGCCATGATTTGAAACTGCACACTGCCGTAACGCTGATTGTATTCGGAATGGTCAACACCTACAAAGCCCGAAATAGCAGGGTAATCTGTACCGGATACATTGTAAACAATCGTGGATTCTGCGTGTGTGCCCAGACCCTTTTCAAAGGGAACAGCGTTTCCATTCTCATCAGTCAGACGAATCTGATTGCCGTTGACATCGTGGTCCTTTTGGACAGTCTTCCAGCCATCCTGTGCGCTCTCCCATTCCAAGTCGGACAGATAAACACCCTTGGACAAATCGATTGTGTAAGCAGTCTTGGTCTGACCATCTACAGCAATGATTTCAACCGTAAACTGTTTTGCATTGTCATATGCGGTGATTTTGGTATCTACACTGCCGGTCTTTTCTGCCAGAACTTCGCTGCCACGCAGAACCTTCACTGTAGCGCGAGGGTCCTGTGCTTCAGCATGAATTGTGTTCTCAGCAGCCGGTACATAGATGCCAGCGGTCTTCTCGGTGGAGAGTTTTTTGGTAATGTCTTTACCATTCAGTGTGACATTCTGCAGCTTTGCATTGGTATCATAAGGATTTCGGACGGTAACACGGTAAATCTTTTCCGTAATGCCGTTTTCAGCTGTTGCGCGGATAATCAGTTCGCTTTCGCCGTCCTTCAGGTTGTTGAAGGTAGCGGTCTTGCCATTTACAGACTGACCATTCATGGAAATCTGTACCTTAGCAGCGTTTGCTTCCACTGCAACCGTCAGCGTGTTCACGCCTGCGTCCAGTTGGTAAGCATAGGTTGCCTTATCTTCGCTGAAATCTGCCAGAGCAGTTTCGTTCAGCGTGATGCCAGTTACATTTACGGCGCTGTTGCCGGTACGGCTGACCGTAAAGCGATAGTTCTGGAAAGTAACGCCGTCTTCCGCGGTGACCTTTACTTCCACCAGATTGCGTGCATTGTGCAGGGTCAGGTCAGCATTTGCAGCGACCTTCTCGCCATTGAACAGCACTTCCAGTGTTGCCTTGGAGTCAGCTGCTGCAAAATTGACGTGCATCGTAGTTTCAGAGGGCTCTGCGGTTGTGTAGTAGTGCAAAGTATTGCTGTTAAAGGCAGCAAACGGAGTGTTCAGACCGGTAATCTCAGCGGTCTTCAGTGCTGCATTGGAAGAACCCAATTCGGGCAGTGCCGTGCCATCAATTACATTGCCATCTGCTGCGCCTGTGCCGGTAACCTGAACAGCATCAGAACGAACCGTTTCGCTAACGGTACCATCCGCATTCTTTGCAATAACAACTGCACGGATGTACTGATCTTTCATTGCTGCAGTTGTGGACAGGGAAGTACCTGCAGTGCTCAGCAGCTTAAAGCTGCCATCTGCTGCAGAAGCAACTTCCCATCTTACAATAGCAGTTGCTCCTTCGCTGACAACAGGAGCAATGGTGGCGGTGTTGGCTGCTTCATCGTAGGAAACAACAGGTTTTTCTGCAGTGGGGACAGAAGCATCCTTGGTCAGAGGAACCTTGGTATCATTTACGGTCAGCTCCGTAAAGACGAATGCGTGTTTGTTGTCACTATTGTTGTGTGTTGCAGCAAAGGCAACATACAGAGGACCAGTCAAAGCTTCGTTTGTAACGGTCTGCAATTCAGTCCAGCTTGCCTTGTCACTGCTATAGGATGCCTTCACGGAGTCGCCGGTCTTTTCCAACTTGAGATACAGATTATCCTCAGTTGCATCAGGATGCAAGGTTTCTGCTGCATTCTGTGCCTTTTCATTGACTACGCCCATTTTGACGTGGTCGCCTCTGTGTTTTCTCTGGATGGCAACATAGTTGTCCGCATCCTTATAAATGTACAAACCTGCATCTTCCCAGCCGTTGTTGGGGCGGCCTTCCATTTTAATCACGACAGAAGCATCAGTTGTGCCTTCAGGGAATGCGCTCTTAACTACGTTGCCGGGGTTCTGTGTATTATACAAACCACCGTTGATGGTTTCCAACTGAACACGGTCATCACCGACAATCTTCATGTGCTCGTCCCGTTTGTTCTCCACAGTGATGCCATCTGCCAGCACAAAACCGCCCTTCTGGATGAGCAGCAGCTTGCGTGCCGTCAGACCATTCACAGTAGTTGCAACCACTTCAACTACGCCGTTGGCGACAGGAGTAACAACACCGGTCTCGCTGATTGTAGCAATCGCAGTATCTTCACCGGTAGCTGCATCTACAACCTTCCAGGTCACAGTCTTGTCGGCATCTTCGGGAGCAGTCACTTCTGCGGTAAAGGTGACTGCTTCGCCAGCAGTCTTGTCCGCACCAGAAATCTGAATAGCAGTGGGGCCGTTCACAGCCTCGCCATTGCCAACGGTAAAGGTCAGGGTATTGCCCTGGAATTTACGGTCTGCACATACAGAGTAAACGGTTACATTTGCAGTACCTTCGCCTACAGCCTGTACCAGACCTGCATCGGAAACAACTACAACATCCTTGTTGTCGGATACATAGTATACCTGCCCCACAGCATCCAGAATCTTACTCTCGTTGTTGGCTGCTCCATCAGAAATGGTAACATCATCGACCGTAGTGCCGTTATCAATGGAGGTACCAGCATTCAAACCGCCATCGTACAGGTTGCCGGAAATGTTGACATTCTTGCAGCCGTGCAGATTAAACAGACGGTTGCTGAATGTGGTGCCGCTCTTGGTCAGATTCAGCTTTGTGGTCTCACCGGCCGTCAGGTTCGTTTTATTAGCGGAAATATCCAACTTCACGTTGGGATCCTGACGGTAGATTTTGTTGTGTAGATTTTGTTGTTGCGAATATTCAGACCATCTACGCACTTAGCATCTACCAGAAGTTCGCGCGAGCCACAGTTTTCCAAATAGAACGTGTTGCCCTCAATGGTCATATTCTTATGGATCGGACCATCAATCGTGCGATTGGTCAGCTCAATAAAGATTGCCTTGTCTTTGCCACGGGTAAATACATTGTTGCGGATAATAACATTTTCGGTATGACCGGATTCGTACCAGCCGTTGTTATCGCAGGAAATATAAATGCCTGCCATGCCCATGCCATCGAACAGGTTGTTCTCGATGACAACAGGCTTCCGGGTGGTTACCAGAATACCGCGGGTGGGAGTTTCCTTGAAAATGTTATCATGGATTTTTACAGAAGGTGTATAGGTGATATTTTCCACCACATAGGCATTTGCCTGAACCTCGGACGGAATGTTCTTGTCCAGTGTCAGGATAATATCCTTCAGGTTTCCGGAGCCTTCACCCATATTGCCACCCATGCCGTCGGGACCATCCACGGCAGTTACCTTTGCGGTAAAGTTCAGGGGGCGCAGCGTCTGCTTAGAACAGAATTCAATTTCATCACCTACGAAGTAGTTGGGGAAGCCGGCAGTTTCGCCGTGCATATAGCGCACTTTGATCTTGTTGTCAGCGATTCGCTCTACTACCTGGTTGAAAGTACCATGTACGTTGATGGGGTCATCATGGGGGTTAGAGAACGTGCAGTGACCAATGTCGATCAGACCCTTGCAGCCAGACATCTGAATGAAGTCTGCATAGCCAGTAGTGGTCCGTCCGCTTTCCAGCGGTGCGGAGAAATCAATATGATCCAGCGTGAGGTTTTCAGAATGCTGGCCCACGATGCCAAAGCCGTACAAGAAGTGGAGATCCAGATTCTGCAACGTGACATCCTTGCTCTTCCAGAGGAATGCACCTGCATGGTCGCGGACAGTGGGGCGCATCTGGTAGCAGCGACCGGGCAGGATATTGTTGCCTCGACTGCTGTAAGTGAACTGAACACGATGGTTGCCCAGATCCTTCAGACCGGTAAGATTATCGAACAGCTGGTTATCGCCACGCCAAGTCAGGCCGCTGGCAGCATCGAAATCCTGTGTGTAAGTCAGTTTGTTGCGAGAAGTCCAGTAGGGCTGGTTGGTGTAAGGGCTTACATCACTCCGCCATTCAATGGAAGTTCCATCGATTCGATAGTCGTAGCTTTCGGGGATGTAAACGACCGCCGTATTGCCGTTTACCTGTTCCACAGTCAAATCTACAACAGTGGGAGTCTTAAAGGTAGATGTGAAGTTCTTAAAGGTGACATTCTGGCTGTTAACTGCCGCAAAAGGCGTCATTTTACCGTGCGACACCAAAGTGGAGCCCTCGCCATCTACGGTGACGTTCTTCACATCTTCCAGCAGAATTGCGATTTTCTTGAGCTTGTGGTTCGAATCAGCGCCTACTGTGTTACTGATGTAGAACTCACGCTCTTTGATGGTATCAGGATAGATATCATAAGTACCCTGCGGGAATCGAATGACCACGCTCTTGCCTGCATCCGATTCTTTCTTGGCTTGCGCTACAGCCTGCGCAATACCGGGCGCGCTGTCGCTTCCATCCGGGTAAACCCCGTAGCTGGAAACATCGATCACGACATCAGCGGCTTCCGGCTGAGCGGGACCTGTAGCAGATGCCATTGGTGCCATGCATGTCAAAGTCATGCATAGTGCCAATAGCAATGCTGTTAATTTTCTTTTCATTGCATAGTGTCCTTTCTTTTTGTGTGCGTACGGCGTATAACGGCAAAAAAGCAAAAGCTTTTTGTGAAAATAGCTTTTGCCTCAAATGCCTTTTCCAAAACTATACCATACTATCACATATCTATCGATTAAAGATAACAATATAGAAAATTATTGGTTGTAATGCACATATGGAATGTTGTGGTGTTGTGCGAATTGGCAAAAATAAAACGAACACTGTTCCGTGTTAGTAAACAGTGTTCGTTTGCTGGAAAATATTCGATTCTACCGTGAACTGCCGGAATTTAGGCGGTTCATGCAGTTGTTCAAGTGCGCGTTAGATGCCAGACTGGATAGTGGTTTGCATATCCATCCAATGGAACAAATAGGCAAGAGTTTCCTCCATTGTATCGAAATGATCTAACTCGACTTCTGCGGATTCTGTAGCGTTTACGGGGAATGTCCATTGTTTACCAGATGCGCAAATCCAGCGCTCCACCGCAGAACGCATTTGTTCGATACGAACTGCACGTTCTTTCTGCGTCAGGGAAGAATCAAGCTCTACATTACAGCAGAATGCGTGCAGCGGGATGGAATAGCTGATTTCCAGAACCGTGTCAGGCTCTTCCGTATAAAAGAAAAGCAGTTCAGAGTTGATAGCGGCATGCTCTTTGGCAGTCTGCTGTGCATCAGAAATTTGTTCCACCTGCATAATAGCAGACTGGAGTTGTTCAGTCAGGGTGTCTCCATTTTCAGGATACAATGCAGTACCTTTGTGGCGCGCAAGGTTATTCAGGTGATACATTTGCCAGTAGGGGGAGAGCTGACCTTTTTTTGCTTCCTCAATGGCTTGACGGCATTCCGTTTCGGTAAGCAGCTGGATTTTACGGGTATAGTTATTGTTCATGTCTTTCATTTGAAATCTCCTTTATACAATGGGAGGGTGATGTGTGATGGCGCTATTATAGCACGATAGAAAATCGATGTTTGTCGAAGTATGGGAAAAGAAAAAAATAATTTGAGAAGTGTGTTGAAATCACCACAATTCGGAACATTCATGTGTAAATTGAGATAAATCAGGGGAAGTGTTTCTAAAAAGCGCAAAAGAAGGATTACCGATATCTACAGCATGGCGAACAAATGCAAAAATCTGATTGACTTGGTCTACCAGTTCTGCAATACTATTTTATCCGTATGATCAGAATCCGTTTCATTCCTACAACCGCACGCCCCCACTTAAGAAGTGGTACGGACACGCTAATCGCATAGTCACAAATGTTTGACCACAACAAATCTATAGTGAAAAGGTTTAGAGGTTAAAGAAGTACATTGCAAATTACCACAGAGTTTGATAAGATGTGCTAAATAATAGAAACCAATAACCGCTGTTCAGTTCGTAGGATATGAAACCTTATCGCCTGCTTAGATGGTTTTATACCGGTGATTTGCGCCCTTCTTATTGAATTGAATAGCGTGATTTGTAGAAAGACTGTGAAATCACAGCGAGATATGTACAGTCTTATTTTAGTAACTAGTGCGGGAATGATATCCCTTCAAATGGGAAGTTGTGTGTCCGGTTTATTCCTACCACATGAGCAATATCGGAAATGACATTTCTAATATTACTCTTATAATAATGCTAATAATGCGAAAGGTTGCTGTGTTTAAAAGGATGGAGTACCAATGAACTACAGAAGTATAATAGATTTTATAAAAAAAATAAGACGCTTATCATATTATTAACGTTATCCGTTCTGGGAATGACGTTGTCTTTCTTTTACTATTTTATATTTGGAAGCGACACGGAATCGGAATTTCTATTGATGATTTCGGAACAGGATATTCCAGCCTCAGCTATCTGAAAAGTATCGAAATCAATGAAATCAAAATTGATAAATGCTTTGTGAAGAACGTTCAGCACAATGCTTACAACTTCCGCTTACTTAGCAATATAATCGAACTGGCTCATAGCGCAAAGATTGATGTTTGCTGTGAAGGTGTGGAAACGCTGGAAGAACTTCGGGCATTGCAGGAATTACACTCCGATATTTTGCAGGGATACTTCTTTGCAAAACCATATACGGTTCATGGATTTGAACAGGCTTATATTTGTATTGAGTCCGATGCCTTCCGTGATCGGATAGGAAAAGAATCTCATTTGCGCGTGTTGAAGCCCAGTGATAACAAGAAGCTTTTAGAGGATCTTTGCAATGGAGAGATTAGCAGTATAACCGAATGTATGGATGAAATCGTATACGTCAGTGATACAGCGACCTATGAGCTATACTACTTAAATGAAAAAGGGCGTAGAACGACAGGTGTAAACGATTATAAAGGATGTAAATGCTACGAAGTGTTGCAAAACAAGAAAGAGCCTTGTGAGTTCTGTACCAATGGACAGTTGAGCAAAGATAAGTTTTTGGTCTGAGAAATGGAAAATAAATTTATCGGTAAACATTTTATGCTGAAAGACAAACTGATTCCTTGGAAGGGAAGGCTGGCGCGCGTTGAAATCGCGTTTGATATTACTGAAAAAAGAGTGTCAAAGTCAGTTTATGCAACAGATTCGCCATTTGAAAACAAGTGATTGTTGATGCTAGGAAACATATATACGAGATCTCCTGTCTGTTCGCTATTCAGTGCTGAAATTATGACAAAAGACAGCAAAGGTGGCAGTGTATACATCTGGAACGCACATTGCGATGTTATACTGCACCGATAATCTTTCACAACATTACATATAAATGAAAAAAACTCCATTGTAGTGCCAATAACGGCGCTGCGATGGAGTTTTTTTGTTTGTATGCGTGATAAGAAAATCCACTTTACGTCCAATAAAATACAAATCAATAAAAAATTCTTCAAAAAACAACTTATTTGATGAGATGTAATGCTTTTTGTAATGGAAGATTTTGTATAATACGGCTTACAAACATAATATGCGGCATAGGTGAGATTGAATATGGCGAATAAAGAACTAAAGAAACTAAATCGCGCTGAATTGTTGGAAATTCTGGTCGAGCAAAGTCGTGAAATCGAGTAGCTTCAACAAGAATTGAAGGCAGTAAAGCAGCAACTAGCCAGCCGAGAAATCGCGATTGCAGAGGCAGGTTCTATTGCAGAAGCTGCATTAAATTTGAATGGCGTTTTTTCGGCAGCGCAGGCGGCTTGTTCTCAGTACATCGATAATATGAAACAGCGTAGCGAGCAGCAAGAAAGGCTATGTGCCGATATGGAACGCGAAACAAAGGAGAAATGCGCTCGCATGGTTTTAGATGCACAGAAAGCAGCAAAGGCCCATTGGGAACAGGCAAATCAAAAAATTAAACAGGTTTTGCAAGACTCAGAAGACCTGAAAAAACTGCTTTCACTATGAACAAGAAATGAGCAACGGCATGAAAAAACATATACTTCCGGAAATCCCGACAACACAGGCATTGGAAGCTGAATTGCAAAGAGTTCGCGATAAGAATCACTTTCACGCAATGTTGAAGCGTACCACGTACATTTTAATTATAGTTGCTGCTGCAGCAATTTTAGTAGCCACACTCTTTCTGCCTGTAATGCGTATTTACGGAACATCCATGACACCTACCATCGACAATGGAGATATTGTAGTTGCAGTCAAAACTACAGATGTGTCTCGGGGGGATGTAATTGCATTTTATTGCAATAATAAAGTTTTGGTAAAGCGTGTGATTGGTTGTGCAGGCGACTGGATTGATGTAGACAAAAATGGTGTTGTTACGGTCAATGGCAGCCAGTTAGATGAACCTTATGTATCCAGTCGGGCGCTTGGCAATACGAACATTGAACTACCGCATCAGGTTCCGGATAACAAATTTTTTGTTATGGGAGATCATCGGGAGAGCTCGATTCATTCAAGAAATACAGAAGTCGGCTGTGTGGGGCAAGATCAAATCGTTGGCAGAGTAGTGTGGCGTCTTTGGCCTCTTGCACACATTCGTATGATTCGTTAGAGAGGAGGAATCTCCATATGGGGAAATGGAAGGGAAAACACGCTAAATCTACATGGAAAACGATGGTAGTGGGACTTGCTTGTGTGGTAGCGGTTTCTACAACCTGTGCGTTGATTTTGCCGGCAACTGCGATGGATCAGACATGTGGTTTAGAAGAACACCAGCACAGTCAGCAATGTTATGTACAGATTTCTGGCGATCAGGAACAGGAAAAAAACGTTCCGGCAGAGGAGCAAGAAGAGAGTACTCCAGTAGAGAATGCAGAGGTGCAGGATCTCTCAAACAGTAATACAGAATCTGTTTCGTTCGAAAATAACGAGGAACTTGCGCAAGTAAAGAATGAGAATGTGGAATGGAAACTGGTTTGCCAAATTCCGGAGCACACGCATACCGCTGCATGCAACATCAAACAGGAAGAGGCTCAGCCTGAAATCGAAGAAGATGTACAGCCGAATGCTGCAACGCAGCCGCCAAACCCTGAGCAGGAAGAAAAGAACGATGGCTTTGATGTTGCAGATGCAGATGCAGAAACAGGTGCGGATTTAGAAAAGAATGACGCATCTGATGCAGCAAGTACAAACCAAGAAAATGAAGAAGAGCCGGATGTCATTCTGGAGGAAGAACAGAGCAAGATGTCCATAGATGTATCGGAATATGTGGTAAAGGCAACGCTTAAATATAAAGAGAAATCCGATACAGCGAGCAATCGCCGGATTGAAATGCAGCCGGATGTACCAATTCCGGGCGATGCAAAATTGCGATTAGAGATTAACTACGAACACGTTTCGATTCCGGAACTCATCGCGAGTGGATGTCAGCTGAGCTTTCAGATTCCGAAAATCATGCGTAATCCTGTGGCACAGGGTGATATCCAAAGTGATAATGAGCGAGTCGGAACGATTACAGTTGTCGATAACGTCTTGACGATGACCTTTGATCTGTCGTGGTTGGAGAAACTGCAGAACTCAAGTGACGGATTCTTGGTTGGCGATTTTTTTGTGGAAAGTGATATAAATCTTTCTGAGATACCAACAGATGCCAGTGAAATTGAGATCGTATTTGGAGATGTGCATATCAATCCCACATTTGATACCGATGTGATTGCAAAGTATGGCAAATTAGAGGTAGAAAAGACCGTTTCTAAGCATGTAATTGCAGAAGAAAATGTTCACTGTTTGGAATATACCCTGACGGTCAAGGCGGGAGTGGACGGTAGCCCGGATGTAAAGGTTGTGGATTACTTTGAGATCAATGGCCAGTATGCGGAGTATATCAATATTTCCACAACGCCGGTACGCTTAACGGGGAATGGGATTCCACGGGAGCAGATTTTGGACGGTCAGGAACACGGCGAAATTTATAGAGGCGCTATGCCTACAGATCGTGTTCCGATTCCGCAAGAGAACAATACCAAGATTGTTGGACCAGGAAGTCTGGTTTGGAAAATTGGCAATATGGATGCCAATGAGCAGCGAACTCTGACCTATCGTGTAAAGTTGACCGATCATAGCGAAAGCAAGAATGACGACCAACCCCTGCGAAATAAGGCAATCGTCTATAGTAAGACCTATAAAAAGAATGATTCCGTGGCCGATTTTACGCCTAAGGCAGATTTAGAAATGCGAAAATCTCATAGGGAGCCACAGCGCAATCCGGAGGATGGCAGCTATAAGATTCCTTATACAGTTTGGTTTGAGGCACCCCCAGAACAACAATCATGTTCTGGGAGATGTACAGGTAACAGACAGCCTGAATCTTACCAATGAAAAGGCATTGCCTTATATTGGCTATGATGAAAACTCCTTCAAGCTATATCCTTCTAAGAATCCCGCAGGCACTCCAATCGAATTAAACAAAGCGGATGGTTCTAATCCGAGACTTGATTTCGCAGAAGATAAGAGAAGTTTTACCTTGTCTGTTGGAGATATGAAGGCGGGAACTGCCTATTGTTTGCAGTACGATTTGATCGTTGATGCAAAAGCATTTGGTGCAGCCAATCTGGATGCCTTGCCAGTCAAAAACCGGGTTGTTGCCACTGCGGATAACGCACATTTGCCATCAAAGGATTACATCCGAGAATTCCACGATAATTGCAACATTGGCTACAAGAATTGGATTAAGAAAACAGTAGCACAGCCTCTCAATGAAGATTTGACCGTAACATTGCCGCGTGAAAATGTTTACGATGCGACAGGCGGTACAATTATTCCGGATTGTAACACACCTGAGAGCTTTACGGTTCCTGTCGGCAGTTATCCTTATACCATCACCATCAATGAGTTGGGCGACTGGGATGTAACTGAAGCGGATATCAAGGATACTTTGAGTAAGGAGTATGTGCAATATACCGGTTATCTCCGTGTGGATGCGTACGATGCAACACAAAAGGGCGATGATCCTCTCGGCACTTTCGTCGAAACCCACTGGGTGAAGATTCATGCGATGAAATCGTTCCAGTTCCGTCTTTCGGATATTGGATTTTCCAATAATAGCTATGCCTATCGCTTCAATTACTATGTATCTCCTGTAAATATCGGCGGTATTAGCCAAGTCGTGGTCAATAACACGGCGAACATTGCCGGTACAGTTGGTAGGGACGGAGAGACGTTCCAAGTTGGCGAATTTGGCTCGAAGGTAGAGATTACAATCCATGGCGGACATGCCTTTGAAGCAAGAAAATATCCCTGGTATTACGAAAATTCCAAGGTATCCACAGGCGTGTGGTCCAAGGGTGCCATTTACTGGGGAATTCAGATTGATGGCAATGAGCTGCATAAAGGCTCCTGGATCAGGGACTTTGTCAAGACGGAACACCCCCACCCTGAACGAGGAAAAATTTATTTCCGCAACGATTCCTTTGTAGGAATCTACAAGGGGAAGCTCCCCGATGGTGTTCAGTTTAACGACTACGGAGACTTGCAGTCTCTGGTAAACAGCGGCTATGTGACCGAGCTTCCCGCCGATGTATATTGCAATGTTTTCTATGAAGACAGACTGAACTTCAATCAGGAAAATACATACAGTGATGTTTATATCGAAATCAAGGAGAATATTTCCCTTGAGGACGGAAATTCGGTATTCTTGATTGTAAAAACGGAACCGGATTCGCTTCCTACCGGAACGCGTACAAAGAAAGATTACACCAATTATCTCGACATCGGTGACAGTAAGGAAAGCATGGTTGGGTGTGGTCTGGCAACAAAACACCTGTATGGCGGACAGAATATATTGAAGGAATTTAATCGTTTTGTTCAGTTCGATGGAGAAAAGATCACAAATCTGCAGACTGGAAAACCCGGAGATATTCCGAAGCATCTGCTCCATGAGCCTGGCCACTATATTTCGTGGGCGTCCAAGGTCAACTATGGCGGAGACTTATCTGGTCGATATCGAGTTGTGGACGAAATTCCTGATGGAACAGAGATTGCTTTTGTACGGCAGAAGTGGTTGGGAAATTCGATCCGAAATCAGAACATCAGAATGCATCCGATTGAAAACTATCAGCAAGTTCTGGGAGAAGGCTGGACAGAGCATCGTGTTTCTGCAGCTATGGATCAGGCACCGGGACCGTTTGATAGTTACTACTATACCAACGGAAATAAAGTCCTGTGGGAAGTAGGAGACCTGATTGCAGGGCATGAACGGGATAATTTTGCTGTCGATTTCCAGATTGTCTGTCGCGTTACTGATCCAGAAGTTCTACAGGGCGGTGCAAACAAAGAGTTTGTGAACCAGGTATTCCTGCAGCACACGGATGGAACACAGTTGGATTCTTCCTCCAGTGGTGTAAAAATATCCGTCAGCAATATTGATAAATCCGCGCAGTCTGAAGGAAATTCTGTTCATTTTTCGATTGCGTTAAATCCGAGCGGAGAAGATTTGATCACGGACGGAGATACCGTTACGCTGGTAGATGAAATGAGCGAAACGCTGAGTATGGATGTCGAAAGTATTCAGGTTTTTAACTCTATTACACACGATGCTGTAAAGTTCAAAGCTTCTCTCGATGAACAGACCCTAATCATTATGGTGCCGGATAATCAGCCGTTAACGGTTACCTATACAGCGCACATCCATGCGGTTCCGGATTCGTTCGTTACGCTATCAAACAATGCGTACTGGATGGGATATGCACCCAAAGGCGGCGACAGCGTGCTCATTGAAAACTTCCATTATAAGGTTGGCGGTACAGCCGGTGGTATAAAGTCTCCTCAAGTTCACATTCTGAAATTTGATAAAAATGATATTCTGCATCGTCTTGCGGGCGCGGAGTTCCGTGCAAAAGTTGGCGACCATTATCCAGACTATCCCGATGGTGTACATGTACACTATGCCTCTGCTGTCCACACCTTGAAAGCGCCAAACAGTAAGGGCGAAGCCTATGTGCAGAAAAATTTCCAGAGAGCAGATGGAACACCGGTTAATGTCATTCCCGGTCAGTATCGTTTTGGTCTGTTTGATAATGCACAGGGCGAGGGGAAACCGATTCAGGTAGTTACATTGAACCTTACGGAAACAACCAACGATCCCATGGGAACTTTTGTTGATTTGCAGCCAGATCAAACATATTATGTGTTCGAGTTGGATGAGGCATTGAATCCTATTTTGCCGGGTAACCTTGGTTATGTAAATGCAACGCCTTTCCAAGTAGAGTACAGTTCCAATCATGGGGCAGGGGGGCAAGCAATAACCAATGGCGGTACAGTGACCGTTACCAACAGATTGTGCGTGGAGAGTCTGCCGGAAACCGGCGGAATGGGAACCAGGCGTTATACCTTTGCTGGACTGGTTTTACTGTGCAGCGGAATATGGTTCGCATATCTTCAGTTCAAAAAAGCGCATACAGAAAATAAATACTGAAACATAGTTGTTGTAAAAAACAAAAGAAAGGAACATAAAATATGAAACGTTTTGTAAGTATGGTTTTGATTTTAACCATGATCTTAGCATTAGGCGTTACCGCTTATGCTGCAGATGAGGCAGTTTTGGCGGCAGAACCTAAATTTTCTATCACCATCAACAATGCAGTTGAGAATCACACCTATGAGGCTTATCAAATTTTTGCAGGAAAACTGCATGTGAATGAAGAAGGCTCCAAGATTTTGTCTGACATTCAGTGGGGCTCTGGTGTTACCGCCGATGGACAAAGCGCATTGGGAAATGCAGCGGAAAAAGCAGAGTTTTTACAGGAAGAATCTGATGCAGCTGATTTTGCAAAAGAGGTTGTATCCTACCTGGACGCTGAAAATGCAATACTCAGCACTGCAGCGGGCAATGGTACATACACCATTGAAAACCTGGAGTCTGGTTACTATCTGATTAAGGATAAGGACAATTCTGTTCAGGGTCACGATGCCTACACTTCCTATATTCTGCAGGTTGTTGGCGACGTTAATGTAAAGCCCAAGTCCAGTGTGCCTCAGGTTGAGAAAAAGATCAAAGATACAAATGATTCCACTGACGCAGTGACGGACTGGCAGGATTCTGCAGACTATGACATTGGTGATGAAGTTTCTTTCCAGCTGAAAGCTACCCTTGCAGATAATGTATCTAGCTACGAAAACTACAAGGTAGTATTCCATGACACTTTGTCTGCGGGTTTGACCTATCAGAGCATCCAGAAAATCACGATTGATGGAACCGACGTTACCGATAGTTTTACCGTTAATGACTCGGAAGAAAACAAATTGACTATTTCTTGTAATGATGTCAAAGTTCTTGGAGCTGGAAATCATTCTGTTATTACTGTTGAGTATACTGCTAAACTGAACGACAAGGCAGTGCTGGGTTCTGCAGGTAACCCGAATACCGTATATCTGGAGTTTTTCAACAACCCTAACTGGGTGGGTGATGGAGAAAATAGCCCCACAGGTAATACACCCGAAGATAAAGTCATTGTGTTTACTTACATGGTCCAGATCGACAAGGTCAATGAGAACGATGAGCCTCTGGAAGGCGCTGGATTTACCCTGTATAAGAAATACGCCGACGAAAGTTTCAATGATGGATATCGTGCAGTGGGTGAGGAAAAAACGGGCGTAACTACTTTCGAGTGGAGCGGTCTGGACGATGGCGAATACAAACTGGTAGAAACCACTACGCCGGATGGCTACAACACCATGGACGATATTTTGTTTGAAATTGCGGCAAAACATGCGGAAGAAAGCGATAATCCGACTTTGATTGAGTTGGTTGGCGGCGATAAGTTTACTGGTAATATCCATACTGGCGTACTGAACGCAAAGGTCGTCAACAAACCCGGTGTAAAATTGCCTAGCACTGGTGGTATGGGTACCACGGTATTTTATATTGTAGGCGGTATTTTGGTTTTGACCTCCGGTGCTGTATTGCTGATGAATAAGCGCAAGAACAACAATACCTAACTTCGCTGTTTGTTGCTCGGCGCTTGCTCTTAGCGGAGGAAAATACCCTCTGAAGAGAACGTGTAAGGAGATCCCGATGAAAAAGAAGCTATCCACTATTTTTCTCATTTTTATATTTTTGATTGGGGTATCCTTACTCCTGTACCCGGCGGTTAGCGAATACTGGAATTCCAGACATCAATCTCAGGCGATTGCTTCGTATCAGGAGCAAGTCCAGAATTTGGAAACGGATCGCTATGAGGAAATCTGGAACGCTGCAGTTGCGTATAACCAGGATCTGCAACGCAGAGAAAGCGCATTTTTTCAGATGATGCGCAAAAAGCAGAATATGAAAATCTGCTGAATGTGAGCGGAACAGGGATTATGGGATATGTAGAAATCCCTTCTATCGATGTGAAACTGCCGATTTATCATGGTACCGATCATGCGACGTTACAGGTTGCTGTGGGACACCTGGAGTGGTCCAGCCTTCCTGTAGGTGGAGCAGGTACACATTGTGTCATTTCAGGACATAGAGGATTACCAAGTGCAAAATTGTTCACGAATTTGGATCGAATGGTAGAAGGAGATATCTCTCACCTCCGTGTGCTGGATGAAGTTTTAACGTATCCGGTCGATCAGATCTTGATTGTAAAACCAGAAGAACTCAAACCGCTTTTACCTGAGCAAAGTAAGGATTTGTGCACATTGGTCACATGTACACCTTATGGAATTAACTCCCATAGACTTCTCATTCGGGGGCATCGCATCGATTTTACAGAAGATGCGAAAGCGCATGTAATCGCAGACGCAGTGCTGATTGATTCAAAGATTGTGGCATTGGCGCTTGCAGCAGTTTTCCTGTTGATACTTCTAATGGTTATTGCAGTACGAAAGTATAAGAAAAAATAAGGAGGCAACTACTGTGCGTAAACGGATTTTAATTACTCTCATTGCAATACTTCTGTTTTGCACGACAGGCGTCACAGCTCTGGCCCATGACTTGCCGAATTTGAATCGGTCTGGTTCTATTACAGTGAAACTGCAAGATAATGAAAAGAAACTATCATCGGGAACGTTGACATTTTATCAAGTGGGACAGATTAGCAGCACAGATGGTGACTATCATTTTGTCTCAACAGAAGCGTTTGCATCTTGTGGAAAATCTCTAGATGATGTACATTTTCCGGAATTGGCAAGAGAGCTTTCTGAATATGTCCAAAAGAACAATATTTCCGGTAAAACCCTGCCGATTCAAGAGGGCACTGTACGTTATAAAATCGAACCGGAGCAGTTAGGTTTGTACCTTGTGGTGCAACACCAGGCAGCAGTAGGTTATAACCCGATTGACCCGTTTTTAGTGAGCGTTCCGATTTCAGAGGATGATCAGTATGTATATGATGTGAATGCGGCACCGAAAGTAGGAATCATTACAAAAACGACCGCATCAGCGGATTCCACAACAAAACCAGCAGGAACAGTACTTCCACAGACAGGACAATTAAAATATCCGGTACCGGTATTGGCAATTTTGGGACTGTGTTTCATCGGAAGTGGAATGATATTGCGAAATGCCCCAAGAGATGAAAATGAGAAATAAACTTGCAGATGTATTGATTAAAACAGGCTCAATATTTGTACTGATTGCGCTTGGACTTTGCATTTACAATCAGCGAGAAGCATTTAAGGCGGATAGAGCGGTCAAAGAATTACTCCCTCAGATGGTTGCTCAGATACATGAAAATCAAGCTGGATGGGAGAAAAAACACATTGGTGACCGTATAGAATATCTATCAGATTCATGCGCTATGGAAATGGATACAATAACTGTTGAAGGACACAGCTATATTGGGTATCTAACACTTCCGACCTTGAAAGTTGAGTTGCCAATTTTATCAGACTGGAGCCAAAGCAAACTGAAAATTGCACCATGCCGTTATACAGGCTCTGTAAACAGTAAGGGCTTTGTTCTGATGGGGCACAATTACGCGAAAGGATTTGGACAGCTGCGCAATTTGAAAATAGGCGATACGATATCTTTTCAAGATGTAAATGGAACGAAAACCACCTATCAGGTTATAGAAATAGATGTCCTTGCTGCCTCTGCGGTAGATGAAATGATTTGCGAAGATTATGACTTAACATTATTCACCTGTACATATGGAGGAAAAAATCGTTTCACCATACGCTGTGAAAAAACAAGCTGACTGTAAGAGAAACAATAGGGTTGATGCGATCCGTTTGTGAATGAATGTAAAAAAGAGTTGTCCATAAAAATGGACAACTCTTTTTTTACGCAGGACGCTTCCCTTTAAGATTGTTTTTTCTTCGATACGGAAAAATCACTATATTCCACGTATTTTTTCCAAGACTTGTGCTCTTGACTAAAATGATTTACAATTCGCGTATAAATCATTTGACAGCTTTCAGGTGTTGCTCCAATCAACAAAATGAGAAATTGACTTGGGCTGTATCTTGTGAAGCAATCACTTCGGCGCAAGCTGCTTCGGATTGCCTTGTGCAGATTTTCGGACAATACCTCTAGTCGTTCCTTGTTCTCTAAAGGGTGACCATAACCGTCTGTCAAAGAACAGATCATAACTTGCACAGACAAGCCGGTTCTGTCAATCAAACGGCGAATAAGCCGATAATTATCGCGAAAGCTCGGCAAATTACAATAAAAAGCACCGGATTGATGATCTGCTATTGCAAGTACTTCTTTGATTTCATTTGTTGTGCGACGTGTTCTGCCCATCTTGATGCTCATTTCTTCGAAAAGTTTCATCATCTTTTCCGATGGGCTGGCACCAAGTTCTTCAAAGAGCATTTTGGAGGTTTCTTCGTAGTATTGTTCTGCTTCTTTATAACGGTTTAATGCCATTAAAGCGTCTATTTTAATGGATTGCCATTCTTCAAACGGGTAGATTTGTACAGCTGCAGTTGCAACATCTAGTATTTTTTCATATTCTCTGTTACACTTTAGATAGTCACATAACTGCAAAAAGGCAAACTCATATAGCTTCTTTTGCTTGACGCTGCTAACGATTGCCCAATCATCCTCAACTAAAGCCGGCAGAAAAACTCCTCGATACAGTGAACATGCTTGATCGTATAAATCCGCCTGTATCTTTGGATCAGATTCTTCTTGAGCGGATTTTACCAGCGTTTCGAATTCTACAGCGTCAATTTTAATGGGGAAAGAGCTATTCCAGCGATAAATACCATTTTCAACCAAGATGTAGTCATACTCGGGTAGCTCAGCTTGAAGTAAAACTTTCTTTAATCGATGTATCGTGACACGAAGATTGTTTGAAATATCGCATAACTCTTCCTGCTGATAAAGATCCTCTAATAATTGTGTGCGTGAGATTTCGCCATTGGTAGTGGTTGAATATAATAGAATCTGTAATAATTTAAGAGATTTTGTAGTGGTGTGTGTCTTGAAGGATATTTGGTGATCCATGTACGTCAAAGAAAACTTACCAAGCATGGTTACATATAGTACCGGTTTTAGTTGTTCCATTTCTTCTCCTAATAAACTCCAACTGTAAGAGTAAATCCCTATTTTATCCCTATATAATAAGATGAATACTGTTTTTTGTTCAATTAATGGAAATATCGGAAAGACGATTATTCTCCTGAAAAACTGCGAAATCATGTTTTATGGGACATAGAAGCCGGAAAATTCATCTGGTTATAAGATATGCGGACCATGTCGAATATGCCGCTTTTGTTGCCGATTTGATGCAGACAATGCATATAATGGAATCATATAAAAGAGCAATGTAAGAAAATCGTAATAAAATGATAAGAGAGAATGCATAAACGAATCGTTTTTCATTGTTATAATATCGGCATGATGAAGCTGTTTTGAATGAAAAAGAATCCTTAGGAAGAAAGATAAACTGCTTTTTACAGATCAAACAACAAAGGTGAGAAGGAATTACAATGTGCGGGATTTGTGGATTTACCGGTTATTTACCGGATGAAAAAAATGTTTTGGAACGTATGAAAGCGTCCATTCAGCATCGAGGACCGGACAGCGAGGGCAGCTATCAGGATAAGGGAATCTCCATGGGATTTCGCCGTCTGAGTCTGGTAGATTTACAGCATGGCAATCAACCGATGCGCAGCGAAAAAACAGGGCTCGTATTAACGTTTAATGGTGAAATTTATAATCATCAGGAGCTGCGTCAGATTCTCCGGGAAAAAGGGTATCATTTTACCAGTGAATCTGACACCGAGGTGATTCTCCATGGATATGAAGAATGGGGAACCGATTTACTGCCTAAACTGCGGGGAATGTTTGCCTTTGTAATATGGGATAAAGAAAAGCAATTACTGTTTGGCGCGCGTGATCCGTTCGGAATCAAGCCGCTGTATTATACCGTACAAAAAAATCAGCTGATTTATGGTTCTGAAATCAAAGCAATTTTGCAGCACCCCTATGTCACAAAACAAGTGAATCCGGAGGCGTTGGAAAATTACTTGACGTTCCAGTATAGTGTTTTACCGGAAACCTTTTTCCGGGGCATTTATAAACTGCCGCCTGCCCATTTCTTTTGTTTTCAAAATGGAATTTTGCAATGCAAACAATACTGGGAACCCCGTTTTGAGCCAGACAACACGAAAACGCTGGACCAGTACGTTGCGGAAATCGAAGCCGTCATGCAGGATTCGGTCAATGTTCATGCGCAGGCAGATGTGGAAGTTGGTGCATTTCTCTCCAGCGGAGTAGACAGCTCGTATCTTGCAGCAATTTCACCGGGAAATAAAACTTTTACCGTGGGATTCGATTATAACCAATACAATGAGATTTCCTATGCAAAAGACCTGTCCGAAGAACTGCATCTGCACAATACAAATCAGGTCGTTACACCGGAGGATTACTGGGACAGTCTGCCGAAAATCCAGTATTACATGGATGAACCGTTAGCCGACCCGGCAGCGGTAGCGTTATATTTTGTAAGTCAAACGGCATCCAAGCAAGTGAAGGCGGCAATCTCTGGAGAAGGCGCGGATGAGCTGTTTGGCGGATACAATATTTATCACGAACCACAATCCTTGCGTCCGCTGACCTGCCTACCGGATTCCGTGCGTGAAACGCTGGGAAACATAGGGCGTATGATGCCCAAAATGAAAGGGAAAAACTATCTGATTCGAGGCAGCAAAGAATTGTCACAGCGGTTTATCGGTAACGCATTTATTTTCAGCGAAGAAGAAAGACATCGGCTGCTTAAGCAGGAAACCGTACATTATCCCCATGAACAAATCACACGACCTTACTATCGAAAAGCAGCTTTGCTGGATGAAATCACGCAGATGCAATATTTGGATATTTCGTTGTGGCTGGTTGGGGATATTCTACTGAAAGCAGACAAGATGAGCATGGCAAACTCTCTGGAAGTTCGTGTTCCGTTTTTGGATCAAAAGGTATTTGAGGTAGCACGTCATCTGCCCACCCGGTTCCGTGTAACGCGTAAGCAGACCAAGTATGCACTGCGTCTGGCTGCACGCAAGCATCTGCCGGAGCGAGTCGCTGCAAAAAGAAGCTGGGATTTCCAGTACCCATTCGAATTTGGCTGCGGGAAGACTCCTACTATCAGCGTGTGAAGGCTGCATTTTTATCTGAAACGGCGCAGCAGTATTTCTGTACAGAGGAACTTATGCGGTATCTGGATGAACACAAGAATGGCAAGTCAGATAACAGCCGAAAAATTTGGACGATTTACTGCTTTTTAATTTGGCATCAGGTGTTCTTCGAAATGCAATAAGAAAGGCTGTTTGCAGACGCATGAAACAGGAGATTGTAAAGAGCAAGCCAACCATGATTGAGGACTGTATAAACGGAGAAAATATAGAAAAAGAGCCTTGCCGATCGGCAGGGCTCTTTTAATTTGCTCGGCATCAGGAAAGACCAAGAACGACACGAAAGCCTGCTTGCAAGCGTAACGGAAAGATTAAAATTTTATAAAAATTTATTTCTGGATAGTTTGAAAAATGATTGTTCAATTTTGTACAGAACATCGAGCGATTTTGAACTCCTTTTCGATAAAACATTATCAATGTTATGTTATGAATTTATCATTTTCGCATAAAAAGTGCACTTTTTTGAAAAAATATTACTTGACAAAGCAAGCGGAGCGTCCTATACTATCGCCAAAGCAATGACGAAGAGGGACGGAATCGGATGTCTGCAGAGAGTCGGTGGCTGGTGTAAACCGACGACGGAAAATTCCAATGTTCTATGACTTCTGAGCTGGGGATTCGAGGACCTTTGGTCGTTAGGGTTACCTCGCGTATGCTGCGTTAGTGCAAAGGGGCTGTTGGGCCCTAAGAGTGGCGTTTTGAAACGCAATTTGAGTGGTACCGCGGAAGTTTTTACAGCTTTCGTCTCAAAGAGAAATTCTTTGGGACGAAAGCTTTTTTTGTCCCTAAATGCGGAAAGGAAATGAGTATAATGTCTAATTATCGTCCTGAAACTTTGTGCGTCCGTGGTGGCTATACACCCGGAAACGGTGAACCGCGGCAAATCCCCATCGTTCAGTCTACCACTTTTAAGTATGCTACCAGCGAGGATATGGGTAAGCTCTTTGATCTTGAAACAGATGGCTACTTCTATTCTCGTCTGCAGAACCCCACCTGCGATGCAGTGGCTGCAAAAATCTGCGCACTGGAAGGCGGCACCGCAGCAATGCTGACTTCTTCCGGTCAGTCGGCAAACTTTTACGCTTTATTTAACATTGCAAACTGCGGCGATCACATTGTTGCTTCGTCCAGCATTTACGGTGGTACTTTCAATCTAATTTCCGTCACCATGGCGAAGATGGGCATCGAGGTGAGCTTCGTTTCTCCCGATTGCACCGAGGATGAGCTGAACGCAGCATTCCGCCCCAATACGAAAGCCGTATTTGGCGAAACCATCGCAAACCCCGCTTTGACGGTATTGGATATTGAGCGATTTGCAAAAGCTGCTCATGCCCACGGGGTTCCGCTGATTGTGGATAACACCTTTGCTACGCCGATTAACTGCCGTCCGTTTGAGTGGGGTGCAGATATCGTCACCCATTCCACCACAAAGTATATGGATGGTCATGGCGTTGCAGTTGGCGGTGCAATCGTAGATAGCGGCAACTTTGATTGGATGGCACACGCCGATAAATTCCCCGGTCTTTGCACACCGGATGATAGCTACCATGGTGTGACCTACGCAGAACGATTCGGCAAAGAGGGTGCTTTCATTACCAAATGTACCGCACAGCTGATGCGTGATTTCGGTTCTACACCTTCCCCTCAGAGTGCATTTTATTTGAATCTGGGTCTGGAAAGTCTGCACGTTCGTATGCCTCGCCATTGTGAAAACGGTCTGGCTGTAGCAGAATTCCTCAGCAAGCATCCTAAAGTAACCAAAGTGAATTACTGCGGTTTGCCCAGCGATAAATATCATGCACTCGCAAAGAAATATCTGCCCAACGGCTCCTGCGGCGTAGTTTCCTTTGAGCTGGAGGGCGGTCGCGAGGCGGCACAGGTATTTATGAAAGCGCTGAAGCTGGCTTCCATCGAGACCCATGTGGCAGATGCCTGCACCTGCTGCCTGAACCCGGCTACTTCCACACATCGCCAGATGACCGATGAACAGCTGGCGGTTGCTGGTGTACCGGCAGGTTTGGTCCGCATGAGCTGTGGTCTGGAAAACAAGGAAGACTTGATCGAGGATATTGCACAGGCTCTGGATAAGGTGAAGTGATATGCCCATTAAAATTCCCAATCAGCTTCCGGCAACGGATACGCTGACAAAAGAAAATATCTTTGTGATTACAGAAACACGCGCCATTGCGCAGGATATTCGTCCGCTGCGTATTATGCTGCTGAATCTGATGCCCACCAAGATTGATACTGAAACGCAGCTGGCTCGCGTTTTGGGCAATACGCCTTTGCAGATTGAGCTGGAGCTGGTAGCTCCCAGCGGTCATGTCTGCAAAAACACTTCTCAGGAGCATATGCTGGCGTTTTATAAAACCTTTGCGGACGTACGCAATCGAACCTTTGACGGTTTGGTCATTACCGGCGCACCGGTGGAATGTTTGCCTTTTGAAGAAGTGGACTACTGGCCGGAACTGTGTGAGATTATGGAGTGGAGCAAAACACACGTCCACTCTACACTGCACATCTGCTGGGGCGCACAAGCGGGTCTTTACTACCATTATGGAATTCAAAAGCACACGCTTCCGGAAAAACTGTTTGGTGTCTTTCAGCACACAGTGGAAGATCCTAATTTTATCTTGTTCCGTGGATTTGATGACCAGTTTTGGGTACCACATTCCCGCAACACTGCAGTAAACCGCGCAGATGTTGAGGCGGTACCGGGACTGAAAATTCTCGCAGCATCTCCGGAAGCCGGGGTATACGCAGTAAAAAGCGATCAATGCCGACAAGTGTTCCTGATGGGTCACGCAGAGTACGACCAGAACACACTAAAGAATGAGTATCTTCGCGATTTGAAAAACGGTGTAGACATTCATGTGCCAGAGCATTATTTCCCAGAGGACGATCCGACAAAAGAACCGGTAGTTCGTTGGCGCTCCTGCGCAAACTTACTTTACAGTAACTGGTTGAACTACTGTGTTTATCAGACAGTACCTTATGATATTTGCCAGATTCATAAGGATGACCGAATGTGACCTTGTAAATCTCGAGTACGAATCATCAACCATACTGATTGGAGGTTTATATGGAACTCTTCGGAAAAATCATTACAAATATCAACGCAATTATCTGGCACCCCGCAATGCTTTTCTTCTTGGGTGGTGCGGCACTTTGGTTTACCATTCGATTGAAAGGTTTGCAGTTTACCCACATTCGGGATATGTTTCATTGCATGACCGAAAAAGGTGAGAATACCAAGGATTCCGGCTTGTCTTCGTTTCAGGCATTTGCTACAACGGTAGGCGGACGCGTTGGTACAGGTAACATCGCCGGAACCGCAACTGCTATTTTTATGGGTGGTCCTGGTGCGCTTTTCTGGATGTGGGTCACCGCATTGCTGGGTGCATCGACTGGTATGGTCGAATGTATGCTGGGTCAGGCATACAAAACCCGCAATCTGGGCGAACTGACCGGCGGACCTGCTTATTATCTGACCAAGGGAATCAAAAATCCGTATTTGGGCAGACTGCTTGCAATTTTGTTCTGCTTTGCCGTTTTTATCGGACCGGGATTTTTGCTTCCTGCAATGCAGACCCAAACAGCAGCAACCGCGGTGCAGGGCGCATTTAACGTTCCTTATTTTGCGGTTGGTTTGTTTCTGGTAGTTCTGGTTGGTACAGTAGTTATGGGCGGTATCAAGAGAATCGGTCAGGTTGCAGAACGTCTGGCACCGATTATGTGTGGATTGTTCTTCCTGATTACCGTTGCCATTACGGTAATCCATTTTGACCGTGTACCGGATGTTTTCCGCTCTATTTTTGCCAGCGCATTTGGTGCAGACGCAATCTTTGGCGGAATCGTAGGTGCAAGTATTGCCTGGGGTGTGAAACGTGGTTTCTTCTCCAATGACGCAGGTAATGGTATGAGCCCGTTGATTTCTGCAACAACCGATACTTCTCATCCGGTGAAGCAGGGTTTGGTGCAGGGTCTTTCGGTATACATTGATACCTTGCTGGTTTGCACTTGCAGCGGTCTTTCGATTCTTTTGGCTGGAACATACAATGTTGCGGCAGATGGCGTTGGTGATGCACTGCTAGTTGAGCGCGCTCCCGGTATTTTGTATGGCGTTCCTTTCATGCAGGAGGCCATGACCTCTACGCTGGGACACGTTGGTTCTATTTTCCTGGCAGTGATGTTGTTTATCTTCATCTATACTACGCTGCTTTCTTATTCGTATCAGTTGGAATCTACCTGCCGATTCCTCTTTGGCGAAAAGAAATCCTGCGTGACGATTGTCCGAATCCTTTTCCTGTGCTTCTGTATGTTTGGCGTTCTGGTAGACGGCGAAGTGATTTGGCCGATGGGTGATATTGGCGTAGGCTGTATGCTGTGGGTCAATACCTTTGGCTGCTTGCTGCTGTCGCCGGTTGTGATCAAACTGGTCAAGGATTACGAGAATCAGCGTAAGCTGGGTCTGGACCCCATCTTTGATCCGGAGACGGTTGGAATTCAGGATGAGGAAGGCGTATGGGACGTTTATGTCGCCAAGAAGAAAGCACGCGGCGATTATGAAAACGCAGCCCTCCATTACAACGAGTTTGTTTAAGTAAAACAATACCGACGAGTCGCTTTTGTACAAAGGGATTCGCCGGTATTTTGTTATCTGCATGAGGTTGTCCCAATCTGTAAATCATGTAAAGATCTTTGCAGACAAGAGGAAGACAACTTCCATTTGAAATCCCGACAAGGAAAGGAAGAGTAACATGAAAAAGTGTAAAATCACGGTAATGCGAATGGCAACCTACACGGATTTGATGGAGCAATATGAAAATCCAATCTCTCATGCTTGTGATATGCGTGTGGGACAGGTTTTTATTGCCAATGGCGGGGAGAAACCAGAAGGAATGTGTCAAAGTGCTTGGGATACCATGTCACCGTTTGTACTGGCGTTAAGCCACGGGGCAGGGGACTTTTATGATGGCTGGATGAAAAATCCCCGATCTGCGATGCTTTCCTGTAATGATGGATTTCGTCCCGTTAGTTTCCTGATTGAAGCACTGGATGAGAACGCAGAATAAAATAGATATTGACATTCTCGATATTCGACAATACAATGATGGCAGAGATACTCGATAATCGAGAAAAGAGGTGTAACCGATGGCACGAGAAAAATTCCAAACACTGACGGAGCAGATGTTTTATACGCTGCTCTGCTTAAAAGAAGAGTGTTATGGTATGGATATTCTGGATCGTGTACCTGCTATGACAAATCAGCGTGTAAATATTGGTTCAGGAACGCTCTATACTTTGCTGGAACAGTTTTTAGATGCACAGATGATCCGCGAAACCAAGGTAGAGGGTCGTCGCCGAAGCTATATTTTGACGGATAAAGGCAAGGAAATGTTAGACAAAGAATGCATTCGTCTGAAAGCACAGCTGAATGATTATCAACGGATTTTTGGAAAGGAGTGAACCGCATGAAAAATACAAAGTTACGCTTGGAACCATTTTCGTTTTATAACCACACTGAAATTGTATCCCACCTAGAGAAAATGGCAGCAAAGGGTTGGATGATTCAGAAAATCACAGCATTTGGCTGGAAGTATCAAAGAATCGAACCCACGCAGATCCTTTTTGCGGTTTCTTATTATCCCAAAGCATCTGAATTCGATCCGGAGCCCTCGGAAAGCCAGAAAACTTTTCATGACTTCTGTGCGCATACTGGTTGGAAGTTGGCTTGTACCTCAGCGCAATTACAGATTTTCTATAATGAGCAGGAGAATCCAACGCCCATCGAAACCGAACCTGTTTTAGAGCTGGAAAGCATCGACAAATCGGTAATGAAGAGCTTTTTCCCGGTCCATTGTCTTTTTCTTGTAATTGCTGTAATCCAAGGGTGGCTTTCTCTTTTGGCACTGACGGGAAATCCAATCGCCTTTTTGTCGAATCCGGCACAGCTGTTTACAGCATTATGTTGGGCGATTCTTGCACTTGTCTGCATTGTTGAAATGGTTTGCTACATCCGCTGGTACCATCGAGCAAAAGAAGCAGCAGAGCAAGGGGAATTCCTGAAAACACCAAGTACATCGAAATTTCAGAAAATCGTCGGCTTTGTAGTGATCGTTGGTGGGCTGTACTGGATACTTACCAGCGTTATACACGGAGACAGCTTGCGTAGATGGCTTGTACTTCTGATGTGCCTTTATATGCTGGTTTTGACTGCAGCAGTAAATGGCATGAAGGCTTTTCTGAAACGCAGAAAAGTATCTCGCAACATGAATCGGGTAATTACGCTTCTTACCAGTTTTGTGCTGGCATTTGCGTTGATGGGACTGATTTTCTGGGCTACAGCAAACGGAATTTTTTCGAACCAACCTGCACAGGATAGTACAATCAATGCACAGGGGAATACGGATTGGGTTTTGCAACAAGGAAAACTGCCCTTGTCCGTATCCGATTTACAGGCAGTAAAGGATGATCTGTATTCCGCAGATTGCTATGGAGATAAGTCTTTTCTGCTGGGACGTTTTGTGATGCGGCAGCTGCCGAATCTGGATGCAGAGAACTTTACTGAACTGCCCAATCTGGAATATACCATTGTTGAGGTAGAAGTCCCTGCACTTTACAATACCTGTAAAAAGCGTTTGATGCATGAGGTGGAAGCCGTTTCTTCCAGTTTGCCGCTTCAATATGCACCGCAGGATACATCTGCATGGGGTGCAAATGAGGTGTATGGTTTGGAAAATCCGGAATCTGGCCGTTTCACACATAGCTATCTACTTTGCTATGATCATACGCTGGTGGAAATAAAATTGAGTTGGAAACCCACACCGGAACAAATGCAGATAGTAGGTCAAAAATTAGGGAAAATCTGATTTCGTTTCAATAGCGCATTCTTAAAAAGTAAACTGAAAAAGCTCGCCTGATTCCAGAAATGGAATGGGCGAGCTTTTTCTATGTGTGTACTTAAGTGTGTTCTTGTATCAACGTTTAATGTCGAAGTTCTGATTCATCAAATCCTGAATACTCTTCGCATCATCGATGATATTGGCATCTCCATGAATTGTGTGCTTCAGGACACTGCTGGCGACAGCAAAATTTAGCATATCCATTGGTTTGTATCCCTTGAACATAGCATAAATCAATCCGCTGGCAAACGCGTCACCGCCGCCAACACGATCCAGAATATTAAAGGTAAACAGCTTGCTTTCAAATGTGTGACCATCATACCACATGAAAGCCTTCAAGCTGTTTTCGCTTCCGCTATGGGCATAACGCACATGACGTGCAATACACTTTATGTTCGGGAATTTCTCTGCAAATCGTTGAAAAATTTCATCCTGCTGTTCATAGCTGGGCTGCAAGGGGACTCCGTCTTTCCAATCACGCTTGCTGTGATCATTTTCGTCCTTCCACAAATGATAGGGTTCAATGCCCAGCAGTACATCAACGTAAGGCAGGCACATCGTACAAAAATCACGTGCTTCTTCCCAAGACCATAAAGTACTGCGGAAGTTGCCGTCAAAACTCACAATCAAGCCTTTTTCTTTTGCAATTTTCAGCATATCCAGAATGAGCGTTCTGCAATTTGTGCCAAGGGCAGGGGTAATGCCGCTTAAATGCAGCCAATCGTAGTTCTCCAGCAGTGCATCCAAGTCAACCTTAGAAAAATCATATTCTGTAATGGCACTATGCTTTCGGTCATAGGTCACATTCGATGCACGAATGCCATAGCCCGCTTCTAAATAATAGGTTCCAAGCCGGTGCGTCGGGGTTTCTTCTGGCGTAGACAGGATGACCGGACCGCAATGCACATCGTTGGAGCGCAGCATACGAACTGCACTTTTTCCCAAGTTATTGTTTGGTACTACACTAAAAAAGGTGCTGTCGATGCCTAAGTTTGCCAGAGCCAGCGCAATATTGGCTTCGCTGCCACCATAACTGGCATCAAAACGGGACGACATCTGGATCTTTTCATAATTGGGCGGTGTCAGCCGCAGCATGATTTCGCCGGCTGTAATAAATTTAGGATTTGGCTTGTTCAGCGCAAATAAACGATTGTTTTCCATAGTTATCTCCTCTCGCAGGATATATAAATGTACCTGACTATGCTGGTATTCTCTTAAAAACAAATAGATTTATGATAAAACGTGAGTCATCCGCAAGACAAAACCATTCCATAATGGAACCCTCCCCAGCATCAACGAAAAAAATAGCAATATCACCACCTGACAGGTGTATATGTGAATGAAAGGCACATATACAGAGTAATCATGCTGTTGGTTTCATTCTACAACGTTACTGCACACAAATCAATGACATTATCAGGCTCATTTGCGCTGTTCTGTATGGAATCTGTAAGGGAAACCTGAAAAGAAAATATGAATCCCGCTGCTCACCAGTGTGAAAATAAGAAATGTGTGAAAATCAATCGACAAAACATTGATTTTGCTTTACGCGGTGGTATTATTTTATTATGGAGGAGATGCTCCTGTAAAATGTGCTTTGGCGTCATTTTGATTTAGCTTCGGAGGTGATTTCTATGAGGAAATGTATTTCACTTTTTCTTGCACTTATGATGATGTTCTTGTGTACACTTCCTGCAATGGCGGAAGAAAGCACAGAATTTAAGGTGTAGGAAATTGACAGCTCTGAAATCAAGGAGTTTTCTATAACCTATGTAGGACAAGAGCCAACCGAGGAGGGAAGAGTAGACGTTTATTCTTTCACCATTCCCAATGGTGGAAATTACTACAAAATCCCTGATTTTCGGTCTGAATATCAGGAGGGAACTTCCATAGCAGTAGGCGGAACATGGAGCCCCTCGTATGCAGATCTGAAAGTGATGTTTACCAACCAAAACACAATGGCTGCTGTAGAAAGTTATCTTTCTTGTAACGATTCGCATACTTTCCGATTCTGGGATTCCGCAGAATGGGAACTTTCTGTAATGGCACCAGAAGAAAGTATTTCGGGAACGATTCGCGTTATAGTTGCGTGATGTTTCAGTGATAATTCGCAAAAGCGGCAAAACGCGTATCGCGATAAGTTCAATCGTAGCGCAGCGAAAAATCCTGCTCAGTACGAGGCAGAGGAGGTATCCGTTATGAACAATTCGTCGAAAATCGCACGAATTATAGTTGGCGTGATAGGTGCAATCCTTCTGATTGGAAGCTTTCCAGTAAGACACTACTATGGGCAGCCATCCTGTGATGTAGTACGAATCATTGGTTTTGTTTTGCTTATCATCTACTTAGTCATGAAGCTTTGGGCAAATAAAAAGTAAAAGCAAAGTTTCATACCAATAGATTCCTAAGGAGGTTTAGATCGTCAAACAGGACAAGAACGAGGGCGGAGTGTGTCGGTATGCACTCCGCCTTTTAGTATTTCTAAATCTGGTTATGAATAAACTCTTTTACATATCGGGAAGCATATAGAACCTTTTGTTCAGTGGTGCAATTATTGTAGATTCTTCTTCGTATACATTATATAAAAGGAAAACACCAGAATGCGGAAGGAGTGGTCTATATGAAAAAAGCAGTGATAGTTCTTTTGACAATCGCAATGATGGTTGCAGTGACAGGCTGCGGTCAAAAAGAATACGCAGTAAAAATTGTGCTCCCGGCGGGAAATACGGAACAATTCGTATACTCAGATGAAGAAATCTCGCCCAAACATGACAAGCTGAAAATTTCAGCAGGGGATGGACTGGGAGATACCGAAGTTGTGCTGAAGCTGACCGAAGGACAAGAGGAAAATGCATACGAGCCTACATATCTGACATCGGGTACTTCTGTTGAAATAGATGTCGAAAAGGGTGCATGGTTTCAGGTCGGCGTTTCGGTACAAAATGCATCCGATACGGATAAACAGGTATATGTATTGGTGCAGGATGTAGATATCAGAATCGAATAAGGCAATTTCATCTTGCCTTTCGGGAAAGCTCTGCTCATTTTGGGCAGAGCTTTTTATATTGCATTGCAGACAGAAAAAACGACAGCGTCTCTTTTTCATGTTTCAGCTAAATGTCATAAGCACGCACAAAATGAGATGTACACACAAAATTTCCGGTTTATGATTTGTTTTTTGCTAATTTGCTGCAAATTTCGGTTACAATCTGAAGAATTTCCTTGTGTTTCCATTTTTGGTACATTATACTAGTGGTGTTTGTGACTACTCTCTGCCTGGTGGGTAGGTCGGATTGCGTTTTAACATTATAAGTAAAAGGAAGGCGCATACCGGGTCACAGGAATTCAAAATAAAAGGGAGGAACTATGAAACACACGCTGAAAGAAAAAGCGGAGCGCATGGGACGGTCTCTGGTCAGTATGTTGCTGGCTGGTGTGGTGTTGATGAGCAGTGTCAGTACACTGCCCGCCAATATCGTTCTTGCAAAAGAAGTAGAAGTGAACGTCGCCCCCAATGCAACCATCGCTGTCGACAGTAACGGAGGAGATGCCGGAAAGCTGATCGACAAGGATCGGAATACGGACTGGCAGTACCAAACGTCATTCAAGGACATTCCGGAACACACCATCACGGTTCGTATGAAACTGGAAAAGAACTCCAACGTTGTCAACAAAGTCAAGGTATATCTGGGCTCTGGTGACTGGAGTGATACGCAGGTAGATGTGCAGGCTTTCTATGCACAGAACGGTATCACCAGTGATATGATTGCACTGGGCAACAAGCAGACTGCAGTTCTGGGCAGTGAAGTTACGATCCAGACGGAACAGGCAGTTTCTGCATCGGATATTTATATCCAGATCAGCAATCCGCAATTCTTGCCCAACGCACAGCATACGGAGTTTACCCTGTGGCCTTCGATTCGTGAAATCGAAGTATACGCAACCGAAGAGGTAAAGCTGTCTGATTATAACAACATCGCATCTCAGGCAGATGTAAGCACGAACGGTGAGGAACTGACCAATACCCGTGGCTTTTTGACTGATAACGATCCTTCTACACTGTACAAATTCCATAATGCACAGCTGACAGAGGAAAAGTGGGTTCAGCTGACCTATCCTGAGGTGCGTCAGATGGATGCTTGCACCATCACCTTTGAAAAGGCAGATCCGGACCCGAATACCTACGAGTTCGAGTTCAGCATTCTGGGTGTCAAGGAAGACGGCAGTGAGGTTATGCTGGCAGAGCATCAGAAGGCAAACCGTACCGATAAGAATGAGCTGGATATTTCCTTTGCAGAGGCTGGCTATAAGGGTGTTAAGATTCTGATGCACAAAACCACCAATGTAGTGAATGGAAACCCCGGCATTGGCTGGCCTGCAATCGCAGAGTTTGCTCTGTTTGGCAGCGAAGTAAAGGTAGAAGATACTGAGAGCATCGCATTTGGTAAGCCGGTTCACACCAATATGAACCGCGGAAATGCCGGCAACATCGTTGACGGCAGCACCAAGAGCAACTGGAGCACGAATATTTATCCTTCTTACGCAGACATTGACCTGCAGAAGAATTACAACCTGAGCGAAATTCAGGTGTTTACCCCCGAGGCAGGTTACAGCCAGTACAAGATTTATACTAGCTTGGACGGCCGTGACTTTACTCGCCTTGCAGAAAAGACTTCTACCGAATCCTGCCCGGCAGAAGGTGAAAGCTATCCTGCAAATAATGTGGAAGCACGTTATGTTCGTGTGTATGTTACCTATAACTCTAACAGCACCAACTCTGTTTTGAACGAAGTTCGTGTGCTGGGTACAGAGTCCGGCACGCCGATTCAGGAGCATCCGGAAATCGCTGTTAAGCCTTATGATGAGGCTATGGGGACTGTGACCATTACGGCACAGGATACCATTGATGAAGTGAACGGTATCATCGAGCGTCGTTTGGGCGCACAGTACAAGGATTGGTTCACGCTGGAGCTGGCAGAAAACCCCAACGGAACCGGTTACGATTACTTTGAGCTGTCCAATGCAGACGGCAAGATCAAGATCAAGGGTAACGATGGCGTTTCCTTGGCAACTGGTCTGAACTACTTCCTGAAGTACAGCTGCAACGTGAATCTGTCTCAGGTTGGCGATCAGGCAAAGATGCCTGCTACGATGCCGACCCTGACCGCTCCTGTATTTAAGGAGACCAAGGCGAAAGTTCGCTACGCATATAACTACTGCACCTTGTCTTACTCCATGCCTTTCTATGGTCAGCAGGAGTGGCGTGACGAACTGGACTGGCTGGCACTGAATGGTGTTAACGTAGTTCTGGATGCAACCGCACAGGAAGAAGTCTGGCGTCGTTTCCTGGATAAGCTGGGTTACAGCCATGAGGATTCTAAGGACTTCATCGCAGGTCCTGCATATTACGCATGGGCTTATATGGCAAACCTGTCCGGTTTCGGTGGTCCTGTCCACGATTCCTGGTTCGAGGAACGCACCCAGCTGGCTCGTGAAAACCACTTGTCCATGCGCCGTCTGGGCATGGAACCAGTGCTGCAGGGATACAGCGGTATGGTTCCCAATGATCTGGCTGAGCATGATCCGGAAGCAGCACGCGATGTGATCAAGCAGGGCAGCTGGTGCTCTTTCCAACGCCCGGATATGCTGAAAACCGACAGCGCAAGCTACAAAAAGTACGCAAAGCTGTTCTATGATGCACAGAAGGAAGTGTACGGCCCGGCTGTGTACTTCGCAACCGACCCCTTCCACGAGGGCGGCAACACCGGCGGTATGTCTCCGAAGGTTATTGCAGAGCAGGTTGTGGAAACCATGATTCAGGAAAATGGTCCGGAATCCGTCTGGATCATCCAGTCTTGGCAGGGCAACCCCACCAGCGCTTTGCTGGAAGGTTTGGCAAATCATCGTGAAAATGCACTGGTGCTGGACCTGTACGCAGAAAAGACCCCGCACTACAATGAACCCAATCCCGGTGGTTCCTACGGTAACACCGCTGAATTTGACGGCACGCCCTGGGCTTTCTGTATGCTGAATAACTTCGGCGGTCGTCTGGGTCTGCATGGTCACCTGGATAACCTGGCGAATAATATTCCCACCGTTTTCAACACCCAGCAGCATATTGCTGGTATCGGCATCACGCCCGAAGCAAGTGTCAACAATCCGTTGCTTTACGACTATTTCTTCGAATGTGTCTGGCAGGATGATGCATCTCATTACGAGACGCTGGATCTGGATACTTGGCTGAAGGCATACGGTGAACGCCGCTACGGCGCAGAAAGCGAAAATGCTTACAACGCACTGCTGATTCTGAAAGATACTGTTTATAAGGCAGCATTGAATATGAAGGGTCAGGGCGCACCGGAAAGCGTTGTAAACGCACGTCCTCGTTTTGACATCAATGCAGCTTCCACCTGGGGCAACTCCGTGGTGGATTATGACAAGGCTGAGCTGGAGCGCGCTGCTCGCCTGATGCTGGAAGATTACGATCTGCTGAAAGATAGCGAAGGCTATCAGTATGATCTGGCTACCATCCTGCAGCAGCTGCTGAGCAATGCAGCTCAGAGCCAGCTGGCAAAGATGAAGCGTGCTTATAATAGCCGCAATGTAGAAAAGTTCCAGGTAGAAAGTGATAAGTTCATTCGTATCATTGACTGCATGGAGCAGGTGACCAGCACCAGCAAGTACTACCTGCTGGGTACTTGGGTAAATCAGACAAAGCGTCTGGCAGCAAATGCAGACGACTTTGCAAAGGATATCTACGAATGGAATGCAAAGGCACTGGTCACTACTTGGGGTTCTTACAACCAGGCTGAAACGGGTGGTCTGCATGACTATTCGAACCGTCAGTGGTCCGGTTTGCTGGGCGATTTCTATAAGAGCCGCTGGGAAATCTGGATTGAAAACCGCGTTAAGGAACTGAATGGTCAGTCCGCTTCCGATCCTGTGTGGTTCCCCTGGGAATGGAGCTGGACTTGGCAGAAGACAGAATATACCGACAAGCCTTCCGGCAACGATCTGAAGGCGCTGGGCGAAACGATTCTGAATGAGTTCAGTGTGATTACGCCGGAATCTGATCCGAAGAACGATGTACCTGTAAAGGACCTGACCGTAGAAGCAGGTAACTATCATAAGGGCAATGCTACTGAGGGCGACCCGAAGCTGGTTCTGGATAATCAGGTGAATACTCTGTGGCATACGGACTACAATGGTTCTTCCCGCGAAGATCATTACCTGACCTTCACCTTGAAAGAAAAGCAGAATATCAGTGGCTTGCGTTACCGTGGCCGTACTGATGGCGGCAACGGTGCTGTCAAGACCTATAAGGTTTATGTACGCGGCAGTGAAACTGAGGAATGGCAGGAAGTAGTTGCTAACGGTGTGCTGGACCCGAACAACGGTGAATGGCAGATCCTGAAATTTGACGGTGACAAGGAGTATTCTGCAAAGCAGGTCAAGTTCGTAGTTACGGACGCTGTCAGCAATATCGGCGGAAAATTGTTTGCCGCCGTTGCTGAGATGCGCTTGCTGAAGGGCACGGCAGAAACCCCGACCGCAACACCTACGGCAACTCCGACCGCAACGCCTACGGCAACTCCGACCGCAACGCCTACGGCAACTCCGACTGCAACACCTACGGCAAAGCCGACCGCAGAGCCTACGGCAAAGCCAGTTGAACCGACTACAACTCCGACGGCTGAGCCGACCGTTGTACCGGTTGTGCCCACAACTGCACCGACTGCTACACCTACCGCAGCTCCGGCACAGGGTGGTGCAACATCCACCGGAGATTCTACTGGTTTGGGTGGTTGGATGAGCATGGCAGTACTGAGCGGATGCGCCCTCATTCTTTGCAAGAAGAAGCGCGACGACGAACGCTAATGCAGCTGAACCCCGTCGAAATCAAAAATGAAATCTGTTAGAGAATATGTTATAAAAGTAAGCTTATACTTTCGTATCATATTGGCCGAAGATAAAAAGCCACACAGCAGATAAAAGAACAACCCCCTCTGTGTAACACAGAGGGGGTTGTTTTATTGTTGGGGAAAAGGAAATTATTCTGAGATCAATCCGCAGTCGATCAGGTAGTTTCGTGCTACAGTATCCAGATCCTGACCCATTACATCAACCTGATATGTCATATCAACCATATCTTCGTTGGTAATGTGACCGACCAGCAGATTCAAAACTTCTTCCAGATTGGGAGCGATGTCGGCATATCGTTCGAACAAATCATCCGGCACCAGGAAAGCGGCGTTATAATCCGGGAAGAACTTTTGGTCATCTTCCAGAACCTTCAGATTGGCCTTTCGGTTCAGACCGTCCGTTGTGTAAACTTCCGTGACGTCAAAACTGCCATTTTCGATAGCAGCATACTTCAAACTGGTATCGACTTGCGAAACGCTCTTGAACTTCAATCCGTAGAATTTAGTAAACGGACCAAACTTCATACTACCTTCCTGTGTAAAGAATTCATGCTCTGCGCCAAATACCAATTCAGACGCAACAGGAATCAAATCACTGACTTTTTCTAAATGATATTCTTCAGCAACTTCCTGCGGAACAGCAACAGCGTAAGTGTTATCAAAGCCAAGCTTTGTTAACAGATGGACGCCGTATTCTTTTTGTGCCTGCTCATTCGCATAGTCATAAGCAGTCATTCCCTCCGGCACATCAGACGGGTCCTGATGCAGGAAAGTGGTCAGCAATGTGCCATCGTATGCCAGCATCAAATCGCAAGTAGGTTTATCGGCTGTCATAGCTCGGAAGGTGTTGACGGTTGCCATCTGATCCTGAATGGTAACTTTCAAGTCGGTTTTATCCTCGATAAGCATTTTTGCCATTCGGGTAACCAGCTGAGGTTCGGAGTAGGGACCATCATACATCAACAGTTCATTTTTTGCTACCGTATCAATGCCAAAGGGGAGCAGCAAAACGAATGCAGCCAAAGTGACAACAACCGGAATCAGCAGCGTTTTTGCAGAACCGTTCGACTTGCGAATCTGTTTTTCAAACTGGCTCATAAAGAAATCCAGCAGAACCGCAATGACCATCAAGGCAGCTGTGCCAATTAAAATCATCGACATATCCTGAATACGGATACCACGATTGATCACGCTGCCCAATCCGCCACCGCCAACAAAGGTTGCGAACACCGCGGTAGCAATAGCACTGACAACAGCAATGCGAATACCGGTAAAAATCGTGGGCAGTGCCATAGGGAATTCAACCCACAGCAAACGGTGCAGATTGCTCATGCCCATGCCGCGCGCAGCTTCCTTAATGCCGGAATCTACTTCCTGAAAGCCAAGACAGGTATTTCTTACGATAGGTAATAGGGAATAGAGCGTAATGCCGATAATAACAGTCGGCTTTCCGGCACCCATGAAAATCATAATGATGCCCAAAAGTGCCAGTGCAGGAACGGTCTGCAGCAAATCGACTACGCGCAAAATGAAAGGTCGCACTTTCGGCTGCGCATACGCCAGAATGCCCAGAGGCAGTCCAATCAGTACTGCCAAAATGCTGGAAGAAAGCACAATAAATAGATGCTCTAAAATCAAATCAACTGTCATTCTTTCACCTCCTTGCGAAGTCCGCGAGGTGTGATTTTCTTTTGCAGAAAATCAATCAGAGAGCCAATCAGTACTGCCAGAATAGCTGCCGGAATGGCACCCAGCAAAATCAGTGTGCTGTTATTGGATGCGGTTCCCTGATAGATAAACTCTCCGAGACCGCCCAGTCCGATGACCGAAGCAAGGACTGCCCAAGAAACTGTATATACAGCCGCCATACGCAGTCCTGCAAAAATGCTGGGAAGTGCCAACGGCAGTTCGACTTTTACAAGTTGCTGCACAGGGGACATACCGCAGCATTTTGCGGCTTCTACATATTGAGGTGCAACCCCCAGAAGTCCTGTATAGGTGTTTTTCAGTACGGGGAACATGGCATAAATTGCAAGAGCGATAATAACAGTAGCGGGGACCATACCCATCCAAAGGAACAGTATACCGATGAAAACCAGACCCGGAATGGTCTGAAAAATAGAAACCACCGGAAGAATCACTCCGGACCACTTGGGGACACGGGAAAGCAAAATGCCGAGGAGCAGCCCCAGTATGAAGCCGAAGAACACGGATGCTACCACATATATGGTATGGATACCGATGGCTTTGAAGAGGAGCAGCCCATAAGTATCAAGAAAGTCTCTCATTCCGTCTCACCCCACAGGTTTTCTGCCACAGCGCGGGCTACACTGGTTTTTGTCACGATGCCAGCAATGGTATCATCCGCATTCAGCACAACAACATAGGGTGCATTGGAGTTCAGCAGATACTCAAAACTCTCCTTGGCGTTATCTCCCACATGCACCGTGCGGGCAGACTGACGAATCAGCGGTTCAATCGTATGCAGATCACGACCCCACTTACGCATATCGCCAATCGAAACAATGCCGACATAGCGATCCGCTTCGTCGGTCACCAGCAGGGTATCGACGCTGTTGCGTGCCATGCGTTCGGCGCATTCCAGAACACCGCGGTCTGGTTTGACAGTATGCACATTGGTACGCATAAAACGCTCAACTTTCGAACTGGAAGTTGCGTCAGAAGTATGTTTGCCCAGGAAATTGCGCACCATCTCATTGGCAGGATGCTCCAGCAGTTCTTCGGGGGAGCCCATCTGCACGATTTCGCCTGCATTCATAAAGATGATGACATCTGCCAGCTTTAAGGCTTCATTCATATCGTGGCTGACAAAGATAATCGTCTTTTTCAGCTTCTGTTGCAGCTTTTTCACTTCGTCCTGCAGCGTGTCACGAGTGATGGGATCCAAAGCACTGAAGGGCTCATCCATCAAAACGATCGGGGGAGATGCAGCCAAAGCACGAAGCACACCAATACGCTGCTGTTGACCACCAGACATTTCGGAAGGATATTTGTCAGCGTAATTTTCCATATTGACCATCTTCAGCAGGTCGCTGACAATCTGGTCACACTGTGCCTTGGAATATTTCAGCATTTTGGGGACTACACAGATGTTTTGTGCAACGGTCATGTTGGGGAACAGACCAATCTGCTGAATGACATAACCAATATGTCTGCGCAAATCGACTTTGTCCTGATCCTGAACATTTTTACCATCAATATAAACAGTGCCCCTGTCCGGCTCCAAAAGGCGGTTGATCATTTTCATGGTAGTGGTCTTACCACAGCCAGAGGGACCAACTAAAACCACAAATTGTCCGTCTTCAAGGGTAAAGCTCAAATCTTTCAAAATCTGTGTTTTACCGTAACTTTTATTTACATGATCAAACTGAATCATAGTGCCTCCTTTTCCAAAACCAATCTATGAACGGCTTCTGCGGATTCAGAAGAGCCAACGATGACAATAACGTCTCCGGGATACAATTCTGCATAGGGTCCCGGGGATAGGATGACGGTCTGCCTGCGTCGGATTGCTATGATTGTGGCGCCGGTGGACTGCCAAAACTGAAGCTCGCCAATGCTTTTGCCGATTACACGAGACTCTGCCGGAATTGTAATTTCGTAATTGGGCAGTGGCTCGCCGGTTGTTGCAAAGGCTTCTTTGCTTTTTACAAGCGCTTTGATTGTAGCGTTCATGCGCTGATGAAGCTGCGTGTATTCTTCCATCAAAGACTGCAGCTGATTTCTCAGCGATTTGGTGTCAGCACTTTCCTCGAAATGGTCAATATAGCGTTTGGCACTATCTGCGGAGAGAACAACAATTCCGCTTTGTGGCTTGATTTCCACAACTTTCATATCAGCAAGAAGGTGAAGCGCTCGTCGGATGGTTTCGGGAGATACGTTGTATTCGGAAGCCATAACAGACCGACCGTACATTCGTTTTCCTTCTTCCAGTTCACCGTTGGCAATTCGTCTGGCTAAATCCAGCGCAATCTGCAAATACTGGGCAGGAACGACAACATTCTTCAAACTTTATCACCTCACACTGTATAAGATTGATGACATTGTATACTAACAACTTGCATTTGTAAATAGGTGTGGTAGTTGTCAGATGAATTTTTTTGTAAAAAACAAAAAGATTTGTTTGATATGGGGTAGAGGGAAGGATAAAACGGTTCCGTGTCGTTTTTTGATAAATGTGTCAAAAGTACCCATAAAGTATCCGGATCGCGAAAAGGAGCAGTCAACTAAAAATGGTTGACTGCTCCTTTTTATAACAGGCTTTGTTTGTACCAGAATTATTCGAAGGAACCCTCCTTCAAAAGAAAACCCTTTCGATACTCAGACGGGGTCATTCCCTTATATTGCGTATAGAGCTTTGTGAAATAAGGTGGATGCTGGAATCCTACTGCATAACTGATGTCTGTAATGCTCAATGGGCTTTTTCTCAGCAGAACACTTGCCTTATCCAAGCGATACTGCTGCAAGTATTGACTGGGACTTTGCTTCACATATTTTTGAAACAGCTTAAACATATAAGTGCGATCGATGTTGGCAGCAGCTGCAATATCAGAGATGGTGATGTTGTTAAAATAGTTTTTGTGAATAAAATGAATTGCTTTATTAAAATACAGTTCACCGGAACTGAGCTGATACTCCACACTATGGTATACGTTGTGCTGGATATAATCTATCAACTGCAGTGATCTCCCCAATGCCTTCAGCTTATGATTTTTCTGTAAATCATCGTAGATTGCTTCAAACTGATCTTCCAATCGGGAGTCTACTTTATAATGCAGGATATAATTCTTGTCAGTTAACCCACACATCGAAAGAATTTCTTCCGCAAGAGGCCCCCGCAGCCCAATCCAGCGATAGGACCACGGATTAGACGCATCGGGGAAATACTTGTTTTTTGTGTGAGGAGGAATGACAAATAAATCGCCGGCGTGAATCGTATCCTGCTTGTCACGGATTTGAAAATGACCTTCGCCATCAATGCAATAGTGGATTACCCAATAATCAATCAAAGCGAATTCATAGGGCTTTGTCGGTCGGCATTCCTCAAATCCACATTCACAAAGCTGGATCTCGTTGCCGACAGGGGAATCATCAATAATGATACCGATATCGGTTTCAAAAAATTTCGCCATAGCTGTTTACCCCTTGCATACTTTTTTCATAATTTTGTACCCAACAATGATTATACATGAAAAAATCTATGTGCGTCAACATAAATATAAATAAGCGACAAGTATAACAACGAACCGCAAAAGATAAAAATATGGGTTTACGCACACAAAACAGTATCTTCGTCACAAATAAAATGTCCAATGGGAAATAATATTGGATGATATTTACCACGAAAATACAAGGAAAAAGCTCCTTGAAAGTGCTTTCTTTCGACGTTTGGCAACATATGTTATAATTGCTTCAACATTTTTGATATCTTTGTGCGTTTCGGAATGCTACAATGAAATCACAAAAGCAGCCCGTTCCATGCTGCGAAAACGAAACGAAAAAAGAAACAAGGAGGATTCTCATGGAAAACACAAATTCAAGAGAACGTCTCGGATCAATGGCGTTGATGATGATGACTTTCTCTGCCGTGTTCGCTTTTCCGAGTATTATTAACAATAGTATTCAGATCGGCTTGACAACCATCCCCGCATACATCTTTGGTTCGGTATTCTACTTCCTGCCCTTTATTCTGATGATTGCAGAATTTGCATCTGCAAACTCGGAAAAGGAATCCGGCGTACATAGCTGGCTGGAATGTGTTCTGGGACCGAAATGGGCATTTTTAGGTGCTTGGGCATATTTCTTCGTAAACCTGTTCTTCTTCTGCTCTCTGCTTCCGCAGACTTTGATCTACGCTTCTTACGCATTCTTCGGCAGAAACGTATTTGGTGGTGACGGTGGAACGAGAATCATCGCAGTGATTTCCATCGTGCTGTTCTGGGCTGCAACGTATGTCTGCGTAAAGGGTGTCAGCTGGATTTCAAAGGTAACAAGCTTTGCTGGCGGCGCTCGTCTGCTGATGGGTATCGCATTCGTTGTTCTGGCATTCGTAGTTGTCTTTGGCTTTGGTCAGGCTCCTGCACAGGAGTTCAGTATGCAGACCATCACCCCCAAGTTTAACTGGACATTCTTTATGACAATGGCTTGGGTGCTGCAGGCAGTAGGCGGCGGTGAAAGTATCGGCGTTTACGTCAAGGACGTTAAGGGTGGCAACAAGACTTTCGTACGCGTCATGGTTATGTCCACAATCGCAGTTGGCGTCATGTATGTGCTCGGTGCTATTGCAGTTGGTCTGGTTGTCCCGACCGAAGTGCTGTCCGGCAACTTCTCCAATGGTATTTTCGACGTATTCCAGATTTTGGGCTCTCATTTCGGCATACCGAACGGCGTAATGGCTCGTCTGGTCGGTGTTATTCTTCTGCTGGGTAGCCTGGGTTCTCTGGCACTGTGGACCGCAGCTCCCGTAAAGGTATTCTTCTCCGAGATTCCGGAAGGTGTTTTTGGCAAGTGGCTGGTTAAGACCAACGACGAAGGCAACCCCACTAATGCTCTGCTGGTTCAGGGCGTCGTTGTCACCGTTCTGCTGATTGTTCCCGCACTGGGCATCAGCAACATCGACAGCTTCCTGGAAATGCTGATTAATATGACCGCTGCAACCTCTCTGCTTCCTGTTCTGTTCCTGCTCGCAGCTTACATCGGTCTGCGCTGGAAGAAGGACGATATGCCGCGTGATTTCAAATTTGGCAGCCGTAAGTTTGGTATTGCTGCTGGCGTGTTCCTGCTGGCTGTGTTCATGTTCGTATTCTTCATGTCCACTGTTCCGGAACCCTCTCTGATCATGCAGGCAATCAACGGAACTTTGCCCGAAGGCGTTGCAAACCCGATTGGTACCTTGGTGTACAACGTTCTGGGTGTCGTAGTCTTTATGGGTCTGGCATGGTTCTGCTGGAATCGCTATGAAAAGAAAAACAAAATTCAGAACAACAAGTAAAACGTAAAATATAAAATTAGGAGGATCGTACGATGAAAACTTGGGAAAACCATCAGATCGATGCCATCAACAGAATGCCTGCGCGAGCACATTTTCTGACTTTCCCGGATCGGGAAAAAGCTCTGCTCGGCAGCAACGGTTACACGCATGCGTTCAAGAATCTGAACGGCGTATGGAAATTCATGTTCCTGGATGCTCCGGAATACAGCCCCGAAGGCTTCTTTGCAAGTGATTTCGATACCTCTACTATGGACGATATCACCGTACCGGGCAACTGGCAGCTGCAGGGTTACGGAAAGATGCACTACTCCGATTTGTGGTACAACTTCCCGATCAATCCGCCGTATGTGCCCACTGAAAACCCCACCGGCATTTATAAGCGCACCTTCTATGTAGATGAGAGCTTCCGCAACAAGCAGATCATCCTGCGCTTCTGTGGTGTTGATTCTGCCTATCATCTGTGGGTCAACGGTCAGGAAGTCGGTTACAGCAAGGGCGCACGCAACGAAGCTGAGTTCGATATCACCGACCTGGTTCGTGTTGGTGGAGAAAATGATGTGACCGTGCGTGTCTACCAGTGGTCTGACGGCACTTATCTGGAAGACCAGGATATGTGGTGGGAAAGCGGTATTTTCCGCGATGTAGAACTGCTGGGCGTTCCGAAGAACGGCATCAACGACTACACGGTAGTTGCCGATCTGGATGACGCTTATGTGAACGGTCTGTTTTCTGTTGATGCAGTGCTGCGCACCGAGGAGCCTGTACAGGTAACTTTCGAGCTTCTGGATGCAGTAGGTGGCTGCGTATGGAAAGACACTGCTTCTTCCAACGGCAATAAGGTCAGCTGCAAGGCAGTGATTAAGAATGCAGAGCACTGGACAGCAGAAACTCCTTATCTGTATCAGCTGTTGATGACTGTAGAAAAAGACGGCAATGCGGTTGAAGTCATTCCGCAGAAGGTCGGTTTCCGCAATATTCGTCTGAATGGTGACACCTTCCTGGTCAACGGTGTTGCAATCAAGTTCAAGGGTATGAACCGTCACGATTACAACCCGCGCAACGGTCGTGTTGTTGCTCGCGAGGAAATCGAAAAAGACATCATCCTGATGAAGCAGTTCAACGTCAATGCAATTCGTACCTGCCACTATCCGGATGCTTACTACCTGTATGATCTGTGCGATCAGTATGGTATGTATCTGATTGATGAAACCGACTTGGAGTGCCACGGCTTCGAGCTGACCGGCAACTACAAGTGGATCACCGATGATCCCACTTGGGAGCTGGCATATGTGTCCCGTATGGTACGCATGATCGAACGCGATAAGAACCACCCGGCAATCCTGATGTGGTCTTTGGGCAATGAATCCGCATCCGGCTGCAACTTCTTTAAGATGACCGAAGTTGCACACCAGATGGACCCCACCCGTTTGGTCCACTACGAAGGCGACTTTGATATGGAGTACGCTGATGTTTACTCCACGATGTACACCTGGCTGGAGAACCCGGCAAAGCCTTTCCTGATGAAAGACGTTATTGCAAACAGCAAGCATCCGCATATCCTTTGTGAGTACTGCCATTCCATGGGCAATGGTCCCGGCAACCTGAAAGAATATCAGGATCTGTTCTATGCACACGATAAGCTGCAGGGCGGCTTCATCTGGGAGTGGTTCGACCACGGTATCGAAAGCTACACCGAAGACGGTGAGAAGTATTACCGTTATGGCGGCGACTTCGGCGATGATCCCAGCAACATGGACTTCTGCATCGATGGTATGCTGATGCCTGACCGCAAGCCTTCTCCTGGTTTGTATGAGTACAAGAAGGTTGTTGAGCCTATCACTACTACTGAAGTTGATTTGGAAAAGGGTGTCATCCATCTGCTGAGCCGTTATGACTTTGCTGACCTGAACCGTTTCCGTCTGATTTATCAAGTAATGGAAGACGATGTACTGCTGCAGAGCGGCAGTGTGGATCTGCCGTCCATTCCTGCTCGTGCCGGTAAGGATATCACTGTTCCTTATCAGCTGAATCGTATCCATGCAAAACCGGGTGCAGAGTATTACCTGAATATCTCTTACCAGTTGAAGGAAGCTGCTCCGTATGCTCCTGCTGGATTTGAGCTGGCAACGGCACAGTTCAAGCTGCCTGTTTACCGCGAAGGTATCGAAGTAGTTCCGGAAGGCACTTTGAAGGTCACCAAGAATCACACCACACTGCGTGCAGAGGGTGCAAACTTCTCTGTGGAGTTTGATCTGGTGCGTGGCAATATCACCAGCATTATTCGTGACGGTATGCAGGTCATGAGCAAGGGTCCCAGACTGACCTTGTGGCGCGCTCCCATCAGCAATGATATGGAAATCATCCACGAGATGAAGAAGGTTTACTTCCTGCATCTGGAGCATGAAGTTGTGATGGATATCCATTACGAGGAGGATGGTCACTTCCTGCAGGTGGTCGTCAAGACTGTAAATGGTACGACCAACAGCTCCTGGCACTTTGACACTACCTATGAGTATGTGGTTTGCCCTACTGGCGATGTGCTGATTCGTGTATCCGGTGTTCCGGGTGGCAAAATGGACGACGACGGTGCAACCTTGTCCGCAAACGGATCTTCTGCCAATATGGCAATGACCGGCAAACTGGGCTGCGCACCGGATATGTTCCCGCGTATTGGTGTGACCATGCATCTGGACAAGTCTATGGAAAATGTGCGTTACTTTGGTCGTGGTCCTGGCGAAAACTACGCAGACTCCAAGGAAGCTGGTCTGATGGGCGTCTACGATAATACCGTAGACGGTCTGTTCACCAATTATGTTGTTCCTCAGGCAAACGGCAACCACATGGATTGCAAGTGGGTATCGCTGACCAACGACAGAGGCATGGGCATGGTTGCCTCTACCGAAAGCAGCTTCAACTTCAGTGCTTCCTTCTATGAGGAAAAGGATCTGGACGATGCAAAGCACACTTGCGATCTGAAGAAGCGCGACTATGTCGTGTTCAACGTGGATTACAAGCAGAACGCACTGGGCTCTTACTCCTGCGGTCAGTGGCAGCTGGATAAGTACCGTGCAAAGAATGAGCCGTTCACGATTGAGTTCCGTGTAACTCCGTTTAACAACAAGGAAACTGACGACAAGCAGATTGCACATGAGCGTGTCCGTCTGAGCAAGTAATTCGGCGCAACCATCAGGTAACCCCTTTCTTGATGGTCTACGAATAAATGAGAGGAGCCGTACAGCTTTCGCTGTACGGCTCCTCTTTTATTGTAAGATGCTTCAGTGGAGTGTTTTACTGTAAAATGCAATATGTGCAAAAAACAATTTGAAGAATCCTTGACAGATGGATAGTTGCTGCGATATTA